>CAWDND010000075.1:0-165688 GCA_963803395.1 uncultured Planctomycetaceae bacterium
GGCGGGCATCCCGGCCGACTTGCTGATACGTCGTCCCGACGTCCGCAGCGCCGCGCCAGGTGGCGGCCCAGAGTGCCCAGATCGGCGTGGCCAAAGCCGATCTGTACCCCAGTATCTCCATCGGCACCACGCTCGGCCAGCAGGACATCGGCCTTGCTTCGATCCTGAAGAACAGTGGCGGCCTGGCGTTCATCACGCCCCAGATCTCATGGAACATCCTGAACTACGGCCGCCTCGTGAACAACGTCCACCTCCAGGATGCCCGGACCCAGGAATTGATCGCGACCTACCAGAACACGGTCCTGACGGCGGCCCAGGAAGTCCAGACCGCGCTGCGGGGCTTCCTGCGGTCACAGGAGCAGGCCGACGCCCTCGCCCGCAGCGCCGCCGCGGCGGTGGCCGCCACAAAAATCGAGGAGAAGCTCTTCAGCGACCTCAAGGCCGACGTGAATCGCTTGTTCACCCTGGAGAACTCCAAGTTGCAGCAGCAGGACCAGCTTGCGGTCGCCCAGGGCAGCATCGCTCTCAACCTGATCAACGTCTATCGAGCGCTAGGAGGAGGCTGGGAGCTTCGCCTCCAGGGCGATGGCCTCTGCGGAGCACCGATCACGAACACGACGACACACCCGGTGCCAAGTGGGGGACCGCCGGCTCACGGCCCCTTCGCGGTGCCGCGGGAGAGGCCGGCCGCCCCGGTTCCGGGCGGCTTGCCAGAGGCCCTTCCGATGCGTGACCCCAGTCCGTCTGTCACTCCTGTGTCGGGGGCCGGAGGAGCTTGATGAATGATGACGACCGAACTGGACAGGAAAACTCGCTGCACGAGGAGCAAGGTAGGGGCATGGACACTCGTGCTCACCCTGGTCACGTGCGGTCAGGCGATCGGTGATGAACGCGGGCGTTCCGACCCGGGACGTCAACACTTCCTCCAGCGACTGCACCCAGTCGGTGGCTGGCACCCGGACGGCGGCGGCCTGCTGCATTGGTGGAACCCTCATTGTTTTCCCCGCTGTGGTGCCCCGGACGATTACTGCCGCAAGCCGCTTCCCAGGGTCTGCTGGCCGGCCTTTCCCCCCTTTTACATCTGGGGGCCGTCGCAGACGGGTTATCTGCTCCAACCGTCGCAGTAACGTGGGCACATGCCCTTTGTAGAGCAACTCTTCCAACCCCTCGACCCAACGTGTCAACTCCGCGCTCCCTTCCCGACGGAGTCACCGGCCGACCTCCCAGAGCGTCTCCTGCGCGTGCCGGACGTCCAAGGTCAGGATCGCGCCACGGAACAGCCGCCGCAGTCGCTGCTCCAGGCACGTCTCGCCGTCGACGACGATCTGGACCACCTTGGCAGTTCCGGGGGGCAAGCCGCGGCGCGGCGCCTGCCGCCGGGCCCATCCCAACGCCGACTTCCGCGAGCCGAATGTCCCGAACACCTTCTTGTTGACCGTTGACCGGACCGTGCAGCCGACCGTCCTCGCCTTGCCGCAAGGTGTACATCACCACCAGCGTGGCGCGGCGGCCGTTCTTGTTCTTGTCCCCCTTCTTCCGCCGCGGCTTCCGACCCCATCGCTGCCGCCGGGCCCGGCCTCGATGCCGCTGACACTTGCAGCCCTGTTCGTGGTGGGCTCGCGGGCCGCGCCGCCGCGCCAACTCCCGCTCCGTGGCCGTGGGGCCGCCTTGCCGTCGATCTCGATGACCGCACCTCGCCGTCGTCCTCGGGTAAGGGGCCGTCGCTGAGGTAGACGTGAAGGGCCGGACCAGGCCCAAGACCCACTCCTCGATTGCCGAGGGCGGCGGTCGCGGCCCCCAGGAACATCCCCCCGAGGCCGCTGGCGGCCTGGACACTTACCCGGGTGGCCAACCGGAAAAAACCAGCCGATGACCAGCAGGGTACAGCAATTCCCGTACAGCCATTTGGTAAGGTGCGAACCGACAACGCATCGCTCAGTTCTGAAGGATAGTTGTCCGCTACCTCATCGCCACGACGAATGGCCGTGGGTACCGCCAGCAATCGCGTCTTTAGGTGACGGTCAGTCGTTCAGTAGCTTGTAGGGCCAGCGCTTCAGGACGCGACCGTTCAGGTACGCGGTCAGCTGACCGCGTCCCGTGTCCACGACCATCTGCAGGTACAGGCCCCGATGCTTCTTGCCCACGCGAAACGATTGGCTCAGCACCGTGACCGTTCCGGCCACACTCACGCGCCGGAGGAAGGTCACGCGCCCCGCGGCCAGTGGCAGCCGCCCCGTCGGCACCACGAAGCCCTTGGGCAGCTTCTGCAGCCGCAGGCCGCGGCGGTGCTGCGCCGGCGTCTTGCCCCCCAGCCGCGGGTGGACATGCTGGGTGTTGACCGCCTCCTGCAGCCGCGCCAGCTCCCGACGCAGGTCCCCCGGTCGGTGGAACTTCCGCTGAAACAGCGGCTCCTGGAACCAGCCGTTGAAGTTCTCCACGCTGCCGTTGAACTGCGGTTCCCCGACCGGGATGAACACGGGGCTGACGCCGAACCGCAAGCAGAGCCGGATCACCCGCGACAGGGTCCGCGCCGCCGGCCCCCAGCCGGACAGCTCGCGGGCGTTGTCGAACTGGACCTGCGCCGGTCGGCCCAGGTCCTTCCAGCACTCGCCGAGGAACCCGAGGACCTCGTTCATGCGGCGGGAACAGGCCAGGCGGAGGCAGACGGCGCCATCGAAGGCGTCCTTGCCCACCCAGATGTAGTAGCGGTGGCCGCTGCCCTTGAGGGGCCAAGTGCCACCACATCCCGATCACTTTTGTGCCACCACATCCCGATCAGTTCGTTGTAATCTGGACTGAAAACCGCATCCCTCCCCGGAGGTCATCATGAGCAAAGTGATCGGGAAGCCGCTCGCCGTCGAGCCATCGTCGCCGCCGTCCGGAGCGGTCGATCGCAGCACGAGGTCGCCCACGAATTCGGCGTCAGTCAATCCACTGTTCATGCGTGGGTCCGTCGGGCCCAAGGCCAGCGACTCGACCGGGTGGACTGGCACGATCGCCCGTGCACTCCACGCACCACCACGCGAACCGAAGCCACCATCGAGGATCTGGTCCTGACCGTGCGAAAGGAGTTGGGACACTGCAGCGACCTGGGATTCCATGGGGCCGAGGCGATTCACGAGGCCCTCAAGGCCCGCAAGATCGAGCTGCTCCCCTCGGTGCGGACCATCCACCGCATCCTCGAACGACGGGGCGCCTTGGACGGCCAGAGACGCATCCGTCGCCCCCCTCCGCCACCGGGTTGGCATCTGCCCGAGGTCGCCTCGAAGCGGCGGGAACTGGACAGCTTCGATGTGGTCGAAGGGCTGGTGATCAAGGGCGGCCCCCAGATCGAGGTGCTCAACGGCATCTCCCTACACGGTGGGTTGCCCGTCTCGTGGCCGATGGAGGCGAGCGTGACGGCCAAGGTCGTGGTCGCGTCGCTGATCGCGCATTGGCAGGCGGACGGCCTGCCCGGCTACGCGCAGTTCGACAACGACACGATCTTCCAGGGGCCGCACACTCACCCGGACGTGGTCGGGCGGGTGAGTCGGCTGTGCCTGAGCCTGGGCGTGGTTCCGGTGTTCGTCGTGCCCCACGAGTTCGGCTTCCAATCGATGATCGAGAACTACAACGGCACCTGGCAGGAGAAGGTCTGGGCCCGCTTCGAGCACGGCTCGCTGCCGGACTTGCAGGGGCGATCGTGGCGTTACGTGACCGCGCTCCGTCGCCATCGAACCGATCGCATCGAGTCGGCCCCCCGGCGGCGTGCCTTCCCGAAGCGATGGCGATTGGACCTCCAGTCTCGACCCCGGGGCCGGATCATCTACGTGAGGCGGACCAGTGCGGTGGGGGCAGTGGAGGCGTTGGGCCGGAGTTTCGAGGTGGACCCGCACTGGCTGAATCGGTTGGTGCGCGTGGAGGTGGACCTCGATGGGGACAAGATCCGCATCTACCGGCTCCGCAGGAGGGAGCCGCAGGACCAGCCGCTCTTGAGGGAGTTGCACCATCATATCAAGAATAAAAAGTTCTCGGAGTGACCGGAAGGATATGCTCGATTGAGCATGATGTGCAAATCACGCATGTCCATCTGATGACTGATCGGGATGTGGTGGCACTTGCCACCGTCTCGTCTTTCAACTGATCGGGATGTGGTGGCACCTGGCCCTTGAGGTAGATCGGCCCCACGAGATCCACTTCGTGGAGCTGGTTGGAGGCCCGGGCCTGCGGGCCGGGGTATTGCTGGCGCGGCAGCAGCGGGGCGAGGCGGACCCGGGGCGAAGTGCAGCCGTTGCGCATTGCAGGACCCGCTCGATGGTGCGTCGGCTGGGCAGCGGGCGGACGGAAAGGGCCTTGAGTTCGGCGAGGATGGCGTCGGCCCCGATCAGGCTGTAGCGGGTGCCCGGCGTGGCATGCGCTTGAAGCCGCCGACGGATCGAGAGGATGGTGTGCTCCAGTTCGGCGAGATCCGCTGGGCGACCTGGTGGTTGGCCCAGGGTGAGGTCGTAGAGACCCTCGGCACCGGACTCGGTGTAGCGGCGCCACCACTTGTGGAACCAGAACTCGGAGCGGCCCAGAGCCGAGCAGATAGACTTGACGGAGCGACCGCTGAGTCGGAGAGTGATGGCACGTTGGCGTGCGGTGAATTCGAGGAAAAACAAGGGTGCCAGAAAACGCTCTTCGCAAACTCTTGTCCAGTGTATCTTCTGCCTGATTGGCCTCCAACAAGGGAAATTACAGGGAATTTTGAGTATGCCGCCCTGTTGACACTGCTGAACGCCTCCGGGAATTGCTGAGCGGGGTATAGGCGTCGCGGCTCAGGCCCAGCGCAACGTCCAACGGATGCACACCGGGCCCGCCTCCGCGTCGCGGCACGAGGAAGGCCCGGACATAGACCACCGGCCCGCGACTGGTCTTGAGGGTCCGCCTGGCGGCGGGGTCCGCCACGCGATAGCCGCGGTCCCGCGTCCAAGCCGTCGTGTCGAACCCGTCATGGCGCGCCGGAGGGAGAACTGGATCAGCAAACCGCCCAGCAATCGCAGGAGCCCCAGCAGTGCCGTCTCGAACTCGAGGAAGGATGTTGGTCCTGTCTCTCTGAGGCAGTACCCGATGATCTCGTCGAGCCGCTGATTGATCTGCTGTCGCAGTACGTCGCTGGTCGGTGAACAAGCCGCTGCGGGCGGTCTACTCTGACCGGCGCTCATGGGGACCGACTCCTGACCGTTCTCGTTCGGGACATGTTGATCAGCGGTCAGGATACGTTCCCTGAGCATCCCCTTTCAGCCTCGACTACGAATAGTGGCCCCTCGGGCGCACCTGAGGACCTGGGCCGATCCGACGATCGAGCGCTTCCTCCCGATATTTCAAGGGGTTACGATCACGCGAAGGGTGCAGCCAAACGGGCTGTACCCAATTGAAAGCGTCGCGCGGGGATTCATGCCCTGACCGCGTTGACCCACAGCGGCCATGCTGATAGCATGCGAGACCCTCGATCGCAATCTTCATTTTCCCTTCGCGGGTGGCGGAAGGATGATCAAAGGGTAGGGAGCGGAATTGGGAAGCACAGAGAGGAACGGCCATGGCTCGACCTCACTCGATTTGGCGCGATCGGCTCCGACATCGGCCACGGGGCATGGCTGGGTGGGGATTGCGGCCAATCCGGCCTCGGGCCTGGGAAGTGGCCGGCGCAGGGTGGAGCGGCTGGTCGAGGAACTGAAGCGACGCGATCTGAGGGCGCGGGTGGCCTGGACGCTCGCGGAGCGGTCGGCCCTGGTGGCGGAGTCGGCACGCGACCCGGATTGCCGTTGCCTGGTGGCGGCCGGGGGCGACGGTACTGTGGGAGCGCTGGTCAACGAGTGTCCGAGCGTCCCCATCACCGTCCTGCCGACGGGGACCGAGAACCTGTTCGCCCGTCACTTCGGCCTGAGCCGAGACCCCGCGCGACTGGCCTCCACCATCGCTCTGGGCCGGATCGCTTCGATCGACCTGGGTCTGACAGGCGGTCGACGGTTCGCGCTGATGGCGGGCATCGGGTTCGACGCCGACGTCGTGACCCGACACCATACGGCCAGGATTGGCCGTGCGGGGGTCGTCCGCCCGACCCACCGCGCCGCGTATGTCGAGTCCGTGCTCCTGTCGAGTCTGAAATACCGGTTCCCGACTCTGACGATCTCGATCACCGACCCCTGCCGGGAGGAGACCCTGACCGGCACGACGGCCTTCCTTTTCAACCTCCCGAGCTACGCGCTGGGGCTGCCCTTCGTCCCGCTGGCGTGCGGCGACGATGGCTGGCTCGACCTGCTGGTCTTCCAGGACGCCGGACCGTTCCAGGCCCTACGCTACCTCTGGCAGGTCGTCCGCGGCGTCCACCTCGACTGCCCCAGCGTGTACCATCGCAAGGTTCACTGCGTCGTCGTTTCCTCGACCGAGGAGATCCCCGTCCAACTCGATGGCGATCCCGGCGGATTCGTCATTGCGGACGGGGCGTTGGACGGCGGCTGGACCGCCGAGGTGTTGCCCCACGCCATCGATGTGCTGGTACCGTGCACCCCGTGCGCCTAGTGGTCCGGATTCGGGTCGTCAAGAGGGTGGGGGTTCGCTAAGATCGACCGGGAATACCGGTTTGGCCCAGCGTTGTCGGCGAGGGCCGCGGTCTCCAGGGAAGGATACGCGTGATGGCCCCGTTGAACCCCGTTTCCATTGGTCCGGTGTCGATCGGCCGGGGACGCCCGCTGGCGCTGATCTGCGGGCCCTGCGTGATGGAGCCGAACGACCTGACGTTCGTCATCGCGCGTCGGCTGGTCGAGATCTGTGGACCGCTGCATGTTCCGCTCATCTTCAAGGCGTCGTTCGACAAAGCCAACCGGACGTCGAAGGCGAGCTATCGTGGGCCGGGGTTGGCGGAGGGGATGAAGGTCTTCGAGCGGGTCAAGGCCGAGACGGGGCTGCCGGTGACGACCGACGTGCACGAGACGCAACAGGCCGCGCCGATCGCCGAGGTAGTCGACCTGCTTCAGATCCCAGCCTTCCTGGCGCGGCAGACCGACCTGCTTGAAGCGGCGGCCGGGACCGGGCGGCCGATTAACGTCAAGAAGGGGCAGTTCATGGCCCCCTGGGACATGGCGCACGTTGTCGCCAAGGTGATGGACCTCGGCACGTCCGGCATACTCCTGACCGAGCGGGGGACAACGTTCGGCTACGGCCGGCTTGTCAACGACTTTCGGGCGATCCCGCTGATGCAAGCGACGGGCGTGCCGGTGGTCTTCGATGCAACCCACTCGGTGCAACTGCCCGGCGGGGGGCCGGGCGGCGCGGCGACCTCCGGCGAGCGCGAGATGGTGTCCTACCTAGCCCGCGCGGCGGTCGCCGCCGGATGCGATGCGCTCTTCCTGGAGGTCCACCCAAGGCCCGAGAGCGCCCTCTCCGACGGCCCGAACGCGCTGCGGCTCGACGACCTGCCGGCGCTGCTTCGCGTCTGCCTCCGGATCCGCGAGGCCATCACCGTCGCCGACGCCCCGGGACGCCCCCGACCCGCGCTCGCCTGAAAATCTTGCCCCGACGAACCCTGGCGTCCTCCCGGTCGTATCGGAGAAAATAACCGACGCAGCGGGCAAGGGTTCGCTGCGCCTTCAGCACCTCCGTGCCGTGGGAGCAAGCCGCTGCTCACGCCGATCGGCACGCTTCGAGTCACTCACAAAAGGAAATTCGGTGATTAATTATCCCCTCCCATCCCAGCCCTCCCCTACAGGGGGGAGGACTGGGGTAGGGATGGGTCCATAGCTCGATTACATTTGGGTTCGCGTTTCCAAAGGCGATCGGGGCCCATCGGCCCGACCAGCGACGACCTCGCGATCTTCTCGTTCGGATCATCCAGGAGTTATCCCCTTGAATCGCCGCTTCCATCCCTGGGTTGGCGTGGCGTGCCTGGCCTCGCTTCTGGCCGGGTGCGATTATTCGTCTCCCGAACGACTCACGAATCTCCGATCGGAGGGCCGGCTCATCCAACCGGGGATGTCGAGCACTTCGACCGCGTCCTCATGGGGCGGTGGAGAAACCTCCACGAGCCCCGAGGGACAGAAGAGCGCGATCCTTGCCAACGTGATGAATCTGATCCGGACCGCCGCCCTCCGCCCAGGGGGCCCCAATTTCCAGCAGGCGGCCGAGAACCTCAATCAGGTACTTCGCGGACATCGAGGCGGCCCGCTTCGCCCTGAGTCCGACGGCCCGCGCGTTCTTGCTTGGCCAGTTGCCGGCGACCGACGTCGCGAGCCTGGAGGCGCGGGAGTTCACGCTCCGCGACGCCCGGCACATGGAAGACTGCATGCTCTATCACACCATCGCGACACGGATCGCCGGCACGGGTGACGACCTGACGCGGGTCCGTCGGGTGTTCGACTGGTTGGTCCGCAACATCCAGCTCGTGCCGGCCGGGTCGCTCGGGGCACCCGGCCTCGGCCAGGCCCAGGCCCGGCCTTACGATGTGCTGCTCCGCGGCATGGCGACCGAGGAGGGGGGGATCTGGTCCGAGCGGGGCTGGCTCTTCATATCGCTCTGCCGGCAGTTGGGCATCGACGTTGGCCTGGTGATCTACACGCCCCCAGGTCAAAAGGACCCCATCGCCTGGCTCTGCGCGGCCTTGATTGACAAGAAACTCTATCTGTTCGATCCCCGAATCGGCCTGCCGATCCCCGGGCCCGGCGGCGAGGGCGTGGCCACGCTGGACGAGGCGTTGAGCAACCCGATCGTGCTCGACCGGCTCGACCTGCCGGGCCAGTCGCCGTACGAGACCACCGCCGCGGCGCTGGCCGCCAGCCCGAGCAAGATCGGGATCTCGATCGACTCCAGCCCGGGCTATCTCTCGCCCCGGATGCTTCTCCTGGAAAAGGATCTCTCCGGCCAGGACAGCACGGTTTTCCACCGCGACCCGGCCGACCAGCGCGACCAGTTCGTCGCGGCCCTCGACTGCGCACTCCGGCGGCGTCAGCCTCTGGGTGCTGCCGTGGCGGGTCGATCGGCTCCTGTTCTCCAACCCCGAATTCGTCCAGGCCACCCAGCAATCGCTGAGGTTTTTCGACGCTCAGCTCCCGCTGATCTACGCCCGGATCAACCAGTTAAGGGGCGAGTATCCCGAGGCGATCCAGGAATACATGGGGTTCAGCTTCGTCGAGCAACCCACGCTCATGGACAAGAAGACCCCGATGCCCCCGATGGCTCAGCAGGCGATCGACATCTATGCCACCTATTACCTGGCGCTTTGCCACCTCGACCAGAACCACCCCAAGCAAGCCGAATTCTTCTTCAAGAAGACCCTCCGCCTCCTGCCCGAATACGGCCCCGGTCAGCCCTATTTCACGATGTTCCGCTGGGGGGCGCAGGCCAACCTGGCGCGTCTGAGCGAGGCCCACGGCGATCTCGACCTCGCCATCGCCTACTACGCACGGCGTGACTTGACCACTCAGCAGCACGGAAATCTGCTCCGCGCCCGCGACCTCGTCTGGCGCGATCCGATGGCCCCTCCTCCTGCTCCGTTGCCACCCCCGCCCACTGCACGCTCCCCCGTCGCTCCGGCGGTGCAGGGCGAGGGGCGCTGAAAGGGTGTACGCGATAGCAAACACGCCCAAGATCCCACGAAGCAACGAACATGGGATAATCCTCTCTCGAGGACAGGATCATTCCCCGTTCCCGAGCGAGGCCCCCGGTCAGAAGGATCGAAGCTCTTGAATAATCTCCTTTTCTCGCGTGAATCGCCTCAGCCCCGGCCTCCTCACGCTAGCCCTGTTGGATCACCCTGCGCGTGGTTAGGAAGGCTCGAAATCAAGATGAACAGACCGCTTAGGGAGATTGGAAGCGGGGCCGGGAATATGGTAGGCTCGATGAATGTTTCGGGGTGGTCTGAAGGACGGGCGGCCGCTCCCGGTCATTTCCGAGCTGCTCCCCACCGGTCAAGGCCGCCGGACCGCGAAGGTGCCGAGATCGGGAGGCAACGGGAATCATCATGTGGGATGGAGATCGCGGACCGCAACCCCCTCGTCGCCCCGGCCCCGACCCGGGCGTCGCCGAACGAGCGCACCCCTCCAGCAGGTCTGGGGACAACGCCGGCGCGTCGGGCTGGGTCATCGAGACGGTGGTCAGTCCATTCCACTGTCTCTACCAGGATGCGCTCCACTTTCACACGCAGAGCCAGCTCTGGCTGGCGGTGCTCGGAGAGCGAGTCGAGCCGCCTGGGCGCGGGGCGCCGTTGCTTTACCTGGCCAGCGCCGAGGCGTTGGTGCATCAGGCGGCGGTGGAGCTGGGCGAGCCCGAGTTGGCGGAGCTGGCGGCCGACCCGAACCGCCCGATGCCTCTGGCCGACGCCTGGCGGCTCCTGCCTGCAATCGTGGCCGACGTCCATGCCGGGTCGCACGATCCCTCGGCTCCACCGTGGCCCCAGTTCACCGAGTTGCTGGCCCTCCGGACGTCGTGGGCCTACCCCGGCCCCTCCGCGATGCGCCGGGCCTATTACCGATCGCCGCGGCGCGACGAGGCGTATGAGCCTCTCGAGCCGCACCTGGTCCCGCCGGGGCTCGCGGTAACGTCCGACCGCCTGCACTTTCCCCGGACCGGCCTGCCGCGCGACCCATACGCCTTGCGCCCCCGACACCTCGACACCGCGCGCCGCATCCTCGACTCCGCCATCGAGTCCCTCGACCGCCGTCTCGGAGGTGCGCTGACCCGCGACCAACGCCACCGCAAGGAGCCGGTCCGCGTCGTCCATCCGTAGAAGCCCGGAGGCTGCAGCCCGGAGGAAGAACGGTCGTGGCTTTCTCGGTTCCACTTGAAGTGCTGATCCGTCGAGATCCGCTCTGCTCTTGTGCTCTCCTGGCTATCTGGCCCCTGAACACTTCCATTTTGGAGTTTTCGAGGGCGACCGGGGCCACTATGCTTGGGGGCCCTGAACCTGGCATGGAGTCGCCGTGATGCGCATCTTGATGGTCACGTCCTTTCCCATCCCCGGCGAATATGACGGCACAGCGATGCTGCCGATCAAAATCCTCCGGCGCTGAAGGGGCGCGGGGTGGACGTGGTGCTGGCGCACCTCCGGCGCGGCCGCCGGTGGGATCCTCCGAGCGCGGCGACTTCGAGGGCTCGCCCTCGTTCACCTTCCCTCCCGCCGCCTGGATGACCGGCCTGAGGCGGATCGCCCGCGAATACCCCTTCGACCTGGTGCATGCCCAGCATTACGGGGGGGCGACGCGCGCCTATTTCGCTTGCCGACGACACGGTTGGCCCATGGTTTACGAGATCCACTCGCTCTTGGGCGATGAGGTGGAGCGCGATCGGCTGGGCCGGGGACCCGCCTTCCAGTTCCAGATGTGGGTCGAGCGCCGGGTCTGCAGGCACGCGGCGGCGGTGATCGTCTTGGGCGAACTGGTGAAGCGTGTCGTCGTCGAGGAGAAAGGAGTCCCTGCCGACCGGGTGACCGTCATCTATCCGGGGATCGACCTCGGCGAGTACGACCGGTCCGCCCCGGCCACCGCGATCCCGGGAGTCGGGCCCGAGCACAAGGTCGTCATGTACATCGGCAGCATCGTCCACCCGAATCAGGGTGTGACCACCCTGATCGAGGCGCTGCCGCGCGTGTTCGAGGAGCGGCCCGAGGCATGCTGCGTCCTGGTGGGGGGGCCTGCCAAGGCCGGCGAGCACTATCGGGCGCAGCTAGGCCGGTTCGGCGATCGGTTGATCGTGCTGACGGGCCAGACCCCCGAGCAGGTCGTGGCGCTGACCCGCCGCGCCGATGTCCTGGTCCACCCCCGTCTGGCCTGCCGCGAGAACTACTCGGTCCAGAGCAAGATCGCCGTCTATCTGGCCTCGGGCCGCCCGATCGTGGCCACCGACTTTGCCGACTACGCCACAATCCTCGGCGAGACGGGCGCCGGCCGGCTGACCGCCGTTCGGCCCGGTCCCCTGGCCGAGGGCATCCTCGACGTGCTGAACGACACCGCTCTCGCTGCCCGCCTCAGCACCGCGACCCGTCCCGTCGCCAAGGAACTCTTCGGCATGGACCGCAATATCGATCGCTACCTCGACGTCTATGAACGCGCCCTGGCCGCAGTGCCACGATGAGCGGATCCAAACCTTCGCCCCGGAGAGAATCCCCCCACCTCGAGCGGCTTTTCGCTCTCCGGGCGTTCATGATGGGCTGCAGAGATGGTTGCGCCGTTTGTCAGACTGTCTGGTGGCGTCCTGCTATCATTGGAACGCGTTTTTTTCCCCTCGGCCGAAATCTCGCCAGTGATGTCAGAAGTTTTTAATACAAATCACTTGAGTGCGCCGAAGCTGCGGCGCTGACGGGATTTCAATGATCGCAGAACACCACCGATCCGTTCGCTGCGGGAGAAGGGGGAGGATGGCCGGTGGCAACATCGGACTAGGGCGATGGCTGCCGGATCGAAAAACCTGTCTGGTCCATGAGGGAAGGGTTGAGCTTCCCGGCTATTCATTTTAGAAACTATCCGAAAACGGGTCCGAACCCTGAAAAACAGGGGGTCCAAAGGCGTTTTCGGGTAGTTTCTCACACTACTCCGTTAGGTTTTTCTGAACCTTTTGCATGCAAGGATGCCAGCCATTCAGGAAAGCCCTTGTTTTCCAGGGTTTCCCTGAAACTTCATGGTTGCAATCAGGAGCATTTGGTGTTCTGGTCGATACCATAAACCGTGAAATGGTAAAAGGTTGAGGAAGTTAACGGAGTAGTACCTAAAAGGAGCATTCCATTGCCGTAGGTTCAAGTGGCGACCCCCGTGGTAATTGTAAGTGCCTGCCTCTCAAGCAGGTTCCAGCGTCCCGTCTTGTAATACGAACGCAACAACAGGACGGTTTCCGCACTCTTCTTGTGCCAAGAGATGCTCTCCCCTTTCAGCCGCAGGTTCACCCTACGGCGGATCGTACTCTCGATCGCACCACTGCCGATCGGCATCGCGAGAGCGGTGGCGTCCCTTGGCGGTCTTCGGGCCGCGTTTGGTCGTGCGAATCCGGATCCGGCCCCCAATGGTGGACAGGACCACGCGACGGCCCGCGTCGGTTTCTGCCCAGATCAAACTCCCCGCACGCTGGGCGATACGGGCGCGCGTGGCGAACCGATAAGCGATCGCCCGAGTCGTCTTGAGGTCCAGGGGTTGTCCCCGATCGCGCAGGTCCTGCTCGACCTTTTCCAACGAGCCCATCATCGCCGCTATGCTTGCTGACTTCAGAAGCGCGTCCCGCCGTACAGCGGTCGTGCACACCCCAGAGCAGCAGGCTCGGGTATATCGCTATGCCGGCCTTGTCCTGGTCGCAGTTGCGGATGAAGTAGGACACTCGGACGTCGACCTGCCCACCTGCCGTCCGAAGCGTGACGTCGGGTGGGCCTTGATCCTTGAGCGTGTGGCCCGCCCCTTGTGCCAAGGAACGGGCCTGTCGCCGGTTCTCTGGATCACCGAGAGCATTTTGCATCGCCTCGGCCAGCAGGAGAGCGGCCAGTCGGTCGCTCAGTTCGTTAAGGGATCGCTCCCACGCCTTAAGGTCCTCGGCCGAGCAAATGATGCGCGGGTCGTGACGCTTGTCGTCGATCTGCTGTTGGACCTCTCGGATCTCGGCCCGGATCTCTGTGAGCCGATCGCGCGGTTGCTGAGGGTCTCTCACTGGTTTGGGCCTTCGCTTGGATTTGTGCTTCGCCATGGTCGGTCCCCTTGTCGCGAAGGTGTCTGGAGACGACGATTATCGTCGAGCAGTTGTTGAGGAAAGGAATCCCTCTCCAAGGGACCGGCGCTTTCGGAATGCTCCTTGCTCCGTTGCTCCACGATACCGATAATCAACACTCCACGAACCCATGATTCCGTCGCCGCAAGTCGGAAAGGTGGTCGGTTCTCGGTCCCACAGGCTTCCGAGGGCTCCGGGCTGAACGCTACGGAACGTCTCATCATCCCCGTCGGAGCAGGAGAGTCAGCCATGCGGAGAGAAGAACACCGCCCCGGTCGGTCCCTGACCGTGGGGTTCATCCTGGTCGCGACAGGCGTCGTCCTGGCCGGGACAATCCCGCCGGTTCTGTCGGCGCAGCCGGCCCCCGCACCGAAGGAGGATGACCACGACGCCGACCGCGCGGCCATCCTGGCCGTCATGAAGTCTTTGCCACAGGCCTTCGAGAAGGCCGACGCCAAGGCCATCGCCGCGACCTGGACAGCGGAGGGGGAATACATCGCCGACGACGGGACGACGCTCCACGGTCGAGAGGCCCTGGAGAAGGCCTACGGGGAATTCTTCAAGCAGAACCCCAAGGTGACGCTCGATTACGAGAGCGAATCACTCCGCTTCGTCGCGCGCGATACGGCGGTCGGGGAAGGGTACGCCACCTTGCACCGCGTCCCGTCCGAGCCCCCCACGGTCAGCCGCGTGAGCACGCTGTTCGCCCGCGAGGACGGTCAGTGGCGGATCGCCCTGCTGCGGGAGTGGCCCGACGAGGAGGCCTCGCTGAGGGAGTTGTCCTGGTTGATCGGGAGCTGGTCGTCGCAGGAGGGCGACCGTCCCGTCCAGACCACCTATGAGTGGGAGGGTGAGAAGGCCTTCATCCGCGCGCTTCTCGGTCGCGCTGCCCGAAAAGCCGAGGTCCGGCACCCAGATGATCGGCAAGGACCCCTCGAGCGGCGAACTGCGGTCCTGGACGTTCGAGAGCACCGGGGGGTTCGGCGAGGGGTCCTGGTCGCGCGACGGGAACCAGTGGCTCGTGGACGCGACGGTCGTCCTCCCCGACGGCGGCCGACTGACGGCCACGAACATCCTCACCAAGATCGACAACGACACGTTCACCTGGCAGTCCACCAAGCGGAAGCTCGATGACGTGGATCTTCCCGACGCGCCGCCGGTGAAGGTGACACGCGTCAAGTCGGCGAAGTGAGGGCCCCGTCCCACGGGGACATCCGAGTCCACAGAGCAAAGCGAACTTGCCGAGGGGAGGACCAGCGATGCGAGCCGGGAAGTGGGTGATGGTCGTTCTGGCCGTGGCCGGGGCTGTCTGGTCAACGGTCGCGCTGGCCCAGCGTGGCGGGCGGCGGGGGCGGGGTCCGTGGCGGCGGATTCGCGGGCGGAGGCGCGTACCGCGGCGGCGGATACAGGGGCGGCCTGGGTGGTGCCCCCCACTACTCTCCGGGCGGCGGCGTCCGGAGTGCGCCGGCGGTCTCATCCTATGGAGGAGCGGTGGCCCCCCGGGCCGCAGCCGCTCCCCGCAGCACAGGGACGGTGGTCGGCCCCCATGGAGGCACGGTCCAGACCGGCTCGAGGTCCGGTTCGCATACGACACAAAGGGGTACGACGATCAATTACGGGGCGGCCGGAGTCGGGGGCACGGGCGCGGGAGGCGGCCAGGGCGGCCGATTCGTCGGTGGCGTCCGGGTGACGGGACCCGGCGGGCAGACGTATTCGCGGGTGGGCCGCGGTCGCGCGGCCGTCGGTCCGCAGGGGAACGCCGTCGGCGGACGTTCGAGCGTGAGCGCAGCGACGGGACCCGCGGGCGCGGCCGTGGGTGTGTCGCGGAGCGGCACTGCCGTCGGCCCCTCCGGTGCGGTCTCCGGCGGGTACCGCGGTGGCGTGGCGGTGGGTCCGCAAGGCGCCGTGGCCGGAGGATCGCGCGGTGCGGTTGCTACCGGACCGGGCGGCGCGACGGCGGTCGGTTCGCGTGCCGGAGTCGCGACCGGGCCCGGCGGCACCGTCGCGGCTGGGTCACGCGGGGTGGTCGCCACCGGACCGGGCGGCACTGTCGCGGCCGGGTCGCGTGCCGGCGTGGCCACAGGCCAGTATGGCACCCATTACGCGACAGCGGTCCGGACCCAAGGGGCCCTCGTCCGTCAAGGGTTCGGCTATTACCACGCGTTCAGCCCGGGGTGGTATGCCCGGTACCCCGGCGCCTGGCTGGCGGCCGGCTGGCTCGCGGGGACGGCGTGGACGGCGGCGAACTGGGGCGGCGTCTCGTCCTACTGCGGTTACACGGCCCAGCCCTACTATTACGACTACGGCAGTTCGGTCGTCTACCAGGGTGACACCGTCTACATGAGCGGCGAGCCGGTCGGGACCACCGAGGTCTACTCCCAGCAAGCCGCCGCCATCGCCCAGGCTGGTAACGAGGCGGCAGCACCGGCGCAGGCTGATGCCAACGCCGCTCCCGACTCCTGGCAACCGCTCGGTGTCTTCGCCATGGTCCAGGGCCAGGAGGCGAGTTCGTTCAACATCTTCCAGATGGCGATCAACCCGCAGGGCGTCATCCGCGGCAACTACTACAACGCCCTGACCGATTCGACCACGCCGATCTACGGTTCCGCCGACAAGACCAGTCAGCGGGCCGCGTGGACGGTCGGCGACAAGAAGACCCCGGTCTACGAGGCCGGCATTGCCAACCTGACCAAGGACGAGACGACCATGCTCGTCCACTTCGGCGAGGGGAAGTCGCAGCAATTTACCCTGGTTCGCGTCGAGAAACCCGAGGGCGAGGGAAGCCCGAACGACCAGTGAGCCGGACAGGCTACCGGCCGGTTCATGGAAGTGCCCCGATTGAACGCTCTCGCTACGTAAATGACCGCCGAACCCGTTTGTACAGTAGTGGCCCTTGACGTAAGTCCAATGATTTCATCGAAACTGGGAAGGATGCGGAAACAAGAGAGACCCTCCTGACGGGTTCGGCGAATCTTTACCTCGCTACAATGGCATCTTTCTGTCGGCGACAGCTCTTGTTCCGACGGATTCCTGCAAGTGTAATGGTTCAGCGCGAAATGGAGTTTCGAGGGGTCGGAGATAATTTGATGTTTCACGGAAATGATAGGTTTCCGCTGTGACTGGATCGTAGCGAAATGAGGGTCGGTCGACGGACGGCGCTGTCCGCCCGGACCCGCCCGATGAGGACCCGAAGAGGAGAGGGACCATGGTGCCAATGAGACGGTACAGGCCGAGGACGCTGCGCTGGCTCGCCCTGGGGGTGGCCTGTGCCTCGGTCACGATCTCGGGTTGCTCATCCCGGGCCGGGGCGGAGCGGCTGCCGCCGCCCCCAGTGGTCTCCGTCGTCGAGGCCCGGCGGATGACCGTCCCGATCATGGCCGAGCCGATCGGGACGACGCGGGCCCTCCAGGAGGTCTCTGTCCGCGCCCGGGTGCGCGGGTTCCTCAAGGAGATCCACTTCCGGGAGGGCGCCGACGTCAAGAAGGGCCAGCTCCTGTTCGTCATCGACGAGGAGCCCTTCAAGGCCAAACTTGCCGAGGCCCAGGCAAGACTGGAGCAGGCCGAGGCCTCGCTGAAGAAGGCGCGAGACTCCAAGGCGCGGGAGGTCGCGGCCGCACGGCTCGCGCTCAGCCAGGCGATGCTCTCGCTCGCCGAGGTCGAGGAGCGGCGTGAGCAGTCGCTGCTGAAGCGGAACGCCTCCACGGTCGAGGATGTCCAGCGCAAGCAGGCGCTCCGCCAGAAGGACGCGGTGCAGGTCGAGGCCGATAAGGCCAGCCTGGAGCAGGCCAAGGCGGACTACGAGACGAACATCATCGCCGCCCAGGCGGACGTCGCCGGGGCGAAAGCTCGGGTCGCCGATGCCCAGATCGACCTGAGCTACTGTCGGATGTTCTCGCCGATCGACGGCCGGATTGGCGTGTCCGAGATCCAGCTGGGTAACCTCGTCGGCCCCGCGACCGCGGGGGGCGGCTCCGACTACACCGAGCTGGCGGTCGTGCGGCAGCTCGACCCGATGGGGGTCGACATCCAGGTCGCCTCCCGCTACCTCGACCGGGTGGCGCGGCTGATCGCCCGGGGACTCCCCGTCGAAGTCTTCCGGCCCGGCCTCGAGGGCGAGGAGGCTCTTCGATTTCCAGGCAAGGCGACGGTCATCGACAACGCGATCAACCCGACCACCTCTACCTTTCTGATCCGGGCGGAGGTCGCCAATGCGGAGAAGACAATCCTGCCGGGTGAATATGTGAAGGCCAATACCAAGGTCGGCGAGGCCCGGGACGCGGTCGTCGTCCCCGAGCAGGCCGTGATCGAGACACAGGCCGGTCCGACGGTCTACACGGTTGACAAGCAGGGCAAGGTGGCCGTCGCCCCGGTCCGGGCGACCTTCACTCACGAGGGCCTCCGCGTCCTCGAATCGGGCCTCGAGCCCGGCCAGCGAGTGATCGTGGAGGGGCTGCAACTGGTCCGAGCCGGGATGACGGTCAAGGCCGAGCCGGCGCCGCCCGACGCGCTCTGCGCGCCGGGCCGGGCACGATCGCCGAGGAGGGCCACCCGGACGAAGGGACGCCCCGCGAGCCGGGCCGGAAGCCGTGACCCACGACCCGGCCGGGCCGCGCCGGGCCGGTATCCCTACTGAGGCCAATCCTCAGCCTGCGAGAACAGCCATGGTCAACTTCTTCATCGGCCGCCCGATCTTCGCCACGGTGCTGGCCCTGCTGATGCTGCTCGTCGGCGGCATCTGCATCTTCGTCCTGCCGGTGTCGCTCTACCCAGACATCGTGCCGCCCCAGGTCCAGGTCACCACCACGTACACCGGCGCCGACGCCCAGACCGTCGCCGACACCGTCACGACCCCGATCGAGCAGCAGATCAACGGAGTCAAGGGCCAGATCTACTTCAACGCGGACAGCACCTCCAACGGCCTCGCCAACGTCATCGCCACGTTCGAGGTCGGCTACGACCAGGACATCGCCGCTGTCGACATCCAGAACAAGGTGGCGACGGCCCAGACGAGCCTCCCGCCCGAGGTCAAGCAGTACGGGGTCACGGTCAAGAAGACCTCGACCAACATGGTCTGCGTCGTCAACCTCATCTCGCCCGACGGCCGCTACGACGCGACCTTCCTCGACAACTACGCGCAGATCAACGTCGTCGACGCGCTCAAACGGATCCCGGGCGTCAGCGACGTGAACCCCTTCGGCCGCAAGTACGCCATGCGGGTCTGGCTGGACCCGGACCGCATGGCCAACCAGCGGATCTCGCCCGCCGAGGTCGTCCAGGCGATCCAGCAGGAGAACAAGCAGGCCGCCTCCGGCAAGATCGGCGCCCTGCCGGCGCCGCCCGGCCAGCGGTTCGAGTACCCCGTCACGTCCAAGGGGCGGCTCTCGAAGGTCGAGGAGTTCGAGAAGATCGTCGTGCGCCGCAACGACGACGGCTCGATCGTTTACCTCTCCGATGTCGCCCGCGTCCAGCTCGACTCGGAGAACTACGAGACGGCCGGCTGGCTCAACGGCAAGCCCGCCGGCACGATCCCGATCTACCAGCTCGCCGACGCCAACGCCCTGGAGATCGTCGAGCAGGTACGCCTGGAGATGGACCGCGTGGCGCGAAACTTCCCGGACGGCCTCGAATACCGGATCGCCTACGACACGACCCTCTACGTCCGCGAGAATATCACCGAGGTGTGGCACACGCTCATCGAGGCGTTCCTGCTGGTGCTGATCGTCGTGTTCGTGTTCCTGCAGGGCGTCCGCGCCACCGCCATCCCGATGATCGCGATCCCGGTCTCGCTGGTCGCCACGTTCGCGATGATGGCCGCCTTCGGGTTCTCGATCAACACGCTGACGATGTGCGGGCTCGTGCTGGCGATCGGCCTGGTCGTCGACGACGCGATCATCGTCGTGGAGAACATCGAGAAGTTCCTCGAACGCGGGATGGGGCCGCTGGAGGCGACCCGGGCGGCGATGGCCGAGATCACGGCGCCGATCGTGACGATCAGCCTGGTCCTGGCGGCGGTGTTCGTTCCGATGGCGTTCATCCCGGGCCTTACCGGCCGGCTCTACAACCAGTTCGCCATGACGATCGTCTTCTCGTTCCTCTTCTCGGCGTTCAACTCGCTGACCTTCACCCCGGCGATCGCCCGGCTGTTTCTCCGGCCCAAGCACGGCGAGACGAAGTTCCCCCCGTTCCGGTGGTTCAACCGCGGGCTGAAGTGGGTCGAGGACTCCTACGACTCGTTCCTCGACTTCGGGGCCCACTACTGGTGGGCCATCGTCCTGCCCTCGCTTGGCCTGCTGGCGCTGACAGGCTGGCTGATCTACGAGCGCCCCAAGGCGTTCATCCCGACCGAGGACCAGGGCTACCTGATCATCGCCCTGCAGACGCCCGACGGGACGACGCGCGGGCCGACCAGCCGGGTCGCCCGGCGCGTCGGCCAGATCGCCGGTCAGCTCCACGGCGTCCGGGACGTGCTGATCCTCGACGGCTACAACGCCGTGACCGGGATCAACCAGACCAACACCGCCACCGCGTTCGTGATGCTCGAGGAGTGGCATCATCGGACAACGCCGGGGCTGCGGGCGGTCGGCCTGGCGAGGGAGCTCCAGCGCAGCCTGTCCGGGCAGATCCGCGACGCGAGGGTGGTGGTCCTCCAGCCCCCGCCGATCCAGGGGCTGAGCTCGACCGGCGGCTTCGACTTCATGATCGAGGACCGCGAGGGCAAGGGGGTCGAGGCCATGGCTTGGGTCACCGAGCGGTTCCTAGACGCGGCCCGAAAGCGTCCCGAGCTGGCCGGCGTCTTCACGAACTTCTCGGCCCGGGTCCCCCAGCTCCGGTTCGACATCGATCGGGTCAAGGCCCGACGCCTCGGCGTCGCCGTCTCCGACGTCTTCGGCGTCCTCCAGACCAACCTCGGGGCCTACTACGTCAACGACTTCAATCTCTACGGCAAGACCTGGAAAGTGGTGGTCCAGGCCGAGGCCAACGACCGCTACCGGCCCGAGGACATCGCCCGCCTGTACGTCCTGAACCACGAGGGGGACAAGGTGCCCCTGAGCGCCCTGGGCCAGGTCAAATACACGCTCGGGCCGATCGACGTGCCGCACTACAACATGTACACCGCCGCCCGGATCACCGGCCAGCCCGCCCCGGGGTACAGCTCGGGCCAGGCGATCGACGCGATGCAGGCGGTGGCCGCCGAGGTCCTGCCGGAGGGCTTTGGCTACGAGTGGACCGGCACCACCTATCAGGAGCAAAAGACCGGCAACCTGGCGACCTACATCTTCGCCCTGTCGGTCGTCTGCGTCTTCCTGTTCATGTCGGCCCTCTACGAGAGCTGGATCCGGCCGCTGGTGATCATCCTGACGGTGCCCCTGGCGACCTTCGGCGCGATGATCGGGCTCTGGCTGTACGACATGCCGCTGGACGTCTTCGGCCAGATCGGCCTGGTGATGCTCATCGGCCTCGAGACCAAGAATGCGATCCTGATCGTCGAGTTCGGGGTCGAGCTGATGGAGAGGCATGGGATGGGCATCCTCGACTCGGCCAAGGAGGCGGCCCGCCAGCGGCTCCGGCCGATCCTGATGACCTCGTTCGCGTTCGTCTTCGGGGTCCTGCCGATGGCCCGGGCCACCGGGGCCGGGGCCTACAGCCGCAACTCGCTGGGCGTGGTGATCGCCTTCGGGATCGCGGTCAGCACGGTCCTAGGGCGGTTCGTCATCCCGATTTACTACGTCCTCGGCGAGCGACTGCGTGGACCCTGGACCCGCCCGGTCCGGCCGAAGCCGGCCACGCCGGCCAACGGGGACGGGCGCCCTCCCGGCGCCATCCCTGCCGAGCCCGTCGCCGAGGCGGGGGACGGTTAAGTCGGAGAATGGACCTGAAGAATCCCGAGGTGACCGACGAGCAGCGGGAGCTCCTGGCCAAGGCGAGGCAACGTCTGTCAGACGAATAACCCGCCGGAGGGGGCCTGTCCGAATCCCGCGGATTGTACCTGGACATACCCCTCCGGCAGATCCACGCCTTCTCAAGAGACACGATTCCGCGAAGAGGAAGCAGAATATCGTGACGGGCCCGACACGAACCGCACGGGAACCGAGCCCCGAGCACCGGCCTCGGCCGGGCTGAGGGCCTGACGAAGCCCCGTCCGACTCGCGTCCGTCGTCGACCGGCAATGTGGGGAGACCGACTCTCATGACCTGGCTCCAGCGCCACCGTGTCCGGCATTACGTCGGCAACTCGATCTGGATCCTCCCCGTGCTGGGCATGGTCGCGGCGCTGGGGGCCGTGCGGTTGCTGAACTGGGTCGACGAGGCGATGCGTTGGAGATCGGGTTTCCACCCGGAGGCCTGCGCGAACGGTGCTAGGGACATTGTCTTCATCCATGTTCACATTGATTGTGTTCGTTTCCTCGGCGCTGCTGGTCGCGGTCCAGCTCGCCAGCGCCCAGCTCACGCCACGCGTCATCGCGATCGTCTTCAAGGACCCGGTCACGAAGTTCTCGTTGGCCGCGTTCGTCTTCGCCTTCACTTTCACGCTCGCGGCTCTGGTCCGGATCAAGGACTTCGTGCCCCTGGTCACGTCGGACGTGGCAGCCTACGGTTGCGTGGCGAGCCTGGGCGTCTTCCTCTACCTGATCGACCACATGGGGAAGGTGCTGCGACCGAGTGGGGCCGCGCGGTCCGTCGCCTCACTGGGCCGAGGGGTGATCGAAAACGTCTATCCGCGGCGTCTCGCCGAGTCGCCTGACACGTCGCCGGACTCGGCCGACGTCCCCTGCGGGGAGCCTTCATGCACGATCACGAGCCCGACGGACGGCGTGGTCCTCGCCTTCGACGTCCAGGGGCTCGTGTCCCTGGCCGAGCGGGTCGACTGCGTCATCGAATTGGTGCCGCAGGTCGGCGATTTCGTGGCGGCCGAGGACCCCTTGTTCCGGATTTTCCAGGGCGGAGCAACGCTACCGGCGGGCGAGTTGCGCGGATCGGTCGCCCTCGGACAGGAGCGCACCTTGGAGCAGGACCCGGCCTTCGCGTTCCGAATCCTCGTGGATATGGCCTCCAAGGGGCTCTCGCCGGGGATCAACGACCCGACCACTGCGGTCCTGGCCCTCGACCAGATCCATCACCTCCTCCGAACCGTCGGCGATCGCCATCTGGATGACGGGCGGGTGCGAGATGCGGCGGGCCAGCTTCGGCTCGTCTACCGGACGCCGGATTGGGCCGATTTCGTCCACCTGGCCGTCACCGAGATCCGTCATTTCGGCGGGGCAAGCATCCAGGTCGCCCGACGCCTTCGTGCCATGCTGGAGAACCTGATCGAGGGCCTCCCCGAGAAGCGCGCCGCGCTACTTCGTCCGGAGTTGGCCTTGCTCCATCGTTCGGCCGAACGCTCCTTCCCGGACCCGGAGGATCGAGCACTGGCGGATGTCAGCGATGTCCAGGGTGTGGGCGGCAATTGTGGGCAGAGCCGGCCGGGCCTCCAGGTCAACCAGGCGACACCGCGATGACGATCGACCGGCTGATCAACATCCTCGTCACCGTCACGTGCATCGAGATGATGGTGGCAATCGGGCTGGGCGTCTCGTTCGCCGAGTTGACCGGCGTCGCCAAGGACTGGCGCCTGGTGGCGCGGGCCTCTTTGGCGAACTCTACTCGGCGCGGCCGGGTCTGACACAAATTGTAGGCGACCGCGAGTGGGGATCAGCTCCTGACGGGGAGCGACTTGAGACCCAGCATCATGGGGACCCGTCAGGCGCACGGTCACCTTCACCGAGGAAGACCGGAAAGCCCTGGCCTACGACCGCTCCCACCACCCAGACCCCCGCGTCCAGCTGAATAATCAAGGCGGGCATTACCGCCCTATCGATCAAGTCGCATTCGCATCCCGCGTCTGGGCGAAACAGGCGGCCAGGAGCCGGGGGGCGAGGCCCTTGGACGTCGAGGCGAGGTCGATCAGGAGGGGATTGACCAGCGCGTGGTGGAATGCCCGACAGAGCGCGATGCGACGGTCGAACCGGCGATGCCAGGCCGCGTCGTAGACGCGCTGGAGTGAGGGGTGGACGTCGCGAGCGGCCAGAGCGCGCGTCACGAACGGGGCGAGCACCTCGGCGCCGAGCAGGGCCATGGTCATCCCCTGACCTCCCAAGGGGTCGATCGTGCCCTGGCTGTCACCGACGTAGAAGATGCCGGCCGTGCGGGGGGATGAGGCCTCGACGCGGACACCTGCGACGGTCTTCCATTCGCCCGACGGGGTCCCCGCACCCCAAATCCGGGCCAGCACCGGGTTCCGAACGAAGAGGTCGTCGGCCAGGCGATCGAGGTTCCCGCGATGATGGCGGAGGGCCGACTCGGGTAGCAAAGCGCACAGGTTTGTCAGCGGCGCCTCGATCCGGCACGTCCCCGCGTAGCCGCCCGGAACGAGGTGGAGGCCGACCGTCCCGACCGGCTCGGCGTCAGACCCAGTCACGACCCAATGTCGCTTCAAGCCGAAGAACCGGGGACGGAACCGACTCCGGACACGCGTCGTCCCGGTGCGCTGGACCAGCCCCGAGTGCCGGCCGTCGGCCGCCACCGTGACGGTGGCGCGGACCTCGAAGGAGGCACCGTCGAGCCGTCGCGCGGCGACTCCGGACACCCGGCCCTCCTGGACGATCGGCGACCCGACCCGTGCCCCCTCGATCACTTCGACCCCGGCCGCCCGGGCATGCCGCACGATCAGGTCGTCAAGGACCGACCGACTCAGACCAATGCCGGGCAGGCCGTCGTTGCCGATGACTTCCACATCGAGCAACGGGCCGCGCGGCGTCGTGATCCGGACGCGACGGATGGCGTGATACCCCTGGTGGCCCACGGCCCCGGCCAGGCCGAGGTCGTTGAGAACCCTCCAGCATTCGGGACTGAGGAATTCGCCGCAGAGCTTGTCGCGGGGAAACTGGGCCGAATCGAGCAAGGCGACCCTCGCGCCGGTCCGCGCAGCCCGAGCGCCAGCGATCCTCCCGCCAGGCCTGCGCCGGCGATGACGACATCGAGCGGTCGCGAGTGTTCGGGCCACGTCACGGTTCCAGGAGCCCCTCAGAACGAGGCGATGGAGGGGAAGTGATCCGTCGCCCCACGAGGGCGAGCTGGAAGCCGATGGTCGCGCGCACCGTCCACGCAAAGTTCAGCAAAGGGCGGGCCACTTCGGCAAGCTCCGCCCCCGTGAAGCCGCGGAGCACGGAGAGCGGGCCGTCAACGCGGACCAGCCGGTTGCACGTCGCCAATCGGCTCCAGGCGACGATCCCCCAGTATGCGAGCCAGTGCCGGCGAATGTCCAGCACCACCACGCGGCGGCGCGCAACGCGGGCCATCTCTGCGAGGAGCCGGTGCAGGCCGTCCCCCGTGAAGTGATGAGCGAACTTGATCGCCGTGACCAGATCGACCGACCCGTCGGCGAACGGCAACCGGAGGCGCATCGCCCCGGACAACCTCCAATGCCTGGCGATGGGCCAGTGTGACCGCCGTAGGGTCGCGATCGAGCGCCACGACCAGCCCTTCGACGTTCCGCCCCTCCAACTGGTCGCGGAGGGCCAGGGGAAGGTCGCCCGAGCCCGACCCGACATCGAGGATCGACACCCTCCCCCCAGCGGAACGATCTTCCTCGAGGAAGACCCGCAGCTCTCTCCTTATGCTGTGCAGATTACCCAGTTGCCGATTGACCTGCTGGAGCACCCGATAGGCTTCGGCCACCTCGGCCTCAGGCAGGCCGGGAGCATCCATCAACTCGGGCTCATCGCGGCGTGTCGGGGTCCACGACCAGGGCATCAGCTGTACGGCCTTTGGGAGAGTCGAGGGGGCGTGTCATCCGCGCGGTGCGCGTCTCTGGGGTGTGCGACCGGCCGGTATCCCGACCGGACCGCCATCACGCCGAGGGCCGCGACCCAGAGCAAGAAGACCAGGAGGGCGACACCGAACCGCAGGCGACGAGCATCCATCACGAAGACCTTCGGACCCTCAGGCGACCTCGTCGAGCTTCAGGACGTAATCGCGTTGCAGCGAGGTTTCGAAGTCGAAGACGTTGTCGAAGTCGGCTCGCGAGTCGCTAGGGGTCTTCTCCAGGTCGCCCGAAGCGATCAGGTTAAAGACGATCTCGCCGATATCGGACGTCGAGCGGATGCCCCAGAGGCTGAGGACGGTCAACGCCATCAGCCCGTAGTTGTCGAGGGCGAGCCGGCGGGCCCCCTCGCAGAGCTCGCGGCCGCTGACATGCTGGGACTGCCGCGGAGGCCCTGCCGCGGGTCCGGGCGCGCGCCCTGCGCCCGCTTCTTCAGTCTTCTTGGTGTATTCGAGGGCTTCGAAGACGAAGGCGTACGCCTGAATCGAGTAGCGAGGGTCGCGTGCCAGGACCCCCGCCAGGTCATTGCGAAGGCTCATGGGAAATTCCCTGTCGCTCCGGGATGCATCGAACGGTCAATGTTCGATGCGATCATCGTCCTCGTCCTGACGGGGGCCGGGCCTTCGGTTTCTCGACGCCGAGGATCTCGTCCTGACCGACGACGATGCGACGCCGATCTTCGAATTCGACGACCACTTTGCGGGCGAGGACTTCCAGAGCCAGGACCCGGCCTTGTCCATGGGGGGTAACCACTCGCGAGCCGACGGCCGGCAATTCGCGCTCGAGAGCTTGGTAGGTATCGAACTCGTATCGCAGACAGCATTTGAGCCTACCACATCGTCCGGAGATTTTCGAGGGGTCGAGCGTCGTTTTCTGGATCTTGGCCATCCGCATCGAGACCGGGGGCATCCGCGACAGGTGGGTGTTGCAGCAGACCGGCTTGCCGCAGTCGCCGTAATCGGCCAGGAGCTTGGCCTCGTCGCGGACCCCGATCTGGCGCATCTCGATCCGCGTCTGGAGGGCACGGGCCAGGTCCTTGACCAGCTCGCGGAAGTCGACCCGCTTCTCGGCCAGGTAGTAGAAGACCATCCGCTCGCGGCCGAGGATCGCCTCGACGTCGACCAGGTCCATCTGGAGCCGGCGCCTGGCGATGAATTCGCGGCAGGTGGCGAACCCGCGTCTTCTGGGCCTCGACGAGCGGGCCTCGTCCGCCAGGTCCTCGGCCGCCGCGGCCCGGAGGATCTCGCCCCTGGACCGGATTCTCGAGAACAGGGCCGTCCGGTCCGTGGCCGGGCAGAGCACCTCGCCCAGCTCCGTACCGCGATCGCTCCGCACGACGACCCGCTGCCCGCGCGGATGTTCCTGGCCGGCCAGGGCCACGAACTCGCCCAGAAAGCGCATCTGGCCATAACGGACGACATAGGAGTTCGCCATGTCGGAACGCCTTCGTGAAATCGGACAGGAAACGGGCGAGGCAAAGGTCGAGCACAGGGTCATTCGAGCCGAAAGAAACCCCGTGGATCGACCCAAGATTCCGCTTCACCCGCAACGGACCTCGCACCATAATACCGCATGCGGCCGCTTCCCCGTAAGGCGGCTCCTGAACGCACTCCCGGCATTATCCCGAGGATACCGACACCATGGTGAGCGAGGAACTGCTGGCGTTGCTGGTCTGCCCTGTGGATCAGAAGTCACCCTTGCGCCGTGAGGGCGACGCCCTGGTTTGCACCCGATGCGGTCCCCGCTTCGCCATCAAGGATGATATCCCCAACATGCTCATCGAGGAGGCCCAGCTCCCCGTGGGCTGCCCCTCGCTCTCCGACCTGGAATGTGTCCGGTCCGGCCAAGCCAAGATCGACGCAACATGAACAACGGTTCGCGGCTCACGCAGAAGGACGCAGATGAGCTCTTGACTGGACTCTGGCGAAAAACCTCGGGCCATCTAGGATACGTTTGAATAGTAATAATCGCATGAGGTCCCTCCAGCATAGAATGGGGTGTGCTGCCCCCCCCCATTCCCTCTGGAGGTGGGATCGTCCCAAAACCGCTGCTACCCATAGTGTACGAACTTGACACTTTTCAGCAGTGCTCCCAGGGGTGAATCGCCGGCGCAAGAGGTTAGAGATCCTTGAGTTGCGCCACACCCAGTGGCGAGTAGATCACTACTGTATGTGTCAAGCTCGATTTGGCTCGTTTGGGACAATGCCGTTTTCGGATAGTTTCTAAGCCACGCCGCAGGAGGCACGGGCGCAATTGAGGATGATCCGGGCGGAACGGCAGGCAGCGCACGGCGCCGGCCGCGCGGACCTCGGCCACACGTTCGGGATGGGCCACCCACTCGGCGCGACGCTCGCGGGCCGGGGCAAAATAGGCGGCGATGTGCTTGGCCAGGCGCAGTCTTCACGTCACCATAACCGATGCCCCCGGCACGATAGTGACGCTCGACCTCGGCCAGCTCGTCAGGGGGTGCGAACAGCCGGAAGAGTTGGAACAGGTTGTCGCGATCGGGGTCCTTCGGCTCCTCCACCGGGCGGCTATCGGTGACGATCCGCTTGCACTTCTTGAGGATCGTCTTCGGGTTGTCGAAGATCTCGATCGTGTTCTCGTAGCTCTTCGACATCTTCCGACCATCGAGGCCCGGCACGACGGCCACCGTCTCGAGAATGTAGGGCTTGGGGAGCCGGAAGACCTCCCCGCCGCGACCGTGGACGTGGTTGAACCGCTCGGCGATGTCTCGGGTGATCTCCAGGTGCTGCTTCTGGTCTTGGCCGACCGGGACAACGTCGGCGTCGTAGAGCAGGATGTCGGCCGCCTGGAGCACCGGGTAGGCGAACAGGCCGTGTTCTGCGGGGATGCCCTGGGCCACCTTGTCCTTGTAGCTAACGCATTTTTCCAGCCAGCTCATCGGCGTGACGCTCGTCAGAAGCCAGGCCAGCTCGGTCGTCTCGGGCACGTCCGACTGGACGAACAGAGTCGCGGTTTCGGGGTCGAGACCCAGCGCCAGCAGGTCCACGAGCACGTCAAAGACGTAGCCGCGGAGCTTGGCCGCGTCGCGGACGCTGGTCAGCGCGTGGTAGTCTGCGACGAAGTAGAAGGCGTCGTTGCCGTGCTGGAGCGCGAGGTATTGCCGGATCGCGCCGAAGTAGTTGCCGATGTGCAGGGCGCCCGAGGGCTGGATTCCCGACAGAACTCGCATGGTCGAAGAGACTCACCGGGCCTTCGCTGGGTCCAGGCTGGTCCGTCGCGTCGGCCAGTCCTCGCCGCCAATGTACCAATTCGGCGCGCCCGGTCCAAGCCGGGCGACGTTGGCGACCCGAGGGCTGGATGTTAAGATGGGCCGGTAACGGCTCGATCTCGGAGAGATCTTCAATTTCCGAATCTCGTGTGCTCGATCTCGAAAATCAGACCTCGGATTCCATCCAGCGCCGTGACGGGCATGGGGGGCGGAGCATGACGGGCATCTACGATGATCGCGGGATTCGGTTCGAATATCCCGGCGATTGGGAGGTGGAGGTGACCAATGAGGGCCCGATCACGACGGTCGCGTTGCAATCGCCGGGGGGGCTGGCGTTTGCGCTGGTGACGGTGGACGATTCCTGCCCCGCGCCGGCCGAGGTAGCCGACGAGGCGCTGACAGCCATGCGCGAGGAGTATCCCAGCCTCGATGCGACCCCTGCCCTGGAGACGATCAACGGCCATCGCGCCGTCGGCCACGACATCGAATTCATCAGCCTCGACATGACCAACACCTGCGCCATCCGCTGTTTCCAGACCCCCCGGCGCACGGTCCTGGTCTTCGGCCAATGGTCGGACCTCGACGAGGACTCCGAGGACCTCATCCAGGGCGTCCGGCGGTCGCTGGCAGAGACGGACAGCGAATAAGACGCGGCTCAGGATGGATTCCGGGGTGGTGGCCCCAGGCAATCGGCCGCAAATCCTTCCATAGAAGGTACTTGAGTGCTCTAGGGCGAGCATGTTGCCTCCGGGCCGTAAGTACTGCCCACATGGCGACTTATGGCAAGACGGCCAGAGCACCACCTCGGAATCCATCCTGAGCCTTCATGAAACGGTCATCTAGCGTTGCAGCGCCACCGCGCGATCAACGAGGGATCGCGTGCGATCTTTTCCGCGAAGACGCGAAAAAACCCCAGGATCGGCTTAAATCCACTGAATGCATCCGTCGCGCTCGTCGCAAACCGGTTCATGTTATTGTAGAGGTCGCTGCGCAGCATCAGCTTCTGGAGGCTGCCGTTGGTGTTGAGGTTGCCCTGACCATCGGAGAGTGTCTGGGTTAGGAGGCGGACGTCACGGGAGATCAGATTCAACTGGCGGACGGTCAGGCCGAAATCGGTCCTGGGCATGGACGTGACCGGGGCGCCGAGGTCGGTGAAGAAAGGCGAGGCGAGGGTCAGGCTGGTGTCGAGCCGCCCCGCGGCGGAGTTGAACTGTTGGATCCCGGACCGCAGCGATTCCTGGGTTCTCGGGTCGAGCGTGGTGTTGAGCTTCTGCGAGACCGCGCGGAAGTTCGCGATCGCCGGCTGGAAGTTGGCCTCGTTGGCCTGGATGAAACGGTCGATCCCCGAGGCCGCGGTGGAGAGTTTCTTGCCCGTCTCGTTCCAGGTAGTCATCAGGTCGCCGACGTTCTTGGCGCCTTGGGTCATTGCGGCGATTCCCTTGGCGGCCTGATCGATCGTGGCTAGGGTGTCGCCCACCTTTTCGAAGGCCTCGGACGCGGCGGCCAGCGCCTTGGCGGGATCGGGCGCGACGGCCCCTTCGATGATCGGGGCGTGCGCCGGGTTCACACTGTTCGAGATCAGGCCGGGACCCGTGCCGGGCAGCAAGTCGATCGTGACGTCGCCGATCAGCGACCGCGAGAGCCGGGGAACCGAGCCCGCCTTGATCTTGTACTTCCGGTCGAGCGACAGGGTCACGAGCACGCCGTCGGGGTGGTGGGGACGATCGTCGAACGCGATCGCCGTAACCTCGCCGACGCGGATCCCGCTCTTGCGGACCGGGATCCCCTCGGCCACACCGGGCGCCTCAAGGTAGTGGACGACGACGTAGATGTGGTCGCGGAACAGCGACGGCGACTCGCCGAACCAGACGATCAGCATCGTCAGGACCAGGCCCGCCACGATGACGAACATGCCGATCCGGAACTGCATGACCCGCTCATTCATAACCATCCTCGCCTCTGCTGTGCCGATCGCTATTGGTCGCGCTTCATCGCCATTTCGCGGAGTCGCTCGCCGGCCTCGCCGCGGATGAACTGGCGGACGCGGGGGTCGGGATCGTCTGCAAGACCTTCGGGGGGGCCGTCGTAGAGGATCTGCGACTCGCCGGCGGCGAGCCGCGACAGCGGGTAGAGCATGACCACGCGGTCGGCAACCTTGATGACGGTCTTCATGTCGTGGGTCACGACGACACCGGTCGTCTTCTTGGTCCGTTGCGTTTGCAGGATCAGCTCGTTGATCACGTCGCTCATGATCGGGTCGAGGCCTGTGGTCGGCTCGTCGTAAAGCATGACCTCGGGGTTCAGCGCCAGCGCCCGGGCCAGGCCGACGCGCTTCCGCTGGCCTCCGGACAGCTCGGCGGGCTTCTTCTGCTCCAGGCCATCGGGCAGACCGACCTCCTGCAAGCGCTCGGCGACGAGTCGGGCCAGTTCCTCTTCGTCGCAGAGATTGTGCTCGCGGGGGCCGAACGCGACGTTGTCGAAGATCGTGAGGCTGTCGAACAGCGCCGCCATCTGGAACAGGAAGCCGAACCGGAGCCGGGTCCGGCTCAGCTCGTGCTCGTCGAGCGCGGCAAGGTCGCAGCCGTCGAATTTGACCACGCCCTGACTCGGGCTGAGCAGGCCGATCATCAGCTTGAGCAGAACGGTCTTGCCGCAACCACTCTCGCCGATGATGCAAAGCGTCTCCCCCCGCCGGATTCGGAGGGTGATGTTGCGCAAGACAGTCTGCTGGCGGAACCGAATGGTCAGTTCGAGCAACTCGATGATTGGACCACCGTCTGCCCGTGGCTGAGGAGCGGCCGCAATCATAGCAGACCCATCGATTGGGGCCAGATGGCGGAATACACGCTGTTCCAAGCGATCCCGATACAGAAGTCGAGGAACAGGATGGCGATGAACGAGTAGACGAAGGCCTCGGTCGCGGCGCGTCCGACACCCTCGGCGCCTGCGCGGGAGTTGAAGCCACGTTGACAACTGATCAGTGCAATCGCCGCGCCAAAGAAGAAGCTTTTGAACACCCCGGCGAGCAGGTCGATGCCCCCCACATACTCGCGCGAGTGCTGCCAGTAGGCGAACGAATCGACCATGAGCAACTGCGTGCTGACGACCGCCCCACCGATCACCCCCATGAAGTCGGCCATCAGGGTCAGCAGAGGGATCAGGAGGAAACAGGCGAGGAACCGGGGGACGACCAGGTAATGAATCGGGTTGGTCCCCAGAGCCGCGAGGGCGTCGATCTGCTCGGTGACGCGCATCGTCCCCAGCTCGGCGGACATCGAGGACCCGACGCGTCCGGCGAGCATCGTCGCCGCCAGGACCGGCCCGAGCTCCTTGACCAGCGAGATGTTGATGACCGAGCCCAGCCGCGTCTCCAGGCCCATCATCGCGAACTGGCTATACGCCTGCACCGCCAGGACCATCCCGATGAACGTCCCCGTGATGGCGACCACGGGCACACTTGAGACGCCGATCGCGTAGAAATTGGGGACCAGCACCGACCATCGTGTCCGGCGGCGGAACATCCACGAGAGCGTCAATGCCACGAACAGCGTCACGTCCCCGACGTCCGCGACGATCTCAAAGATTCGCTCACCCACACGATGGACCGGCGTCAGTCCGGGCGGCGCCGCGGACGGAGTCGTTGGAGACGCGGGTATCGAGGCGACGGCCATCCGGAGGACGCTCCTTCCCCTACCAGGAAGATCGGTCGAAGGTAGGTCTGGACCCGATCGACGTGGGCGGGAGCATCAAATAGGCCTCGAAACTCCCCTCCCTGGGCGTTTCCGCCATTCTCGGCATTCGCCCGCAATTTGGCAAGGCCGACTGAAGCGGTCAGGAATCACCCTTTGTCAAGTGTCCCGCAAATTAGATGCCAAAACCACCGCGATCAGCATCCCCAGCGTGTCCACCAGCACTTGTTGCTTGCGTCCCTTGACCCATTGACCCGCGTCGAAGACCTTGATGCCATCGACCCGGGGGTCTTGACCGATGGGTTGTCGCGGAATGACGCCGAGGGCTTGGAATCGCGCAGAGATCTCCTGCACCAGGCGCCGCAACGCGTCATGGGCTCGCGCGCTCGTCCCTGCACGGTGCCCCTGGTGGGTCATGACGATCCGCCACCACTTTGTTCAGACGGTTCAGATTTCCAAATCCCCTCTCAGGGCCCGAGCTTGTCGAGTTCCGCGCGGATGGCATCCATGAGCGGGGCCAGGGTCTCCTCGTGGAAGTCGAAGCGGATGTCGGCCGCGGCGAACAGCTCGGGCAAGGGCCGCGCGCCTCCGAGAGCCAGAGCGCGGCGGTAGGCTGCGACGGCGCCGGCCCGGTCGGTCAGACCATGCTGCCAGACCTGCAACGCGCCGAGCTGCGCAATCCCGTACTCGATGTAGTAGAAGGGATAGAGGAAGATGTGCAACTGGCGGTGCCAGGAATGGGCTCGTGCCTCGTCGTAGCCCGACCAATCGACGATCCCGCCGAACCGGTCGAGCAGCTCCATCCATGCCCGCCGGCGTTCGTCGAGGGTATGGTCGGGGTGGGTGTAGATCCAATGCTGGAAGGCGTCCACCGTGGCGATCCAGGGGAGGATCAGGACGATCCCTTCGAGCAACTGGCGAAACGAGCGGTTCGCGTCCTCGTCATTATTGTAGAAGCGTTCGAGATCGCGGGCGCCGAGCAACTCCATCGCCATCGAGGCGACCTCGCAGAACTCAATCGGGCTCTCGCGGTAGGCGGACAGCGGCTCGCCCCGGCTGGCCAGGGCGTGGAATGCATGCCCGCCCTCGTGGAGCAGCGTGCCGCACGTCGCCGTCCAGCCCCACCGCGTTCATGAAGATGAACGGGAGCCGGTCGTCCTCCAGCGTCGTCTGGTATCCGCCGGGAGCCTTCCCCTTGCGGTTGGCCAGGTCCAGCAGGCCATGCGCCCGCATGTAGGCGAACTGCTGGCCCAGTTCGGGATCGACGCTCGTGAAGATCGTTTCGGTCCCCTCGGCCAGTTGCTCGACGTCCTGGAACGGCCTGAGCGGAGGTCGGCCGAACGGATCGACCGACAGGTCCCAGGGCCGGAGCGTCTCGACCCCCAGCGCCCTCCGGCGCTCCTCCTGGAGCTGGCGCGCCAGCGGGACCAACACCCGCTCAATCGCCCGCTGGAAGTCGATCGTGTCCTGGACACCGTAATCGAACCGCTCGCGGGACCGGAACGCATACGCGACGAAGTCGGGAAACCCCGCCTCGTGCGCGATCGCGACGCGGAGCTTGAGCATCCGGTCGAACAGCGCATCCAGCGTGTCGCGCTCGGCCAGCCGGCGCTCAGCGACCAGCGTCCAGGCGGTCTGCCGGACCGAACGGTCGGTTTCTTCGAGGAACGGGGCCATCTGCGCGGGGGTCTGCTCCCGCCCTTGAAAGGTCACGGTCATCGCGCCGACAATCTTCTGGTATTGCTGCTCCAACTCGGCCAGCTCGGTCTCGCGGGGGATGTTGGCCTCGCGAAAGAGGGCGCGGCGGTTCTCCTGAGCCCGGTCAAAAACGTGATAGCGATCCTTGGGCAGTTCGGTGCGATGGGGGGAGTCGAGGTACTTGGCGCGAATCTCGTTTTGGATCGCCTTGAGCTTCGGCTCGATCGCGCGAATGAAGGCCAGGTACGCCGCCTCGTGCTCGGGGTCGTCGGTCTGGCAGGTCATCGCGATGTAGCGTCTGACCCCTTCCTGCCCGACCGCAGCGTTCAGCTCGCCAACGTCGAAGAGCCATTGCTCCAGTCCCGCGGCCGCATCGATCGGGCGATCGAGGAGCTGGCGGTACCAGGGCTCGATCTGCTCCCAGGTCTTCAACTCGGCCTCCGCCGGCAGCCAGCGGCGAGGATAGGTCTCGGGGACGTAGGCGACAGCGCTCATGATCGATGATTCCAGTCGGTTTGAGGGGCCCGCGACGCTCAGGCGACCATGGACCGGATGAGCCAGGCGCCGACAAACAACAACCCGGTCATGACGAACGTGGCCTCCGCGAGCACCATCGTGGTCGCCGCCAGCACCCCGACGTGCGCCGGCAGCGCCTTGGCTTCGCCGCCCGCGCCGACGGTCTGGAACAGCTTCAGCACCGCCGTCGTCCCAAGGACCGCCTCGCCCATCCCGATGAGGAAGACGATCCCCGCGACGCGGCCGGCGGGGTCGCGGGCAAGGCTCAGGGCAACCGCGATCACCAGGATACCAAAAACAAGGTGCCAAAGCCGCAGGGCGCTTTCCCGACTCGACCACTCATTCGGGAATTCCAGGGAGGAGAGCTCGCGCCATCGCGGAGAATGCCCGGACTTATTGAGAGGTTACTCAGCCACGCCCGAAATTGCTGCTCTGCAACGACTTGAGAGCGCCGAAATTTCAGCGCCGAAGCGACTTTTCAATGACCACAGAACACCACCAAGCAACAAACGACCGTTGAAATCGCGCGGGTTGTAGACGCCGTCGGCTTCGGCGATCAGAGTATCGGAGAGCGCGCACAGCTCGAGCAGGCGGTGCCAGTCGGCGCAGTTGCGGGAGAGCCGGGTGACCTCGGTGCCGATGACCAGCCCGATCTTGCCCAGGCTGACGTCGGCGACCAGCCGCTGAAAGCCCTCGCGTCCCGCGGCTTGCTTGCCCGACTGACCCTGGTCCTCATCAATGAGCACGATTTGATCCTTGCGCCAGCCCAGGTCGAGCAGACGGCCGCGAAACGCCCGTTTATTACTTCTCCTGTATCGGGTCCAAACGCGGAGGAACTTGTTTCAGTGGATTCGCTGAGGTTTAATGCCCTTTCTGGTGCCCATGGGCTTTGTCGGCATCCTACAGACGAGGCGATGCCGGCGGTTGCCTGAAAAATCGGGGTTTCCTCCCGAGCACCGAAAGAGTGGGTCGATCCGAAGGGCTCAGGGGCCCCTGGCGAGCGAATTCTTCATAAACGCATGACATTAAGCGGCTTGTATCTCGTTGGCGACCCGATACAGTAGAAGTCGATCCCCTCATTGGCCAGGTGCCACATGATCCCGATCAGTTGAAAGACGACACGTTGGCAAGTGCCACATGATCCCGATCAGTCATCGAATGAGCATGCTCGATTGGCACTGAATGCTCAATCGAGCATGATCTCCTGGTCACTCCGAGAACCTTCTCCTCTGGATGCGATGGTGCAATTCCCTCAAGAGTGGCTGGTCCTGCGGCTCCCTCCTGCGAAGCCGGTGGATGCGGATCTTGTCCTCATCCAGGTCCACCTCTACGCGTACCAGGCGATGCAGCCCGTGTGGGTCCACCTCGAAGCTGCGGCCCAACACCTCCACTGCCCCCACCGCACTGGTCCGTCTTACGTAGATGATCCGGCCCCGTGGTCGTGACTGGAGGTTCAAGCGCCAGGGTTCCGGGAAGGCACTCCGCTGGGGGGCCGACTCGATGCGATCGGCGCGGTGGCGACGCAGGGCGGTCCCGTAACGCTGCGAGTGCCCCTGCAAGTCCGCCAACGAGCCGTGCTGGAACCGAGCCCAGACCTTCGCCTGCCAGGTGCCGTTGTAATTCTCGATCATCGACTGGAACCCCGAACTCATGGGGCACGACGAACACCGGGACCACCCCCAGGCTCAGGCACAACCGACTGACCCGCCCGATCACGTCGGGGTGGGCGTGGGTCCCCTGGAAGATCGTGTCGTGGTCGAACTGGGCGTAGCCGGGCAGGCCGAACGCCCGCCAGTGCTCGACCAGCGACGCGACCACGAGCTTGGCGGTCACGCTCGCCTCCACCGGCCACGAGGCGGCCAGCCCGCCGTGCAGGGAGATGCCGTTGAGCACCTCGACCTGGGACCACCCTGGATCACCAGCCCTTCCACCACATCGAAGCTGTCCAGTTCCCGCCGCTTCGAGGCGACCTCGGGCAGATGCCAACCCGGCGGTGGAGCGGGGCGCCGGAGGCGTTTCTGGCCGTCCAAAACTCCCCGCCGTTCGAGGATGCGGTGGATGGTCCGCACCGAAGGAAGCGGTTCGATCTTGCGGCCCTTGAGGGCCCCGTGGATGGCCTCCGCTCCATGGAATCCCAGGTCGCTGACCTGCTCCAACTCGGCTCGAACGGTCAGGACCAGGTCCTCGATGACGGCCTCAGTCCTGTGGGGAGCCTTGGGGGCGTGGGGACGGTCGTGCCAGTCGACCCGGTCGAGTCGTTGCCCTTGAGCCTGCTGAACCCAGGGATGGACCATGGACTGACTGACGTGGAACTGACGGGCAGCATCGTGTTGGGATTGCCCCCGTCGGACGGCGGCGACGATGGCCCGACGACGAGTGGCTTCCCGGTCTCTTTGCTCATGATGACCTCCGGGAGAGGATGCGGTTTTTCAGTCCAGAATACACCCGAGTGATCGGGATCATGTGGCACAAAACTGATCGGGATCATGTGGCACTTGGCCTCTCATTCCATAAGTGTCTCGTCCAGGTCGTCGAAACTGGGCGGACCGTGGGATGCACAGCCCCAATCTGGATCGTACACGTTGCGATCCACCCAGCGGTGAACTGAGGAATAGGGCCAGTCCCGGGGGCATCGCACCAGGCGGTGCTTGACCGGGTTGTAGTAAGCGGGGATCTCGAGGGCCGCCTCGCCCGGATCGTCACGAGGGCCTCGCGCAGGCAGCGACCACCAACCGCGGTGGTGAGGATCGGTCGGCGTTGGTAAGTGACCACGGTGAAGAAGACCAGGCCGCCGGACACGAAATAACGGGGTGCGATCGCGCCAGAGCCAAGGATTTCGGCGGAATTTGAGCGTTCCGGTCCTGGAACGTGCCCTGAGTTCCTCAGCCGAGGGCTGGGAACTGGGAGCCGGAGGGAATGGCACCAGGATAACTTAAAGCCTGTCATTTGGACAACTTGCGGCGATAGCCATTCGTAGTTGAGGCTATGCTTTACTATAGGGTATTATCCCTCGTTTGATCAGGCGTTTGGCCTTCGCACGCGGCATCCGCAGCAGCGGGTGAGGCTTCGGGCGTCGCTTCACGGCCCGTGGCTCAGAGCGGTCCGGGCGGTCCCCCACACGCTTCTTGCCGATCAACGATAACAGACGCGGCAGGTCCGCTACGAGCCGCGCCGGGTCGTACAGAGGGACTTCCTCAAACGCGCGGACTGTGTGCAATGACCCCTGGAAGCTGAGCCGCCGCGGCTTCACTTCCGCGGCCCGCGCCGCCTCGGCCATGATCCCCCGGATCAGGTTGTACGCCAGCAGGTGGGTCGCCACCTCCTTGCGGACCATCTCCGGGCTCTTGGTCGAAAGCAGCTCCATCCGCATGTCCGTCTTCCACGAACGCAGGTCCAGTTCCGCGTACCACCTCTGACGGAACAGCCCCCCCAACTCCTTGGCTTGGGATGTCTTCGCTTCCAGGAGGGTCGTCACGATTACCAGGTTGCGGACCCGCTTGGTCTTGTCTTGGACCCGGACGCGGAGTTCCCGGATCGTCAACTGGGCGGGCCTCGCGTCGTACGCGGCGCGGCTCCTCCAGTCGGGGACCTGTGGCGGTTTGGTCCAGGTGACGATGTGGTCCTCTCGGCCCAGGCGACGCCCGCGCCGGAAGTCGGCCGTGCGGCGCTGGTGCAGTCGCACCACCACGTCGACGCCGCGTGCCTGCAAGGCCGCAATCACCCAGTACGAACAGAAGAACCGGTCGGCCAGGACAATGTCACCGGGCTGGAACTGGGCGATGACCGTGCGGAGCAAGGCCAGTTCCCTGGTCGGCTTGCCCTGGCACGGCCCCAGCGCGGCTTCGAGCACCGTGCCCACGGCGAGGCTGAACAGCACGAGGAGCCGCGCGATCGGAAACCCCAGGCCGGGCTTTTGGGTGTCCACTTGGGGGTATGCCGCCTGGTTCTCTGGCGTGTCCGGCATGATCACGGTGGAGCCGTCGATGATCTTGACCGGTCGCCCCTGAAAGAGCCATGAGTCGTTCGCCTTTTGATGGATCGATTGCCCGGTCGTGCGGACGAGATCCCAGAAGACCCTCTCGGGCAGGCGTTGCCGGGCTTCGCAGGAGCTGCTGGTCTTGGGGGTGACCGGGGGGAGTTCCTGATCGTAGCGGAACTTCTGGAACCGATCGACGGCGTCGTCGCAGGAGGGGTCATCGGAGAGGACCTGGGAGAGGAAGATGCTCAGGGTGATCCAGGGGGTGTAGATCCGCTGACGCCACAGATGGTTGACGTGACGGCAAGCGGTCTCGACGAAGGCCCGCGAGAGAACCCTGAGGAAGGGGAGCCCCTTCTGCTGGACGAACTGGTCTCGGAAGTCATGGAATTGGTCGCGCGGCGATGAGGCGGTAGACTGAGCCACAGGGACCTCCTTGGTGTGGTGCCTGGCGTGCGGGTCTCAACCGCCAGGTGACCAACCGAGGAGGTCGCTTTGCTCCCCACAAAGCCACGCGGCTCAACTTCCGAAGAGACTGAAAGTTAGGTTATCCTGGTGCCATTCGGAGCCGGAGGCGTTTTTTCCGCGGTCGGGCGCTGTCTCACCGAACCGCCTCCTCTCAGGAAGGGCCGCCTCCAGGGCCAAGGGGACGGAGCGTGCCTCCGGAGGAGAACGCTCGTGGGCGGCCGGCTGGATCTTCCTGACTCTTCCTCCTCGGTCCCCCTGATCCTTCGGTGGGTGGCTCTGATCCTCCCGCGGGCGCAGGCGATCCGAGAGCCCCGGGGCCGTGTGGGAGGGCGACGGGTCTGGGACGGCGCGGGGAGCGGCCGCGTGGGATGGGGCCGCAGCTCCATCATACAGATTTACACTCCAGCATCCTTTGAGAATCGAACTCAGCGGGGTTCGAGCCGAGAAAAGGCCAGAAATCCCGCAGAATCTTTGGCACTGGCGCGATTGCACCCTTTACAAACTGGCGGAGGCGTTGTTTTCCGACACCAAGCGTGCCCAAGCCTCGGTGCGGAAGATGTGCCGCTGGCTGAAGGCGAAACCGCGGGGGATTTACCGCGTGTTGCACTCGGCAGCCGCGATCCGGCGGCGGCGGATGGTGCTGGGGAAGAAGCGTGAACAATATCGCAACACCTACAACTACTTGCGAAAGCGGATTCGGTTCCTGGATTATTGTCGAGACTCCTCGCTGATCGCCACCATCCCGAGCGGGGTGCCAAGTCGTTTTGCTCTTGAAAGATAGGGCCTGCATCCCGGTGAATGAGGGTGTTCTGAGCCCCACCACCGGAGATGCAGACCATGGGCACCGAAGCACCCACACCCGTCGTTATACCCCGTCACTGCGCCCCCAAGAAGGCCCCCTGCCCGAAGTGTGGCAAACACGCCCGGCGCAGTGCAAGCTCCCGCCGCGCAGGGTGCGCACCGTCGCCTATAAGGCGGTCGTCTTCCTGGAGATCACCTGCGGCGAATATCAAGCCCACTGCGGCTGCTGCACGACCTTCCGGAACACTCCCGAGGACGTCCTCCCCAGGGCGCTCTACGACAACAAGGTCCGCGACCTCGTGCTCGATCGCATCCTCAAGGATGGCATGAACGTCGAACAGACCTTGGAGTCGCTGGGCCGGGAGTTCCTCCTCGACCTCTCCACGGGGTTCGTCTACGACGTGCTCCACGACCATGTCGCACAGCTCGACATGGCCGCGCATCGCCGCAAGGTCTTGAAACACTTCAGCGGCACGCTCTGCGTCGACGAACTGCATCTGGGTCGGTTCACGTTGCTCTTGGCCACCGACCCCCTGAGCGATCTGCCCGTGGCCTTCGCCCTGGTCGACGCCAACGACCAGGACCACATGAGGCGGTTCCTCAAGAACCTCAAGGTCTGGGGCTTCAATCCCCAAGTGGTGGTGACCGACGGCTCGAACCTCTATCCCGCTCTGCTGGGGGAACTGTGGTCCGAGGCGGAGCATCAGTTGTGCGTCTTTCACGTCATCAAGGATATCAACAAGCTGGTCTTGGATGCCGTGCGCCGGTTGCGCAACGCGATGAAGCGGCGGGGCCGGGCCGGCCGCAAGAAGAAGCGGGGCCGCAAGAGTCCGAAGGCCAAGGCCGCCGCCAGGCGCCGCGGACCGACGGTCAAGGAGAAGGCACACTTCGTATTCAAGCATCGCCATCTGATCGTCAAGCGGCGGGAGAACCTTACCGCAGCGGAGCGTGACGACCTGAGACGAATGCTGGAATACCTGCCCGAGTTGGCGACGCTGCGACACTTCGCGGACCGGATCTACTGGCTCTTCGACACCCCCAAGGATTTCCACCAAGCGAGTTGCCGCCGAGCGGCGATCGTGCGCGACGCGGCGTTCTTGGCGGTGCCGGAGTTGGTCAAGGCGATGGAGCAGTTCAGCGCCGAGAAGTTCCCCAAGCTGGTGGCGTATCTCAAGAACCCGATCAGTCAGCGGGTCCGGACTAACAATCACGTGGAGCGGACCAACCGGACGATTCGCCTCTGGGAGAAGGTGCGTTACAAGTGGCGGCGGCGGCGGACGCTGGTGCGGTTCGTGGTGTTGAAACTCGACGATGTCTGGGGCCATTGGTCGCCGCCCGAGGCCAAGGCCAAGACGCCTCAGCCGGAAGACGTCAGGCGCCGCAAGCCCCAGCGCGATGATGGACTACAACCACGCCAAGTCGCGTGAGATTATGGTGGTGTTGAGCGAGAAGTGTCTTATTGTCAGTACCGAAACAACCACCTTCCGATCGGCAGCGGGGTGACCGAGGCGGCGTGCAAGACGGTGTTCACGCAACGGCTGAAACAGTCGGGGATGACCTGGAAACTGGAAGGAGGTCAAAGGATCGTGGACCTGCGCGTGATCTATCTGAGCGGGGTCTGGTCTGAGGTGTATCAAGCATACTTGCAAGCGAAGATTCTTCCCGAAGTGGGGACTCGGGGGGTACCGGGAAGAATAAGTCCAAAAAGGTCGCGTAATCGATGGCACAGGCGCGATTGCACCCTTTGTAAACGTACTCACATGCATGATAATAATCGATCACCCATTCCCACTCCAACCGCTGGCCGGGATGACGGGGATGGTGCATCCGCTTCAGGACCCGGCGGAAATACCGCGTCTGCTGGTAGCCCCCATCGGTGATGTAGGCCAACCGTGGCAGCGGTCCCGTCCACTGCCGCAACACCGCCTCGAGCAACGCCGTCAACTGCCGCGACAGCGTCTCCTGACCGGGCTCGGGCATCCGGCCCAGGTACACCGTCCCCAGCCGCCGACCCCTCCGGTCGTGGACCGAAATCGTCGCCGTCGCCCCTTCGCGGTAACACTCCTGATCACGGATCGGTAACATCAGCCCATCCCGACCCACCACCAGCACTGGCTTGCGGCCACCCCGGGATTGGAACGCCTCTTCCAGCCACTTCAGGACGTGAGCCACCTGGGCGTCCTGGCGGTGGGGCTCCATCCCCTCCGCCACCCCCGCGATCACCGTGCGCAAGCTCGCCACCGACCAACACACGCCAGGATCGCGTTTGAGGCTGGCCAACACCGTGTCCTGGGTGGACGCCGTCGCCGCCTGAGCCGCCCGCTCGGCCAAGGCGGGCGTGGCCAACCCCGCTTCCAGTCCCAAGCGGATCTCCAAGGGAACGCTCGCTCGCTCGACACCGTCGAGGGGCTGGTACAACATCCGCCACAGGGTGATCGTTCCGAACAGGGTCGCCAAGGGACGGTTGGGGGACTTGAAGCGGCGGCGAGACCACTCTCCCTGGAAGCACATCTGGTTGGGCATGTCCCGACGGTCATGGGGCTCGAGATGATTGAAGGTCCATTCGACGATGATCCGCCCGAGTTCCCGAACCTGAACATGCACTGGGTCTCGAACTGGTGGCAGGTCTGGGGAGTCACATCCGCCCTGCGGAACCGGACGATGAGGCGACCGATCTGAGTGATCACTGGGATCAAGCGAACGGTCAGCGGGAATAAGGAGGTGGCGAAGTGCGTTGCGAGCAGTGCGGCGGCGGCGGAACTGAAGGCCCTTGTGGGCAAAAAACCACACGATTCCCGGGGAAACCCTTGGCAGTGGCCGATTGCACCCCATGGCGAAGGACAAATGCCGATCGACGCAAGCTCCCCCCGAATAATGACTCTCGAGGACAGAGTCATCACCGGAGAGAGCCATGCGCCCACCCCATCGTATCCTCGACCGCCACCGGGTCCACCGCCTCGCCGCCGAGCACCTGCAAGCCCCTCTGAAGTTCAAGGACTACAAACGCCAGACCTCGGCCCAGGTCCTCTGGGCTCCGGCTGGCCGCCGCGGCCCGGATCACCTCGTTGTCCGACGCCGGCCAACGCCTCCGCGACGCCCCCTCCGACGAGACGGCACGCCAGGCGCTCGTGGCCACCCTGCCCGACGACGCCACACTGCAACGACAGCTCAACGCCGCCTTGGCCGGACACTGGCCCAAGGCGCTCCGCAAACGCCTTCAGAGGCTGGCCATCGACCTGACCTTGATCCCCTACCACGGCCGTCCCTTCCGCAACCCCGACGAGAGCTACCGCGGCCAGGCCCAGAGCGGCACCAGCCACTTCCACGCCTACGCCACCGCTTCCGTCATCCGCAAGGGGCAGCGCTCCACCGTGGCCCTGACCGGCGTCAAGAAGGGCGAGTCGCTCAAGCAGGGGGTCCAACGTCTGCTCCGTCAGGCCGCCTGTGTGGGCATCCGGCCCCGACTGCTCCTGTTGGATCGCGGGTTCTCCCGCGTGGCGGTCGTTCGCTACCTCCAGGCGGCGCGGGTGCCGTTCCTGATGCCGGTGGTCTGTCACGGCCGCGCGCCCAAGCACCCGAAAGGCCCCAGCGGCAACTCTGTCTTCCGGACGTGGACGAACAGCGGTTGGTCGACCTACACCCTGGCCGACACGAAGGGGCGGCCGGCGACGGTGTCGCTCTGCGTGAAGTGCCGGAACTATCGCGGGCAGTGGACGCGGCACGGGCGTCAGGCGTTGATCTACGCCTCCTGGGGCTCTCAGCCGCCGTCGCCGGACGCAGTGTTCACGACTTACCGGCTGCGGTTCGGGATCGAGACGAGCGACCGCCAGATGCACGCGGCGCGGATCCGAACGACGACCCGCCGACCGGAGGTGCGCCTGTGGTACGTGGGAATCGCGCGGGTACTGCGGAACCTCTGGGTGTGGCTGCACGCCACGCTGCTGGCGATGCCCCGCCGCGGCGGTCGGGTGATCTTACTGGAACGGCTCCGGTGGGCGACGCTGTGGCTCTGGTTGCTGCATGTGGTCGAGGAGGCCTTCGGGACCGACGATGTCACCTACACCAAAGGAGATGTAGGACATGAGCTTGCGTTGTAGCGGACCGTCGGACTTATTTTGGAACGACTGAGTATAACACAGTGTGCCTCTTTTGTAACGCTTATTAATTTCAACGACCCGACACAGGGCTAGAAACCCGACGAAAATCGAGATGCCGTATGTTGTTAACAGGCCTACACTTGCGTAAAATCTGTCAGCGCAAATCCTTTCCTGGAAACAACTTGCAGCATCTTCAAAAAACCTCGGCATTCTAGCCGTTTGTCGGGCCGTTGATTAATTTACGGGCCCTTAGGCAGAAGCACCGGCATGAGGTGGCGCGACGAGCGGGACCTGGAGCGGGCCTCGGGCTGGGCATGAGGATGGTACGCCAGCACAAGAGCTACCCGGCTTTTTGTCAGCCGGGTGAAATTCAGAGAAATTGTGGTCGAGATGTGCGGAAAGTAGATCCCCTCATTCCATAAGTGTCTCGTCCAGGTCGTCGAAACTGGGCGGACCGTGGGATGCACAGCCCCAATCTGGATCGTACACGTCGCGATCCACCCAGCGGTGAACTGAGGAATAGGACCAGTCCCGGGGGCATCGCACCAGGTGGCGTTTGACCGGGTTGTAGTGAATGTAGCCAAAATGACGATCGTAGTCGTCCTCGTCGTCAATCGTGCGCTCCCAGAAACGCCGCTGCCAAATGCCGCGCACCTTGCGACGCCGACGGGAGGCCGACCGTGGGCCTTCCTGTCCGCCGCCGTCCAGGAACCTCACCGTGAAATCTTCCTTGAGCAGTCGCCAGCGAACCGAGGAGGCAGTATCGCCTCGGGGTAGCGCCCAGAGGACGTGCAGGTGATCCGGCAGGAGCACGAAAGCGGGGATCTCGAAGGGCCGCCTCGCCCGGATCGTCACGAGGGCCTCGCGCAGGAGGAAGCGCGGAACGTCACACCCGCGTACGTCCCCAAGACCGTCAGCACCGAGGGCTGGAAGGGGACGCCAGCGGCGTGGAAGGCGCTGTTCTTGAAGATGGTCTTCTGCTGTGCTTCCTGCATGCGTGGCTCCAGTTCCGGGACCGAGCCAAGCCCTTGAAAGAGCCGTTCGCGGAGGTTTCTCGGCGGGTCTGGGAGGCGTACCACGCGCCCCACCGCCGCAGCTTTGCGCCACGGCTCCGCTCGCTTCGGCAAGGGGCGCTCCGACAGCTTTCCGGGGTCGTGTTGGAGAAGGTCTTGGACCTCTGGAGCAAGCGTCCACGGTGGTCGCTCGCCTCCTTCCATTCCGGCGGCCACCGCACGAGCCACATGTTGGATCGCCTGATGCGGGGGATGAATCGTGACTTCGACCGTGGCCAACACCAGCACGGCTCTCGGGAGGCGTGCAGGTGGCCCTGCCGCGCGTGGGCGTTGTTGTGGAACTTCGCGCCCTGGCATCCCGCGACGACGCGGCGAAACGACGGCTGGCGTTGCCCCGCCGAACGCCTCAACCAGCACCGGTATCATGACTGTTGGCTGCAAAACTTGTTGATCTTCGCGTCCCTGGGTGGATACCGATGTCCGAGCCTACAAAATCCGTGACGGTCAGGAAACCTGACACTTTTCAGCAGTGTTCCCAGCGCCTTTCTGCGACGGAAACACTTATCTCCCAGAGACTTATTACACACATGCTGGCAATGAGATCACTCCTGTAAATGTCAACCTCGGTTTGGCCCGTGTGGGACGATCCCAAGATGAGTCTGGAGTTCCGCTCGTCCATCGGCAGCTTCATGGGGGACGGCGGACTCGGCTTTGCGGGCGATCCGCGGCCAGTGGGGTCTCGAGGACGCGTTGCACTGGTTGCTGATGTGGTATTTCGTGAGGATGACCACCGCCACTATGCGAGCGACAGCGGTGAGGATCTGGCCTTGCCGTGGAAGCGGTCCACCAGCCTGTTGAAGAATCGAGAGAAGGCGTCCGACGCCAGCCTCAAGACCAAGAGGCTGAGCAGGAGTTGAGAAGATGACTCTCTGGCCAAAGGGCTTGCAGCAAGCAACGTCGAAGATGCGGAGCCCCTGAGTTTGCTCCCGTTGCTGGGCCAGGCCCCAAGGCTAGCTCGACCAAGACGCGTTGCAGCGGGGTTACGACCTCGACGACAAGCCGTTCCATCAACTCTCGGTCCCGACCACCTCGCGGATGGTCTGGGCATTGACGGGCCGGATGAGGCCGCGTTCGGTGATAATGCCCGCGATCAGATCGGCGGGGGTCACGTCGAAGGCGGGATTGTAGACGGTAACGCCCTCGGGGGCGGTCTGGCGGCCGAGGCCGTGGGTGATTTCGCGCGGGTCGCGCTGCTCGATCGGGATGACCGAGCCGTCGGACAGCGCCAGGTCGAAGGTGCTCGACGGAGCGGCGACGTAGAACGGGATGCCGTGTGCGCGGGCCAGCAGCGCGACGCCGTACGTGCCGATCTTGTTGGCCGTGTCGCCGTTGGCGGCGATGCGATCGGCGCCGACAATGACCATCTGCACCTTGCCTTCCCTCATGACCTGCGCGGCCATGTTGTCGCAGATCAGAGTGACGGGGATGCCGCGGCGCTGGAGCTCCCACGCGGTCAACCGGGCGCCCTGGAGCAGGGGGCGAGTCTCATCGGCGAAGACGTGAATGCCCTTGCCCAGCTCTTGCGCGGCGAAGATGACGGCCAGCGCGGTGCCGTAGTCGGCGGTGGCCAAGCCGCCCGCGTTGCAGTGGGTCAGGACCCCCTGCCCAGGCGCGACGAGTTCGGCGCCGCACCGGCCGATGGCGCGGCACATGGTCTTGTCCTCGGCCGCGATCGCGTGGGCTTCGGCCAGGATGCGTTCGAGCAGCGCGTCGGGATCGGGGTCCGACGCCGCGTCGATCGTCCGGTCAATGCGGTCGAGTGCCCAGAACAGATTGACGGCGGTCGGCCGGCTGGTTCGAAGTGTGGCGGTCGCCTCGCGGAGGGTGCGACGAACCGCATCGTCCCCCTCCGCGCGCGGCCTGACCCCCCAGGACCGCGCCGTAGGCTGCGGCGATCCCGATCGCCGGGGCGCCCCGGACACGCAATGACCGGATCGCCTCGAAGATGCTCGGGATGTCGCGGCAGTCGATCCGGATGAACTCGACGGGCAGCCGAGTCTGGTCGATCAGCCGGACGAATCCCGAGGCCGCGTCGCCGACCCAGCCGACCGTCTCAAGCTCCCCAGCCTCCATGACGGAAGTCGTCACAGGTCTTCGTCCTCCTCGTCGTCATCGTCCGACTCCTCGGGATCAATCCAGGCATAGAATTCCGAATAGATGTCCCAGATGCTCTTCATCGCGTGCTTGACATCGCCCGTCTTGAGCGGCGGATGCACGCCGGAGAAGCCGGCGACCTCCGCGGCGATCCGGAGCAGGTCGAGATTCTGGCGCCTCATCTCCAGGAAGATTTGGCTCTGGGTATCGAGTTCCAGTGCCTCTTCGAGCGCCTCCTCGACTTCCTGCTCGTGTTCGTTCTCATGCTCATGTTCGTGCTCGTGCTCGTGCATATGATCGTTTACGTTCATCGCCAGGATTCTCCCGAGGTTAGGTTTCGTTGAGGCGGCATTCAGACGTCGGATCAGGAGTGGGAAGCACCCACCCTACACGCTGTTCGAGGAATGGGCCAGGGAGTTCCAGGGGGTAAACGGGAAGCCGAAGGTCCCGGCGACGGCCTGGTTGGTGACGCGTCCGCCGTCGATGTTGATCCCATCGGCGACGCCGGGCAGGGCGGCGGCGATCTTGCGCGAGCCGCTCCTGGCCATCTGGAGCACGTAGGGGAGCGTCACGTTGCAGAGGGCGTAGGTGCTGGTCCGGCCGACGGCGCCCGGCATATTGGTGACGCAGTAGTGGACCACGCCATCGACAACATAGGTCGGGTCGCGATGTGTGGTGGGTCGGCTGGTCTCGAAGCATCCCCCCTGATCGATGGCGACGTCGACGATGACCGATCCGACCTTCATCCGCGCGAGGTCCGCGCGACGGACGAGATGGGGGCGCGCGCGCCGGTGATCAGGACCGCGCCGATGACCAGGTCGGCCCGCTCGATCGACTCTAGGATTGTGTGTCGGTCGGAGTAGAGCGTCGTGACGTTGGGGGGCATGATGTCGTCGAGATAGCGGAGGCGGTCGAGGTTGACGTCGAGGATGTGGACGTTGGCGCCGAGCCCGGCGGCGACCTTGGCGGCGTTCGAGCCGACGACCCCGCCGCCGAGGATCACGACCTCGGCCGGGGCGACGCCTGGCACGCCTGCCAGCAGGATGCCGCGCCCCTCCTGCGGTCGCTCGAGGTATTTCGCCCCCTCCTGGATGCTCATCCGTCCGGCGACCTCGCTCATCGGGGTCAGCAGCGGCAGGTTCCCCCGGGCGTCGCGGAGGGTCTCGTAGGCGATGGCGGTGATCCCACTGTCAAGGATCGCGCGGGTCAGCGTCTCGTCGGCGGCGAAGTGGAAGTAAGTAAAGACGGTCTGGCCGCGTCGCAGGCGGGGCCATTCCGAAGGCTGGGGCTCCTTGACCTTGATTACCAGGTCAGCCCGCGCCCAGATCTCGGCCGGGTCGGGGACGATAGTCGCGCCGGCCGCCTCGTACTGCGCATCGGCGATCCCGCTCCCCTGCCCCGCGGACGACTCAATCAGGACCGAGTGCCTGGCGCCGGTCAGTTCCTCGACGCCGACGGGCAGCATCGCCACCCGGTATTCGTCCGACTTGATCTCTCTGAGAACCCCGATGATCATCCAATCAACTCCCTTTACCCAACGACGTACCCGCGGGATGGGCGGTGCGCCCATTCGATCAGACCCGCGCCGAGGAATCAAGTCGCGACGGACCGATGGCTTGCGGTGATCTCACCCTCATGCCAGGATCGGGGTTCCGGAGTCCTTCACCATGTGCCCCTCGATGCCATGCCCTCAGCCCCGAGGGTCTTTCTCGTGACGGGCGGACAGGCGCGGACAGTTTCAGGAGTGGACACTGTGGCAGCAAGTGACGCGGAAGTGCTTGCCATATTTAAGCTTACTGCGGAATCGCGGGCTATCTTTGCCGGGCAAAGTGTCCGCGCTGCCCACCAGTCTGCCCGCCTGCTGTGAGAAAGGAGAAAGTCCCTCGGGAGTCCACTGCTGAGTCCGTCCGCACTTGTCCGCGCTCGCTGAGAAAGTCCCAATGGCACGTCGCCTACCCGCCCCGCAAGGCCGGGTCGGTCTGAGAGCAGACCCTGATCTTCCCCCAGGGCGAACCCTTCTTCCTCGCCGCCGACCGGGTGACGACGGTCGCCGAGTCGCCCGCGTTGTTCCTCCGCGAGGACAGGCCGGGGCACATCAAGCCTGGCCGGAACGGCGGGCTGGGCTTCGACCACATCGATCTCAACCATCATGACCCGGCCATCCTGCCCTCGACCGAGTTTGAGATGGACTTCCCCCAGACGAGAATTTCCTCTCTCGGCGCGGGATCTCAGTTCGTCCCGAGCGCTTCATCATGCTCGATCTGCTGCTTGGGGGGCGGGACGAACTCCTTGATCAACCCGCTGATCGCCTTGAATTCGGGCCGGTCCGAGCGCTCGGTCCACTCGAAGAGGACGGCCTCGGTAGTCGAGAGGACGACCCCGGCGTGCTCCAGGCGGCGCAGGGCGAACTCCCAGTCTACCTTGGAGCGGGAGGCGACGGCGTCGGCGGGAACCTGGACGCGGAACCCTAATCCTAGCAACTCCAGCACCGTCTGCGCGACGCAGACATGCGCCTCGATGCCCGTGAGTGTCACGTGGCGGATCTGCCGACCATATAATTGCTCAAGGAGCTGTGGTACGGTGCAGCAATGGAACGTTGTCTTCGAGGGACGAAGGGGGATCAGTTCGGCGAGTTCGGAGGCAGTGGGGCCGAGTCCCTCGGGATACTGTTCAGTGGCCCAGACGGGCAGGCCCAAGGTACTGGGCGCCCCGGACCAGGCGGACGGCGTTGGCCACGATCAGGCCGCGATCTTCCATCCCCGCCAGTAGCTTTTCCTGCATGTCGACGACCAAGAGGGCGCCGTGATGTCCGGTCAGGCGTTCGGTCAAGCGCATCGCCGGGCTCCGCCTTCGCATCTTTCCAAACGCTTTGATCTATGAGCGATGCTAGGGGCACCTCCGTCCCTTGTCAAGCGGGGCGAATGGATCGAAGCGGGGCGAGGGGGCGCACGCAGGCGCGCCGATCTCCCCGGGGAGGCGAATCTGCGATTTCGAGCAGGAGGGGCTCGTCCAGGTTTATATAACTCAATAAGGGTTGCAATGGGTGGGCGGCCGATCCGATCGCGATCGGCGATCGAGCCCTCGACCCCGGCCGCCCCTTCGCGTAAGTTCAATGGGCTGAGCGATCTCTCCATCTTTCCCATTCGGGAGCTACGCTTGGCTTGTCGGGCCAGGGTGATTGGAGGTATGATGGGACAACTTGAAAAGGGTGGAGACGGCCCGAGGGCGGGTCGAGCGTCTCGCGTTCCGGCGGGAGCGATGTGCGTGGCTGAGAAGCCTCGACTGTTGGTCATCGAACGCGAGACGCATCCCAAGGGGTCGGCACGCGATCACCTGTCCGACCTCTACGAGGTTGTGACGGCGCGGACGATGTCCCGCGCCTTGCTCCTGCTCCGGGAACAGGAGTTCGCCGCGGTCTACGTCGATACCGCGCAACTTTCGGCGGTCCGCTGGGCGGGAGTGCTGATCCAGGCCGAGGAGATCCTCGACGCGATCGCCGACGGCGTCGCGGTGGTCGACCCCGACCTGCGGATCATCTGGGCCAATCCCGAGTTCCACTCGCTGACCGATCCCAGCGTCGAGACGATCGGCAGCAAGTTCTACCGGGTGCTAGGCAATCCCGAGGTGCTCGGACCCGATCCCTGTCCCTTCACCTCGGCCGTTGCGTCTCAGAGCACGGCCACCACGGTCTTACGGATCGGCGCCAACAGGTATCTCCGTATCACGGTCACGCCGGTCTTCGATGGCGCGAACATCCTGACGCACATCGATCGCGCTGACGCGAGACATCACCGACGAGACGCAGCAGCAGCTCAAGGTCAACGCGATCCACAAGGCGGGCGACGAACTGGCCGATCTGACCCCTGATGAGCTCGCCGAGATGGGGGTCGAGGAGCGGACCGATCTGCTCAAGTACAACATCATCCGTCACATGAAGGACCTGCTCGGTCTGGATTTCATCGAGATCCGCCTGCTTGACCGCACCAGCGGGCGGCTGGTCCCGTTGCTGACCGAGGGAATGACCCCGACTGGCCGCCAGCCGCGAGTTGCACGCGCGGAAGGAGAACAACGGCGTGACCGGGTTCGTCGCGGCCACCGGGCAGAGCTACCTCTGCCCCGACACGACGAAGGACCCGCTCTATATCGAAGGCGCCGCCGGCGCGCAGCTCGCTGACGGTCCCCCTGATTTACCACGGCACGGTCATCGGCACGCTCAACGTCGAGAACCGCCAGCCCGAGGCCTTCGACGACCGCGACCGCCAGTTCCTCGAGATCTACGCGCCGCAACATCGCCTCGGCGCTGAACACTCTGGAGCTGCTCCAGGCCGAGAAGGTCAGCACGGCGACCGCCTCGGTCGAGGCGATCAGTCGCGAGCTGGCGCTTCCCGCTGGACGATATCCTGAGCGACGCGACGACCGTTCTCGACCGCTACGCCGGCCACGACGAGGACATCATCGCGCGGCTCCGGCACTTGCTCATCCGCGCCCGCGAGATCCGGAGCTTGATCCATAAGGTGGGCTCGACGATCATCCCCGAGCCGAAGCGGACGGGGCCCAAGCCCACCCCTCGCCTGGCGAGCACCCGGCTCCTGGTCGTCGATGCCGACGAGGCGACACGGCGATCGGCGCACCACCTGCTCGGCTGCCAGGGGGCGACCGTCGAGACGGCCCGCGACGCGCCACGAGGCGATCGCCCTGGCGCGGCAGACGCCGTATTCGGCCGCGATGGTCGATATCCGGCTACCCGATCTCGACGGCTTCGAGACGTTTCGGAGGCTCCGCGAGGTTCAGCCGGGCGTCCCGATCATCCTGATGACCGGGTTTGGCTATGACCCCTCGCATTCGATCGTCAAGGCCCGTCAAGAGGGCCTGCAAACCGTCCTCTACAAGCCGTTCCGCGCCGATCGCCTGATGGAAGCCGTCGAGCAGGCAATGCGGTTGACTCTCCCCAAGGCCCCGACGGCATCGGCGTCGTCGACGGCCTCCCCCCCCGCCGACGGCGAGGCGCCGCGGCAGCAGAGCAAGGCTCCCGAGATCCCTCCTCATGACTCGTGATTGGATCGTGCTGGCGCTCCTGGCTGTGGGCCAGGCAGGTGGGTTCGTCGTCGTCGTCAACGTCACGCACGCGCTCGGCCTGGACGGTCGAGTGATGGACCGGCTCAAGGTCTTGTTGCTCGCTTTGGCCCTGGCGCTGACGTCCATCGTGGCCTGGGAGGCCACTCACGGGCCGTGGTCCACCTGGTCATGGCCCGTGCGGGCCTACGCACTGGCCTGCCTGGTGATCGCTCTGGTGACCCTCCCGGCCGCGACCCTCGTTCGCGCCCGCAGGCGGCAGCCGCCGGGCATCTCGGTCCGCGATCAGGAGGTCGACCTGGCACAGATGCACGGGGCTGAGGCGCTGATCGGCCCCGGCAAGCATGCCTGGATGCTCCGCCTGCCGGGCAACGAGTCGTTTCGGCTCCGCAGGCGCGAGTGGGAGATCGTGTTCCCCGGCCTCCCCAAGGCCTGGGACGGCCTGAGCCTGGTGCAGATCAGCGACCTGCACTTTGCCCCGTGCTTCAAGCGGCGGTTCTTCGAACTCGTGGCCGACGAGGCGGGAGCATGGGAATCCGACCTTTTCCTCTTTACCGGCGACCTGATCGACCACGACGTGGCGATCGACTGGGTCGTGCCGGTTCTCTCGCGGCTCCGAGGCCGGCTCGGGGCATTCGCAATCCTGGGCAACCACGACTACGATCACCATCCCCTCAAGATCCGCCGGGCGTTGGTGGAGGCTGGATTCACTGACCTGGAAGGGCGATGGGCAACGCTCGCCGTCGAGGGCCTGACCCTGGCTCTGGGCGGGACCTCGGCCCCCTGGGGCCCCGCACTCGACCCGGCGACGATGCCCGAGGTCGACTTCCGCCTCTTGCTCAGCCACTCGCCCGACCTGCTCCCGAGGGCCGCGCGATGGGGGATCGACCTGATGCTCTCGGGCCACAATCACGGCGGCCAGATCCGCCTCCCGGTCATCGGACCGGTCTTCATGCCGAGCCTCTACTCGCGCCGCTTCGATCGCGACTTCTTCCGCGCCGGCCCGACCCTCCTGCACGTCAGCCAAGGCGTCGCCGGCCGGGACCCGGTTCGCTACGGCTGTGTCCCCGAGATCAGCCGGCTCGTCCTCCGCTCGGCGCATCTCCGCCGGCGAAGCGTTTACCAGGGCGGTTTCGTCACGGAGAGATCCTGACCCTCCAGGAAAGACGCACAGGACCGCGGAGGCTTGCCGCATCGTGCGGGAGCATCGACCAGATGCTGACCTCACATGGCAGCGGGGCCAGGGTGAGGGTTCTGATTGATGGAGCCCTACCTCATACCTCAGATGTAAACACGCCGATTGTAAATATACCACTCGAACAGCACGATGACCAGCACCACGACCGCCAGCCGCCACCACCATTCTTGCCGGCTCGGACGGGTGTTCCGCATGCCGGCCACGGGGTTGTAGCCGATCTTGATCCTGTAGGCATCGGCTTGCGCCTCGGGGACGCCCTCGGGCACGAGGCCGCGGGGGGCAAGGTCGCTCTCGCGCGCGTCGAACAGGTTGACCGCGAAGGCGAGCCGCCCGTCAGGGTCCCAGCGCGCGCGATAGATGCCGGTGGTGTCGGTCCGGTTGTCCACAAACGTCCCTTGTGGCGTCCGGAGGAGCGTATCGGTCTTGCCGTCGGGCGCGGTGACCTTGACCGTGTCCTTCGCCTCGGCGCGGAGGATCACCGGCTGGCCGGGCAGGTGGACCTCGTCGCCGGCTGACTCGCGGCGTTGCCCAGCACTTGCAGGCTGTTCAGCAAGAACAGCGGGAAGCTGATGTTGCGGTACCAGTTGGTGTTGAACTTGTCGCCATCCATCAGCGCAAAGGTGATGATGGTGTCGGAGAACCCCTCACGCGGGGCGACGAAGGCGAGCGGCCCCTTGTCACTTTCAATCAGGACCGTCGAGCCGGGGGGAGGCTCGGCGGTCGTCGCCTTGAGGATCGCGACCGTCGGCAAGTCGCGGACGAACTGCAAGAGCGGGTGCGCGACGTCCCAGTCGAGGATGACCGGCTGCTCAATCGTCTTCGACTTGGCGTACGCCGGGCCAGGGGGCAGCACGCCGAAGTAGAGCGCATTCGCCTCAGGGGGGGCGTCGGGTCGGTTGCCGTCGTAGATCACCAGGTCGTAGCGGCCCGACTCGACGTCGCGGACGACCGCCTTCGACTTCGAATCCTCGGGAGTGACCACGGTAACATCGGCGCGCTCGACGGCCGTCGCTGTCTTCAGGGTGTCCTCCAGGTAACGGTTTCCCTTGGTTACAACGAGGACTCGCGCCTTCCTCGGGTTGCCGATCGTAGTGTACGCGTGATTGTCGAGCGGCAGGGCGTCGGCGACGGTCAGCCGGATCTCCAGCTCGACGATACCGGAGTCGGGCAGGTCGAACTTGAAGGACTGGTCGCTCTGAGGCGCGAGCGTCAGCGCGATGGCGTCGATCAGCGTCCCCTCGCCGTGGGGCTTGTCGGCGTCGTGTCGGGAGAGCTGCACCTCAGTGGCGACCTCCTGGCCTCGGTAGTTGTGGACTCGGCCGAAGACCTGATAGGTGTCGGGTCGCTCGTCGTTCCGCCGCGACTCCAAGGCGAGGATCGCGACGTTGTCGGATGGGACCTTGGTCCTGATGCCGGTCGTGGTCCTGGCATTGTCTTCGGCCGGGGGCAAGGGGGGTGGCGGCGGACCGATCACGATCACCTCAGGCTCGAGGTTGCCCAGGCTGAAACCCTCGACGTCGGCGAACCCGCCATCAGTGTAGATCTTCAGCTTGGGCGTCGCGACCAACGAGGCGACGGCCCCCTCGCCGACCTGTTTCGAGGGGTTGGCCAGTCCCGCCGCGACCTGGAGCGCCTCGCGGAGCGACGTGGCGCCATCGGTCGACGTGATCGCGTCGATCCGCTGGAGGAGCTGGCGGCGGTCGCCGGTGTAATTCGAGACGATCTTCGCGCGGTCGGCGAATGCGATGACCATCGCCAGATCGTCCGAGTCCATGTCCTGGATGATCTCCTTCGCCTGCTGCTTGGCCCGCTCCAGCCGGCTTGGCGCGACGTCGGTGGCCCTCATGCTCGCCGAGTTGTCGATCGCCAGTACGAACCGCTGCCCCTGACCGGTCGTCCCCGCGACCCTCGGACCGGCGAGGGCCAGCATCGCCAGGAGCACGGCCAGGAGTTGGAGGAACAGCAGCAGGTTCTTCCGGAGTCGCTGGAACAGGCTATTGACGCGCAGATCCTCCAGGCTCCGCCTCCAGAGCAGCGTGCTGGGCACCTGCACGGGACGGCGGCGGAGCTTGAGGAAATAGAGCGCGACGATGCCGACCGGGATGCCCGCGAGCACCGCCCACGCCACGCCGCTCAGCGGTGTCGCGAACTGCACGGGCAGGCTCATGTTCCCCAGGTTGCCGAAATTCATGCCGCCCGTCCCCGTCTCAGGCACTGTCAAGAAATAACTCAAACAATCCATTAATTGTTAGGAGTTCCGCAGTTGTACAGTTTCTGTGCAGTAGGTGGCCGAAATTTGCCTTACCGCGCAAACGCTATCTTGCCCATGTTCCGGCTCGGCTGGCCACTTTACTATAGCTGCCCGGTGCACAGGTCCCAGACGACCTGGATCTTCAGGGCCGCCCGGCCCGAGTCCGACTTGCCGCCGCAGCCGGGAAATTCGGCGGCGCAGGCGTCGAGCAGCGTCACCGTCATGCTGTCACCGACGCGGACGCTGGTGAACTTCGCCAACAGCGGGGTCGCCACCGGCGTGGCGGCCACCGCTTGCAGAAGCACGCGCTCGAGCAGGCCGCGGAGGAAGATCCCGAGCTTGGGCGTAAAGCGCTTCTCGACCGCGCGTTCGGTGAGGGACAGGCCGAGTTGAGCGGCGGAGGCGACGTAGTCCTTGGTCTTGGGCGTGGGGGTCTTCAGCAGGGTGAAGACGAGCATCTTGAGCAAGATCTCGGCGGAGAACTTTCGGAGGCGTGGGATGACCCCCGACTGACGACCGATCGGCTCGAGATCCAGCCCCAAAACCGTTTGCAGGGTCGTGGCCCTCTGGGGTATGCTGCTCACGGGAAGTTCCTGGTTCCGGGACGGCGTTGCGTGAGACACAACACGTTCCCATCGACCTGAAGCTGGAGCACCTGGAACGAGTCATCGTCATACCGCCAGAGCTCGGAGAACGTTGAGGGCGGCAGCGCTTCCCTGGCGATTCCGCATGCTGGTCGCGTTCTCATTTCGGCGGATGTTCCTGAGCAGGAACCGCGACTCGCCTGCGAGTTGTTGGACCGGGCTGGGCGCGATGGTTGCCATCCGGCAGAGCTTCTGGTTTAGGTGGCCCGCGCGGTCAGCTCGGCGGGGAGGCGATAGAACGTGGCGGTCTCGATGCTCGTGAAGCCGAGTGACTCGTAAAGCGCCAGCGCGGGAAGGTTGGTCGCGCGGGTCTGGACGGCGACGATGGCGATCATTTCGGTGCGAGCCTGGCGGAGGATCTCGTTGATCAAGTGGCGGCCGAAGCCCTTGCGCCGCCGGACCGGATCGACGTGCAGGTCGATCAGGCCGAGCCGCCCGCGGCCGTCGCCGCGGCCGAAGGCGTTCATGTCCCAGGTGGTCGCCCGCGCCAGCACGCTCTCGTCGCTTTTCGACAAGAGCTGGAATCGTGTCGGGCGGTAGGGGCCGATGGCCAGCGCCTCCCACCAGTTGCCGGGCATCACGTCCTCGATGACCTCGACCCGTGCCTGGCGCCGGATCAGCGGCGCGCGCGGGTCGCGAACCTCGGGCGCCGACAGGTCGGCCTCCATCAGCACGGTCGTGCTGACTGGCTGGTAGCCAGCCTGCACCACGGAGCGCTTGAAGGCCTGATGCCCCGAGAGGATCCCGGCGCACTCGCTGCCGCCGTAGATCCCCCAGTAGAATGGGTTGAGCGGGAACTGCCCCCCGGCATACACGACCGACACGCCGCGAAAGCGGAGATAACGTTCCACTTCGTCGATCAGGCCGCGCTCCAGTCCGGGGTCCTCGAGGTCGGGATCGACCACCAGCATGGCGATCGTCCCCATCTCGTAACAGAGTTGGTGCGCCGGCCCGATCGGCTCGTCGGGGCCGAACCCCGCGTGCGCGAAAGCGACGATCCGGCCGTCGCGCTCGGCCACAATCAGCCCGGCGGCTTCGAAGTGGGGCTTCTCGATCACCTGGACGTCAAAATCGTACCCAGACAATGGTCGAGCCCCACCCAACGCCGGAATTCCCCGGTTCCAAAGCGCGGCCAGTGCGGGAGGATCGCCGTTACGGAATGTGCGAAAGTGGATCACCGATCGGTATTCGCGGAATTAGTCCGAACCGCGAGGACCGGGGAGGCGACCCTCGGAGTCGGAAGACGACCTTCGATCGAACTCAGACGACGCTGACCAGCACGTCCTGCCCCTCAACTTTCACCTCGTAGACCGTTTGCTGCACGCGGGAGCCCAGTGGCGTCTTCCCGGACCGCACGTCGAATTGCCAGCCATGCCAAGGGCAGGTCACCATTGTCCCTTCCAGTACGCCTTCGGCCAGCGGCCCTCCCTGATGTGGACAGATCCCATCAATCGCCAGGATTTCCCCATCGACGTTGAATAGCGCGTAGATCCGCCCCTCATGCTCGATCTCCTTCGAGCCCCCCGGCGGCAGCTCATCCAGCGCTGCCATTTTGACGAATCCCGGCATTCGACCTCCTTTGACCGAACACTCAACGATGCGTGAATTTTCCTCGCACCCCAGGAGCGGTGCGCTCTTCAATGCCTATTTTTTTCAAGTCTAACAAGAGCGTCAACTCCAAAGAGTCGACCGACGGCCAAGTGCCTCCACGACTTCATCATTGCAATGGGCGCTATCTTCTTAAAAAGACGACTTTTCGGCCCGCGAATCGCTCAATAATGCCCGATGTCCTCGTTCCTGGATGCTCCTCTCCTCTTTCACTGAAGGGACCTGTTTTCGATGGAGAGAGGAACACCTTTTCGGGACGCCGGATGGGTTTCCCTCACATTCTTCCGGAGGATACGACGATGCTTGATGCTCTGGTGGTGGCGCCGCACCCCGATGACGCCGAGCTGGGCCTCGGCGGGACGATCGTCCGGCTGATCGGCCAGGGGTGGAATGTCGGCATCCTCGACTTGACCAGCGGCGAGCCGACGCCGCTGGGGACGCCCGAGCGTCGGACATCGGAGACCGCCGCAGCCAACGCCGCGCTGGGAAAACCGTGGCGGAAGAATCTCGGCCTGCCGAACCGGAACCTGGAGCCGACGCTGGCCCATCGCCGCGCACTGGCGGCCGTCTTCCGATCGGTCCGGCCTCGGCTTCTGTTCGCCCCCTACTGGGAGGACGCCCATCCCGACCATCTCGCCGCGACCCGGCTCGTCGAGGACGCCCGATTCTGGAGCAAGCTGTCGAAGACCGATATCCCCGGCTCCCCGTTTCATCCCGCGCGGATCTTGTATTACTTCAGCGTCCACCTGCGAATCGTCGAGCAGCCGAACCTCCTGATCGACATCTCCGACCAGCTTGACGCCAAGGTCGCGGCCCTGCGCTGTTATCGTTCACAGCTCGTGGACAACCAGCTCAAAGGGTTGCCCGGCGTGATCGACTCGGTCTGCGACCGGACTCGGTTCTGGGGCCACACGATCGGCGTCCGCCACGCCGAACCGTTCGCCAGTCGCGAGCCGATCGGGCTCTCGAGCCTGGAGCACTTTCTCCTCTGAAGTGCAGTGTGATGGGTGCAGTGTGCTGTATATGAAGAGTCTTTACTCAGCACTCAGCACCGCGAGAGCACCCGGACGCGGCGGCCCTCGACCTTGAGTTGTCCCGAAGCGTAAAGGGTGATCGCGTCGGGCAGCGCCTGGCATTCGGCTTGGAAGACACGGGCGGCGAGCGTTTCGGGGGTGTCGCTGTCCTCGACCGGCACAGGGCGCTGGAGGATGATCGGGCCGGTGTCGTAGGTCGCGTCGGCGAAGTGGACGGTGCAGCCGGTGACCTTCACTCCCGCGTCGAGGACGGCCCGGTGCACCGCCTCACCGTGGAACCCCTTGCCGCAGAACGCCGGGATCAGCGCGGGATGGAGGTTGATGACTCGGCCCCGATAATCGTCGGGGATCTCGATCAATGAGAGGAATCCGCCCAGAATCACGAGGTCGGCCCGACTCTGGCGGATCGGCTCGAAAACCGCGGCGCTGAACTCGGAGAGCGTCCGCGAGGCCTTGCGGACCGCCACCGCCACGGGAATGCCCGCCGCCTTGGCGCGGCTGCTCGCGCCGAGGCCTGGCTTGCTCGCCACGACTTGGACGACCGTCGCGTGGAGCCGACCCGCCCCGACCCGGTCGATCAGGTTCTGGAGCGTCGTTCCGCCCCCCGACACGCAGACGGCGAGTCGGATCGGCGGGCCGAGAATCGGCGGATCTCGGGGAGATTCGACCATCGCGAAATCCTGTCGAGAGCAGCGGCTCGGCGCGTTTCCCACACCGGAAATATGCTCAGGCAACGACGATCATCTCACCGACGATGCGTTCTCACCCCAGCCCTTTCACGGACGAAGAGGGCCCCTCGCGTTGCGCCCTGTGAAGGACCTTCAATCCAAATCCGGGCGGAGTCATCCTCCCCTATGTCAACTCTTCGAGCACCCGCAGGACGATCTTGCGGAGCTTGACCTCGGCCTCGCGGGCCACGGCAATGATCTCCTCGACGCTGACCGGCGCCAGGGCGTCGGGTAGGCACATATCGGTCACGATCGAGAACCCAAGCGTCCGGAGTCCGGCGTGGACGGCGACGAGGACTTCGGGGACTGTGGACATCCCGACGACGTCGGCGCCGATGCTGCGGAGGAAGCGGTATTCGGCACGGGTCTCCAAGTTCGGCCCGGTCACCGCCACGTAAACACCCCGGTGCGCGACGATGTTCTCTTCGAGTGCGGCCCGCAGCGCCAGGTTTTGCAACGTCCTGTCATACGGCTCGATCAGGTCGGGGAACCTCGGGCCGAGCCGGTCGTCGTTGGGGCCGATCAGCGGGTTCAGGTTCAGCAGGTTGATGTGGTCCTCAATGACGACCAGATCCCCCTTGGCGAAGAACGGGTTCAGTCCACCGGCCGCGTTCGAGACGATCAGGTAACGGCATCCGAGCTCCTTCATGACGCGGATCGGGAAGGTGACCTGCGCGGCGGTGTATCCCTCATAGAGATGGAATCGCCCCTCCATCGCGACCACCGTCTGGCCCGCCAGCGTGCCGCAGACGAGTTGGCCCCGATGACTCTCGACCGTCGAGCGGGGAAAGGAGGGGATCTCGGGATAGGGGATCATCGCCTCGGCGTCGATCTCCTCGGCCAGCCCCCCCAGGCCGGTGCCGAGAACCACCCCGACGCGGGGCACTCCGGACCAATGGCTTCGGACGACCCGGATGGCTTCCTGGACGTGGTCCCACTCGTGGTGTGTCATGAATCGTTCCGCATGTCAACAGAGCCATGGAAGCGCCATCCCGCGCGAGACAATGGATCGGATGAAGGTTCATCACAAAGGCATAAAGGAAAATCAAGAAAAGAGATTTCTCCGTTATCTTTTCTCTTCTTGAGATCCTTTGTGTCTTGGGGGTGAGTCCTTCCCGTTTTCCGAACGACGTTCTTCTATAGCCGGAATGGATCTTAGAAGCGACGGAGTAACCGGGAGAGTCGTGGGTCGTGACGGAGGGGTTTCAAGTCGGGGTCATGGCGGAGGTGGTCGAAGTGGCGATAACCCAGTTCCAGGGCGCTTTGTAACGCGGAGAAGGCCGTGTCGATCATCCCCAGCACGGCGTAGCTGCACGCGAGGTTGTACCAAGGGATCGCCCGGTCGGGCAGCAGTCGGACGAGCCGCCGGTCCACCTGGAGAGCCCGCGCGTACTCCCCCTTGGCGGCCAGGTTGTTGCCGTGAACCCGCAGCGCGTCGGCATTGAACGGATCGCGCTCGAGGAGCCGTGCGAGGAATTCCAGCTCGAAGTCGAGCTGGCTTTGCTCCCGGAGGCGCCTCGTCGAGGTTTCGGGAGCCGGGCCCTCGGAGGAGGGATCACCCGGACGATCATGGTGTGCGGCCATCGCGGAAACGCTCCCTACCCGGCCAAGAGGTCTCCCACGCGCGGTCGCAAGGGGGCGAGGGGTGGCAAGACACAATAAGATAGCCGGAGCGACACGTGTTTCACAAGAGACGTTCCGGAAATTCATCGTCGCTTCTGGCACGCGACTCGCCTCAGATCCGGCGATGAGCGACCGCGCAGACCCCTCACGTCAGCCTCATCGCCAAAGCTCAAGGTCGGAGTCGGGACCAGGAGTCGAGCTCGCGCCGACCCCGCCTTGCCTGGCTCCCTCCGGGGCGGGGCAGCTCGGAGACGACCGCCAACGGGCACTCACAGATCGTCGAGGTCCTCTTCCTCCTCATCCTCGTCCAGATCTTCGTCCTCGTCGAGGCCCTCGTCGTCTTCGTCAATATCGATATCGTCGATCTCGTCATCGATCTCGTCGTCGATGTCCTCGTCGAGATCGTCCTCGTCGTCGAAATCGTCGTCGAGATCGTCCTCGTCGTCGAAATCGTCGTCGAGGTCCTCATCATCCTCATCAATCTCGTCATCGAACTCTTCCTCGTCGCCGGGGTGCCGAGCGAACAGAGGGGGAGCCGAACGATCCTCCCAGGCACTTGTGCAGGGGATCGGTTCGTCATGAGTCGCCAGCAACATCGAACGGTCCCACATGAGGTCGGTCCTCAGTCCAAGGGGGTCTACGGAGAGTTCCCCGATGCGGATGACGCACTCGATCCTTGAGTGAGGGTCAGGGTCGCCGAGGGCGAAGCCATACTGGTAGTCAACGCATCCCGCCATTGTCAAGCATCCAGCCATGGGAATGGTGTTTCTCTTCCGCCGCACGATCGGAACGGGGGCCCATTCGGGTCAGGCGAGCCGGACGAACTGTCCGGTCGCGGCCGAACGGGCCACCGCCTCCTGGAGCCGGACGGTCTCCAGGGCCTGATCGGCCGGGCAACACAGGGGTGCATCGGCGACGACGGCGGCCACGAAGTTACTGTCGATATTCTCCGTCGGCTCGGGCAGGGGGATCTCCTGCCCAGGCGCATCGTCAAGCTCCTCCACCAGGGTCCGATCGGTGGTGCGGAGTCGACCTCGATTGCCAAAGTAAGTCAACTCGAACAGCGCGCCCGGCGAGATTCCCGACAGCGCGAGCGTCGCGGGCGTCCCGTCGGCCAACCGGAGGGCGGCGGCGGTGACGAGGTCGAGCCCCGACTCGAGCCGCTGCTGGATCGCGGCCACCTCGACGGCGACCTGACCGGTACTCCAGAGCAGGGCGTCAATCAGGTGATCGCCGGCTTCGGCCAGGATCCCTCCTCCAGCGATCTTGGGGTCGAACCGCCACGAATTCTCGGTTCCGCCATGCATGGCCAGCCAGGGCTGAGCCAGCGTCGCCGTGACCAGCCGCGTCGGCCCGATCGTGCCCGAGGCGAGCCGCCGTCGCGCCTCGACCAGGCTGGGGTGAAGGCGATATTGATGGCCGACGCCCACCTTGCGGTTCCGACCGAGGGCCAGCCCCACAATGTCCACCGCTTCCTGAACGTTGGTCGAGAGCGGCTTCTCGATGAAGACATGGCAACCGGCTTGCAACGCGTTCATGGCGAGCCGGTAATGCGCCAGGTGCGGGGTGAAGATCGCCAGGGCGTTGGGTGTGGCCTGCCGGAGCAACTCGCGATGATCGGCGAACGCGTGCGCAAGGGACTCGTCCTCCCGCACCGGCACGCGCACCGCGAGCGCCCGCGCCGCGGCGAGGTCGGGGTCGGGGTCGGGGTCGGCGCAACCGACCACGCGGACCCCCTCCAGAGCCAAGAGTCGGTCGAGATGGACCCGCGCCGCGAAACCGCACCCGGTGATCCCGATCCGGAGTATCGAGGTCGCCATCCCAGACCACTCCTGTGGCGGGCCGGCAACACGCCAGCCACGACATCATTAGACTGCGAATCGCTCTTCGCAACCCCGCGGCACCATCCCAGCAATCTGCCTGCCTTACGTCAAGAGATTATCGGGGTGGGACAAGCCCTAATTTCCAATTTCAGGAGAAGGTTGCGAGAAATCAGGGTGTTTGTCGAGGGGAGGCCATCGGTCTCGACTCCCCGGTCCGAGCCCTGGTCTGAGGTAATCTACCATGCTCATCACCGAGTCGCTCCCGAATCTCCCCGAAACGGGTCGTCACGAACCCTCGGATGTCTCGAGGCACCAGCCGAATCCCGGCACTCGATCCGGTCCGCCCGTGGTCATCTTGACGCGAACCGGGTTCAAGCTTTATCGTATTTCTTCACAAGTGCGATGGTGGGTGTGGCCTAGCGGTTAAGGCACCAGATTGTGGATCTGGATATCGCGGGTTCAAATCCCGTCACCCACCCTGATTGTAACTCCTTCGCCGAACACGAGTCGAGTGTACCTGCAGGCGGTCGGCGGTGCGGCCCGGAAATCCTCAGTAAAGTCGTACCGGTACTATCCCGGTACGACTTCGGGACGAAAGGGCTGCGCGCCATACCCGAGCCGAAGATCCACCTGCCAAAAATACCGCCACGGATCGCGGAAACCGCCATTCGCAGCACCGGCGGCGGGACGCCCGGGGCGCCAGGCCTCGACCTACAGTATCTGGTCGAAGGGGGACGCCTTTGCTGGACGGTCGCGACGTTGCACGGCGAGACGACGGTCCCGCTCTGCAACCTCGACGACTGGCTCGCTGAGAAAGAGATTCGCAACGAGGGCGTCGAGCAATCGCGGCGGCTGACCCTCGAACGGCATTGCACCCGCCTTGTCCGGTGACGGGATCGCCCTCCGACTACTGACTCCGTCCGGTTAGCCCCCGCGTCGATACAGACGCCGGCCAAGGGATGCGCGAAATCCTGGCACACGAAATCGGCCCTGTTGCACGAACGCAACTCACTGTTGATCAATCGCCACACGGTTGGGTGCTTCCGTGCAACAATGCGCGAATTTCTTGTCGCGTTCCCCTCCCTATCTGCTATCATGTTTACGTGAGGCGTCTCTTCGTGAGGTCGCGCAGTGGAGGACGAAGGTTCTCTGGTAACTCGGTTGGGAACGGGTGACCCCACGACTTCGATCCGACTTTGAGGGGAGGTCAGAAATGTTTACCGAGATCCTTGCCGCGCGCACAGCGGCCTTCGCCCTAATGATCGGGAAGGCCTTTACCATCGCGCTCTTATTGGTCGCGATCGCGATCAGCGGACTGGCGGTTGTTGGACATAACGGCAACGGCAATGGCAAAAACCAGACGGCCACGGCCCCGGAGATCGATCCCGGCTCGGCCGTTGCCGCACTGGTGCTGATGAGCTGCGGGACTCTGATTTTGACCGACCGCCGCCGCAAGAGCTAGCCCTCAGCGATGCCGCTCCCGGTACCGGCCTTGGGGAGGCCCCGCGGGACCGGAGCCGGCCCTTCCCCCGGACACCCCCGCCAGTGTGCCCCCCGGAGCGGTCTGACCCGACCTTCATGCACACGCCCCCTTGCGATGCGCCCCCCGAGTGGCAGTGGCCGCGGGCCCTCCCGGCTGGCTGGGTTGCCCTGGCGCTGGCCGAGGTGCTCGCGCTGTCGATGCGCTTCGATACCGCAGCGCTGGCCGGCGACCGCAGGGCGTGGGCCGTGCTGCTCAGCCAGTCGCGACTGCCCTCGCTCGGCGTCCGGCTGGGCATCGCGGTGGCGGCCGCGACGCTCCTGTTCGCCGGCACGGCGCGATCGCCAGCGGCGCCCCGCGCCTCCTCGCCCTCAGACCCATCGGACCTGGCCCTGGGCCCTCGGCCACCTGGCGGCGATGGCCGGCTTCACCTGGCTGACGGCCCGGGTTTTTGACGAGGGCTTGCGGTCCCCACCCTGGGTCGCCGCCTGGGTCGGACTGGGGCTGGCGGCCGCGATCTGCTGGGGCGCGGCGCTGGGGCCGGTCCTCGGCTGGCTCCCCCAGGTGCGGCATCGGGCGGGGGCGCTGCTGGCGGGGGCGGCCGTCGGCTCCGCCGCCTGCGGGGCCGGCTTGGTCCTGGAGGGCGCCTGGCGGCCGCTCGGCCGGTGGACCCTCTGGCTCGTCGATCTCCTGTTGAGTCTGGTCTGTCGGGACACCGTCTGCCGACCCGCGGACTGGCTCGTCGGGACGTCGACGTTCGCCGTCGAGATCGCGCCGGGTTGCTCCGGCTACGAGGGCATCGGCCTGATCTGGGCCTACCTCGGTGCCTACCTCTGGCTGTTCCGGCGGCGCCTGCACTGGCCCCGAGCGTGGCTCCTGCTGCCCTTGGGGACGGCCCTGATCTGGGTGGCCAATGCCGTGCGGCTAGCGGCGCTCGTGCTGATCGGGGCGTGGGTGTCGCCGGCGGTGGCGGCCGGCGGGTTCCACTCCCAGGCTGGCTGGCTGCTGTTCAATGCCGTCGGCCTGGGGCTGGTCTCTCTGTCGCGGCGCACGCGGCTGTGGGGCGGCGACGAATCATCCCCCGCGGAGGCCGGGGGGCCGAACCCGACGGCCGCATACCTGGCCCCCCTGGCGGCCCAGGTGTCCGCGGCGATGATCGCCCAGGCCGTCACCCCCCCGGGCGCGTGGGACCGGCTCTACCCGGTGCGCGCGGCGGTGACGGCCGGCGTGCTGTGGCATTACCGGGGGTCGTATGCCGAGCTCCGCCGGACCTGGTCGTGGCCAGCGGTGGCACTGGGGGCCGGGGCGTTTGTCTGCTGGCTGGTCCTGGGGTCTGTCCGATCCGGCGCGGCGGCGACGCCGCAGGGCTGGGCGGGCCTGGACCTGCCGTGGGGCCTGGCTGCGGTCTGGCTGTTCGCCCGGGGGCTCGGTGCGGTGGTCCTTGTGCCGCTGGCCGAGGAGCTGGCCTTCCGCGGCTACCTGACCCGCCGGCTGCAGGCGGCCGATTTCCGTGCCGTCGCGATCGGTCGGTTCAACTGGCTTTCGTGGCTGGTCTCCTCGGCGCTGTTCGGGGTGCTGCACGGACAGTGGCTGGCAGGGACAGTGTGCGGTCTGGTGTACGGGCTGGCACTGTACCGGCGGGGGGAGCTGACCGACGCGGTGGTGGCGCACGCGACGACCAACGCGCTGCTGGGTGGATATGTGGTGATGACGGGGTCCTGGGGGATGTGGGGCTAGCCCGAAACCTGCGCGGTGCGTTGTTTGACATCGGGCTGACAGGAGGTCCTACGCCGGAAGCTCCGGGGGAGGACGTTTGGAAGCAGTTCCCGCAGACCGCCCGCCCGGACCCCGGAGAACGCTGGTTTCTCGCAGGCCCCATCAGTGCCACTGGGAGTCGAGGGACGTGGCTCGTCCGCCACTCGGGACGGGCGGGGCCGGGGCGGCGCCGCCTACGGTTCGGGGCCGGCGGAGTCGGCACGCATCAGGCTGTTGACGCGCAGCAACGTGCTTGCAATCCGCACTTGAGCACGCCTGACCCCCGGCGTTACAACGTCCCGGGACGATCGATTACCCCTCGGGGGTAAACCGGTTGCCGAAGAGGCGGTCGTCGTGCTGGCGCTGCTGGAGGTAGTCCCGCTTGGCCTCCTGCAGGCGGTCGCCGAGTGCGTCGATGCGTCGGACGAAGTCGTCGGCGTCTTCCGACTCCGCCCAGAGGTCGGCCACCACGTCTTGGAACTCGCGGTCGTCGTCGAGATTGCCCAGGATCATATCGATCTCGCCGATGACGAGCTCGAACATGTTCAGCTTGGCCTCGAGCAAGTGGAGCACGGCCGCCTCGATCGTCCCGGCGGCGACCAGGTTGAAGACGTAGACGTCGTGGGTCTGACCGATCCGGCTCAGGCGGCCGATCCGCTGCTCGATCTTCATCGGGTTCCAGGGCAGGTCGAAGTTGCAGACGGCGTGGGCGAACTGGAGGTTGCGGCCTTCGCTTCCCGCCTCGGTGCAGAGGAGCAGCCGGGCCGGGCCGCGGAACCGCTCGATGGCCGCTTCCTTTTCGAGCCGGGAAAGGCCGCCGTGGAAGACCGCGACGTCGTGTCCCGCCTCGCGGAGCCGCCGGTGGAGCATCTCCTGGGTCGCCCGGAACTGCGTGAAGATGACCATCTTGTCGGGGAATTCCCCGATCAGGCCAAGCAGGTGATCGGCCTTGGTGCTCTCGAGCTGGGCGTGGGCGCGGTCGGCCAGCTCCGCGAGCCGCGCCGCTCGGCCGCCGCCAGCTTGGGATGCTCGGCGATCGTGCGGAGCGTCCCGGCCGCGGCCTGGCTCGAGCTGCCCAGCGCCATCTGGAGCGACATCAGAGCCATCCGCGTCAGGGCCCCGGTCTCCTTGCCGGTCCGGAGCCGATCCCGGACGAACGCGGCCGCGTCGTGATAAAGCACCGCTCTCCCGACGACGGTGCCAAGGACTCGGTCCGGGCCCAGCGGCGGGTGAACTGCAATCCCACGGTGCTCCGGCGATTGCGGACCATCACCTCCGCCAGCAGCCCGTGCAGCTCGTCGAGGTTGCGCGGGGTCAGCTTGTCGCGACGGTCGACGAACCGGCGCTGGAACTGCCGCGCCGTGCTCAGCAGCCCCGGCTCCAGGAGCGTGACCAGGTTGAACAGCTCTTCCAGGTTATTCTGGACCGGGGTTGCGGTCAGCAGCAGAATGAACTGCTTCTGGAGCTCGCTGGCGAACTTCCAGGTCTGGGTGTTGCGGTTGCGGAGGTGGTGCGCCTCGTCCACGATGACCATGTCCCACTTGCGGGCCAGGATCGCCCCTCGGTGCGGCTCCCGCTTGGCCGTGTGGATCGACGCGATGATGCGGTCGAACTCGCCCCAGGCCGCCGTCCCTCGGCCCGGAAGGCCGGGTCGTCGTGGCTGATCAGCTCGATCGAGAACTTGCGGCGCAATTCCCCCTGCCACTGCTCGATCAGCGAGGGGGGGACCAGGATGAGGACCGATCGGGTCAGGCCCCGCAGGAGCAGCTCCGACAGGATGAGCCCAGCCTCGACCGTTTTGCCCAGGCCGACCTCGTCGCACAGCAACGCCCGCCCCCGGAACCGTCGCAAGACGGTCTTGACCGTGCGGATCTGGTGCTCCAGCAGTTCCATGTCGCGCACCAGGGGCAGCGCGATCAGCCGGTCGAACCCGGCCTGCGTCGCCAGTTGCGCGGCCCGAAGCGCCAGGTCGAACTCCCGGAGTCCAGCCGGTGGCCTTGCCCTCCCTCGGACGATCGACCAATCCTGCGCATCCAGGGTGACCCGGACCCCTTGTTCGGTGCTCAATTCGCCGCCGACCGCCGGCGATCCCCGCTCGACGATCAGGCGGAAATGCCCTGGAGCTTGATACTCCAGCCAGAGCGTTCCGGCACTCTCGGGAAGTGATCGACCCAGACCCGGGACAACCAGCGAGTGATGCGCCGGATCGAGAGTCACCTCGAGAGGATTCCCGTTCTGGTCCTCGAGTCCGCTGGAGCGCGAACCCGTCCGTCCCGAGCACCCGTGGCAACATCAGCCGGTCATCCGGCCCGATGCTGGTGATCTCGAACCGGTCGCCGGGCTCCAGTGGTGATGGCGGGGTATTCAGGCTGGCCGAGGGAACTATCGTCATGAATGTGTCGCAATCGGATCGGAGGAAATCCCAGACATACGGGCATTCTACCAGATTGAAGAAGAGATGTGATGAGGATCAACGAGACGCCAACAGGATGCCCTCCTCAACAACCCGACTCATCCGGACCTGGATGAGATCGAGGTAACCGACCCCTCACATCCTCTCTTCGGGCGGCGATTCCCCGTCCGTCACATCAGCCGCCGGCCGGATAGCCCCGGCTATGTTTATGTCTCTTACCGCGATTTCATGACGCTCCGGATCCCCGTGCCGGCCACCCAGCTGGCTGTACCCTGTCCCGCCGCGCGGACTCGCACCAAACTCACGACGGAAGCGATCCAGGATCTCCTTTCACTCGTCGAGAGGTGCGAACCACCCTGCCCATCCCGCCCGGAGACGTCTGGGACAGGCTCCCCCAAGGCATGAGGCAGCAGGTCCGCCGGGACATCGCTGTCATCCTTCAAGAGGTCCTTCATGAGTACATCAGATCTCATCACGCCGCTCCACCTCGGCCGCCTGGCGGTCATCTACATCCGCCAGTCCAGCCCCCACCAAGCCCTGACCAACCAGGAGAGCACCAGGCTCCAGTACGCCCTCAGGCAACGCGCCCTCGAACTCGGCTGGCACGAGGACCAGATCCGGATCATCGACTCGGATCAGGGCCAGACCGCCAGCACCGCCGAGGGACGTCAAGGGTTTAGTGAACTCGTCAACCTGCTAACACTCGAACAGGTGGGGATCATCGTCTCCACCGAGGTCACGCGGATCTCCCGCAACTGCTCCGACTGGTATCCGTTGCTCGACATTTGCAGCTATCACCACTGCCTCATCGCCGATCGCGACGGGATCCACGACCCGTCCACGATCGACGGCCGCCTGCTCCTGGGCCTGAAGGGCCAGATCTCGGAGCTGGAGCTGCACACGATCCGAGGCCGCTTGACCGCCGGGCTCCTCAACAAGGCCCGGCGCGGCGAGCTGGCCTTGACCCTGCCCGTGGGCCTGATCCGCGATCCCCTGAAGCGGGTCTTCAAGCACCCCGATGTCGAGGTCCAGGGCCGGATCGCCCTGATCTTCGCGACCTTCCTCCGGGTCCGATCGGCCTCGCGGGTCGTGCGCTCCTTCAACGATGACGGCCTGCTGATCCCCCGCAAGGATGACCTCGGGGACGTCGTCTGGCGCCGGCCGACGGTCCCCGCGATCTGCTCGACCTTGGAGAACCCGGCCTATGCCGGGGCCTTCGTCTATGGGCGGACGCGCACCGTGTTGAAGCCGGGCTCGGCCCACGCGCGTACCCAGAAGAAGCTCCCCATGGGAGAATGGAAGATCCGGATCAATGACAAGTATCCCGCCTACGTCGACTGGGCGACCTTCGAGACGATCCAGGCCATGCTCCGGGACAACTGCAGCGACTACGACCGCAACAAGACCCGCGGGGTGCCCCGGCCGGGCAAGGCGCTGCGCCACGGCATCGTCCACTGCGGCGAATGCGGGCACCAGATGGTGGTGCAGTACAAACCAAAGACGCACTATATTTGCAACCACCTCCGGCAACAGTACCGGGTCCCCGTCTGCCAGTACCTCCCGGCCGATCCGAGCGACGACTTCGTGGTGCGGGCGTTCTTCGAGGCCCTCTCCCCGGCCGAGCTGGACCTCTCTGACGAGGCGGCGGCCGCGATCCGACGCGCGGCCGAGACGATTGATCGCGCCCGGCGGGAGCAGATCGATCGGCTCCGCTACCCGGCGCGCCTGGCCGAGCGGCAATTCACCCGGGCCGACCCCGAGAACCGGCTCGTGGCCGGCGAGCTGGAGCGACGCTGGGAGGCCGCCCTGCGGGAGCTCCATCAAGCCGAAGCTTCATATCAACGCGCGATTCAAGATCAAGGCCCATCCCCGGCGATCCCGTCCGAGTTGCGGCGCGCCTTCGAGCAGCTCGGGCGGGACCTCCCGGAACTCTGGGACCGGGGTCCCCTCACTCAGGCGCAGAAGAAGGCGTGGCTCCGCTGCCTGATCGACAAGGTCGTCATCCGCCGCATCGCCCCCGACGCGGTCGAGGCGCGGATCGTCTGGAGGGGCGGCGACACGACCACCGCGGAAATCCCCGTGACGGTGAACTCCCTGGCCCGTCTGTCGTCGGCCCAGGAGATGGAGGAGACGATCGTGAGCTGGGCCCGGCAGGGGAAGACCGATCAGGAGAGCGCCGCGCACTTGACCCGGCAGGGCCACCGCTCTCCGAAAGGTCCCGTCGTGCTGACCAGCACGGTCCAGATCATTCGCCTTCACCATCGAATCCTCGTCAAGCGGAGTCAATCGCACCCGCGCCGCATCCCGGGCCACCTCACCGTGTCTCAGGTCGCCGAGAGGCTTCGGGTCTCGAAGCACGGGATCTATGATCGGATTCACAACGGCACGATCCGGGTCACGCCCGACCGGGATCGGAAGATCTTCCTGTTCCCGGATACTCCCATGATAACCACCGCATTTGAGCATCTCAAGGCGGGGGAGATCCAGGAGGTTGGTTTCCTAGAAGGGGTATCACCATGCGGGATCGAAGGATTCTGTGGCTCTCACCGAGTGCAGGGACAACCGACCGGTCGTACGATCTCGATCTCGGGGCGCGCTGCTCATCGACGGGGTCATTCCTCCCCGTCGCGTCCCCGACATTTGCGGGACAAGGAACCACCCCCGCCTCGACTGACCGTCACGGATTTTGTAGGGGGGCGGTACCCTGCTGACATAACGAGACAAAACGGCCCTGATCCACGTAGATCTCGAAAGGAGGTGGTTCATGGCCGGAAGTCGCGCGACGCGGTCGTCGCGGGGGCATCGTACCCTCTGTGTGCCCCTCCCGGAAGAGACCTATCAGCAGATCATCGACGATCCCCGCGCGTTCCGACGCACGCTCGATGACTCGTTCCAACGAATGCCGGAACTGGTCCCCCGGAACGTCCCGGGATACCAACTGATGGGCCACCGCGTCTCGGCCAAGCAGAACGTCAAGGTCCGCCGCGTCCGCCTCAAGGACGGGACCACCTACAGCATCCGGCCCTCGTTCCTCAGGCCCTACAGGACCGCGCAGCACTGGGGACGTCGAAGGACCCCTGTTCCTGCGCCAGTTCGGCGTCCCGTTCTGGGCCTTGGTCCGCGTCTTCGGCCGCGATCCGATGTCCTGGTATCGTCTGGAATGCACCCTGGGCCGCTTCAGCGTCGTGGGGACCACCGTCCGCCGGGTGGAGTTGCCCGCACACCTGTTGGCCGACGAGCATCATCAATCCCTCGACAGCCGAAAGCTCTACATCGCCACGACCGTCGGCGGCGGATGCATCCTGGGTGCGGAGCCGGCGGATGCGCCGGGGACCGACGACCTGGAGGCCGCCTATGGGGTCTTCAAGGACGAGGCCCGCGACATCGCCCCCGCGTACGCCCCCGAGACCGTCAGCACCGACGGTTGGAAGGGGACGCAAGCCGCGTGGAAGGCGCTGTTCCCGAAGGTGGTCATCCTGCTCTGCTTCTTGCACGCGTGGCTCAAGATCCGCGACCGGGCCAAGCACTTGAAGGAGGTGCTCGCAGAGGTCTCACGCCGGGTCTGAGAGGCGGATCACGCGTCCGACCGCCGCAGCTTCGCGCCACGGCTCCGATCGCTGCGGCGATGGGCGATCCGAGAGCTTTCCGGAGTCGTTTTGGAGAAGGTCCTGGACCTGTGCGACAAGCGCGCGCGAGGGTCGATCGCGTAGCTCCATCCCGACGGCCACCGCACGAGCAATATGTGGGATCGCCTGCTGCGGGGGATGAACCGCTCCTTCGATCACGGCCAACACCTTCACGGCTCGCGGGCGGCGTGCCGGTGGCACGGCCGCGCGTGGGCGTGGTTGTGGAACTTCTCGCCCTGGCACCCAGCGACGACGTGGAAGAACGAGGATTGGCGTTGCCCTGCCGAACGTCTCAACCAACACCGCTATCACGCTTGTTGGCTGCAAAACCTCTTGATCTCCGCATCCCTCGGTGGATATAAATGTCCACTCTTACAAAATCCGTGACGGTCAGGCGTTGCGCCCCTGCCGAACGTCTCAACCAACACCGCTATCACGATTGTTGGCTGCAAAACCTCTTGATCTCCGCATCCCTCGGTGGATATAAATGTCCACTCCTACAAAATCCGTGACGGTCAGAAATCCGAATCACCTTCGGAGACATCGAGCCAGTGCGCTTTTCAAAGCAGTGGACGCACTCTTGAGACGCACCGCGACAGGGTGACATAGGAACAATCAGCGGGAAAACTTTGTGTCGCGATTCCGCGGCTCAACCTCATGTCGCGTGACTCGGATCATCCCTCCAAACGGAGCCGGGCCAGCAGGCTCGACCGTGCGACGACCGTCACCGAGCTGAGCGACATGGCCAGCGCGGCGATCAGCGGGCCATAGGTGCCGAAGAGGCCGAGGGCGGCCAGGGGGATGCCGATCGTGTTGTAGGCGAAGGCCCAGAAGAGGTTCTGGCGGATCGCCGCGAGGGTCGCCCGGCCCAGTCGGAGGGCGCGGGGAACGGCACGGAGGTCGTCGGAGGCGATCACCACGTCGGCAACCGCCTTGGCCAGGTCGGTGCCGGTCCCGAGGGCGATCCCGACGTCGGCCGCCGCCAGCGCGGGGGCGTCGTTCAGGCCGTCGCCGACCATCGCCACCCGGCCGCCCCGGCCGCGGAGCTCAGAGACCATGGCGGCCTTGCCGTCGGGCAGGACGCCCGCGAAGACGTTCGAGGCGGGCAGGCCCAACTGATCGGCGATCGCGCGCGGTCGTGACGTTGTCGCCGGTCAGGAGGAACACCTCGGCCCCCGCCAGGCGCAGGTCATCGACCGCCTCGCGGCTGTGGGGCTTGAGCGTGTCGGCCAAGGCGATCGCCCCCGCGGCCTGGCCGTCGACGGCGACGCGGAGCACGGTCTTCGCTTGCCGCTCCCAGGCGCGGGCCTTGTCGTCGACCGCGCCGGGATCGACCCCCGCCTCGCGAAGGAACCGCTCGGAACCGACCAGGACGACCCGGCCGTCCACCTTGGCCCTGACCCCGCCGCCGCGGATGGCCAGGAAGTCGGAGACGGCCGCGCCGTCGGCAAGCGGGGCCAGGGCGCGGGCCAGCGGGTGCTCGCTGCCCGACTCTGCCGCCGCCGCCAGGCGGAGCAGGCCGTCGCGGTCCCAGTCGCTCACCGTGGCGACGTCGGTCACCCGCGGCTTGCCCTCGGTGACCGTGCCCGTCTTGTCGAGGACGATCGTCGCGAGCCGATCCATCCGCTCGAAAGCCGACGCCTCGCGGACGAGCAGCCCGGCGCAGGCGCCCGGCCGGTGGCGACCGCCACGGCCATCGGCGTCGCCAGGCCCAGCGCGCAGGGGCAGGCGATGATCAGCACCGCCGCCGCGTTCAGCACGGCGCGGCCCCAATCGCCTCCGAAGAGACCCCAGCCCAGGAGCGTCGCGACAGCGATGCCGAGCACGATCGGTACGAAGTACGACGCGATCCGATCGGCCAGGCGCTGGATGCCCGCCTTCGACCCCTGCGCCTCGCGGACCATGCGGACGATCCCCTCCAGCGCGCTCTCACGGCCGAGCCGCTGCGCCTCGACCAGGAGCATCCCGTCGCCGTTGAGCGTCGCCCCCGTTACGCGGTCACCGGGGCGCTTCTCGATCGGGACCGACTCGCCGGTGAGCATCGACTCATCGACGCTCGACTCCCCCTCGATGACCTGGCCATCGACCGGGATGGCCTCGCCCGGCCGAACGCGGACCCGGTCGCCGCGACGGACCTCGGCCAGGGAGACCTCGACCTCACTCCCGCCCCGGTCGACCCGGGCCGTCCTGGGGGCCAGGTCCAACAACCGCTCGATCGCCGCGCCCGCCGCCCCTTTGGAGCGGACCTCCAGGAACTTGCCCAGCGTGATCAGCGTCAGGATGATCCCGGCGTCCATGAAGAAATGCGTGCCGTCTTGCAACGCCCGATCCTCCAACAATTCGGAGCACGACTCGTGAGAATCCCTCACTCAGAGACTGAGACGTCATCGTGCTCGCGTCCCCGAGCATTCTACGAACCCTGCATACACCCTTCCGATTGACCAAGTCCCGTTGGATGGGCACTGCTCACCACAATCATTGATGGATGGTGGGTGGGGCCCACCCTCTGGAATTCCGGAACGTAATTCTTAAAGGCATCAAGGAGAATGGCCCAGAGGAGAACGTGCTCCGTCGCCATTTCGGCATGATCATCCCAATCCGCTCAATCCGAACACACCGCCGAGCCGATCATAATCCTGGGGCACATCGGAACCGCACTGGAGGTCGCGCCCAGGGTGCGCGACGCGGTCCTCCTGGCTCGGAGATCGGGTATGCGGTACCGATGGCTTCCCCGAGTGACAACCACCTTCTGGCTCGGCTTCGCCGGGTATGCCCAGGTCGCGCCCCGGACGGAATATGCCGAGGTCGTCCAGAAGCTGCGCCCCGCCGCGCTCTGTCCTCCCGAGTCGATCTGCACCGATGAGCCCGACGCCGGGGCGCTCGACCCCGCCCCGACCCCGCCCGAGCTGCTCGGTGCCCAGCCGGTCGAGGCCGACATCCGCTGGGCGCTGGCTGCGAACCGGACCGTCCAGGCCACCCGCTTCAACCTCCTGGCGCTGGAGGCGCATCCCCCAGGTCTTGGCGCTGGACGATCCGACGGTCTCGAACACCATCTACCCGTTCCCCAGCGTCGCGCCCCAGTACTCGCTTATGGGCTACAACCCCTACAACCCGATGATCGCTCAGCAGTTCCCCTGGTCTGGCACGCTCCGGCTGCGTGGGCAGGCGGCCGAGCAGGACGTGAAGGTCGGCCTGGCCGAGCTGGCGGCCGCCGAACTGGACGTGGTCGCCGCCGTCAAGCGCACCTACCATGACCTCGTCTTCAACGAGCAGGCCGAACGGATCTTGCTCGACAACCGCAAGCTGGCGGCCGATTTCGTCGCGATCGTCAAGGAGCGGTACAAGACCGGCGGGACCACCCAGCAAGATGTGCTCCGCGCCGAGGTGGTCATCACCAACCTGGACCGCGAGCTGATCCGGGTCCGCCAGGGCCTGGCCGAGGCCCGCGCCGACCTGGCGCAGCAACTCCACATCGACCCCGAGTCCGACCTCCGGACTCTCCCCGAGGCGCCGGTTGCGGACGTTCCAGCCGCGGTCGAGCGGCTCTACCGCCTGGCCGTCGCCGCCCGCCCCGAGCTGCGAGGTCGCCTGGCCGCCATCGCCCGAGACGAGCGCGCCGTCGAGCTGGCCCGCAAGCGTTACTACCCGAACATCACCCTCGGACTATCTTAGAGGCTATCCGGGAAGCCCAGGCAAATGGCCGGAAGTCGCTGCAGGAAAAGGGGTTGCGGAGATTGCGGGCCAACCAAGCGCAACCGACTTCCTGATAACGACTTAGGGCGAAAAAAATGACCCTTCCCGGATAGCCTCTTACATGGATATGGAGAAGACCAACGCACAGACGCCCAAGACCGCGAGCGGCTTCCCCAACGTCGGCCTGTGCGTCGGCTTCAACTTGCCGATCTACCGCGAAAAGCTCGCCGCCGGGCTCTGCGAGGCCCAAGCACGCGCCGTCGCCGACGCCAAACTCTACGACGCCAAGCGCGACGCGACCTACCGCGAGATCAAGGATTTGATGACACAGGCCAGGGCCTAGCGCGACATCCTCGAGCTGTTCCGCAAAGCATCCTGCCCAAGAGTAAGCAAGCGCTGGAGGCGGCCACGAGCGACTCCCGGACAGGCAACGTCGATTACGTGACGCTGATCACCGCCTGGCGCGAGGTGCTCCAGATCCAGCTCCAGGTCGCGCAGGTCGAGTCCGAGCTGGGCAAGGCGCTGGCATCCCTGGAGCGAGCCGTCGGGGTCCAGTTGAACGAGCACCCGCCCGCACCCCCGCCGGCCTCGGCTCCTACGACAACCCCGGCTCCTCTCCCTCCGGCTCCGGAGTCCCCCGGCCCCTTCCATCGACCGACGGCCCCGAGTTCGACCCCAGCCGCGGCGGCCGCGCGTCGGGGAGGCTTGCGTCACACTAACCGCAACGATGGAATGAGACGTGCTCCCTCGGAAATGACATGTGTCCTGGGCGCACCTTCTACGAAAGGCTGAAAACAAAGGGGTGAGGTGCCATGGAGTTGATTCATTACCCGTGTTTGAGGACGAGTGCAAGAGGGCGGAATTGACCCGACGGTTTCCGGCCAGGAGAACTCGGAAAATCCCAGAGAAAATTGTCGGGTCAATGAGGCCACCCCTCCCGCAGAAATCGACGGACTACCGGATAGGTTTGCTTAGTTGCTGACCGTCTGCATCATGGACCGGTCCCGAGCAGCCGGCAACTGATCGCCCCGTCGCCGGTACACGAGATCCCTCCTCTCCTCTCGCGACTGGATCTCCGGAGGGATATCCGGAAGATTCGGGAGGTATTTGTCCCGGACCTCCTTGAGATCCAGATAACCGGGGATCTTTGTATTGAGGTGATGCCCCGCCCCGTCAATCGGCGTGAACCCCGCCTCAATGGTCCCTGCAAGGGCGCGGGAGTTGGTGCGCCCGAGAAGATCGAGAGTCCCGAGGAACTGATGCTGGTTCTCCTTCCTGATCAGTTCGTCGGGGAGGTTCACGACAGCGCCGAGCGTGACCACAGCCAAATTATTCATGGCGAGGTCTTCCCCCTTGAACCTCTCTTCCCCGAGAAAGCTTCTCAACTCGTTGTTCAAGTGGTTCAAGGCGGAGCTGATCAGCAAGTTCCCTTTGCTATGACCCACGAGCAGACGGATCTTCATCTTCGGCCGAGTTGCGTTCACGTAACGAACGAGGAGGATTTCGTTGAGGGCGCTCGACGTCCAAGGACGGCGGGACGTAGTCGTCCAGCGGAAATTCGAAGTTCTTGAGGTACGCCGTGGCATCGCTCCCTTGGGCGAAGGTCTTCATGAGAATGGCGTTCAGGTCCGCGAGGCCCTTTTCCATCTCGTACCGGAGCTGGTCGATCTTGCCGTAAAGATACCAGCCACCAAGTCCCTCCAGCACGACGTCGGACAAGCCGTAACCGGAGACAATCCCGGCGACTTCGATGTTGTAGGTATCGGCAACACTGCGGGCGAGGGCGGCCGTGCCGACGACGGAACTGCCCACCCCCGCAACCGCGATCGCTTCGACACGGTCTCTCTCGTTGATGATAAATTCGAGAGGGTGCTTGTAGTGCCGGATCGTTTCCCGATTTCTCCCCGTGGGGTCACGCGGGGAAACGGCGATAATCCCACCCTTCCGGTCGACCCACGGTTTCAACGAGAGCCACTCCTGGGCGGTCAGTGAAGTGACGTCGTAAAACACGGCGTCAGCCAATTGGTTCCGTCCAGTGATCAGGGTCGCGAGCGGGTTGTTCGATCCAAAGGCATCCATTGGTGAACCTTCTCTCTGTTTGGCTCGGCATCCGCACGCGTCCCACGCTAGCGGGTGCACAAAGTTGGGTTGAGAAAAACCTAAAGAGGCTGCGCCTCATACCGCCGAGACTTGTTACTAAGGAGACTGGCGGATGGAAATCTACCCAGAACTGAGCTATCCCGCCCTCTCTCCTGATCGCTGCGCAAAGAGCATCACACTTTTTCGATGTATCTGTGTGCGTGGTCCGGTCAAGACGAATGCCCGATTTCCCCGGAAAACCGGAAAACATCAAGCTTTCGGATCGGTTGGGGAAGAGTGCTGGCAGAACCTTGGCCCTACCAAAACTTGACCTTATTTGCGCAGCGATCAGGAGAAAGCGCCAGTCGAGGGCAGAATCATCTCTGCCGGTGGACTAAAGACGATGTCCAGAGCGAGCGACCGGCTCATGAAGAGGGCATCCCGTTAGGGGCGACGGCACAATGCGACGCGTCTCACGCGATTCGTGCTCCCGGCTGTCGGGACACAGCCCTTGTCAGGGCAACCGCCGTCACATGCACGATTCACCATCCGCCTCGTCTCGCATTCATCGTTGGCCCAGGATGCGTTGGCATCCTGAGGTGATGGGATTTTGTGGACAATCTTGGCCCAACCCTCCAAACTTGACTCATTCACTCTGAGTTTTGGGTTTCAAGGGACCTCGAGCAATGTCCGATCCTCCCTCCATCCGGTAGTTGAGTGCGGGCCCTTGGGCCTGACCCTCGACATCAAGATGAAAAAAAGTCCCGCCCGTGCTCATGACCACACGTTGGGGCCGCTCTGACCGCGGATGGGTCGCCCAACAAGAACTGGTCATTCAGTTGCCATATTAACGTTATCGCTCCCATTATGACAGATAATTCTAATTTCGTATCCTTTATAATTTTCGGAAATTTCGAAAAGGCTCTTCCTGTGTGTCGGGGACCTATGCCTTCGCATTTTGCCTTAAGTCACCAATATGCAAGGACTTGCAGCAGAGAGGGCGATCGGCCCCACTCCCTGGCTTAAGTCTTTCAGTATCAGAGGGTTATGGCGGACTTGGAGGGATCAGGTCCCCGAAACACAAGAGGTGCATTTCTTCCTAGCCCGAGTTTACCACGTTCGGTTCGACAAAGATCCAATTGATACTCAATACCCGTGCGGCAAAGCCCACAGAGTTCACGGGTTATGTCACATGGCCCCTCACTGCGACACGGCTCAAGGACTCATTTCTTGTATGACCTAATTTTTTCCAGCCTTTGATGACGGTATTCCCCCGTCTTTTTGGCCATATTGACAGCGGTCCTCCCATTCGTGTATGACCTACTCTATGGCCAGCATTATCAAGAAAACCATCCGCGGCCGCGCCTACTATTACGCACGCGAGTGCCGCCGCGTCGACGGCAAGCCCACCATCGTCTGGCAGAAGTACCTCGGCCGCGCCGATGACATCATCGCAGCCTTGGCTGACCCCCAATCCGACACCAACCCACCCGCCCGGCCACGCGAGGCGGTCATCACCGACTTCGGCGCCGCCGTGGCGTTGTATGACCGCGCCCAGCAACTGAAACTGAGCGACCTCATCGACCGCCACGTCCCCAAGGCCGGCTCCGGACCCTCTGTCGGCACCTACTTGCTCCTGGCCGCCATCAACCGCTCTGTTGCACCCTGCAGCAGCCGGACTGACCGCCGCACTGATCGATCGTCATCGCCGGATCGCCGGGCAGGTCGAATCGGTCACCCTGATCTTGGACAAGGGGAACTGCTCCAGCGACAACCTCCAGGCGCTGGAGGACAGCCCCTACCACTTCATCAGTTCCTTGGTCCCCAGCTACCATCCTGACCTGCTGAAGATCCCGGCGCGACAGTTCCGTTCGTTGGAGAAGGAGGGACTGCCGGGAGTCAGGTCGTAGCGCACGGCCAAGGAGGTCTTCGGGATCGAGCGCACGGTGGTGGTGACGTCCAACGAGGCGTTGTTCGTCGCGCAATCGCGGACGCTGCTCCGCGAGATCGCCAAGCGGCAGCGCCAATTGGGCGACTTGCAGGCCCGGCTGTTGCGGCATCAGAAGGGGGAGGTCCGCGGCGGCAAGCGGCCCACGATGGCCGGGGTCCGCAAGACGATCGACGGCTGCCTGAAGGCGCGGCACATGAAGGAACTCTTCGCGATCGACCTGAGTGAGCATGCGGGTTTGCCGGTGCTGACGTACCAGTTCCGCACAGCGGCCTGGCGGGACTTGCAACGCACGCTGCTGGGCAAGACGATCCTGTTCACCGACCAGGCGAGCTGGAGCGACGCGGAGATCGTACGGGGCTATCGGAGCCAGCATCAGGTGGAATCGGCCTTTCGCTGCCTGAAGAGCCCGCACCATATGAGTCTCCGCCCCCAACGCCATGGGACCGACCAGAAGATCCGCGTCCATGTCTTCTCCTGTGTGCTGGCCTTGCTGCTGTGCAGCCTGCTGAGGCGTGAACTTCACTGCAAGGGGATCGACCGCTCGATCCCGGCGTTGCTGGAGGAACTGAGTCAGATCCGGGAGGTGGGAATCCTGACTCCCGGTCGGAGCGCAGGCGAGCCACCCCGGTTGGAAATGAGTCTGTCCCAGCTCACAGGGAAGCAGCGGCAACTCCATGACGCCCTGGATCTTCAGCGATACGTGGCGTCGTAGGTCATACGAAAAAGCCCCCTTAAGTCGTTACAGGGAAAATGTTTTCGAAATCAACGTGGTAAACTCGGGCTAGGAGGCGTATGACGAGGTGCCGTCCCCGCAGAGCGGTTGCGGCGAGCCCTTCGCCTTGAGGATGGCGCCGAAATCCGCCGCATCGAGACAACGCCAACATTCGGCCCGATCCACAGCGGTGAACAGGCCCTCGTTCGCTCGCTCGGTGAGCACGTCAACCCATGCTCGAGCCTGCGGGTCAATCTTCAACTCGACGATACTATTGAGCGGCCTCCGCGTTCAGGCAAAGGCTGAGCGACTCAAGCATCCGGTTCGCGATCGGCACCGAATTGAGGCGGATCACCGAACCACACGGCTCCGGCAATACTGACGGCGATCGTGATTCCGACGCCTGCCGCGGCCCTGAGGGAGCGGGCCGAGCCGGCCTGGCCGGCGAGCAATTGGACGATACTGTAGCCGAAAGCCGTTGTGGTGCCCAGGGCGATCAGCGTATCCATGTTCGACGAGCCTTGCTTGAGCCGTACCCAGGCCCCCTTAATGTAGGGGCCTCCGAGGTACGCTTGCAGCACAGCCGCCAGGGCGAACATCACCCAGGCGATCCAGGCCGCGTGGCCGAACGCCTCGGGCGCGAGCATCGGGGCGTATCCCAGCACGACGAGCGGGACCACCAGCGCCACGCCGACGACCAATCGTCGGTGCCAGTACGCGACCTGCTCGGACCGCTCGCGGCGCAGCGCCTCAGCCCCCGTGCCCGGTTCAAGCTCCGCCCGACGGGCGGAGTAGCCGGCGCGGGCGATCGCCTCGGTGAGTCGATCGATGTCCACTCGACGGGGATCGACGACGATGCTGGCGCGTTCGGTGGCCAAGTTGACCCGCGCCTCGCGCACGCCCGGCACCTGCGCCAGCGCCCCTCGACCCGCGCCACGCAACTGGCGCAGTGCATCCCACCGATCGCCAGGTTCCACTCTTCCTGGGTCGCCGGTGGTGGGGCAGGAGGGGGAGCCGCCATCGGACCGAGGCCGATCGTGACGAGATTGGCCGGGGGCGGTCCCTCGCGGTCGGGGACCGAGTAGCCGGCGGCCTCAACCGCGCCCTTGAGCCGTGCCCGGTCCGCCTGCGCGGGGTCGAATGTCACCTCGGCGCGACCCGTCTTCAGGTCCACCGCCGCCGATCGCACGCCCGGGATCCCCTCCAGGGCGCGGCGGACCGTCCCCACGCAGTGCTCACACGTCATCCCCGCGATCGGTAGTTGAACGACTTCCGATGCGCCGGCCATCTCGACTCTCCCTCCCACGCCAAGCCATTCCCGATCGATATCCGACCCACCCTATTCTTCGATGTCAGGAAAGAGGGCAAGAAGTTTCGAGTTTCGAGAAGCCAGTATCGTGCGATTGGGGATATCGTACAAGCCTCCGCTCGACAACCTCGAAAGAAGGAGTTTTTATCTGATCTGATCATTCACCTTGGAAGGGGTGCCCCTCAGCGACCGATTGCAGGAAGGCCCGCGTCGGCATCCACGCGCGACGCAATGCCGTCTCCGGGCCTGCGCGGCCCCTTCATTAATGGCTCCGGCGCATTGATCCGGATTGCGCTCCGCGACGCGACGGCCCCCGCCGTGAGCCGGTCCCTGAGCGACAGCAGGGGACGCTCGACGAGGCGCCACGAGAGGGCCGCTACCCCGATGCTGAGGATCACCTTCAACGTGTCGATCCAGGCAGATCCACGCAGGCCGAGCTGGAGGTGAAGCACGGCGGTCAGCACGAAGACGAACGGGTGGTAAAGATAGAGCCCATAGCTGATCCGGCCCAGGTCGCAGAGCCGGCGATGCCGGAGCGGCGCCAGGAGCGGATGGCCGGCGGTGCAGACGAGCCAGCCGACAAGGCTGAAATACACCAGGGCGATCTTGAGCAGGGTCAGCGAGAGGGACGTCGGTGCCCACTCGAGGCGAGGCCAGACCTCCTGGACGATCGAGAAAAACGAGACGTTCGAGAACAAGAGCCGCCCCCAGGCCGGCGCGCTCGCCGCGAGCACGCCGACCGCGACGAACGCCCATTGGAAGGTCGCGCGATGGCGTTCGAGCCGCCAGCGGTCGTGGAGCAAGGCCGCCAGCAGGCTCCCCAGCGCCAGGCCGTCGGTCCGCGCGAGGAGCAGATTGCGCGGGTAACCCGCTGCTCTCATCGCCATCGAGCACGCGATCAGGAGCGGCACCACCTTGATCCACGACCGCCGCCCGACCAGGCAGACCAGCAGCGGCCAGACCAGGTAGAACTGCTCCTCGATCGCCAGCGTCCAGGTATGGTCGAGGTGCCGGCTGAATGGCGGGAGGGGTCTCGACCCGTATCCCTGGATGAACTGGGTATAGGACAGGAAATAAGGCAGGCCCTCCGTCGGGTCAGGCCGCGCCGAGCGCGGAGTTCACCGCCAGGAACGCGGCCAGTGTCAGATAGTAGATCGGCCAGATCCGGAAGGCACGCCGGAGGTAGAAGCGCGCGAGTGATCGGGGAGACGCCTCGCCGTCCAGGAGGATCGACGTGATCAGGTAGCCCGACAGCACGAAGAACAGGTCGATGGCCGACCCCAAGATGGGGAACGTCCTCATGAACCGGAGATGGAAGAGCACAATCGCCAGAGAAGCGATCCCGCGGACGGCATCCAGCTCGGGGACACGACGCATGGTTCGATCCTTGAACCATCGGGGGACGTGTCGGCACCCCGGACCCGGCCCGGACGTCGCCGACCCTTGCCCGAGAGGTGGCAAGACGTTATCTTATCCGGGCTTTCGTTGCAACACCGATCGCCGACCCGCGAGGCTTTTCCCCGATGGCCGATTCCGCCTCGACGCCCGACCACCTCGACGCGCTGGCCGAGACGCTCGCTCGTTACGGCGAGGTCCGGCCGCAACTGGCCTGCCGCGCCGAGACCTCCGAGCAGGTCGCCGCGTCGCGGCGAGCGGCGCGGGCAAAGCCGACCGAGCTGATCGGATTATTCCCGGCGGGGCGCGCCGCTCGACGCCGAGTACGGCTTGACTTCCGGGCCGCGCTCTGCGACGCCGAGCGGATCTCCCGCGCCTGCGCGCCAAGGGCCGGCTGGACCACGTGCTTTTCCCCGGGGGGACACCTGTTGGACAGCCGGGCGGCATTCCGGAAGTTGGAGGAGTTGTTGTCAATCGGATCGGCGTGTCCTCCGCTGCGCGGAGATCCGGTGCGCTCGCCCCGAGGATCGGAAATTCAATCTTTGGATGTGAGATTTCAAAATCCGAAATCCTTGACGGAGCGCACGAATTTCCCGAGGGCTGCCCGTTACGCCCCACGTTCAATTCCAGGGGAACCGACGAATCATGATCCTCATCGGCACTGACGCGGGCGTTTATCGCTGGTTTGAGGGTTGCGGATGGCCGATCTTCCACAGCCTGCAAGACCGCGCCATTATGGGCCTGGACTCGTCGGGCGCGGGGGTCCTGGCCGTGCTCGACCGCGAGGGCGAGGTCCTGGAGAGCGTCAACAACGGCCAGGACTGGCGGACGATCCCGCGGCCCGAGGGGTCCGGGACACCATCGGCACTGGCCGTCCAGGGGACGGAAGAGTCGTCGATCGTGCTGGCGACCCGGCCGCTCGGCCTCTACCGCCGTGCGATCGGCGTGCCGATCATCCGGTCCGATGGGTCCGAGCGTCGCCGGTTCGTCCCACCTCTGTTCGGCCGGACGACGGCCGGTAAGCCGACCCTCGCGGCCGAACCCGAGACGGCGCGGCTGGCCGGGTGGACCCGCCTGGGGGCGCCGAATCCCTCGGACGCAGACGGCACGCTTGAGGTCCAGGTGCTGGCCTTCGGCTCCGGGGCCGCCGGCCCCCTGGTTCGCCGCCATTCGGGGCGCGGGACTCTGGCGGAGCACCAACGAGGGGACATCCTGGCAGCACTGCTCCGGCCTCCCCGCCGACGTCCTCGCGGTCCGGTCCGCGCCCGAGCGGTTGGGCCGCCTCTTCGCGGCAACCTCCGACGGCTGCTGGGTCAGCGACGACGCGGGCCAGACCTGGGCGGACCGCAGCGGCGGCCTGGAGAAAGCCCGGTTTCTCAGCGCCCTGGAAGTCAGGCCAGGCGAGCCCGACGTCCTCCTGGCCGGCGTCGCGCCGAGGGAGGTGTTCGCGCCGCAGGCCGAGCCCGCCAAGGGGCTCGGCTTCTCGCTCTTCGAGAGCGCCAACGGTGGCAAGAGCTGGACACAGGTCAGGCGCGGCTTCCCCGAGCTCCTCGAACGCGACGCGATCGCCGACATCCGCCACGACCCCACCGCCCCCGAGAACGTCATCGTCGCGCTCGCCTCGGGCGAGCTCTGGGTGACCCGCAACCGCGGCGCCTACTGGGGGCCGCTCGCCCGCCAAATCCGCGCGGCCCGCGCGTCTGCGCGGTCGGGTGAGAAAATGTCTTACCACAAAGGCGGTGGTGTCCTGCAATCATTGAAACGCGTTGGTTTATTATTGTTTTCTGGCTGTGCCGAAATCTCGCCAGTGATGTCAGAAGTTTTTGAAAGCCAATCACTTGACTGCGCCGAAGCTTGGGCGCCGATGCGGGCGCCGTCGGGATTTCAATGATCGCAGGACACCACCAGGAACAGAAATTGAACAGATCGTCCCCCTTTTGACGGATCGATACCCTCGAATGTTCGATGCAACCATAAATGACGAACTGAGAGAGATGCTCCCTCTCGCCAGGCCGGGAGGGTTCGCACTCACGTGAGGGGCACGGGGCCGGACTGGAACGTCAGAGTGGAGTTGCCGAAGAATCGGGGATTCGACACCGGCTTTCCATGAATATTTGTGTTGATCGGCTGGAGCGTGATATCAACCGTCCCCGACCCGCTGGCGTTCCCGAAGGCCCCCGAGCCGTGGGTGATCTCGTACGCGAAATGATACCGGCTGAGCGCTGGCGCCGCGGCCGTCGGATTCGACGCTGGCGTCAGGCGGAGGAAAAGATTGCCCTGAGGGGCCTCGAAGATGATGGTCCCGACTGAATGGTCGCTTGCGGTGAACCCACGCGTCTGGAAACCCGCGAACAGCAGTGTATGGCCCACCGGCTCGATCTTGCCCGACGCGAACAGGTTGTAGATCACCCCGCTGGCCGGGCTGGGCCCGTGTGCGAAGAAGGTCCCGTGCGCCGTCCCGTTCAGGAGGGTGAGCCCCGGCAACGAGAGCATCCTCGCGGGAGAGATCACCGGGGCCACCGCCCGAGGCACCACGCCATGGCCCATCGCCAAGGCACTTGACAGCAACGTCAGCGATTCCAGGGGACTCGAGCTGCGGATGTCGGCGCCATCTGTTTCTCATGGTGGTCCTCCCTCGGAAGCCTGGCCTCTGCGGGGTGCGCATAACACTCCGTCCGGCGATCGACGCGAGGGGTTTCGCACACCCTTCACGTCAAAGCATACCACCTCCATGCTAGGGCGGCGATCCTCCGTTTGCAAGCATCATTGGTTGTCCCGATCAATCCGCGAGCAGGTCGCCGTATCTTGCGTTCGGGGGAATGGTTTTGCTAGGATGAGCTGATCTGTGGACCCTTCACCTGGGGGCAGGCGACGTCGCCGCGCGACGTCCCAGCGGGGTTTGTTTCGCTCCACACGCTCGACACGGAAACCTTGGGAAGGTACGCCTGCCATGATCGATCCCCGCGTGGCCAGCGGGCTGCGGGACATTCCCCCCTCGGTGATGATCCCCCGCGAGCGGATGCTCGCCAGCTTCCGCCGGACATTCGCCTCGTTCGGATACGTGCCGATCGAGACGCCGCACATCGAGCGGATGGAGGTCCTGACCGGCAAGGGGGCGGGGTCCGACGAGGTCTTGCGGCAGATCTTCGAGGTCACGAACAAGGGGGGCACGCGGGGCGAGTTGGCGCTCCGGTTCGACCTGACCGTGCCGCTGGCCCGGTTCATGGCCAGGCACGTCGATCAACTGGACGTCCCCTTCAAGCGCTATGCGATCGGGTCGGTCTTCCGGGGCGAGCGGCCGGCGAAGGGCCGATTCCGCGAGTTCGTCCAGTGCGACTTCGACACGGTCGGGACCGAGGGGGTCGTGGCCGACGCCGAGACGGCGCAGGTCATCCACGAGGCGCTGGTGGCCGCCGGGGTGCCCGAGTTCACGATCACGCTGAACAACCGCAAGGTGCTCGACGGCCTGCTCGACGCGCTGGGCATCGCCGACAAGACCGGCCCCGTGCTCCGGGCGCTCGACAAGCTGGCCAAGATCGGCCTCGAGAAGGTGCTTGGCGAGTTGCAGCGGGGCGAGCCAGCCGAGGGCGAGTCGTCGAGGGTGCTGTTGCTCTCGGAGGATCAGGCGCTTCGGGTGCTCGACTTCGTCGAGCAGGGCCGGGGCGGGACCGAGGTCCTCGATCGGGTCGCGGAACGGCTCGGCTCGCACCCGCGGGCGGCCGAAGGGATCGCCAACCTCCGGACGATCCTCTCGCTCCTCGATGCGGCGGGCGTCCCCGGGCGCCGGCTTGCGATCGACCTCGGCCTGGCGCGGGGGCTCGACTATTACACGGGCGTGGTCTTCGAGACGACCGTGGCGGGCTGGGAGCGGTTCGGCAGCGTCGCCTCAGGGGGCCGGTACGACAACCTCGCGAGCCTGTTCACCGAGCGCCGCCTGCCCGGCGTCGGCGCGTCGATCGGCCTCGATCGCCTGCTCGCGCTGATGGAGGAGGCGGGCTGGCTCCAGGGGACCTCAACCACCGCGCCGGTCCTGGTGGCGAACTTTCCCGGCGTCGATCCCGCGATCCCGGTCCGACTGGCTGCCCGGCTCCGCGCCTCGGGCTGGAGCGCCGAGGTCTTCCCCGAGCCACGCCAGATCGGCAAGCAGATGGGCTACGGCTCGACGCGCGGTCACAAGCTCGCCGTGATCGTCGGGCCGGACGAGCAGGAGCGCGAGGTGTTCAACCTCCGCAACCTCGCCACGCGGCAAGAGCAGAAGGGAATCGCCTGGGCCGACCTGGAATCCGCAGTGGCGGAGGCCTTGAGGGCGATCGAGGAGACAGCCCCATGAGCGGCGAGCCGAGGACCGCCCTGAACCCGCCGGTCGCGGAGCGGCCGATCGACACGGTCCGGGGGACGCGCGACTGGCTGCCCGAGGACTTCAAGCGGTTCGCCGAGCTGGAGGCGCTGCTGCTCGACCGGTTCGCGCGGGCGGGTTACGAGCCGCTGCGAACGCCGGTCCTCGAGTTCACCGAGCTGCACGAGCGCAAGAGCGGCGCGGGGATCGTGGCGAAGCTGTTCGAGCTGTCGGGGTCGGGGCTGGGGGGCATCTGCCTCCGCCCCGAGCTGACGGCGGGGATCGTCCGCGCCTACACGGCCGCGGCCGAGCCCCCGCGCTGCCCTGGCGGGTCAGCCACGCCGGCCCCGTCTTCCGGTACGAGACGCCGCGGCCCGACCGCCTCCGCGAGTTCCAGCAGGTGGGCGTCGAGCGGCTCGGCGACGCGGGGCCGCTGGCCGACGCTGAGATCGTCTGGCTCGCCGGCTGGGCGCTGGCAGAAGCCGGCGTCGTGGGGGCGACGATCCGGCTCGGCCACGTCGGGCTGATCCTGGAGATGCTCCAGCACTCGGGCCTGCCCGCGCCGCTGGCGTCGGCGCTGATCGAGATGCTCAGCGAGGCCGCAGCCGAGGGGCGGAACGTCCGGGCGCTGGAGCGGGGCCTGGAACAGCTCTCCGGGTGGCTCCAGGCGGGCGAGGCGGGCGAGATCCCCACCTCGGTCGAGCAGGCCGACGACAGGGGGATCGACCGGCTGTTCCGGACGCTCGTGCCGGTCGTCACTGGCCGGCGCTCGGGTCACGAGGTCGTGCATCGGCTCCGTCGCAAGTGGGACCTGGCCCACGGCCTGCTCGAGTCGCTGGAGCGGGTCCGGACGGAGGTCCACGAGTTGGCCGACCTCCGCGGCCGGCCCACTGCGGTCCTCAACCGGCTGGGCCGCGACTTCGAGCCGCTGGCGCCCGACTCGGTCGCGGCGCTGCGGGACTTGGTCCAGACGCTGGACGATCACGGCGTCGACCTCGACCGCGTCGAGCTCGACCTGGGGTTCGGCCGGGGGATCGGGTTCTACTCGCGGATGATCTTCGAGCTGGTCGTGCCGACGCCCGAGGGGCCGGTCGAGGTCTGCGGCGGCGGCCGGTACGACGGCCTGGCGCGGGTGCTGGGCAGCGACCGCGACGAGCGGGGCGTCGGGTTCGCCTTCGGCCTGGAGCGGCTTTTCCATGTGCTCAAGGCGCAGGGGCGCGGCGCTCGCCGGGCATCCGCCGCGGCTTCCTCGTCGTGACGCTGGCGCCCGAGGCGCGCGGCGACGCGATCCGGCTCACGACGCGGCTCCGCGCCGAGCGTGCCCGCGCGATCCTGGAGGATGGGCACACGCGCGACGAGGCGGTCGCGCGGGCCGAAGCGCTTGGCCTGGCCTGGGTCGTCGCCGTCAAGGGGACGCTCGAAGACCCCGACGCGCTGGTCCTGCACGACACGGTCGCCTGGACCGAGACCACGAGTTCGCTCGCGCACCTCGACCGCCTGGCGCCGAGCAGGCCGAGGGCCTCCGATGATGCGACCGCCGATCGACCCGATCCGGCTGGCCCTCCCCTCGAAAGGCCACCTCTACGACGGCGTGGTTGAGCTGCTCAAGACCGCAGGGTACAAGGTCCGACGCGCCAGCGACCGCCAGTACGAGGCGACGATCGCCGGCCATCCCCGGTTCCACGTTGTCTTCATGCGGCCGACCGACATCGTGACCCAGGTCGAGGAGGGCCGCTGCCACCTGGGCGTCACCGGCTTGGACCTTTTCGCCGAATGCGCCGAGGAGGCCGAACAGACGGTCGTCGTCGTCCCCGACCTCGGCTACGGCGGCTGCCGCCTGGTCGTCGCCGTCCCCGAAAGCTGGATCGACGTGACGCACATGATCGACCTGGTGGACCTGACCGCCGAGTTCAAGACGGCGGGCAAGACCTTCCGGGTCTCGACCAAGTACCCCGCGCTGACGCAGGCGTACTTCCGCAAGTGGGGTATCTACTATTACCAAATGATCGACTCGGACGGGGCGCTGGAGCTGCACCCGACGTTGGGGATCGCCGACGTGATCGTGGACCTGACCAGCTCGGGGACGACGCTCAAGGACAACCGGCTCCGCGAGATCGATCAGGGGACGGTGCTCGACTCGGCGTCATGCCTGATCGGCCATGCGCCCAGTCTGGCGACGCTGGCCGACGAGGGGGAGAGCGGCTCGCTGGCGCGGTTGCTCGACGCGATGGACGGCGTGCGGGCGTCAGAGGGCTGGCTGCACCTGGAGGTCGTCGGCAGCCCGGCCGCACCCGGTCCCGAGACGGCCGCGACCGTCGCGGCTTACCTGCGCGACCAGGGCGCCCAGCACATCGCACGAGGCGAGGTCTGGGACGATCGCGGCGCCCCCGGCTGGCGCGTCACCGCGCTGGTCGCCGCCAAAAAGCTGACCGCCTGCCAGCGGCACCTGTTCCAGCTCGGCGCCAGCCGCGTTGTCGGCCTCCCCGCGCGGTTCGTCTTCGACCGCGATGGGCACTCGACGTTCGACCTCCTCCGCAATCGACTCGCGCCGCCCTCCGAGCGCTGATCCCCACCCCCAGCAGAGGACTCCGGACCGCTTGCCCTCCGGACGATGGTCAAGGATGGTTACCCTCCCTTCAGGCCGCGAAGATCTCTGCGACGAGGATGCGTAAGCCGGGAAGATGGGGCTCGGCCGTGACCTCTTGCCGATTATTGAAGAGTTCCGGCGCGGCGTCGGGGCGGTGGACGAGAACTGTCTCGTAGAACGGATTGACCTCCCAGACCAGGGCCACACCGGCGTCAAGGTATTGGTGGACTTTCTCCGCGATTCCCTCCGCAGTGTCCGTGGGTGAGCTGATCTCGATCGCCAGCGTCGGCGGATCATCGATGAATGAGGCATCTTTCGCCGTCCTTCCCGCCAATTCGGGCGAGAGATAGACCAGATCGATACCCACGAAGGTGTCGGGGTCACGGCGGATCCGAACCCTCATATCACCCGTATACATCCTCCCACGCGGATGGGCTTGCTGCCGTAACCAAGCACCGAGCAGGAAGTCCAGATTGTGGGTCACCAGACAATGAAAACCTCCGCGCACGGTCATTGGAGACTCTCTCAATTCCCCTCGGATCAATTCGCGGGAGATGCCATCATCTGGTAGAGCCAGCAATTCCTCGGTGGTCATCAAGGATGTTGAGGTCGTGGCCATTGGCGAAGTCCTCAGAGCGACGAAGATGCCATGATTCGAATCCTACCACCCCTGTGCCGAGTCACTCGGAAATGGAATGACGCCGGGTTCGAGTTAGCCTATAACGCGAGAGGAGGCCATTGCGTGTGAAAGCCCCGAAAGAACGACACCCCTGGTCCGATCGCTGACGAGTTCCTCCGACTCATCGAGTTAGCCTATAACGCGAGAGAAGGCCATTGCGTGTGAAAGCCCCGAAAGAACGACACCCCTGGTCCGATCGCTGACGAGTTCCTCCGACTCAAAGTGCGATGGTCGAGTCCTGGGAAATCCGGCGCTTCTGGACTTGATGGCCCTTTGAATCGCGAGGTTCCTCATGGACCAGATCCACGCCCGATACGTCATCATCGGCTCTGGCGCGATGGGCTCGGCCGCCACGTACCACCTTGCCCGGCGTGGCGAGCCTGTGCTCGTGCTGGAGCAGTTTCAGGTCGGCCACGACCGCGGCAGCTCACACGGCGTGGCGCGGATCACGCGGCACTCGTATGACGATCCGCGGTACGCGCGGCGGATGCTCGACGCCTTCCGCGCCTGGAAGGACCTCGAAGCCGACGCCGGTCAGAACCTTTACCTTCGCACCGGGGGCGTCTCGCTCTGCCCCAGCCGCCTCGATTACGTGGCGCAGGTCGCCGCCAACCTGGAGTCAATCGGCATCCCGTACCGCCGGATGACCGGGACGGAGCTGCGCCGAGCCTGGCCCGCCTTCCAGGTTCCCGACGACACCGATGCCGTCTTCGAACCCGATGCCGGCATGCTCGCCGCGTCGCGTTGCGTCGCCGTCCAGATCGAGCTCGCTCGCCTCTTCGGCGGGGACGCCATGCGGCTGATCGAGGACTGTCCCGTGCGCCGGATTGACCTGGAGGCCGACCGGCCGACGGTGCTGACCGACGCCCACCGGATCCTCGCCGACCGCCTGATCGTAACCGCCGGCGTCTGGACCCGCCAGCTCCTGCCGCGGCTGCCGATTCCCCTGCGGCCGACCCGTCAACAAGTCCTCTACTTCCGGCCCGCCGACCCAGTCGCTTTCACGCCCGGACAGTTCCCGGTCTTCATCGCGAAAGGGGAAGGGCCGCTCGACGACTTCTACGGGATGCCCGCCTTCGCCGGGTTCGGCGTCAAGGTCGCCCGGCACGGCGGCCCCGATGTCGATCCCGAAGTCGTTCAGCGGATCATCGACGACGACTACCCCGAGATCGTCCGCCGCTTCCTTCGCAGCCACCTCCCCGCGTTGGCAGACGCCCCGATCGACCACACCGAGGTCTGCCTCTATACCGTCGCACCCGACGACCAGTTCCGACTCGGCCCCTTACCGGGCCACACTGATGTGATCGTCGCCACCCCGTGCAGCGGGCATGGTTTCAAGTTCTCGTGCCTCATCGGGAGCATCCTGGCCGATCTCGCCACCGGTCGAGAGGACGGCACCGATATCGAGCCCTGGCGGCTCTCCCACGACTGAATGAGACTGATTGAAAAGGAACCGTGTCGAACGACAAGGAGTGGAGGTTGAGTGCACAGGAATGGTGAATCTCTTTCTCCCAACTCATCTTCTAACCTTGACTCAGACGCGTCCCGGAACGATCTGGCCCACCGCCGGGGGCGGCGGTGCTCCTTCTTGGGAGGCCCGGTCGCCCCCGGAGGGCACCACCGTCCCGGAAGACGTCTCAGTAGTTCGCGGGGTCGATCGGATTGGCGACGGGGGCGAGGTTTTCGAACCGGGTGATACTCTTCAAGAAGGCGAGCTTGACCGACTCGGTGGCGCCGTTACGGTTCTTGGCGATGATCAGCTCGGCGATGCCGGGCTGTTCGTTGGCGTCGTAGTATTCGGGGCGGTGAAGCAAAAGGACCAAATCGGCGTCCTGCTCGATGGCACCGCTCTCGCGGAGGTCGGCCATCCGGGGACGGCGGTCCTCACGGTTCTCGACGGCCCGGTTGAGCTGCGAGAGCGCGATCACGGGCATTTTCAGCTCGCGCGCCAGTGTCTTGAGCCGCCGGCTGATCTTGGCGATCTGCTCCTGGCGGCTGTCGCGCCCCTCCTCGCTGTCGACCAGTTGGATGTAATCGAGCACGACCATGCCAAGACCATGGCGCAACTTGAGCCGCCGGGCGTTGGCGGTGATCTGGAGCATGTTCCGCGCGGGGGTATCGTCGATGAACAGGGGCGACGTCCGCAGCTCGTCGAACCCCTTGCCCAGCAGAGCCATCTCGCGGGTCCCCAGGTTCTGCCCGGTCCGGAGCTTGTGGCCGTCCACCCGCGACCGGGCGCAGAGGAGGCGCTCGGCCAGTTCGACCTGGCCCATCTCCAGGCTCACGTACAGCACGGGGAGCTTCAGGTTGACGGCGACGTGGTCGCAGATGTTTAGCGCGAGGGCGGTCTTACCCATGCTCGGCCGCGCGGCCAGGATGATGAGCTGCTCGGACTGGAGGCCGCAGGTGATCTTGTCGAGGTCGAAGAAGCCCGTGGCCACGCCCGTGATCGGGTGCTTCGACTCGGTCCGGGCGGCGATCCGATCCATCGCCAGGGTCACGACCTCGCGGAGCTCGACCGTGTCTCCCTTGGTCTGGCCGTCGGCGATCTGGAAGATCCTCCGCTCGGCGGCTTCCAGCAACTCCTCGGAGGTGAAGTTGTTCGAGTAGCCCTCGCGGATGATCTCGGTGGCACTCTCGATCAGGAGCCGGCTGACCGACTTCTCGCGAACGATCCCCGCATAGTACTTGGCGTTGGCGGCGTGCGGCACGCTGTTGAGGATCTGCGAGAGCGTCTCGTGGCCACCGATCGCCTGGTACTGGTCGCGCCGGGACAGCTCATCGACCAGGGTGATGGCGTCGATCGCTTTGCCCAAGTCGTAGAGGTCGCGGATCGTGCGATAGATGATCTGGTGCGAGTCGCGGTAGAAATCCTCGACGGTGATCATCGAGACGACGTCGTGCAGGACGTCGTTGTCGAGCAGGACACTGCCCAGGACCCCCTGCTCGGCCTCGATGTTCTGGGGGGGGAGGCGGTCGATCATGGACAGCGTATCGGCTCTGGAACGGCCGTGCACGCTGCCATTCCCGTTCCCGTTGGTATTTCCATTGGTCGGGGAGGCCATGATCCGGCGAGACTCCGTGCGAGCCGGGCAAGGCGACCCGAGTGGTCGCCTCCCCCAAGGTCCGACTGTCAGCCGACCCGATCACGGGCTCGCTCCCCGCGTGGAGGACTCCTGGGCCATGCGAACGCCCACGGCGGGTCTGCCGTATCTGAACAATAGTATCGGCTGATCACGGGCCTGACTATCAAAAAATCGCGGCCTCCGGAATCGGAGCAGACAGCCAGGAAATGCCAAGTGGCAGGTGCCGGAATCCGAGCGGCGATCCGGCACCTGCCACCTGTGTCGTGATCCGGAGGAGTTCGCGATCAGTTCACGGATTCCTCGGTGTGCGTCGGGACGACCCAGAGTTTGACCTCGGTGATGATGTCCTGCCCCAAGTGGAGCTTGATCGTGTAGAGGCCCAGTTCCTTGAGCGGGCCCTCGATCTTGACGTTGTCAGGATCGATCGGGAAATGTTCGGTCCGCAGCGCTCCCGCAATCTGATCGGCATTGACCGAGCCGTAGAGGTGCCCTTCGGCGTTGGCGTTGGCCTCGATGGTAATCGAGCGCTGGGCGATCTGCGCGGCGAGGTTCTGGAGGTCGGTGCGGCGGGCTTCCTCGAGCTCGCGGAGCCGCTGACGATGCTTCTCGACAATCCGCAGGTTGTGCGGGGTGGCGAAAATGGCCAGGCCCTGGGGCAGCAGGTAGTTGCGGGCGAAGCCGGGGCGGACCTTGACGAGTTCGCCGGGCTGGCCGACGTGAGGGACGGCATGGGTCAAGAGAACCTGCATGTGGCCGTCCTTGGCGCGCATCGGGTGGTTCCTCCGCCGCTCGACCCCCGGCTGGCGGATGGTCGGGACCAGAGTCGTCATGATCTTGACGTGCGCGGCGGCTGCGGCAGACTTCGCCTTGGTCGATGCCTTGGCTTTGACCTTCGGCTTGGCCTTGGCCGGTTTCTTATCGGTCATCTTGGCCATGATGCTCTCACTCCTGGGTCGGGCGTCGCGAGGCGAAGATCGAGTTCCGCCGCTCAGCCGCCTTCTTCCTCAAAATTGATCCAATGTGTCTCATTCCCACGGAGGGACGCGCGGAAGAGATTCACGATGACGGCATCAAGGACCCCAAGCGAGGATTCAAAAAAGTGGGCTGTCCTTGGCGATCTTCTCGCTTCATTGGGTTCTTTGTGCCGCTGTGACGGATCCTGCCGTCCTCTCCTCAGAACGGGATATCGTCGTCCTCGGGCTCGGGCGCGGGCTCGGCGACGGGGCGGCGGGGGGCCGCGGCGGGCGAAGGCGGATAGACACGGGCCGGTCCGTTGCCAGGACCACGCCCCTCGGAGGTCGATGGGCCGCGCCGGGATGGCAACTCGCGGGCCGGAGACGGGGTCAAGTCACCCTCCACCGTTCCGGCCTCGTCACGGCGACTGTCGAGGAATTGAACGCGGTCGGCGAGGACCTTGATCTTCGAGCGCTTCTCGCCCGTCGTCTTGTCGTCCCAGCTCTCCATCTTGAGCGAGCCTTCGACGTGGATCGCACGCCCTTTCTTCAGGTACTGGCAGCAGTTCTCGGCCTGGCGATCCCACACGGTCACATCAATGAAAAGCGTGTCTTCCTTCCGCTCCCCATCCTTGCCGGTCCACGACCGGTTCACCGCCAAGCCCAGATCCGTCACGGCCGAACCGCTGGGCGTGTAACGCAATTCGGGGTCGCGGGTCAGATTACCCATCAGAAACACTTTGTTCAATTGGGCCATCGTCAAGTCCCTCCCCAAACCCAGCGGTACGCCGGATGGCTCCGATCCCATCGCGGGGCATAAACGCCTGTCCCCTAAGGACGAGTGTACCACATCCCGCTTCCAGCCACAAGTGTCAATAACCGGAACGTCCATTCCCACATTCCCACCTCGAATGCGGTATCGGCCGACCGGACCCTCGGCGCTCACTCGAAGCGACTCGGGGCGTGGGACCCGGGCCGTCCCATCCTCATTCTTCGCGGCGGCGGCGGCGGGGTCGCTCTTCATGCTCCTCGTCGCGGGCCTCCTCGGCCTCGATGCTCGGCGTCGAGGTCATCGCCTGGTTGACCAGGTGATCGATCAGCTTGGGGTGGACTTTCAGGATCAACTCGCGGACCACGATGTCGCTGAGGTGGCAGTCGGCGACGATCTCCTTCAGATTCGACCCGTCGGTCCTGAAGTAGGTCAGCAGGTACGTCCCCTTCTTGTGCCCATCGACCGGGTAGGCGAGCCGGCGCTCGTCCCACTGGCGGCTGGCCACGATCTCCGAATGATGCTTCGTCAGGATGTCGTGGACGTGCTTGACCGTGTCATCCCAGGAGACGGCGACCTTCGCGCTGTCCAGCAGGAACATTCCCTCATAGGTGTTGGCAGCCAAGTGCAGAGTCCTCCTCACAGAGTAGGCAGTGAAGAGGAGAGACGAGACCGACGGCAAGACCGCGGTGGCATCGCGCGCCTCAGGATCTTGACGGCCGACGTAACACGGCCTCTCCTACTTCTCCACGGGTCCGTTGAACCGATTCATCGCGGCGGCGAGGCCCTGAGTGGTCCAGACGGCCACGGCCTGCGCGGCGAGGATCAGGGCATTGTCGATGACGGGGCGTTCGGCGCTCCGGAACCTGCTGAGGACAAAGTCCGTGGCGTCGATCACCCCGCGGTCGCCGATCCCGATCCGGAGCCGGGCGTAATTCTCGGACCCGAGCTGGGCCGAGATGTCGCGGAGGCCCTTCTGACCGCCGTCGGAGCCCCCGCCACGAACCCGGAGCTTGCCCAGCGGGAGGTTCAGGTCGTCGCAGACGACGAGCACGTCCGCCAAGTCGAGCTTGTAGTACCGCATCGCCTGCACCACCGAGCGGCCACTGAGGTTCATGAACGTCTCGGGCTTCAGGAGCAAGACCCGGCGGAAGTCGATCTCGGTCTCGGCAACCAAGCCGTCGAACTTCCGGGCGAACCGCGCCCCGATCCCCCCGCGGCCAGACGGTCGATCACCTCGAAACCGATGTTGTGCCGGGTGTCCTGATATTTGCTGCCGGGATTGCCCAGCCCCACCACCAGTTTCCCCATTTCTTAGAGTCCCGACACGGCCGGGAGAGTCGGGGTCAGTCTTCCTTCTCTTTGCGTTCGGGCTTGATGACCTCGGGCTGCGTCGGCCCCTCGCCCTCGGCGACCGGCGTCGGCTCGGCCGGCGTGGCCCGCGAGACGACGTGGACCAGCAGCAGGTCGGGGTCGGCGTTGACGGTCACGCCCGGGGGCAGACTCAGGTCGCGGACATGGATCGCCTGGTTCAGGTGTAGCCCACTCACGTCGATCCGGATCGCGTCGGGAATCGCGCCGGCGCGGCAGGTCACGCTGACAGTGTGCACCGGCTGCTCCAGCACTCCCCCCTCGGCGACGCCGGGCGCCGTGCCCCGGACGTCGAGCCGGACCTCGGTCTCGATCGACTCCTCGGTGCTGACGCGGGCAAAGTCGAGGTGGATGATCTCCTTGCCCAGGTGGTCCCACTGCACGTCGCGCACCAGCACCGTCTCGGTGGACCCGCCCAGGCTTAGCTCGGCCAGGTGGGTGGACTTCTTGATCATCTCCCAGACGACCTCCCGCGTCACCGAGATCGGCACGGAGGCCTGCTTGTGCCCGTAGATGATCGCCGGGATTCGTCCTCGCGCCCGCAGCCTCCGCACGACCCGGGTGCCCGTCCCCTTATTTTTCTGGGGATCGCGAGGCTCGACCGCAATCTTGACCACTTCCGCCATGAGTCGCCTTTGCCTGACCTCGCCGCGAGGTCCTCAAGAAGCCGAGTGCCCCAGGCAGTCCGATTTCACGATGTCCTGGAACGTTCCCAAAACAATAAAAATGCGGCCCAGCGGACCGCGCATCGGGCGATTATGCGGGACGTAGGGCCTCGATGCAAGAGCAAAGCCCGGCCTTTTCCCGATCGGGGTCAGCGTCACGATTGTGGGTGGAAAATTAACACCTCCGTGGAGTGAGCGAAAGTCAAAAGGGAAACCCGTTCTGTCGCACCGTTTTCCTCTGGGATTTGCGGGTCTTGCGTAAGATAGGGTGTTCCATCTCGCGCTTCATGGCCGAAGATGAATCTTTCTCGGCCGAGGGTCACTCAGCCGGCGAAGGACGGAGGCACAAGTGCAAGGAGAAGTCAAGGGCCAAGCTACGTAAATTCGGCCTCTTTGCTATACTGGACAAACGCTATCCCCACAAAGATGACGCATACCCTCCCGATCGGGGTCAGCGTCTAAGCGTCGGCCCGATCGGCGAGCCGCCAGTCATCCCATCAATCGACAATCCGTTATCTCATTGCAAAGGGAAGGCGTCGGAGATCAAATTTGCAATGTTTTAGGAATTACGCAGTTAGTTGACTAATGTATAGTTAAGTGGCCCGTCGAGCCGGAACATGGGCAAGGTAGCGTTTGCGCGGTAAGGCAAATTTCGGCCACCTCCTGTACAGAAACTGCACAACTGCGTAACTCCTATGTTTTAAGGAGATGTGTGGCAGGATCACCCCGGCCATCATGGGTCGAGTTCATCTGGCAAGCTCCAGCACTGACCCACGACCACACGTTCGCGCAGCACCTCGCCGACGTCGGGGCGACCCGCCCGAGAAGGTTCCGACCCATTCCGCCTGGCACGTCCTGACGAATTTCGTCGGGGGTCCGACCCAGGGGATCGACCCCGAGATCGCCAAGCAGACGCTCGCCGACAACGATCGGGTCTTGCTCTGTAGCGACGGCTTGACCGACATGATCGATGACGCGGAGGTCGCCGAGATCCTGGGGCGCGTTGCCGAACCGGAAGCCGCCGCGCGCGCCTTGGTCGAGCGGGCGCTGGATTGCGGTGGCCGGGATAATGTGTGACGGTCATCGTGGCCCGCTAGGCGTTCCTCGACAGGGTGGACTCCCCGTGTGGCAAGCCCGGGGGGATCGGGGGGGGCTGATCCCTGGTGGCCGTGATGCCGTGTGCGTCACGACCGGGCGAACACTTTCAGCTCCTCGTGCTCCGGCGTCGCGGGGACGATCAGGGGCAGGTCGAGCTGCTCCAGCACGGAGCCGTTCTTCCTCAGCAACGCGGCGTGCCCCAAGGGCGCGATCGCCCGACAGGTCGGTTGTTCCTGCCATCACAACCATTCGACCGGCCCTCACTTCGGCGGATGGACGTCGGTCGTCGGCCCGACCGACACGATCGTCATCGGCAGGAGTGGCCACTGGTCCAGGACCTGGCGGAGGTCGTCGAGGGTGATGCGGGAGAACTTCTCCAGCTCTTCGGCGACGGGGAGATATTCGTGGCGATAGGTCCAGTGAAAGCCGAGCGAGACGAGGCGGCCCATCGGGCGCTCGCTCCGCAGCACCGAGCGGGCGAGGACCTTGTTCTTGGCCTGGGTCAACTCCTCGGTGGTCAGGCCCTCGGCCAGCGTCTCGAGGTAGACTCCGACAATCCGACCGAGGTTGGCCTGCGTCGCGCCGGGCTCACAGCTCAGTAAGGTGAAGTAGGCACCCGCTTGGTTGTAGTCCTGGTACGAGATCTCGACGCCGTCGGCGTGGCCGGGATCGATCAGGGTCCAGTAGAGCCGCGAGCCGGTGTGGTCGCCCAGCACGGTCGTCAGGAGCTGCGCGGCGTAGCGATCGTCACTCTCGAGCGGCGGGGCGTCGGCGACGCCGATGACGGTCTGTTGCAGATCGTCGGGGCGGAGCAGCGCCTGGAATGACCCGGTGCCGCGGGGCGGCACGGCCTGGCGCGATGCCTCGCCCCCGCGCCAGTGCCCACAGTGGGCCTCGGCCAGTGCGAGGACCTGGACCCAGTCGGTCTTGCCCGTGAACGCCAAGACGATGTTCGCAGGGCTGTAGCGGCGGGCGAAGTAGTCGCGCATCTGCTCGATCTTCAAGTCGATGATCGACTCGACTGTGCCCAGGATGCTCTGGCCAAGCGGGTGCACGCCGAAGTGCGCGGCCTTGGCGGCCTCGTAGGCCACCGACATCGGGTTGTCCAGGTACATCCGGATCTCTTCGATGATCACCTTTTTCTCGGTGTCGAAGTCGTCCTCGCGCAAGGTTGGCCGGAGGATATCGGACAGGACGTCGAATGCCTGCGGCAGGTATTCAGGCAGGCAGGTGACGTGGTAGAACGTGTCTTCCTCCGACGTCTGCGCGTTGTGCTTGGCGCCGACGCGGTCGAAGTCGCGGTTCACCGCCAGGGCAGTGCGGCGCGGGGTCCCCTTGAAGACCATGTGCTCCAGGAAGTGCGAGACCCCCGCGATCTCCTTCGACTCGTCGCGGCTGCCAGTCTTGACGAAGAAGCCCGAGGCGACCGACCGGGCCTGGTCGTTCAGCTCGGCGACGACCTGTAGACCGTTCTCCAAGACGGTGTGGTGGAAACGCATGCGTCGTGGCTCGCATTCTTCGGAGGGTATAGGGAACGCTCTCCTCCCGGCGTGGAGCACACACCCTACTCGGGAAAGACCAGGGCGTTGGGGCCGAGCGTCAGGATGGTCATATCGGTCATGGGCTGCTCCGCGGCGAAGGCATCGACCGATTCGGGAGTCAGGGCGTCGAGCGCGGCGGAGACCTCGTCGAGCGAGCGGACGCGGCCGAGGTAGTACCAGTCGGAGGCCAGCGAGCCGGATCGGCTCATGCTCGACTCCTGCTGCATGATCAGCGAGCTCTTCAGGCCGGCGCGCATCGTCTCCAGTTCATCCGGCGCGACGCCTAAGCGGCGGAGGCGGTCGATCTCGGCCAGGGTGACGTCGAGCGTCTGCTGGGCGCGGTCGGCGGAGGTGCCTGCGTAGCAGAGGATCGCGGCGCGGTCGCGGTGGCTCTCGTAACTGGCGTAGACCGAGTAGCACAGGCCGCGCTTCTCGCGGACCTCGGTGAAGAGCCGGGCGGACGAGTAGCCGCCCAGGATCGCGGCGGCGGCGCGGGCGCGGTAGTAGTCGGGGCTGGCGACGGTGGCCGTCGGGTAGGCCAGCGCGATCTGGATCTGCTGCGTCTCGCGGAGGATGTGATCGCGGCGGGGGCCGGCCGCGCGCTCCTGGACGCTCGGCGTGGGGCGGGGCGACCAGTTCCCGAAGAGCCTGCCAACCGCGTCGCGCAGCGCCGGCCAGTCGATCGCCCCGGCGACGCCAAGGATCGTGCCGTTGGGCCGGTAGGACCGGCGATAGAATTGGCGGAGCTCGTCGGCCGAGAGCGTCGCGACCCCCTCGGGTGTCCCTGGCGGCGGGCGGCCCCACGGGTCGGGGAAGTGGCGGCGACGGAGCTCGTAGATCACCTTGGTGCCGGGGTCGTCCTCCAGGCTCCGGAGGTTCTGCAAGGCCAGGCGCGGATCGGCTCGACCTCCTCGTCGTCGAGGTGAGGCCGGAGCACGATGTCGGCGAACAGCTCCAGGACCGGGATGAGGTTGCGACCGAGCGTGGCGGCCGAGAGGCTGGTGTGCAGGCCCTGGGCGCTCTCGCCGTGGTGGACGCCCAGATTGTCCAGCGCTGCGAGGAGCTCGTGGCTGTCGCGGTCCCCCGCCCCCCGGGTGATCCACTCTGAGAGCATCGTCGCCGCGCCGCCGCGGTCGGGGACCTCGTATGCCGCACCCGCCGGCAGCAACAGGGTGAACGCCACCGACTGCACCCCCGGCATCATCTCGGCGAGGAGCACCAGTCCATTGGAGAATTCGTGTTGTGCGATCGATGAGGCTTCGGGCACGGCCACCTCGTCTTGGGAGCTGGGGGGTTGGGGTTGGGCGTTGGAGGATGAAAAATCGAGTCTCGGACGCATCGACGCTCCTCGCACCGAGGCCTCCTGAAAACTCCCGCCTACTGCACGAGTCCCCGGATCGCCATCCAGGTCTCGCGCCCGCGATCGGTCAGGCCCCAGACGGCGCTGGCGCCGCCATCGCCGACGCGGACCATTCCGGCGTCGCGGAGCGCGGTGAGCGTCGGAGCGACCGTCGCGGCGGGGAGCTTCAGCACGCCGGCCAACTCCCGGTCGCTGGAGGCATGCGTCTGGATGCCCGAAGCGTTTTCAGCGCCAGGACGTCGGCGACGGCGGCGAGCGAGGCCGCGGCGAAGGCGAGCTGCGCCTCGTCGTCGGCGAGGCGAGCACCGGTCCGGCTGGACCGAGCCTGGGTCGAGCCGGGGTGCCTCTCTCGCCTTGGGCGCGGCCGGGGATCGACGTGCTCGTCGGAGTTCGTGCCCATGACAGGGGCCTCCTCTCGTGGGGAGGACGTCCTCCCGGATTCAGCCATCGACCGCCTTGTACAGCGTCTTGGCCCGGCGGAAGCCGACGGCCCGGTAGAGCCGGACCGCGCCGGAGTTCTCGGCAGTCACTTCAAGGTAAGCGCGGCGCAACCCGGCCTGGAGGAAACCTTCGAGCGCCCGACGGACCAACGCTTCGCCCAGCCCGAGGCCGCGGTAGGCGGGCACGACCCCCAGGTTCTGGATCGCGCCGATCGGGCCCCGATCCATCACCCCCTGGACCGTGGCGCAATACCCTTGGGGGCCCTCGATCAGCCAGGTGGCCATCGGCAGGAAGCCCGGCTTGCGGCGGATCTCGCGCATCAGCCGCTGGCAGCCGTGACGATCCCCCAGGCACGGGAAGACGCATGCGTCGATCTCGCCCCGGAAACTCAGGTACTTGACCTCGGCGTGCTGGTCGATGAGCGACTCCTCCCACGACACCCAACCGAACCGGGGCGGTATGACGGGAGGAGCCAACGAGCCGTCGAGGTCGACCTCCATCCGGAACCGCTTGTAATACGTGATTGCCATCGCGTTTCGACGGTCCGAACGCACCCGCTCCGAATCATCCAGGAAGCGTCGCCTTTCATCTTAAAGAAAGTCTCGGACCAGGGTCAACGCGTTCGCGGCCGGGGTCTTTTTCGATCCATCCAACACTGTCGCGGCGGTGCCGAGCGCCGCTTCTCGGGCTGAGCTCTGGGGAGCGTCCTCGACAGGGTCGGCCGGAAATCCCACACGGTCGGGGCGGGCGATGAGCATCGGGATCTCCAGGCCGTGACGGACCTTGTCCACCGTCTGGCCCCAGAGGAGATCGCGGATCAGGCCGTGGCCGTGCGAGCCGACGACCAAGAGGTCCACCGGATCGCGCTTGAGGTGGGCGATCAGTTCCGTGGCGCGATCGGGTCCATAGAGCAAGACCGAGCGGGCGTCGTAGCCTTTCTTCTCGAGCACGCGGACGACCTCAGCCAGGTAGTGCTGGTCGGCCCCCGTCTCGCGGTCGGCGGTCTCGGCGCCATAGACGCGGGTCATCGGGGTGTCCACGACGTGGAGCAGAACCAGGACGCTCTGTCCCGGTTGTGTCAAGCTGAGGGGCGCGACTGAGGATTTCGGCATCGCCCGGATTGTGCTCCAGCGCCACGCCGATCGTCGCCAGCGACCGATGCCGGAGCGTATCGGCCCAGTCCAGTGTGACGCTCGGCTGAGGCATCCACGGGTGCGAGGGGCGGAGCCAGGGCTTGAGCGTCACCCAGGCCAGCAGCGCGACCACCGCGACGGTCAGCCCGTACAGCAACCCGGCCACCAGCCACGACGCTGGCAGTGGCCCGAACCGGGCCCCCGTCTCGGCCGCCAGCGCCACCCATTCCCCGACCTTGTCGAGCACCAGCTTGCCGTTCAGCCCCACGATGATCGCCGCCGTCAGCCAGGCCAGGATCTGACCCCACCAGGGCGTCGCGAACGCGCCCATGTTCCGCCGGTTCGAGGTGAAGTGGATCAGCGGGATCACCGCGAACGCGAGTTGCAGGCTGAGAATCACCTGGCTCAGGACGAGCAGTTGCTGCGTCGCCCCCTCGCCCGCCAGCGCGATGACCACGACGGCCGGGGTCAGCGCGATCAATCGGGTCACCAGGCGGCGGAGCCAGGGGGCGATCCGGAGCCGGAGATAGCCCTCCATCACGATCTGTCCGGCCAGCGTCCCCGTCAGTGTCGAGCTCTGCCCCGCACAGAGCAACGCGATCCCGAACAGGATCGGCGCCGCCGCGCCCAGGAACGAGGGCAACAGCCGGTGCGCCTCCTCGATGCTGGCGACCTCGAGCCCATTGCGGTGGAAGACTGCGGCGCTGAGGACAAGGATCGCCACGTTGACGAAAAACGCTGCGTTCAGCGCAATCGTCGAATCGACCAGGTTGTAGCGGCAAGCGGTCGCCTTGCTCGCCGCATCGGCGCCGATCTGACGCGATTGCACCAGCGCCGAGTGGAGGTACAGGTTGTGCGGCATGACCGTCGCGCCCAGGATGCCGATCGCGACGTACAGCGCTCCCCGGGGCATGTGCGGCACGAACCCCGAGAGCACCGCCGCCGGGTCGGGGCGGGCCAGGAAGATCTGGAGGAGGAAGCAAGCTCCGATCGTCATCACCATCGCCAGGATAATCGCCTCCATCTTCCGCACCCCCCACTGCTGGAGCCACAGCAGCAGGAACGTGTCGAGCGCCGTGATCAGGCACCCCCAGAGCATCGGCATGCCGAAGAGGAGCTTCAGCGCGATGATCGTGCCCAGCACCTCGGCCAGGTCACAGGCGGCAATCGCAATCTCGGCCAGCATCCAGAGCACCGCGTTGACGGGGAGCGAATACTCGGCGCGGCAGGCCTGCGCCAGGTCGTGCTTGGTCACCACCCCGAGCCGCGCCGCCAGCGTCTGAAGGAGCACGGCCATCATGTTCGACATCAGCAAGACCCAGATCAGCGCATAACCAAACCGTGCGCCCCCCTCCAGATCAGTCGCCCAGTTGCCCGGGTCCATGTACCCGACACTCACCAGGTACGCCGGCCCCAGGAACGCGAACAACCTGCGCAACGGATTGCCCTGCGTCACCGAGACCGACCCATGCACCTCCTCCAGCGAGCGCCGCTTCAAGTTTGCCTCTGCCACCAAGGCCATCGGACCTCGTCCTCTCGCCGTAACTGACCAAGATCGGCATGCCCCGACCAACTGACCCAGGCGAACATCAAGCCGAGCACATCATAATTCAGGCTTTGGGTCAACTGCAATTACACTTCGGTTAGGAATGAAAAAAAGATTCGGTCTCCCAAAAAATTTCCTCAAAGATCCAATTATAGACGTCACCGACAAAATTGAACGTCGGTACACATTCATCGGATGTTGTTAATGGATAAACTGACGCTTTCGTTCCCCTAAAACAATTGGACACAGAGAGTTGTTGTCGATTTTACCCATTTTTCTTAGCCGACCTAGATTATCACTCGGGACTTTTGTCGGTGACGTCAGTATCGGAATCTGTTTCCAGTTTCCGATCCCAAGTGTAGGTCAGGAAAACAACTTGTGCCGTGAGCCGTGCTCGGATGGCCGCGGCGTCGAGGACTCCTCCCAGCCACCCCGGCACGACCTCGCCGCCGCAACACGTGGTTCGCATCTGTTGACTGCGGACACGCGATGCATCGCACCACACGAGGCGGATGGGGTTCGGTACTCGCGGTCTCTTCGTTCGCTCAAGCATAGTACCGAGACTTAATCCAAATGACGCAGTTGAGCACAATTCGGCAAAAACCCAAGCATCCTGGTTCGATGAATCCGAGGGTATTGGTATCTCATCTGCAAGTTATGACGAATTCAGTAATTGCGAGGCATCTGGAAAGTTGCGGCCAGTTTCGAACACCTTAACATTTCGAGGAGAGCAGCATGCGTGGCGTATTCGGGATGTTGATGGCGGGCGGGCTCGTTCTGGGGATGGCGTCTCTGGCGAGCGCGCAGGATTCGTTGAATGCCTTCGGCGGCTATCCGGCAGGGATCACGACGGGGTCGAACTACGGGTACTATCCCGGCGGCTACTCGCCCATCCCACCGATCTCGGTCCAGCCGTCTTGGCTCGGGACGACGTCGTATAGCGCAGGATATTACGGCATGGCGCCGAATACGGTTAATCCCAGCACGATGTATTCCCCTTACACCTCCAGCTATCCGCTTTATGCCTATCCTTCCGCGAGTTCTTATGCGCCCTACTACGGCGCCGCTCCCACATACGTCTGGCCGCGTGGCGGGGTCCTGCGGGGGATGATTGGCGCAAGCAGGTCTCGCTGATCAGCGGTGATCTTAGTAACTCTCGGGACGGGTAGGGTGATCTGGTCCTTCCACTCGCCCTTTTTGTCCTGCACAGACGAGCGGCCGTGCCGATCTGCCGTAGAATTGAGGGGTGAGACGACAATCGGACGCGGACGGGCGGGAACAACCCTTGGGGGAGACTATGCGTCGGCAACTTGGGATGATCATCGTCGGCTCCGCGATGTCCTTGGGGATGGCGCTGGCGCCCGTCTCGGCACGGGCGCAGGTCGTGGTGAGCGGGGCCGATCCTTATCGGATCAACGATTACTACGCTGCGCCTGGGCCTTACGGCATGGCCTGGGGTGCCCCGAGCGTGGGAATGCCGCGAACCTCCACGGCGTTCTCGTCGCCGTTTGGGGCGGGATACGGGTACGGTTACGCGCCCTACGGGATGCTGCCGGGCAAGTACGGCGTGGGGCTCTGGCGGCCTGGCTTCGTGGCCCCTGGTTATCTGTATGGCGCGTCCTATTACCGGAGCGTCGCTGTCCCGCCCGTCACCATCCCCGAGCCGCCGATCGGCGATTACACGCCGGGGTTCGGCGCGCCCTCGCCCCTCACGTACGGCCCGCCCTCGTATTATGGTTGGTAGGGCCTCCGGGCCACGGCCAGGGTGACTCCCGGCCCCTTTTGCTTGGGGACGAGCAACCGCGCGGCCCCCGCCGCGCGGAGCGCGGCGGGCTCGGCCACGGCGGCGATCCCGATCTTCGACCGGACAAGTTCGCTGGGAGATTCGATCCCCGCCTGGTCGGCCAGTTGCTCGGGGGGGAATGCGACGAACGGGACCCCTCGCTCCGAGGCGAAGGCGAGCAGGCCTCGTTCGTCCACCTTTAACGTGACGGTCGCCACCTCGGCAAGACTGTTCCGCGCGAGGCCGTGCTCGGCAAAAACCTTTTCAACCCAAGCATCGATCGCCTCAAGCGCGGTCCCGCGGCGGCAGCCAATCCCGACCACGAGGGTTGGGGGACGATAGACGACGGTCCGGTCGTGGGGCAGGTCATCGGGCTCGACCCGATCGCTGATGACCAGGAGTGCCGCCGGCCGGAGCGCGGGCCACTCGTTCCAGGAGCGGAGTCGGATGAAGTGGTCGGGCCAGGTCCCAAACGGCCGCCACCAGTCAGGTGAGCCGGCATCTTGCCAGACCGCGACGGTCTGGCGACGGACGACGGCGGCGGCGACCCGCGTCAGGTTCTCGGTCCGCTCGATCGCCCAGCCCCAATTTCGGCCGATCCGGTCGACGGCCGGGAGCCCTTGCGACTCGCTGGCCGTCGTGATGACGGGCGTCGCCCCCAGGATCTCGGCAACCTCGCGCGTCAACTCGTTCGCTCCCGCCCCGTGGCCACCGAGCACGCAGATGGCGTACCGCCCCGCGTCATCGACCACGACCACGGCGGGATCGCTCCGCTTGTCGGATGCCAGCGGCCCGATCAGCCGGACCACGATCCCCAGCGCCATCACCGCGACGATCGCGTCGAACTCCCGCCAGATCGACGGCAAGACCCCCCGAAGTGGCCCGACCCAGCCAACAACGCCCGGTTCGTCCGTGGCGAAGACCTTGGGCGGAAGCCCCACCTCGGGCGCGTCGCCCTTGGGCGGCCCACCGCACCTCCCCACGACGCAGGAAGGGCCGAGGATCAACGTCCCCTCGGGCCGGGTCGCGCGGAGCCGCTTGGCGAGATCAAGACCACTCTGGGACAAGACCAGGATCGCGCGCTTCATGATGTTAGTGCCGGCTCGATTGACGGGGCGGCGATGCCATCCTTAACATTAAATTTCGTGCGCCGAAGGCCACACCCCAGACCCGTCGGCGACATGCGACTATCGTACAAGGGACCTTGTCGAATGTCATTTCCACCAATCGTGCGCGTTCGTCAAGCGGTCCCCCAACCCCGCGTGGCCGATGTGCCGGGGACGATCCATCGCCTGATCCTCGAAAGCCGGCTCCGCGAACGGGTCAAGCCGGGCGGGACGATCGCCCTGGGGATCGGCAGTCGGGGGATCCACAGCATCCAGTCCGCCGCGAAGGCGGCGGTCGAGACACTCAAGCTGATAGGCTATCGGCCGTTCATCGTCGCCGCCATGGGAAGTCACGGCGGCGCGACGTCCGAGGGCCAGCGCGCGCTGCTCGCTGACTACGGCATCACCCCGGAGACAATGGGGGTCGAGGTCCGGACCGACATGGACACCGTCGTCCTCGGGACCAGCCCGGTTGGCCTGCCGATCTCCTTCGACAAGAACGCCCATAGCGCCGACGGGATCGTCCTGATCAACCGGGTCAAGCCGCACACCGACTTCCACTCGACGCACGAGTCGGGCCTCGTGAAGATGATGGTCATCGGCCTGGGCAAGCGCCAGGGGGCCGAGCAGGTCCACAAGCTCGGCTTTCGAGGGATGAAGGAGGTGCTGCCGGCTGTCGGGCGGTTCCTGATCGCGAACACCAAATTCGCGCTGGGGCTGGCGATCCTCGAGAACGCCGAGGACTTGCCCGCCGAGATCGTCGCGGTCGAGCCTGAAGCGGTCTTCGACGTTGAGCCTGGCCTGCTCGATCGTGCCCGCGCCCTGATGGGCCGGTTGCCGTTCGACCAGCTCGACGTCCTGATCGTCGGCGAGCTGGGCAAGAACTACTCGGGCGCGGGGATGGACCCGAACGTGATCGGCCGGCAGATGGTCGAGACGCAGCCCGACTTCGACCGCCCCGTCATCACCCGGCTGGCAGTGCTCGACGCCTCCGAAGAGAGCCACGGCAACCTCGTCGGCATCGGCTTCGCCGACCTGACGACTGAGCGGCTGGTCTCGAAGATCGACCCCGAGCCGTTCCGGATCAACGTCCTGACCTCCTGCTGCCTCGAACGCGCGCGGATCCCGATCACCCTGTCAACCGACCGCGACGTCTTCGAGACCGCACTCCAGACGTGCTGGCGGCTCGACCCTTCCGAGGCGCGGCTCGTCCTCATCCCCAACACGCTCGAGCTGAACACGCTCTGGGTCTCGCCCGCATTGAAAGACGAGGTCCGCGCTCACCCGGACCTGACCCTCGAGACCGACGATCGGCCGATCCCGTTCTCGACTGACGGCACGCTCGACCAGGAATCGCTCTTCCCCGAGAGCGTCCGGGCCCGCCGCGCCGCCGGGGCGAACGCGGGACATTCGTAAGGAAACGAAGAGGTTTCTCGCGGAGCCGCAACGCTCGTGAAGGAAGCGAAGAAAATATAATAGATAATGATGAAATTTTGATCAATTTTTTGATTTCTTTGCAAGATCCGCGCCTTGGCGAGAAGATATTCCCAAACCCACTGCCGGAGGTATCGCCTGTTGAGCGGAAGGAACGGATTGCGGTATCGGATGTTGGCTCTGGACGTGGACGGGACGCTGCTCGACCGCGAGGGGACGTTGCGGCCGAGCACCGCCGCTGCGGTGACACGGGCGGCTCGGGCGGGGATCCGGCCGGTGCTCTGCACGGGCCGGCGTTATCGCCGCACATGGCCGATCGCCGAGCAACTGGGGCTCGACGCCCCGCTGGTTTGCAACTCGGGGGCGCTGGTCAAGGACCCTTGCGGCCACCGGACGCTCTGGCGGGCCGACTTCGACGCCGAGGTGCTCGCCGAGGTGCTCGCGCTGTTCCGTGACCACGACGAGCCCGTCGTCTCGTTCCGCGACAACCCGCCCGACGCCTTCGACTTTGTGGTGGCACGTGACCCGATGGGTCGTCCCTTCCTCGACGACTATCTGGGTCTGAACCGGCAGCACGCCGAGGTCGATCCGCACTGGGGCGACCGGATCGTGGGAAACAGGCACTATCACCTCTTCGCCATCGGGACACGGGCGGACATGCTCGCGTTCCAGGAGGTCATCCTGGGCCGGCTCTCGGGCCGGGTCCGGACGTTCGTGCAAAAGAGCCCGAGGTATCAGGGGACGATGTGCGAGGTCCTCCGCCACGATGCGAGCAAGTGGGCCGCGATCCTCCACCTGGCCGAACTCTGGGAGGTCGCGCCCGACGAGATCTGCGCCGTCGGCGACGACATGAACGACATCCCGATGCTCCAGGGTGCAGGCCTCGGCGTTGCGATGGGCCATGCCCCCGCCGTCGTCCGCGACGTCGCCGACCACGTCACCGGCGACCACGAGAACGACGGCGTGGCCATGCTGGTCGATCGGGTACTGCTGGCATGAGCAGATCTTCGATGCTCCATGGAAGGTGACAAAGGGCAAACCTATTTGAAATTTCCAAATTCGAGGAGGAGTTACGCAGTTGGTATTCTAGGCAAGATGGCCTCGACGCAAGTCCTTACTTCTCGTCAATTTCTCGACGAGGAAAACGACCCAAAGTACCAACCGTGTAACTCTTCCTCGAATTTGAAATTCTGCCTGTCATTCCATCCGAAACCTCCCGAGGAGACTGACGCGTGCGCGAAATGCAACCCGCCCCCGAGCTGTCGTGGGTGCGCGAGAGTGACGGCGATCGGACGCTGGAGGAGAACTGGCTGTTCCGCTTGCGCCGCGAGCGGTATCGGTCGCGCGCCTCGGGCAAGGCGCTCGATTATTACGTGATCCACCTGGCCGACTCCGTCAACGTGGTGGCGCTGACGGCCGACGAGCAGGTGATCCTGGTCCGCCAGTTCCGTGCCGGGTCGGGCCACGACAGCCTGGAGACCCCCGGTGGCCTGCTCGATCCGGGCGAGGATCCCCTCGCAGCCGGCGCGCGCGAGTTGCTCGAAGAGACGGGATTCGTCGGCGGCCCGCCCGAGCGGTTGGGAACCGTCTGGTCGAACCCGTCGATCATGACCTCGAAGAGCACGACCATTCTGATCACCAACGCCCGCCTCGTGGCGGAACCCCAGCTTGATCACGGCGAGGAGGTCGGCGTGGAACTCGTCCCCGCGCGCGCGATCCCCCGGATGCTCCGAGAGGGCCGGATCGATCATTCGCTGGTGGTGGTCGGGCTGTTGTGGTGGCTCCAACCGCGTCCGCCCGGCCCGGCGTGACGATCCCCTCGCGCTCACCGGACGGCCTGTGCCTCCATGAGCATCGAGAGCGCCTCCTGCCGCGTGCCCTCGGCGGCGGAGTCGCCCCGGAGCATCGCGGCGAGTTCGTCGACGCGATCCGAGTCGTCGAGAGGGGTGATCGTGGTCCGGACGCGACCGCGCTCGGCCTGCTTGCGGATGACCCACTGGCGATGGGCGTAGCTGGCCATCTGGGGCAGGTGGGTGACGCAGAGGACCTGGTGGTGCCGGGCCAGTTCGGCGAGAGTCTTGCCGAGGACTGCGCCGAGGCGGCCGCCCACACCGGTATCGATCTCGTCGAAGACAAGCGTGGGAACGCGGTCGGCGCCGGCCAGGACGGTCTTGACCGCGAGCGTCACCCGCGACAGCTCGCCCCCCGAGGCGACCTTCCGGAGCGGACGGAGGTCCTCGCCTGGATTGGCCGAGAAGAGCGTCTCGACGCGATCAAGGCCCGAGTCCGGGGGAGGAGCGGAGGTCGGATCGTCGCCTGGTGGCTGCATGATGACCTCGACTGTGAGCCGCGCACCAGCCAGGCCGAGTGGCTTGAGCCGCCCCTGGATCGCCCGGGCGAAGGCCTTGGCCGTCTTCCGCCGCGCCTCCGTGAGGGCGGTCGCGGCCTCGACCATCTCGGCCCACGCCTGCGCCAGCGGGGAGTCGAGGCCGAGCAGGTTGGCCTCGTCCTGTTCGATGGCGGCAAGCTGCCCCTCGATCTCGGCGCGGCGGGCGGCCAGGTCGTCGGGCATGCAGTGGAAGCGCGCGGCCAGGCGGCGGTAGAGCGCCAGCCGAGCCTCGACCTCCTCCAGTCGGGCGGGGTCGTCGTCCCAGTCGCGGCCGAAGTTGCGCAGGCTGTAGGCGACCTCGCGGGTCTCGTCGGCCAGCCGCTCCAAGTCCTCGGCGACGGCGGCCAGCTCAGGGACCGAGACGGCGAGAGGGCCGATCCGCCGGGCGACGCGCTCCAGCAACCCCTGCGCCGAGCGGTCGGCCTCATAGAGCAGCGCGTAGCCCTCGCTCGTGGCCGCGCGGAGCTGTTCGGCGATGGACAGGCGGTGCGCCTCGCGAGCCAGTTCGTCGAACTCGCCGGGGCGAGGGTCGGCGGCAGCCAGCTCGTCGCGCTCGAACTCCAGCAAGGCACGCCGGCGCTCGCGGTCGTGCGCGGCCTGGATCAGCTCGAGCCGCTTGCGTCGCAACGCGGCGTGCGCGGCACGTCTCTGGGAATAGGTCGCGAGCAGCGACTCCAGGCCGCCGTGCGCGTCGAGCAGAGCCCGCTGGCGGTCGGGCTCGATCAGGGCGCGGCCCTCGTGCTGGCCATGGATGTCGATGAGCCGCTCGCCCAAGGCTTGGAGCGTGGCGACGGTCACGGGCAGGCCGTTGGCGTGCGCGGCGCTCCGACCCTGCGTCGAGATCCGGCGGGTCAGGATGAGCTGGTCGTCGTCGAGCGGCCCGCCCAGGATCGCCTCGACCTCGGCGCGCGAGCGCTCCCTCCTCGATCACGAAGACGGCCGCCGCCCGCGCTTCGCCGCGCCCCGCGCGGACTAGCTCCGCTGACGCCTTGCCCCCCAGCACCAGCCCCAGCGCCGTCAGGAGTAGGCTCTTGCCCGCCCCCGTCTCGCCGGTCCAGACGCAGTAACCTCCTTGCAGCTCGACGTGCACATCCTCGATCAGCGCCAAGTTCTGAACCGACAGTTCGCGAAGCACGGCACGCACGCCTCCTGCTCGATTCTTTTTCCGATGAGATATCTCAACAAATCATCGCTGGCAAATGACAGAGGACAGATCACAGAACCTCGATCTCCCTCAATCTTGGGCTCTCGTCCCTCCCTCGTCTGCCCTCTGACATCCGTCTCGTCCGCCCTAATTCTGGCGCAGCTCCAGGTTCTTGACGTGGAACGCCACGGCCTCGCACACGTGCAGGTCCCAGTAGGCCCAGTCGTGGGCTCCGGGGAACTCCTGGTATTCATGCGGGATGTGGAGCGCCTCCAGGTGCTTGTGGAACGCGCGGTTCTGGTCGATCAGGGAGTCGTATGTCCCGCAGTCGATCCGGATGCCGGGATGCGGCCATGGTCGATGCGTTCGAGGAGCGCAAACGGGTCCTCGGGACCGCCCCGGGGCGACTTGCCGAAGATCCGGACGAATTCCGGGCTGCGCCGCCTTGGCCTCTTCGGGGTCGAGGCGGGTGAATCCGAGCGCCCCGGAGTGCGAGTTGGCGCCAGCGAACATCTCGTGATACTTCAGGGCGATCTTGACCGCGCCATAGCCCCCCATCGACAGCCCGCCGATGGCCCGGCCGGAGCGCTCGGCGCGGACGGGGAACGTGCGCTCGATCAGGCTGACGATGTCCTTGATCAGGTCGTCCTCGTACGCATACCCCTCGACGGCGTTGGTATACCAGCCCCGGCCGCCGTCGGGCATCACGACCACCAGCGGCAACCCGGCGACGTAGCGCTCGATGCTCGTCCGGCGCATCCAGATCGTGTGGTCGTCGGAGAGCCCGTGGAGCAGGTAATAGACCCCCCAGGGCCGGGGGATCGTCGGATCGTCGGGGAAAACCACGTGAAACGAGGACGCTTTCTCCAGCGAACGGCTGAAGTAGTTGATCGTGGCGAAGGCCATTGCGTGTCCCCTCAAGTGATCAAGGCGAGGTGAGACCGAAATCGCTCCAACTCGTCCCCGGCGCCCTCGGGCAAGGTCGAGCGATCGGCGCGGTCGGCGATCGCCCCCAGGTCGATGCGTTGGAGAATGGCCTTGGTGATCGGGCGCTTGGAATCGCAGAACACCAGCGACCGGATCAGCCCCAGAGTGGCCGGCGCGTTCAGAAGTGCCGAGACGAGCGCCGCCTGCTCGGCCGAATGGCAGGCGAGGAAGTAGCAGGTGTCGTCGAGCATCATCGGGCGCCCCTCGACCGGCCCAACGGCGTGGAATCTCGGGGCCTTGTGCAGCCCGGAGATCGCCACCTTGTGCGGGGCGAAGCTGTAGGGGCCGAGGCCGAACATCGCGAACAGCGGCTGGCCACGATAGATGGACGACCTCCGCTTCGCGAAGTCGGCGGCGTTCGCTTGCAGGTAACGCCAGAGTCGCGGCGCCGCGTGCTCGATCGGTCCCGTGTCGAGGCCGATCCGCCGCTGCGTCACGATCACGAAGCGGCTCGGCCGTGCCGACGACGGGAGGAGAAGGTCGGCGCTCTTGAGCAACGGATAAACATAATCAGACTCGACATCCACTACCTCGCCGCGCTTGTTGCAGAGCGGCCCCGACCCCTCCTCGCGGATCAACTCCATCACAGAGGCGGCGTCGTGCTTCAGGCCTTGGCGCCAGGTTCGGGGGCAGCACCCGTCGGCGAACGCGCCCGCTTGATAGGTGTCAAGGTCGGCGACGAGCCGGCCGCCGACGAACCCCATCTCGAAGGCGGGCGCCGTCGCGCCCAGGTCGCCGAAGACGGGCACGCGCCCGGGTCGGCCGCCCGGCCCGAGCGTAACGCAGAAGAGGCAGGCATCGACCGCCGCCCGGAACGATCGCGCGGCGTCGATCTGGAACAGCGCCGCTCGGGAGACCGGTAGCGTCGCGCACTCGGCGAACTGGAGGATGCTCCGCGCCACCGACGTCTTGCAGAGCAGCGCAATCGTCGGCTGCTCATCGGCCAGCTCCTCGATCAGCTTGAGCCAGATCGCCTCGGCGATGTCGAAATTCGAGGCGCCGGTCCTCGCGTCGATCCCCCTGAGCTTTTTGATGTTCCTCTTGCGCGGGAGGTTGTCGCTGTCCAGGACCCCGAGCTCGGCGTTCGTGATCCAGGGCGGGTTGCCGACGACCAGGAGCGGGCCGCGTCCGGACCATTTCAGGTCTCTGCGGAGGTCGAGGTCGAAGACGTTCGCCCGCATCACGTCGACGTGCATCGCCGGGGCGCCTCCCGCGCGACCGCCCGGGCGACCTTGGCATGTTCGTGCTGGATCTCGACGCCCCAGACCTCGCGCGGCGGCTCGGCCCGCCCGATCAGCCCCGCGAGGAAGTGGCCGCGGCCGCAGGTCGGCTCCAGGACCCTCGGCCAACGTGCGCCGAGCATCTCGAGTCTGTCAAGGACCGCGGCGACCAGGGCCGGCGGGGTCTGGAAGTCGCCGAGATCCCGACGCAAATCAACCTCCTCCTCGAATCCGCGGAATTCAGCACGAAGGAAAACATAAATTCAAAATTTCAAACTTGAGATTTCAAATCGTTCAATTCGGTTCGCTCTCTCTGCCTTCCTCACCTTCGCGATGAATCACCTCATTTGATCTTTGCCCCCACGACACATTCGGGGTCATCGACCGTCAGCAGGATCACGCGCTCGCCCGAGGTGGCGGCCAAGAGCATGCCGTTGGAGGTCTCGCCGCGGAGCATCGCGGGCTCGAGGTTGTTGACGACCACGATCTTCTTGCCCACGAGCTGCTCGGGCGTGTAGTGTTGGCGGATGCCGGCCACGATCTGCTTCTGAGCGTCGCCGATGTCGATCTGCAACAGCATCAGCTTTTCGGCGTTGGGGTGCGGTCGCGCCTCCAAGACCTTGACGACGCGCAGCTCGATCTTGGCAAAGTCGTCATATTGGATTGGGTCGGCCATCGTCGGTCCTCGCATTGGTCCCAAGACATATGCCAGATGATGGGCATCGTAGCCGGGGCGTTGGGACATTGTCAAGCCAGACTCTATACTGGCGTTCATGCCTCCTCCGGTGGGCCGAGCAACTCCTCCGGCTGAGCATCAGGGAGGTTTGATGCGTCGCGCCGGCCGGTACGATGACCTCATCCGGAATGTCCTCCGCTGACGTTCTCGCAGTCGGATACGTCAAACTCACCGATGAGAATTAGCCTACCGTCCTCGGTGCGGGGTCGCCAGGCGGAGCAGGCCGCCGCAGACACCGCGGATCACCGCCCAGGCGATCACGAACGGGGTGCTCGGGTGCTTCAGGACCGTCGGCACATTCCGCTCGAAGACGAAGTGCCCGAAGAACATCAGCGCATAGCCGCCCAAAAACAGTCCGAGCGACCAGAGTGGTCGGAAGGGCACCAGAACAACCGCCAGCGCGACCATCGGCCAACCGACGCCAACGTGCAAGACGTGATTGACCGGATGCGAGTGGTCCTGCCGATACTTGGCCACGAACCGGTCGAGCTTTGAGGGAGATGCGGGGACGCCCATCGCGGGACTCCTTTCCTGGAGATGGAGCAAGGCCGCCCGCGTCGAAGGGGGACGCCGGACGGCCTCCCTGGAGAACGGTTCGAAACGCGACACGGTCATTTCTGGTTCTGACGCGCCACGTTCGAGTCCAGTCTCCGGTGGACCTTGGGGTCGTTGTAGGTGTCCAGGCCCTTGTGGACGATCTGGCTCCAGTAGGTGGCAAAGGCGAAGTTACGCGAGTTGTCCTCGTCGTGGCAAGCGATGCAGAGCCGGTTCCGGTCGGCGTCGGCCGCGGTCCGGGCGATCGCCTTGCGGTACTCGGGGTTGTCGGGCTCAGCGACGTGCTTCGACGCGGGGCCGTGGCAGTTCTCGCACTGGTTGCCCTTCAGGAAGGGCGTCGCCGCGGCCGAGCGCCAGCCCGAAGTGTACTCGAAGCCTGTCGTGTGGCAACTGACGCACTCAGCGTCGAACTGGTGGTCGCTCCGCTGTCCCTTCGGGTCGTGGACGATGCTGTCGAACGCGTGGCGCGTGCTTGGTGCTCGCCCACTTGTTGAAGGTGTTCGGGTGGCACGACTGACAGGTCTCGGCACCGACGAAGGTGGCGCCGGGCGCACCGCCGGCGTAATCGTGGCGGGGGTAGTTCTCGACCACGTGCTCCCGCTCCAGCATGTGCTGGAAGTCCTCCTCGATCAGCTTCCTCATCGCCTCGGCGGGTCCGTCGTAACGGTGGTTCAGGGACACGCGACGATAGCGGAAGCGCGGCTTCGGGTCCCGGAACAGGCCGACGACGCCGACGTACTTGCCCTTGTGGCCGACGGTGACCAGCATCGTCTTACCGTCGTTGAGCCGTTCGGCATCCTCGGCCGGGTCGGCGAAGGGCGAGGTGCCCACGACGACCTCGAAGTCGGGGAACGCCTGCGCCAGCGCCTTGGCCCGCTCGGGGGCGCCCTGGACCATCAGGACCTGGAGATCGGTATCCTTCCTCAGGTCGGCCAGGACGGCGGTCAGCGCCTCGGCCGGCGGCTTGATCGCAAGCAGTGTGTCCTTCTCCGCGTCCTTGAGCGCTCGGAACGAGTCGGGGTCGAGGACGGCGGTGATCCCGACCTTGAACGCCCCCACCCTAATCCGGATGCTGGGCGGCATCGCGGCCTCGAACCCCGGTGCCGCGACGTTGGCAGCCACAACCTTGGGTCGATCACCCATGTTCAAGAACTGCCCGAGGGCCTCGCCGACGCCGATCTTCATGTCCTCGGCGCTCAGCGCCAGGGCGTCGTACTGCATCAGGCTCAGCGCGTTCAGCGACACGAGGAACGTGATCTTGACCTGATCCGGCCCTCCCCGGGCGGTGGCCGGGTCCTTGATCAGATTTCCCAGATCGATCAGGGTCAGGGGCCAGCCCTGCTCGCGGAGCCGAGCGACCAAGTCGGAGCGGCGGCGAAGCCCACCTTGCTGCCCTGACGTGCAGCCGCAGGGCTCCAGGTAGCCGTCCTGTTCCCCCGAGATGATCAGCGCCCCGGCGGGGGTCGGCCAGTCAGCGAACAGCTTGGCATTGCCTGCGGGGCCGTCCGCCGGCGCGGAGGTCGACACCGAGGCGTCTTTGGAGGTCGTCTTGGAGCTGTCGGTCCTTGACGAGCAGCCCACGTCAGCCAGGAGGGCCGCGACCAGGCCCAGGATGGCCAGTGGCCGATACGAGGTCCGGGACATCGTCATCCTTTCCCGAAGGGGGGGGACGGAGCCCCGGGCCCCATGCCCGCGCCAAGTGCGGCGACCGCGTTCCCCCAGACCATCCTTCCGAACTCCCGGAACGTCGTTATAACGTCCCCCGCGCCCGAAGTAAGGCCAATTGCTCCGACGGGCCGGGCGGGAGAGTCCGGCGCTCACCCCGCATCGTGGATGTAAACGTTGACGGGGATGATCACTTCCGACGCCTGGGGGTGGTCGGTCTTGAGGACGATCTCGTCCTCGATCTCGCCCGGGGGCGTCCCCGGTGGGACGGAAACGAACATCCGGTATTTCCCCTTTTCGTGGGGTTTATCGCTCGGCGCGATCTCGACCTTGAGTTTCTCTGGCTTTCGCTCGACCTGGAACTTGGTCGGGCGTTGGCTGCGGACCAGCAGCCCCATCTCGATGCGCCGCCCTCGAAGGCTGGAGACGTCGTGCATCCGAACCTGCTCGAAAGGCGTCACGCTGATCGGGCCGACCATCTTCCCAACCAGGGTGAGGCGCACCTCGGGCTGCCTCGGGTGGTCGGTCTCGATGACCACCTCCTCGCGGAACACGCTCAGCGGCAGGCCCGACTTCACATCGACGTTGACCCGGTGTCCGGCCTCGATCTGGAACGTCTTGCGGTCCTCCTGGGTGAGCGGCTCGTGCTCGGCAAGGATCACGCCCGGCTTCGACGTGGTTAGCTTGAGGATCTTCAGGTCGGGCTTATCGGAAGAGTACAGGGCGACCCCGGCGCGGTGGTCGGGCTCGTCGTTGGAGATCTCCATGAAGTTGAGGTTCACGTCGGGGAGCACCACGATCGCCGGGCGGACTGTCCCCTCCACCACGAGTTCGAACGTCTGCCTCTCGGGATCGTTCGTCGCGATCGTGGCCGACTGGCGGTACGAGCCGTCCCGATCCTTCGTGTTCCAGCTCAACACGATCTCGGTCTTGCCCCCCGGCTTGACGGTGGCCATCTTGCCGTCCGCGAGGTTGGCGATGGTGCACGAGCAGCTCGACGTGACCATCGTCAGGACCAGATCGCCCTGACCCTCGTTGTGGACGACCCACGTCCTCTTCCCCTCGACCTGCTGCGCCATGGTGCCGAACTTGTAGACCAAGTCCCCCTCGACCACGACCCGTGGTTTCGGCCCCTTCGTCACCGGCGCGAGCGGATACTCAACCTTGTCCGACGAGTCGACCGGAAGGAACTGGACGATCACGGTCGCGGTCGCGGTGATCGCGACCACCAGGACCGCCAGGATGACCCAGCGCATCATATTCAGATAACTCCAGCATGATCGACCGAACGGGAGCGGACCGGCGCTGATCAAACGATGGATTTTCGGAAGCTCATCTCGATCTTAAGTCCCCGGTCGGCCCGCGGTCAACCGGTGCGGAGGGGTCCGGAACCCGTCGTCCGGAACCAGGAGGATTCTCTGGTGATGTGACTGGCTCTCCTGGCGACTGACTCCTCCGAGCCCATTGATCCTCGGCCGCGCTGCGACGGAGGTAGAACGGTTCGAGGAACCAGGGATCGTCGCGTCGGCCGCTCTCCCAGGCGTCGCGTGCCAGTCGGATGAGGTGGTGGCCATCGGGCCAGTTCGCCCCCGGGGCAAGGAGGCGGACGGTCCCGGGCAGGTCGGGGTGGAGGCGGTCGAGGCCGGGGCCGAGGACGTGCACGGACTCGGAATCGGTCTCGGCGAGCCAGGCTGACCATTCCGCGAGCGGCTCGATCCGGGTCGGCGTCGTCCGGACGAGCGGCCCCGATGGCTCGATCCGGCGGAAGTCGGCCGTGTAAACGTCGCCGCGCTGGGCGTCGGCGATCACCGAGACGCGGAGGGCCTCGTCCGGGGCGTTGCGCGCAAGCGCCTCCAGGCTGTCGAAACCAACCAGCGGGACCTTCGCCACATAGGCCAGCGTCTTGGCCGCGGTCAGGCCGATCCGGAGCCCGGTGTACGAGCCCGGCCCCAACCCCACGGCGATCAGGTCGAGGTCGCGGACCGCCAAGCCGACCGCGCGAAGCACCGCGCGGATGCTGGGAACCAGGTTGCGGCCGTGCCGCAAGGACGGGTCGGTCGTCGCGGCCTGCCCCGCACCTGCGGCCGTCGCGACCGCCACGGCCGCACGATCGGTCGATGTGTCTAGTGCCAGAATGTTCATGATCGGAAGGGGGCTCCGGGGGCTTGCCGGACCGCGTTTCGATCGGGTGGGATCCTGGAGGGAAAGACCGACCGCACCGAGGGGGCTTGACCTTGACCCCCGGCACGATACCAATCTATCTTAGAGAGATTGCGAAGAGTCACGGTCAAAGTTTTCTAGAGTTGGGATTCGCGCCCGCTGGCGACTGTCCGCTCGGAGGTCTTCCCCGGTGCGCCGTGCCTTGATTAGCGACATTCACGGGAACCTCGAAGCCCTGGAGGTCGTCCTGGACGACATCAAGGCGCAGGGGATCACCGAGATCTATTGCCTGGGCGACATCATCGGCTACGGCCCGAACCCGCGCGAGTGCATCGACCGGGTGATGGAGACGCTGCAAGGTGACCCTGCTGGGCAACCACGACCAGGGGGCGATGTTCGATCCCGACGGGTTCAACATCGGCGCCGAGCGGGCGATCTTCTGGACCCGCGAGCAGCTGGAGAGCCCGCACGATCGCGTCGAATAACGAGCGCCGCTGGGAGTTCCTCGGCGAGCTGCCCCGGACCTACCGCATGAACCGTTCCTGTTCGTCCACGGCTCGCCCCGCAACCCGCTGAGCGAGTACGTCTTCCCCGAGGACATTTACAACCAGCGGAAGATGGAGCGGCTGTTCCAGCTGGTCGAGCGCTACTGCTTCCAGGGACACACCCACGTCCCCGGCGTGTTCACGGAGAGGTTCCAGTTCTACTGCGCCGGAGGAGATCGACTACGAATACACGCTGGGCGAAGGCAAAGCTGATGATCAACGTCGGCTCGGTGGGCCAGCCGCGCGACGGCGACCCCCGGGCCTGCTACGTCATCCTCGACGACGGCCGGCCGCCAGAGCGACGATCCCGGTGCCGATGCGGACCCGAATGCCACGATGATCCTGTCCCCAGCCGGGCCGATCCGGATCACCTACCGCCGGCTCGTCTACGACTTCGAGACGACGATCCAGAAGATCTACGCCATCCCCGAGCTGGAACCGTTCCTGGGCGATCGGCTCCGCCAGGGTCGCTGACCCTCGCCGCTCGACCCGTCCGTCCCGCCGTCCTTCGCCGTCTCCCGCCGGGTGGCCCAAACCATCATGCCGAACGAGCCCGGATTCCCGCCAAGGAAGAGGGCTCCCCGACGAACAACACCAAGGCCCTCTGATTCCGAGTCGAGGTCACGTCTCCAAGTCTCCAGAGTCTCCTCCACAGATGAGTAATGAGAAGCGGCTCGTCCTGTTCTTGATCCTCACGTTCTTCTCGATCTTGGGGATCAGTGCCTGATGGACGTGACGGGCCTGAACCCGCCCCCTCCCAAGAAACACAGCAACTGGTCCCGCAGGCCAACCAACCGGCAGACGCCAAGGCCGCGCCCGAAGCCCCCCGAACTCGTCGCGAAGGAGCCGCCGAAGCCCACGGAAACCGTCGCCAAGAAGGAGAAGGAACCGGTCGCCGAGCCCCCGAAAGCGACAGCGGAGGCGATCAAACCGATCGATCCCTCGAAGCTGGTCCTCGGCTCGGTCGCCGACCGGACACCTGACGGCTATCGCCTGGAGGTCCACCTGGAGCAATCCGGCGCCGGTGTCGCGTCGTTGGGATCGTCACGGTTCGAGGCCGAGCATGTCGAGGGTGCCAGACGCCACCTGCCCCTGCAATTGCTCCGCCGCGACCCCAAGGCCCCCCCCTCGCTGGCGCTGAGCCTGGTGTCGATGCCGCCCAAGGGCGAACATGTTAAGGACGAGGCGAACGACGGTGCCACCGCGGCGATGCCCAAGGAGACCGAACTCCCGCTGGGCGAGATGCTCTGGGAAGTCGAGCGCGACGAGGAGGGCCGGGTGGTCCGGCCGATCTCCAAGACCCGTCCCGGCGCGACGGCCCCGGTCGAAGGGCAGATGATCGTCTTCCGCAAGAGTGTGGATCCCCTCGGCGTCGAGCTGATCAAGAGGTTCGAACTCTCTAAGGGGGAGGACGGCTTCGAGGTCACGTTAGAGTTCCGGAGCCCGACGCGGGAGCAATCGCTCCGTTATAAGCTGCTCGGCCCGCACGGCATTCCGATCGAGGGGGAATGGTATACCGGTACCTTCCGCGACGCCTTCTTCGGTCAGGTCGAGGGCAACAAGACGAAAGTCGTGACCCGCTCGGCCAACGAGATCGTCAAGGGGCAGGCGAGCCCCGAAAAGTTCACGTCGCTCCCGCTGAAGTATGCGGGGATCGAGAACCAATATTTCGCCATCCTGGTCGAGCCGGATCCGACGCCCAAGACGCCCGCGGCGCGATGGGAGAGTGAGACGGTCGCGACCGTGATCCACCCCCCGATCCCCAGTTCGAACAGAAGGCCGACATCGGGATCGAGATCAAGTCGAAGCCGATCACGATCGAGCCGAACCGGCCCGCGATCCACAACGTACTCGCGTGTTCGCCGGCCCGAAGACGACCGACGCGCTGACGCCCTACGGGGCCACCGAGTTGGCCTCGTATCGCAAGAGCGGGCGGTTCGGTATCCCGTATGCGCCCGAGGTGGCCAGCGTCATCTCGCCGCTGCTCGATCACATCTACGGCCTGACCGCGCGGGTGGCGCGTGTCTTCGGCGGCAAGTCGGGCAACTACGGCATCGCGATCATCCTGCTGACGTTGCTCGTCCGCATGGTCATGTTCCCGCTCGGCCGCAAACAGGCGATGGCGGCCAAGAAGATGCAGGACCTTCAGCCCCTCCTGAAGGAGATCCAGGAGAAATACAAGGACGACAAGGAGAAGCAGACCCGGGAGACCATGGCCTTGTACAAGAAGCACGGGGTCAACCCGCTCGGGGGCTGCCTGCCGGCCTTGATCCAGTTGCCCATCTTCGTCGGGCTTTGGCAGGCGTTGAACACGAGCGTGCACCTGCGGCATGCCACGTTCCTCTACATCCACGACCTGGCCGCGCCCGACATGCTCTTCAGGTTCCCGTACAATGTCGAGATCCCGTGGCTGGGCCATTACTTCAACCTGCTGCCGTTTCTGGTCGTCGCCTTGATGCTGGTGCAGACCAAGCTCTTCTCGCCGCCGGCGACGACGCCCGAGGCCGAGACGCAGCAGAAGATGATGAAGTACATGATGATCTTCATGGCCTTCATGTTCTACAAGGTCCCCTCGGGGCTGGGCATCTATTTCATCACGAGCAGCCTCTGGCAAATCGGCGAGAGGCTCCTGCTGCCCAAGGTCACCCACCCGATAACCCCTCCCAAGGATGTGGACGACGAGGGGAACCCTCCGGGCGGCGGTAAGGGCGGTCCTGACGGCGACGGTGCTCCTTCCAAACCGCCCGGCAAGCTCGCCCAGTTCTGGGAAAAGGTGAAGGAAGAGGCCGCCAAGGACCCAACGATCCGCAACATGGGCCCCGGCAAGGACCAGGATAAGGATAGAGACCGGGGCAAGGGCAAGCCCAGGGCACGGCCGGGCCGACGGCGCTGAAAACGAAAACTTACCACGGAGAACGCAGAGAACCCCGAGAAGAGAATACGGAGAGGAAAAGAGAAAAGCAGGATTTCTCGGCTCTTTTCCTCTCCGTATTCTCTTCTCGGGGTTCTCTGGGGTGGACTTATCCACCATGTTTGACCCCAGCGACACGATCGTGGCAGTGGCCAGCCCGCCGGGTCCGGGGTTCCGCGGGTTGGTCCGCCTGACCGGCCCGGACGCCTGGCGCATCGCATTGGCAGGGTTCTCGGCCGACCGCGACCCGCCAGGCCCCTCGACCCGCGCGCGCCGAGTGCAGGAAAGGCTGGCTGACGGTGGACGGCCTCCGGCCGCGCTTGCCCGCGACACTGGCGCTCTGGCCCGGCCCGAGGACCTACACGAGCCAGCCGCTGGCCGAGATCCACACCGTGGGCGCGCCGCCGCTGGTCCAGCTCGTCCTGGCGCACTACCTGACCCGAGGCGCCCGACATGCCGAGCCGGGTGAGTTCACGCTTCGCGCCTTCCTCTCGGGCCGGATCGACTTGACTCGGGCCGAGGCGGTGCTCGGCGTCATCGACGCACAGACCCCTGCGCAGCTCGACGCCGCGCTGAAGCAACTGGCCGGAGGTCTGGCTGGGCCGATCGTCGCGCTCCGCGACCGCCTGCTCGACATACTGGCTCACCTGGAAGCGAACCTCGACTTCGCCGACGAACCCGACGTTGACCCGCTCGGCCGCGCGGCGCTGGCCAGTGACCTGGCCAGGTCGGCCGCCGAGGTCGCCGCGCTGGCCAACCGCCTCCGGAGCCGCGACCGGCCCGAGGACTCTCCCCGCGTGGTTCTAGTCGGCTCGCCCAACGCGGGCAAGAGCCGGCTGTTCAATGCGCTGCTCGGCCAGGATCGCGCCCTGGTCTCGTCCCACGCGGGAACGACCCGCGATTATCTCTCGGCCCTCTGCGACTGCGACGGACTGATCGTCGAGTTGATCGACACTGCGGGCCTCGACGCCGCCGTCACCGCAATCGAGGGCCAGGCGCAAGCCTTCCGCGCCGCACAGTCCGGCCGCGCCGACCTCTTGCTCGACTGCCGGTCGCCTGACACCGCGACCGCTCCGCCGATCGCCTCCGATCGTCCCAGGCTCCTCGTCTGGACCAAGTCCGACACCGCGCCCCCGCCCGTTCCCGCGACCCTGCTGGCCACGAGCGCCGGACCGGCGCGGGCCTGGCGTCCCTCCGGTCCGCCATCGCCTCCGCCCTCCGCAGCCAGGCCGCCGACGGCGACCCGATCGCCAGCACCGGCGCGCTGCCGCGAAAGTCTCTTCCGCGCCAGCGAAGTCCTCCAGTCTGCCTGCGAGACTCTCCTGCTGGACGGCAGCGACGAGCTTGTCGCGATCGACCTGCGCCAAGCCGTCGATGAGCTGGGCAAGGTCGTCGGCGCCGTCGTCACCGACGACATCCTCGACCGCATCTTCCGCCGGTTCTGCATCGGCAAGTAAGACGAGTTCGCTCCCATTCCGTTCTTACATCGTCCGCTCGACCGCCTCGGCGATGCGGCGGCACTGGGCCATCATCTGGCCGAAGGCGTCCGGGGTGATCGTCTGCGAGCCGTCGCTGACGGCATGCTCAGGGTCGTCGTGGACCTCGACGATCAGGGCATCGGCACCGGCGGCGACGGCCGCCTTGCACATCGGCAGGACCAGGCTGGCCTTGCCCGTGCCGTGCGACGGGTCGACCACCACTGGCAGGTGGCTCTTGTCTTGCAGGTAGGGGACCGTCGCCAGCGGCAGGGTGAACCGAGTGTGGTCCTCGAAGGTCCGGATGCCCCGCTCGCAGAGCATGACGTTCGGGTTGCCGCGGTCGAGGATGTACTCGGCGGCGAGCAGGAACTCGTCCATCGTCGCGCTCATCCCCCGCTTCAGCAGCGCGGGCTTGCCCGAGTCGCCGACGGCCTGGAGCAACTGGTAGTTCTGCATGTTCCGGGCGCCGATCTGGAGGACGTCGGCATACTCGGCGACCATCGGGACGTGCTCGGGGGCCATCACCTCGGTGACGATCGCCAGGCCCGTCTCAGACCGCGCGGCGGCCAGCATCTTGAGCCCCTCCTCCTTGTGCCCCTGGAAGCTGTAGGGGCTGGTCCTCGGCTTGAACGCGCCACCGCGCAGCCCGGTGGCGCCCAGCGCCTTGAGCTTGCGGGCCAGTCCGGCGATCTGCTCCTCGCTCTCGACCGAGCAGGGGCCGGCGATCACCGCCACGCGTGTCCCGCCGACCTCCAGGCCCCGCGCCCGGACCACGGTCCGCTCGGTCTTCAGCTCCGACGAGGCCCGCTTGTACGGGGCCATGATCGGCAAGACCTTCTCCACCCCCTCGCCCGGCTCCAGGGCCTCGGTCAGCCCCGGCCGCTCCTCGCCAATCGCGGCGATGACGGTCTGGTGCGTCCCTCGGATCACCTGGGGCGTCAGTCCCAGCGTCGCGATGTGCGCGGCCACGTGGTCGATCTGCTCGGCCGTCGCGTCAGGTTTCATGACAACAATCACGGTATCCCGCCCTCCCCAGGCCCGGATCTCGACCCGAGATCCTCAAGATGACAACCGCGAACCCTGCACGACCCTAACAAAAAAAGGCCCCGGAACCTTGATTAGGTCCCGGGGCCCCGGATGTCTCGTCTTGAAAAGTCCGTAGAGGGTTAGATTCTGCCCTCGGCCCGGCGACCTGGTAGTTCTCCCGTAAACGCCAAGGGACGCCACCCTTCACGAGAGGTATACAGGCCAGAGGTTTGAGAGGGCTGAGTCAACGTCCTCGTACTCCAAGGACCGAAACCATATGCGAGGCAAAGGAACCAGGTCCGAGAGGCACATCCGGACCTGGTCAATCTGTCAGTCTGTCAGAGGATGCGGCTGCCCGACGGGCAACCCGTCGGCTGCCGTTAGGCGAGCCGCCTCTGGTTATCACTACACACGCGATCACCTCCTTTCGCTCTAGCCACCCCGATCCCGCGGGAGTCCAGCCTCGAGCGGGAGCGGGCTCTAGTCCGTCGTACCACGTTGCGTACGACCCGGAAGCCGGTTAGGCGTGTGTACCCGACCGACACCCATACTATAAACCTTCGCCGCGGGTCATTCAAGTCAGGAACACCCCGCTCAGCCATTTTTTTGGTCTGGTCCTCCCAGCCCTTCGACCACCGCCAGGGCCTCCCGGCAGTGTCCGGCCAGGGCCTCCAACTTCGGGTCGCCCAACCCGAGCTGGTCGATCATCATGCGATAATACCAGAGCACCGCCGCGCACTCGGCATTGAAGAGCGACCAGACCAGTCGCTCGTCACGTAGGTCGAGCTCGATGCTCAGGAGGTTATGGAGCTTGTCGGCCAGGATGACCGCCCGAGCCGAGGCTGGCGCCCCGGCCATCGCCGCGAGGTGGTCGCGCTTGCGGTCGATCCAGGGCCGCTTGTGGCCCTGAGCATCGACCTTGATCTCCGTGCAGTGTTCGACCGTCTGGGCCACCCCGGCCCCGAACTTCTCTTCGACCTGATCCAGTGTGGCTTCAGTGTCCTCGACCACGTCGTGCAACAGCCCGGCGATGACCACGTCCTCGTCGAACCCCGCACGATCGAGGATCAGCGCCACTCCGAAGACATGCTCGATATAGGGGGTGTCGCTCCCCTTGCGTGACTGCCCCCGATGACAAACCGAGGCCCAGCGCAGGGCACGCTCGACGTTCAAGGTCATCAATTCACGACGTGTGTCCATGGGGGTGGGAGGCCTGGGTGAGGAGGCGGGAGAAAAACGCGGCTTCGGAAGAAAAACAGCAGGGTGCACGCCGCGCGCCAAGTTTCGCCCGTGCGGACGATCGGCGCGTAACGCGCACCCTATAACTCACGGCTAGAGACTCAGCAATGCGAGTGCTTGACCTGGACCATCATCCTTCGGACGAGCCGGGCGATTTTCCGGCGGTGGGTGAGGAAACCGATGTGGCCGGCCCCTTCGAGCTCCTCATACCGGGCGCCGGGGATCGCGGAGGCGAGCGCACGCTGCCGCGACGCGGGGATGATCACGTCGCGGGTTCCGGCCAGGACGAGCGTCGGGACGTCGATCCGCCAGAGCCGATCCGAGACGTCGAACGACTCGAGCAATCCGATCCGACGTGCGATCACGCTCTGGTCGGTCTCCCAGCACCGCTCGACGACGAAATCGACCAGCGGACCCGGCTCGGGCTTGCACCCATGCAGCAGGTTGAAAAATTGGTTCAAGAAGCGGTTGTTGCTCGGTAAGGGGAACCGCTCCAGCACGCGCCGGGCGATGGTGGCCCCCAGGGTCGACCGGAAACGGGCCTCCGCCCCTTGCACGATCAAGCCACCGAGGCGAGCTGGTTGCTCGATCGCGAGTTCCAGCGCAACCGCCCCACCGAACGAGACGCCAAAGACGGTGGGACGCTCCAGGCCAAGCTGCCCGATCACTCGCGCCAGATCCTGGGCGTAATCCCCCAGATCGCGTGCCCAGGAGGCGCCGAGCGGGAACTGATCTCCTCTAAGCCCGGGAAGGATCACCCGATTCCGGCGGGCCAGCCGACGGGCCAGTGGTGTTAATAACTTCCAACTGCCCGCCAGACCGGGCACCAGGACGATCGGTTCGCCCTGACCGATCTCCACCACATCCACCCATTCTCCACCTAACCGGATCTGATGCTGTCTTCCCTCCTGGAGGTGGGTTGACATCAACCACTCAACGCGATGCTTCGGCGCCAATCGCATGAATCCTCCTCAATATCCGGCTGAGACCACAGGAGATCCTCAGAGATGCCGGTCCGATTCGGATTCCATAACAAGGCAGATTACATACCTACCCTATGAGTCTCCGAATTTTTTCCTTATCAACCTTCCCATTCCCATCTTGCGCTGAAATCCCACCATTGAACTGACAAACTTTCACTAACGAGGATCGACGAAATTTCGGCGCCGAAAAGGAGCATGTGGGAAAACCCCCAGCCTATTTCATCCATTTTGAAAAATTAGGGGGACCAGCTTCTCTAAATCTCTCAGCTTTCATTGAAGAAGCCCGCCCGTATAATCTCGCCAAATCCATTATATTTAATGTATTTTACTCATATTTCTTATTTTTACAGATCCACCAACCCAAAGACGAATGAGGCAGCTTCGGTTTGAGTGACCGGATTTCGTTAACGAAAATCTTGAATTTCGTCAGTGATTCGTTAAGGTGGAGGAGGTATCAACTTCACGAAAAAGCTCCGTATGGTTGTTTGAGATAAAAAATGTCTCATGGATTCGCCTCACCCGCTCTGCCGAACGCCCCCGTGGACGATTCTAATTTCTCTTTCCCTCCGGACCCTCCGGACGTCTCACGGAAGACGCCCTCATGGCGCCGGAAGCCGCACCGAGCGTATCTGATGAGCTTTTCGCTCATCGTCCTCTTCTACTCGATCGCGGTGATCTTGCTGGTGGCCTGGATGGGGGACATCGGCCTCCGTTGCATGTTCGGCACGGAGGTGAAAGAGACGATTCCCTCGGCCTACGAGTGGACAGGTGTGCGGCCTCGGGTGGGAGACACGTTGCGGGCGATCGGTGCGTGCCCGATCGAGAATTACACCGACTACGTCCGGGCGATGCGGCGCCTGGGACAGCAGGTGGGCCAGACGATCGACGTCACGTGGATGGACCACGACGGCGGGGAGATCCGGACCGCCCAGGCGCGGGTCGGGTATCGTCCGCTGGGGACCTATCTCTGGTCGTTGATCTGGTTCCTCCAGGAGATGCTGATCTTCGCCGTCGGGGGGCTGGTGTTCTGGAAGCGGCCGCAAGACGCCTCGGCGCGGCTCTTTTTCTGGCTCTGCATTGTGACAGTTGGCGCCTACATGGGGGGATACCACTGGACGGAGATCGTCGTGGAGCCAGCGCTGATTTATCCGTTCGCGGCGTTCGCGATCTTCGTGCCGGTGGTCAGCCTCCATTTCTATCTGGTCTTCCCCCGGCTGAACCCGATCTTCGCGGCCTACCGGCGCTGGGTCCTGGCCACGCTGTATGGGATCCCGTCGGTCTATCTCGCCGCGCTCTGGGGGACCATGTTCCGGTCCCGGTGGCTGGGGCACCACGTCGGAGGTGACTCCGTCAAGTCGGCGCTGCGACTGGTCCGCGGCCTGGCGCTGGGCTACATCGGGCTGGCGGTCGTGATCTTCGGGCTCTGCATCCTCTGCCTGGCCGCCAGCTTCCGCTCGGCGCGGACGAGGGCCGAGCGGAATCAGGTCCAGTGGATCCTGCTCGCCTCACTGATCGCCTCGGTGCTGATCGGCTACCTGCTGACGCAGACCTGGTTTGACACCGCAACGCTCGGGCGCGACAGCGCAGCCTGGCCGATGTTTGGCGTCTCGCTCCTGTACACGCTGGCGTACGCGTTGAGCATCACGCGGTATAAGCTGATGCAGGTTGAGGAGATCATCAACCGGAGTGTCGTTTACTTTGCGCTGAGCGTGACAGCAGGTCTGCTCTACTCGGGGGTCCTGCTGCTGAGCGGTCTGGTCATTGGCAACCAGCTCTTCTCGGCGAACCAGACGTGGCGTGGAGCGATGGTGGCCGGAGGTACGGTGATCGTGATTCTGATTCTGTCGGAGGTTGCGCGCGAGCGATTCCAGAAGGCGATCGACCGGCGGTTCTACCGCGAGAAGTACAACTTCGACCAGGCGATGCAGAAGATGCGAGTGGCGGTCGGCAGCCTGGTCGATCGCGCGACGCTTGGCCGACGGCTGCTCGAGGCGGCGGCCGAGGTCCTACGGCTGGAGTGGGGGGCGATCTACCTCGTCGAGTCGCCCCGCGCCCCGTTGCGACTGGCGGCCTGGCACGGTTCGGCCCCCGACGAGCAGGCGCTGGCGCCGACCATCCGCTGGTCGTGCGGCTCCGTCAGGTGCCGTCGATCCGGGTCCCGCACGCGATGTCGTTGACGACCTCGTCCGACCCGGTCACCGATGCGATGCTCGCGCTGGGGGGCGAGGTGGCCAACGCGCTGGAGGCCGACGGCGACCTGGCCGGCCTGCTCGTGCTCGGCCCGAAGCGGAGCGGGATGCCCTACGAGGACGATGAGATCGCCTTTCTCGGGGCGCTCAGCTCGGTCGCGACGCTGACCCTCCACTCGGCCGGGATCCAGCAGACCCTGGAGTCGCTCAACCAGGAGCTGCGCGACAAGGTCGAGAAGATCGCCGAACAGCAGCGGCGGATCCTGATCCTCCAGGATCAGCTCATGGATCGCAGGGCGGAGCCGCGCTCGACCGGAGCCGCCGGTCGAGCCGGAGGTCTTCGAGGAGATCCGGGGGTCGAGCCCGGCGGTCCGCCGGATGATCGCGGTGGCGCGCAAGGTGGCGGCCAGCCCGTCGGCCGTCCTGATCCGGGGCGAGAGCGGGACGGGCAAGGAACTCCTGGCCGAGGCGATCCACGCCGCCAACCCGCGCGCCGCGCATCCGTTCGTCAAGGTCCACTGCGCGGCGCTCTCGCAGAACCTGCTGGAGAGTGAGCTGTTCGGGCACGTCAAGGGGGCCTTCACCGGCGCCGACCGCGATCGGATCGGTCGGTTCGAGCAGGCCGATGGCGGCACGCTGTTCCTCGACGAGATCGGCGACATCAACCTCGAGGTCCAGACGAAGCTGCTTCGGGTCCTGCAAGAGATGGCCTTCGAGCGGGTCGGCAGCTCGCAGACGATCGCAGTCGACGTCCGGATCCTGGCGGCCACCCACCAGGACCTCGAGGCGCTGATCCGCGCGGGCCGGTTCCGCGAAGACCTGTTCTACCGCCTCAATGTGATCAGCCTCCGGACGCCCGCGCTCCGCGAACGGAAGGAAGACATCTTCGAGTTGGCCGTTCACTTCCTGGGCAAGTATGCCAGACGTAGTGGCAAGACGGTGTCACACATCAACGACGAGGCCGTCGAGGCGCTGATGGTATACGACTGGCCGGGCAACATCCGCGAGCTGGAGAACACCATCGAGCGCGCGGTGGTCCTGGCTGACGGCCCGGCGCTGACCCGCGACGACCTGCCGCCCGAGGTGCGCCAGCCCGCCCGCCGCCGGCTTCGGCCGAGGATACCGGACGTCGTCGCCGATGCACGGTCCCGGGCGCCCGCCACTCCGGCCTGGGGAGAGACCGCGACCGCCGTCGAGGAGGACTGGGACGCCGAGTTCGTCACCTTCGAGCGCCAGCGCCTGCTCGACGTCCTCAGCGAGGCCCAAGGCAACAAGAGCGAGGCGGCCCGGCTCCTCGGCATGCCCCGGAGCACCTTCTGCAGCAGGCTCAAGAAGCACGGGCTGATTTGAGGGGCTGTCCAGAGCGTTGTTTTCTGCCCCGGAGAGGCGGTCTCGGAAAAAGTCCTCACACGATGCGCCCTCACCCCAGTCCTCTCCCTCCGGGAAAGGACTGGCTGTAGCTGATGAATGAGATCGTCATGAGTACGGCCGGGTGGAGTGCCAATGTCTTCGTGGGCATGTTCGGGCAGGCCAAGGCTCGTGAACATGCCCAATGACCTCACGGTCCGGCCGCGCCGGTCGGTTCGAGATGCATGCTCGTCGTCGCGGTGTTGCGCCGGACCACCTCGACATTATTGATCGTGGTGACCGTCTCCAGCCGCTCGGTAACTTCCGACCGGATGACGCGGCCGGCGGCGGTGTCGAAGTCGAACGTCCCTTTGCGCTCCTGCTCCTTGACCTTGAACGGGATGCCTCCCTCGGGTTGCGGCGGGAGATCGACTTTGGTGACGAGCTCGATCTTGACCACGTTGGCGGCGGTCGGGTCGGGACCCTGGTTGGTGTAGGTCTTGTCGAGCGTCGTGGTCCCGAAGGGGGACGTGATCTTGACCTGTCGGGTCCAGGTCTTGCGGTCGTCCTCGGGCAGCGTCAGGCTCGACTCGACGATCATGTTCTTCAGGCCCTCCTCCGAGAAGATGCTGGCGCCTCCCCCGGCAGGTCCCGCCGCCTGAAGAGCCCTGGTCAGTTCCTCTGGGACCTTCACGTCGCTCAGGACGCCCTGCGGGCTCATCTTGAAGGTGAACCGCGCGCCGATGAGGGCCTTGAACAGGGGCACAAGTGTCGCGGCGATCAGGCCCTGGGGCTCCTTTGGGTCCTTCGAGTCGTACGCGAAGGTGCCAAACGGGGAATCAAATCTGGACCGGATCCAATCGATCGTGTAGACCACGTTGGCCACGCCATCGGACTGGACGTCCCGGATCGCCCAGCTCATGCCGGTCGTCTGCGACAGCGTGGACTTAATCTCCTGGGCGCCGGCCTTCTCCGACGTCTCGGTCTTCTGCTCCATCACGTAATGGAGCGTCTCGCCAGGCTTCAGCTTCCAGCGCAAGGCGCGGCCGGGACGGCCGGGACGCCGAGGACCATCAGCGCCACTAAACCCAACAGATTCCGTCGCCATGCCGTCCACGCTCTAGTTCGCATCGATCGTCCCTTTCCAAGGGCCAAAGCAGCCACCGAGACCCGAGTCCACGGGAGGTCGTCGCATCAAATGGGAGTTTTTCGCGAAGTCCCGTGGGGTGGGCCCTGACCACCATCCATCAATGATTGTGGTGGTCAGGGCCCACCCCACGGGACTTCGCGAAAAACTCCCCCATCGCCTCCCTTGGCCGCCGACCAACCGCCACTCCGGATCGAGGCCGTCTCAACCTGAGAAAGCATATCCGTCCGACGTCGCAAAATCACCCTCCCGGGCCGATCGGGCGATTTTCAGTCCGCGTCGCGGGCTGGTCCGGCCCGGTCGCCGAGCAGGGCCATCAGCGCCAGGAAGTCGTAGAGCGCGTGAGCGACGATGATGGTCAGCAAGTTGCCGGTGGCGATCCAGACGGCTCCGAGGTAGGCCCCCAGCAGGCCCGCCATCACCACATAGGCCAGGGAAATCGGGTGGAGCAGGCCGAAGAGCAAGCTGGTGACCGCCAGCCCCGGCCAGAGGCCGAGCCACCGGCTCAGCGCGGCCTGGAGGGCGCCCCGGAAGAGCATCTCCTCGCCGACCCCCGCCGCCAGCGCGAGCAGCGCCAGGTCATGCCAGGTGCAATCCTGGAAGATCGGCACGAGTTCCTCGTCGCAGAACCGCTTGATCCGCGCCAGCGGTCCGACCGGCCAGCGTCTCGCAAGCCAGAACAGTCCGAGCATCGGTAGCGCGGCCACGCCCCCCAGCACGGCGTCGCCGGCCCTCCATTCGAACCCCTCCAGTGGATGTTGACCCAGCAGCCAGCCGACCACCAGCGCCCACGGCGCCAGGCTCCCTTCGAAGAGGATCGCCAGCCGGACGATCAGGCCCCGATCCGACATGCGGTCGTCGGTCACGACGTCCCGTGCTTTCCTGGCGGGGTGCGTGAGAGGCACCGCGTCATCGCCGTCGAATCCAGGGGGCGCCTCGGACGGACTGTTCGGGGGATCATCCTCATCCGCTGAGTTCCCCGCGAAGGACCGTTACGGCCCGGCCGCCGAGAAAGACCCGAGGTCCCCGGACCCGGACCCGGACCACACCCCCCCCGCGCCGAGGCCTGGTAGCCGACCACGTTCGGCTTTCCCAGGCGCGCGCTCCAGAAGGGGCCGAGGCAGCAGTGCGCCGAGCCGCAGACGGGATCCTCATCGACCCCCAGCCGGGGCGCGAAGAACCGCGAGACGAAGTCGAAGCCGGGCGTCGCGCCGCGGCTCGTGACGATGATGCCCCGGACCGGCATCGCCGTGAGCCGGCGGATGTCGGGCGCCAGCGACCGGACCGTCTCCTCGGAATCGACCTCGGCCAGGCAGTCGAACCGGTTGAACGCCGCGAACCGGACCGGCGCGTTCAACGCCCGTGCCAGCTCGTCGAGCGGCGCCGGCGTTGGCCCCACAGGTAAGGCCGGGAAGTCCAGCTCGATCCAGTCCCCCTCGCGCCGCGCTGTCAACGGTCCGCTCCGCGTCTGGAACCGCGCCGGCGCGTCGGCGCGAGATGTCCCTCCTCCCACAAGACGTGGGCGCCGGCCAGAGTCGCATGCCCGCAGAGGTCCACCTCGACGGCCGGCGTAAACCAGCGGAGCCGGAAGCCATCCTCCTCGCGGTGCAGGAACGCCGTCTCGGACAGGTTCATCTCCCGCGCCACCGCCTGCATCCAGCGCTCGTCGCGCGGGCCGGGCAGGAGGCAAATCGCCGCGGGATTGCCGGCGAATGGCCGATCGGTGAAGGCATCCACCTGAACGATCTTCTCACCCATGGTCGTCGCTTCCTCGAGGCTCGCAATGGTCCGGCCTGCGGGTTGCCCCCCGTTTTGTATCACAATGAGGTGGCACCGGCACCGGGCCGATTCGGTTCTGTCCCGTCCGCTCCAATCGGGTAGTCGCCTTCCGTGTCGCGTCGGCTTCGGATAGGTTATTGAGCATGTCACACGCTGAGACGCCACCATCCCCTGACCTGGGCGCCCTGAAGCCCCGTGTCAAGGTCTGGTCTGAGGCCGAGGGAGGATTCAGCTTCGGCTTCGGGCTGATCGCGATCCTCCAGAACGTGGACCGCGCCGGGTCGATCAAGCATGCGGCCGGGCGCCCTGGGACAGGGCTACCGCCCGTCTGGGGCCGGATCAAGGCGGCCGAGCACGCCTCGGAGCGCCGCTGGTCGAGACCCAGGTCGGCGGCCAGGGCACCCAGCGGAGAGGACTGACTGAAACCGCACGGCACCTGATCCGCGACTTCCTCGCCATCCGACACCGGATGGTCGAAGTCATGGAGCAAGAGTTGGTGCCCCAGACGTACGCGCTCGGCTCCCCCTCTCTGAATCCCCCCGGACGCGATTCCGCAATCCCTTCACCCTAATGATCGCCACTTGTCTTCCCAAGTGCCCTCTCCTACACTCTCCCCGGTGATCAAGTGGCACTACGGAGCGCCGGGGCCCAGCATGTACAACCACCGCCGCGCGCCAAACGAGAAAAGCACTCGATTGCCGAAGTGACTTGCTGCATAGCGACAAGTCGGAACCGAACTGGAGCAATCTCTTGGTAAACGTCACGGCGCACAGCAAGTATCCCGGGGGCGTCAACGCGATGTTCAGCGACGGGCACATCCAGTTCATCAAGAATGCGAACAACCTGGGAATCTGGCAGGTGCTGGGCAGCCTCAACGGCGGGAGGTCGTTTTGAGCGGCTCCGCTGGATTCGTCCGAGGGAACGGGTGCGGCGAGGCCCAGCCGTCGAGGTCATGACCTCGACGGCTGGGCCTCGCCGCTCCGATCGAACCGCCCGACAGATTCATCGGCTCAGCGTGTTGGAGGCGGGGAGTCCGGCGAGGCTCATCGTGCCCTGGTGGATATTGTTGCGGCGGACAATGTAGAATTGCATGGTCTGAGCCTGGGAGACCTCGGGCTGGCGGAGGATGAAGAGGATGTTGTCGGGTCGGATGGTCTCCCAGTGCCGCATACCGACGTTCATGCCGACCAGGATGTCTCCCTTCTGGATCGCGGCGTGGGCGCCGGGACTGTTGGGGGAGACCCCCTGGATGTAGAGGCCGCCACGGAGCTTCGGCGACGCGGCAGCAACGTACTCGGGGCTGACGGGGGTGGTCTTCAGGCCGAGCATCCGCCAGACCTGGTCTCCGGCGTCGGGGATGGCGCGCGGCAAGGGCTGCGGCTCGATCGGCAGCGCCTGGTCCTGGCCCTCACGACGGATGACCACCTGGACCTTCTGGCCGGGGCCGACGTCGAGCAGCCCGCGCTCGATGTCGAGCGGGGTCGTGACGTTCAGGTCGCCGACGCGGACCACATGGTCGCCCGGCCGGAACCCGGCCGCCTCGGCCGGGCTGGCCGGCTGGACCTCGGACACGACGACCGCGCGGCTCGGGCCGTTGCGGATCTCACCCGCGACCAGGCCGTGCCAGGTCTTGGCCAGCCGCCGCGTGCTCATCATCTCCAGCGGCCACGGCCTTCACGTCGTCGATCGGCAACGCGAACCCGATCCCCTGCGCCCCGGCCCGGACCGCGACGTTGATCCCGATCAGCTCGCCTTCGATATTGATCAGCGGCCCGCCCGAGTTGCCCGGGTTGATGCAGGCGTCGGTCTGGATCAGGTTGCGGTAGACCTGCTCGTCCGAGAGCGTGACGTTCCGCTTCAGGGCGCTAATGATCCCGACCGAGACCGTGTTCTCGTAGCCGAAGGCGTTGCCGATCGTGATCACGTCCTCGCCAACCATCAGGTCGGACGACGTGCCGATGGCGATCGCGGGCAACGAGCGACCCGCCTCGACCTTGAGCATTGCCAGGTCCATCGCCTCGTCATACTGGAGCAGCCGGGCCGGGTAGATCGCGCCGTCCATCAGGTGGACCTCGATGCCCTGAACCTTATCCACGACGTGGTGGTTGGTCAGGATATAGCCCCGGTCGTCGAGGATCACACCCGTCCCCATACCACTGACCCGAGGCCGCTGGCTCTCCTCGGCGGTGAAGGGCCATCGGCTCGTCGAGGCCGCCTTCTTCTCGCTGGAGATGCTCACGACGCTCGGCTGGACCTTCTGGACCGCCTCCACCACCGGCGTCCGACGCGAGACGGCCAACACGGGCCGAGGTGCCAACCATACCAGAGTCGCCAGACCAATGATCGCCACAGTCCAAAGTCGTTCCCGTCCTTGTCGCGTCACGGGCAGTGGCACGGTGGTGATCCCCATTGGGTATGACTGGGCCTCAAGCGGCGACCGGTGGAACCACCGCCCAACGGCCCAGGCGGAGGAGCCGACCCGCTCGCGCCCCGGGCCCCGCAAAGCTCGGTCGCCCACCGAGGAGATCCACGGATTGACTCATCGAGCGGCATTGAAGGCTCGCTTCCGACGTGTCTTGGATCGGTTACCCCAAACCCCAGCTTTAGGCCAGACTACCGTTTTTCGCCCAGCTTTGCTATCTTTCGTAAACACCAGCAAAAATCCTCCATCCCGACCAAATCATGCGGGGTACAGGACAAAGACTCTCAAGGCGATCCCCCCTCGGCATTCCACACGGCCGATGAGCGGCCCAACTAAGGAAGCGCCGGTTTGGTTGACAGCGAGCGCTGATGGCCGGTAGCCTACAATCTTGAGGGGATTTCGTTCGTTCGCGATCCGACCCGCCGAAGGTGCGTCGGGATTTGGGGAAGTTTGCGATGGCAGAGAAGTCGCAGCGCCGCGTGATGCTGGAGCAGAGCCTCGCTGAGGACCCGAACGACCCGTTCCTGCGCTATGGCCTGGCGGTCCAGTGCCTGCGCGATGGGGACGTCAACGAGGGGCGGGAGCGGCTACACGCGCTGATCGCCGAGCACCCTGATGACCAGATCGCGGCGTACCAGCAGCTCGGCCAGTCGTACATGGAGTCGGGCGAGCAGAGCCTCGCGATTGCGATGTTTCGGGCTGGGATTGAGGGGCTCGGGTCCGGGGCGATTGGCACGCGGCGGCCGAGATGGAAGGCTTCCTCGCCCAGGTGGGCGGAACGACGTTCTGACGGAGTCGCGATGTCCGCGATCTTCACCTTTCCCAACCGAATCCTCTTCGGCGGCGGGTGCGCGGAGGTCTCTGGCCGAGGAGCTGTCCCGGCTGCGTGTCTCCCGGCCACTGGTGGTCACCGACCGGGGCCTCCTGGCGTCGGGGATCGTCGAGGCGGTCTTCCGAGACTCGAAAGCGCGCTCCTCTTCGACGCGGTCCAGGCCAACCCGACCGAGGCGGACGTCCTGGCCGGGCTCGACCGTTATCATGCCGCACGCTGCGACGGTCTGGTCGGGATTGGCGGGGGCAGCCCGATCGACGCGGCCAAGGCGATCCGGCTCCTGGTCACGCACCCGGGCCGACTGGCCGACTACGACCTGACAACCGGTGGCCTCGACCGAATCCGACCCGAGCTGCCGCCGATGGTCGCCGTCCCGACGACCGCCGGGACCGGCAGCGAGGCGGGCCGGGGCGCCCTGATCCTGCTCCCCCAGACCGGCCGCAAGACGATCATCCTCAGCCCGCACCTGCTGCCCAGCGTGGCGATCTGCGACCCCGAGCTGACCCGCGACTTGCCCCCCGTCCTGACCGCAGGGACCGGCATGGACGCGTTCACGCATTGCGTCGAGAGCTACCTGTCCACAATCCCGCACCCGATCTGCGACGGCATCGCGCTGGAGGGCCTGCGGCACATCTCGCGCGGGCTGGAGGCCGCTGTCCGCGACGGCTCGAATGCCGAGGCCCGCGAGGCGATGATGATGGGGGCGCTGCTGGGCGGCATCAGCTTCCACAAGGGCCTGGGCGTCATCCACGCGCTGTCGCACGCGCTTGGGTCGGAGGGTCGGGCGCATCACGGGACGCTCAACGCGATTCTGCTGCCGCACGCCTTGCGGTTCAACCGCGAGTCTGCGCTGCCCCGGCTGGCCGAGCTGGCCGCGCGGCTCGGCCTGGGTCGCGGCGGCGAAGGTCCCGGCCACCTGATCACGCTGACGGAGCTGGTCCTGGCGCGGCTTCCCTTGCCCCGAAGCCTGCGCAAGGTCGATGGTCTCCGCCACGACCGGATCGCCGAGTATGCCCACCTGGCAATGCTCGATTACTGCCACCGGACCAACCCGCGCCCCTGCACGCAGGTCGACCTGGAGCAGTTGCTCGACCGGGCCTGGTGAGCCCGCGCCCTGGACATGTGCGGTTTTCGATCCATATTGTGGAGGAAGATCCTCTCATCCGGAACAGAAAAAGGGTTTGCGCACCGCCAGGTCGGCTGCGCCACGAATCCTGGGGCTCGGCCGCCCTCGGCTGGCGCCGTTTTCCTTTCTGGTCCGTATCAGGTCTCCCTGGAGAATCGCGCCATGTCCCTCCTTCTCACGGCTGCGCCTGTTTTTCTCGAAATCGATGGCGTGGAGTGCGGCGTTCACAACGACTCGTCCCTGTCCGCCATCCAGAAACCCGGCAAGAGTGGAGTGGGCGTTCGATGAGAGATATTCCACGCTGGGACGGCCTGCGGTGTTGTGACCCTGGGTCCGACGGCCCTCGGCATTCGGGGGGGGGGTGGGGTCCCTGGGATGGGGCGTGCTGGTCGGGATCGTCCTGGGTGCCTCGTCGGCCCGGGCCGAATTGTTCGTCCCCGCCACGAAACCACCGGGGCCGACGGCGGCGGTCGAGGTGGACGGCGACACCCAACGCCTCCCGGAGATCGACCGGGCGATCAAGAGCTTCGAAGAGCGCGAGTTCGACGCGTGCCTCAAGCGGCTCTGGGAGGCCGTCAAGGCCCATCCCGAACTGCCCCCGGCCGATGTCCTGTTCGCCAAGCTGGCGTTCAAGGGCAATCTGGGAGCACTGATCCGTCCCGCGCTCAAGCGGGCGGCCATCGAGGCCCCAAACCATCCTGAGGTGTACATCCTCTTTGGCAACTTGGCTCTCCTCGAGGGCCGGGTGACCGACGCCGCCGTCCATTTCGAGAAGGCGAAGACGCTGGCGAAGGTCGAAAGCGGGACCGCCGAGCGGCGCCGACGGTTCGAACTGTAGTGCCATCAAGGGGACGAGAACGTCGCCGAGGGCCGGGGCGACTGGAAGGCCGCCCGCGCGGCGCTGGCCGACTGGCTGGCGCTGGAGCCGGCCAACGCCCGGGCACGCCAGCGCCTGGGCAAGGCCCTCTTCGGTCTCGGTCAGTCCAACGTGGCGCAGTGGGAATTGCAGCGAGCTGTCAAGGACGACCCGACGCTCGAGATGCCGGCAGTCAGCCTGGGCTGGCTCTAGACCCGCACGGGCAACCTGAAGAAAGCCGAGGAGTGGATGGGCTTCGCCGTCAAGAGCGGCCCCGACGACCTCGCGGCCCGCACGGCCATGGTCGCCTGGCTGCTCGAGCAGGGCCGCGACGATGAGGCAAGGCCGCATATCGACATCGCCGCCAGGTCAACCGACGTCAAGCGACTGACCGGACTGGTGGCTCGGCAGCGGAAGGACTACGGCGAGGCCGAGCGGAGCTTCCGGGCCATGACGCAGGAGTCGCCCGGCAACTCCTGGATCCGTGACCAACTGGCGCTGGTGCTGGCCGAGCAGGACGACGAGGCCAAACGCCGTCGCGCCCTCGAGCTGGCCGAGGTGAGCGTCCGCCAGGATCCCAACACCCCCGAGGCGCTGGCGACGCTGGGGACGGTCTACTTCCACCTGGGCCGGCTCGACGAGGCCGAGCAGATCTTGCGGGCCGTCCTGGGCAGCGGCAAGGGCAACTCCGACACAGTCTACACCCTGGCCCAGGTGGTCGTCCGCCGCGGCCGCCCCGACGATGCGAAACCCCTGCTCCGGTCGGCCCTGGACGCGCCGGGCCTGTTCATCTCCCGACAGGATGACCAGCAGTGGCTGGACCGCCTGACGATGGCGTCAAAGTAGGTGGACGTCAGGAGCTCCGAAACAAAGTCGCTCATTTTGATGAGATTCGGAGACGTACGCCTTGGGTGGTGAAAACCTTTCGAAATTCCGTTGCATTCGTCGCGGGGTTCGCAGATCGTCTATGCGGGACGCCTCAGCCCTCGCCAAGCTGGCCTGGCGTTGAAGAGACCGCTCGGGAGAGCTTATCGGGAGTGGACTCATGCGACAGTTGATCCGGTTTCTCGCGGTTTCCGCTTTCCTGTGGTCGATGCCCTCGCTGCTCGCCGCGGAGCAGCGGGCGCGGACCGAGGATGGGAAGGAGGTCATCCTCCGGGATGACGGCACCTGGATTTATGCGCCCGAGGCCAGGAAGGACAAGGGGCCAGCCCTCAGTTCCAGCAAGGATCCAAGGGCGGCCCTGCAATACAAGGGGAAGCGAGGCACGTTCGCGCTCTGGCTGGTGCCCGAGACCTGGAGGCAATCGGAAAAGCCGAGCAACGAGGTCGCCGAGGTCGAGTTCGCGCACAAGGACGGCGACGGCTACGGAATGGTCATCGCGGAGCGGATCGTCGTCCCCCTCGAAACCTTGAAGAAGGTGGCCATCGCGAACCTCCGGAAGATCGACAAGGATGCGCAGATCACCAAGGAGGAGATGCGGATCGTCAATGGTACGGAAGTGCTCTGCTTGCTGATGAATGCGAAGACCGAGGGGATCGCGGTCTCGATGTACGGCTATTACTACTCCGGGAAAGCGGGCTCGATCCAGGTCGTCACCTGGACCGGCCAGAACCTGTTCCCGGAGATGAAGCCCGAGCTCGAAGCATTCTTGAATGGGTTCGAGATCGTCAAGGAGGAGGGGTCTCGCTGAGCGTCCGGGAGGTCCGGCTCCCGTTCCTCTTGCCGCGCGGCCATCGGCCTCGTGGGGTGGACGACGCCCACCCCACGGACACCGCAACCCCCGCTACGAGGAGGGGCCGACGAGTTGCTCGGCCAGGAGCTCGATCGGGTGCATCGGCGTGATCCCGGCCAGGCCGTGCACCTGGCTGCGGCACGAGAAGCCCGGCGCGACCAGCCGGGCCTCGGGGTCGGCGGCGACGGCCGGCAGGAGCACGCGATTGGCCAGAGCGACGCTCACGTCGTAATGGCCGTGCTCGTAACCGAACGAGCCGGCCATCCCGCAGCAGCCCGAGTCGAGCTCCTTGACCTCCAAGCCCGGGATCCGTCGCAGCGCCGCGACCGTTCCCGCCGTGCCCACCAGCGCCTTCTGCTGGCAGTGGCCGTGGAGCAGGACGCGCCCGTTGGAGGGCCTCAGGTCGAGCGTCGGGAACCCGCACCGGATCGGCCACGAACGCATCGACCAGCATCGACGCTTCGAGGCGATCAGATCGGCGTCGGGGCCGAGGCGGAAGTCGCGGTATTCATCGACCAGCGTCACCAGGCAGCTCGGCTCGCAGCCAACGATCGGCGTGCCCGCGCGGGCATGGCCGACCAGCCGCGGACGTTCGCGCGGGCCAGATCGCGGCCGAGCGTGAGTAGGCCCTTCGAGATCGCCGGCCGGCCGCAGCAGGGCAGGCCGGCCAGGGCGACGCGGTATCCGGCCGCCTCCAGCACCCGGACCGCCGCGACGGCCGACCTCGGGGTTGTTGTAGGTCGTGAAGCAGTCGTCCAGCAGGACCACCGTCCCGCGCGCGCCGCGCGGGCGTCGGGCCGGTGCCGGCGGAACCACTTGCGGAAGTGGTTCGCGCGCAAAGGTCGGGAGGGTCCGCCTGCGGTCGATCCCGGCCAGCCTTTTCGAGGAGCCACTGGAACGCCGGCTGGCGTAAGCGTCCAGTTGGCCAGGGGCGCGGTCGCCGAGCCGATCGGGTTCAGCCGGTAGATCTGGCCCATCAGCAGTTCGAGCCGAGGGGACGGGGTGGCCCCGGTAGTATTGAGAGCAGGAATTCGGCCTTGAGCTTGGCCATGTCGACCTTGGAGGGGCACTCGGTCTTGCACGCCTTGCACTGGAGGCAGAGGTCGAGGGCCTCGTAGAGCGTCTCGTTGGCCAGCCGCCGTCGGCGGGCAGGTGCCCGATCATGACCAGCCGCAAGGCGTTGGCCCGGCCGCGGGTGGTGTGCATCCTCGTCGCGGGTGACCATGTAGCTCGGGCACATCGTGCCGGTGCCCGTCTTGCGGCAGGCGCCGACGCCCGAGCACATCTCGACCGCCCGCGCGAAGCCCCCCTGGCCCGAGAAGTCGAGGAGGGTCGCGTCCGGCTCGATCGGGCGATACTCGGGCCCGATCCGGAGGTTGGCGCCGGGATCGGGGCGCCGACGACCTTGCCGGGATTGATCCGGTTGTCGGGGTCGAACGCGCGCTTGACCGCCTCGAAGCGCGGCGTAGACCTCGGGCCCGAAGAGCTTGCGGTTCCAGACGCTGCGGGCCAGGCCGTCGCCGTGCTCGCCGCTCATCGCGCCGCCGAACTCGACGACCAGGTCGGAGACCTCGCGGGCGATCGACCGGATGATGCTCGACCCCCTCGTGCGTCTTCACGTTGATGATCGGCCGGATGTGCAGGCAGCCGACGTCGGCATGGCCATAGCAGGCGGCGCGCAGCCCGTGCCGTGTCGACGATCGCCTCGAACCGCTCGTAGAACGCGGGCAGCCGGTCGGGCGCGACGGCCGTGTCCTCGACGAAGGCGATCGGCTTGGCGTCGCCGACCATGCCCATCAAGCAGCGAGAAGCCGGCCTTGCGGACCTTCCAGAAGTCGTCCTTGTCGGCCGCCGTCAAGCTCTTGCGGACGCCCAGCACGCCGCGGCCGGCCCTCGAACCGCCGCACGAGGTCGGCGGCGCTGGCGGCCAAGCTCGTCCTGCGAGTCGGCGTAGAACTGGGCGGCCAGGACGGCGGCGGGGCGGCCCTGCGGCGAAGTTGAGGTGGTCGGCGATACAGCGGGTTCTCGCGGCCAGGTCGAGGATCATCCGGTCGAGCATCTCGACGGCCACCGGGCCGGTCGCGACGATCTCGGCCAGCCGGTCGAGCGCCGCGGGGATCGTGGCGAACGAGAGCACGACCAGCCCTTGCGCCGGGGGGAGCGGGACCACCTTCAGCTCGGCCGCGGTGACGACAGCCAGCGTCCCCTCCGAGCCGACGATCAGCCGCGCCAGGTTGAACTGCCAGGGCTCGTCGCGCCAGCCGACCGGCCGGACCGGCAGGCCCGGGGACGAACTCGTCGAGGTTGTAGCCGCTGACCCGGCGGAGGATGTGCGGAAACCGCGCCGCGATCGCCGCGCGATGCCGCGCCACCGTGTCGCGGACCGACGCGATGGATCGTGCCCACCGAGGTCGTCGCCCGGGCAGAGTCGCGTCCAGCTCGTCCTCGGCAAGCGGCCCGAGCGTCGCGGCGGTGCCGTCGGCCAGCACGACGTCGACGCGCGCGAACGTGATCGACCGTCTTGCCATACCGCAGCGACCGGGCGCCGGCCGAGTTGTTGCCGATCATGCCGCCGATCGTGGCGCGGTCGCTGGTGGAGACGTCGGGCCCGAACATCAGCCCGAGCGGCTTGAGGTGGGCGTTGAGCTGGTCGAGCACGACGCCCGGCTCGACCCGGACGGTCATCGCTGTCGCGATCGACGATGCCGATCCGGTTCAGGTACTTGGAGAAGTCGATGCACGATCGGCCGGGCCGATCGTCTGCCCCGACAGGCTCGTGGCCGCCCCGCGCGGCAGCGATCGGCACCCGTTCCTCGGCGGCGATCCGGACGGCCGCGACCACGTCGTCGGCCGTGCGCGGCACGACCACGCCGAGCGGCTCGATCTGGTAAAGGCTGGCGTCGGTGGCGTAAAGCCCGCGGGTGCCGCGATCGAAATGGACCTCGGCGCGGGTCTCCCTGCTCAGTCGGTCGTGTAAGCGGTGGGGAGCGATGGTGGTGGTCATGGGGTTTATTTTATATGCCACCTTCCGCCCCGGATACCATACCAGCCGCACGATCCCATTCAATCGGCCGGCTCAAGATGGAGCTGGAGGCTCGTGGCTCGGAACTATTGAACACTGGGCAGGGGACCGGCATCGTATTAACCTGGCAAAAAATCTAATCAGGGATCACAAAGATCTGGTGGTATCTCGTGGCACACCTATAGTAACGGGAAGCGGAGCAATCCCGGGTCCGGCGTGGAGAGGGACGGTGGAGAGGAAGGAGTCATCCGATGGCCATCGAGTTATACACTACGCGGCCAACAATGGGACATCTTCAAACGTCTGGAACTTGTGAGTCAACAGCGTTTCCATCTCACCCTTGGGGACGGTGGGCAACTCGTCCAGGCACGGATCAATCGCCGCCGTGAACCGCGCAAATCCTCGTAGTCGGTCGAGTCCCGCGACTCCACCCGCACGAACCGCCATAGCCGCTCGATCAGGTTCAAGTTCGGCGAGTCACTGGGCAGGTCCAACAACTCGATCCCCAACGACTCCGCCAGACCCTGCACCACAGCGCCCTTCTGGTACCGCGCGTTGTCCAGCACCCGCGTGATCGGCAACCCCACGGCCACCTCCGCCACCGCGTTCCAGAGCGCGCGCACCGACTCGGCGTTGATGGAGTCGTAAGGGGTCACTCGGATCAGCCGGTGCGTCACCGCGTCGAGCGCCCCCAGGACCTTGGAGCGTTTGCGGCCCGAGGCCGCCCGCACGAACAGCCGCGCCGCGCACCACAAGAAGCCCAGGAACGGCGCGAAGACGAAGTGCGCGGCGTCCACAAAGGACACCTGCCTCCGGCCCTGACGGGCCTCCTCCCGGCGCGGCTCCAACTGCTCCTGCAGGAAGACGGCCTGCTCGCGCGCGTGCGCCTCGACCGTCTTCTTCGGGGGTACGGGGAGGGCCCCGGTCTTGCGCCCGCGCAGTCCCAGGTGGTCCTTGAGGAAGTGGCGGACCGGACTGAGACCCCTGCGGAGGCCCGTCCGCTGCTCGATGACGGCCTGGGCCTGCTTGGCGGAGCGCGGCGGATGCTTCCGGAAGTACTCCTCCAGGCAGACCTCGTGCTCGTCCAGGGCGCTCTGGGGATGATTCCCTTGACAACGACGGAGGCGCGGCCGGCCGCCCTCAAGGTCCTGATCGAGGTCGCGTTGGACGGCACTTCGAGAGACGTCGGCGGAGGCGGCGATCGGGTCGTGGGTCAGGCCGTGGCGCTTGAGCCAGAGGACCTCCCTCGTGCGCGGGACGCGGGGGTCGGGATGGTGAGACCGGTCGTGGGCCAGGGCTTTCCGGTCTTCCGCCGTGAAGGTGATCGTGCGCATGACGGGCTCCCACGATGCTGTTCCCAGGTTCTCAGGTCGCTCCCCGTCAGCAGTTTACACACACGTACGGCCGCCTACAATTTGTGTCAGTTCCGGCCGCGCCGAGTATATTTACCAAGGGCTCGATAGTTCCTATTTTACGGAGTCGCCGAAGGGCTCCGCAATCCACTCTCGGCATTCCGCGAGGAGAGCTCGTCCTTGACGACGGTGCCCCCTTTCATCACGAAGGCGACCGACTCCAGCGCCCGGATATCCTGGAGCGGATCGCCAACGACGGCGATGAGGTCAGCGAAACGGCCGGGCTCGGTCCGGCCAAGGTCTTTCGACCGGCCGAGCAGCTCGGCGGCGTCGGAGGTCGCCGACCGGATCGCCTGCGCGGGGGTCAGGCCGTAGCGAACCATGATGGCGAACTGGCGAGCGTTGTCCCCGTGCGGGTAGACACCCGCGTCGGTGCCGAAGGCGATCTTGACTCCCGCCCGGACACATCTGGCGAAGTTCTCGCGCTGCAACTGACCGATCGCTCGCTCCTTGGAGACGATCTCCTCGGGGATCTTCAGCTCGACCGCTTTACCCAGGAGGTAGTCATCGTTGTAGACGTCGGAGACGAGCCACGTCCCCTTTTCGACCATCATTCGGATCCCCTCGTCATCAATCAGGCTGCCGTGCTCGATCGAATCGACACCCGCGTAGACGGCGTTGTTGATCCCCTGCGCCGCCTTGCGCGTGCGCGGCGACCTTGCGGCCGGCGGCGTGCGCCTCCTCAACGATCACACGGAGTTCCTCGACCGAGAACTGGGGCGCCCCTGGCACGTCGCCCCGCGACATCACGCCCCCCGAAGCGTGGACCTTGATCACATCGACTCCGAATTTCAACTGGGCGCGGACGACATGACGGACCTGGTCGATCCCATCGGCGATCCGGAAGTCGCGCTCCTCGGGGAACATCGTCATGTGGACCTGGGGGGCATAGCGGTTCAGGTCACCGTGGCCACCGGTGATCGAGATGCCGGGGCCGCTCGCCACGATCCGAGGGCCGACGACAAGCCCCTCCTGGATCGACTCGCGGAGGTCGACCGCCAGGAACGGCCGCGCCGAGGTCGCGGACAGTGGTGAACCCGGCCTCAAGCGTCTTGCGTGCGTTGACCACGGCGACGAATGCGCTGGTGAACGGCGTGGCCTTGAACTTGTCGATCTCCTCGAAGCGGTCGGCACGCGAGCCGAGGTGGGTATGGCAATCGATCAGGCCCGGCAAGACCGTCGCGCCTGAAAGGTCGATGACGGTCGCACCGTCGGGGACCCGGATCTCCGAGGCCGGCCCGACGGTCTTGATCCGCTGGCCCTCGATCACGATCATTTGGCCCGTCCGGGCTGAGTCGCCCGTGCCGTCGAGCAGCCGCCCGGCACGGATGTAAGTGAGCTTCGCGGCGACCGACTCGACGCCGGCCGTGAGCGGTCCACTCGATGTCAGCAACACGACGATCGTGATGAGGGCGTGATGGCGGTTCAAGACGTGGGCTCCTGATCGTTTGGAGGATGAGGTGCGAACCTCGAGAGTCCCTACTCTACTGTTCGGCGATTGTGTTTTGTAGGGTCCGAAGTGCGAGGGACGTACTACCACCTCACCCCCTTTGGCGTGGAGTGTCCGGGCTGGGACGTGGTAGGATTCTCCGTGGGCTGGCAGCGATTCATCCCGTGGAGATCGTCCCCCCAAACACCGAGATCAGAGCGAAGCTCCGGAGAGGATCGACCCGACAGTTCGCACCGATCGACCCTCATCTTATCCCGAGATACAAAAAGGAGAACGGCCGATGCCACGAACCGTGATCCGCGTGGGCGATGATCTTGCTGGTGGTGCTGGGGGCGTTCGGCAACGCCCGCGCCGAAACGCGGACCATCGCTCGATGCGGCAAGGGGTTCCTCGAGGAGGTGGACGGGTACCGCGTGCTCCACGTCCAGGGCACGCCCTACGAGATGGGCTATCAGCAGGGGTCTCTGCTCCGCGACCACATCCGCGAAAACGCCCGGTTCTTGTTTGAGGAGAAGGCCAAGGAGCTGAAGGTCGAGTTGGCCGGGATCAAGCTGCTCCATCCCAAGCGGGCGATTGCCGGGATTGCCGCGACCGAGCGCAAGTTCGTGCCCGATCGGTTCTACGAGGAGATGCGCGGACTGGCCGACGGCGCCGGGATGAGCCTCCAGGACATCGTCACTGCCAACTTCATCCCCGAGCTGTTCCACTGCTCGGGTTTCGCGCTGGGCGGCGCGGCGACCAGGGACGGCACGCTCTACCACGGCCGGGTCCTCGACTACGGCTGCGACTGGCGGCTCCAGGAGCACGCGGTCCTGGTCATCGCCGAGCCCGAGGGCAGGATCCCGTTCGTCAATGTAACCTACGCCGGGTTCATCGGCTCGGTGACCGGCATGAACGCCCGACTCATCTCGATCGGCGAGATGGGGGGCGCGGCCTGGGCCATTGGGACGGCGTCCCGATGGCGCTGCTGGTTCGGATGGCCCTCGAAGAAGCCAACGACCTCGACCAGGCCATCGCCGTCTTCCGGGACCACCCGCGGGCCTGCGAGTACTACTACGTGATCGCCGATGGCAAGGCGGGCAAGGCGGTGGGGATAGAGGCGTCATGGGACATCTTCGGCGTGGTCGGGATGGGCGAGTCGCACCCGAGGCTGCCGCGCGCGGTCAAGGATGCCGTCCTGCTCTCGGCGGGCAGCCGCTACGACGAGTTGGTCCGACGGGTGGAGGCGGGTTACGGGAGCTTCGACGCCGACAGCGCGCGGCGGCTGATGGATCGGCCGGTGGCGATGACGTCGAACCTGCACAGCGTGCTCTTCGAGACGGCCTCGACCCGCCTCTGGGTGGCCAACGCCTCCAAGGAGGGCGGCGCCGGCGGCCACGCAGCCTTATCACGCGTTCACGTTCACCGAGCTCTTGACCCACCGGCCTCTTCCTGAAACAGACCTTCCTGGACATCACCGACCAGAAGTGACGGGCCCTCCAAGAGTGCAGGCTCAACCTCGAAACGTATTCCAGGTCAAATAAAGACCGATCACCAGTGCGATGCTGAAACCGGCGTAGGCGAGCGAGGCGGGCCCGACGCGGAGCACCAGCGACGAGCCGACGATCAGGCCCGCGAGCACGATGCCGGCCGCCAGGGTGTTGCTGGCGCGGGTGAGCTGCTTGACCAGGCTGTCGAAGTTGTGCAGGTCGAAGTGCACGGTCAGCGCGCCGCGCTTGATCGATTCAAGCGACTGGCTCAGGACGTCGGGCAGGAGCGTGGCGATCCGTTGCAGGTCCTCGGCCGTCCGCGCCGACTGTGACAGCAGTCGCCACGGGTGATAGCGCCTCAGGGTCAGCCTCCGGATGAACGGGTGCAGCTCGGCACCGATGTCAAAGTGCGGGTCGAGCGCGTGTCCGACCCCCTCGATCGTCACCAGCGACCGGATCAGGAGGACCAGGTCGGGCGGGATGTGCAGGTGGTGCGTCCGGATGAAGACGATCAGCTCGCTGAGCAGCTTGCTCAGGTCGATCGTGTCGAGCGTCAGCTCGGCATACGACGCCACCAGCTCGGCCGCGTCGCGGCGGAGGGCGCGATGATCGACGTGCTCGCCGCGGATCTCCAGCGCGTCCATCGCCCGCAAGACGCGGTCGGTGTCCTGCGCCAGGAGTCCCGTCAGGAGGTCGGCGATCCGCTCGCGGTTCCTTGCGTCGAGCTGGCCGAACATCCCGTAGTCGAGCGGCGCGATCACCCCGCCCGGCAGAACGCGGAGGTTGCCCGGGTGCGGGTCGGCGTGGAAGAAGCCGAAGTCGAAGATCTGCGACAGGAGGATCCGCACGCCCCGAATCGCAACCTTCGCCGGCTCGATGCCCATCTGCTTCAGACCGTCAAGGTCGTTGACACTGACCCCACCGATATACTCCATCGCCAGGACTCGCGAGGTCGAGTATTCCCGCACGACGAACGGAATGTGCGCCGTTGGTTCGTCGGCGAACTGCGCCTGGCAGCGCTCCATCGTCCGGCGCTCGACGGTGAAGTCGAGCTCGCGCTTCAGGCTCCGCTCGAACTCGCGGGCCAGCGCCGCCGGGGCGTAGGGGACCAGGAACGTCAGCCGGCGCTCGGCCAGTTGCGCCAGGTTCTTGAGGATGTCGAGGTCGGCCTGGACGACCTTGTCGATTCCAGGCCGCCGGATCTTCAACGCGATGACCCGGCTGTCGCGGAGTGTGGCGCAGTGGACCTGCGAGATCGATGCCGAGGCCACCGGCGCGGGGTCGATCGCGCGGAAGACCTCCGACGGCGGCCGGCCATAGTCCTCGGTCAGGATCACCTCGGCCTCCTCGTACGGGAACGGCCGGACGTCATCGCGCAGCGCCGCCAGCTCGGTCGTATAGGCTTCGGGCAGGAGGTCGGGGCGCATGCTCAGGAGCTGCCCGAGCTTGACGAACGTCGGGCCGAGATCCTCGCAGATCAGCCGGAGCCGCCGCGCGCGGTCATGCGGCGGGACGTCGTCCCCCAGCGCCACCCGCTCGAGCGGCCGGACCAGCCCTTCCAGGTGCAGTGCCGCGACGACGTCCTGGTAGCCATACCGCACCAGGGTCGCTAGGATCTGGCGATAACGCGGGAGATCGCGGAGATGGCTGACGGTTTCACGGATCAAGATGACTTAATTCCCCGGATGATGGCTCGACGTCCACTCCCACCGATGGCGAGGGCTCGATCGAGAGGACGGCTCCCCCCTCGCCAGAATGGAGCGAGCGTCACTTTAGTCGGTAAATGATCGGAGGCTCAATCTCGAAGTGGCCCAGAAGGCATCCCATTGCCCCTTCTCACTCAGGAACAACGCCCGGAGATGACTGACTGCATCGGCACCATCATCGCCCCAGCGCATCCCGGCTCCTTTGAGCCGGCCGCCAATGACGGTCTTGCAGGCCGCTTCCACGCTCCTCGAACCGATTTGCCAGCCCTGCCGCTGGTAGCGCGGAGAGTCCATCCGGGGGAGGTTCTTCTCGAAGTGCTGGACCAGTTGGCGATGGTCCTCGATCGTCGCGGCGCTGTGGCCCGTGAGGTCCAAGCCGCGCAGGGTCGCCAACACCACGACGCCCCCCTCATGCTTCATCTGGGGACACCACTGTTGCGTCAGGGCGTCCGCGGTGCCGGTCGTCGGTGCGGCGTCCAACTTGGCCAAGCCGCTGAGGTGCTCGGCGGCATGCCAGAAATCGAGGATCAACTCCGTTGTGGTGAAGTCGCGCCGCAGCATCGGGTCCAGACCATTGCCCCCATCGGTCAAGGCAATCACGCGCTCCGCCTGCCACAGGCCGACCGCGTCGGCCTGCCGCCGCCGCTGCGCCCCGAGTCCGTCGAGGTCGTAGGCCCCGGCCAGGTAGCGGGCCTCCGAGACCGCCGCCGGTCGGAGCCGCCGGGGCTGGTCGGGGGGCGTGTCCGCCCGCGGCGGCAGCGGGTTGTAGACCATGCCGACGGTGACCCTCCGGCCTGGGGCCTTGGCGCCGTTCTGGCCCTGGATCCCGACCCCGGTGGCATCCAGGCTCACATAAGCACATATTTTCCTTTCGGCATCGGTATGCCACGCCCAGGGGCCTGCGCGTCGAAGGTGTCGCCCCGGACCAAGTCCCCGGCGAGGCGTTGTCCGACGGCTTCGGTGGTCCGCTCGCCGGTCGATTCGCCCAGGTGCAACCCGGTCCTCTTGGGCAGGATCTTGTCGGCGGCCACCTCGAAGCTGTTGCGGGTCCCGGCCAGGGTGACGATCTCTTCGGCGGCGGTCGAGAGCCGTGTCTCTTCGAGGCGGAGGGTCACATCGCCCGGGAAGAAGCCGTGGTGACAGTGGGTGCAGAGGTAATAGGGACGGTGTTCGACGCGGAGGGTCCCCAGCAAGGTCACAGAGGTCTTGGGTCGGTCGAGCCCTTGGAACTTGGCCGCGTCGGGGCAGTGGGGGCAGGCGGTGCTGGAGCCTTGGTAACTTTTTTAGGTCATGGGCCCAAATCGATGACCGACCGGACCTGGTGCTGGCCCAACCACTTACAGCCAAACCACTTAAGCGACCTGTCAGGCGGGGTGGCACCGATTTAGGCCCATGAGCCGCTTTTTTTTGCAACGACCCGACACATGGCTAGAAACCCGACGAAAATCGAGATGCCGTATGTTGTTGACAGGCCTACACTTGCGTAAAATCTGTCAACACAAGTCCTTTCCTGGAAACAACTTGCAGCATCTTCAAAAAACCTCGGCATTCTAGCCGTTTGTCGGGCGATTGTTTTTTTGACGGTGCTCGAGCTCGGCTTGGATCAGGCGGGCGGCGGTCTTGTGCGCGAGGTCGCGGAGCTGGAACTCGGTGGCGCCGAGGAGTCGCCCATCGGGCTGGGAGGCGAGCAATTCGGCCACCTGACGGAGTTCGCCCTCGGCGGCTCGGAGAGCCTCCTGGTAGAGGACTTGGGCGGGTTGCTGCGGCTCGGGGGTCAAGTCGGTGTCAGGCATGAGGTCGTCCGTGTGTCCAGAGGACGAGGAAATCCAAGGGGACGCATTGAGACTCACTGTTGTACGAAATTTTCCACCGACTTTCGAGACGCTCGCCCGTGGGGGCCAGCGGTTCCACGCCGCAGTGTCTTCCAGGATAGGGGCCAGGTACAATGCCTGATCGCGGGAGCCTTGATGGTTGCGCTGGCCTTTGGTGAGCAGCAAGACCTTGGCATAGCCGGGGTCCATCGCCTTCTTCTGGGCCAGGGCGGAGGTGGCGGACAGGCAGGCCAGGGCCAGCATCCAGCAGAGCGAACCTGGGATGCGCATGGATGATCCTCTGGGGTCTGAGTGGGAGATCCAAGGGTCTCTTTTCCTTCCGACGGCGCTGGGAAGCATTGGAGTCACGCCCTGCGCGGGCTACCAGCCGCGCGGGGATTTTCCTCGAGACGAAAGCAACAGGGAGTGACACCGCCATGAGTGGGACGAAGGGCTCGATCCGTGTCCTCGGACTGGGGGCAATCGCGCTGGTGCTGGGCAGCCTGGGGGCCGATGCCCCGCCGCAGACGATCAACGCGGGCGGTCTGAGCTTCGAGGCGCCGGGATCGTGGAAGGCGAGCCGGCCGCGCTCGCCCATGCGGCGGGCGCAGTTGTCCGTCGCCCCGGCCGAGGGGGATGACGAGCCAGCCGAACTGATCGTCTTCGCATTCCCGGGGGGCGCCGGGACGGTCGAGGCGAACGTCACGCGGTGGCAGGCTCAGTTCCGGGACGCCGACGGCAACCCGCCCAGGATCGAGAGCAAGGTGGTCAAGGGCAAGAACGTCGACGTCACGCGGGTCGAGACCGCCGGCCGCTACATCGCTCCGGAGTTCCCGGGCAGTTCCAAGGTGCTCGACAAACCCAACTTCCGCCTCCTGGGCGCGATTGTCCAGACCGGCACATCCGGCTATTTCCTCAAGATGGTCGGTCCGGACAAGACCATGGTCGCGGCCCGTCCTGGGTTCGATCAGCTCCTCGCTTCGATCAAAGTCGAGGAGCATTGACCAGCCCTCGATTCCAGGCCCTCGCGACGACAGAGGACAGACGCTGAGAGGATCGAGATCGACCTGGGGGAATCTCGCGTGACGCCGTCTTCGATCATTTGTTCGCGATGTGCTCTGGGCAACCATCCGTCAAACCGGTTCTGCTCGGAGTGCGGGCTGCCGCTGGGTAAGATGATCCCCGACGCCGAGGCCGGCAGCGACGCGCTGGGGCCGTTCGAGGCCCCCGAGCCCGCTGATCCCGACACGTTCCGGCTGCTCCGCGAGTTCGTGGGCCGCTCGGGCTATGAGGCGGGATCGGCAGGCCACGGCTGGCGCATGGTGGTTCCCTTACAACTCGATCGCCAGCAGGCGGTCTACGTCGGCCATGCGGGGACCGACCCCGAAGGGCGGCCGATCCTCTCGCTCGTCTCGGTCTGCGGACCCGCCAGCGACCGCGATGCGCAGATCTTGCTCAAGTTGAACGCGCGGCGCGTCGAGGGATACTTTGCGATCAAGGTCCTCCGTGGCGAAGAATACTTCGTCGTCATCCAGAACCTGGCCGCCGATGCGCTCGCCAACCAAGACGCCGGCGGCCTGGTCCGGCGGATCGCCGAAGCCGCCGATCGCCTGGAAGATCGTCTATCGCGAGGTCTCGATTTGTATTAAGAAAGAAGGTGCTCTGTACGCCGAGGAGGAGTGGAGCGCCCGCTCATGGATTGCAGGTCCCGGCCGCTGCACGCAGGATGCTCCGCCGTTGGCGTCCAAGGAGGGACAGGTTCCATGCCCCGTACCACGATTGTCGTCCCGTGCTTCAATGAGGCCAAGAGGCTCGATGTGCGCGCCTTCCTCACCTTCGCACGGGAAAATCGTCATCATCGGTTCCTCTTCGTCAATGATGGGAGCAAGGATTCGACCGCGGAGCTCCTCGAAGACCTCCGACGCGCCAACCCCGAGGCCTTCGCGGTGCATGATCTCCCCCAAAATGTCGGCAAGGCCGAGGCCGTCCGGTGCGGCCTCTTGCAGCGCAAGCCGACGACCCCGACTATGTGGGCTACTGGGACGCCGACCTGGCGACCCCGCTGGGGGCAATCCCGTCCTTTACCGACGTGCTGGAGGCGCTTCCCGAGATGGAGATGGTCTTCGGCGCCCGAGTCCGCCTGCTCGGCCGGAACATCGAGCGGCAACCGATCCGGCATGTCCTGGGGCGGATCTTCGCGACGGTCGCCTCGTGTGCCTTGCGGATCTCGATCTACGACACGCAATGCGGGGCCAAGCTCTTCCGCACCACACCCGAGATCATGGCACTGTTCCGCGAGCCGTTCGTCACCCGTTGGATTTTCGACGTCGAGATCCTCGCCCGTTTGATCGCGAACCGCCGCGCCAGCGGGCTCGACACGGCCCCGGAGATCATCTACGAACTCCCCCTGACCGAGTGGCGGGATGTCCCGGGCTCGAAGGTCAAGCCGCGCGATTTCGCCCGCGCCACGCTCGAACTCGCCTGGATCTTCTGGAAATACCTCCGCCCGCACCGCCGACCGACCGTCGCCCCGTCCCCCACCGCGATCCAGGGCATCATCCACCGCCCCCACTACCAGGACGAATCGTGGCGCCCGTCCCCGAACCGCTCTTAGGCCAAACGCTCGTGTACCTTCACTCCGTCTCGTTCACCACAAGGATAGAAGGGACATAAAGAAAAGTTTTTGGAGAAAAAATCATTTTCTTCTCTCACATCTTTTCTTTTTACGCTCGTGGTGAGCCCTGATCATTCCTCAGACGCTTTCCGGAACGATCTGGCCCACCGCCCCCGGCGGGCACCAACGACCCGGGATACGTCTCAGAGCCCGCGCCCTCGGGCTTCGGTGCTATGCGCGGTGTGGAGTCCCCCGGCCCCCCCTCTCGGGTCGATCCGAAAGACACGGTACGTGGCGTTCTCGAAGACCTCGACCGCATCTCGTCCCTGGAGCCACTTGGGTGCGGACCCCGCGTCGCGCGGTTCTGAGAGGACGACCAACACCGGCGTCCGTTCCCACGCCTCGACGAATATCCCTCGCTGGAAGAGTGTGTCCAGCTCGCGACGCCGCGCCGCGAAGTCCGGCGTATTGAGAGGATGTGAGGCCCACGTCCGGAGCGGCGTATAGGCATTCGCCAGGTAGGAGAGGAGGGGATCACGCGTGAGGATCAGGGCATTTCCTAGCTTCTCCCGGTTAATCCAGTCGAACACGCCCCTCTGGTCGCGGGTAAGCCGGATGTCCGCGGCATTGTTCGGCTCCGGCGTCCTGTCCGGGCCGCCACGGTGGAGAGCCTGGGCGGGGAAATGGCCGAACCAGATCAGGTTGTCCGAGAGAAAGACGAGCATCGTCAGGGCAACCCACGCCAGACCCCGGGCGCGATCTGGATCCGAGAGCCGGCGCGAGAGCCAGTCGACCAGCGTGCTGGCCCCCATCAGGAAGAGCGGCGTCCAGGTGTATCCCCTCGTGAAATGGAGCGGCTGGACCGGCTTCACGGCGAACTCGTGATTTGCCAGCGCGAAGGCGACCAGGAACCAGACCAGCAGGAGCCGGTTCCCGGGCTCCGCAAAGAAGATCCGCGCCAGCCGAGACCGGCGGACGGTCCAGACCGCCAGGCCACCCACCAGAATGTCCGCGGGGAGGAAATTCCACGCCTGAAGCCCCCAGTCTTTCTCCCACTGCATCATGAGCCGGCGATGTTCCGGAAACGCCATCAGAAAGCCCATGTAATAGCCCAGGAGGATCAGCGTCGCCAGGACCAAGAAGCCGAGGAATTCCCGGGGAACGCATGGGTTCTCCATGAAGACGACCTCGACCGCCGCCCACGCGACCAGGATGGAAAGGATCTCGATCCCCGTGAACGGATGGCACGCCCCGAGGAATATGACCAGAACGCTCGCGGCGTGGAAACGATTCTTCACGACGAGGTAGAGGCAGCCGAAGGAGAGGGCGTGGTAGAACGCCTCGGTGGGGAAGATGAGGTTTCGCCCGAAGTTGAGGAACCAGAGCCCTTCGGTCGGGTCGAGCCGGAAGATGGCCTGGAACGCGAACGGATCGCGCCGGCCTCGAATGAGGGCCAGCAGGATCCCCGAGAGGGCGAGGAGACCGCCTCCCCAGAAGAAGATGACGAGTCCCAGCCGATGGGCTGTGGTTTCGAATCCGACGAACTCGCGATAGAGCGCCAGGGCCACCCGGCGCAGGTCAGGGCCGAGGCCAACCCGAAGAGCACGAAGATCAGCCCCGGCTCGAGCCCCGACACCCACCAGGCGGTCCCAAGCAACAGCGTCATCGGCTGAAAGTAGATCGGCATGGTGTCGTACGAGGGGCTGCACGGGTTACTGTACGTCGGGCGAAAGCCCGGACCATCAAAGTGCTCGCGGGCGTTGGCCATGTAGACCGGCATGTCATAATGGATGAACCCCGTCGGCGTCCCGCGAGCGCTCCGACGGGTGTAATGTGTGAGATAGGGGACCATCGCTGGTGTGATCAGGAGCAGGCAGGCAATCCAGTCGCGGACCCAGGCACCTCGCGAACGGGTGCGACACCCTCGGATTCCGTGCGATTCCCGAACATGGGCGCTCATCCTTGAAAGCAACGTTTCACGGTTCCTTCCGCAATCAACGTGAGGGAGGGGACCCTCCTCGTCTCCCGGTCATCTCCCCGAAGACCGCACGATCTTCCGGCCCTCGCGCTGGCTCTGTCGGAGGTCGCTCACCCCTCGAGCGACGGCCAGGGCCGCCCGGATCGTCGGCGCCAGCGACTGGTCTCCCCGGACGAGGCGATGGAACTGGTCATTGAGCACGTCGCCGACGGTCGGCTCCAGGGGGAGCCGCTCCTCGTGCGTGCCTCCAGCGTCGGACCACTGGAGGCGCTCGGGCAATTCCAGCCAGGCCGTGCCGTGCTCGGCGTAGACCTGGAAACCCGGCTGGGGCAGGAAGCGGGTCGCCTCGCCCCAGGGCTTGCGGTGGTAGCGGCCGAAGGTGATCTGCGCCATCCCTCCCCCCGGGAACTCGGCCACGAAGCTCTCGAAATCCGGCCCCGCGTTCCCATCGCCCGCGTCCGGCAGAACGATCCCCGCGTTCCCTTGCACGGCGACCGGATCAGACTGGAACAGGAAGCTGCACCAGTCGAGCAGGTAGCTGCCGGGGTCGATCATCAGCGGCGCCGGCGCCATCTGGGTCGTCGGGCCGGGCTGCCCATACCGATCGAAGCCGAAGAGCCGGCTCTGGCCCAGGATCAGCCGGGGAGGGCCGAGCGTCGTGGCGAGCAACTCCCGGAGCCGGAGCGTCGCCGGATAGAACCGGCGAGCGAACTCCGGCATGAAGGGGATCCCGCTCTCCTCGACCTGCTTGGCCAGCATCTCCAGCTCTTCGGGCACGCTGGCCAGAGGGAGGGCACAGTAGACTGGCTTCTTGCAGGCGCAGGCGATCTCGACCGGGTGGAGGCTGAACCACTGGGGGGTGAGCACGTAGACCACATCAACGTCGGGCCGCTTGATCAGCGCCGTCAGGCCCTCGACCGCGGCGCAGCCGAGCTGCGCCGCCTCGACCTCGGCGCGGCGCAAGACCTGGTCGGTGACGGCCGTCACCTGGAATTGATCGCGCAACCGCGCCAGGGAGGGCTTGTGCCGAGCTTCCCAGAGCCGGCCCAGACCGATCACCCCGACCCGGAGCCGAACTTGTCTCGACACGATCCCGAGCGCCTCCCGCGCATCCCGAAACGGACGGGTCGCCCTTTCTCAGCCTTGCCAGGACCCGCTCATTGGTACGGAATCTACCATCCCGACGCAGAATCGGCCACCCATCTCTTCCTCTGGCGCCGGGCCGGGCTCAAGATGGGGGGTACGACCCCGGCCCCTCCGGCCGGGCACGGCGCGGACAGCGCCGCTCGTTTCGTGGAGTGATTGCGGATGCGCGCGGTCTTGCAGCGGGTCACTCGCGCCTCGGTCACGGTCGAAGGTGGCGTGGTCGGCAGCATTGGCCGAGGGTGGCTCGTGCTCCTGGGGGTGGCCCGGGGAGACACGGACGACGACGCCGATCGGCTCGTCGAGAAGGTGGCAAACCTCCGGGCATTCGAGGATGATCAGGGCAAGATGAACCGGAGCGTGGCCGAGGCCGGAGGGAGCGTGCTGATCGTCAGCCAGTTCACCCTGCTCGGCGACTGCCGGACAGGCCGGCGCCCCAGCTTCACCGAGGCCGCCGAGCCGGGCGAGGCCGAACGGCTCTACCGCCGATTCGCCGACCGCCTCGCCACGACCGGCCTGGAGGTTGCCACCGGCGTCTTCCGCGCCATGATGAAGGTGGAGCTGGTCAACGACGGCCCGGTGACCTTCTTGTTGGACAGCCGGAGGGCGTTTTGATGGGGGCTCAATCCTTGTCCGATCCGCCGTATTTCCTGGGTCTCGACGTGGGCACGCAAAGTCTCCGGGCCGCGCTGGTCGATCGTCACGGCCGGACGGCGGCCTTCGGGATCGCGCCCATCGAGACGACCCATCCACGGCCGACCTGGGCCGAGCAGGACCCGGGCCAATGGTGGGCAGCGGCCAGCATCGCGGTCCGCCAGGCGCTGGGCCGATCGGGGGCCGCGCCCGAGCAGGTCGCGGGGATCGGGCTCGGCTGCACCGCCTGCACCGTCGTGCCCTGCGACGACTTGGGCCGGCCGCTCCGCGCGGCTCTGCTCTGGATGGATCAGCGCGCGTATCGCGAGGCCGACGAGATCAGCGCCACCGGCGATCCCGTGCTCCGCTACGTCTCGGGGCGCGTCTCGCCCGAATGGATGCTCCCGAAGGCGCTCTGGCTCAAGCGGAACGAGACCGAGGTCTACGAGCACGCTGACCGGATCGTCGAGTGCACCGACTGGATGATGTACCGGCTGACCGCGCACTGGACGCTTTCGCTCAACCACGTCGCCGTGAAGTGGAACTACGCCCGACCCGACGGCGGCTGGCCGCTTGGCCTGATGCGGGCGGTCGGGCTCGACGACCTCCCGGCCCGGTGGCCCGAGCGAATCATCCCCCTTGGGCGGGGCGAGGCGGCCTTGAGCCGAGCGGCGGCCGAGGACCTCGGCCTCCGCGCCGGGACGCCAGTGGCACAAGGGGGGATCGACGCCTACCTCGGCATGCTCGGTATGGGGGCGACCGCCGCGGGCGACCTCGCGGTGATCGTCGGCTCCAGCACCTGCCACCTGGCCCAATCGCGGGCCGGCGTCTTCGGCTCGGGAGCGGCCGGGTGCTACCCCGACGCGACCGTCGAGGGCCTCTCCACGATCGAGGCGGGCCAGACCGCCACCGGCTCGATTCTCGACTGGTACCGCCGCCACTTCGCCGGCGCGAGCAGGCCGAGGCCGACCGGCTCGGCGTGAGCGTCTATGAAGTCCTCGACGCGCTGGCCGCCGCCATCCCACCGGGCGCAGACGGCCTGGTCGTTCGGGACGACTGGCAGGGGAACCGCTCGCCCTACAAGAACCCCCGCGCCCGCGGCGTGATCGCCGGACTCTCGCTGTCGCACGGCCCCGGCCATATCTTCCGCGCCCTGTACGAGGCCACCGCCTGCGGGACCCGCCATATCGTCGCAGACGCCGCGGCGCACGGACTTCACGTGGAGCGGATCTTCCTCGGCGGCGGCGGGGCGAAGTCGCCACTCTGGCTCCAGATCCACGCCGACATCCTGCAGCGGCCACTCCACCTGACCCGCGAGTCGGAGTCGTCGTGCACCCTCGGCGCCGCGATGGCCGCCACCCTCGCGGCTGGCGTCTACCGCGACTTCGACGAAGCCGCCCGCGCGATGGTCGCGATCGAACGCCTCGTCGAGCCCAACCCCGCCTACGCCGCGACCTACGATGACCTCTTCGACCGTTACGTCACGACCTACGAGGCCCTGAACGCCTGCTGAACCCCGGTGCGACGTGAGCGGCTAGGCCTTCGTTGCGATCAATGCACCGACCTGACCACTGGGCCTCGACCCACTCTGGAAGCCTACGGCTCCCGGATCAAGAGCTATAAAGACCTTCCAGAATTTCGAGCCGTTCCAGCTTTTTATCCCCCTTGCCCGTTTCGAACTCGTAGATCCCAATCTCGCCCTCTGTCTCCTCAAGGGAAAGGGAGTGGAACTTGCTGCGAACCTTGGCATCTCGGAAGACGGCTCCGGTATGTGCGTCGCAGGCGAGGCCGTAGCATTTCAGCTCCGAGAAACCACCGAAGCTCCACGGCGCAGCAACCTTATGCGTCGCCGAATTCCCGCATTCCGGCACGCCGCACGTGACTTCTCTCGTGTACATCATTTGGAGGCTCCTCTCTTGCGCCGTTCTCTGACATTATGATGCCAAAAATAAGTCCCCGTGTCGAGAGAATTCTCGGAAAAATCCTCGTCACTCGCGACGCTGTCGATCGAGTTCGGCGAACAGGTCCCGCAACGGCAGGACGAAACCGGGCAACACGTCCCCGCCATCCAGTATCTCTGATTCATCGAGCACGGCGGAGTGTTCGGGTGAAGAATACACTGTAACGGTCCGCTCCCTGGGCTGGATGATCCAGACCAGCCGGACGCCCGACTTGAAATACTCGCGGCGCTTCCTGTTCATCTCTGCGGCGGTGTTGCTCGCACTGGGCACTTCCATGGCCAGATCAGGGACGAGATTGTGGGGAACCTGTCCCTCGGATACGGAGTCCGGAAATTTCGCCTAGGAGCGTGTCTGAGTATCCCCGGCAGTGATTAAGCCGTCGATCTGTAAAGGCGCGGTTGATTCGGGCACAATCCTGGTTCCACGCACTTGTCGAAGGCCCGGTGACGCTGCGCAGGAGCCAGGTGATGGACGATCGACGCAAGAACTACCGCCCGTGGGACGCCGAGCAGGGGAGCCAAGAGCCGATCTCGCCGCGCGCTGCGCTGCCCAAAGACGACCTGGTGTTCTTCCTCCTCGATCTCATCCCGCAGCTCGACCTCGCTCCCTTCCACGACCATTACGCCCGCGAGCTCCGCGGCCAACCGCCGTTCGATGTGACCATGATGGTCACGCTCCTGGTCTACGCCTACTCCGTGGGCGTCTGCTCCAGCCGGAAGATCGCGGCGGCCTGCGAACGGAACCTGGCGTTTCGAGCGATTGTCGGCAACGATCCGCCCGACTTCCGCACGATCAGCGATTTTCGCAACATCCACCTGGCCGCGTTTCGGCCCTTCTTCCTCGAGGTGTTGCGGCTGGCGGGCGAGATGGGCATGGTCAAGCTGGGGACTCTCTCCACCGACGGGACCAAGATGGAGCGAACGCCTCGCGACACAAGGCGATGAGTTCCGGATACATGGCCAAGGAGATCGAACGGCTCAAAGGGGAGATCGAGCAACTGCTCAAGCAAGCCGAGCAACTCGACGCCGAGCAAGACGCGGCCCTGGGCAGCCGTCGTGGCGATGAACTGCCCGAGGAATTGAAGCGGCGTGAGGCCCGGTTGGCGAAGATCCAGGAGGCCAAGGCGCGACTGGAAGCCCAGGCCCGAGCCCGGGCGGACGAGGAACAACGCCACCGCGACGACGAGCAAGCCCGGCGCGATGCCGAAGGCCGCAAGCGTCGGGGCAGAGCCCCTGCCCCGATCGACCCCACCCCCGAGGACAAGGTGCAAATGAGCTTCACCGATGCCGAAGCGAAGATCATGAAGCAGAGCAATAAGGGCGTCGACTACTCGTCCAACGCTCAAGCGGTGGTCGACGGTGCCGACCAGATCATCGTGGCCTGTGAAGCGACCAACGCGGCCCATGACAAGGAACAGGCCGTGCCCATGGCGCACGCGGCCCTGGACAATCTCAAGGCCGCGGGGATCGAGCGGCCGAGGTCGGCCGACGGCACACCGAGGCCGATTCCCAACACCGCCGATACGGGCGACTTCAGCGTGAAAGCGGTCGGCGCGTTGGAGGAGATGGGCTTCGATCCGCACATCGCCCTCGGTCGCCAGAAGCACCACGAAGCCCCAGTCCCGGCCACGGCGGCGGCGACCGCCGCGCCCCCCCAGTGCCCGCGGCGGCGGCGGCATGCCCGCGGCCGAAGCGAGCGTCGAGGAGAAGATGCGAGCCAAGCTCCGTTCGGCGCCCGGCCAGGCGCTGTACGCGGCCCGCAAGCAGATCGTCGAGCCGGTCTTCGGCATGATCAAGTCGTGCGGGGCATCCGCCAGTTGCTCCTGCGAGGCCTGGAGAAGGTCTCGGCCGAGTGGCAACTGATCTGCCTGACGCACAATCTTCTGAAGATTTGGCGGCGCACAACTGCGCCGCGGTAAGGAGCCGCGAAAAAATAACTTGGTCATTTCGATCGTGGAGAGATCTTATAATTCCAATTGCCGTGAAAGTCTGCTCTTGTGATCTGAACCCCCGCTAACTCCGCATCACTGACCTTCAATCCAACCTCATAGTGGTTGGTGTCCGGCTCCGCTTCGATCCGTAATCCCGTGCGCGTGGTGGTTTGGCCAATCAGGTTTACCATGATCTCCAAGCTCCTCAAGGGCACACCCCGCCAATTCTCCGTGATCTGGCAGAACATCCGGTGCTCGATCTTATTCCATTTGCTCGTACCCGGTGGGAAGTGGCAGACCGAAATCGTCAGGCCAAGCTGATCCGCGAGTCTCTGAACGGCAACCTTCCACAACCGTCCACGACTGCTGTTGCTCCCGCCACCATCGGCGACCACCAGCAGTTCCGTGGCTTGAGGATAGTCCTTCGCTCCCATCCTCAACCACCAACGACGTAACGTCTCGGTGGCGAAGTAGGCCGTATCATGATCGATGCCGACACTGACCACCCTCGGTTCGTCGTCTGGTCATCAACCCCGTAAGGGATCCCCTGGCCCAGTTCTTCATCCTTGAAATCAGACACATTGACCAGTTCAGGCGATCCCTCGGGCTCCCCTTCCGCACCTGGGTTCTGGAAATTCCCGATCAACTCCTTCTTCTGGGTGTCCACCGAGACCACGGGCTGATTCCGCTTCTGGAATTGGGCCACTTGAGCGTTGATGTATTCAAATTCAGTAGTTCCAAGAACAGTCCTGCGATCGTCTACAACGCAAGTTCATATTCTATATCCCTTTCGGTATAGGTGACGTCGGCGACCCCGAAGGCCTCCTCGACCACATGGAGCAGCCAGAGCAGCAGCGTCTCCCACCGCAGCCGCTCCAGCAGGATGACCCGACCGCCGCGCCGCGGCTTCGAGAGGATCGCGTAGTGCAGCCACACCCAGAGGTTCCGAAGCACCAGCGCGATCCCCACGTACAACAGCCGCAGCGTCGGGCGGCGGGTCGTCGTCCGGATCCGCCCCTCGTGCATCTGCCGGTAGCTCGACTCGATCCCGAACCGAAGGCGATACGTCGCGAACACCGACTCCGGCGACGACGGCCGGTAGCCCCAGAAGGCGTAGATCAACGCCTGCCGCCCGTGCCGCTTCCACTGGCCCCGGTAGTTGCGGCACTTCACACAGACCGACACCGTCGCCGTTCGCTTCTTCGCGTCGGTCAGGGTGTAGTGGGACCAGCCACTCTTCTTCCAGGTGCGGAAGACGTAGCTGCCGCTGGGGCCTCCCCGCTGCTTGGGAGAGCGGCCGTGGCAGACCACCGGCATCAGGAATGGGTGGCGCGCCTGTTGGAGGTAGCGGACCACCGCCACGCTGTAGAAACCGCGGTCGAGCAGCAGCAAACGCGGCCGGATGCCGACGCTGGCGGCCTGCCGCAGCAGGCGTTGGATGACGTCCTTGAGCGGCTCGCCCTTCCTCACGCCGGTCAGCGCCACGGTGGAGCGCCGCCCGTGTCGGACGACGTAGGCAGTGGCGTAGGCGTGGAAGTGACTGGTGCCGTCCTTGGCCTGGCCGCGGTAGACCTCGTCGAGGTCGCGGAACGGCCGGCCGTGGTAGGGGATCAACGTCAGGTCGATGGCCAACCGCTGGGGGTGCTTGCGCAACGCCTTGGGCAGGTGTCCGGCCAGTGCGGCGTTGAGCTGCCGTTGCAACTCGGCGTAGTCGGGCAGGGTGGCCAAGAGCGCCTGGCGTGCCGTCTCGTCGGAGGGGGCGTCGCGGAGTCGCCCGCAGGCGTCGGACAGCGAGGTGATCCGCGCGGCGGCGGCGAGTAAGAGCGACCAGAGGACCTGGGCCGAGGTCTTGCGCTTGTAATCCTTGAACTTCAGGTGGGCCTGCAGGTGCTCGGCGGCGAGGCGATAGACCTTGTTGCGGTCGAGAATACGATGGGGTGGGCGCATGGCTCTCTCCGGTGGTGGTTCCGTGTACCAAAACCATTTTCCGGAGGGGAATTGCGCCCATCTACGTCAAGCTCCTGAGACAATCGCCGATCTTGGAACTACTGAAATTGGGTATTGCGGTCAGGGTGCGACTCGCCCTCGCGCGTCTTTCGGTTGGCTTGCAAGCTGTAGTTGAGTTGGTGGAGCAAGTGGGCCACGGTCCGCGCACTGATCTGATAGCCATACTGCCGAAGTTGCTCGGCCAGTTTCCTGGTGCTCTTGCAGGTCCACCGCAGGGGCGACATGGGCTCACCGCGGGTGGTCGGGTCCACGAGCAATTCGAGTGTGATGAGCAGGGCCGGATCCTGGGTGATGAGTCGTTTCCTCCCGGCCCCCGGACTACGACTGCGTTGGATGGGGAGTGTGCTTCCGGGCGACTCACGCTGGTCCTGGATCTCTTGAATGGCGTGGCTGATGGTGGTCCGGGACATCCCGGTCGCCTCTGCCAGTGCGGCGATCCCACCATGGCCCAAGCCCATGGCTTCGGTCGCGGACCAAAGCCGTCGCACCCTCTCATTGAGGAAGGGCTGAAGGGTTTCGTACTTCGACCGGAGCGTGGGGATGACGCCTGTGTATTCATACCCCCACTGAAGAAGGCAAGACGACGAATGTGTCACA
>CAWDND010000076.1:0-47161 GCA_963803395.1 uncultured Planctomycetaceae bacterium
CCTCTATCCGGTCCATTACAGAGCGGCGTTGGCTTCCTCCCTCATCCTTTCTCCGCCGCCTCATCAGCCTCCTTTGCAGTCAGCCTTCCCTCGCGGGGCGGTAACGGAGTTACTTCGTTCACCTTCGCGATCGCCGGGGTTGAGGTCGTGCTTCTCGGCCGGTGGTGCGACATCCGCGGCAGGGGAGTGTGAAGCCCCTGCACCTGACCACGTACCGTTTTGGTTCAAGCCTGTCAGCATCTTAGGCTTGTCTCTGGTCACGGCCTTGATCAGCACTTCACCTGGGTTGACCATGCCCCGGACTGCTGGCCCCCGACCGCCGTGATGCTGGCAGTCGCCGTGTCGGCTCGCGGTTCCCGGCCGATCCGAGGATCGAGGTTGCGTTGTCCCCCGGGCTTCGGACCTCACCGTTGCCAGTGACGCCCGCCGGGGTAGCAGACCGATGGCGGAACATCGGGTAATGTCGGAAATCCTCCTTGCTTAACGCATTACAGATCGAGAAGATGCTACGAATCGCACTCACACGGCCAGAGGCCGTGGCTTCATAACATAGTGACTAATTGAAAATCCGACCCTTGCGCCGCAAGGGGTTACGTCAGGCCACCCCAAACATGGGCTAGCCTTGGCCCCCTTGCGGCCCCGCCGCTTCTTCCGCCCAGCCTTGCCCCGCCGCTTCATCGCGTTGCGCAGCCGGCGCACGGCGTCGAGGATCAGCGTGTTGATGTCCTTGATCACATGGAAGACGCACCGCTGGTGGTCCGCATCGGGCCACAGCTCCTCCAGCACGCCGGGGTACAGGTTCGAGCCGTCGGTGACCACGACGGTGGGGATCAGGCCCACCCCTTTGAAGGTGGCTGCCCGTCTACGAGGTGCAAATAAATCGCTGTTATTGCGGTAATCTGGGGCATTTACTAGCGCCGAGATCAAGTCGCTGGAGCGAGAATTCGTTCCGAATCGGCCTTGACGGCCCGAACTCGGGACAGCGAATAAATTAGATTCTGATTTGTACCAGATTCGTATCTCTATCAGAAATCTCGCAACATTTTAAGCTACAAGACGTTGCGAGATTGTTGAACCACCTTCAAAGGGGTGGGATCAGGCCCCAGGTCCGGAGGTTCTTGAGGAACCGCCGCATGTGATCCTGGTCATTCTTGTCGACCAAGGCGAAGGCGACCGGCAGGTCGCTGAGGGGATCGGTGGCCAGGAGCAACGTGAAGCGGCCCAGGTGCAGCTCGTCGACGCAGAGCGTGCCGCCGAAGCGCCCAGGACCGTGCGCCGATGCGCGGCCATGTCGAGCTCCGCGGCGCGGTCGCGGAGCACGTCGGAGACGAACCCCGAGGAGAGGTCGAGGAGGAAATCGCGGCGGATCGACTCCAGGGCGCGTTCGACGTTCAGGGCGTCGTCGAGGATGCGGTCGCGGACCAAGTCGCGGACCTTGTTGTCGTAGGGGGCTTTGGGGAGGACGCCCTCGGGGCTGTTGCGGAAGGTGGTGCAGCAGTCGCAGCCGGCGGCGTACTCGCCGTAGGTGATCTCCAGGAAAGCGACGGCCTTGTAGGCCACGGTCCGCACGATCCGGTTCAAGGTCCGTTTCCGCCGGCCCCGTTTGCCGCACGTCGGGCAGGGGGCCTTCTTGGGGGCGCAGTGGATCGGTATAACGATCGTCGTGGGTGCTTCGGTGCCCATGGTCTGCATCTCCGGTGATGGGGACTCACAACACCCTCATTCACCGGGATGCAGGCCCTATCTTTCAAGAGCGAAACGACTTGGAACCCCTCCTCTGTTGGTGGAGATCAGCGCGGAGTCTCGTCCGCTCTCTTTGTACCGTCTACGACTCCTGTAAAACGTCCGAAAGTCTAGTCAGAGTCTCAAGTCGCTTCAATTCGTCTGGAGAACGCCGCGGTTGGGGTCTGGGATTCTTGTGAGGCTCTTGTGATAACCTCAATATTGTCACAGGAACCGCCCCAAGGCGTCCGAGCAAAGAACAGGCACGTCATGATCGTTGTAAGGCTCTATTTGGCAACGGGTTGAGCTTTATACCAAGTTTCCGTTCCAATGATTGTCGGACCCCAAAGGCGCCACGTGGGCGACCGTCGGAGCATCAGGAACAGGGCGGCGGTCAGGAGCCAGTTGCGCCGGTCGATCGCGCGGGGTGGTGAACCTCACGTCACGGCCACGATGTCGCCGCCGATGTTGCCGCTGACGTCGCTGGCGACGAGGACCGGGGCGCTGCCACGGTATGCGATGCCGCCGCCATCGCGAGTGGCGGAATTGTGGCGGATCGTGCTGGCGATGATCACTAGGCCGCCGCGGTCGTCGAAGATCCCGCCGCCGTCCAGGCCGGCGGAGTTGTCCCTGAGTGCGCTGGCGACGATCTTCACCGTGCCGGAGTTGTCGTTGTAGGAGCCGCCGCCGAAATCGGCGTGGTTGCCGCTGATCGTGCTGCCGGCGATCGTCACCGTGCCACCCGAGTTGGAGAGGCCGCCGCCGCCGTGATGAGCAGTGTTGCCGCTGATCGTGCTGCCGGCGATCGTCACCGTGCCGTCCAGGTTTCTGAGACCGCCGCCATTGTCGTCGGCGGAGTTGTTGCTGATCGTGCTGACGATGATCGTCATCTTGCCGAATGTGTTGCCCAGGCCACCGCCGTCTGAGTCGGAGTTGCCGCTGATCGTGCTGGCGATGATCGTCACTGTGCCAAGGTTGACGAGGCCGCCGCCAGCACCGCTGAAGCCGGAGTTGCCGCTGATCGTGCAGGCGGTGATCGTCATCGTGCCGCCGGTGCTGCCAGTCCCGTTGGAGATGCCGCCGCCGCTGGAATCGGTCTGGTTGCCGCTGATCGTGCTGGCGGTGATCGTCATCGTGCCGCCGGAGCGGTTGGTGAGACCGTCGCCGCCGGAAAGGGCGGTGTTGCCTTTGATCGTGCAGGCGGCGATCGTCATCGTGCCGCCTTCGTTGTCGATACCGCCGATACCGAGCTCGCCGCGGTTGCCGCTGATCGTGCAGGCGGTGATCGTCATCGTGCCGCGGTTAGTGAGGCCGCCGCCGAAATCGGCGGAGTTGCCGCTGATCGTGCAGGCGACGAACGTCACCGTTCCGCTTTCGTTGTCGATGCCACCGCCGTGAGAGAAGGTGTTGCCGCCGGTAATGGTCAGACCGCTGATCGCTGTATGAACCAAATCGATCTCGAACACTCGGCTGGCGTTGTTGCCGCTGACGATGAGCCGGTCCGCACCCGGCCCCACGATCTTCACGTCGTTATTCATGATCCTCAGCTGGCCGTTGGTCAGCGCGATCGTCCCTCTCAGTCCGGGGGTGAAGTCGATCTCGTTGGGACCGGGCGTCCTGTTGGACTGCACAATCGTCCACCGCAGCGAACCGTTCACTGGCGAGCCGTCCGGGTTCAACTGGTCGCCCGTGGTTGTCACCAGAAAGGTCGAGAGCGCCACCCGGTCCTCCAGCTGCTCCAGCCCGAGAGCGCACCGCCGCCGCCTTGGATGGCGGCTGTCCGATGAATTCGCGGCCGTCAGGCGGTGGCCAATCCCGGTAAAGTCCTTGAATAATCTCATCGCTCGTTCCTTCCGTTGCGGATCCCGGTTGCCAAAGTGATCGCGGTTGGCGTCGAAAGCGCCACCGCTGGGTGGCGGCCGCTGGTCCCCCACACCGGCCTCGCGGCAAGCAGGAAGCCCGTTCCACGGGGGGAGATACTTCTGATTGCATAGATAAAACCAACCTGTCTGAATTATCAAGGAAAATAGCGCGGCTTTTCAGACTCTACCGGTGCGCCGATCAGCCTACCCGCGCTGCCGATGACGATTAGTGTCTACCCATTCCGACAGGGGTAGAAACACGCCCGGGGCTCTATATTTCTAGGGCCCCGCGGCGGCAAACCCGACCTGACCCGAATGGCACCAGGATAACTTAAAGCCTGTCATTTGGACAACTTGCGGCGATTGCCATTCGTAGTTGAGGCTAGTGTTTCCGCTCGCAAAACTTGCAATGAATTCGAGGTGCCTGCTATGCTGCTGGTTAGCCCCTTGGCAGCATGGGAGGTTGCCTCATGCGTGGACGCAGACCAGAGAAACTGACCATTGCTCGGCGGGATCAGGAGGCTCTGCATGCCGCCGCTCACAGCGGTTCCCTGCCTTGGTTTCAGGTACAACGAGCCAAGATCGTTTTGGCTATCGCTGCCGGGGAACGTCAATGTTCTGTCGCCGCCCGGCTGGAATGTGATGAATCCACGGTTTGGCGTGTATGTGAACGGTATCGCCGGAATGGCCTGGCGAGCTTGCTCACCGACGGTCGGCAAGGCACGTCGGGCCGTCCGCAACAGATTTCCCCCGTGCAACGGGCACAAATCGTTGAACTCGCCTGTTTGGAACCGATTGCCAAGGGACTGCATAGCACGCACTGGTCCAGCGAGGATCTGGCCAACCAAGCGATGGAAGACAAGATCATCTCTGCCATCAGCCCGGCAACCGTTCGCCGCATTTTGCATGACGTCGATTTGCAACCCCATCGGACTCGCTATTGGAAGACGACTCGGCTGCACACCAGGTTCAAGCAGAGAGCGGAGCAAGTCCTTTGGTGTTATGCCAATGCGGCTCGGCTTGCGGAACAAGGCATCTGGGTGGTGTGTGTCGATGAGATCCCGACCTTCCAGGTTCTGGAGCGTGTCCCGATCCGCCGAGCGATCCCCGGGTCAATCGAGCAACAGGAGTTCGACTACACCCGGCACGGGACAGTGAACATGTTGGTGTTCCTGGTCGTGCATAGCGGGCTGATGGAGTTGGCATTCCTGGCGCACAATGATGCGGAACACTATCTCCCCGAGTTGGAGTTGTTTCACCGGCAGCACAAGGAGTTACGAGGGGTCTTCCTGATCCAGGAGGGAGGGTCAAGCCACATAGCGGCCGGTACACAGCGGTACGTTGCCGGGAGTCAGGGTTGGTGGAGACCTCGATATACGCCCGCTAATGCGTCGTGGCTGAACCAGGCGGAAATCCTAATTCATTCCTTCAAACATTATTACCTGAAGCGTGTGTCTTGGAAGAGCCAGGAAGAGTTCAAGACCCATGTCTTGGCTTCATGGCCAGAATACAACCATCGCTATGCCCACCCTTTTGAGTGGACCTGGACCAATCAGAAGATGCGTCAGTGGTTCGCCAAACATACCCCGAATTCATTGCAAGTTTTGTGAGCAACGACACTAGGCTTTACTATAGGGCATTATCCCTCGTTTGATCAGGCGTTTGGCCTTCGCACGCGGCATCCGCAGCAGCGGGTGAGGCTTCGGGCGTCGCTTCACGGCCCGTGGCTCAGAGCGGTCCGGGCGGTCCCCCACACGCTTCTTGCCGATCAACGATAACAGACGCGGCAGGTCCGCGACGAGCCACGCCGGGTCGTACAGAGGGACTTCCTCAAACGCGCGGACTGTGTGCAATGACCCCTGGAAGCTGAGCCGCCGCGGCTTCACTTCCGCGGCCCGCGCCGCCGCGGCCATGATCCCCCGGATCAGGTTGTACGCCAGCAGGTGGGTCGCCACCTCCTTGCGGACCATCTCCGGGCTCTTGGTCGAAAGCAGCTCCATCCGCATGTCCGTCTTCCACGAACGCAGGTCCAGTTCCGCGTACCACCTCTGACGGAACCGCCCCCCCAACTCCTTGGCTTGGGATGTCTTCGCTTCCAGGAGGGGCGTCACGATTACCAGGTTGCGGACCCGCTTGGTCTTGTCTTGGACCCGGACGCGGAGTTCCCGGATCGTCAACTGGGCGGGCCTCGCGTCGTACGCGGCGCGGCTCCTCCAGGCGGGGACCTGTGGCGGTTTGGTCCAGCTGACGATGTGGTCCTCTCGGCCCAGGCGACGCCCGCGCCGGAAGTCGGCCGTGCGGCGCTGGTGCAGTCGCACCACCACGTCGACGCCGCGTGCCTGCAAGGCCGCAATCACCCAGTCCGAACAGAAGAACCGGTCGGCCAGGACAATGTCACCGGGCTGGAACTGGGCGATGACCGTGCGGAGCAAGGCCAGTTCCCTGGTCGGCTTGCCCTGGCACGGCCCCAGCGCGGCTTCGAGCACCGTGCCCACGGCGAGGCTGAACAGCACGAGGAGCCGCGCGATCGGAAACCCCAGGCCGGGCTTTTGGGTGTCCACTGGGGGGTATGCCGCCTGGTTCTCTGGCGTGTCCGGCATGATCACGGTGGAGCCGTCGATGATCTTGACCGGTCGCCCCTGAAAGAGCCATGAGTCGTTCGCCTTTTGATGGATCGATTGCCCGGTCGTGCGGACGAGATCCCAGAAGACCCTCTCGGGCAGGCGTTGCCGGGCTTCGCAGGAGCTGCTGGTCTTGGGGGTGACCGGGGGGAGTTCCGGATCGTAGCGGAACTTCTGGAACCGATCGACGGCGTCGTCGCAGGAGGGGTCATCGGAGAGGACCTGGGAGAGGAAGATGCTCAGGGTGATCCAGGGGGTGTAGATCCGCTGACGCCACCGATGGTTGACGTGACGGCAAGCGGTCTCGACGAAGGCCCGCGAGAGAACCCTGAGGAAGGGGAGCCCCTTCTGCTGGACGAACTGGTCTCGGAAGTCATGGAATTGGTCGCGCGGCGATGAGGCGGTAGACTGAGCCACAGGGACCTCCTTGGTGTGGTGCCTGGCGTGCGGGTCTCAACCGCCAGGTGACCAACCGAGGAGGTCGCTTTGCTCCCCACAAAGCCACGCGGCTCAACTTCCGAAGAGACTGAAAGTTAGGTTATCCTGGTGCCATTCCGACCTGACCCTATTTGGCACGCTTTGACCGTGGTCTGGGCCCACTCGGGGCAGGGAGCGTGGGGGTATCGGCCATAGGCTCGGGGGTGGTACCCCCAACTGTAACCACCATATCAGTCACTGCCGGGACATCCTCGCCCTGATGGGCAACCGGACCAGCCTCCACGTCCAGCAGACCCCTCCCCGACACATGCGTGTCAGTACTCCCTGGATGCTCGCATCCAGATGCGAGCGCACTGACCGGCTGCGTAGCACCCAGTCCTGACGCTTCCTCCAGTATCACCAGCAGGACCGTACCAACCGGGGCGTTCATCGCCTTCGCGTGCACGCTCAATCTCTGGGTCGCACGTATAGGGCCTGTAAAATAATAATCGTTACAAAGGACGCACCCCGTGTTATGCTGACAGTATGAGCAAAGAGGAAGAACTTGAGCAGAAATACGCTTCTCTGTTCCCCCACCTGAATGAGCGACAGCAACACCTTGTCGCTGCCGTCGATGCCGAACAGTTGGGGCGAGGAGGTATTGCACTCGTCTCCCGTGTGACGGGATTCTCTCGCCCGACCGTCTCTCGTGCCATTCAGGATCTTCATCAACCACCCCTCCCCGTCGAGCGAGTACGGCACTCCGGAGCCGGACGGAAGAGGTTGGTCCAGCACGACCCTCAATTGATCCCAGCGTTGGAGGCGTTGATTGATCCTGAGACCCGGGGCGATCCCATGTCGCCGTTACGTTGGACCTGTAAGAGTACCCGCCAGTTAGCCCACCTCCTGACAGCAAGGGGACACTCGGTCAGCCATATGCAGGTCGCCCAATTGTTATATGCTTTACACTACAGTTTGCAGGGGAATGCCAAGACTAAAGAAGGGAAACAACACCCCGATCGGGATCCTCAGTTTCGCTACATCCAACGCCAGAGCGAGTCATTCTTGGGCCGAGGTTGGCCCGTCATCTCGGTCGATACCAAGAAGAAAGAACTGGTCGGAAACCACGCAAATTCCGGGCAAGAATGGCAACTGGAAGGACAACCTGTGCCGGTCGATGTCCATGATTTCCCCGATCCGGAGATTCCCAAGGCCGTGCCTCGTGGGGTCTACGATCAACAGCACAACTTGGGGTGGGTGACCGTGGGTTGTTCGCATGACACAGCCCGTTTTGCCGTGGAGAGCATCCGCCGTTGGTGGCGAGAGATGGGGGGACCACTCTATCCCCAGGCGAAGGGGGTCTTGATTTGTGCCGACAGCGGGGGCAGCAATGGCTATCGCCTTCGGCTCTGGAAAGTGGAGTTGCAACGGTGGGCCAATGAGACGGGACTGGATATAACCGTTTGTCATTATCCACCGGGGACCAGCAAGTGGAACAAGATCGAGCATCGGTTGTTCTCACACATCACCATGAATTGGCGGGGTCGGCCCCTGGTCAGTTACGAGATCATTGTCAACCTGATCGGAGCGACCACAACGGAGAAGGGTTTGCGTGTACGGGCGGCCCTTGACACGGAGAGTTATCCCACCAAGGTGAAGGTCAAAGATGAGGACCTGGCAAGCGTGGACCTGCACCCTCATCACTTTCACGGGGAGTGGAACTATACGATCAAGCATCAGACAGCTACAGTGTAACGCTTATTATTTTACGGGCCCATATTGTCGATCGTGTGGACCTTGTAATCGCCGGCGAACCAGTCCCGATAATACTCTACCAGCCGATTTCGCTGGTCCGATGTGCTGGACCTTGCAAAGGCACAGGAAGACATGAGCAGTTCTAAAATCATTGATGTAGCCATCGTCTCGTCACCTTGTTCTTGGGTGTGTGGGTTGGATCGTGGCCCAGACCCTTGGACAAGGGTCTGGGTCCGACAGGTTGACTACCTAACTACTGACCAGGTAGACCTGGTCAATTGAGGAAGGTTTTGTCTTGGCTGTCGCGCGACAGCCATCCCCGAATTGGGCCATCCTCATCCGGGTAAGGGCCCGTAAAATAATAAGCGTTACACTGTAGCTGTCTGATGCTTGATCGTATAGTTCCACTCCCCGTGAAAGTGATGAGGGTGCAGGTCCACGCTTGCCAGGTCCTCATCTTTGACCTTCACCTTGGTGGGATAACTCTCCGTGTCAAGGGCCGCCCGTACACGCAAACCCTTCTCCGTTGTGGTCGCTCCGATCAGGTTGACAATGATCTCGTAACTGACCAGGGGCCGACCCCGCCAATTCATGGTGATGTGTGAGAACAACCGATGCTCGATCTTGTTCCACTTGCTGGTCCCCGGTGGATAATGACAAACGGTTATATCCAGTCCCGTCTCATTGGCCCACCGTTGCAACTCCACTTTCCAGAGCCGAAGGCGATAGCCATTGCTGCCCCCGCTGTCGGCACAAATCAAGACCCCCTTCGCCTGGGGATAGAGTGGTCCCCCCATCTCTCGCCACCAACGGCGGATGCTCTCCACGGCAAAACGGGCTGTGTCATGCGAACAACCCACGGTCACCCACCCCAAGTTGTGCTGTTGATCGTAGACCCCACGAGGCACGGCCTTGGGAATCTCCGGATCGGGGAAATCATGGACATCGACCGGCACAGGTTGTCCTTCCAGTTGCCATTCTTGCCCGGAATTTGCGTGGTTTCCGACCAGTTCTTTCTTCTTGGTATCGACCGAGATGACGGGCCAACCTCGGCCCAAGAATGACTCGCTCTGGCGTTGGATGTAGCGAAACTGAGGATCCCGATCGGGGTGTTGTTTCCCTTCTTTAGTCTTGGCATTCCCCTGCAAACTGTAGTGTAAAGCATATAACAATTGGGCGACCTGCATATGGCTGACCGAGTGTCCCCTTGCTGTCAGGAGGTGGGCTAACTGGCGGGTACTCTTACAGGTCCAACGTAACGGCGACATGGGATCGCCCCGGGTCTCAGGATCAATCAACGCCTCCAACGCTGGGATCAATTGAGGGTCGTGCTGGACCAACCTCTTCCGTCCGGCTCCGGAGTGCCGTACTCGCTCGACGGGGAGGGGTGGTTGATGAAGATCCTGAATGGCACGATAGACGGTCGGGCGAGAGAATCCCGTCACACGGGAGACGAGTGCAATACCTCCTCGCCCCAACTGTTCGGCATCGACGGCAGCGACAAGGTGTTGCTGTCGCTCATTCAGGTGGGGGAACAGAGAAGCGTATTTCTGCTCAAGTTCTTCCTCTTTGCTCATACTGTCAGCATAACACGGGGTGCGTCCTTTGTAACGATTATTATTTTACAGGCCCTAATCAATGTTCGGTTGACTCTCGTGGCCACCCCAACCACCGGTGGCATCAGAATCCTCCGGGTCGGGCTGAATGAGCACCCAAGTGCCAGGTTGCTCAGCCGCGTGCAGCAGGGCTTGCAGGTACGCTGCGGCCCGATCGGCCTCAGCTTGGGACCGCTCGAGGAAAGAGGCTGGATCCCAACTACCCAAGGCCACGCTTTGCTCTGCGATCGCAAGCAAATAGGTACTGATCAGAGCCCCAAGCGAGGCACCCGGATCAGTATCTGGGCCGCAAGGATAGTCGATCTCGGCTTGGAGTGCGATCAACCTGAGATACTGATCAAATGGGAGTCGGGGGGCCTCAGGATCAACTCCTGGGCGGGGCCAAGCGAAACGGGGCAGGGCTGTGGGTGGGGGTGGTTGGCTTGAACTGTCGCCGGGGGACTCATTCTGGGTATTACTGGAGTTTTGCAAACAGTGTTTCGACCGCGTCAAAATAGGTAAAATCGGCGCATTCCGACCCGAATTTCCTCGGGCGCTGTTGGAGCGCGGAGTATCTGATCATGCCAGGGATTGTCGAATTCCCCACCGTGGTCCGCGACGCCGTGGCCCGATACGGCGACTTCTTCGCCAACGACTGCCAGCGCCGCCCTTTCGCCGAGTATCTCACCGGCCTCTTCGTCGCCCAGCGCAAGACCGTCCTCGGCATCCCTGAGGCGTTCGCCCACACCACCGACCAGTCCTGCCTCAACCGCTTCCTCACCGAGGTCGCCTGGAACGCCGAGAGCCTCAATGAGCGACGACTGGAGCTGCTCCAGGAGGATCCCACGACCCGCTACAGCGACCAGGGCGTCATCCCCATCGACAACACCCTCATCGACCGCGACGGGTTCTTGATCCCCGACGCCGGCTGGTACTGGGACCACGCCGAGGAGCGGAACAAGATCGCCCAGGACTCCCTCTTCGTCAACTACGTCTGCACCAGCGGCCAGCACTACCCCCTGGAGTTCCGACTCTTCCGCAAGCAGGAGATCTGCGCGGCGATGAAGGAGCCGTTCCGCAACCATACCAAGTTGTGCTGCGACCTGATCGACTGGGTGTGTCAGCGACGGATCCCCGGCGACTTCACCAGGGACAGCGATTTCACCAACGCCGAGATCCTCAACCACATCCACGGCAAGACCGATCACTTCGGCCAGCCCCGGGCCTAGGTCGGTGACCTCAAGAGCAATCGCAAGGTGCAATGGCAAGGCCGGATCCTCAAGGTGGATCACCTGGCCGCCTCGATCCCGGCGGCGGACCGGAAGGAGTTGCGGATCGGCGATCGGCGGCAGTGGTATTTTACGGTGACGTTGGAGATCCCCGACGTGAAGCACAAGGTCCGGATCATGGTCCTGTGGCGGGATCGCCACGACCCCGAACCGGTCAAGATCCTGGTCACCAACCGGACCACCTGGGAGGTGGGCCGAGGCGTCCGGGTGTCTGGGCATCGTGGGACGGGCACGGAGACGTTTCCTCGGGACGGCAAGCAGCAACTGGGATTGGGTGATTGTCAGCTGCGTGACTTCCAGGGCCACACCCGGCACATGGACCTGGTCATGCTGGCGTACAGTCTGCTCCTGAGCGAGTTGCAGCAGGGCCGTGCGAAGGAAGGGGCGTTCCAGAGGCTGATGACCATCGGCGAGGCCTGTCGGGCGATGGAGAAGGAGACCCTGCGGACGACGCTCTCGTGGGCGATCGAGCAGGTGACCACTTGGGGGCGTCCCTCTGACCATGTGGTCGCCCAGTTGGGGCTGTCGTGAGATCGTCAGCCCTGGTGCGCAGCCACGCGGGATCGATTGCGCGGTGTGAATTCGATAATTCCTGGCATGATCAGATACTCCGCACTCCAACAGCGCCATCGCGGATGAGGGTCAACTACGCCCATTTTGCCTGCTTCCAGGCTGTGAGGTCACTGTTTGCAAAACTCCAGGTATTATTACCCATAGATCGAACCTCACATGCCTGAGGGGCGGTTCAGAGGCCACCGCCGGGGGATCACCGGTGGTGGCCTCGCCTATTGACGCATATAAATTTTAGGATTTCAAGATGCGATTTGCAAGTACGTTGGCTGCCTAAAAGTAGGGTTCTTCCGGCTTTCCTGTGGGTAGATTTACCTGAACAGGCGTATCGAATCTACGAGATCCGCCTGGAAATCAGTGCTTTTTGAGCCCTGCGGTGGGTAAAGTTCCAGCCCCCCACAGTGAAAGAAAATCGCCGTCTTCAGATGCTCCCGGTTGCGAAAACCATAGGCGTTTTTTTAATCGTTTGGATCTTTGAATTGAGCCCCTCACTCGTGGCGTTCGTGATCCGATGATCGAAATACGTCAACACATTGTCCAGGTGCCCGTGGATCATCCGCGCCACCTCCACCACCGGCTTCAACCGCGAATGTGTCGCCCAAAAGTACCAGTGCTTCCAGTGCCGCAACGCCCACCCCTTGCGGCGGTACTCCCAGAGGTCGCGCAACTCCTCCTTGATCGCCCAGGCACGACCGGTCTGAAGCCTCAGAGCACGAAGGCCCGCGAGCCGCTCCGCGCCCGACTCCCTCAGGTTCTCCTCCGAGGTCAACCATACATATTTCGTCCCCTTCAGCGTATCATCCCCCTCCGCGTGCAACCGGCGGTGCTCACTCCGGCGCACCCGATCGACCGCGTCCGTCATATGCTTCATGATATGAAATGGGTGCAACCCGTTTGGCTGCAACGCCCGTGTGATCGTAAGCCCTTGAACTGATGCGAGAAAGCACCTGTCCCAGAGATCGTGCCCTGCCCGGTGGTGCATTCGATGGGCCATTATTCGCCGTCAGGCGCTGAAATGTGAGGCTCAGGGGACTTATCCTGGCCGCTGAACATGTCCCAAACGGGAACGGTCAGGAGTCGGTCCCCATGAGCGATCCTCAGAGTAATCCCCCCGTCGCGGGCTGTCCACCGACGGTCGAGGATCTGCAATGCCAGATCCACGAGCGGCTCGACGCGATCATCGCGTACTGCTTGAATGACCATGGGCCCGCCTCTTTCCTCGACTTCGAGACGGCCCTGCTGGGGCTCCTGCGGTCGCTGGGATGCTTGCTGATCCAGCTCTTCCTCCGGGCACGCCATGATCGGCTCGACCCCGCCGCCTGGAAGGCCCGCGGCTATCGCGTGGCGGACCCCGCCGCCGAACGGACCCTCAAGACCTGTTGCGGGCCGGTCACCTATGTCCGGGCGTTCCTCGTGCCGCGGCAGGGCGGTGGGCCCGGCGCGCATCCCCTGGACGTGGCCCTGGGCCTGACGCGCGACGCCTTCAGCCCCCTGGTGATCGGCTGGTTCTGCCGCTTGGCCACCCGGATGAGCTTCCGGGTCGCCAGCGAGCTCGGAGGGATGTTCCTGGGGGCGGCGCCGCCGGGTTCGGCGATCGAGGAGTGGGTCCTGGGACTGGCCCGGCCCGCTTATGTCTACCTGAGCGAAGGTCCCCTGCCCGAGCAAGAGGGGGAGGTCCTGGTCATTGAGATCGACGGCAAGGCGGCTCCCACGGCCACACCGCAGGAACTGGACCGGCGCCGTGGCCCGCGGGCCCATCACCGACCGGGCTGTCGGTGTCAGCGGCATCGGGGACGGGCGAAACGATCGCGTCGGGGTCGGAAGAAGCGACGGAAGAAGGGGGACAAGAGCAAGAACGGTCGGAGCGTCACCTTGGTGGTGATGTATACGCTGCGGCGAGGTGAGGAGGGTCGGCTGCACGGCCCGCTCAACAAGAAGGTGTTCGGGACCTTCGGCTCGCGGCGCTCGGCGCTGGAGTGGCGCGGCGCAGGCGACGCGCCGCGGCTTCCCCCCCGGGACCGCCAAGACGGTGCAGGTCGTGGTCGATGGCGAGACGTGCCTGGAGCAACGTCTCCGGCGGCTGTTCCGCGGCGCGATCCTGACGCTGGACATCCGGCATGCGCAGGAGAAGCTCTGGGAGGTGGGTCGGCTCTTCCACCGCGAGGGGATGCCGAGTTGACGTGCTGGGTCGAGGAGTTGGAAGAGCTACTCTACAAAGGGCATGTGCGGGCGTTACTGCGACGGTTGGAACAGGAGCTGAGGAGGATCAGCCCGCGCGGCCCCGGGACGAAGGAGAAACGAGCGGTCCTGAAAAAGGTCATCGGCTACCTGGAGGCCCGTGTGAAGCTGATGGACTATGGCCGGTTGCGGAGGGAGGACCTGGTGATCGCCACGGGTGTGGTGGAAGGCGGCGCGGTACGTCGTCGGCGAGAGGTTGGATAACAGTGGGATGAGGTGGATCGAGGAGCGGGCCGAGGCGGTGTTACTGCTGAGGTGCATCGAGGTCAACGGTGACTGGGAGGCCTTCATGAGATGGAGCCAGGAGCGGCGCAACCAAGAACTTGAGCTTGGACAGGTGGTTCAGATCCGGAGCAAGAAGCCCATCCAACTCCCTGAGGCAGCATGAGAACCATAGACTTGCAGCCAAACGGTCTGCACCCATATGAAATCGGTCGAAAACGATCTTCGACCGCCCGTCGGGAACATGGGCCACCGTCGACGAGACGAACGGTTCCCACATGTCCATGGCCACCCCCTCGATGCCCGCCAACTGCTCCTCGGAGAGGGACATATAGTAGGCATCCAGGCTGGTTTTCTTGCGGTCGTCCGCGATGTACTCCACGGTCGACCGATCCAGGTCGCCGACCAGTGTGACATAACGGTGTCGCCTGGCTACCGCCTTCTCGTCCACACCAAGGTGCGCGATCACACGCTTCGCCTTGGAGAGCAGGCCCGCGCGACGGCACGCTCCATGACGTTCCAGGCCTCGTCCCAACTGACCCGAAGCAGGCGGGTGGTGCCGAGGACGTCGGCCTCGAGAGCACGTCGATCGCGTGCCTTTCGAAGGGGAGAGTGAATCGAGAGCCGGGCAACTCCCAGGGGACACGGACCTGTCGGATACCGTGATCCCGGCAGGCAACCCGAGGGGGTCGGGCGTGCAGCCAGGTCAGGCAGTTGTCGTGATCGAGGTGTCTCCAACTCCTTGAGGGGAGATGATCGTAGATCGGTGAACGGATCGCACACTCTGGACATGTGAAGACAGCGTTGCGTCGATGCGCGAGCCAAACGTCGATCTTTCGTTCCTTCGCATCGAGAGAGACGTGCCCCACCCTCCAAGGCTGTTCCAGACACAAGAGCCTTGAGAAGAGATCAACATCGCGCATGGAAATGACCCTCCTTTTGGCTATTTGTACACCAAGTTTTACCCACAGGAAAGCCGGAACTTCCCGTTCGCTTAACGAAAGAGGCACTTTTCAGAAAGGCGAGAGAGGCTTACCACTGAGTCCATGAACACTGCAACGCCTTGTGTGCTCCGCGTCGAACGGGTGGACGACATTCCCGTTCTGTTCGCTTCCTTGCAACGCTTGCAGGTGGCCGAGTTCCTCGACCGCCACTTCCCGACGCACCATCTCTGGAAGGGGGAGCGCTCCTTCGGCGAGGTCGTCTGTGTCTGGCTCGTCTTGCTCACCTGCCAGGGCGACCACCGCCTCTACCACCTCCTTCCCTGGGTCGAAGAGCACTTGCTCACCCTTCAGGCCTGCCTGGGGAAGTCCCTGCGGCCTTTGGACTTCCATGACGACCGCCTCGCCGACGTCCTCGACGCCCTCGCCCAGCCCACTCCTTGGCAAGCCTTCGAGGCTGACCTCAACGGCCCCACCGTCCGCGTCTACGCCCTCGCCCCTTCCCTGTTCCGCATCGACACCACCACGGCGTCCTCCTATGCCGAGGTCCTCTCGGAGCACGGCCTGTTGCAGTTCGGCCACAGCAAGGACCGCGACGACCTGCCCCAGTTGAAGATCGCGGCGGCGGCCCTCGATCCGCTCGGACTGCCGGTGAGCACGTTGGCTGTCGCGGGCAACAGCGTGGACGACCCGTGGTATATCCCCGAGATCCCGAAGGTGCAACGCTCCTTCGGCGCGGGCGGCAAGACCTACGTGGGCGACTGCAAGAGGGCGGCGTGGGCCACCCGCGCCTACGTGGCCAGCACCCAGGACTACGATCTCTGTCCGTTGTCGGAGAAGCAACTGTCCCACGAGGAGCGGCGGGCCTTGTTGCAGCCGGTCTGGACCAGCCAGCAACCGCTGCAGCCGGTGTATCGTCCCCAGGCGATGCCCGAGCAACCACCCGAACTGGTCGCCGAGGGCTTTTCCGTCGAGGTGGTCGTGCAGGCGGAAGTCAACGGGCGTCTGTTGCAGTGGACGGAGCGGCGCTGGCTGGTGCGGTCGGTCGCCTTCGCCACCGGCCCGCAGCCGCGGCGGGACAAACGCGTGCAACAGGCCGCGGAGCCACGGGAGCAGCTCAACGCACGCAAGCAGGGCAAGAAACGCCTGGGTGCGGAGGAGTTGCACGCGGCCGCCCAGGCGATCCTCAAGCAGCCGCGCGGGGAAGGCTTGCGGGAGGCTCGGGTGGAGACAACCACCCGGGAGCGGCGTCTCCGTTGCTACGGCGACCGCCCGGAGCAAACCGTGCAGGAGCAAGACCCTCAAGTGGAAGTGGCGCGGCGGGAAGGAGCCATCGAGCAAGCCAAACGCGAGATGGGCTGGCAGGTCTACGCGACCAACCACCGGGAGATGACCTTGACGGCGGTGGTGTGGGGCTATCGAGGTCAATACCGGCTCGAGGACGACTGGTCGCGGCGGAAGGGCCGGTCGCTGTCGCTGACGCCGATGTACCTGCAGGACGAGAGCCGGATGCAGGGACGGGTGCTGCTGCTGAGCCTGGCCATACGTCTGCTGACCCTGCTGGAGTGGCAGGTCAGGAAGAAGCTGCAAGACAGCGGGCAGACGCTGACGGGGGTCTACCCCGGTCAGCCGGGAAGGCAGGCGCGGCGACCCAGCGCGGAGATGCTGTTGAAAGTGTTCCAGGGGATCAGCCTGAGTGTGGTGGAGGGGGCGGGGGAGGTGAGCATCCCCCTCACGCCCTTGACCCCTCTGCAAGAGAGAGTGTTGGCCTTGTGGGACTTGCCTGCCGACCTGTTCCACCGCCTCATTCAGCATTGTGCTGAACCCCTTCCCGTGTTAAGCGAACGGTAAGGAAGATCGCCAGGCCGCCGAGAAGCTCGACGAACGTGGAGGCCCAGGCCGTTGCCTCCGGTAGCGGTGCGCCGACCTGAGCGAGCAGCTTGGCGAACCCCGACGGCCCCCGGCTGAGCTTGGCCCAGCCGTGCGCCATGAAGCCGAAGCTGATGACCACTCGGAGCGGCACCGGCACCCAACAGCTTCGTGAAGCGCTGTCCACTAGCCGGAGCATTCGCATTTCTGTCCTCCTGGGCGGATCAGCGCGGACTCACCGCGCCCCAGCGCCCGGTCGAGGTTGAAGGCGGCACTGATCAAGGCCAGGTGGGTGAACGCCTGCGGATAGTTGCCCAAGGCCTCGCCACTGTTGCCGGTCTGCTCGGCAAACAGGCCGAGGTGGTTGGCGTATCCAAGCATTTGCTCGAAGAGCAGCCTCGCGTCTTCCAGCCGCGCCGGGTCGGTGCGCCCGGCGCGGGTGAGTGCCTCGACCAGCCAGAAGGAACACATGTTGAAGGTCCCCTCGCGGCCCGGCAGGCCGTCCGGGGCGGCTGCGGGATTGTAGCGGTAGACCAGACCGTCGGCGGCCAGGCCACCCGCGGCCAGGGGCCTTCGAATCGCGTCCAGGGTCGTGAGCATGCGCGGGTCATTCGGGGCCATGAAGAATACCAGCGGCATCAGCAGGCTCGACGCGTCCAGGGCATCCGAGCCGTAGGCCTGGACGAACACCTGGCGGCGTGGGTCCCAGCCCTGGGCCATGACTTCCTCGTAGATCTCGTCCCGGACCTTCAGCCAGCGCGCCCGGGCCGCCGGGAAGGAGCGCTTGTCGGCCAGCCGGAGGCTGCGGTCCAGGGCCACCCAGGACATGAGCTTCGAGTAGACGAAGTGCCGCCGGCCGCCGCGCACCTCCCAGATGCCCTCGTCCTCTCGCTTCCAGTTGTCGCACACCCAGTCTACCAGCCGCCGCAGGCGCACCCAGCCGTCGTAGCCGACGGGCTCGACGTACTTGTTGTGGAGGTAGACCGCGTCCATCAGCTCGCCGTAGATGTCCAGCTGCAGCTGCCGGTACGCACCGTTGCCGATCCGCACCGGCCGCGAGCCGCGGTAGCCCTCCAGGTGGTCGAGCGTCTCCTCAGTGAGTTCGGCCCGGCCGTCGATTCCGTACATGAGCTGCAAGGGGCCGTTCCCCTCGCCGTCGGCGTCCCTCCAGCGGCCCTCTAGCCAGTCCCGGAAGCGGGCCGCCTCCTCGGTGAACCCGATGCGGAGCAGGCCGTACAGCGTGAACGCGGCGTCGCGGATCCAGATGTAGCGGTAATCCCAGTTGCGCGGGCCGCCGATCGACTCGGGCAGGCTGCAGGTCGGGGCCGCGACGATCGCCCCCGTCGGTTCGAAGGAGAGGAGCTTCAGAGTCAAGGCGGAGCGTTGGACCATCTCCCGCCAGCGGCCGGTGTACGTGCACCTCGAGAGCCAGCGCCGCCAGTAGGCGACGGTGTCGCGGAACAGTTCCTCCGCCTCGCCGACACCGGGGCAGCGGCCGGCCTCGTCCTCGCGAGCAATGCGGCGCAGGACGAACGTGGCCTTCTCCCCCTCCCCGAGCGCGAAGTCAGCGACCACGCCCGCGCCGTCGGGCCGCAGCGGCACGGGGGTGGCCAGGCCGAGGCTCAGCCCCGGCCCATCGAAGCGGGCGCCGTCCGCGCTTAGGTGGCTTTCGTGGGCGGCGCGCGCGTAGTCGAAGGCGGGACGGCACTCCAGATGGAAGGGCAACCGGCCGCGGACCACTCGGACCCTCCGGATCAGCTCGTCCGGCACCGCGCCGGTGCCGCCGACCGGCATGTAATCCTCGACCTCGCCCACGCCCTCGTCGTGCAGGAAGCGGGTGACGAGGATGGCGGTGTCCGGCCAGTAGAACTGCTTGCGACGGAACTGGTCGCCGGCCGGGGCGATGCGGAAGCGGCCGCCCTTGTGGTCGTCCAGGATGGCGGCGAAGACGCTGGGTGAATCGAAGTGAGGCAGGCAGAGCCAGTCGATCGAGCCATCCATCCCTACCAGCGCGACCGTGCGCAGGTTGCCGATGACGCCGTAATTCTCGATGGGCTGGTAGCACGATTCCATCGCACGGTCCTCTCCGGCTGGCATCCCGTTGCCGTCCCTACGAGTGGTCGACCGAGTCGAGCGGCTTCGGGGCCGACGCCTACTTTACACCGGCCCACGGGCACGGACGAGATTCGGGCGGAACAGTCGAAACGGTTACATCAATCAGCGATCACGCCCACGTTGACCGATACCACGTGCATTGACGAACCTCCTCGCGGATTCAGGGGGCTTGCCGCTCCGCTCCCCTTGTCCGGATCACTGGCCTGCCTTCTGGCGATCGCGGTGGGCCGCCTGCTTCGCCCGGTTTCCGCAGATCGCCATGCTGCACCAGCGCCGGGCACGCCCGCGCGTGCGATCCACGAACAGGAGCGTGCAGGTAGAACCCTCGCAAGCCTTCACGTATTCAAAATCTCCGCTGCACAGGAATCTGGCGATCTCCTCGCCGATCGGCAGCAGCAGGGACTCCGGAGTGCGCCAGCGTCGCAGCGCCTTCAACTCCAGGACGGACGCCCCTTCCGTGGGCTCGGCCACGAGCTGAGCGAACTGTTCGTCCCGGCCGAGGAGGCGGTTGAGCGGCCCGAGCTCGCGCAGGTCCTCGGCGCCGAGCCTCCTGCCGCTCCGCGCCCTGACAAACCCCCGGCACCATTCGCGCAGGCTCCGAGCCTGGGCGGCGACGGCGTCGAACTCGCCGGGCATCGCCCGGGCCTTCAGCGTCTTCAAGGCCTTCGCCGGCACCAGCTGCGCCTGTTCCAGCCAGGAAAGCAGCCCGTCGCCGTCGTCGATCCAGTCGACCGGCGTGGCCACCGGCGTGGCCAGAGTGTTGAGGAAGTCGAGCCCGAGAGAGCCGGAGATGAAGATCGCCGGCGGCCTGCGAATGCACATTGAAGTCTGTATCACCACTTTTGCGATAACCAGGCTGAGCTCACTTGACAGGTTACTGTATCGGGCGTAACCTGTCAAGTGCGAGCGACATGGTTAGCATGTTCCACGGCGTTCACCGCGCAGTTCGCCTCGATTCAACCGCTGAGGGGTGCGCGTTCACGGCCTGAACGACAGTTGTAAGACGGCTTGGATTTCCCTGGTGTGCGCGTCCGCCACGACGTGCAAAATTTCTTTATATAGAATATTATGCCGATTCGTGCGCTCTCTCGCGGGTCGAACACCTCCGGTCCGAATCGCTCAAGCCCTATGATTTCCGGGGTCCCTGTTCATTCGGAGATGCTGATGGACGAACTCGTGCTCCGTCAATTGCCGTTTGGACCGTGAACGCATACGCTGAGGGGATTAACGAGGGAGGCAGAATTCAACCGGTTTAGCCTCGCCGGTAAGGTTACCACACAGCAAGGAGAATCTGAGGTGACTCCGGTTCAATACCGCACGATCGACGTCGAAGGGCTCGACGTCTTCTACCGCGAAGCCGGGAATCCCGAGGCACCCAAGCTGCTGCTGCTCCACGGATTCCCCAGCTCAAGCCATATGTTCCGCGACCTCATCCTCCGTCTGGCCGACCGCTTCCACGCCGTCGCGCCCGACCTCCCTGGCTTCGGCCGCACGACGATGCCGGCCCGCGATGAGTTCGAGTACACGTTCGACAACCTCGCCCGGGTCGTGGAGCGCTTCACCGAGCTCGTCGGCCTCGACCGATTCGCCCTCTACGTCTTCGACTACGGCGCGCCGACGGGCTTCCGCATCGCGATGCGGCGCCCGGAAAGGATCGCCGCGATCATCTCCCAGAACGGCAACGCCTACGAGGAAGGCCTGAGCGATGGCTGGAATCCCATCCGTGCGTACTGGCGGGAGCCGACGCCTGCCAACCGCGAGGCGCTCCGCGCCTTCCTGACCCCGGAGGCGACGCTCTGGCAGTATACCCACGGCGTGCCCGACGCGACCGCCGTCTCGCCGGACGGCTACTCGCTCGACGACTTCTACCTGACGCGACCGGGAGCCGACGAGATCCAGCTCGACCTGTTCCGCGACTACGCGAGCAACGTGGCGCTGTATCCGGCCTTCCAGGACTACTTCCGCAAGCACCGGCCGCGGCTCCTGTCCGTCTGGGGCAAGAACGACCCCTTCTTCCTGCCAGCCGGCGCGAAAGCGTTCCAGCGCGACATCCCGGAGGCGGACGTCCGCTTCTTCGAGACCGGGCACTTCGCACTCGAGACGCATGCCGGGCCGATCGCCGCGGCGATCCGGGAGTTCCTGGCCGAATGAGTCCACGGTACGGGCCGTGCGTCGCGGCCCGACGGGAGTGTGTTTCATCAACTTCGAGCGGAGGTCCGAGATGCGTGCCATCGTCCTCGAGAAGTTCGGGGGGCTCGACAGCCTCGTCTACAAGGATATCCCCGAGCCGGAGCCGAAGGCCGGCCACGTGGTCATCCAGATCAAGGCGTTCGGGATCAACCACGCCGAAATGCACATGCGCCGGGGCGAGTGGGCGGAGGCCGCCCCGGTCAGCGGGATCGAGTGCGTCGGCCTCGTGAAGTCCTGCCCGGGCGGCGAGTTCCCGGTCGGTGCCAAGGTGGCCGCACTCATGGGGGGCCTCGGCCGCACCATCAACGGGAGCTACGCCGAATACACCCGTGCTCCCGCGTCGAACGTCGCCCTCATCGAGTCCGGCCTCTCCTGGGCCGAACTCGCCGCTCTCCCCGAGACCTTCGCGACGGCGTGGACCTGCCTGTTCCGCAACCTCGAGATCCAGCAGGGCCAGACCCTGGTGATCCGAGGCGCGACCTCCTCCTTCGGACAGGCGGCCGTGAAGCTGGCCGTCAACGCCGGGCTGAAGGTCATCGCCACCACCCGGAGCCGCGAGCGGTTCGCGATGCTTGAGGAGCTCGGGGTCGGGCGCGTCGAGCTGGAAGGGCCGGACCTCTCCAAGCGGATCGCCGAGGCGAAGAAGCTCGACGCGGTGCTCGACCTGGTCGGCAACAGCACTATCCTCGATTCGCTCGCGATGCTCCGCCGCGGCGGGCGCGCCTGCCTCGCCGGCTGGCTGGGAGGCCTCGCGCCGATCGCCGACTTCAACCCGCTCCTGCAGATGGCGAGCGGCGTCTACCTGACGTTCTTCGGCAGCTTCGTCTTCGGCACCCCGGGCTTCCCGCTCTCCGACGTCCCGCTGCAGAAGATCGCCGAGGACGTGGCGGCGGCCCGGCTGGAGGCGAAGCCGTCTCGCGTCTTCCGCTTCGAGGAGATCCGCGAGGCGCATCGCATCATGGAGGCGAACGAGTCCGGCGGAAAGATGGTGGTCGTCCACGATTGACCAGCGAGGAAGGAGAGCCGGAATGCCCCTCCCCAGCATTCAGACCCGCACGCGATGGGACGACGGGAAGCCTTCGGTCGTCGTCTTCGACGTGAACGAGACCTTGATCGACATCGAGGCATTGAACCCCCTGTTCGAGCGCGTCTTCGGCGACGGGCGCGTCCTGCGCGAGTGGTTCGGCCAGTTGGTCCTGTATTCCATGGCGACCACCCTGTCCGGCCTCTACGAGGATTTCTTCTCGCTGGGCCGGGGGGTCTTCAAGATGCTCGGGACCGTCCACGGGGTCGCCATCGAGGCGGCCGACGTCGAGGTGCTGAGGGAAGGCTTGCTTACCATGCCCGCCCATCCCGACGTGGAGGAGGGGCTGAGGGAGCTGAAGCGGGCGGGCTTTCGGCTGGTCACCCTGACGAACTCGCCCCCCAACCCGCACGGGATGAGCCCGCTGGAGCATGCCGGCCTGGCCGGCTATTTCGAGCGCCAATTCAGCGTCGAAGCAGACCGGGCGTTCAAGCCGTCGCCGCTCGTGTATCGCATGGTGGCCGAGGAACTGGGAGTGGCGCCTTCCGCCTGCTGCATGGTGGCGTCCCACGTCTGGGACACGATCGGGGCCCAGAGCGTCGGCTTCTCGGCCGGCCTGATCATCCGGCCGGGGAATGCCCCGTTGCCGGTGTCGGGGTTGCCGCAGCCGGACGTCGTGGCACCCGACCTGCCGGCGCTCGCGGCCCGATTGATCGAGCGTTGGCGATCGTGAGCAACGGTCCACGGCCGCGTCCGGGACCCAGGCGGATATCATTTCGATGGAGGAACGAATGTCGCATCCCGAGGAATACGACGTGGTCGTCCTGGGCAGCGGAGCAGCCGGCAAGCTCCTGGCCTGGACGCTGGCCGCGCAGGGGAAGCGCCTGGCGGTCATCGAGCGGCGGTATGTCGGGGGGGCCTGCCCCAACATCGCCTGCCTCCCGAGCAAGAACATCATCCACAGCGCAAGAGTCGCGAGCTATTTCCGCCGTGGCGCGGAGTTCGGGATCGCCACTGGCGACTGGACGGTCGATATGGCCGCCGTCCGCGGCCGCAAGCGGACGATGGTGGACGGGCTGGTCGCGCTCCATCTCGAGAAGTACCGAGAAAGCGGCGCGGAGCTCGTCATGGGCCAGGGGCGATTCGTCGCGCCGAAGACGATCGAGGTCGCGCTCAACGCGGGCGGGACCCGGACGCTCCGTGGTCAGACCGTCATCATCGACACCGGGTCGCGCGCCCGGATGGACGACACCACCGGACTGGCGGAGGCGCGCCCGCTGACTCACGTCGAGGCCCTGGACCTGGACCACCACCCGGAGCACCTGATCGTCCTCGGCGGCGGCTACGTGGGCCTCGAGCTGGCGCAGGCGTTCCGGCGGTTCGGCAGCCGCGTGACCGTCGTCGAACGCAACGGCGAGCCGATCCACCGCGAGGACCCGGACGTGACCGAGGCGATCGAGCGCCTCTTCCGGGACGAGGGGATCGAGGTCCTGACCGGGACCGCCGTCGATCGCGTCGAGGGGATGTCCGGCGAGTCCGTTCGGCTGCAGACGACCCGCGGAACAATCGAGGGGACGCACCTCCTCGTCGCCGGGGGGCGAACGCCGAACACCGACGGCATCGGCCTGGAGAAGGCGGGGGTCGAGACGGACGAAAAAGGGCACGTCAAGGTGGACGAGCGGCTCCGGACGACGGCCGAGGGAGTCTGGGCGGTGGGCGACTGCGCCGGCAGCCCGTACTTCACGCACATCGGCGAGGACGACTTCCGCGTGGTGCTGACCAACCTCACCGGCGGGGACCGCGTGACGACCGGTCGACAGGTGCCGTTCTGCCTGTTCACCGACCCGGAGCTGGCCCGGGTCGGGCTGAGCGAGCGGGAGGCCCGCGGCCGCGGAGTCGGGTACCGCCTGGTCAAGATTCCCCTGGAGGCCGTGCTGCGGGCCCGGACGCTCTCCGAGACGCGGGGATTCCTCAAGGCGTTGATCGAGGAACGGGGCGACCGCATCCTCGGGTTCACCGCGTTCGGGGCCGAGGCCGGCGAGGTCATGGCCGTGGTCCAGGTCGCGATGATGGCCGGCCTGCCTTACACGGCGCTGCGGGACGCCGTCCTAACCCACCCGACGATGGCCGAGGGGCTCTCCGTCCTGTTCTCGTCCGTTCCGCGGGGATGACGTCCGAGCTGCCCGGAGTGGCCGAAGACCGCGGCGGGCGGGCGAACGGGGGGAGCGCACACCTCGCGGATCGCACGCCGCTGAATCGACGGACACTGGATTCTATCGGGGTGGCCCTCCGCTCATGATAAGGACGCGGCTCTCTGCCCCCTCAGCCACTGCTGCTCGAACTCCGCCGGGGTCAGGTAGCCCAGCGACGAATGGATCCGCTTCTGGTTGTACACGGCGTCCAGGAACCGCCCCAGCTGGCCGTACGCATCGGCGAAGTCCCGGTACTCGGACAGGTCGATCTCCTCTTCCCGGATGGTCCGCATCAGCCGCTCGGCAAACCCGTTCTCCTCCGGCTTGCCGACCGCCGCCATGCTGATCGCCACGCCGCGGCCGGCTAGCAACTCGGTGTACGCCGTGGCGGCGTACTGCACCCCCTGATCGGAGTGATGGATTTCGGGGCGTCGACCCCTCCGCATCGCCCGCCTCAGGGCCGCCAGGGTGAGCCCCTGATCGAGGCCACGGCCCAGCTCCCAGCCCCGGACGCGGCGGGTGAACACGTCCATGAGGACCGCCAGGTAGACGAACTCCTCCCGGAGCCGGACGTAGGTGATGTCGGCGACCCAGACCTGATCGGGGCGGGTCACCTCCAGGCCCTCGACCAGGTTCGGGTGGCGGGGGAAGTCGTGGCGGCTGTCGGTCGTCCGCCGCCGGCGTACAGGGGCCTCGCGCTTCAGGCCCATCTCGGCCATCAGTCGTCGGACCCGCTTCCCGTTGACCGAACAGCCCTCCCGTCGGAGCATGACCGTCAGCCGTCGATAGCCATAGGTCGGCCAGCGGGCGGCCAGCCGCCCCAGCGCCCGCCGAAGTCGACCCTCGTCGGCGGCCGGGGCAGCTTTGTGGTAGATGCTGCTGCGGGGCCAGCCGGTCGCCCGGCAGATCAGGCGGACCGGGTACTCGGCCGTGAGCGTCAGGACGACCTCCCGTCTCGCCTCAGGGTCGAGGGGAGCAAGGCCGAGGCTTTTTTTGCGACTTCGAGCTCCATGGTCAGGCGCCCGACCATCCGCTCCAGCTCAGCGATACGGTCCTGGTCCTGGGCCCGTTGACCCTCGCCCTGGAAGAGACTTTCCAGACCATCGAGGGCGATGTCCTTCCAGCGGGCGATGAGCTCGGGCTTCAGCTTGTGCTGCCGGGCGATTTCGGACGGGCTCTTCAGGCCGGCGAGGACTTCGAGGACGACCTGGGCCTTGAACTGCGGCGTGAAGGATCGGCGTCTGCGCTTGGGCATCGAAGGACGCTGCTGGGAGGCCAGTATTGACTATCGTACTGGTCCAATCCCAGGGGCGCACTTCACCTGACTACGATTGGCGTGCGCGGCCAAAAGACGGCTTCAATTCGGGCGGATACGAATGGTGCGTCGCGAATTGGGGCACGAAGTGGCCTGCCCATCGCGTCGAGGTGGAAGGGCCGGTGAGGGCGAGGCCTCCGACACCTCGCTCTGCCGGGCGCTCATGGCGGCAGCGGTGGAAGCGGCGAGGAAGATGAAGGGGGCCGCATGACCCTGCCGGAAGTCCATCGGCGAATCTGCGACTGGCTCCGCCACGAGGCGGCCAAGGAATCCGTGTTTCGTGGACCTATGGGCGTGCCGCAACGAATCCCGGCCCATCTGACGGAGTAGTGCTATGAGCTTTTCCGTGGATGGAACGAGGACCAGCTCTTCTCGGACGCTCTCCGACGAACTTGGCTACTACCCCGCCAGGATGATCTGTCGATTCAAGGAAGTTGAGACAGATGGCGGTCGGTTCAGAGGTTCACCGCGCCCATGTCCTCGTAGCGCGACCCGCTGGCCGCACCTTTCGGTGCCGCCTCGTCGATCCGTTCCAGGTCCTCGCGCGTAAGGATGATCCCGAGCGCGGCCACGTTCTCCTCCAGGTATTGGCGGCGCTTGGTGCCAGGGATGGGAACGATGCCCTCCCCCTGGGCCAGGAGCCACGCCAGGGCCAACTGGGCCGACGTCACGTGCTTCGTGGCGGCGATCTCCTTCACTCGCTCCACGAGCTCTAGGTTCCTCTGGAAGTTCTCTCCCTGGAACCGCGGCCTCTGGCGACGCCAGTCGTCCTGAGGCAGGTCCTCGAAGCGGCGCAACTGGCCGGTGAGGAAGCCGCGGCCGAGCGGGCTGTACGCGACGAAGCCGATGCCCAATTCCCGGACGGTAGGAAGGAGCTCGTCCTCGGGGTCGCGGCTCCACAGCGAATACTCGGTCTGCAGGGCGGAGATCGGGTGTACGGCATGCGCCCGGCGGATGGTCTGGGGCGCCGCCTCGGACAGGCCGAGGTAGCGCACTTTCCCCTGCCGTACCAGTTCCGCCATGGCGCCGACGGTCTCTTCGATGGGGACGGCTGGATCGACGCGGTGCTGGTAGTAGAGGTCGATGTGGTCGACCCCCAACCGTCGGAGCGAGCCGTCGCAGGCCTCGCGCACGTGCTCCGGCCGGCCGTCGAGGCCCTGCCAGCTGCGGTCCGAGCCGCGCACGAAGCCGAACTTCGTGGCCACCCTCACTTCGTCACGCCGGCCGCGGATCGCCTTGCCGACCAGCTCCTCGTTGGTGAACGGGCCGTAGGCGTCCGACGTGTCGAGGAGATTAACCCCCAGTTCCAGGGCCCGGTGGATGGTCGCGACGGACTCGGCTTCGTCGGCGGGCCCGTAGGCATCGCTCATACCCATGCAGCCGAGTCCCATCGCGGAGACGATCAAACCTTGCTTGCCGAGTCGTTGCGGCTCCATGTGCTTCCTCCTCGTGAAGCGTGCACTCTCTCCGCCGGGATTTCCCAGATGAGCGTTGACCACGTTATCCTGAGCCTCGCCCGGCTCTCCCGAACACGCATTAGACACCGGCCGGATACTCGTATGCAAAGAAAACCGGCGAGACCGGAGCGGACGGCAAGCCGGATGCTCGGCCGAACGCCCCGGCGGCCCGATTCGACTCGTTGCTCGGCCAGTCTCCCCTCAGCTCACGGCGGCCCACCCCCGTGCTCCTCGACCTCTTGGAGCAGCGATCGTGATCAACCTTCCGCCCACCGTCCGGATCTTCCTCGCCTCGGCTCCCGCCGATATGCGCCGAGGCTTCGAGGGATTGGCCGCCTTGACCACCTCGGTTCTCCGCCAGGACCCGCTCTCCGGTCATCTCTTCGTCTTCCGGAATCGTCGGGGAGACAGGCTCAAGATCCTTTACTGGGATCGAGACGGACTCGCCATCTGGGCAAAACGCCTGGTGACATCCCTGTCGGCGCGGCAGGGCGTCGCGGAATCTGTGGCTGCCTACGTTCACCAACTCGTCTCACTAGGGCGTGTGGACAATATCTGGGCAGGATGCAAAATCTGGGCTAGAGCAATAACACCATGATTGCAGCCACATGAACGAACCCCAGGACGTTCCGAGCCGTCTTCTCATACCGTGTCGCCACCCGACGGTATTGCTTGATCCGGTTGATGAACCGCTCCGCCAGGTTGCGCTCCTTATAAAGATGTTCGTCATACTCTCGCTTGAAAATCCGATTCTTCCTCGGCGGGATCACCGCGGCCGCTCCGCTGGCCTCGATGGTCGCAACGAACTTATCCCCGTCATATCCCTTATCTGCGATCACTGCATCAGCATCGTGACCTTTGACCAATGCAGCGCCCTGATTGATGTCGGCCTCTTGTCCCCCGGTCAGGATGAACTCGACAGGGTTGCCCAACCCGTCTACAGCGATGTGCAGCTTGGTCGAGAAGCCACCGCGCGAGCGTCCCAAGGCTTGGTCGGCGCCCCCTTTTTTACCGCCCCGGCGGCGTGCTGGTGGGCCCGGATCACGGTGCTGTCGAGGCTCAGCCACTCCAAGTCAGGGTCCTTCAGCTCCTCGAAGACCCGGAGCCAGACGCCCTTGGCGGACGGGTGCGATCCCAAAAAGCGGTGACGAGGAAAAGGTTGGAGGTTAAGGTATTTCATCAGGCAGCGGCCGAGCCACGATGATAAGCATCAGCGAAGGAGCCTGTCCTGGAGGTACTTCTGGAGTCCGAAGAGCAGATGGGCCGGAACAAGCCGAAGAGGAGCGCAACGCGTCCCCGTCCCAACGGCCCGCCGGCATCCTCACCCGCCGCCGTGGCCGACCAAACCGGAGGATTGCTGGCCGAACGCGAACACGAGTGGCTCGAACGCCTGACCACCGACCCGGCCAGCTTCGCCGCAGTGGCACGCGAAGTTCACGAGCAAGCCCGACGGCAGGCCGACCTCGACGTCGCCGGGCTGCTGGCCAAGGCCAGGGAGCAGCCCGAGACGGTCCCGCACATCGACAAAGTGAGCGGCGCAGCGGAGGTGCCGCTCCGCCCCGTGGAAAAAAAAGACGCCCCCTGGTGGTCCGGCTTCTGGGTGGCCTGGCGGTCCCGGTGATGACCCTCTCCTGCTCTCCTCGGGGGCGCACCGGCAGGGGACGAGGCCCGGAGGGAAGCGGTCTCTACCCCGAACTGGCGGCCTATCGAATCCGTGAGGGTTGCAGCCCCACTGCGCAATCCCAGGTGGGTCGCCGGGTCGGTCTGCTGCCCCTCGCACAGTCGCGCGCGGCGTGGGCGCGGCAGGGCCTGGATCTCGACGAGAAAGCGATCCGGCGCCTCGCTGGTGAGTTGGGAGCCCAGATGCGGGCGACCCGCACGCGCGACCTCATGCGGTTCCGTCGTGGGGAACTCCCGGCCGGCCGCGAGTTCACGGGCAAGAGCATCGCGGTCGGGAGCGACGGCGGTCGCCTCCGCGTGCGAACCGTGGTGGAGACGATTCGCGTCGGCGGCAAGCGGCAACGGACGAAGTTCCGGATCGAGTGGCGCGAGCCCAAGGTGGCCATCCTGTTCGAGGGGGACAAGAAGGGCGCATGGTTCGGGGGAGCCAGCCCGTCATGGACGGGACGCTCCAGGGGCCCGATGCGTTGATCGAACTGGTGGCGTTTCATCTGCACCGCATGGGTGCCGCTGGGGCTCGTTTGGTGACGTGCGTGGCCGACGGCGCCCCGTGGATCTGGAAGCGGTTGGATGGGGTCATCGCCCAGGCCAAGTTGGATCCGAAGCGGGTTGTTGAGGTGCTCGATTGGTGTCATGCCGTGCATCATCTGAGTGTGGCGTTGGCGGCTTTGCCACGGACCGAGGGCCAGCGCAAGGGGCTTTACCCGCGGCTTCGCGGGCTCCTCAAGGAGGGCAGAAAGCGCGGACGGGATCGCCGAATTGAAGGGGTTGGCGGGGAACCAGCCCGAGGATTCACCGAGGTGGCGCGAGAGCCGCTATTTGACCAAGCATTCGGATGCGGGGCGACTGCGGGATGACTGCCTCCGACGCCGCGGTGTGCCGAGGGGCAGCGGCGCGATCGAGAGCACGATCCGGCGGGTGATCAATCTTCGGCTCAAGGGCAACGGCATTTCCTGGACGGAGGACAACGCAGAGGCGGTGTTCCAACTGAGAGCGGCCGTCGTATCGGGCCGGTGGGAAGAGATCCTGGAGCCCACGCGGGGGGCCATGGCGAAGGACCGGCGAACGGAGTGGCGCTGGCTGCCGCCGGAATGCTTGGCCGAGTTGAAAGCGCTCCAAGACGAGGACGACGAATGGACGCAACCATCAGCGAAGAAGCAAACTAAGGAGTCTCGCCAGAATAACTTATCCAATTTTCGCCCTCGATCGGTAGAATGGTCTGCATGCGGAACGTCACAGTCCAGACCATCAAAACGAAGTACACCAGCCTGGAGCCCGTGCTCGATGAGCGGGCGCACCGCCTCTGGGCTGCCGCCGAAGCCCGAGCCATCGGCTGGGGTGGAATCACTCACGTCGCCGAGGCCACCCGACTCTCTCGGATCACCATCAAAACCGGTTTGAGCGAACTCGACCTCCCGATCACTCCCGCTGATCGGAAGGTGGCCCCTCAGCGGTTACGCCGACCGGGTGGTGGACGAAAGCCCCTGGTCGATCATGATCCCAACCTCCTGCGTGACTTGGAGACCTTGGTCGATCCCGTGACCCGTGGCGATCCGATGTCGCCGCTGCGCTGGACGTGCAAGAGCGCGGCCAAGTTGGCGACCGAACTCCAGGCTCGAGGGCATGCCGTCAGCGAGCGCTCGGTCAACCGTCTCCTCCACGACTTGGACTACAGCCTCCAATCCAATCGCAAGACGATCGAGGGCAAAGGTCACCCGGATCGAGATGCCCAATTCCAGTACATCAACCGGCGAGTCCAGGCGTTCCAGAGGCAGGGGCAGCCCGTGGTGTCGGTCGATGCCAAGAAGAAGGAACTGGTGGGCCAGTTCCGCAACGGCGGCCGGGAATGGCAACCCCAGGGGCAGCCCGAGGAGGTGGAGGTCTACGACTTCGCCAAGCGGGACCTGGGGAAGGCGATCCCCTATGGCATCTACGACCAGACGACCGACACCGGCTGGGTCAGCGTGGGAGTCGATCACGACACTGCCCAGTTCGCCGTGGAGACGTTGCGGCGCTGGTGGCGGAACATGGGCCGCCGGATCTATCCACGGGCGAAGCGGCTGTTGATCACGGCCGATGGGGGCGGCTCCAACGGGAGGCGCTGCCGGCTGTGGAAGGTGCAATTGCAGGAGTTCGCCGATGAGACCGGCCTGCGGATCTCGGTGTGCCACTTCCCTCCCGGCACGAGCAAGTGGAACAAGATCGAGCATCGGATGTTCTGCTACATCACCGAGAACTGGCGGGGTCGCCCCCTTGGGAGTCGGGAGGTGGTGGTGAATCTGATCGGGCATACGACGACGCAGACCGAATTGGCGATCCGATCGGAGTTGGACGAGGGCAATTACCCAACGGGTCGAACGGTCAGTGACGAGCAGATGGAGGGATTGTCCATCAAGCGGGACAAGTTCCACGGCGAGTGGAATTACTCGATCCTCCCGAGACAGTAAATTGGATAGGTTATTCTGGCGAGACTCCTAAGCGTACTGCGGCATAACCGCTTATTGGGATCGCACCCTTGGCGGACCAGCGATCGAACCGCCTCCAGACCGAATTCCAATTCTCGAAGCGTTCGGGGAGGTCACGCCAGGGGGTCCCGGTCTTGGCGATCCAGAGGACGGCGTCGACGAAGAGACGGTTGTCTTTGGCGGTCACGCCTGGGTCGCCGGCTGGGCCGGGGAGGAGTGCTGCGATCCGCACCCAGTGTTCATTTGTTATCGAATGACGGTACATGGTTGAGTGCTCGATCAGCCTGGAAACGCGAGCTTTGATACCCTCCTTACGAAGTTCACCCAGGTTTTGTCCACACGCCCTAATCAAATCGCCGAAATCCAATAACTGACGTCACCGACAGAACTCAGCTCGTGCGGTGTTCCTGAATTCGTTCAAGCCGCCAGCAGTGCTCGGAACGTTGGTCCGGCGGCACGACGCGGCAGAAAACGCGGACTGGTCGGCCCACAAGGCGTCCCCAACGATGAAAAAAGCCTCCGGGTCCTCCACAAGCGCCTCTCCCGAGGGTTTCCGCCACTCGGGAGGCCACCCAGCTCTTCAGCTTCTGCGACGCCGACGCCCGCAGCACGTTCCAACCCGCCAGCTTGTGCAGAACCACCCGCGACACACCCTTCAGACCGCGCACACTCAGACGCCCCAGGTCCAGGCGGTTCTTCAGCCCACTATTGGTCGACTCGATCCCCGATCGCGGCGCGTACCGCTCCGCGAACACGTCGGTCTCCTCTTCCACACGCCGCCCCGCCAGCCGGCGCTCCTTGTCCGTGAATTCCAAAACGAACTTGCCATCACGTGTTTGCTTGATCGGACATTGCCGCCGGAACGGGCACTCCGCGCACGCCGACTCAGGCATCTCGACCCGCGTCGTCGCCGTCGCCGTGTCGTGCGCACACGACGTCGGCCGGTGGCCCGCGGGGCAGGCGTCGATTGTGCCAGTCCGCTCGTCGAGGGCGAAGTCGTCGACCGTCAGCGTCGCGGGGTCGGCCGCCGGGCGCGGCCGGGGACCGGACCGACCAGATCGACGCCCCGCGCGGCGGCGGCCTGAACGTTCTCATCGCCGGTGTCGAGCGTGTCGGCCAGGAGTTCGTCGGGAAGCCTCCCGGCGTTCTCCAATTGGTCGAGCATGGGCGTGACCGCCTGGGCGTCGGACGCGCAGGCGGTTTGCGGCAGCGCCGCGGTGAGCAGTTGCACGTCATTGTCCGGCACGCAGGTCGCGGCGATCTGCACCTGAGAGCCGGGACCTTTCTTCCCGTCGTAGGTGGCGTCGGGGTCGGACGGATTCTGGACGCAGTCGCCGCCGGTCTGCGCCTTGACGACGATCTTACCGCCGCTCAGCTCGCACTGCTGATCGAAGATCGTGATCAGAGCTTTAGAGGTCGAACGGTTGGCGAGGTCGCCGTGCGCGGCGAAGCGGTCGATGACGAAGCAGAGGTCCTCGGCGGCCTGCTGGCGGCAGCGGGCGCGGGCTTCGGTGTCCTTGGCGTCGGCGAAGAGCCGCGCCTGCGCCGGCTCGTAGCGCCGGCGGAGGTCCTCGGGCAGTGCGGCGTAAGCGTCGAGGTCGTGCCGCTTGAGCTGGGTCAAGAACCGCTTGATCGCCACGGCCAGGAGTTTGGTGCGTCCGAAGCTGGCCATGTGGCTGAAGACATGGGTCGAGTCGAGCCGCTGTCGGGAGACATCGAGATCGAGCGCTTTGATGAGGCGGGTAGTGACCTCCTCGAAGACGTGCGCGGCGAGGTCGTCCTCTCGGAACAGCTTCTGGTAGCGTTCGACGGTGTGCGCGCGGAGACCGCGGCGCCGGGCTCGAGGTTCAAGGCGTACTGGACATCGGTGCGCAAGATGTAGGCTTCGGCGGCCTCTTGGGCGGTCCAGCCGAAGAAGTCGGCGAGGAAGACGAGCGCGGCCAGGGAGTAGAGCTCCTTGGTGGGGGCGCCCAGGGAGTCGCTGAAGTGTTGGGCGAGCTCGGCGACGGGCATGAGTTCGAGGAGGACGTGGCGAAAGACGCCCTGCCAGCCGTCGGCGATGATCCGCCGCCCGACGGGGGGGATGACCCCGTCGAAGGGGTCGAAGAGGCGGTTTTGTCGGGGATCGACGGAAGAGATCATGGCGAGCGCAACTCCTTATCCAAGCTCTAGTTAAGTATAGAATCGCGCCGAGGGTTGTCAAGGAAAAAGCGACCGTAAGGTCAGGAATTTCAAAGAGTTACGCCAAAAACTAGGGCCGGCAGACTTCTGTCGGAGACGTCATAACTCGACTTTAACGTGTTTTCCCCTAAAATTCTTCAGAGTGGCTTTTCCAATCGGCGTGACGTCGACCCTACACCAGCACACGGCGCGGCCTCGACAGAACAGAGGCCAGCCCTAAGCTAAGGAGCCGCGAAAAAATAAGTTGGTTCTGGAGTTTTGCAAACAGTGTTTCGACCGCGTCAAAATAGGTAAAATCGGCGCATTCCGACCCGAATTTCCTCGGGCGCTGTTGGAGCGCGGAGTATCTGATCATGCCAGGGATTGTCGAATTCCCCACCGTGGTCCGCGACGCCGTGGCCCGATACGGCGACTTCTTCGCCAACGACTGCCAGCGCCGCCATTTCGCCGAGTATCTCACCGGCCTCTTCGTCGCCCAGCGCAAGACCGTCCTCGGCATCCCTGAGGCGTTCGCCCACACCACCGACCAGTCCTGCCTCAACCGCTTCCTCACCGAGGTCGCCTGGAACGCCGAGAGCCTCAATGAGCGACGACTGGAGCTGCTCCAGGAGGATCCCACGACCCGCTACAGCGACCAGGGCGTCATCCCCATCGACAACACCCTCATCGACCGCGACGGGTTCTTGATCCCCGACGCCGGCTGGTACTGGGACCACGCCGAGGAGCGGAACAAGATCGCCCAGGACTCCCTCTTCGTCAACTACGTCTGCACCAGCGGCCAGCACTACCCCCTGGAGTTCCGACTCTTCCGCAAGCAGGAGATCTGCGCGGCGATGAAGGAGCCGTTCCGCAACCATACCAAGTTGTGCTGCGACCTGATCGACTGGGTGTGTCAGCGACGGATCCCCGGCGACTTCACCAGGGACAGCGATTTCACCAACGCCGAGATCCTCAACCACATCCACGGCAAGACCGATCACTTCGGCCAGCCCCGGGCCTAGGTCGGTGACCTCAAGAGCAATCGCAAGGTGCAATGGCAAGGCCGGATCCTCAAGGTGGATCACCTGGCCACCTCGATCCCGGCGGCGGACCGGAAGGAGTTGCGGATCGGCGATCGGCGGCAGTGGTATTTTACGGTGACGTTGGAGATCCCCGACGTGAAGCACAAGGTCCGGATCATGGTCCTGTGGCGGGATCGCCACGACCCCGAACCGGTCAAGATCCTGGTCACCAACCGGACCACCTGGGAGGTGGGCCGAGGCGTCCGGGTGTCTGGGCATCGTGGGACGGGCACGGAGACGTTTCCTCGGGACGGCAAGCAGCAACTGGGATTGGGTGATTGTCAGCTGCGTGACTTCCAGGGCCACACCCGGCACATGGACCTGGTCATGCTGGCGTACAGTCTGCTCCTGAGCGAGTTGCAGCAGGGCCGTGCGAAGGAAGGGGCGTTCCAGAGGCTGATGACCATCGGCGAGGCCTGTCGGGCGATGGAGAAGGAGACCCTGCGGACGACGCTCTCGTGGGCGATCGAGCAGGTGACCACTTGGGGGCGTCCCTCTGACCATGTGGTCGCCCAGTTGGGGCTGTCGTGAGATCGTCAGCCCTGGTGCGCAGCCACGCGGGATCGATTGCGCGGTGTGAATTCGATAATTCCTGGCATGATCAGATACTCCGCACTCCAACAGCGCCATCGCGGATGAGGGTCAACTACGCCCATTTTGCCTGCTTCCAGGCTGTGAGGTCACTGTTTGCAAAACTCCAGTTGGTTATTTCGCACAGGTTTTGGTTCAGTGGGGGTATGAAATACCCAGGCGTCATCCCCACGCTCCGGTCGAAGTACGAAACCCTTCAGCCCTTCCTCAATGAGAGGGTGCGACGGCTTTGGTCCGCGACCGAAGCCATGGGCTTGGGCCATGGTGGGATCGCCGCCCTGGCAGAGGCGACCGGGATGTCCCGGACCACCATCCGCCACGCCATTGAAGAGATCCAGGACCAGCGTGAGTCGCCCGGAAGCACACTCCCCATCCAACGCAGTCGTCGTCCGGGGGCCGGGAGGAAACGACTCATCACCCAGGATCCGGCCCTGCTCATCACACTCGAATTGCTCGTGGACCCGACCACCCGCGGTGAGCCCATGGCGCCCCTGCGGTGGACCTGCAAGAGCACCAGGAAACTGGCCGAGCAACTTCGGCCGTATGGCTATCAGATCAGGGCGCGGACCGTGGCCCACTTGCTCCACCAACTCAACTACAGCTTGCAAGCCAACCGAAAGACGCGCGAGGGCCAGTCGCACCCTGACCGCAATACCCAATTTGAATACATCAACGCTCAAGTGGCCCAATTCCAGAAGCGGAATCAGCCCGTGGTCTCGGTGGACACCCAGAAGAAGGAGTTGATCGGGAATTTCAAGAACCCAGGTGCGGAAGGGGAGCCCGAGGGATCGCCTGAACTGGTCAATGTGTCTGATTTCAAGGAGGAAGAACTGGGCAAGGGGATCCCTTACGGGGTTTATGACCAGACGACGAACCGAGGGTGGGTCAGTGTCGGCATCGATCCTGATACGGCCTACTTCGCCACCGAGACGTTACGTCGTTGGTGGTTGAGGATGGGAGCGAAGGACGATCCTCAAGCCACGGAACTGCTGGTGGTCGCCGATGGTGGCGGGAGCAACAGCAGTCGGGGACGGTTGTGGAAGGTTGCCGTTCAGAGACTCGCGGATCAGCTTGGCCTGACGATTTCGGTCTGCCACTTCCCACCGGGTACGAGCAAATGGAATAAGATCGAGCACCGGATGTTCTGCCAGATCACGGAGAATTGGCGGGGTGTGCCCTTGAGGAGCTTGGAGATCATGGTAAACCTGATTGGCCAAACCACCACGCGCACGGGATTACGAAGCGAAGCGGAGCCGGACACCAACCACTATGAGGTTGGATTGAAGGTCAGTGATGCGGAGTTAGCGGGGGTTCAGATCACAAGAGCAGACTTTCACGGCAATTGGAATTATAAGATCTCTCCACGATCGAAATGACCAAGTTATTTTTTCGCGGCTCCTAAGGCGGCCCTGGACCAGTTCGTGCGGTACGTCGCTTTGGAGCTGGCACCGCACGGGATCACCGCCAACCTCGTCGCACCGGCCACGGTGGAGGGAACCAGGTCGACCGAGCAATTCACAGCCGAGCGGATGCGGGAGTTCGCCGCGACCACGCCGATGCAACGGCTGGCCCGTCCCGACGATGTCGCCAAGACGGTGGCGTTCTTGGCAAGTGAGGATTCCGGTTTCACCACCGGCCACTACCTTCCGGTCAACGGGGGCCTTGCAATGGACTGAACGCAACGAGCGCGAAGCGCACTGTCCGAGATTGGGAGAAAGGCTATTCCGCCGATGCACACGATCGATCTGACCTACGTCGGGCGTGGTATCCACGAAGAACTGATCGCGTATGTGGCCGATCAGGAGGGGTATTTCGAGGATGAAGGTGTCCACGTCGCCGTCCGCGACGGAATCAGGTGGGAGACCGAGCGGCTGCGCGGTGGCGCAACCATCGGTTTGGGCCGGGCCTTGTTGTCACGGCTGACTGACGGCATCCCATGGAATGTGCTGGCCGTCAACACCCATCGTCCGCTGTACTGGTTCCTCGGGCGTGGCGAGGTGAAATCCATGGATGATCTTCGCGGGCGCCGACTGGCGATCCACCCACCCCGCACCGCCCCCGGCTGTTTCGCGCGGATCGTGCTCCGCAGGCACGGTCTCGACCCCGATCGCGACCTGCAGTGCGTCGTACGAGCCCCGGGTGACTACCAGATGGATCTGCGGCACCTTCGCGACGGTTCGATCGATGCGGCCTACGTGGGCAGCACATTAGCGCCCGAACAGGTCGCCGGCGAGGAGGGCTTTTCGGTCCTGTCCTGGGTCGGCGACCACTTCCAGATCCCCACCGTGGGAATCGCCGTGGACCCCGCTCGGATCCCGCTCGACAACCCGGCGCTGCAGGCGCTGGTGCGGGCCAACCAGCGAGCCCTTCTCACGATCGCCGAACAACCCCAATTGGCCGTCGACTACATCGCCTCGTTCCTCGACCGGCTGACCCGTGATGAAGTTCAGCGGTACTACGAGCGCTACATCGGCCCATACTTCACCTCCGACGCTCGGGTCGACCTCAACGTCGCCCAGCACGCGGTCGAGGCGGTCGCCGCCGAACTCGGCGTCGCCGCGGCATCCGTTGACCAGATGTACCAGCCCGCCCTGTGACCGCTGTCGCGACGACCCCCCCCACGCCAAGCCAGGCCCGCATGAACCCCGAAGGAGCAGGTCATGGAACAACGCCTGGATTACCCGAAGCTGGCCCCGGAGGCAACCAGGGCCATGTATGCACTCGGCGCCTACCTCGCCGGCTGCGGGCTGGAGCACCCCCTGCTCGAACTGATCAAGATCCGGGCTTCGCAGATCAACGGCTGCGCCTTCTGCATCGACATGCACACGAAGGACGCCCGCGCGGCGGGCGAGACCGAGCAGCGGATCTACGCCCTCAACGCCTGGCGCGAGACGCCGTTCTTCTCGGATCGCGAACGGGTGGCGCTGGAGTGGACCGAAGCCGTCACGCGCATCGGCGGCGGCGTGCCTGACGACTTGTACGCCGCGGCCAGGCAACTGTTCTCCGAGAAGGAGTTGGTGGACCTGACCTGGGCGGTGGCCGCGATCAACGCCTGGAACCGGATCGCCATCAGCTTCCGCAGCGTGCCCGGGTCATACCAACCGAAGAGGCGGCCCGATTGAGCCGTCGTTCTGTCATGGTCGGCGGCATGGGGGCGACGGTGGCCCTCGTCGAGCGAGCCGCGGGCACCCTTCTTATCGCCGACCTTGCTGATCTCGGCAAACTCGCGTCAGCCTGGCATACCGACCTGCCGGCGCTCGCGGCCCGATTGATCGAGCGTTGGAGTTCATGAGCAACGACCCACGAGCACGACGGGGACTCAGGCGGACATTATTTCGAGGAAGGAACGTATGTCGCATCCCGAGGAATACGACGTGGTCGTCCTGGGCAGCGGGGCGGCCGGCAAGCTCCTGTCCTGGACGCTGGCCTCACAGGGGAGGCGCACGGCGGTCGTCGAGCGGCGGTACGTCGGCGGGTCCTGCCCCAACATCGCCTGCCTGCCGAGCAAGAACGTGATCCACGGCGCGAAGGTCGCCGAGCTATTTCCGCCGCGGCGTCGAGTTCGGGATCGCCACTGGCGACTGGACGGTCGACATGGCCGCCGTCCGCGACCGCAAGCGGACGATGGTGGACGGGCTGGTCGCGCTGCACCTGGAGAAGTACCGGGAGAGCGGCGCGGAGCTCGTCATGGGACACGGGTGCTTCGTCGCGCCGAAGACGATCGAGGTCGCGCTCAACGCGGGCGGGTCCCGGACGCTCTGTGGCCAGACCGTCATCATCGACACCGGGTCGCGCGCCCGGATGGACGACACCACCGGACTGGCGGAGGCGCGCCCGCTGACTCACGTCGAGGCCCTGGACTTGGACCGGCTCCCGGAGCACCTGATCGTCCTCGGCGGCGGCTACGTGGGCCTCGAGCTGGCGCAGGCGTTCCGGCGGTTCGGCAGCCGCGTGACCGTCGTCGAACGCAACGGCGAGCCGATCCACCGCGAGGACCCGGACGTGACCGAGGCGATCGAGCGCCTCTTCCGGGACGAGGGGATCGAGGTCCTGACCGGGACCGCCGTCGATCGCGTCGAGGGGATGTCCGGCGAGTCCGTCCGGCTGCAGACGACCCGCGGAACGATCGAGGGGACGCACCTCCTCGTCGCCGGGGGCCGTACGCCGAACACCGACGGCATCGGCCTGGGGAGGGCCGGGGTCGAGACGGACGAAAAAGGGCACGTCAAGGTGGACGAGCGGCTCCGGACGACGGCCGAGGGAGTCTGGGCGGTGGGCGACTGCGCCGGCAGCCCGTACTTCACGCACATCGGCGAGGACGACTTCCGCGTGGTTCTGGCCAACCTCACCGGCGGGGACCGCGTGACGACCGGGCGGCAGGTGCCATACTGCCTGTTCACCGACCCGGAGCTGGCCCGGGTCGGGCTGAGCGAGCGGGAGGCCCGCGAGCGCGGCGTCGGATACCGCCTGGCCAAGCTCCCGATGGAGGCCGTGCTGCGGGCCCGGACGCTCTCCGAGACGCGAGGCTTCTACAAGGCCCTGATCGAGGCGGACGGCGAGCGCATCCTGGGCTTTACCGCGTTCGGCCCCGAGGCCGGCGAGGTCATGGCCGTCGTCCAGGTCGCGATCCTGGCGGGCCTGCCGTACACGGCGCTGCGGGATGCCGTACTGACCCACCCGACGATGGCCGAAGGGCTCGCCGGCTTGTTTGGTTCGGTGCCGAAGGGCTGATGCCCGAGCAGCCGTAGGGGCAACGCGAGTAGTTTCGGGGGAGGGTAAGCATCTTTGGACATCGAAGCCGGCCTCCGCGATTTGCGTTCCCTCACTCCGCCTGGATTCGGGCGGAAAGGCGAGCCAGACCTGAAGGAGATAGTGCTGTGACACAAAAAAGCGACCAAGAAGCCGCACCACCTTGGGATGCCGCTCAGGTCAACCTTACCTCGAAGGAGATGGCTCCCGGTGTGTTCGCGGTCATGCCGGATGACGTGCTCGCCAAGGACCATGTCGCCACCACGGGAGGGTTCGTAATTGGCGAGCGGGGCGTCCTCGTCGTCGAGTCAATGTTGAATGGCGACCTCGCCTCGCAGCTCATCGGGCTCGTGCGCCGGGCGACGACGACACCGATCCGCTACCTCGTCAACACGAGCTACCACGGCGACCATGCTTATGGGAACTACCTCTTCCCCGAAAGCGCCGTCGTGATCCAGCATCCGGCGACTAAACGCTACATGGAGGAGAATTTCGAGGAAGATCGCCGCTTCATGATCGGCCTCATGGGCAAGGGCAAGGGCATCGAGCGCGTGCAGGCGCTCAGCCGACATCGCCGTCCCCGAGATGCTCAGCATCGATCTCGGCGGCCGCATCGTCGAGGTGCGCCATTTCGGTTTCGCGCAGACGCCGGGCGACCTCGTCGTGTGGGCGCCCGATGCCAGGGTCCTTTGGGTCGGCAACATGATCCAGGCGCCGTCGCCCGCTCTTCCCTGGCTCCTCGAGGGCCGGCACAAGGACACGATCGCGACCCTTGCTCGGGTGCGCGACTTCCTGCCGGAAGACGCCACCATCATCCCGGGCCACGGCCGGCCGATGCGCCCCGCCGATATCGAATTCCCGCTTCGCTACCTTCGAGAGCTCGATGACGCCGTGCGAGCGGCAGTCGCCGAGGGTCGATCGGTCGAGGCCGCCCTGGATATTGCCGCCATGCCCGATTACGGCGCGTACAGCCTGTTTGAGTGGGCGCATAACACAGTCAACGTGCCAGCCGCCTATCGTGAGCTACAAGACACGGCAACGGAGAAGCTTAAGAGTTAGCGGGCGTCGTCCTCGCAGATCGAGTAGTCGAAGACCTCGGTCATGCCGCCCACGACTTCAACTCGCCCCTGAGCTTTGCCTTCTCGACGATGGACAGGTTTGCCGCCCTCAAGTTGCACTCGCCATGGGCTTAGGGCCTGTAAAATAATAATCGTTACAAAGGACGCACCCCGTGTTATGCTGACAGTATGAGCAAAGAGGAAGAACTTGAGCAGAAATACGCTTCTCTGTTCCCCCACCTGAATGAGCGACAGCAACACCTTGTCGCTGCCGTCGATGCCGAACAGTTGGGGCGAGGAGGTATTGCACTCGTCTCCCGTGTGACGGGATTCTCTCGCCCGACCGTCTCTCGTGCCATTCAGGATCTTCATCAACCACCCCTCCCCGTCGAGCGAGTACGGCACTCCGGAGCCGGACGGAAGAGGTTGGTCCAGCACGACCCTCAATTGATCCCAGCGTTGGAGGCGTTGATTGATCCTGAGACCCGGGGCGATCCCATGTCGCCGTTACGTTGGACCTGTAAGAGTACCCGCCAGTTAGCCCACCTCCTGACAGCAAGGGGACACTCGGTCAGCCATATGCAGGTCGCCCAATTGTTATATGCTTTACACTACAGTTTGCAGGGGAATGCCAAGACTAAAGAAGGGAAACAACACCCCGATCGGGATCCTCAGTTTCGCTACATCCAACGCCAGAGCGAGTCATTCTTGGGCCGAGGTTGGCCCGTCATCTCGGTCGATACCAAGAAGAAAGAACTGGTCGGAAACCACGCAAATTCCGGGCAAGAATGGCAACTGGAAGGACAACCTGTGCCGGTCGATGTCCATGATTTCCCCGATCCGGAGATTCCCAAGGCCGTGCCTCGTGGGGTCTACGATCAACAGCACAACTTGGGGTGGGTGACCGTGGGTTGTTCGCATGACACAGCCCGTTTTGCCGTGGAGAGCATCCGCCGTTGGTGGCGAGAGATGGGGGGACCACTCTATCCCCAGGCGAAGGGGGTCTTGATTTGTGCCGACAGCGGGGGCAGCAATGGCTATCGCCTTCGGCTCTGGAAAGTGGAGTTGCAACGGTGGGCCAATGAGACGGGACTGGATATAACCGTTTGTCATTATCCACCGGGGACCAGCAAGTGGAACAAGATCGAGCATCGGTTGTTCTCACACATCACCATGAATTGGCGGGGTCGGCCCCTGGTCAGTTACGAGATCATTGTCAACCTGATCGGAGCGACCACAACGGAGAAGGGTTTGCGTGTACGGGCGGCCCTTGACACGGAGAGTTATCCCACCAAGGTGAAGGTCAAAGATGAGGACCTGGCAAGCGTGGACCTGCACCCTCATCACTTTCACGGGGAGTGGAACTATACGATCAAGCATCAGACAGCTACAGTGTAACGCTTATTATTTTACGGGCCCATATTCCAGTTTTCTGTTCCATTGCGTGCGAATCGTAGCATCTCATCGACCTGTAATGCGTTATGCAAGGAGGTCTTGCGACATTACCCGATGTTCCGCCATCGGTCTGCTACCCCAGCGGGCGTCACCGGCAACGGCGAGGTCCGAAGCCTGGGGGACAACGTAACCTCGATCCTCGGATCGGTCGTGGACGCGCGAGCCGACACGGCGACTGCCAGCATCACGGCGGTCGGGGGCCAGCAGTCCGGGTCGGGTCAACCCAGGTGAAGTGCTGATCAAGGCCGTAAACAGAAGCAAGCCAAAGATGCTGTCAGGCTCGAACCAAAAGGTACGTGGCCAGGAACGGGGGCTGCAATGTCCCCGTCGCGGATGACGTGCCACCGGCCGAAAGGCACGACCCTACCCCGGAGTGATCGACGAGATGAACGAAGTAACCCCGTTGCCTTCCCCGCGAGGGAAGGCCGACTGCAAAGGGAGCCGACGAGGCAGCGGGGAAGGGATGAGGGAGAAAGCGAACGCTGGTCGGTAATCGATCGGATAGCGGGTGAGTCCGCCCACGGACGACATCCCCGCGCCGCGAAAGCGGGCTGACTTGAATGCCACGAAGTTAAGCCGTAACTTCTTTTCCTAGCAACTCTTTACGGAGATCGGCGCGCGGTTTCGTCATCCGCGGGTATTTTTTGGGACGTCGCTTCACGACTCGGGGCTCGACTCGGCCCGGGCGCGCCGGGTTGACCAGTAAGTCGCACAAGTTCCCATCCCCCTCCACCCCCACCATCCAGCGAACCGCATCGAGCAGGCTGACCCGCTCCGGCACTACCCCCTGGACCCGCGCCGATTCCACCATCACCGACCGTACCAGGTTGTACACCAGCGCGAACACCGCCAGTTCCTTCAGCACCCCATCCACCGTCTTACACTTCAGAATATCCATTTTCATAGTAGTTTTCAAGTGTTTGAAGTTGATCTCCACCTGCCAGCGCCGGTAGTACAGGGCCGCCACCGCCGACGCCGGGTACACCGCCGCGTCCAGCAAGGTCGTCACCAGCGTCACCTCGCTCACCCGGAATCCAGGCGTATGCACCCGATACCGCAACTCGCGCACCGTGATCTCCTCCGGCAGCTCGGCGTACGCCGCCACCGTCATCCCTCGTGGCTTAGATTTCGGCTTGTACCAGACAACGATTTGATCCCACTTGCCTTGCGCCTCCACCCACCGCGAGTGCGGCAGGCACACCGGGGCCTTCGGCGACCCCTTCCCCTTCCCCTTCGACTTCGACGCCTGCGGCCGACCTGGGGTGAAGTCGATGATTTGCTTCTGGTGAGCGCGGAACACCCCGTGCAGCTTGCGGTTGAGTAAAATCGCAATATGAGCGAATGAGCAAAAGCCGCGGTCCCCGAGGACAATGTCGCCGGCCGACAAGTCGGCGCTGACGACGGCGCAGCGGGACATCTCGTGCGACCGCAACGGGGCCTCCTCGACCCGCAGAAGCATGCCGGTGGCGAGGTCGAAGAGCGCCAGGAACTTGGCCACCGGGAACCCGCAACCGCGGCGCTGGCCGCCGGGTTGGCCGAACGTCGCTTGCAGCTCGGGAGTGTCGGACATGGAGAAGCTGGACCCGTCGAGCAGCCAGACACGGTGTCCGAACCATGTCGATGCGTCACCGGCTGTGCGGCAGGTCTGAGCGACCCGCCCCATGAGGCGGTGGAGGACGCCCAAGGGGAGTCGCTTGCGCGCGGCGCAGTAGCGCTGTCGGTGAAGTTCCAGCCTCCGAAGTGGACGGCGTGTTGACAGGCGGTGTTGCCGTGGAGGATCTGGAGGATGAAGAGGTAGACGGTGGTGACGGGGTTGAGCAGCCGCTCGCGCCAGGAGTACTTCTCCTCGTTACAGGCGAGCTTGATGGCATCGGGGGTCAGGTCGTCGGCGAGGTCTTGCCGGAGTCGATCCAAGATGGTGACAATACGAGGCGGCAGCATGGGAGGGCTCCGTCGGGTGTCTCAGGGGGTGAGTCCAACCACTAGGATGCCGGGAGCCGCTCCCATGCTCAAGAGGCTACAAATCGTTCACGAGTCAGGGTTTGTGCATTAACTTCGTGGCATTCTGGGGGAACGTCCCAAAGCGTAAGTTTGGAACTTGACACTTCTTGGGATCAGGTCGTCGCACCGGTCGGTGTCGGCATCCAGAGCAGATCCCAGAACCGGTAGCCGGGCAGCTTCAGGCCCAAATGCTCATATGGGCAATGCCCGCGGCGTTTCCCCTCACGAAACGCGCGACAGTTCCAGTACAGACGCTTCAGGTCCAGCAGGCCCTGTGTCACCGTTCGGTGCCGCGACTGATGCATCCGCAGCACGCTGTTCATACACTCCACCGCACTGCTGGCCCGCACCGCCTGACGCAACACTCGCGCCACCTCCCGATACAACCCGTGCCAATTCGCGCCCGTCCGGTGGCAGACCACCCGTTGCACCAGATGCGCCACATGGCCAGCGCCCGCGATCATCCCTGCGGTAGTCGCTCGTGGCCGCTGCCGACGCAGCCACCACAGCCGCACCAACTCACCACGCAATGGTTCCTCAGGTGCGACCTCCTGCAACTGACGGTGCAGCCGATCCAGGAATGTCAACGTCTCCTCCGCCTGGAGGTAGTTCCGGACCTTGGACCACTCGCGCCCGACAACTGGGGCAGCGCCCGCGCGATCTGCTCCTGCGCCCAAGGGCGTTCATTCAACCGACCCTCGGGACGAAACACTTGCAGGGCCGCGTGAGCGATCTTCCAACCCGCTTCGGATCGTTCGTACTGCTGGAACGCCGTCGCCGTCTTCTTCCAGGCGCAGCGCGCCGCGACCGCCGCGCCCGCGCATCGTGGCCCTGTTGCTGCGCTGCGCGACCCGGCGATCGGCCGCTTCGGCCTGCTCCCAGAGCCGTTCCACGCGGCTCCAGATCTGGCGCAAGACGCGCCGCGCCTCCTGGGTGGTGTGGAACACATCGAGGCCGTTCTCCAACGGCGGTTGCCCGTCCTGTTGCCGTTGCTGTTGCACCGCAGCGATCCCGGCTTGCAGGCCCGTTCCCGCATCCGCCAGGACGTACGAGAGCGCCGGAAAGTCCTGCAACGCCCGCGACCAAGTCGACCCCGTGCGATCGTTGGCCTTCTGGCCCAAGAACCAGACCATGCTCGTCGGCTCAACGCCCACCAGCACCGGGCGACGGTGGAAGAAGATCTCATCGAGGCAGCCGACCAGCACCAACGCCTGACATCGCGCATCGAGGTGCTTCAGGACCCGCCCCGCCGCGATCCCGGCGGCTTTGATCCAGCGGTGCAGCGTGGTTCGACCGGGGCGTGCCTGCACGCCCATGATCAGCGCCAGCAGGACGAGGATCTGATTGAGGCTCAGGCCCATGGCCGTGGCCGTGACAGTGAACTCGTGTTGCTTGTCCGGGGGAAACTCGACGGTCTGAGCCAGCCATTCCCAGAGGCGCGCATTCTCCTGACGGAGGTCGGAATTCTCCTGGATCAGTTCGGCACGTGTCGGCCCGCCGGAGTGCTCGGCCTCGACGGCCGCCCGGACCTTCTGGGCATGGTCGTAGACGGTCTGTCGGCTGCAGTCGGCAGCGTCGGCCTGATGAGTGACGTCGCCGTAGAGACCGGTCAAGCACGCTGCGGCATTGGCGATCCAGGTCGCGATCGATATCTTGAGCATGGGTGGGCCTCTTGAGTGTGGATCCTGTCAGCAATCCCACTCTTGAGGTCCACCCCCACACGATCAAGACGTTTCGACCTGGTGTTCCAAAGTGTCAACTTGAAATCGACCGTTTCGGCCCAAATTGGGACGATCCCCATTCTGGTCATCCTGCTGTGCTTCTTGCACGCGTGGCTCAAGATCCGCGACCGGGCCAAGCACTTGAAGGAGGTGCTCGCAGAGGTCTCACGCCGGGTCTGGGAGGCGGATCACGCGTCCGACCGCCGCAGCTTCGCGCCACGGCTCCGATCGCTGCGGCGATGGGCGATCCGAGAGCTTTCCGGAGTCGTTTTGGAGAAGGTCCTGGACCTGTGCGACAAGCGCGGCGAGGGTCGATCGCGTAGCTCCATCCCGACGGCCACCGCACGAGCAATATGTGGGATCGCCTGCTGCGGGGGATGAACCGCTCCTTCGATCACGGCCAACACCTTCACGGCTCGCGGGCGGCGTGCCGGTGGCACGGCTGCGCGTGGGCGTGGTTGTGGAACTTCTCGCCCTGGCACCCAGCGACGACGCGGAAGAACGAGGATTGGCGTGGCCCTGCCGAACGTCTCAACCAACACCGCTATCACGCTTGTTGGCTGCAAAACCTCTTGATCTCCGCGTCCCTCGGTGGATATAAATGTCCACTCCTACAAAATCCGTGACGGTCAGGAATGACCCGGAAATATTTTGGGCCACAATTGGGAGTCAGAATCGCGGTGAAGTCTTTATCACAAGGGAAGTTGTGCGAAAAACGGGTCCGGAACTTCGGTCTAGACGTCGGGGGGGGCGTTGCGTTCGACCGCCGCCAAGAACCGGTCCGTGTCGGCGTGCGACAGGCCGA
>CAWDND010000077.1:0-36649 GCA_963803395.1 uncultured Planctomycetaceae bacterium
GGATACAGGTTCGAGCCGTCCGTCACCACGACCGTGGGGTTCAAGCCCCACGTCTTGAGGTTCCTGAGGAACCGCTCCATGTGGTCTTGGTCGTTCTGGGCGACCAGGGCGAAGGCCACGGGCAGATCCGCAAGCGGGTCGGTGGCCAGCAGCAAGGTGAAGCGACCCAGGTGCAGTTCGTCGACGCACAGTGTGCCGCTGAAGTGCTTCAGGACCATACGGCGATGCGCCGACATGTCGAGCGTTTCGGCGTAGCCGTGGAGCACGTCATAGACGAACCCCGTGGACAGGTCGAGGAGGTATTCGCGGCGAAGCGACTCCAACATCTGTTCGACGTTCATGGCGTCCTTGAGGATGCGATCGAGCACCAGATCGCGAACCTTGTTGTCGTAGAGGGCTCTGGGGAGGACACTCTCGGGAGTGTTCCGGAACGTCTTGGAGCAGCCACACCGGGCTTGATATTCGCCGCAGATGATCTCGAGAAAGGCGACGGTCTTGTAGGCGACCGTGCGAACCTTGCGTGGGGGAAGCTTACGCTTCCGCCGGCCGTGTTTGCCGCAGTTCGGGCATGGGGCCTTCTTGGGGCGCAGTGAACGGGTATAACGACGGGCGTGGGTACTTCGGTGCCCATGGTCTGCATCTCCGGTGGTGGGGACTCAGAACACCCTCATTCACCGGGATGCAGGCCCTATCTTTCAAGAGCAAAACGACTTGGTATCCTCGCTCTGTTGGTACAGATCAACGAAAAGCCTCTGAAATTGCGGTGGTGTTCAGCGAGAAGTATCGAATTCTCCGCAATGAATGGCCCGTTAACGCGGGGGTCAACATTGCGGAGAATACCGCATCCCCTCTCAGACCCTGGGATGACGGGATGCGGCCCACAGGCCGAATGTCGGGCGAGTCCTGCCGGCCCGCAGTCGGGGGGACCGCATTGCGCAGAATACGCTGCCGGAGGTTTTCGCACGGTTGCTGCCGCTACCCCTCCCCGGAGAGCGTCGCCGGGGGTCGGCGGTCGAGGTCGAGGGGCTTATCGCGGCGCGAGGGTTGATTGTAAATCCGACTGCCTCAAACGATGGCGGTCCGGCTGCGACGACGCCAGGAGGAACCCAGCATCGTCAAGGATTTCTCCGTCCAGTCCGGACCAGGCAACGTTGCGAGGGATTACTCCAGGTCGCTCGCGAAGGTGTCCCGGACGGTCGGAATGGACGAGTCGGGCGAAGTTCTAGGGAGCGATATCATCTGGAGCATGCAGAACATCGGCAGCAGGAAGGGCAGGTTGAACAGCGTGAGCATCGTCGGTCCTCCTCTTTTATAGTCTCAGCAGTGAGGCACCTCTGTGAGGAGTCGCACCGTGAGGGCCACCAGAACCCAACCCCATCGACCCGCCATGAGCCCGTGGGTGACTACACATTGAGCATAGGAGAGTTCAGGAGCCGATTTCAAGTTAAATTTTATTTATAAGATCGTGTGTCTAGAATTGTAAGTTTGGAGAACGCAAGGACTTGCGTCAATCTGTCCAAAAAAGGATTATTGCTGCAACCCCTTGAGGGTTCTAAGGTTGGGAATCAATTGTGGGATTCCAGAATAAAATTCGGAATCCATGGAAATATATTAAATATTTGCACAATATTAATTTAGAATATTGATCGTAAGAAGCTGCACCAGAGGCGCCATGGAGACGAAGCGAGTGATGAGGCGGGTAAATTGGCGCGGCGCGGTTGAGCCGCCAGCCGGCATTCCTGAGCCGCTGGCAGCCGCGCGTTTGAAAAAAGGCGGTTCTCGCGCCCCGCGAGACTTGGTTCCGCCGCCGGGGCTCTCGGCCGAATTTCAAAGTCGCCGGCCCACAGGTAGAGTGAGAACACGGCGCGTGGGACTGCCCCTGTTGAAAGTGCGGGCCGTCAGGGGGCGTGACCCACGGCTTCCGCGGGCGCCGCGGAGGGCCCAGAGCGATGAGAAGATCGGAGCCTTGTTACCTGCGCCTGCGCTCGGTCATCCGCTAGCGCCGGAGATCCCCCAGGTCCTGTCCGACGCGCGACTCAGCGCTGACGCGAAGCTCGTGTATCTGGCCTTGCTCAGCTTGTCGGATCCGAGCGGACAGGTCTGTGCGACCGAGCAAGAAATCGCCTGGCGTGCTGCGGCCATCCTGGACGAATTTGAAGGGGGCGATTCGGGGCTGCTCGTGCTGGGCGGGTAGGCCGCACTCAAAACACCTGGCCGCGCCGATCGTCCGTTCGCTCATTCTCCGGAGATGAAGACCCCGGGGTTGACGTGGAAGTAGTGGGACAAGGCCTCGATGTATCTCACATTCAGTTGGCGCTTGCCAGCGAGGACCTCCGAGAGCGCGGACTCGGCGATCCCCGTCTCGCTCGCGACTCTGGCCTGGGTGACGCCCTTGGCCTCGATGAGATGGCGGAGCATCTGGACGCCGGAGACCGGCGGCATGGGATGATGCTCATCCTCGTAGCGCTCGATCAACTCGGCGAGCACGAGCATGTAATCGCGCTCGGCGGGCGTGAGTGTGTCCCGGTCGCTCAACACGTCGATCAGGGCGATGGCCCGGTCGAGGTCGGCCTCGCAGCGGAGCGGGCGGAGCGGAAACTCCTGGATCAGCGCCAGGTAGCGATCTTCGATGTGTCCCGCGGCGGTCTTGAGCGTGCTCGACATTGAGAGTGTCCCCTTGTTCATCTCCCCGGCGGCGTCTTCCAGAGCCCCTGGTCGTAATCCTTGTGTGTGAGGACATGGCGGACCAGTATCACTTGTTCATCAAATATAATATCTACAATTAAGCGATACTTATTACCGCCGATGTTGAAGACGACGAATTTGTTGACCCAATCGGCACTCCCGTAGACGGCCCTGACGGCGGAGAAATTCTCCCAGGTGGCACGCTTCGCGTTCTTGTACCAGTCGCTCAGCGGCCCTTCGGCGTCAGGATGCTCGGCCCAGAACTCGCGCAACTTTCTCCGTGAGATCACATGCATCAAAAGGCTCCGCCTTCAGGTGTTCTTTCCCAAGGTAAGCACCCGAAGCGTCCCTGCTTTCAATGTAAGTCTACTTCACAATATCGGAACTTTCCAGGGCGGAATTCACAAAATCGGAAGATCGGGGTGCTCAGCAGACGTGGGCCGCGGAGAGGGACCGCCGTTAACCACCGATCACGGAGTAGACTGTCGGCCGGCTCAGCCCGACGACCCGGGCGATGGCCGCGACCTTCCCACCTTCGGCCTTCAGCCGGCGAATTGTCTCCTCCTGCTCCGGGGTGACCTTGATCCGCTTGCCGGTGCCCCCGGAGCGTCCGAACCGGGGGTCCCAGCCCCATCCGTGCGAAAACCTACGGTAAGGAAGGCCAACGGGGCCGTTCTCACCCCGTTCTTCAACGAAATCCACCCATTTTCAACGCACGCCTCGAAACATTGCGCAAAATTATGGCGTCCAATCCGCCATGGGCGCAATTCCCTCCCGCAAACGGGCGTATTCGGTGCAATAAAGACGGGGCCTATCCCGGGGGTCGACATTGCGCAAAATACGGCGGACGCCCCCTACCGAGGGGGAGGATCGGCTGACTCCCTTCCTCGCCAGCCTCGGGGCCGAGGACCTCAGTCCCAGAACGGTCGATGGCTACCGCCAGGACCTCCTGGCCTTCACCTGCTGGTATCGAGAATCCCGGGGAACGGAGCTCCGCTGGGAAACGCTCGGCTCGACCGACCTGATCGGCTCTTCTCCCAAACGAGTGGGTAAAAATCGTGTCTGATCGGAATGGCACCAGGATAACCTAACTTTCAGTCTCTTCGGAAGTTGAGCCGCGTGGCTTTGTGGGGAGCAAAGCGACCTCCTCGGTTGGTCACCTGGCGGTTGAGACCCGCACGCCAGGCACCACACCAAGGAGGTCCCTGTGGCTCAGTCTACCGCCTCATCGCCGCGCGACCAATTCCATGACTTCCGAGACCAGTTCGTCCAGCAGAAGGGGCTCCCCTTCCTCAGGGTTCTCTCGCGGGCCTTCGTCGAGACCGCTTGCCGTCACGTCAACCATCTGTGGCGTCAGCGGATCTACACCCCCTGGATCACCCTGAGCATCTTCCTCTCCCAGGTCCTCTCCGATGACCCCTCCTGCGACGACGCCGTCGATCGGTTCCAGAAGTTCCGCTACGATCAGGAACTCCCCCCGGTCACCCCCAAGACCAGCAGCTCCTGCGAAGCCCGGCAACGCCTGCCCGAGAGGGTCTTCTGGGATCTCGTCCGCACGACCGGGCAATCGATCCATCAAAAGGCGAACGACTCATGGCTCTTTCAGGGGCGACCGGTCAAGATCATCGACGGCTCCACCGTGATCATGCCGGACACGCCAGAGAACCAGGCGGCATACCCCCAAGTGGACACCCAAAAGCCCGGCCTGGGGTTTCCGATCGCGCGGCTCCTCGTGCTGTTCAGCCTCGCCGTGGGCACGGTGCTCGCAGCCGCGCTGGGGCCGTGCCAGGGCAAGCCGACCAGGGAACTGGCCTTGCTCCGCACGGTCATCGCCCAGTTCCAGCCCGGTGACATTGTCCTGGCCGACCGGTTCTTCTGTTCGTACTGGGTGATTGCGGCCTTGCAGGCACGCGGCGTCGACGTGGTGGTGCGACTGCACCAGCGCCGCACGGCCGACTTCCGGCGCGGGCGTCGCCTGGGCCGAGAGGACCACATCGTCACCTGGACCAAACCGCCACAGGTCCCCGACTGGAGGAGCCGCGCCGCGTACGACGCGAGGCCCGCCCAGTTGACGATCCGGGAACTCCGCGTCCGGGTCCAAGACAAGACCAAGCGGGTCCGCAACCTGGTAATCGTGACGACCCTCCTGGAAGCGAAGACATCCCAAGCCAAGGAGTTGGGGGGGCGGTTCCGTCAGAGGTGGTACGCGGAACTGGACCTGCGTTCGTGGAAGACGGACATGCGGATGGAGCTGCTTTCGACCAAGAGCCCGGAGATGGTCCGCAAGGAGGTGGCGACCCACCTGCTGGCGTACAACCTGATCCGGGGGATCATGGCCGCGGCGGCGCGGGCCGCGGAAGTGAAGCCGCGGCGGCTCAGCTTCCAGGGGTCATTGCACACAGTCCGCGCGTTTGAGGAAGTCCCTCTGTACGACCCGGCGCGGCTCGTAGCGGACCTGCCGCGTCTGTTATCGTTGATCGGCAAGAAGCGTGTGGGGGACCGCCCGGACCGCTCTGAGCCACGGGCCGTGAAGCGACGCCCGAAGCCTCACCCGCTGCTGCGGATGCCGCGTGCGAAGGCCAAACGCCTGATCAAACGAGGGATAATACCCTATAGTAAAGCCTAGCCTCAACTACGAATGGCTATCGCCGCAAGTTGTCCAAATGACAGGCTTTAAGTTATCCTGGTGCCATTCCCTCCGGCTCCCAGTTCCCAGCCCTCGGCTGAGGAACTCAGGGCACGTTCCAGGACCGGAACGCTCAAATTCCGCCGAAATCCTTGGCACTGGCGCGATCGCACCCTTTTAAGGTACGTTTCCGGGACATTGTTGACGCGCCAGGTTTCCCCAGGCCGACAGGCCAGGTCGCCTTGCGGAACATCAGCCGACGGCCTGTTCAGTGTCAAGTAGCGTATACCCCAATTGGCGCTGAACAGGGAGCCGGATTGCCGAAAGTGTCAAGGGTATGTATCCGGCCGGAAACCGGGTTCCGACGACCGGAGCCGGTTTTTGGCGCGCGAAACATTCTGTTTACAGTTCCGGCGGCAAGCGTGTCGAGGGGCCGCAGGCCGTCGTGGTGCAGCGGGCCCGTCGGCTGCCGGAGCCGGCCCCCAGCGCCGGGACGCCCGGCCACGAGGGGCCGTGGCCGGGCGGGATGCGGGGTCGGGACGGATATGCGCCGGCCAATCAGCCCACCACGGTCGTGCCGGTGTCGGCCGTGATGCCGTCGCTGAGGGTGCCCAGGTAGAGCGTGTCGTTGCCCGGGCCGCCATTGAGGCGGTCGGTGCCGGCGCCGCCGATCAGGATGTCGTCGCCGTCGCCGCCATTAATGATGTCGTTGCCGTTCCCGCCGTCCAGAACGTCGTTCTGGGTGCCGCCATAGAATGTGTCGTCGCCGTCACCGCCCCGGTAGGTGGCGGCGGACAGATTCGACGCGGTGATCACGTCATTGCCGCCGGCCGCGTCGATCTCCGCGATGCCGGTCAGCTTCACGGTCGCGAAGTTCAGAGTGGCGCCGGTGTCGGTATTGACGACCCGGGTGGTCCCGTTACCGACGAACTCCTCGACGCCCGCCGTCGCGATCAGTTGGAGGACGCCGATGTCCGTGTTGGGCACGGCCGCCTTCACGACGTCGGTCCCGCCGTCGTTGACGGCGTTGGGGTTAGTGTAGATGTCGAAGCCGTCGCCGGGCAGCACCAGGTAGGTGTCGTTGCCGTTGCTGTCGTAGATCGTGTCATTGCCGGCACCGGCGAGGACGCAGTCGTTCCCCCCCTTGGGATTGATGATGTCGTTGCCGCCGAGGGCGAAGATCAGGTCGGCGCCATCGGTGCCAGTGAGGCCGTTGTCGCCGTCGGTGCCGACGATCACGTTGGTCGTCGCCGTCAGGTAGCCGCTCAGGTCGAGGAGGTAGCCGCCGACGTCGATCCGCAGCGCGGCCGACTCGAACTGGGTGGCGGTGAAGTTGAGCGAGCTGACGTTGAGCGTCTTGCCGGTCGGGCTGGCGACGTAGTCGAGCAGGGCGCCCAGGTGGCCGGCGTTCTGGACCGCGTCGAGCTGCTGCGGCGTCAGGACGATCGTGATGGCGTCGGTGCCGCCGCTGCCGTTGTAGGCCGCCCTGACGCTGTGGCTGGTCGAGGTGACGACCGTATCATCCCCGTTATAGGGGATCACGGCGGTGACGTTCGTCAGCGTCGTCCTGGAAAAGTCGGGGCTGTCGTTCTGGCTGACGCCCACGATCCGGCCGCCTTGGCCGTTGATCGCCTCGATGCTGTTGGCCGGGCCGAACGACCGCAGGGTCAGGTCGTACCCGGTCGGGGCGCTGCCGTCGGGCTTGGCGTTGAGCAGCGTGTCGGCCCCTGTGCCGCCGTCGATGGCGTCCTGGACGTACGAGGTCGGATCGACGAAGTCGAAGTAGTAGCCGCGGATCGTGTCGTTACCGCTGCCGCCCCCGAGCGTATCGACGCCGGCCCCGCCGGCCAGTGTGTCGTCGCCGTCGTCGCCATTGAGGATATCGCCGCCTGCGTTGCCCTCGGCGGTGTCGTTGCCGGCGCCGCCGTTAAACGTGTCGCCGTGCGTGCTGCCCTTGAAGACGTCGGCGCCGTTGCCGCCGTTGAAGACCACGCCGGGTCCCGACGGGCCCCAGACGTTGGTGGCATCGACCGTGTCGTCGCCGTCGTTGCCGTAGACGGTGATCGAGGTCACGCCAGACTTTTGCACGGCCGGCCCGCCGTTGGCCCGGTAGTAGTAGGTGCTGCCCGAGACGTAATTCAGGACGATGGTGTCGGAGGCGGCGCCGCTGACGATTGTCCAGGCGCCGTCGGTGAGGCTGTCGCTGACCGACTGCTGGACCTCAAAGGCCCCGATATCGACTGTACCACCAACAATCCGCGGCAACCCGCGCTGGTCGGTGGCCGTGGCGCCCGTGTTGTCGCCCGCGTCGATGGCCGGGCTACCGGGGAGCAGGGCCATGGTCTGCGTCAGGCCGCCGTTGTCGGCCAGCGGGCCCAGCTTCGGGTCCAGGGGGGCGGCACTCGTGCCCGTCAGGTCGGTCGTCGTCCATCCGCTGGAGCCGTCGGTCACGCCGACCAGGTTATGGCCCCGGGAGTCCACCGGGCCTTTGACATCAGGAGCCTCCGCGGTCGTCCTGTTCCCGGCAATGATCGTGTTCTGGCTAACGACGAGGCCGCCGTTGTCCGAGAATTCGATGCCGCCGCCTCGGTTGGCGGAGTTGCCGGTGATGGTGCTGGAGCTGACCGTCACTGTGCCCCCGGGGTAGTTGTAGATACCGCCGCCATGATTGAATGAGGAGTTGCCGGTGAGGGTGCTGGCGCTGACCGTCAGCGTGCCCTGGTAGTTAAAGATGCCGCCGCCATAATTGGCGGCGGAGTTGCCGGTGAGGGTGCTGGCGCTGACCGTCAGCGTGCCAGTATTGGCGATGCCGCCGCCGCCGTTAGCACTTGCGGAGTTGCCGGTGAGGGTGCTGGCGCTGACCGTCAGCGTACCAGTGTTGTAGATGCCGCCACCATCTCCAATAGAACCGGCGGAGTTGCCGGCGAGGGTGCAGGCGCTGACCGTCAGCGTGCCAGTGTTGAGGATGCCGCCGCCGGAGCTGCGACCACCCGAGATCGTCAGGCCGGAGATCATGACGGGGGCGGAGGAGGTACCGGCGGCGACCTCGAAGACGCGGTGGGCACCGTCGCCCTGGATCGTCAAGCTGGTACGCCCGGGCCGGCGATGTTCAGGGTTTTGTTGATGTAAAGTTCACCGCTGGTCAGGGTGATCTGGCTGCCGGGGCTGAGAGCGAAGTCGATCGTCTCGCCACTGCCGGCATCGAGGATCGCCTGCCGCAGCGACCCCGACCCGCTGTCGTTGATGTTCGTGACCGTACTGAGCAGGGCGCGGCCTTCCAGGGCCTCCAGGCGGGGCCTGGTGGCCCGTCGCCGGGAGACCGGGCGCCGGGGACCCCGGCCGGGGCGTTCGGAGCCCCGGGGCCGGCTGGGGAGCAGAGAGGTGAACCACATGGGAGGCATCTCCACCGTGGTCAGCGCCGTGCCGTCAATGAAGCCAGCACGGCGCAATGGAAAGGCCCCGTCCGCGCGCAGGGATCGCACGGCGGGGCCGTCATAGCCGGGACTACATCGCCCACCTTGGGCAGTGGGGCTTTGGGAATTGTCCCGGGGCGCGGCGCGACAGTCAAGTATTTTTTGATTTCATAACGTCCAAAGCCTTCAAAATTATTGAATTTATGTATAATTAGGCAGGATCACCATCGGGTCGGGAGCATCGGGCCCCCTGCGCCCATCCCGACAGCTGATTCGAGCGGGCTGGGCTCGTTCGGACTTACGTCGAGAGTTTGGCTGCGAGCCGTCGCTGGAGCCATCATACATTACTGCATGATGGTATGCATTCCCGACCCCCGGCGAATCTCCGGGCTCGAACGCCGAACGCGCCCTTCACCCCGGTGACCCCTTGTAGGTCACTCCCAACACGAGGGTCAAACACCCGTCAGGAGGGAGCGTTACCAAGCGGACGCCGACAGCGACGCCCGTCGGGTCGCCGGCGCGTGAGGGTCCGGCCTCCGGTGTACGCCGCGGTGAGATAGCTGCCCTCGATGACGCGGCATCGGCCTCCCGACCGAGGCGGGGCCCTGACTGCCTGCTCACATGACAGATAGTGTCTACCCCAATCGTCGTGGTCCGCGGCCGGCGCGGACCCCGGGATTTCCAGGTCCGGGGGTGGCGGTTTCAGGAGAGGCCCTATCTGGCTCGGTCGTGCCGCATCGGTGATGACGTGCGGAGGGGCGAACAGGGGCTTCCTCTGGACACCGGACCGACCCCGGGCGATAATCAGCCTAGTGTCCCGTTTTGTGGCCTGGATCGTGTCCGGCGTCGGACTCAGCGCGCGGGATCCGTAAGGGAGGAGCGATGTCCGACCACACCCTGCGCGTGCCCGACCACACCTATCAGGCCATCAAAGAGCTTGCGGGGGGGGAGATGACCATGCAGGCGGTGGTCGTCCAGGCAGTGGAAGCTCTGCGGCGCCAGCGGTTCTGGGCGGACTATCACGCGTCCTATACGGCCCTGAAGGCCGATCCCGACGCGTGGGCCGACTTCCAGGAGGAGCTCGCGGCGTGGGAGACGACCCTGGCCGATGGCCTGGAGGAGGAGCCGTCTCCTGCGGAGGTTTGAGGACCGTGTCCCCTCCATCGCGCGGCGAGGTCTGGGTCGCGAACCTGGACCCGACCCTCGGGCACGAGCAGGCGGGCACCCGCCCGGTGCTGGTCGTCTCCGTGGATCCGTTCAATCGCAGCCCCGCGGCCCTGGCGATCGTCCTGCCGATCACGGGCACCGACCGGGGCATCCCCGCCCACGTGAAGGTCGCCCCGCGAGAGGGGGGGCTGACGAAGACGAGCTTGGTCATGGTCGACCAGGTCCGGACGATCTCCCAGCAACGGCTCGGCCGCCGGCTGGGGGGTGTGTCCCCGGCGACGATGGCCCGGGTTGAGGACCGCCTCCGGCTCGTGCTCGGCCTGTGACCTCGGGGCCCGCCGACCGGCGCGGGCACTACCACCGCGGCCGCCGACCCGCCGGCGTGTCCTCCACAGCCTCGGACACCAGCCGGCGGCAGGTCTCCCGCGCCGCCGGCGTCCAGCCCAGGATCGGCCGCGCCGGGCTCCCGGTGAGCGGATGGCCGGCATGGAAGGCGCGCGCATGCCCGTCGCACCCGTCGCCCGTCCGCCCGGTGCTCGGGTAGTACCAGGCGGCATACCGGGCCTCAATCGTCCGCTCGCCGGCGCGCCAGCGGTCCGGGTGGAGCAGGGTCCCGGAGCGGACCCCGATCACCGCATGGCCCTTGGCGCGCACGGTCGCGTCCTTCAGCGCGGCCCACGGCGTGCCGTCGGGCGACGCCTGCGCGGTGGCACGCGAGCATCCCCTCCACCGCCGCGTCGAGGCAGCCGTCGCCCAGCCCGTCCCGCGCCAGGTCCACCCCGGGCGGCTCCGTCTCGAGCTCCAGGACGACCGCCAGCTCGGCAACGTCGACCGCGAACCTCAGGGGGACGCCTCCGGCGCGGCCGCGGGGGGTGTGGCGGAGGCGGGGGTTTTTTGCATAACCCCCCGAAAAGGTATATTCCAGGAATCAGACGGTCAGGTCGGGCTTGCCGATCCCTACATGCGATGCGCCCGCTCTTTCTGCCCTGCCTCCGCGCGGCACGTCCCGGAAGGTGTACTTTCTGAGACGTGTGGCTCGACGTGCCCCAATCTATGTCTCATTGTCGCGTTCTCAAATCCTCTGAGACGCCATGAGACATCCGCAGTACGCAAGGACGCTGGCCGGCTATGGGCGGATCAGTTCAGCACGACAAAGCTTGGAGGTCCAATTGACCAGGCTGGCCGAGTGCCTCAGCGGGATGCCCTCCGCACCGTCGGCCATGACCGAGTAGAGGCTGAAATATACCTTTTCGGGGGGATATGCAAAAAACCCCAGGCGCGGTCGTCGTCGGGCCAGGGCTCGGCCGAGGTGCCGGCGGTGAGGAGGACGAGGATCCGCGCGGCCTGGATCAGCGCGGTTTGGCGGAGGTTCGGGCAGAGCTGGCCCAGCGCCCACGCGGCCGCCGCCGCGCTGACCGTGGCCCCGGCCGGGTCCGGGTGCCTCAGGAGGGCGAGACAACCCGGGGGGAGGTTGCCCTGGTGGGGCAGGAAGAGGCGATAGACCCCGTCGCCGCTCGTGAGGATCCGCGCGGGGCTCTGCCCGCCGACATACAGCCAGCAGGCCCGGACCACGCCGCCGCCCTCGGCCTCGAGCCGCTTAAGTCGCGCATTCACGTTGGGCATCGGCGATCCCTTCCAGGCGGGCGATCCGATCGGCCAGCTCCGCGTGCGTCTGCACGTCAATGAGGGCCCCGAGGATCGCGCGGGCCGCGCCGAGACGGACCGTCGCCGGCTGGTCTTCGGCCAGGAGGCTCTTGAGCGTGTCGGCGGCGCTGCCGGCCGCCGCCGTCAGCTTGCCCACGGCGTCGCCCACCAGGCCCTGCCGCAGGCCCTTGACCCGGCTCTTGACCCCGTCCTCGGCCGCCCAGCGGTAGGCGGTGCGGCGGGGCACGCCCTGCGCCTCGGCCCACGCGGCCGCCGAGCCGCCAGCGGCCAGGGCCGCGGCCAGCGATTCGACTTTGTCTTTATTTATGTTCACTTTTAGAAATGATCTAAATATGTTCCTGGAAATGGCCGGTTTCCGTGCCGTTCGTGCGGCGTCCCCTCTTCGGACATCATCGGGGCACCGCCCTGCCCCGATGATGAGAAACGGGGACGGCCCGGGCGCGGCCGCCCCCGGTGTGTAACGTTCGTCGGGGCGGTCGGCCCGAGAAACGTGACAGGTGCCACCGCCTGGCACGCCGCCCCGCGGGCCCCAGGATGTTACAAATAATGAAAATTATTGCATACTATCGTGTGAGCACCAAACAGCAGGGTGAGAGCGGCCTCGGCCTCGAGGGCCAGGTGGCCACCGTCGCGGCCTACGCGCGGGGCCAGGGCGCCGAGGTCCTCAAGACCTATCGCGAGGTCGAGAGCGGCAAGCGGGCCGACCGCCCCGAGCTGGCCAAGGCGCTGGCGCATGCCCGGCGGTCTCGGGCCACCCTGGTCATCGCCAAGCTCGATCGGCTCGCCAGGAATGTGCACTTTCTCAGTGGTCTAATGGAATCGAATGTGGATTTCATCGCATGTGATAATCCCCATGCGAACAAGCTCACGATCCACATCCTGGCGGCGGTGGCCGAGGACGAGGCCAAGCGGATCAGTGAGCGGACCCGCGCCGCGCTGGCCGCCTACAAGGCGCGCGGCGGCCGGCTCGGGGCGGCGCGGCCCGCCGGCCGCCGGCTCACCCCGGAGCTCGGCGCCAAGGGCCGGCGCGGGCCCGCGAGGTCCAGCGGGCCGCGGTCGCGGCGGCGTACGCCGACCTGGCCGGCGAGCTGGCCGAGCTGCGGGCCGGCGGGCTGTCGCTGCGCGCCATCGCCGCGCGGCTCAACGCCGATGGACACACCACCCGCCGCGGCAAGCCCTGGAACCCCATGCAGGTCGCCCGGGTCCTCGGGCGGGCCACCCGGTGAGGACCTTGCCTTCTGCGTGGGATGACGCAGTCAGCCCTACGTCTCATAAACCTCCGTTAAACGGGACACACAAAGCCGAATTCTTTCGTAGTTCAGGTTCTTCAGAGACTCCACAGGCTACTGATCCTTCCGAGGGATTATCGGCTGCGGCGGCGATTGCCTGGCAGTGGATTGCCGAACTCCGACCCACGCGGAATTGGCCTCTGTTAGTGTTTGCTGAAGGCGCCTGTGTAGCTCGTCCAGGACATCGTCCGCAACGGCATCCTGACCGCCTGACGTAAGATAGCCGAGGTCCAACGCGAGAGAGCGGAGTTGTGTTGCCGTCGCCGTATTCACTCCCCACAACTCCTTGTACCCGTAGAACATTTCCCAGGCGTTCAGGAAGGTCGCCACAGCACCCATGACGAGGGCAGCATTTGCAAACACGTTTTGATTTTCCGCAGAGGCTCTGAATCCCAGGAGTACAGGTATTGCGGCCGTGGATAGAATTGCAACGAGTCTGATCAGGATCGCCATGTTCCGGTTCTTGTACCTACGTCGGTCTGCGTGGCCAATCTCCTCCTGGACTTGACTAACCAAGTAGTCGAGCTTGCCTTGGCTCATCATCTGCTCCTCTCGACGGCAACGCGTGCGCGAATCTTCCAGCCGGCCTAACGCTTGGAGCTAAGCTCGACTTTTGCCCTTTTTGAGCGCGCAGAACGCCTTATTTTCCAGGCTTTCCACGAAGAGCAGCCCAAGTTTTTGAAAACCCCAGGGGAATCGCGGGTGTTCAAAAAGTCGAGATTGCCGAGTTTTCTAGGTTTTTCCCTAGCGCTCGCCAGTTGGTGCGCCGATACCGCGATCAAGCGGCCTTGCGAATCGGTTCTGGCAACGCTCGCTCGGGCAGCGCACGATCCCGACGCCAATCGTCGAGTTCACCGTTGCGTCGCGCGGCTTCCAGCGCGGCCAAGGCCAGCACCCCTTGGGGCGACCAACTCATCCCCTGGTGCTTGCAACGTGCCGACACCGCCCAGTCGTTGTATTTCTCCACCCGGGTGCTCGCGATCCATAACCCCGCCTGTTGCCGTTGCTGGTAGTGGGGGATGTACGCACGCCGCTTCTCCAGGTACGCGATCAACTCCTCGACCGCCGCGGGGTTCCTGACCCACTCCAATGTCCCTCTCAGAAGGGCGATCGCGGTCTCCACCTTCCCTTCCCACAACTGCCCCAGGAGTTCCTTCTCGAACGCGCGGCGTCGTTCCTTGGGGCCCCCCGCCGAACTCATCTGCTCATCACAGCGTTTCCGAAGATGCCACCAGCACAAGATCATCGCTTTGAGAGAAATCCCCAGGCTCTCGAACCACGTTCGAAATCCAGGTGGCACCGTCGCCCAGGACCAGCAACCGACGCTCGCCGCTGAGGACTCCCAACTCCAGCAGCAGCGCCGAGACTTGCAACCACAGGCCCTCCGGCGTGGCTTCCGCCAGCGCATACCGCAACCCGCTCACCAGCACCACCGCCGTGTACGTCCACACCTCCTTGCGGCCGGTCGATGGTTGGGCCTTGGTCTTGACCTCATCGGGCTCGACGATCACGAAGCCCGCGTCCACGGCGCGCGGTTCGTCCTTGGCCGTCGGGAACGCCGGCTCACACCCGGGAAAGCCCGTCGCAATCCACTCGGCCTGAGTCTGTTCCCACTCGGCCTGGGCTTCCTCCGAGTCGTCCCACGGCGGGTCGTCATCGACCAACCCTGTCATGGCGTCGGGGTCGGCCGCGGCAGGACCGAGCCAGGCCAACTGAGCCTCCGACGCGCCGTCCAGGATCGCCCGGGCACGCGCGCGTTGCGCAACGATCAGTTGCTCGCCCTCCTGATGCACGATGTCGATGATCGTGCTCCGCCCCAACAGACTCTCGTCCCCAGCGTACTGACAGAGGTCGGCGCGGCTCTTCTCCGTGGATTGATCGCTCATCTGATCACAGACCGCGTCCCGGAGATTCTGGGTGATGTGGAGTTGGTGCGACGTGTTCCAGGCGCGCACCGACGGCACCTCCATCGTGCCATCCATCTTGTGCTCGATTCGCGACCGCTGAACGGTGACCTCGCCAAAGGTCGCCTTGAAGGTGAAGGGTCGTGTCCCCCGAAGCCGGATGCCGGCGCCGCCTTTGCCCTGCCGCCGCTGGAGGACCAGTTCTTGGTCGGCCTTCTCGACGAAGGCTTGGAAGAGCCGGCGCTCGATTTCGAGACCGCCTTGATGGACGAACGCCTCGATCTGGTCGGGGAGATGCTCGTCTTGATTGGGCATGGGCAAGGCCATCTGCAACCCCAGTTCGAGTGAGAGCGTCTGACCGACGCAATTGACGGGGCCGAGGGTGATGGTAGTCTGGAGGTCGTTGGTGTCACGCACGGTGTATCTCCATAACTGGTACTATGGGGGTCCATCGTGCGTGTTTTTACCGATTGAACAGCGAAAGTCACTACCCTGGAGCGAAATCTCCCCGGAAAATCGTTTCTCTATCTTGTGCAGCCTTCCTCTTGTCGCGCACCAACTGGCGAGCGCCAGGGGTTTTTCTGGGCAATCGGGCTCCGATAAAGGGCAGAAGTCGAGCTAAGGAGCCGCGAAAAAACAACTTGGTTATTTCGCTTCTCATTCCATCAAAACGACCAACTTATTTTTTCGCGGCTCCTAATACTACTCCGTTAGGTTTTTCGGGCGTTTTGCACGCAAGGATGCCTGCCCTTCAGGAAAGCCCCTGTTTTCCAGGGTTTGCTTGGGACTCAATCCTTGCAATCATGGGCATTTTATGTTAATATGAATGCCATAAGTTCTGAAATTGCAACAGGTTGAGGAAGTTAACGGAGTAGTGCTATAATCGCCAATGGAAGCGAGGGCGAATCAGCAATGACAGTTGTACCAGCAACAGCCGATCGTCACGCCTGCACACGCGATGCAGGCCTCCTTGCCCAAGGTCAGGCAAATCTCGACGAAATCATGTGTGTGACGCTTGATGCATTTGTCGAAGTATGCACCGTGGACGCCCTCGAATTGCTTATCCCTGATTGCAACAACAAGATCAGAAAGAACTCCCCCTGGATTGATTGAATTTTCCCTGCTGTGAGAGATATTGATGGTCCATCTCGCCTCAATCACGGGGTTTTCATTCTTGATGATTGCGGCATAATAAGTGTGAGAGCCGCCCATCCTCCCCAACCCGACCCCCAAGACCGCAACCTGGTAATCTCCAATCTCCGTGTAGAAGGCCACGTTGTCCCCATCGCCAGAGGCCACGCTGCCATATAGAGGGCGGCCCTCCGGGGTAAAGACGACCCCAATCTTGAAATTATCCCCGTAGTTGGTCGTCCGGTAACCCTCCCAGGACTTTGCGAGCCTCGTTTGGTAATTTCCAATTCCTGCTGCGGCTCGCCTCGCGGAGGACGCGAAATCGGCTGCCGAAAGGAACGGGAGGAACCTTGTCCCGCCTATGGAGCCACTGCCCCTCCTCGGATGACTCCCTTCCTCAGCGTCGTCTGTCGTAGTCGTAGCTGCATTGGTCGAGGCTGCCAGTCCAATCATGCCCGCTGCACTGAGTTGAACAAGGCCCCGACGAGTCATCTTCTCCGCCATGTCTCGACTCCTTGCGAAGCTGTGGGTACTCAGGGCGAAAGGAGACCGATGGCTTTAGAGCCGGCCTTCTTACTACTACTCCGTTAAGTTTTTCGGAACTTTTGCATGCAAGGATGCCTGCCCTACAAGAAAGCCCTTGTTTTCCAGGGTTTGCTTGGGACTCAATGGTTGCAATTGCGAGCATTTGATGTTCTGGAGAATGCCATAAGCTCTGAAATTGCAACAGGTTGAGGAAGTTAACGGAGTAGTACTAACCGATCGAACGGCCTTGTTTCAGCCCCGCAGTTCATTCGCATCCTCGCGGCCGGACGGTCGGCCTCAGCGACGGGTTGGGCGGAAAGGACCGCAACAAGAAAACCGGCGCAGCCACGACTTTCTACAGCGAACGCGGAGGGGGCTGTGTCCGTCCCAACTTGTTTTTCTGCGGACCCGCATAAACCACCGAGTCGGCCGCAGAAGACGCCGACCGATGACCACGGCCGATGACGGAAATCCCCTTCATCGTAGCGACTTGCTCCGCATCGCTCAACGCGACACCCCCTTAATCCGGCCCGCCGGACCGCAAAGCACTCCCTCCATCTTCCTGCTCGTCATCGTCTCACAAACCAGCCGCTTGATGAGACCCGCCCGATACCGACGCGACTGTCATTTTCAGAAGCCGACTGCACTGGCTGATCCGAGAATCAGGCTCGATCGGGCACGGGTGCAATCGGGTTTTGACCCGGCCTCTGTTCGGAAGTGGGCTGCTGTCATTTTCAGAAGCCGACTGCACTGGCTGATCCGAGAATCAGGCTCGATCGGGCACGGGTGCAATCGGGTTTTGACCCGGCCTCTGTTCGGAAGTGGGCTGCACTGTCCTCTATTTGGGTCAGAACCCGACTTCACCAAGAGTCTGAACGCCCCAAGCCAGTGACCGACCCCACGAGCTGCGGGACCTCCTGCGGTTCGGGCGAGTCGGGGGACTCGGTCCCGGGGACTGTCACACGAGCCGGAGCGGGGCCCTTTGCAGGACACAGAAAACGTGACGCGATAAGGGACAAAAACGGGGACGCACCCAGCGGGGTCCGGCCTTGTCACACAACCGGACGGTTACGTGACAATCGGGGAAGAGAGGAGCGTATTCATCGGATATCTCCGTGTTTCCAAGGCCGACGGCTCCCAGAGCCCTGACCCGCAACGCGACACTCCCGCCGAGGATCAAGACTCCGGCCGAAAGACGGACCGTGCCACCTCTGCCGCCTGCCTCGCCGCGTGCCGATCTCAATAACAAGTGCTCACCCTGGAAGCGCGTGTCGGCTCACGATGATTCCCAGTGCAATCCACTTCTGACCCGCTGCAGGCCACTTCTGACCCAAAATGCAATCGACTTCTGAAAATGACACCCGCCAGGGGCCGTCCGGCCCGAGAAACGTTACACACCGGGGGCGGTCGCGCCCGGGCCGTCCCCGTTTCTCCTCATCGGGACGCGGCGGCACCCCGATGATGTCCGAAGGGGGGACGCCGCACGAACGGCACGGAAACCGGCCATTTACAGCAATATATTTAAATCAATTTTATAAATGAATATAAATAAAGACAAGGTCGAATCGCTGACCGAGGCCCTGGCCGCCGGCGGCTCGGCGGCGCGCTGGGCCGAGGCGCACGGCGTGCCCCGCCGCACCGCCTACCGCTGGGCGGCCGAGGCCGGGGTGAAGAGCCGGGTCCAGAGCCTGCGGCAGGGCCTGGTGGGCGATGCCGTGGGCCAACTGGCGGCCGCCGCGGGCAGCGCGGCGGAGACGCTCAAAAGCCTCCTGGCCGAGGACCAACCGGCGACGGTCCGCCTCGGCGCGGCGCGGGCGATCCTCAGCGCGTTGATCGACGTGCAGACGCACGCGGAGCTGGCCGACCGGCTCGCCCGCCTGGAAGGGATCGCCGATGCCCAGCGTGAATGCGCAACTTAAGCGGCTCGAGGCCGAGAGCAGCAGCGTGGTCCGGGCCTGCTGGCTGTATGTCGGCGGGCAGAGCCCCGCGCGGATCCTCACGAGCGGCGATGGGGTCTATCGCCTCTTCCTGCCCCACCAGGGCGACCTCCCCCCGGGTTGTCTCGCCCTCCTGAGGCACCCGGACCCGGCAGGAGACACGGTCAGCGCGGCGGCGGCCGCCTGGGTCCTCGGCCAGCTCCGCCCGAACCTCCGCCAAACCGCGCTGATCCAGGCCGCGCGGATCCTCGTCCTGGTCACCGCCGGCACCTCGGCCGAGCCCTGGCCCGACGATGACCTCAACCTCAACCTCGACCTCGACTTCGACCCCGACCCGCACGCCGCGGCCGAGCCGGAGGCGCCCCCATGAGATTCGAGGTCGACGTCACCGCGCTGGCGGTCGTCCTCGAGCTCGACACGGAACCGGCGAACCTCGCCTCACCGCCCACGGCCTCGGGGACGCCTGCCTCGACGCCGCCGTGGAGGGGATGCTCCAGAGCCACCGCGCTCGAGTCAGCGCCCCCGAGGGCACGCCGTGGGCACCGCTGAAGGACGCAATGGTGGGCGCGAAGGGCCATGCGGTGATCGGAGTCCGCTCCGGGATCCTGCTCCACCCCGAACGCTGGCGAGCCGGCGCACGCACCGTGGAGGTCCGGTATGCCGCCTGGTTCTACCCCGAGACGGGTGTCAGGGGCGACGGCAGCGCGGTGCATGCCGCCAGCTTTCACGGAGGGACAAAATCCGGCCTGCCCGCCCGCCCGCTCTTCGGCTGGACCGAAGGGGCCAAGCAGGTGTGCCGCCGGCTGCTCGACCAGGCCCGCAGACGCTGAACCACCCGCCCGCGCTTCGCGAGGACCAAACCCGCCGCCGCGAATCGAGGCCTCCGCGCCGCCCGGGCTCCCCCCCGGTCCGGCCCGGTCCGGTCGGCGGCCACGCCCCACGCGACAGCGGGCGCCACCCCCGCCGTCCGTCCCGGGCCGCTCCACCCCACCCACCGGGCGACGGCCGCCACGTCCGCCCGGGAGCCCGCCACCGCCCCGGAGGGCCTTCTGGGACGCCCGACGCCTGGAGGCCGCCCTGGGCGCCGCCAAGGCCGCTCCCGCGTGCGATCCGGATAACAGATCCAATCGGACCCCCCGGGCCCGGCCCGAGCTGGCCGACGCCAGCCAAGTCGAGGACCTCCGCGCGGCCGACGGCGGCCACGCAGCATTTGATATTGGTGGCGGTCCGCCTGCCCCGGTCGGCCGGTCGGTGGGGCTGGCGGCGGAAAAGGAAAGGATAAAGGAAGGGCTTCTTACCGACAGGCACGCGGTAAAGGAAACGGCCGTTTGTTTTCCGATTGCCGTGTGCCTGATCCAAAACGCTTTTCCCTTGCCTGCCGCGTTAAGAAACCCGGTAAAGGAATCAACGCCGGGAAACGACCCCAGCCCCACGGGTTTCTTGCCAGTGCCGGACTGCTGTTTACCGCCCGCCGCTACATCCGCGCCTGCCCGCAATGCCCCCGCATTCCGCACGGGCGGCACTGGCCGAGCACCGGATTGACCGAGATGAACCGCCCGGCTTGGCAAGCCCGGACGACTATGGTAGGTTGTAATCCAAAGGAGAAACCGTATTATGACCATCCATTTACCCAAAGACGTGGAAAGCTCCATCAACGCGGCGGTACTGAGCGGGCATTTCGCGTCCCTGGACGACGCGATGACCGAAGCCGCCCGCCTGCTCCTGCAAAAGCTCAATAAGGGACAGGCAGGGGCCAATAAGCCAGCCGCGAGCGACGAAGCGACCGTACCGGCACACAAGCCGATTTGGGAGGTCTTTCAGGAGATTTCCGCCCACGTCCCCGATGAGGTATGGGACGCCCTGCCGACCGACCTTTCCGAACAGCATGACCATTACATCTACGGCACGCCGAAGCGTACCGACGCATGAAGCGTGTCTTTGCCGACTCCCTCTACTGGATCGCCCTTTCCCACCAGAGGGACCAGTGGCACGCCGCCGCTGTTCGGGTGAGCCAGGCCATCCGTGGCACGGAGATCGTCACCACCGACGAGGTGCTGAGCGAATTCCTGACCGCCCTCTGCCATAACGCCTCACTTCGCAACACCGCTGCCCTGCAAGTTAAAAGCGTCTTCAATGATTCATCAATCATTGTGCTCCCGCAATCCCGGCAGACCTTCGATAGAGGATTTGCCTTCTATCAGGCCCGGCCGGACAAGCAATATAGCCTGACCGACTGCATTTCGATGGAGGCGATGCGGCAGGAGGGCATTACCGAAATCCTGACGCATGACGGACATTTCACGCAGGAAGGCTTTACCATCCTGCTCTAGCGGCGGATTTGGCGCGATCGGTTGATTTGTCACCCGGACATAGACTTCGGGAGCACACCATGCCAAGGGACAAAATTCCTTACCCTTCCAACGACGAATGGAAAGATCACCGGGAGCGATTCGAAAAGCTACATGGCTTCGACTTCAACCGGAAGCCGAAATACTTCGTTGACGAGAGTCTGGGTGCTGGCACAACAGCCCTACTGCGTAAATGGGGATGCAATGTCAGAGACGTTCACGACGTCGGGATTGCAGGCCAACCGGACGAGAATGTCTTTCAGTATGCCCAGCGTAATCGCAGAATAGTTCTCACGCACGATGATGATTTTATCAACAATGCGATATTTCCCCTAAAAGGGTGCCACGGGATAGCGATTTTTCCATTTGGAGATGGTGGAGAGTCGGGCTTTTTGAAGGCCCTCGCTCATTTCATCAGCGGAACAAGCGGGGCAGGGTTCATGTTCCAAACCAAGATAAAAATCGGTGAGGATTCTACATGGACCGTTATCGCATTGGGCGAGGACGGTAAAGTTACAAAAGCAAGGTACGACTTGTCCGATCGGAATTGGCCTGCTCCCCATTTCTTGGTCCAGTGATAAAGCAAATCACTGATGCGGTTGTTCAGTAGGCAACGGCTCGTTCGGGTTCTCTGCGATAGGCACGTACCTCGTACAAGTGGCCGCGAACTCGGCGGGTGTCATGTATCCCAACGAACTGTGCGGGCGTTCCGTATTATACTCCCCCTTCCACAGCGTGCCCAACTCCCGGGCCTGGGGTTCGCTCTCGAACTCCTCGCGGTCCAGGAACTCGTCGCGGAGCTTGCTGTGAAACGACTCCGCGTAACCGTTCTGCCAGGGACTCGCCGGCGCCACGTACAGCGCCCCGGAACCGGTCCCCTCCAGCCAACCCCGTACCACCTCGGCCGCGAACTCCGGGCCGTTGTCGCTGCGGACCCGGTGGGGCGGCCCTCCACGCCGGACCGCGACCTCGGCCAGGATGACACGAATCTCCTCGGCGGTCATGCCCCGGCGTGCCTCCAATGCCAGGCATTCACGGGTGTACTCATCAACCAAACTCAACCACTTGAGACTTCGGCCGTCACTGGTACGATCGAAGATAAAGTCCCATGTCCAAACGTCGTCTTTCCCACGCGAGGGACGGAGGTGGCAGCCGTTGGCGTCCTGCCCGTGCGGCCGGCGCGGCTTGGGATTGGCCCGCGGTTTGGCCAGTTTCAGCCCCGAGAGCCGCCAGATCCGCCGCACCGCCTTCTTGTTGACCGACCAGCCCTCGCGGACCAGAAGCGCCCAGATCCGCCGGTAGCCGAACCGCGGGTGCGTGCCGGCCAACTCCTCGATCCGCCGGGCCAGCGCCGCCTGGATGTCGCGCGCGACGGGCGCGTACCGGAGGCCGGAGCGGGACAGGTCCAGCGCCCGGGACACGCGACGTTGAGATACGTGGAATTGTTCACGTAAATCGGTGACGATCAGGCGACGTCGAGCGGCGGTCATGGCTTTTTTTTCAAGGCCTCCTGGAGCATGCGGCGGTCGAGCGCCAGTTCGGCGACCAAGGTCTTGAGGCGGCTGACCTCGGATTCGAGTTCACACATGCGGATTTGTTCGTTCGATACGGGATCCTCCTGGAGGGCCTTCCATCGGTAGTAGGTGGTCGGATTGATACCGGCCTTGCGGCACGCCTGGTTGACGTTCAATCCGGCGTCAAGGTCGGCCCGGATGTCCCGGAGGATCGAGGCGATCCGGTCGGGGCTGGTCCGCTTTCGCATGCAATCGCTCCCTGGTCTCTGCCAGTTGTACGATTTGCATTATGACTGGACCAGATTTTGGGGGGCAGGCCAAATCATGTTTTTGAAATTACATAGGACGTATACACCTCCCCAATCCTCGCTTGCCTTCCGCCCCGGAATGGCGTTACATAAAGGGCATTATCTCGAGACTGTAGAACGGTTACCGGGGCCAATCCGAGGATCGCTCGGCGGAAGCAGGAAGAATCGACTTCGGACCCGCTCCCTGACGCCGCGTTGGCCCCCAACGCGGCGCACGGCCCGATCCCAAGCCTGATTGCGTGGACCGAGCCAAAACCGCCCGGTAACGCTGCTACAGTCTCATTATCTCCCGCTATGCCGAATCCCTGGCGGGCGACGTTGCCGAGGATCAGGTGGGATCCGAAAATGCCGCTGACGCGGGCCAACATCGCCGCCCTCCGGCGCCATGCCTTACGGCCCCCCGCGGCCCCTCCGGAGATGGGCCCCCGTCCCCGAGCAAAGGCCGCCCGCCGCGGGCCGGCCGGCGACTGCCCTCTCGACGGTCACCGCCCTCCCCGGCCGTCCCGCGTCATGCGGCCTGCGGGGGGCCTGTTCGCGCCCACGGGCCATCCCGGCCCGCAGCGGTCGGGCCTCCTGCCCTCCGCGCGGCGGCCTGCGCCCCCATCGGTTCACGGGGGGGCTCGGCCGCCGCGAAAAGTTAGTCTCTGGGGGAGAGAAGGGGGAGAGAAGGGTCTCGCGGCCTGGCGGCGGCCACCGGCCCACGCGTCGGCCGCCCGCCCCGCGCCGCGCTGGTCGCCGCGTCCGGAAGGCCCCGCCGCGGCCCCGGGGGGTTCCGGGCCGGGCGCAGCTCGGTCCCGCCGGCGGCGTCACCCCCCGGCCCGGTGCGGCCGCCCGGCCCTCCCTGGCCGGTCGGGCCGCGGCCTTTCTCGGGCCGCGTCCATGCGGCCAGTCTGTTTAATCATTCATATCTTCACGGTGCCTGAAATCCCTTATTTTACAGGGTTTTCCGCTAGAAAAACCCGCTGAATTTTGGTACAGTCATAGGTGCCCTGACCGCCACGGTCGGGGCCCCCCGGTGGGTGTGGGTAGCACCACACCGGGGGCTTACGGTCCTGTCCAAAGCAGGAGCACCCCATGTCCACAGTAGCGCCGAAGGGCGCGGCGCCCAGCCCGCGCCCCCCATCCGCCACGGCACCTGCCGGCTCACCCTCACCATCGACGGCGCCGAATACCGCCTCAGCCGCTCGCCCACGGCCCGAAATGCGTGGCACCTCAAGAAGCGCTCGGGGCCCCGCGCCGGCGCCGTCTACTGCGTGCTCACCCACAAATGCATTGTATCATGCACATGTCCAGATAGCACGCGGGGAGGGGCAGTCTGCAAGCACGTCCGCGCCCTGAAGGCCCTCGGCTTGGTCTCGAAGCGCGCCAAGCCCGAAGCCGTCATCGCGGCCGAGAACCTGGCCACCGCCACCGCGCCGGAAGGGGGGGAAAGCCGTGCGTAAGAATCCCCCCTCTCAGACCATCTCAGGGGGCGCGCCCAGCGCCCCCATCTCCGCCGCCGAGGACCTGTTCGAGCGACTCGCGGCGCCGTTCGACCCGGCGGAGGTCCGCACCCGCCGCGGGCCACGCGGCGACCTGCGGTACATCACCGCCCGCACCGCCCGCCGCCGGCTCAACGAGGTCCTCGGACCGGCCAACTGGTCGTGCCGGATCGAGCCCGCCGATCGCTGGGTGCGCTGCGCCTGACGATCATCCTGCCCGACGGCCACCAGCTCACGCGCGAAGCCCTCGGAGGCTACCCCGACATGCCCACCGAGGAAGATCGGGTGAAAGGAGGCGACTCGGATGCGTTCAAGCGTACATGTGTTCTGTTCGGCATCGCCGAATATCTATACGGCGACGAGCCCGCCGAGCCCGCGCCGGCGCAGCCGACCAGCAACGGCAACGGCAGGGGCGAGCCCCGGAATGTGCCGCGCGATCGGATCAGCTTCTCAAACGCCCGGTCGTTCTACGGGTGGTTGACTCGACTTTGGCCAAGTCGGCTAGCAGATCCAGGGGGTCATTGACCAGGATCGAGGGTGGTTGACGAGCCACCGACCCTGGAGACGACCCCCGTGGATCTGCCACCGGAAATCATAGCCCTGTTGGCCGCCTTCGTACCATTGTTCTCCGACCGCGCCTGGGCCAAGGCCCAAGTCCTGGCCGTCGGGGCGATCCTGGCCGCCGGCAACCGCACCGTCTGTTCGGCCCTGCGGATCATGGGCCTGAGCCGGGAGCGGCACTTCACTAACTACCACCGCGTCCTCAACCGCGATGCGTGGTCGTGCTTGGCCGCCGGGCAGGTCCTCCTCGGCCTGATCGTCGCCGTCATCCCTCGCGACTGGCCGATCGTCTTGGCGGCCGACGACACCATCGAGCGCCGCTCCGGCCGCCGGATCAAGGCCAAGGGTTGCTACCGCGATCCCGTGCGGTCCTCACGGAAGCACGTCGTCAAGTGCTTCGGGTTGAAGTGGGTGGCCCTGATGATCTTGGTCCCGGTCCCCTGGAGCCAGCGGGTTTGGGCACTGCCCTTCCTGACCACCCTGTGTTGGCCCGAGGGTGCCGGCCGTCGCGCCTCGCACAAGACCTCCATCGATCTGGCCCGGCAGATGGTCCTGCAGGTCCGTCGCTGGCTCCCCGGGCGGGAGCTGATCCTGGTCCTCGACGGCGGCTTCGCGGCGGTGGACTTGGCCCGCGCCTGCCAGCGTTATCAGGTGACGATGATCTGCCGGTTGCGGCTCGACGCGGCGTTGTACCACCGGCCGGGGCCCCAAGCACCGGGCAAGCGTGGCCCCAAGCCGAAGAAGGGCCCGCGCCAGCGCCGTCTGACGGAGTGGGCCCGCCGGAGCGACACGCCCTGGGAGGAGGTCGAGGTGGAGTGGTACGGCGGCCGCCGCAAGCCGATGCAGGTCTTCTCCCGGACCGGCCTGTGGCATCGGCGGGGTCAGGACCCGGTGGCGATCCGGTACGTGTTGGCCCGCGACCCCGAGGATGGGCAACCGGATGCGGCGTACCTCTGTACCGACGAAGGGGTCGCGCCGGAGGCGATCCTGAAGTACGTCGTCCAACGCTGGAGCATGGAGGTGAGCTTTGAGGAAGCCCGTGCGCACCTGGGGCTGGAGACGCAGCGGCAATGGTCGGACCTGGCGATCGCGCGGACGACGCCGGTGCTGTTGGGCCTGTTCTCGGTGGTGACGTTAGCGGCGTTGCGATGCTACGGGGTGGGCCTCCTGTCGGCCGAACAGACGGCGTGGTATGCCAAGGACGAGCCGACGTTCTCGGACTGCCTGCGGCTGGTCCGTAGCCGGATCTGGCAGGCGCGAATCAGCGACATGTCGGAAGGCAAGGCTGACGTGATCGAATTGCCTCGATGCTACTTTGAGGCGCTCATTCAGGGGCTCTCAGCCGCAGCCTGATGGCCAAAGTCGAGGTTGAAGGACTCCGGCTATTTGGCCCTGGCTGAGGAGATCGGCAACCGCGAGGACCTGCCGATCAGAATCCTCGACTGGCCGCCCGAAGCGATCGACGCGGCAACCGTGGAAATCCTCAAGCGAACGAGCACCGCCCGCTGACAGCCCCCACCGCCGGGAGCGGGAATCCCCGCCCCGGCGCGTCTCAGGGGGCCCGAGGCGCTGGACACCTATGTCCCAGGCGGGATATCGCCGGTGCCGGCGCCGCGTCCTAGGCGGATCAGGGCGCCGGCGCCGGTCGTGCCGATAAAGCGGGATGGGCAACGACCACGCACCTTGGGAAACTCACCGCACGCTTCGGGGTCCGGGACCACACGCCTGCGGTCCGGCACCGGGTACTCACCCGCACAGGGCCGCCGTTCGTGCCAGTTTGTCCAGTACCGTAATCTGAGGGACGGTTTGAGGCCGAGTACCGTAATCTGAGGGACTATTTACCGTAATCTGAGGGACGGTTTGAGGCCGAGTACCGTAATCTGAGGGACTATTTACCGTAATCTGAGGGACGGTTTGGAGTCGTAAGTGGGACTCTGTTTGGACTTACGGCTTCCTTACCTCTGAACCTTGGTGTTAAAGAACAAACACCACCAAACGGGGTGGTGCTTTTCTTAATTCATTCGGGGAGAGGAAGATGCCCATGAGCGACGCGGACAAGGACTCGCGGCGCGTTGGCCGCGACGAGCTGAACCTGGCGGAGTTCCCCATCGCCGGGCTCGCCGAACGTGTACCGTCAGGGCTCAAGACGCTGACCTTCGCGGACCGGCAGGGGACGTTGACTGTTGTCGGGAGCGACACCTACGGGCTACCCGCGGCCCCCGACTCCGACGTGATCGTCGCCCTGCTCCATCTGACCAAGCTGCGGAACAACTTCACCGACCCCACGGTAGAGTTCACGCGGTACGAAGTCCTCAAGCTCCTGGGCTGGCCCGATCAGAAACATTACTATCGGCGGCTCGACGAGTCGTTGAACCGCTGGGTCACTGTAACGCTGTCTTACGAGGGGGCGTGGTGGGACAACGCGATCAAATGCCGGGTTGATGCGAAGTTCCATATCATCGACCGCGTGGTGATCTACGACCAGGAGGTCCGCCACGCGTTGCGGGCGAGGCTGCAACCCCTGCCGCTCTCGAACTTCACCTGGGGGAAGGATTTCTTCGCCAGTTGCCAGGCCAACAACCTCAAGAGACTCGACCTGGGTGTCTACTTCGGGCTGAAGAGCGCCGTCAGCAAGCAGATGTACCGGTTCCTCGACAAGAAGTTTCACCTCCGGCGCGACTGGACCTTCGACCTGCGGGAGTTCGCCCACGGGCACGTCGGCCTGGCCCGGACTTACAGCAACGCGGGGAAACTCAAGGCGAAGTTGGGGCCCGCCCTCGAGGAACTGGAACGGATCGGGTTCCTGGAGCTGATGACCAACTCCGACCGCTACTCCAGGACCGGGCGTGGCCAGTGGAGCATCCGCGTCGTCCAGAAGCAGCCGCCGCCAGCCGAGGCGAAGCCGGCCGAGGTCAAGCCCGAGCCGACCGGCCTAGAGCGTGAGTTGGTGGAGCGGGGTATCACGCGGAGTGTGGCCGCCGAGTTGGTCCGCGACTTCCCCGAGGAACGAGTCCGGCGCCAGCTCGAAACCGTCGATTGGCTCCGGGAGACGAAGCCGAAGCGGATTGTGGACGTGGGGGCCTATCTGGCCGACGCCATCCGCAAGGACCACGCCCCCCCCGCCAGGTTCGAGAGCAAGGCCCAGCGTGCCGCCCGGGAGACGGCCCGGTGCGCGGTGATCGAGCAGGAGGCCGCGGCCCGCCGGACGAAAGCCCAGGAACGGCAGGAACAAGACCGGATCAAGACGTACCGGGAGTCGCTGACCCCGGAGCAGCGGTCGGCGCTCGACGCCGAGGCTCTGGCTAGTGCCGACCCGGAGACCCGCGCGGCGTACGAGACAGCGACGACGCCGCAACTCAAGACGATGCTCCTGACGGCCCTCCGCGAGACCCTCATCCGGCGTCTGCTCGACCTCCCCGTGTCGGGCTGACCCGAGAGCCCCGCCAGGACCGCCTAGGACGCGATCCTCGACGTCCGCGCGGGTCGGGACGTGGAATCCCTCGTCCGCCCGTCGGGAGGCCCGCTGTCATTTTCAGAAGCCGACTGCACTGGCTGATCCGAGAATCAGGCTCGATCGGGCACGGGTGCAATCGGGTTTTGACCCGGCCTCTGTTCGGAAGTGGGCTGCACTGTCCTCTATTTGGGTCAGAACCCGACTTCACCAAGAGTCTGAACGCCCCAAGCCAGTGACCGACCCCACGAGCTGCGGGACCTCCTGCGGTTCGGGCGAGTCGGGGGACTCGGTCCCGGGGACTGTCACACGAGCCGGAGCGGGGCCCTTTGCAGGACACAGAAAACGTGACGCGATAAGGGACAAAAACGGGGACGCACCCAGCGGGGTCCGGCCTTGTCACACAACCGGACGGTTACGTGACAATCGGGGAAGAGAGGAGCGTATTCATCGGATATCTCCGTGTTTCCAAGGCCGACGGCTCCCAGAGCCCTGACCCGCAACGCGACACTCCCGCCGAGGATCAAGACTCCGGCCGAAAGACGGACCGTGCCACCTCTGCCGCCTGCCTCGCCGCGTGCCGATCTCAATAACAAGTGCTCACCCTGGAAGCGCGTGTCGGCTCACGATGATTCCCAGTGCAATCCACTTCTGACCCGCTGCAGGCCACTTCTGACCCAAAATGCAATCGACTTCTGAAAATGACACCGGAAGGTGCAATCGCTTCCACTGGCGCCTTGCCCCGCTTCGGGCCGAGACGCCGCACTTCCAGGTCGGACAAGCCTCGGGCGAGAACGCCCGACGCATCGGCATGCCCCAGAAGACGCAACGGGTCGCCTTCTGAGACCGATCACGCACCGAGCGGGCCTTCAAGGACGTGGGTTCTTGTCCCTTGGCTCTCGGAAGGCCGGGAGACCAGCCGCCTCGGAGCCGGGCACGGAGCGGGCCGGAGGCCGCGAGCGTCGCGTCGCGACCACGAGAGGGGGACCCGGAGCGTGGGCACCCGGGGCGGCCCGCCGCTCCGGACCAGACAACCACGAACAAGGGTGGTCACACGGTGACAACCCCTAGACGGCCCCTGGCGGGCCTCCCGACGGTCGGACGAGGGATTTCCCCTCCCGACCCGCGCGGACGTCTTAGATCGCGTCCTGGGCGGTCCTGGCGGGGCTCTTGGGTCAGCCCGACACGGGCAGGTCGAGCAGCCGCCGGAGGTGCTCCTGGCGGAGCGTCTGGAGGTACGTCCGCCGGAAGGAGGGAAGCCGCGCGTCCTCGTAGACCTGCCTCTGCTCCGGTGGCGCCTCCGCCAGCGCCGCGGCCTCGAGCCGTGCCTGCTCTTCGGTCGTCAGCCCCTCCCAGTAGGCTGTGATCCGCTTCTGGATCGCCTCTTCGCGGGCCTGGATCTCCCGCTCGTGGGCCTTCGCCTGGCGAGCCTGTTCCTCCTGCGCCCGTGCGATCGCCTCCCTTTGATCGCGATCTGCCTGGCTCGCGAAGCCGGCCGGCGGCGCGTAATCCTCCCGGATGGCCTCGACGAGATAGGCACCGCGGTCCTTGACCCGCTTCGGCTTCGTCTCCCGGAGCCAGTCCAACCGCTCGATCTGCGCCCGGAGGCGCTCCTCCGAGTAGGTCGCCACCAGCTCGGCGGCCACGCCCCGCGTCACGCCCCGCGAGACCAGCTCCCGCTCCAGGCCGGCGGGCTCGGGCTCGACCTTGGGCGGCTTCGCCTCGGCCGGCGGCGGCTCGATCGCAAGCATGGCCGTCCCGCCCCGCCTAGTGAACGCCTGGTGCTCGGCCTTCGCTTTCGGGCCGGGCGTGTAGCTCATCGTCCAGTCAGGCCGGCCCTCGTGGTCGGTCGTCGCCTCGAACGCGACCTCGGCGAGGTAGCCGGCCCTCAAATGGGGGGCATGGATCTTCGCCATCTGCTTTCGGGCATGCTCCCAGTCGAAGTGCCTCGTCAGGGGTGCGAGTCGGCAGAACTCGGAGTAAACCAACCTCGCCCTCGGCCGATGGTTCTTCAAGGTCGCGAACATCGCGTAGCTCACAACCTCGTAGAGCCGCTGTGACGCGGGGGGCAGTCCCTTGAGGTAATCGTAGTCGAGAGGCCGCACCAGAACGTTGTCGAGGATCTCGCGGTAGAAGTCGTGCGGGACGATGTACACGGCGTCCGCCGTCCTGCCGTCGGGGAGCTTCTCACCTGTGAACACGACCCCATAGCGGGTATCACCGACCTCGATCCGCCGCTCGGCCCCGTCGGCGGACTTGTACCGGATCTTCGCGGTGATGTAGGCGCTGGCGTTCTGGTGGATGGCCCGTTTGACCTTGTTCGTGTTCGCGCCGCTCTCGACCAAGCCAAGCTCCCGGCAGATATCGTTGAGGCTGCCTAAGCGGATGATCCGAGGGATGGGCCGCCCCGCCTCTTCGACCCTGCGGTTCACAATGAGCGTATCGACCTTGTACGCGAGCGGCCCCGGCTGGCCGTATTCGCTGTTGTGGCTCACCTTCCACCGCAGGAAGTCGCCCTCGGCGTTCTGCTCGCGGATGACGATCTCGACCACCCCGGCCTTGGCCAACCGGTGCAGGGGGAACCTCGCGATGGCGGTCTCGACGCGGATCACGTCCAGGGGCGCAAGCTCGGCTCGTCGCTCCAGGCGGTCTTTTTTCTTCATAGTCGGACCCCAAAAAAGCACCACCACCATCCGCCGTCTTGTTGTTGTTGCTTTTTCTAGTTAACAAGAGTTAAGAGTTAGGACGGACAACGTGCGGCGCAAGTTCATAAATTCAAACGAGTTATGTCGATAGACACCCCGAAATCCGCTCCCCAAAGTGCTTGATTCCGGACCCCAAAGTGCTTGGTCCCGGACCCCAAAGTGCTTGGTCCCGGACCCCAAAGTGCTTGGTCCCGGACCCCAAAGTGCTTGGTCCCGGACCCCAAAGTGCTTGGTCCCGGACCCCAAAGTGCTTGGTCCCGGACCCCAAAGTGCTTGGTCGGTCTCCCGAAGGTGCTCACTTCGTCTCCTCAAAGTGCCCGGTGCGTCTCCCGAAAGTGCTTGGTCGTCGGCCGGCCCTCTTCATCGGCACGACCGGCGGCATCGCCCCAATCTGATTGAGCCGCATTGCCGGCGCCGTCGCCCCGACCTCCGAGCCGGGGGTGTGAGCCCGCCCGGCCCGGGTCCAGTTCGGTGGATCAGGATGGTAACTCCGGGTCGGCCTGGTCGGCGGGTTCGGCCGGTGGCATCGGTCCGGGGTCGAAGAACTTCCGCAGGGGAGGCGGGAAGTCGGCGTCGAGCGCGGCCAGCCCTTTTGGCGACCAGCCAGTCGATGGCACGCCGGCGGTCTTCTCCGAATCGCTTCGCGACCAGGGCTTGAAAACCGCGTTTGGCGATCTCGCGGCGGCGGGCGGGGGTGAGCTTGGCCGCGCGGGCGATCCCCCTGAGGCGCGCGGCTTCGGTGCGGGTCATGGGGCGGTCCCTCCTCGGGCCGAGCCGCGGCGTGCCCTGGCACGCCGCGGCGCCGGGCCGGATCAGTTGCCGGAGGGACGCCATGACATCTGTTCATAGACCCAGAGCGGCATTGCGGCCGCGCCCGGGTCGGCCACCCATTCGGGCTCGGCGGGGAGGGGCCAATCCTCGGGCCCTTCGCCTGGGCAGGGACCCGGAGCGTGGCATTCGCCGCAATACGGGCAGAGCGGTTCCGGTTGGTCGTCTTCGTTGGCGTAGTGGCCGAAGGTGTAGCCGCTCACAGGGCACCCCCTTCCCGGCGGGCAGGGGCGGTGCCGAGCTGGGCGGCGCGGGCGACGATGGTGGCCGCGGCGGCACGGGCGGCCGGGGAGCGGGGCATCTCGATCGCGGGGGCGGGACGCTTGCGACCCGACAGGATGCCGAGCGCGACGAGGGCCTTGATATGCTTGCAACTAAACTTGTTGTTCTGGTGATCGGGGCACGAGCAGGACAGAAACCCGGCGGCACGGGTGACGTGGTAGACCGACCCGGACCGATCGCCGGTACGCTTCGCGAGCGCCCAGCAACGCGCGCCCGGTTCGGGGGCGGGCCGACGTTTGAGAGAGTACTCATCCGAGTTGATGAACACGCGGAGTTTGCAGGTGCCGTGCCTGGGGGAAGATCTCTTGGCGCGGCGCGTGGAGGGCGCTACGTTGAGCATGGGTGTACCTCGTAACCGGAGGTGCCGTAAGCGCGGGTGGTCGTCTGATTCACGACCACCCGCGGCCCCACTGGGTGCCAGTGGAGCAGGCTACACTGTACCAAATTTCAGTGGGCTTGCCGAGCAAAAAACCCGGTAATATAGGGGATTTTCGGCAGCGTGCACACATGAAATAATAAGCCGGATTCAGGGTTGACGACCGGCCCGGGGAGTGACGCTGCCGGCGGGACCCGGCCACGACCGGGCCGGAACCCACCGGGGCCGCGGCGGGAGCTGCCGAACGTGGCAACTGGCACGGCGCGGGGTCGGCGACCGCCGCGCGTGCCGAGGGCCATCGCCAGCCGCGAGACCCTTCTCTTCCCCCTCCTCTCCCCGCTGACTCACTTTTCGCGGCGGCCGAGCCCCCCCACGAACTGCTGGGGGCGGAGGCCGCCGCGCGGAGGGCAGGAGGCCCGACCCATGCGGGGCTGGATGCCCCGTGGGCGCGAGCAGGCCCCCCGCAGGCCGCATGACGCGGGCCGGCCGACCGAGGCCCCTGCCAGTACGAGAAACTTTCGCCGGCCGGACCGTGGCGGGCGGCCTATGCTCGGGGACGGTGGCCCATCTTCGGAGGGGGTGTGGGAACCTCCAGGCCGGGCGCCACTGGCGGCGAGCGTCGGTCCGCGTCAGCGGCCTTTGCGGATCCCGCCCGCATCCTCGTCGGGACCGGCGCCGGCTCGCCGATCGGCACGGGCGTCACCACCGCGGCCTTCGACCCGCCCGCGCATCTTCGACGGCCTCGGCCACCAGTTCGTCATGCTCGGGCCCAACGGCCAGCCGGCGGCGGACCTCCGCGAGGACCTGGGCGGCATCCCCCCCTGCCCCGGGCGCGTCGTGCAGCCGACCGGCGAGGCGGTGCGAGCGGGCTTCGGCCAGGTTGGCGGCCAAGCCGTAAGCGAGACGATAGACAATGGATTCCCTGATATCCATGGATGAGATTCTACGTGGCTGCCCGGCGAGCGAGATAAGTCGTCACTGATGACGGTCGGTCGTCAATCGATACACATTCCCCAGGCCGATCCTCTCAGGTCTTCGGCAAGTCCGTGTCCGCACCGAGGGGCATCTGCCTCTCGGAGGAAAGCCGTGGGCGTGCGGCTGCCGAAAACAGAAGGGGCCGATCGCCCTGCCCGGCGACCGACCCCCGAGGAACTCCCCGCTACCACGGAGAGATTTGCATGATTATGACAGTTGATGATGCCGTTCCGGCCAAGTCGAAGAAGAACCGAGGGGCAAAAGCTCAGAGCAGCAAAGCCGCGGAGAGGGTCAAGGTGTCCCTTGTGCTCTCGGCAGAGGTCGATTTCCGGCTTTCGGTCCACGCGGCCGCGCAGCGGATCGATCGCTCGGGACTTGCGAATCAGATCCTTGCCGACGCCCTCAAGCGCTACCGGGTCCAGGACCTCGGCGGCACTGATCGGGCGAAGTCTCCGGATATGGCAATCGGCGGCGACCCGGCCGGGAATTGAAACCTTTCCGCCGAGGCGAACCCTGACGCGTACCAACCAGGGTGGCCGTGCTGGTTGTGCCGCTCGCGCGGCCACCTCGATACTCGGGAGGGTCGTTCCTGGCGGCAGGGCAGGGGAGAGGTTCACCACCAGCGAGCACGCCCACACGGAACGCAAAGCCACGGCTCCTCCAAGAGCGTCGCCAGGCTGGCGAAGAGGACGAACAGCAGGTTGGGATTCCCGAACCGCGGCGGCTCGACTGCGCAGCGCTGCGCAGTCGATCGTCCGACACGCACAACACCCTCGGAGGCGGCCCTGGTCGCCCCAGGCGACATCCTTGGCGGGCGTGTGGTAGGATCGGCCCCTCTTGGTAGCGACGCCGTCAGGGGCACGCGATCGTCGCGGAGGGCCGGGAGCGATGAGAAGGTCGGAACCTTGCCACCTGCGCCGCGCGCTCGCTCATCCGCTGGCGCCGGACCTTCCCCAGGTGCTGTCCGAGGCAAGCCTCAGCGCGGCCGCGAAGCTCCTGTATCTGGTCCTGCTCAGCCTGGCGGATTCGGACGGCTGGGTCCATGCGACCGAGCAAGAAATCGCCGAGCGGACCGCGGCCATCCTGGACGAGATCGCCGGAGGCGCCGTGGAGTTGCACGTGCTGGGCGGGGCGGCCTCAACGCTCCTGCTTGGGTGGGGTTTCAACTGACAGGCCATGGGCGTCACCCTCGGCGGGCGTGTGGTAGATCGGCCAGCGTAGTCCCCCCCCTCGGTCGCGAAGGGGCACGATGCGGAGAAGCAACGCGAGGGATCGTCGCCGGCACTGGGATGGGCGTTGTCATGAGGACAACGCACGTCGCACGGCGGGTGGGGTGGAGTCGCGCGAGCCGGGCGGCGCCGAGGGCTTGCGTCGGCGGGCTTGGCCTGGCTGCCGGCCGGATCGCGTGGGACCGGGTGGGTCTCTGGGTCGAGGTCGAGGCCGAGGCCGAGGCCGAGGCCGAGGCCGAGGCCGAGGCCGGGGTCGAGGCGCAGGTCCTGGCGGGCTTCCCGGCAATCCTGACGACGTCCGGCGTCTCCCAGGCGGGACACAAGCCAGGTCAAGGCGGCGCAGGCGGCGCGGGGGCCTTCCCTTAGATCAAAAAGCTCAGAACCCGTGAGTGAGGAACTCGGGCAGCTCCTTCACGAGCGAGGACTCCACGTGGTCGCTGTCGTAGAGGAGGTGATCGATCGTCAGCGCGAGGACCCCCCGCGCAGGGTCGAGTCCTCCCAGGGTGACGCGGGAGATCCGCAGGCGACCCAGGAGGACCGAGGGGATCGCGTCCTCCTTGCGATTCAACTCCTCCTGGACGGTCCGAAAGTGGACGAAGGCGTCCCGCACCGCCGGCTCGTCCCCCTCGGCGATGTAGTACCTCTCGTGATCGAGCTTCGCGGCATTGAAGACCGCTTCGGCGAGGTAGCAGGTCACTGGCTCCATGGCATCACCCCTCAGTTCCGGGCCTCGCACTCCTGCCCGGGGTCTGGGCTCATGCCCGCCCCATCCCCGCAGTTTATCACCCCTGGACCGTCTCCACTAGGCCTGAAACAAGCGTGATACGAGGATTGACATAAGGCTGACAGTGGCTTGCACCCTATGAAACAAGGCACGAACCGAGACGACGGAATTCGGAGAGACGCTCACTCGAAAACGACAACCCCCTCGCAAGTGCCTTCGACAAAAGTCTTTGAATACAGGGGTGAGGTCCCAAGCAGCCTTTCATCACGCTTGTTTCAGGACTAGGCCGCCGCGCCTTCGCCCGCCTGCCGCGCAACCTGAAGGCGGTGGACTCGACGGCGAAATAGTCGTCCCCGCGAGCCGGTGAGCACTCCACCGCCCCTAAAGTGGCGTGGCTTCTGGGCAAACCCTCCCAGCGGAGAGTTTGGCGCCCAGGGGCCTGCCCCGACCCCTTTGAAGGATGTTGATCGCGGCGTTGTGGTCCCGATCGAGGGACACACCGCAAACGCATTCGACCCAGCGATCCGTGAGGCCCAGATGCTCGAAGAGCACGCCACACCCCGAGCAGGTCTTGGACGTGTAGGCGGGGTCTACCAGGACCACTTCACGACCGGCGCTTTCAGCCTTGTGCGTGAGGCGCGAGACGAGGTAGGACCAACCTGCATCCAGGATGCTCAGGGCGAAGCGTCCGCGTGCCATCGCGGCGACGCGGAGGTCTTCGAGCACGCTCCGATCGAACCGCTTGATCAACTCATCGGCAAACTTGTTGAGGAAGTCTTTCCGGGCGTTGGCGACCTTGGCCAGCAACCTCTGGAGCCGTCGCACCAGCTTGCGACGGTTCCTGCCCCCGAGCAGGGCACGAGCGATCTTGCGTTGCAGGACTCGCAGCTCCCGGAGGATCTTGCGATACCACCGGGGGTTCTCGACCGGCTCTCCGTTGCTCAGGGTCGCCAGGCGGAGCAGGCCGACATCGACGCCGATCTCTTTGCCGGTCTTGGGGAGCGGCTCCGGCTGCTCGACCACGCAGGCGAACGCGACGAACCACTTTCCGGCCCGGCAGGAGATCCGCGCCGTCTTGATCGTGCCTTCGAGGGCCCGATGCCAGCGGACGGCGATGCGCCCGATGCCCGAGAGCTTGAGACGGCGACCATCGACCTTGAAGCCGTTGCCGTACTCCTTGAAGCCGAAGCCGGCGAAACGGTTCCGGCCCTTGAACCGAGGAGAGCCGGGGTTCTCGCCGGCCTGGACGCGGCGAAAGAACGCCTGGAACGCCTTGTCCAGGTCGGCCACCACGTTCTGGAGGATGTGGCTATGGATGTCGGCCGCGTACGGGCTGGTGTCCTTCTCGACCTTGACCTTGCGCAGCTGCTCGGTCTTGGTGATCGACACGCCCCGAAGCTCGTAGGCGTCCTTCCTCTGCCGCAAGAGGTCGTTGTAGAAGTGTCGGCACGTCTCCCGGACGGCCTCCAGCCGTCGCCGTTGGCTCGCATTGGGGTACAGCCGGAAGACGAACGCCTTGAACACC
>CAWDND010000078.1:0-29984 GCA_963803395.1 uncultured Planctomycetaceae bacterium
TGCGGACCGTGGCCTACAAGGCCGTCGCTTTCCTGGGGATCACCTACGGCGAGTACGCCGCCGGCTGCGACTGCTGCACCACCTTCCGCAACAGCCCCGAGGGCGTCCTCCCCAAAGCCCCCTACGACAACAAGGTCCGCGACTTGGTCCGCGACCGCATCCTCGACGACGCCCTGAACGTCGAACGCGCCCTGGAGTCGATCCGCCGCGATTTCCTCCTCGACCTCTCCTCGGGGTTCGTCTCCGACGTGCTCCGCGACCGCGCCGCGGAGCTCGACATGGCCGCGCATCGGCGCACGGTCCTGGGGCGCTTCGGCGGCACGCTCTGCGTCGACGAGCTGCACCTGGGCCGCTTCACGTTGCTCCTGGCCACCGATCCCCTCAGCGACCTGCCGGTCGCCTTCGCCTTGGTCGACAAGAATGACCAGGATCACATGCGGCGGTTCCTCAAGAACCTCCGGACCTGGGGCCTGATCCCCACCGTCGTGGTCACCGACGGCTCGAACCTGTACCCCGGCGTGCTGGAGGAGCTGTGGCCCGATGCGGACCACCAGCGGTGCGTCTTCCATGTGATCAAGGACATCAACACGCTGATCCTCGACGCCGTGCGCCGGCTGCGCAACGCGATGAAGCGGCGGGGCAAGGCTGGGCGGAAGAAGCGGCGGGGCCGCAAGGGGGCCAAGGCCAAGGCCGCCGCGAAGCATCGTGGCCCGACGGTCAAGGAGAAGGCGCACTTCGTGTTCAAGCATCGCCACCTGATCACGAAGCGGCGGGAGCACTTGACCGAGGCCCAGCGCGACGACTTGAAGCGGATGTTGGACTACCTGCCCGAGTTGCGGACGCTCCGGCGGTTCGCGGACCGGATCTACTGGGTGTTCGACACGCCCAAGGACTTCCACCAGGCGTGTTGCCGCCGAGCGGCGTTGGTGCGCGATCCGGAGTTCCAGTCGGTGCCGGAGTTGGTCAAGGCGATGGAGCAACTGACCCCGGAGAAGTTCCCCAAGCTGATGGCGTACTTGAAGAACCCGGTGAGCCGACGAGTGCGGACCAACAACCATGTGGAACGGACCAACCGGATGTTCCGGTTCCTGGAGAAGGTGCGGTACAAGTGGCGGCGCCGCCGAACCCTGGTGCGATTCGTGGTGATGACCCTGGATCGGATCTGGAAGGGATGGGCCCCGGCGGAGCCGAAGAGGACCGATCGGCCGAACACAGACGGGCTCGGCAAGACGCAAGGTCAGGACAGGCACCGATCAAGACAGGTCGCATGAGATCGAGGTGGAGATCAGCGAGAAGTCTCATTTTTACCATGCGGTCGAGCACCTGGGAGTGATCGCCGGTCGGAAGAGCAGTGGGACCGCCGCGGAACGCACGACGTGGGTGAAGCGGCAGCGTCGCCGGCTGCTCAAGGGACAGACCGAGGAGGTCCTCCGAGAGATCGCGGTGGTGTGTGGTCGGCGTCGTGAGCCGGTGCTCAAACGCGAGCAGGCCTACTTCCAACGGAACATCAGGGCTGGTCGGATGAATTACCATCGGTAATTGATTAGCGGCCACCCCTTGCAAAACGCGATTCGCGGGGCTACAAATCCGTTTCATGCCTACGCTCACCGAGATCGCACACCTGGGCAAACAGGCACTCCTGGCGTTCGTCGCTCAGGTGCTCACCGAGTGCGCTGCTCTGAAAACACGCATTGAGCAGTTGCTGGCGGAGGTCGCGTCCTTGCGGACCGAGATCGCCACTTTGAAGGCCCAATTCGAGCAGCGCACGCGCGACGCGAAGCGTCAAGCCGCTCCCTTCTCCCGCTCCCTTCTCCAAGGTTCAACGCAAGGCTCAGCCCAAACGCCCGGGACGCAAGCCGGGTCAGGGACGCTTCACCTTCCGCACCCTGCCCACGCCCGACCAGTGGACCGCGCCCCCGATCGAGGTCCGACTGCCCGAGCCGGTCTGCCCCTGCTGCGGTGAGCCGTTGCAGGAGCAGCGTGTCGACTTCGCCGCGATCACCGAGATCCCTCCGCAGCCCAAGCCGATCGTGCAACCCTACCGCGTCTGGGTCTACCGCTGCCCGACCTGTGACACCACCGTGCGGGCGTCGCACCCGGACCTGGCCCCCGATCCGTATGGCGGCACCGCCCACCGCTTGGGGCCGCGCGTGAGGGCCGCGGCGCACGCCACTCATTACGGGCTCGGTGTCCCGGTCCGCAAGGTCCCCGCCGTGCTGAAACTCTACACCGGCGTCCGCCTGACCCAATCGGCCCTCACGCAGGATGCCGTGCGGCGCGTCTCCGGTCCGCTCGGGGGGGCGTATCAGACGCTGCGCTCAGGTCCCCACCGCGGACCCAGCCCTTTGAATGTGTCATTTTGTGCGCTTGTGACGAGTTTTCAAGATCCTTGCAGTTGCTACGTGTTTGATTTTCGCCCCGCTCTGCTTCACCGGCTTTGGTTTCTTCGGGCCTCGTGGCTGCTTGGGGTACAGAGACAGCCGCACATTGCTGGCCAACTCCACCAGCACTTTGGCCATCTCCCGCGGGGTCAAGTCGTGGAACACCGTCCACTCGTCCTCTGGGATCGCAATCATCATCCCGCGATGGGTCATCGTGATTTCGTCGGCCAGGTAATACGTCGAGACCTTCTCCTGGACGATCTCCGCGCCGTGGGCCGCACGCAGCGCTGCCTTGACCACACTCATCAGGTTGTACGACACCAACGCCAGGCTGAACGCGAACAACGCCGCCTTGGGATAACCCAGCGTGTTGATCTCGCCGTTGAGGTTCTCCTCCATTTCCCGGAAGGCGATCTCGATCAGCCACCGCTTGCGGTACAGCTCGGCGATCACCTTGGCCCGCGCATCCTTGGCCGGCACGTTGGTCAGCAGGTGGATCTCGGTCTCCTTGTCGCGCGTCGGCTGGTCCAGAACCAAGGTGATCCGCCGCAGGAGGAGGATCTCGCCCGCGTCGTGGGTGGCCCGGATCGTCTGCTCGAACACCCGGCCCGTGTCGGTCCGGCCGCACGCCCGCCGCTTCCCCGCGAACTCCCAGGGCAGCGTCGCGGCGTGCGGCCGGACGACGAAGAACGCGTCGCGAGGGGCGATCCCGAAGAGGAAGTTGGTCGTGCAGAAGTTGCGGTCATCGATCAAGAGATCGCGGGCGCGAACGAGTTCCAAGACCTGGTCCCGCAGCGAGCGCTCTTGGGCATGGCCGTCTTCGCAGAGGACCACGTAGGTGACCAGCATCAGCCGGGGGTCGAGCAGGACCAAGGCGTGCCCGGGCAAGGCTCCGGCGCCGAGGGTCCGCAGTTCCTTGATCCGGTGCTCGGTGCCGGCGAGATGGTTGCCGTCGAGGATCCGGACGCGGTCGCCCGGCAGCAAGGGGGCTCGGGCGCCGTTCCTCGCGTCGATGACCGGCCCCAAGCGTTGGGCCGTGGCGTGGACCAGCGCCGCAGAGAGCGCCGGTTCGGTGCGGTCGAGTTTGTCGTAGACGGCCTTGATCGAGGCATCGATGGTCTCGGCCTGGGCCTGAGAGGCGGCGTGGATGGCGGGCTGGATCCGGCAGACGACCAGGCTCATCAGGTCCACGATCGAGGAGAAGAGGAGCTTTTTGGTGTACTGTCGTTCGGCGACATCTTCGAACAGTTGGTCCACAATCGTTGGGCTGAGAGCATTCTCCATGACGCCTCGTGCCATGACAGACAACGGAGAATCTTGGGCAAACCGCTTGAAGACGTCACTGAGGATCATAGCCGTCGCCTCCCTGAAGAAACGTTAACTCCGTGCCTGGCGACAGCTTAACAGACGCATACGACCACCTTCAAAGGGCTGGGTCTATACGAACTCTTGCGACTGCAAAAGATCGGGTATGAGACCGAAGTCCGGGCCGAGCGGATCGTCGCTGGCCAGGCCGTCGCCCGCGAGCGCGGGGTCAAGTTCGGCCGCCCCGCGGGGACCGGCAAGCGGATCAAGGTCAGCCCCGAGCAGGAGGTGACGATTCGCCGGCTGAAGGCCGAGAGCAAGAAGATCGCCGTCATCGCCCGCGCCGTCGGGCTGAGCCGGCCGACGATCTATTCCGTGATCGGCGGTTGACGGCGATCCATCTCCACGGCTCACATCTACTGAGCCTGCCAGAGACGTGCCAGGCGAGCGGGTAAGGCCGCGCAGGCGCTGGCCGACGCCGCATACGCCGGATCTGGCCCCGATCGTGGCCGAGTTGCGGGCCGAGGGGCTGTCTCTCCGAACGATCGCCGCGAGGCTCAACGCCGACGGGCACACCACCCGGCGCGGCAGGCCGTGGAACCAAACCCAGGTCGCCAGGGTCCTCGCGAGGACCGGCGATTTTGAAAATCGGCCGAGAGAGCCGGCGGCGGAACTAAGTAGGGTGACAGAAGTTCTTTGACAAAGGCGGGCCTCCCAAGGCCCCCCGCCTGATGGAATGAGCGAAAAACGCGGGGTTTCCGCGCGTCGGCGTCGAAAGCCGAGCATTCCTCCGCTCATCTGATCATAGTTGGGTAAGCCTTTATTGAGGGGCGATGGCGTTTTGCCCTTGTTTTCCCGCCCCTCCGCATCGTGCCCTCGGAATACTATGGGTCTGACAGAAGTTCTTTGACAATGTACAACAATGGCCCTCGATTCACGAGACTCGCCAGGGGTGAACCGATGGCCCTGCTCGCGCTCAGTGACCGGCAACGCGGCGAATTGGAAGACGTCGTCTCCCACACACCCTTGGCCAAGGAGCGCCGTCGAGCCCAGGCGCTGCTCGGGATCGCCGCGGGGTCCGATGTCGGAGAGGTCGCGGAACTGTTGCAGGTCAGCCGGCAGACCGTCTACAACTGGCTGAGCCGATTCCGGGAACGAGCCGAGCTGGACCTGAGGGCGCGCCTCCTCGACGCCCCTCGCCTTGGCCGCCCCCGGGCGGCGAGCGGCACCATCGATGAACTGGTCGCCGCCGTGATCGACGGCGACCCGAGGAAGTTCGGCTCTCACGCCACCGTCTGGACCGCCCCACTGCTGAGTCGGTACTTGCGGGATCATCATGCGATCGAGGTCTCCGACAGGACCGTCAGCCGCGCGATCGACCGCCTGGGCATCCGTTGGAAGCGGCCCCGCCATGAGCTGGCCCTCCGCCCCGAGACTTGGCGGCAGTCAAAAGGGGGCTGAAACGCGGCCTGGATCAGAAGGAACGCGCCATCCTGCTGATGCTCGACGAGACGATCATCACGGAAACATCCCCGCTCTACTCGTGCTACGGCCACATCGGCGAGCAGGTCCGCGTCCCGATCACGGGCAACCGGGCCAAGCGAATCCTCCACGGGGCGATCAACGTCAAGACCGGGGACGTATCGCTGCTGATCACCGAAGAATGGGTGAGCACTCCACCGCCCCTAAAGTGGCGTGGCTTCTGAGCAAACCCTCCCAGCGGAGAGTTTGGCGCCCAGGGGCCTGCCCCGACCCCTTTGAAGGATGTTGATCGCGGCGTTGTGGTCCCGATCGAGGGACGTACCGCAAACGCACGAGACCCAGCGATCCGAGAGGCTGAGATGCTCGAAGAGCACACCACACCCCGAGCAGGTCTTGGACGTGGAGGCGGGGTCTCCCAGGACCACTTCACGACCGGCGCTTTCAGCCTTGTGCGTGAGACGGGAGACGAGGGAGGACCAGCCCGCATCCAGGATGCTCAGGGCGAAGCGACCGCGTGCCATCGCGGCGACGCGGAGGTCTTCGAGCACGATCCGATCGAACCGCTTGATCAACTCATCGGCAAACTTATTGAGGAAGTCTCGGCGGGTGTTCGCGACCTTGGCCAGCAGGCGTTGCAGGCGGCGGACCAGCTTGCGGCGGTTCTTCCCGCCGAGCAGGGCCCGGGCGATCTTGCGTTGCAGGACCCGCAGCTCTCGGAGGATCTTGCGATACCAACGGGGGTTCTCGACCTTCCCGCCGTTGCTCAGGGTCGCCAGCCTGAGCAGGCCGACATCGACACCGATCGCTTTGCCGGTCCTGGGGAGCGGCTCCGGCTGCTCGACCACGCAGGCGAACGCGCCGAACCACTTTCCGGCCCGGCAGGAGATCCGCGCCGTCTTGATCGCGCCCTCGATCGCCCGGTGCCAGCGGACGGCGATCCGCCCAATGCCCGAGAGTGTGAGCCGTCGGCCGTCGCTCTTGAAGCCGTTGCCATATTCCTTGAAGCCGAAGCCAGAGAATCGCGGGAGCGATCCGAAAGAATCGGTGTCTTGGCGAGGCTTCACCTCTCCGTTCCGCTTGCTGATAATCGTCGTTTCCCGATCCACCCGTTGCAAGGGGAACGACCATGCCCAAGCGGAAACCCAGCGAACGGCGAAGGCCAGCGCAGACCTCACAACAACCGCGGGATCGCCTCACGGAAATCCGAGCCGAGATCCAGGATGTCCAGCGGGAGATCGAGGCCAAACGCCGCGAGGGGCGCGTGATCCGCACCGCCGAAGATTTCCGGTCCATGGAGCGGGCGATCGCGACACTGACCAACCGACTGTCGGCCCTCCTGATGGCCGAGGCGACGCAAGCTGCCCTCGACGATCCGGAGAACCGCCGCCAGGCCCGCTCCTTGGCTCAAGGGGCGGGCCACACGATCAAGGATCAAGGCCGACGCGAATTCACGCTCCGGACGGCGTGCGGCCAGGTCATCATCCGGGCGACCTCCTTCAGCCGCAACTGTGACCGCCGCAAGGCGGGCAAGGGGATGTCCCCGATGCTCCTGCTCTGGGGCGTGCAGGACCGTTGCACGGCGGCCGTCGCCTCGGAGATCAGCAAACTGGTGGCGATGCTCGGTTCGTTGGAAGAGGTCGAGCAGGGGCTATCCGACCGTGGGCAACCGCTGGACTTCAAGACCCTTCGGATGATCGCCTATCGGTTCGCCGCGCGGGCCCGAGCCGCCCAGCGTGTGGGGAGCTTGAATTGGGGAGAGACCGTCGCGGGCCGTCGCGTGGTCGTCTCCACCGATGGCGGCCGGATTCGGATCCGCACGACCAAGCGCGGTCCCAAGACCGCCCAGGGACGCAACCGCTACCGCACGGACTGGCGTGAGCCGAAGTTGCTGATCATCTCCGTGGTGGATGAGAAGGGGCAGATGGATCGAGAGTTCCTCGCAGTCATCGATGGAACTCTGGGTGGTCCGGACGCGATCTTCAAATTGATTGAGTTTTATTTACGTGAATTAAAGATTGCCACAGCGGACAAGATCCTGTTTGTCGCCGATGGAGCCCGTTGGATCTGGAATCGGGTTGGGGCGCTGCTGCAGCGGTTGGGGGTCAAACCGGACCAGGTCAACGAGTTAGTGGACTTCTCTCATGCGGTGGAGCATCTGGGCAAGATCGCGGCCTTGCAGCGCCGCTGGACGGCGGCGGAGCGTCAGGCGTGGATCGGCCGCCAGCGGCGACGCCTGCTGAAAGGAGGAGTCGAGGAGGTGCAAGCGGCGATCGATACCGTGTGTGGTTGCCGCCCTGGCAAGGCGTTGAAACGGGAGCGCGAAGACTTCAAACGGAACGGCGGCAAAGGTCGGATGGACTACGCACGGATGGCAGCGTTGAAGTTGCCGATCGGCAGTGGTGCGATCGAAAGTGCGATTCGCCGGGTCGTGAACCTGCGGTTGAAGGGTCCGAGCATCTCCTGGCACAAGACGAGTGCGGAGGCCGTTCTGCTGTGACGTTCGTACTACAAAGCGGGACGCTGGAACCATCTTGAAAGACAGGCACTTACGACTACAACAGGGAGCGCCGCGTGAGCCGAACGAAATGGATCGCTCTCGAGCCTTGACCAGGCGGAGTTGCTCGGTCTTGGTGATCGAAACGCCCTGGAGTGTGTAGGCGTCCTTCCGCTGGCGCAGGAGGTCGTTGTAGAAGTGGCGGCACGTCTCCCGCACGGCCTCCAATCGACGCCGTTGGCTCGCGCTGGGATAGAGACGGAAGACGAACGCCTTGAACATGTTAGTCTCGGATCTTCTGTTCTTTCGCGGCCTTGCGGATCAGGGCTTCCAGGACAGCCGTTCGCGTGGTCCCGCCCCGTTCGGCCAGCTTGAGCAAGAGTCTCAATGCCGTCTCGGAGAGTCGGTACGCCGTGGAAACTTTCTGATCCTTCATGCTCCATTCTACGCCTTTGCATCGCAAAAGGCAATGCGGAACGGGTTGAAACCCGAAGACGAGAAACCCGCCTCACCACCGCCACTGAAGTGGCGTGGCTTGCGGCGGGTTCATGCGGTCAACGAGACTCATCAGGCGTTTTTCACCATGATCCGGTCCCACTGGAGGGGATGGAACCCGGTACTCTTCGAGGATTGAGCGTCGCAGCACAAGTCGCCGAGCAGCCTGGCGCTGGCGGAGGAATTCTCGATCGAAGTCCGGTTACTGCCCCGGGCGACCCCGGAATTGAACGCGATGGATCACCTGTGGAGGCACGCCAAGAGGCAGGCGGTTGGGGACCGACCGAGGATCACCGTGACCGACTCCGCCTTGGCCGTTTGCCGGTACATCATCGACCTGAGTCCTCGGGAACGGCTCCGACAGGCCGGTGTTCTGTCGGGCAACTTCTGGTTAACCGGTTAACGAAGTCGGCGCCCGGGAGCGCCCCGTCTCAGGGATAGTATTCTCGAGGCACGCTGCGCAGGGGCGGGAAAAACAAGGCGAAAAAGACCCTCCCTCTCAATAAAGGGATGCCTATTCATAATCCAGTGAGCGTATGGGCGATGGGCTTCCGACATACACAGGCAGAAAGCCCGGGTTTTCGGCCACTCGTCTAGCCGCAGCACCCACCCCTTTGAAGGTGGTTCAACAATCTCGCAACGTCTTGTAGCTTAAAATGTTGCGAGATTTCTGATAGAGATACGAATCTGGTACAAATCAGAATCTAATTTATTCGCTGTCCCGAGTTCGGGCCGTCAAGGCCGATTCGGAACGAATTCTCGCTCCAGCGATTTTATCTCGGCGCTAGTAAATGCCCCAGATTACCGCAATGACAGCGATTTATTTGCACCTCGTAGACGGGCAGCCACCTTCAAAGGGGTGGCCGCAGCACCTTACCGAGGCCCGCCTTTGTCAAAGAACTTCTGTCACCCTACTTAGTCTCGCGGGGCGCGAGAACCGCCTTTTTTCAAACGTTCGGCCCCAGAGGCTGGGGTGGCGCGGCTGCCCGCGGCTCTGGAATGCCGGCGGGCGGCTCAACCGCGCCGCGCCAGGAACCCGTCCAGGAACGCCTCGCGGCACTTCTCTTGCAGAATTTCGCTCAACACCTCGTCCGCGTCCGCGTCCTCTTCGAGGAGGACATTGAAGAGCCCCTCGGGCCAGGATTCGAGCACCCGATCCTCGTCCGTCGGACTGACGTCCTCGAGCGACGGTGGCTCCTCGTACTTCTCGAGGTGCCGCTCCCGCTCAGCTACGCCCAGCTCATGCGCCCGCTCGAGCAGCTTGTCTTCGTCGTAATGAGACATGGGAGATCTCCTGACTCCGGGACACGGCTCCCGGCGCCATCCATATCTACCATGGCTCCGGCTCGGCGTCTACCGCGACCGGGCTAAGGAACTCCAGGCCAAGGGGAGGAGCGCCTCGCGCAGACGCTGGGCGTCTCTCTCTGCCGAGCGTTAACGGCGGTCCCTCTCCGCGGCCCAAGCCTGCTGCGCCCGCCAGAGCCACCCCAGGCGACGCGAGCGGCGCGGGGCGACCAGGGTCAGGATGAGAGTGCTCGCGGCCAGTGCGGTGACGATCAGCAGGTTCAGACGCACGTTTGATCCTCATAGGGACTCGGTCAGCGGCGACTGCGGTACCATGCACGCGTGGCTCGCTTGAGAGAACCCTGGGCCACGCCGTGTCGTTGTTGGCATCTAGCGAGCCTCAGGACGCGACGCGACGATGGAACGAGGGAGATTGGGACGTCGGGGCCGTCGAGCGTGCCGTGGAGGGTATCCTGGCCATGCTGGAGCGGGTTGTGAGCGGTGGCCAGACCGGAGCCGACTTGCGTCGCCGGAAAACCGTCAGGCGAAGGGTCAGTTGCTTTCCGCGACGGTCGCGCCGTAAGACCCGAAAGAGCCGCTCAAGGTCGGAGCAAGCCAGCTTGATCTCGATCGGGCCTTTCGCGCCAATCAGCGTGGGGACCTTCGCATCGATCCACCGGCACAGGGTCAGGCTCCGGTGGTAGCTCGCGTAGGACCGCCGCCAGCGTGGCGTCCCCGTCATGATGCATCCCTCCGTCCCACCGACCGTGGAACGCGGCTCAAGGATCGCGGGTGCTGAAGCGATCCGTCATCTCGGCCCACTTCGACTGAGAGCCTGTGAAACTTTCCCTAGCGCTCGCCAGTTGGTGCGCCGATACCGCGATCAAGCGGCCTTGCGAATCGGTTCTGGCAACGCTCGCTCGGGCAGCGCACGATCCCGACGCCAATCGTCGAGTTCACCGTTGCGTCGCGCGGCTTCCAGCGCGGCCAAGGCCAGCACCCCTTGGGGCGACCAACTCATCCCCTGGTGCTTGCAACGTGCCGACACCGCCCAGTCGTTGTATTTCTCCACCCGGGTGCTCGCGATCCATAACCCCGCCTGTTGCCGTTGCTGGTAGTGGGGGATGTACGCACGCCGCTTCTCCAGGTACGCGATCAACTCCTCGACCGCCGCGGGGTTCCTGACCCACTCCAATGTCCCTCTCAGAAGGGCGATCGCGGTCTCCACCTTCCCTTCCCACAACTGCCCCAGGAGTTCCTTCTCGAACGCGCGGCGTCGTTCCTTGGGGCCCCCCGCCGAACTCATCTGCTCATCACAGCGTTTCCGAAGATGCCACCAGCACAAGATCATCGCTTTGAGAGAAATCCCCAGGCTCTCGAACCACGTTCGAAATCCAGGTGGCACCGTCGCCCAGGACCAGCAACCGACGCTCGCCGCTGAGGACTCCCAACTCCAGCAGCAGCGCCGAGACTTGCAACCACAGGCCCTCCGGCGTGGCTTCCGCCAGCGCATACCGCAACCCGCTCACCAGCACCACCGCCGTGGACGTCCACACCTCCTTGCGGCCGGTCGATGGTTGGGCCTTGGTCTTGACCTCATCGGGCTCGACGATCACGAAGCCCGCGTCCACGGCGCGCGGTTCGTCCTTGGCCGTCGGGAACGCCGGCTCACACCCGGGAAAGCCCGTCGCAATCCACTCGGCCTGAGTCTGTTCCCACTCGGCCTGGGCTTCCTCCGAGTCGTCCCACGGCGGGTCGTCATCGACCAACCCTGTCATGGCGTCGGGGTCGGCCGCGGCAGGACCGAGCCAGGCCAACTGAGCCTCCGACGCGCCGTCCAGGATCGCCCGGGCACGCGCCGCGTTGCGCAACGATCAGTTGCTCGCCCTCCTGATGCACGATGTCGATGATCGTGCTCCGCCCCAACAGACTCTCGTCCCCAGCGTACTGACAGAGGTCGGCGCGGCTCTTCTCCGTGGATTGATCGCTCCTCTGATCACAGACCGCGTCCCGGAGATTCTGGGTGATGTGGAGTTGGTGCGACGTGTTCCAGGCGCACGCCGACGGCACCTCCAGCGTGCCATCCATCTTGTGCTCGATTCGCGACCGCTGAACGGTGACCTCGCCAAAGGTCGCCTTGAAGGTGAAGGGTCGTGTCCCCCGAAGCCGGATGCCGGCGCCGCCTTTGCCCTGCCGCCGCTGGAGGACCAGTTCTTGGTCGGCCTTCTCGACGAAGGCTTGGAAGAGCCGGCGCTCGATTTCGAGACCGCCTTGATGGACGAACGCCTCGATCTGGTCGGGGAGATGCTCGTCTTGATTGGGCATGGGCAAGGCCATCTGCAACCCCAGTTCGAGTGAGAGCGTCTGACCGACGCAATTGACGGGGCCGAGGGTGATGGTAGTCTGGAGGTCGTTGGTGTCACGCACGGTGTATCTCCATAACTGGTACTATGGGGGTCCATCGTGCGTGTTTTTACCGATTGAACAGCGAAAGTCACTACCCTGGAGCGAAATCTCCCCGGAAAATCGTTTCTCTATCTTGTGCAGCCTTCCTCTTGTCGCGCACCAACTGGCGAGCGCCAGGAAACTTTCGACTCACGTACACTAGGTTGTCGGGTCTTCATTTTGCCGAATCTCTTGGCTTTCAGCGACTTGCGTCGATGAAGCCCAAGACCCGTTGTGTGAATCAAACCCGATTGATTCACAGGCTCTGAGCCGAGCTCTTGGCCATGGATTCTCTCCTTGATGCGGGATAAAACGGGCAAAATCTGCGGCAGCGGTACTTTTGGAACTTGCCGGAGCCGCGACAAGCGACACTCCTCGGCCGAGCGTGCACCGATCAGGGTCAGGACGACGGTGCTCGCGGCGAGCGCAGCGACGACCATCAGCTTCAGGCTCGACATCATCGGTCCTCGAGGGACTCGGTCGTCCTCGACCGCACATCCACGCCCGCATGGCGCGGCTCCCAGAGCAACCCTATGTCACGCCCTCCATGACCACTCGACCCGATCGGCCCTGTCCCCCGGCTGGGGTATAATCGACCCCCATGAGCATCAGCGACGCGATCAAGGCCGAGATCGAACGCCAGGGGTTGACGGCCTACCGGGTCGCGAAGATGGCCGGCATCAAGCCCGACGTCGTCAGCCGGTTCCTCTCGGGGGAGAGGGACGTCGAGCTGCTCCCGCACCGCCCGGATCTCGCCCTCGTACCAGAGCACGACCGGGATGGACGCGAGGGCGACGGCGACGAGCACGCGCAGGAGATCGAACTTGGGGCGGGGTTCCGGTGCTGTCATCGCGAGCGGTCAGTCGGGGGTGGATCGGCCACTACCGAAACTAGTCCCCCGGCCCGCCGCCGTGACGCGCCGATGTCGGGAGTCGACCGGGCGCGTGGTGTCGCAACGACGGTCGGGTCGCATCGTTCCCGACGCCCTGGCACGTTGAGGAGTCGCGCATGCGTCCGCCCGTGCCTGGGACAATCGCCCCACGCCGCAAGACACACGCCGGGACGACCGACATGGCCCTCCCGGCGTCCCGGCGTCCCGCGCGCCCTCAGGGCGCCCCCTCCGTGTCGAGCTGAAACCGCCTCAGCCCGACCGACTGGAGGAACAGCATCGCCAGGAAGCCGGGGTTGTTGAACAGGTAGCGCCGCCAGAGCCGCCGGGGCTCGACCATGAGCCGGAACAGCCATTCCAGCCCGGAATGCTGGATCCAGCGCGGCGCCTGGGCCACCAGGCCGGCGTGGAAGTCGAACGCCGCCCCGACCCCGATCATGACCGGTGCGTCGATCCTGCCCAGGTGGGCCGCCATCCAGCGCTCCTGCTTCGGCGTGCTCAGACCGACCCAGACGACGTCGGCCCCCGAACGGTTGATCTGGTCGACGACCCGGGCGTCCTCCTCCTCGGTCAGCGGCCGGAACGGGGGACAGGACGTGCCGACCACCTCAAGCCCGGGCCATCGTCCCTGGAGCGACGCGGCGAGCCGCTGGGCCACCCCCTCACGCCCCCCGTAGAGGAAATGGCGATAGCCCTTCTCCGGCGACGACGCGCAGAGGGCCAGCATCAGGTCGGGGCCGTAGACGCGATCGACCCCGGCGAACCCGCGGAGCCGGCTCAGCCAGACCAGCGGCATGCCGTCGGGCGTGACCAGCCCCGCCTCGTTGTGAATCCGCCGGAGATCCGGGTCGCGCAGGCTCTCCATCACGCCGTGGACGCCCGTGATGCACACATAATGCGACCGCCGTTCGGCGATCCAGCCGCCGATCGTCTCGAGCGCGACCGCGGGATTGATGGCGCTGACGCCGACGCCCAGGACATTGCAGCGAGGGATGATGGACATGGTTCTGATGACTCTCTTCCGGTGCATTAGTATGCGCCGCGCTGCGACAGCACGACGGCCACGGTCTGCATGATCAGGCGCAGGTCCCAGAGGAGGTTCCAGTGGTCGACATACTCGAGATCGAGATCGAGCAGGCGGGTCGATTCCAGGTCGCTGCGGCCGGTGACCTGCCAGAGGCCGGTGAGGCCGGGGAGGACCGTCAGGCGTTTCTCGAACCGCTCCGCGTCGAGCTTGCGGAACCGCTCGCAGTCCCTCAGCGGGAGGGGGCGGGGGCCCACCAGGCTCATCCGCCCCTGGAGGACGTTGAAGAGCTGGGGCAGCTCGTCGAGGCTGGTCCGGCGGAGGAAGCGCCCCACCCACGTGACCCGGGGGTCGTGACGGACCTTGAACAGCGCCCCGCCGGAGGACTCGTTGACCGTCTCCAAGGCGGCGAGCCGGATCTCGGCGTCCTCGACCATCGTCCGGAACTTCCACATCAGGAATTCCTTGCCGTCGAGGCCGAGGCGCCTCTGGCGGAACAGGATCGGCCCCTTCGAGTCGAGCCGGATCGCCAGCGCGACGATCAGCATCAAAGGGCTGAGCGCGAGCAACCCGAGCCCGGCGGCAACGACGTCGACGATGCGTTTGCCAACGTGCTGGAACCGGGATCGCCGCCGCGGCAGGACCGCGTCATGCGTCGACACCCCTCGCTCACGCGGGGAGTGAGGCAGGGGCAGCGCTTGCGCGTCGGCGCCCCTCGAGGTCGGGATGAGGTTGGAGATGACTTCCAACATTGAGATCGTCCTAATTAAAATATATTAGTATATAATTTGTTTCATCAAAGGCGCGGAGCGGTCGCCCCGCGTCGGAGGACGGCCGAGAAGCAAGCAACGTACGCTGAGGATCAGGCTTGGCGTACGTTCCCGCGCTCAAAGGAAGACCCGTAAGGGTCTAGTGGCGGAAGCTTTCGCTTCCCTCCCCTCGACAATGTTGATCACCGGCGTCGCGGACGAGTCCGTTTCGTGGTGTCCCCACCCCGTGTCTGCAACTCGTCCTTCGAGAGGTTCCGGACGGAGGAAGCCTCCGGACGTCGGTCTTGGACCTATGATCGACGTTGCCAAGTATATTTATATTACTTTGTATTGTAAGCACGAGCTTCCCCGTTGCCGAGAAAGCCCCCAGCTTTAGCGGGGGGACTCCTATTCGGGCTGAGGCGCCACAGGAGGAGCCGTCCCGGAGAGGCGAGCCCCATCGGGAGAGAGGAAGGGGGCTCGAGAGCGAGGAGTGGTGGGGGCCCGGTCGATCGCGTCGATCAGACCTTCATCCAGGCGGGGGTCGTCTCGTCAAGCCGACAAATTCTCCGTTCGGGCAGAGACGAGCTCAAGATTCTTGCGCAGTTGCGACTCGATCCAGAGATAGGTGCGCCGCAGCCCGTTTTCGAGGGAGATCTCGGCTTCCCAGCCGAGGACCTCGCGGAGCCGTGTGTTGTCCGAATTCCGGCCGCGGACCCCCTGCGGTCCCGGCACATGCTTCTTCCGGATCGTCACCCCGGCGAGCTCGGCGACCATGTCGGCGAGCTCGTTGATCGAGACCAGCCGGTCCTGTCCCAGGTTGAGCGGCGCGGCGTAGTCCGACCGCATCAGCGCGAAGATCCCCCGGACGCAATCGTCGATGTAGCAGAACGAGCGGGTCTGCTCACCGTCGCCCCAGATCTCGATCTCGGGGTTCCCGGTGAGCTTCGCCAGGGCGACCTTGCGGCAGAGCGCCGCGGGGACCTTCTCGCGGCCGCCGTCCCACGTCCCCCTGGGCCCGAAGATGTTGTGGAACCGGACGATCCGCGTCTCGATCCCGTGGTCTCCGCGGTAGTACTCGCAAAGCCGCTCGGTCACGAGCTTCTCCCACCCGTAGGCGTCCTGGGGCGCCGCGGGGTAGGCGTCCTCTTCCTTCAGGGGGGTCACCGCCGCATCGAGCTGCAGGTGCTCCGGGTAGACGCAGGCCGAGGACGTGTAGAGATATCTCTTCACGCCATTGATCCGCGCCGCCTCCATCGTGTAGAGATTGATGAGGCTGTTGTTGTAGAGGATCTGGGAGTGGTTTGCCGCGATGAAGCCCATCCCCCCCATGTCGGCAGCCAGGGCGTAGACCTCATCCACGCCGTCTGTCGCCCGCACGCAGTTGTGCAGCTGCCTCAGGTCCATGACCTCGAATTCATCCGCGGCCGTCGGCTCGTACTCGGGATACTTGAGATCGACGCCACGCACCCAGTATCCCTGTTTTTTCAGATGCGTCGCGAGATGATGCCCGATAAATCCGCCGGCTCCCGTCACAAGGACCTTCGTCTTTTTCATCGTCGACTTCCTCGTACGATTTGGGGAAACATAAAATTGTGTTTCATACAATCAACACGGCTGCGTGGCTTCGAGAAGGCGACACCCCAGCAACTGTACCGTCGCTTCGGCGAGTGAAGTTTCAATCCGCTCCAGGTGTTCCGACCTGGAGAGTTTGGTCGCCGTCATCGCAAAGCCCCTCTCGGGGTCGTCCGTCCCTCCACCCAACACTCCATGATATCCCACCGTCCCACCATAGTCAAAAAATTCTTGTCCCACCGGCCTGGTTGATTTTCATCAATCTGTATAGTAGTATAGTGGGTAGACATGCCGGGTGGCTGGCGGTAAGATTCGGGGTCCGTACAGGGGACACACTTCATGACAGGGATCGGGGGTGGGACCGTGGCAAAGAAGGCATCGCGAGGGGTGAGCGTGAAGTTGCCGGAGGAGATCGTGGAACGCGCCAGGATCGTGTCCAGCCTCCTCAGGGAGGAGATCCAGTCGTTGCTGACTGAGATTCTGAACCCCCGGCTTAAGGAGATGGAGGAGGAGGCCTTGCGCAGGCGTCTGGAGGGCCGGCCGCAGGTCAGGCGGCGGCGGAAGGCCGAAGACCAGGGCGAGGACAAGGCGTGAGCCGCTGTTAACCCGAGCCCCCGAGCGTGCCTGGGACGCCCGCCCCCACGAGGGCGTGGCCGATCACCGGACCTCCGAGCGGCGGATGCCCCCGCCTTCAGGCCTGAGTTTTCCCTATGACATATGTGCAGTACAGCTCACGTAACCCCGGCATCCCTACCAGCTTCAGGGGGTGGCCCCGCGCGGGGTCGTTCTCCGGGCGCAGCCGTTCGCGCCCGGGACCGCCCGATGGCCTCGACTCCGTCAACCATCGCCTGCAAGCGCGTCCAGCCCCGACTCAGCACCAGCCAGCCCGGTAGCGAGCCGTTCTTGCGGTTCTGATGGCCCCCCAAACGAGCCAGCGCGTAATAGAACTGGAGTTTTGCAAACAGTGACCTCACAGCCTGGAAGCAGGCAAAATGGGCGTAGTTGACCCTCATCCGCGATGGCGCTGTTGGAGTGCGGAGTATCTGATCATGCCAGGAATTATCGAATTCACACCGCGCAATCGATCCCGCGTGGCTGCGCACCAGGGCTGACGATCTCACGACAGCCCCAACTGGGCGACCACATGGTCAGAGGGACGCCCCCAAGTGGTCACCTGCTCGATCGCCCACGAGAGCGTCGTCCGCAGGGTCTCCTTCTCCATCGCCCGACAGGCCTCGCCGATGGTCATCAGCCTCTGGAACGCCCCTTCCTTCGCACGGCCCTGCTGCAACTCGCTCAGGAGCAGACTGTACGCCAGCATGACCAGGTCCATGTGCCGGGTGTGGCCCTGGAAGTCACGCAGCTGACAATCACCCAATCCCAGTTGCTGCTTGCCGTCCCGAGGAAACGTCTCCGTGCCCGTCCCACGATGCCCAGACACCCGGACGCCTCGGCCCACCTCCCAGGTGGTCCGGTTGGTGACCAGGATCTTGACCGGTTCGGGGTCGTGGCGATCCCGCCACAGGACCATGATCCGGACCTTGTGCTTCACGTCGGGGATCTCCAACGTCACCGTAAAATACCACTGCCGCCGATCGCCGATCCGCAACTCCTTCCGGTCCGCCGCCGGGATCGAGGCGGCCAGGTGATCCACCTTGAGGATCCGGCCTTGCCATTGCACCTTGCGATTGCTCTTGAGGTCACCGACCTAGGCCCGGGGCTGGCCGAAGTGATCGGTCTTGCCGTGGATGTGGTTGAGGATCTCGGCGTTGGTGAAATCGCTGTCCCTGGTGAAGTCGCCGGGGATCCGTCGCTGACACACCCAGTCGATCAGGTCGCAGCACAACTTGGTATGGTTGCGGAACGGCTCCTTCATCGCCGCGCAGATCTCCTGCTTGCGGAAGAGTCGGAACTCCAGGGGGTAGTGCTGGCCGCTGGTGCAGACGTAGTTGACGAAGAGGGAGTCCTGGGCGATCTTGTTCCGCTCCTCGGCGTGGTCCCAGTACCAGCCGGCGTCGGGGATCAAGAACCCGTCGCGGTCGATGAGGGTGTTGTCGATGGGGATGACGCCCTGGTCGCTGTAGCGGGTCGTGGGATCCTCCTGGAGCAGCTCCAGTCGTCGCTCATTGAGGCTCTCGGCGTTCCAGGCGACCTCGGTGAGGAAGCGGTTGAGGCAGGACTGGTCGGTGGTGTGGGCGAACGCCTCAGGGATGCCGAGGACGGTCTTGCGCCTGGGCGACGAAGAGGCCGGTGAGATACTCGGCGAAATGGCGGCGCTGGCAGTCGTTGGCGAAGAAGTCGCCGTATCGGGCCACGGCGTCGCGGACCACGGTGGGGAATTCGACAATCCCTGGCATGATCAGATACTCCGCGCTCGAACAGCGCCCGAGGAAATTCGGGTCGGAATGCGCCGATTTTACCTATTTTGACGCGGTCGAAACACTGTTTGCAAAACTCCAGATAGAACTCCCCGACCGTCCATCCCGGGCGTACCTCGCCGTGCCGCCAGCCGCAAAGCACATCGGTATAGATCACCGGGACGTACTGCGTCGCCGGCCGAGCGGCCGTCGCCGGATCGCCTGCGGCGTCGCGCAACTCCAGCAGGAACACCGCCACCACCGACAACAGCGCGATCATCGGCTGGATCGCTGCCGCGGTCGTGAGCTGCAGCTTCTCCACGCCACATCCTGTCTTCATCCCCTTATGTAACTCCTCCACGATCGGCCGATGCCCGTACCAGTGGACCACCACGCACGCCTCCGCGAGGTCGCCCGCCGGTTGGTCGCTCAGGAGGATCCACTCCAGCGGCTCAGCCCCCTCGGGCGCCTCGACCTCACGCACGACCACCACGGACAGCGGCAGCGGTTCGGGGCCGTGATCACCTCGCGGCTGCTTCGGGGCCACCAACTCGACCGACCCGGCGGCGATCAGCACCTTGGCCCGCCGCGCCGGCTGCCCGTCGCGTGCCGCGACCGGCACATATCGGCCCCCCAGCGGCTCCCAGTGACGTGCGTGCCCGTGCAGCTTGCGGCGGCAGGGGACGCCGTCGCTCAGCACCGTGCAGAGGCGGTCGTGCTTGGACCGCACGATAGAGTGACCGGAAGATTTGTGTTTGTATGCGATATATTCAAAGACATCAGCACCTCGATCGCAGATGTCGACCCACAGGGCGCCCTCGGGGGCCGGGCCGACCGCCTCGCTGCCCCGCTTCCAGAGCCGGCTCTCGCGGGTCTCACGTTCACGCCGGGCCTGGCGGGACTCGCCCTTGCCGACGGTGTCGCGGCGAGCGAGGATCTGGTTGGCCAGCCCGAGCACGGTGCGGGTGGAGGCATGGACGGCCAGCGTGTTGTGGCACTCGTAGCCACGGCCGTTGCCGTTGCCGATCTGCCCCAGCCCGGTCAGTGAACTCAGCGAGGTGTAGTCCAACTCGGTGGTGTCATGGATCAGGAGGACGGGGCCGGCGGCCTCGCGCATGCGCGGAGGGTTCGCTGGCGATGGGGCTCGAGGACCGCATCGTGGGTGACCTCCTTGCGGTTGGCCAAGCGGTAGAGGGCATCGAGCGGGGTCGGATCGTGGATCTTCTGGGGCAAGGTGCCTCCTGGGTGCTGGAGGATGGCATCGGCGACCTGGACCAGCCGTCGGGTGCGTCGAACGTCGCCCAGTTGGGCCTCACCGAAGTGAAGAGTGCCGAATGAAGCGATAGTGTCAGTGAGGCTAGTCATCGGTGGGCTCCATCCGAAGGTATCTCTGGTGCGCAGCTTACGTCGGCCCTAGTATACAAAAGTCATAGGGGAAACTCAGCCTTCAGGTGTGGGGAAGAGCCGCGTGGCCACGGCGTTAAAAACGGTCAGTATCCTGGACACACAAGCCGTTTTCTGGGATTCTCGGATCTCGGGAGCCCCAGCTTTCAAGGCCCTCCCTGATTCTTTGGCATGTCGTGGTTGTATGCGGTTGTGCTCCCGCTGCGTGGGGCACGGAAAACAACCCACGTGGGAGACCTGTCTAGAGTACTGTAATGTGAGCGCGTACGGGGACACTCGCCGATGGGGGACCATCGACACTCCATGCCGCGATCGCTCGCCACCACCCACGTCGCGTGGGATGATCCCTGCCTTCCTCGTGGATGTCGTCACCGGCGCGTCGCCTTCAGGACTTCCCGGTCCCACCGGACCTTGCACCTGAACACTCCACCGGCTCACCCCTCGGTGACCTTCAACCTCAGTCGTTCCAAAATAAGTCCGACGGTCCGCTACAACGCAAGCTCATGTCCTACATCTCCTTCGGTGTCGGTGACATCGTCGGTCCCGAAGGCCTCCTCGACCACATGCAGCAACCAGAGCCACAGCGTCGCCCACCGGAGCCGTTCCAGTAAGATCCCCCGACCGCCGCGGCGGGGCATCGCCAGCAGCGTGGCGTGCAGCCACACCCAGAGGTTCCGCAGTACCCGCGCGATTCCCACGTACCACAGGCGCACCTCCGGTCGGCGGGTCGTCGTTCGGATCCGCGCCGCGTGCATCTGGCGGTCGCTCGTCTCGATCCCGAACCGCAGCCGGTACGTCGTGAACACTGCGTCCGGCGACGGCGGCTGAGAGCCCCAGGAGGCGTAGATCAACACCTGACGCCCGTGCCGCGTCCACTGCCCGCGATAGTTCCGGCACTTCACGCCGAGCGACACCGTCGCCGGCCGCCCCTTCGTGTCGGCCAGGGTGTAGGTCGACCAACCGCTGTTCGTCCACGTCCGGAAGACAGAGCTGCCGCTGGGGCCTTTCGGGTGCTTGGGCGCGCGGCCGTGACAGACCACCGGCATCAGGAACGGCACCCGCGCCGCCTGGAGGTAGCGAACGACCGCCACGCGGGAGAACCCGCGATCCAACAGGAGCAGTCGGGGCCGGATGCCCACACAGGCGGCCTGACGGAGCAGACGTTGGACCCCCTGCTGTAGCCGTTCACACCCCGAAAGCAGATGTATACTGAACAAGGAGTGTCGTGATTTCGCCGGATTTGCCGGTCTTTCCGACGATATCGGATCAGCTTACTGAACAGCTCATCCGAACTGACGTTGATGCCGGAGGCTAGCGATCAACGGGAAAAACCATGAAGCGTTCATTAGATTGACAGCCCGAGTGCGTTTCTCCCTACGATTTCCGTTGTATCGTCGATCGGTCTCGTATACTGAACATCCGCTTTCGGGGTGTGAACGGCTACCCTCTGCTTGAGCGACTCGCCCTTCTTGACGCCGGTCAGGGCCACGGTGGAGCGCTGCCCCTTGCGGATGACGGAAGCGGTGGCGTAGGCGTGGAAGTGGCTAGTGCCGCTCTGGGCCTGGCCGCGGTAGCTCTCGTCGGGGTTGCGGAAGGGACGGCCGTGGTAGGGGATCAAGGTCCAGTCGATGGCCAGCCTCTGAAGGCGTTTGCGGACGCCTTGGGCCAGTGTCCGGCCAAGGCGGCGTTGAGCTGTCGTTGCAGTGTGGCGTCGTCGGGCAGGGTGGCCACGAGCGCCTGGCGTGCCGTCTCGTCGGAGGGGGCGTCGCGGAGGCGTTGGCCGGCGTCGGACAACGAGGTGATCCGGGCCGCGGCGGCCAGCCGGAGCGCCCAGAGGACCTGGGCCGAGGTCTGGCGTTTGTAGTCCTTGACTGGTTTTCGACAGTTGCGCGCCGGTTTTTGACGTAAGTCCTTTGGCGATGGGCCGAGTTTCGACTCCGAGTCACTTGCATAGTGCCACGTCATTCCGATTATTGCCCTTGAATTGCCGCTTTTTTCCCTTATGATCATGGTGTCCCAACCACGAGGGCACCATGTTCTTCCGCACCAAGACCTCCGGACCACGCTCCTACCTCCAGATCGTCGAGAACCGCTGGGAAGACGGGCGACCCCGACAGCGCGTCATCGCCACCCTGGGGCGACTCGATCAGCTCCAGCAGTCCGGGCATCTCGACGGCCTCTTGGTCTCGGGCGCACGGCTGAGCCGCAACGTCCTTCTCCTGTCGGCGCACGCCAAAGGACAACTCACCACCGTCACCACCCGGCACGTCGGGCCGGTCCTCGTCTTCGAGCGGCTCTGGCAACAGACCGGGTGCCAACGGGTCATCCAGCAACTGCTGGAGGGACGCCGCTTCGAGTGCGACGTCGAACGGGCCATCTTCCTCACCGTCCTGCATCGCCTCGTCCACCCCGGCAGTGACCGCGCCGCCGACAAGTGGAAGGCCGACTACCCGATCGAAGGCGGCGACGCCCTGCAACTCCACCACCTGTACCGAGCCATGGCCTGGCTCGGCGCGGAGTTGCCCCAAGACCAGCAGGCCGGCAAGACGACCTTCGCTCCCCGCTGCACCAAGGACCGCATCGAGGAGGACCTGTTCGCCCACCGCCGCGACCTGTTCACCGACCTCCAACTGGTGTTCTTCGACACCACCTCGATCTCCTTCGAGGGCGAGGGCGGCCAGGACATCGGCCAGCGCGGCTTCAGCAAGGACCATCGACCCGACCTGTACCAGATGATCGTGGGAGCCGTGATCGACGGGCAAGGGCGGCCGATCTGCTGCGAACTGTGGCCCGGCAACACCACCGACGTGACTACGCTGATCCCCCTCGTGGATCGCTTGCGGAGTCGCTTCGGCGTGCGGCGCGTGTGCCTCGTGGCCGACCGGGGCATGATCAGCCAGGAGACGATCGCAGCGCTGGAGCAGGACGAGCGGGGCTGGCAGTACATCCTCGGCGCCCGAATGCGGAGGCAGAACGAGGTGAAGGACGAGGTGCTGGCCCGCGCCGGTCGCTACCGGGTCGTGCACCCGCCACGGGTCCAGAGTGACGATCCTTCACCCTTGAAGGTCAAGGAGGTGTGGGTGGACGACCGCCGGTACATCGTCTGCCTCAACGAGGACGAGGCGCGGAAGGATGCTGCGGACCGGGAGGCGATCGTGGCGGCGCTGCGGGAGCAACTCCGCTCGGGGGACAAGTCGCTGGTGGGCAACAAGGGATACCGTCGCTACCTGGGCGGTGGCGGCCCCGACCACTTCCGGATCGATGAGGCGAAGATCGCCGAGGACGCGCGATACGACGGCAAGTGGGTGCTGCGGACGAACACCGATCTGGACTCCGCCGAGGTGGCCTTGCAGTACCAAGCAACTCTCGATGGTGGAGCAGTGGTTCCGGTCGTGCAAGACGTTGTTACAGACCCGACCGATCTACCACCGGTGTGACGAGACGATCCGGGGTCATGTGTTCTGCTCGTTCCTGGCGCTGGTCCTGCGACAGGAACTCCAGTCGCGGTTGGAGGAGCGGGGTCACGCGTTCGAGTGGGCGGACGTGATCGCGGACCTGGACCGTTTGCAGAGGGTGGAGGTGGAGCAGGAGGGGAAGCGGTTCCTGTTGCGAAGCGACGTGCAGGGGACGTGTGGCAAGGTGTTCCAGACGGTGGGAGTGGCCATCCCGCCCACGGTTCAACAAGCCTCGTCGACCGCTCCGGGTGGCGATGCTGCGCATAGTGCCACGCCGCCCGATTGATGGGTTAACCTCTTGGCCCACCTGGAGATGCTACTTGGTGGTGTCGAAAACAAGTCTTGCTCAAGCTGGCCGAACGGGGCGGGACCACGCGAACGGCTGTCCTGGAAGCCCTGATCCGCAAGGCCGCGAAAGAACAGAAGATCCGAGACTAACATGTTCAAGGCGTTCATCTTCCGTCTCTATCCCAGCGCGAGCCAACGGCGTCGATTGGAGGCCGTGCGGGAGACGTGCCGCCACTTCTACAACGACCTCCTGCGCCAGCGGAAGGACGCCTACACACTCCAGGGCGTTTCGATCACCAAGACCGAGCAACTCCGCCTGGTCAAGGTCGAGAAGGACACCAACCCCTCCGCGGACGGCGTCCACAGCCACATCCTTCAGGACGTGGTGGCCACGCTGGACAAGGCGTTCCAGGCGTTCTTCCGCCGCGTCAAGGCTGGCGAAAAGCCGGGCTCTCCGCGATCCAAGCCCCGCAAGCGATTCTCTGGCTTCGGCTTCAAGGAATACGGCAACGGCTTCAAGAGCGACGGCCGACGGCTCACACTCTCGGGCATTGGGCGGATCGCCGTCTGCTGGCACCGGGCGATCGAGGGCGCGATCAAGACGGCGCGGATCTCCTGCCGGGCCGGAAAGTGGTTCGGCGCGTTCGCCTGCGTGGTCGAGCAGCCGGAGCCGCTCCCCAGGACCGGCAAAGCGATCGGTGTCGATGTCGGCCTGCTCAGGCTGGCGACCCTGAGCAACGGCGGGAAGGTCGCGAACCCCCGTTGGTATCGCAAGATCCTCCGAGAGCTGCGGGTCCTGCAACGCAAGATCGCCCGGGCCCTGCTCGGCGGGAAGAACCGCCGCAAGCTGGTCCGCCGCCTGCAACGCCTGCTGGCCAAGGTCGCGAACACCCGCCGAGACTTCCTCAATAAGTTTGCCGATGAGTTGATCAAGCGGTTCGATCGGATCGTGCTCGAAGACCTCCGCGTCGCCGCGATGGCACGCGGTCGCTTCGCCCTGAGCATCCTGGATGCGGGCTGGTCCTCCCTCGTCTCCCGTCTCACGCACAAGGCTGAAAGCGCCGGTCGTGAAGTGGTCCTGGGAGACCCCGCCTCCACGTCCAAGACCTGCTCGGGGTGTGGTGTGCTCTTCGAGCATCTCAGCCTCTCGGATCGCTGGGTCTCGTGCGTTTGCGGTACGTCCCTCGATCGGGACCACAACGCCGCGATCAACATCCTTCAAAGGGGTCGGGGCAGGCCCCTGGGCGCCAAACTCTCCGCTGGGAGGGTTTGCCCAGAAGCCACGCCACTTTAGGGGCGGTGGAGTGCTCACACTGCGGTTCGCGGTATTCGACGTCCGCGCCCCAGAACGAGATGGTCCGGGGCTCGCGTTTGACCGGACAGAGTCGTTGACACTGGGGGCAGGGTTGTTCGGGGCCCAGGGCGGCGGCCTTCTTTTCCAAGAGTTCCTCGATCGTCCCCTTGGCCACAGCACAGGCCGCGCCCCTGGCGAATTGCTCGATGGCGTCGGCATCGAGGTCGAGTTCGGGACCGACCTGCTCCTCGACGCGTCGCGCCACGACTTTTCCCCATCCTTGGGCCACGCGCGATCCCCGTCGAATCTATCGAAGTTGACTTGCGGAACGGCATGGGACGTCCCTCCTTGGACTTGGGGCACGAAGCGGATGGGGAAACATGGGTTGACATCCTACCACGCGGTCCCGAGCGCGCGAACCGCGTCTTGCACCCTTACGACGTTGCGGCCGGTTATGGGCATTGACAAATAGTCTTCTCCCACTAAAATTTCCTCGTCCTTCAGGGGCCTGGGATTCGAGGAGCGATGTCCAGTCGAGATGTTCCCAAGCAGGGGATTTGCATCGCATCCGCACTAGCTCTGCTGGTGGCGGTGATGTCCTCGCCGATCTGGCCGTCAAGCTCGACTGGCGGCTCCTCCTGCCCCAATTGCCTCCTCCGCAACTTCGCAATCCCTCCGACCCATTCGACCCGTCTGTCCGTGACGTCGGTCACTTCGCCTCCGAACCGAGTCAAGGCCATTCGTTCCGAGACCGAGGAGGAACTAAACAGGACGGCCAGTCCGGCCTGTTCTCCCTTCAACCCGCCTTCCCCCGCCTTTCTTTCTGCCGTTCGGGATTTAACCACTTTCGTCTCCATTCGAGCGACCCGACCGCTCCGTTGTTGAGCCCGCGCTCGGAACGGGTGCGCGATGGCTGGCGGCCCGGGCTCGTTATTTGGCCTAGACCCAACAGTAATACTGTTGGTGTTGCCCGCGCTGATGGTGCTGGCGGCGTTCTCGCCGAGGCCGTTGCCAGAGAAGGCCGTTCTCGGCGAGCGAGATGGGCCGATCGACCCGTCCCGCCGACTCCACAGGCTCGGAGCCACATAACGGCATTGAGATAGTTTCCTGGATTTTATTAACCCGAATCTGGTGGTCGAAGCCTCGATGTTGAGCTTACCACGAATCGTCCGGGAGCATGCGCTATGAATCCGACCGTCTTCGCCATGCGACGCCCGGTCACGACCCTGATGCTGGTCGTCGCCCTGATCAGCGGCGGCGCTGGCCTACAACCGGATGCGGGTGGACATCTTCCCCTCGCTGAACACCCCAAAGATTTACGTCTTCCTCGATTACATTGGCATGAGCCCCGACCAGATGGAGGGGTTCATCGTCAACCAGCTCGAGTTGTATTTCCAGTACGTTGACGGCATCAAAGACATCAATACGCGGAACATCCAGCAGGTCGCCCTGTGCGAGCTCTCGTTCTTCCCCGGCACCGACATGGGCCAGGCGATGGCCCAGGTCGTGGCGATGTCCGACCGGGCGATGTCGTGGATGCCGAAGGGGACCTTGCCGCCGATGATCATGCGGATGGACGCCGGCAGTGTCCCGGTCGGCTACCTCGTGCTGGAGAGCAAGGAAACCTCGCTGGGGGCGATGGGAGACCTGGCGCAGAACGTCATCCGGCCGCTGGTGCAGAAGAACGTCCCCGGTACGGTCGCGATCTCGCCCTTCGGCCCGAACATGCGGTCGATCGTCATCAACGTCGACCCCCAGAAGCTCCTCGACTACAACCTGACCCCGCAGCACGTCAGCGACGCCCTGGCGAAGGGGAACACCATCATCCCGGCCGGGAACATCTACGTCAAAGACTCGATGCCGGTGGTCGCCAACAACGCGACGCTCGTCGACATCCAGCGCATGGGTGATATCCCGGTCAAGGTCGGTTTGAACGTCTACCTCCGCGACATCGCGACTATCCAGGACGATACGGACATCACTTACGGCTACGCGCTGGTCAACGGCAAGAAGTCGGTTTACCTGCCGATCATCAAGAAGGACACGGGGTCGACGCTGACCGTCGTGGCCGACGTCCACAAGTCGATGCAATTGTTTCGCGACGCCGTCCCCAAGGACGTCTCGGTCAACTTCGAGTTCGACGAGTCGCCCACCGTGGTGGCGGCGGTTGAGAGCGTGGCCACCGAGGGCCTGATCGGCGCGGGCTTGACCGGCCTGATGATCCTCGTGTTCCTCCGTGACTGGAGGAGCGTGCTGGTCGTCGTGTCCAACATCCCGCTCGCCCTGCTCGGGTCGCTGTTCGGGCTCTGGGTGACGGGCAACACGATCAACATCATGTCGCTGGGCGGTATGGCGCTGGCGATCGGCATCCTCGTCGATGAGTCGACGGTGACTGTCGAGAACATCCACGTGCAGATGCAGCACACCGAGAACATCGCCTCGGCGGTGCTCCACGGCAGCCTCATCACGGCGGTGCCGCGGCTGCTGGCCTTGCTCTGCATCCTGTCGGTATTCATCCCGGCGTTCATCATGGGCGACCCGCTCCGGTCGCTGTTCATGCCGCTGACCCTGGGGGTCGGGTTCGCCATGATCTCGTCGTACCTGCTCTCCAGCACGTTCGTGCCGATCATGTGCGTGGCCTTGCTCAAGCACATGGGGCATCAGGACGAGGAGCGCGGGCTGTTCGGCCGGGTCCTCAAGGGCTATCGCAAGGTGGTGGGCTGGTTCGTCGGCCTGCGCTGGTTGGTGGTCTCGATCTATCTGGGGGCGTGTGGCCTCATCATCTGGCTCTTGGGGGTCCAGATCGGCAACGAGCTGTTCCCCCAGATCGACTCGGGGCAATTCGTGCTCCGATTCCGGCCGCCGCCCGGCTCGAACTTCGAGCTGACCCGGCAGATGGCGGTGAAGTGCCTCGAGGAGATCGAGCGCGAGGCGAAGCCCGAGAACATCAAGATCTCGATGGGCTACGTCGGCCAGGTCGCGCCGAACTTCGGGATCGACAACATGGTGCTCTTCATGCGCGGGCCCGATGACGGCCAGCTGCGCGTTGCCCTCCGCGAGGAGAGCGGGATCAAGCTCGACGCGTTCCGCGAGCGGCTCCGCAAGGTCCTCCCCGAGCGGGTGATCCCTTGGCTGGCAAAGCGGCTCGAGCAGAGGGGTTTGCCCAGGGAAGAGGCGCTGCGGCAGGCCAAGCTGTCGACCTTCGGTTTCCAGCCGGGCGATATCGTGACCAACGTCATGAGTTTCGGCTCGGCGACGCCGATCGCCGTCCGCATCGTCGGCACCGACCTGAAGCTGGTCCGGCAGCACGCGGAGAAGATCGCCGCCGAGATGAAACGCATCCCCTCCCTCCGCGACGTACAGTTTGAGCAGGAGCTCGACTACCCCTCCGTCGAGGTCATCATCGACCGCGAGAAGGCGGGGTTGAGCGGCGCCACGGTCGAGGACATCCGCAACGCGCTCGTCATGGCGACGGCGTCGACCCGGTTCGCCAACCTCAACTACTGGGTCGACGTGAAGACCGGCTTCGACTACCTGGTCCAGCTCCAGATCCCACCCCTGCGGTTGGATAAGCCGGAAGATGTCGAGACGTTACCGCTCGAGTCCGTCAACCCCCTGGTGAACCTGATGATCCGCGACGTGGCGACGGTCCGGAAGGGGGTGCGGCCCGGCGAACTGGACCGCGACATGTCGCAGCGCTACCTGACCCTGGTCGCGAACGTCGAAGGCGAGGACATGGGCCGGGCCTCGCGCCAGGTCACCCGGGCGATCGACGCCGCCGGGACCCCGCCCCGCGGCGTGCGGGTCGAGCCCATGGGCCAGCTCCCGCCGATGATCGAGATGTTCAAGTCGCTCGGGATCGGGCTGGCGGTCGCCGTGTTCGTGATCTTCGTGCTCCTGACGGCCTATTTCCAGTCGCCGCGCCTGGCGCTGATCTCGATCGGGGCCGTGCCGGGAGTCATTGCGGGGATCGCGACCATCCTCTACGTCACCCACACCTCGCTCAACATCGAGTCGTTCATGGGCTCGATCATGTGCCTGGGCGTCTCCGTGTCGAACTCGGTGATGCTCGTGACCTTCATGGACGAACACTGGAAAGGAAAATCGACCGCGATCGAGGCGGCCATCCTCGGCGCGGGCGAGCGCCTGCGGCCGATCCTGATGACCGCCTGCGCGATGACCGTGGGGATGGTGCCGATGGCGCTGGCGCTGGAGCGGGGGAGCCAGATGCAGGCGCCCTGGGCCGGGCGGTGATCGGCGGGCTGGTGATGTCGACGTTCGCCACCCTGCTGGTGCTCCCCTCGATCTTCGCGCTCGTGATCGGCCGGAAAGTCTTCCGCTCGCCGTCGATCTACCCGGATGACCCCGAAAGCACGCACTACGACCCGCGCGTCTTCGTCAACGAGCCTCCCCTCGGCCATGACGACGAGGCCGGCCGTCAGGCCGAGTTCAGCGATCACGGCGAGGCGGGCCACGAAGGGGAGCCCGGCGGGCCTGATACGGTCACGCGCCGCAACGCGGACGTCCTCGTCTTCCTCAGAAGAATCCTCGACGAGGCCCGGGAGAAGAGGCATGACATGATCACCCATTACACCGTCGACGACCTCCGGGTCGCCCTCGGCTTCGAAAAGCCGAGGTCTAGCGAAGAGGGCACTCACGGGGCGGGTGAGCACGTCTCACCTCACCTGCAGTCCCACAGAACGGGGCCGGCCGCAGACAGAGGCCACGCGCCGGAGTCCGAATCCGACCCCTCACACGGAGATTCCTGATGCACCACCTCCTTCCTACCCGGAGGCCGCTGCCGCGAAAGGCTTCAGGAGCAGCCGCACGGTCGCACCGCCCCCTTGCCCGGAGGTTCCTGATGCGCCGCGCCCGCCGGCCGTTACTCCCGGATCGTTGCCCCGGCGGCCGGCTGCTGGCGTTCTGCCTCCTGGCCGCCCTCGTGGCGCCGGGGTGCAGCCATGAGGAAAAGGCGAGGCTTTCCACGAGCGTCTCGAAGCCCCCGACCGTGCGGCTGATCCAGCCGGAAGTCCGGAAGGTCGTCCGGATCGTCGGACAGCCGA
>CAWDND010000079.1:0-18513 GCA_963803395.1 uncultured Planctomycetaceae bacterium
CTGATGGAATCTCGGGCTTGTCCAATTTTCACTGTGATTGTCGAGAAATCTACCCCCAATCGAAGATTGACGGCTCACTAGTCCTCAAACAAGCGTAATGGATCGGCTCCCTGGAACCTCACCCCTTCGTTTTCAGCCTTTCATAAAGAGGCGCACGGAGGCACACGTGATTTTCGAGTAAAGCACATCTCGAATTCCTTCGTTTCGATTTCTGCCTTAATTCATAGGCTTTGACCCACTGACAGCTCTATGTCAAACTTCGGATCACGCTTGTTTTAGGACTAGTGCCTCGTCCAGGTTAAATTGATGAGTTGCGATTGCGGAAAACCCTGGATTTTCAGCCATCAGATGATGCACCAACTCATCGAATAAGCGTAGACAGGGCACTAGAAGTAGCCACCGAAATCGTTCCGCCGGGTCTTCGCGGAGACGAACTCGTTGATCGCCGTGTCGGGCAAGCCGAACTTCACGCCCGCGCCGCCCTGGCACCCTGGCCGAAGGCGAGATCGCGTCGAGAGTCCGGTCGAACGTGGCGGGGTTATATTTCAACCGGAGGAAGATTCCCGACGGCCCGGGATCGTGACCGAGCCGCACCGCCGAGGTCGAACTCGAAACCGGAAGTCACCTGGGACGGCAGCGGAGAGTACTTCTTGGTCAGCACATAGAAGACAAAATTTTGCCCCGGCTTCCATTGCTCAGTCCCCGTAAGAATGGGAATGGATGTCGTTGCCCGGGGAACCTCACGCTGAACCCGCTGCTGGCGTCGAACGTGGCGCTGTCCCGTTCCTCACGGCGACATAGAGGATGTTGTAGACCTGGCCCGGCACCGGCTGGCGCGATTGGACCAGGACGTGGCCGAAGGGGGGGATCAGCTTGTTGTTAAACCGGTTCGGGTTCGTGATGCGGTAGACGAGGTACCCGAAGTTTGGTTTCACGGCCCTAGCGGAAATCGACTGGTCTGCATTGACCGGTGGGCTGCCGTCCCCGCTCTGGGCGGCTCGATTGCCCGGGAGGGAGCCGAGGGCCCCGGGAGCACCCGGTGTCTCGGCTGGGCGCGGGCCAAGGACCCTGAGCCGGCCTTCAGGTTCACGAAGGGAGCCGCCGACGCGCTGACGCTGAGCGGTCGCTTCACTTCCAACAGCTCGAGGCCGGGACAAAACTTTATGATCGGGCGTTCACGCATGGGCCAATCCCCTCCCGCTCCGGCGGATCCAGGAACCAACATCCTCGTCTGTAGAAAGTGATCGCTCAGCGGGTTGCCGGGGGCGGCCCGTTGCCGACCGGCGGCAGGTAGGGCGGCCGTACCGTGTCGACCGGCAGGACCTGGCCGGGGGTCCGGAGAGACGTGACCTCGCGGGCGGGGTAGCCCAGCGCGAGGAACAGCTCGAACTGCGCCCGGTTGTACTCGGCGACCGTGGTGAAACTCGTCAAAGGCCACCTTCATGAGCTGGAGTGAGTAGACGGCTTCCTGCGGCCGGTAGACCAGGACCAGGACGTTGCCCAAACGGTGGGTTTGGCCCAGGCCCTCGAGGTGGCCGTTGAAGGTGATGATGCCGGTGCGCAGGGCGCGGTCGGCCTGGAGGACCCGGGCCGCCGCCGACTGGACCCGCGCAGCGCCCGGGTCACGTCCGCCGCCACCATGTCCTGTCTCTTGAAGAACTCGACGACGGCCATCGACTCGATGCCGCGCGCCGCCTTGATCCGCGCGAGGTTCCCGATCCCCATATTCTCGAGCTGCCAGAGGGGTTGAATGCTAAAGTCGAAGCGGCCCCTCCACTGGTTGAGGCTGCTGTTGGGGCCGAGGCCGAAGATCCCGGCCTGGATCATCTCGTAGGGGGTCTGGAAGCCGTTGAGCAGGATGTTGGGGAGGAGCGGGCGCGCCTTCTCCATGCGGATCCCCACTTCCGCGGCCTGGACCAGCGCCTGGTTTGCGGCGATCTCGGGGCGGTTGGTCAGGGCGATCGGCATCAGGTCGTCGAGCGGCCGGGCGGGGTCGATCAGGGTGACCTGGGCGTGGTCGTGCTCCAGCGGCACCACCACCGCCCGGGGGTCGAGCCGCAGCACCTGCGTCAGGTTGGCGCTCTGCACCCGCCACTCCTGGCGCGCCGAGACGGCCTGCTGCTCGAGGTCGGCGAGCATGTTCCGGGCCCGCTCGACCTCGACCCGGGGGACCAGCTCCTTGCTCAGCTGCGCGATCCGCTCGACCAGGTCGTGGCCCCGCGCGACGCAGTAGAGGGCGCCGGCGTACATCCCCCGGTACTGGTGCACCCGGAAGTAGGCGTCGGCGGTCTGGAGCAGGGCGTCGTTCTTGGCAGTCTGGATGCCCCAGTGTGCGGAGTTCAGGACCTGCCGCGTGGCCAGGGGCAGGTAGATCGCATCGGTCGTGGGGAGGACCCCCCACAGGCCGGCACCGCCATAGAAGAAGTTGACGCTCGGCGCGGTCATGATGCCCTTGTTGAAGTCCGGGCCGCCGCCGTCGTGCCGAATGTAATCGAAGCCGATGTTGAGCGTCGGGACCCAGAGAACCTTGGTGCGCGTCAGTTCGGCCTCGGCCACCCACACGCTGGCCTGCGCGGCGGCCACGACCAGGGGCCGGGCGTCGGAGAGCTGCAGGGCGGTGGCCAGGTTGATCGGGAACCGGAGGTCGGTCGGCTCCAGCGGCGCGGGCTTCAGCCCCACCTTGACCTGGAACGGGGAGGGACCCGTCGTCGCCGAGCCGCCCCCGGCGCGCGGGCGCGGCGGGCATCGGCAAGGCGGGCGGCAGGTCGCGGGCGCCGCCGCCCCCCAGGGGCTCGGCCATGGGCGCGGGGGTGGCGTCGGCGGCGGCACGGGCGACGGCACCTGGCGGGCGACCGGGATCGTGAACGGGGTGGCCGACGGCGGCGACGTCGAGGGCGACACTGCCGGCGGCTGGGCCGAGCACGGTGCGGGCTCGGCCCAGGAGAGCAGCAAGGCCGCTATGGGCATCCATGCCCAGGCGGATCGTTCCATCGGTTCCAACCTCGCTCCATCAAGGGGTCCGCGGCGCGATGACGGTATCGGCCGCACCGACCTGGCCGATCCGAAGGATTCATCGGCGTGTGATGGTGGTAATCATTGTGAGATCTTGGGTTTCCGGCGGAGATTTGCGTGTCGTGCCCTGCGATTCGCCCTCGGGGACGGGCGGCGATCGCGTGGGGGGAGGCCCGGTCGCCGCCCGGAGCGCGGTCAGGGTGAGCGAACCAGGTCGCCTATCTCGCTCTTCGTCGGACGACCAGAGGGAGGGGGCTCACTCGCGACTTTCACCTGGCCCGGTCCCGAAACGACCTCCACGCGTTCGCCGTCGGCGAGGATCGACAGGTCGCCGAGGATCACCCGTTCCGAGCCGTTGACCGGCGCCCAGGGATGATCGCCTTTGGACGCCGCCGGGTGCTGGAGGTTGGTGACCTCGACCCACTCGCCGTCGCTGACGCCGGTCTGGATTTCGGCCCGCACCGCATGGCCGTTCTTGTACGTCCAGCAGAAGGTCTGGTCGCCACTATGGGTGAGGGCTGACACCGGTAGCGTCCGGACGCCGGGGCGCTCGATGATCACCTTGGCGTAGGCGTACATCCCGGGCAGGAGCTGGCTGCCGGGGTTGGGCAGGTCGATCTCGGCCCGGAGCGTCCGGCTCTTGACGTTGAGGGCCCAGGAGGTGCGCGTGACGGTGCCCGGGATCGGCTCGTCGCGGTACGCCCGGGCGAGCACCGTCGCCTTGGTCCCGATGTGGACGTAGTTGGCGTCCTGCTCGGGGATGTCAACGAAGATGCGGACCACGTCGGTGCGGTCGACCACGTAGATCGGCGCGGCGGTTCCCCCGGCGCGAGATAGGGAGCGCGCGCCATCGCCGTGGGATCGCCGGCGGAGGGCACGACGAAGTCGCCGGTGTTGGCGTTGCGGGCCACGATCACGCCGTCGTAGGGCGCGGAGAGCGTGATGTAGCCCACCCACGCCTCGAGCCGCTTCGCCTCGCTTGTGGCCACAGCCAGGTCGGCCTGGGCGACGGCGACGTCAACCTTGGCTTTCGCGAGCGTAGCCTCCCGGGAGAGCAATTCCGCCTCGGCCTTCGCGATGGTCGCCTTCGCCGCGTCCCGCGCGGCGAGGCTCGCCTTCCACTGGTTGGTCGACTCGAGAAGGATCTGGGGGTCGACCACCCCCCTCTGGACCTCGTTCTCGAGCCGCTTGACCTCCGAATTCCAGCGATCGACCTCGGCCTGGTATTTGGCCAGGATCGACTTGGCCTCGTCGAGGCGCGCCTCGGCCGCTTTGACGTCGGCGTCGGCCACGTCCACCATCTTGCGGGCCAGCTTGACCCGTTGTTCATCGAGCGTGACGGTCGCCTTCTTCGTCCCGAAGTCCTCGACCAGCTCGGGCACGAAGAGCTTGGCGAGCACGTCGCCCTTCTTCACCTTGTCGCCGATGTCCACGTTCCACTTCTCGATATAGCCGGTCAGCTTCGGGTAGATCGACGTGCGCTCGTAACTCTCGATGAAGCTCGGCTGTCCGACGATCCGGACGATCTTCCGGACTTCCGGCTGGATCAGCCGCACGGTCGGGGGCTTCGAGACGCTCGTGGAGTGCGCCTTTTCCTCATGGCTGCACCCCGGCGCCACGAGGGCGGCCAGGAGGCAGAACGCCAGCAGCCGGCCGCCGGGGCAACGATCCGGGAGTAACGGCCGGCGGGCGCGGCGCATCAGGAACCTCCGGGCAAGGGGGCGGTGCGACCGTGCGGCTGCTCCTGAAGCCTTTCGCGGCAGCGGCCTCCGGGTAGGAAGGAGGTGGTGCATCAGGAATCTCCGTGTGAGGGGTCGGATTCGGACTCCGGCGCGTGGCCTCTGTCTGCGGCCGGCCCCGTTCTGTGGGACTGCAGGTGAGGTGAGACGTGCTCACCCGCCCCGTGAGTGCCCTCTTCGCTAGACCTCGGCTTTTCGAAGCCGAGGGCGACCCGGAGGTCGTCGACGGTGTAATGGGTGATCATGTCATGCCTCTTCTCCCGGGCCTCGTCGAGGATTCTTCTGAGGAAGACGAGGACGTCCGCGTTGCGGCGCGTGACCGTATCAGGCCCGCCGGGCTCCCCTTCGTGGCCCGCCTCGCCGTGATCGCTGAACTCGGCCTGACGGCCGGCCTCGTCGTCATGGCCGAGGGGAGGCTCGTTGACGAAGACGCGCGGGTCGTAGTGCGTGCTTTCGGGGTCATCCGGGTAGATCGACGGCGAGCGGAAGACTTTCCGGCCGATCACGAGCGCGAAGATCGAGGGGAGCACCAGCAGGGTGGCGAACGTCGACATCACCAGCCCGCCGATCACCGCCCGGCCCAGGGGCGCCTGCATCTGGCTCCCCCGCTCCAGCGCCAGGCGCCATCGGCACCATCCCCACGGTCATCGCGCAGGCGGTCATCAGGATCGGCCGCAGGCGCTCGCCCGCGCCGAGGATGGCCGCCTCGATCGCGGTCGATTTTCCTTTCCAGTGTTCGTCCATGAAGGTCACGAGCATCACCGAGTTCGACACGGAGACGCCCAGGCACATGATCGAGCCCATGAACGACTCGATGTTGAGCGAGGTGTGGGTGACGTAGAGGATGGTCGCGATCCCCGCAATGACTCCCGGCACGGCCCCGATCGAGATCAGCGCCAGGCGCGGCGACTGGAAATAGGCCGTCAGGAGCACGAAGATCACGAACACGGCGACCGCCAGCCCGATCCCGAGCGACTTGAACATCTCGATCATCGGCGGGAGCTGGCCCATGGGCTCGACCCGCACGCCGCGGGGCGGGGTCCCGGCGGCGTCGATCGCCCGGGTGACCTGGCGCGAGGCCCGGCCCATGTCCTCGCCTTCGACGTTCGCGACCAGGGTCAGGTAGCGCTGCGACATGTCGCGGTCCAGTTCGCCGGGCCGCACCCCCTTCCGGACCGTCGCCACGTCGCGGATCATCAGGTTCACCAGGGGGTTGACGGACTCGAGCGGTAACGTCTCGACATCTTCCGGCTTATCCAACCGCAGGGGTGGGATCTGGAGCTGGACCAGGTAGTCGAAGCCGGTCTTCACGTCGACCCAGTAGTTGAGGTTGGCGAACCGGGTCGACGCCGTCGCCATGACGAGCGCGTTGCGGATGTCCTCGACCGTGGCGCCGCTCAACCCCGCCTTCTCGCGGTCGATGATGACCTCGACGGAGGGGTAGTCGAGCTCCTGCTCAAACTGTACGTCGCGGAGGGAGGGGATGCGTTTCATCTCGGCGGCGATCTTCTCCGCGTGCTGCCGGACCAGCTTCAGGTCGGTGCCGACGATGCGGACGGCGATCGGCGTCGCCGAGCCGAAACTCATGACGTTGGTCACGATATCGCCCGGCTGGAAACCGAAGGTCGACAGCTTGGCCTGCCGCAGCGCCTCTTCCCTGGACAAACCCCTCTGCTCGAGCCGCTTTGCCAGCCAAGGGATCACCCGCTCGGGGAGGACCTTGCGGAGCCGCTCGCGGAACGCGTCGAGCTTGATCCCGCTCTCCTCGCGGAGGGCGACGCGCAGCTGGCCGTCATCGGGCCCGCGCATGAAGAGCACCATGTTGTCGATCCCGAAGTTCGGCGCAACCTGGCCGACGTAGCCCATCGAGATCTTGATGTTCTCGGGCTTCGCCTCGCGCTCGATCTCCTCGAGGCACTTCACCGCCATCTGCCGGGTCAGCTCGAAGTTCGAGCCGGGCGGCGGCCGGAATCGGAGCACGAATTGCCCCGAGTCGATCTGGGGGAACAGCTCGTTGCCGATCTGGACCCCCAAGAGCCAGATGATGAGGCCACACGCCCCCAGATAGATCGAGACCACCAACCAGCGCAGGCCGACGAACCAGCCCACCACCTTGCGATAGCCCTTGAGGACCCGGCCGAACAGCCCGCGCTCCTCGTCCTGATGCCCCATGTGCTTGAGCAAGGCCACGCACATGATCGGCACGAACGTGCTGGAGAGCAGGTACGACGAGATCATGGCGAACCCGACCCCCAGGGTCAGCGGCATGAACAGCGACCGGAGCGGGTCGCCCATGATGAACGCCGGGATGAATACCGACAGGATGCAGAGCAAGGCCAGCAGCCGCGGCACCGCCGTGATGAGGCTGCCGTGGAGCACCGCCGAGGCGATGTTCTCGGTGTGCTGCATCTGCACGTGGATGTTCTCGACAGTCACCGTCGACTCATCGACGAGGATGCCGATCGCCAGCGCCATACCGCCCAGCGACATGATGTTGATCGTGTTGCCCGTCACCCAGAGCCCGAACAGCGACCCGAGCAGGGCGAGCGGGATGTTAGACACGACGACCAGCACGCTCCTCCAGTCACGGAGGAACACGAGGATCATCAGGCCGGTCAAGCCCGCGCCGATCAGGCCCTCGGTGGCCACGCTCTCAACCGCCGCCACCACGGTGGGCGACTCGTCGAACTCGAAGTTGACCGAGACGTCCTTGGGGACGGCGTCGCGAAACAATTGCATCGACTTGTGGACGTCGGCCACGACGGTCAGCGTCGACCCCGTGTCCTTCTTGATGATCGGCAGGTAAACCGACTTCTTGCCGTTGACCAGCGCGTAGCCGTAAGTGATGTCCGTATCGTCCTGGATAGTCGCGATGTCGCGGAGGTAGACGTTCAAACCGACCTTGACCGGGATATCGCCCATGCGCTGGATGTCGACGAGCGTCGCGTTGTTGGCGACCACCGGCATCGAGTCTTTGACGTAGATGTTCCCGGCCGGGATGATGGTGTTCCCCTTCGCCAGGGCGTCGCTGACGTGCTGCGGGGTCAGGTTGTAGTCGAGGAGCTTCTGGGGGTCGACGTTGATGACGATCGACCGCATGTTCGGGCCGAAGGGCGAGATCGCGACCGTACCGGGGACGTTCTTCTGCACCAGCGGCCGGATGACGTTCTGCGCCAGGTCTCCCATCGCCCCCAGCGAGGTTTCCTTGCTCTCCAGCACGAGGTAGCCGACCGGGACACTGCCGGCGTCCATCCGCATGATCATCGGCGGCAAGGTCCCCTTCGGCATCCACGACATCGCCCGGTCGGACATCGCCACGACCTGGGCCATCGCCTGGCCCATGTCGGTGCCGGGGAAGAACGAGAGCTCGCACAGGGCGACCTGCTGGATGTTCCGCGTATTGATGTCTTTGATGCCGTCAACGTACTGGAAATACAACTCGAGCTGGTTGACGATGAACCCCTCCATCTGGTCGGGGCTCATGCCAATGTAATCGAGGAAGACGTAAATCTTTGGGGTGTTCAGCGAGGGGAAGATGTCCACCCGCATCCGGTTGTAGGCCAGCGCACCGCCGCTGATCAGGGCGACGACCAGCATCAGGGTCGTGACCGGGCGTCGCATGGCGAAGACGGTCGGATTCATAGCGCATGCTCCCGGACGATTCGTGGTAAGCTCAACATCGAGGCTTCGACCACCAGATTCGGGTTAATAAAATCCAGGAAACTATCTCAATGCCGTTATGTGGCTCCGAGCCTGTGGAGTCGGCGGGACGGGTCGATCGGCCCATCTCGCTCGCCGAGAACGGCCTTCTCTGGCAACGGCCTCGGCGAGAACGCCGCCAGCACCATCGCGCGGGCAACACCAACAGTATTACTGTTGGGTCTAGGCCAAATAACGAGCCCGGGCCGCCAGCCATCGCGCACCCGTTCCGAGCGCGGGCTCAACAACGGAGCGGTCGGGTCGCTCGAATGGAGACGAAAGTGGTTAAATCCCGAACGGCAGAAAGAAAGGCGGGGGAAGGCGGGTTGAAGGGAGAACAGGCCGGACTGGCCGTCCTGTTTAGTTCCTCCTCGGTCTCGGAACGAATGGCCTTGACTCGGTTCGGAGGCGAAGTGACCGACGTCACGGACAGACGGGTCGAATGGGTCGGAGGGATTGCGAAGTTGCGGAGGAGGCAATTGGGGCAGGAGGAGCCGCCAGTCGAGCTTGACGGCCAGATCGGCGAGGACATCACCGCCACCAGCAGAGCTAGTGCGGATGCGATGCAAATCCCCTGCTTGGGAACATCTCGACTGGACATCGCTCCTCGAATCCCAGGCCCCTGAAGGACGAGGAAATTTTAGTGGGAGAAGACTATTTGTCAATGCCCATAACCAGCCGCAACGTCGTAAGGGTGCAAGACGCGGTTCGCGCACTCGGGACCGCGTGGTAGGATGTCAACCCATGTTTCCCCATCCGCTTCGTGCCCCAAGTCCAAGGAGGGACGTCCCATGCCGTTCCGCAAGTCAACTTCGATAGATTCGACGGGGATCGCGCGTGGCCCAAGGATGGGGAAAAGTCATGGCGCGACGCGTCGAGGAGCAGGTCGGTCCCGAACTCGACCTCGATGCCGACGCCATCGAGCAATTCGCCAGGGCACGGCCTGTGCTGTGGCCAAGGGGACGATCGAGGAACTCTTGGAAAAGAAGGCCGCCGCCCTGGGCCCCGAACAACCCTGCCCCCAGTGTCAACGACTCTGTCCGGTCAAACGCGAGCCCCGGACCATCTCGTTCTGGGGCGCGGACGTCGAATACCGCGAACCGCAGTGTCATCAAGGGACCGCGCCAGGCGGAGTCGATCGCCCGCGAGCTTTTGGGCCATAAAGCCGAAATCTTGGCGTTACTGGCCGGCGCCGCGTGCGACCCGGCGCCCGAGCGGACGGCGGAGCCGATCCCTACCCCGGAGCCGGGATGTCCGGCGGGGCCGGCCAGTGCCCTCTACCGGCTGATCCAGCACAGTAAGCCCGCCGACCGGCCTGTCATGACGCCTTGGGACCCGGCCAGCTCTGGCAAGTGTTCAACGAGCGGGTCGGCGTCATCCTGGACGCCGCTCCGGAGCGGGTCACGTTTTTTGATGATCCGGCCCTGATCACCGAATTACGCGGCTGCCCTGGTGATGCTTCCGGGACCGGCGAGATCATCCGGGACCTCGGGGCCGTTCCCGCGGCGGAGGCCGGCACATGTAGCTGTCTATTTTCGTTGAGACTGGTCTTTGTGATTTTTGGGCGGTCGAGTAGGTTTCGGGGATGGACTCCCGTGACGACGAGAATGAACGGATGCGGCAACTGACCGAACAGAACCGGCAGCAGGCGGCGCGGATTCAGCAACTGGAAGAGGAACTGGAACGGCTCAAGCAGTTGCTGGCGGGGAAGGCGGATTCCAAGGCGGCCAAAAAGCCGGTCTTCAAGGAAAACTACAGCCTGGGACGAAATGCTCGCCGCAAACGGCAGCGGCGAGGCCGACAGTCCAGCGGGCGGCGGCCCAAGGAACTCAAGCGGGAGATGGTCCGGTCCGAGGACGACGTCTCTCACGCCGACGCCGACCCCCAACAGTGCGTCTGACGTCGTGAGCAGTTCGCGTGGCGGCTCATCGACGGCCAGGCGGTTGACGTCGGCTATCGCATCCATGACTTGCCCGACTCGAAACAATGGCCGCTGCCGCCGGGGCTGCGCACCAGCCGCAGCGAATCCGGCCTTGAGATCATCCTGAGCCTCGCGTTTCTGCACTCCTGGATTGGCGTCTCGCTGGACCAGGCGTGCGAGGTGATGCGGTGCTTCACGAAGTTGGAACTGTCGAAGTCCCAGGCCGATTCGCTGTTGAAGCAACTGGCCACCGACTGGGACGAGCACTACGACACGATCGCCGAACTGATCGCCTTACAGATGAGTGTCTACATTGATGAGACCGGTTGGAAAGTGGGCACGAAGTCGTGCTACACGTGGGTCTGTTCGACGACGATGCACGTGCTGTTTCGTTGCGGCGTGTCGCGGGCGAAGACTGAAGCGGCGGCGGTCCTCGGCGCTTCGTTCGCGGGGATCGGCGTGACGGACGATTACGCGGCTTACAAGAGCCTGTTCACCCAGCATCAGTTGTGCTGGGCACATCTGATCCGCAAGGCGATCAAGCTCGCGCTGCAGCACCCCGATCACCCGGAATATGCGACGTTCCTCGACGCGTTGTGCGAGACGTCTCACCAGACGCTGCGTCATCAACGCGACGGTCGACTGAGCGTCGGTCGCGCGGAGAAGGCCGAGCAGTTGCTCGACCGCATCCGCCAACTCTGCGCACGTCATGGCGAGCAGATCGTTCCGGACGAGACCCCACTGCACGAGGCCGACTTCCTCCGCTTGCAGAACGAGTTGATGGACAACCCAGACTGCCTGTTCGTGTTCGTCGAGCATCCGACGGTCGAGGCCACGAACAATCGCCGCGAACGAAATGCGCACCGCGAAGCCGAAGTCCGCAACGGAGCCCGCACCAGCAAGACGGCCGACGGAGCCCAGCGACGCGGTGTGATCCTCACGGTGCTGGCCTCGCTGGCCACCCGCTTCCAGCGATTCACACGGGACAATCTCCTGTCCGAAGTAAGGAGTCTCGCCAGAATAACCTATCCAATTTACTGTCTCGGGAGGATCGAGTAATTCCACTCGCCGTGGAACTTGTCCCGCTTGATGGACAATCCCTCCATCTGCTCGTCACTGACCGTTCGACCCGTTGGGTAATTGCCCTCGTCCAACTCCGATCGGATCGCCAATCCGGTCTGCGTCGTCGTATGCCCGATCAGATTCACCACCACCTCCCGACTCACAAGGGGGCGACCCCGCCAGTTCTCGGTGATGTAGCAGAACATCCGATGCTCGATCTTGTTCCACTTGCTCGTGCCGGGAGGGAAGTGGCACACCGAGATCCGCAGGCCGGTCTCATCGGCGAACTCCTGCAATTGCACCTTCCACAGCCGGCAGCGCCTCCCGTTGGAGCCGCCCCCATCGGCCGTGATCAACAGCCGCTTCGCCCGTGGATAGATCCGGCGGCCCATGTTCCGCCACCAGCGCCGCAACGTCTCCACGGCGAACTGGGCAGTGTCGTGATCGACTCCCACGCTGACCCAGCCGGTGTCGGTCGTCTGGTCGTAGATGCCATAGGGGATCGCCTTCCCCAGGTCCCGCTTGGCGAAGTCGTAGACCTCCACCTCCTCGGGCTGCCCCTGGGGTTGCCATTCCCGGCCGCCGTTGCGGAACTGGCCCACCAGTTCCTTCTTCTTGGCATCGACCGACAGCACGGGCTGCCCCTGCCTCTGGAACGCCTGGACTCGCCGGTTGATGTCCTGGAATTGGGCATCTCGATCCGGGTGACCTTTGCCCTCGATCGTCTTGCGATTGGATTGGAGGCTGTAGTCCAAGTCGTGGAGGAGACGGTTGACCGAGCGCTCGCTGACGGCATGCCCTCGAGCCTGGAGTTCGGTCGCCAACTTGGCCGCGCTCTTGCACGTCCAGCGCAGCGGCGACATCGGATCGCCACGGGTCACGGGATCGACCAAGGTCTCCAAGTCACGCAGGAGGTTGGGATCATGATCGACCAGGGGCTTTCGTCCACCACCCGGTCGGCGTAACCGCTGACGGGCCACCTTCCGATCAGCGGGAGTGATCGGGAGGTCGAGTTCGCTCAAACCGGTTTTGATGGTGATCCGAGAGAGTCGGGTGGCCTCGGCGACGTGAGTGATTCCACCCCAGCCGATGGCTCGGGCTTCGGCGGCAGCCCAGAGGCGGCGCCACCGCTCATCGAGCACGGGCTCCAGGCTGGTGTACTTCGTTTTGATGGTCTGGACTGTGACGTTCCGCATGCAGACCATTCTACCGATCGAGGGCGAAAATTGGATAAGTTATTCTGGCGAGACTCCTAACCCGCTGGTGGAAGACAGGCTTGTCCATCTTCCAGCAGGAACTCGCCGAGCTCCACCAACCCAACGCACCGCCCACCCTCCCCGCCGAAACATAACAACGCGCCACCCGGCAAGCCGTGGGAAAATAGACAGCTACCGGCGCATGACCGCCAACGTGACCGCGCTTGATCAACAATCCGGTGCCATTTTTCGAAACCGATCACGGCAACCCCGGCATCGGCCGCAAGAGACCGGTCCGAGAAACCGTCGCCCGCCGGCCCCGCTCCTCGGCTCCTCCAGGAGACGCCCCGCCAGCCGTCCCAATCATGCCAAATAGGCTGGTTCGCACATCGACTCGTTTGAACCCTGGAAATCACGGTGTTCCCGCGAGTCGTTACCCCTGCCGGTTGGGGTAGACACTAATCGCGTCATCGGCAGCGCGGGCAGGCTGATCGGCGCACCCGGTAGAGTCTGAAAAGCCGCGCTATTTTCCTTGATAATTCAGACAGGTTGGTTTTATCTATGCAATCAGAAGTATCTCCCCCCGTGGAACGGGCTTCCTGCTTGCCGCGAGGCCGGTGTGGGGGACCAGCGGCCGCCACCCAGCGGTGGCGCTTTCGACGCCAACCGCGATCACTTTGGCAACCGGGATCCGCAACGGAAGGAACGAGCGATGAGATTATTCAAGGACTTTACCGGGATTGGCCACCGCCTGACGGCCGCGAATTCATCGGACAGCCGCCATCCAAGGCGGCGGCGGTGCGTCTCGGGCTGGAGCAGCTGGAGGACCGGGTGGCGCTCTCGACCTTTCTGGTGACAACCACGGGCGACCAGTTGAACCCGGACGGCTCGCCAGTGAACGGTTCGCTGCGGTGGGCGATTGTGCAGTCCGACAGGACGCCCGGTCCCAACGAGATCGACTTCACCCCCGGACTGAGAGGGACAATCGCGCTGACCAACGGCCAGCTGAGGATCATGAATAACGACGTGAAGATCGTGGGGCCGGGTGCGGACCGGCTCATCGTCAGCGGCAACAACGCCAGCCGAGTGTTCGAGATCGATTTGGTTCATACAGCGATCAGCGGTCTGACCATTACCGGCGGCAACACCTTCTCTCACGGCGGTGGCATCGACAACGAAAGCGGAACGGTGACGTTCGTCGCCTGCACGATCAGCGGCAACTCCGCCGATTTCGGCGGCGGCCTCACTAACCGCGGCACGATGACGATCACCGCCTGCACGATCAGCGGCAACCGCGGCGAGCTCGGTATCGGCGGTATCGACAACGAAGGCGGCACGATGACGATCGCCGCCTGCACGATCAAAGGCAACACCGCCCTTTCCGGCGGCGGCGGTCTCACCAACCGCTCCGGCGGCACGATGACGATCACCGCCAGCACGATCAGCGGCAACCAGACCGATTCCAGCGGCGGCGGCATCTCCAACGGGACTGGCAGCACCGGCGGCACGATGACGATCACCGCCTGCACGATCAGCGGCAACTCCGGCTTCAGCGGTGCTGGCGGCGGCCTCGTCAACCTTGGCACAGTGACGATCATCGCCAGCACGATCAGCGGCAACTCCGACTCAGACGGCGGTGGCCTGGGCAACACATTCGGCAAGATGACGATTATCGTCAGCACGATCAGCAACAACTCCGCCGACGACAATGGCGGCGGTCTCAGAAACCTGGACGGCACGGTGACGATCGCCGGCAGCACGATCAGCGGCAACACTGCTCATCACGGCGGCGGCGGCCTCTCCAACTCGGGTGGCACGGTGACGATCGCCGGCAGCACGATCAGCGGCAACCACGCCGATTTCGGCGGCGGCTCCTACAACGACAACTCCGGCACGGTGAAGATCGTCGCCGCGCACTCAGGGACAACTCCGCCGGCCTGGACGGCGGCGGGATCTTCGACGACCGCGGCGGCCTAGTGATCATCGCCAGCACGATCCGCCACAATTCCGCCACTCGCGATGGCGGCGGCATCGCATACCGTGGCAGCGCCCCGGTCCTCGTCGCCAGCGACGTCAGCGGCAACATCGGCGGCGACATCGTGGCCGTGACGTGAGGTTCACCACCCCGCGCGATCGACCGGCGCAACTGGCTCCTGACCGCCGCCCTGTTCCTGATGCTCCGACGGTCGCCCACGTGGCGCTTTTGGGGTCCGACAATCATTGGAACGGAAACTTGGTATAAAGCTCAACCCGTTGCCAAATAGAGCCTTACAACGATCATGACGTGCCTGTTCTTTGCTCGGACGCCTTGGGGCGGTTCCTGTGACAATATTGAGGTTATCACAAGAGCCTCACAAGAATCCCAGACCCCAACCGCGGCGTTCTCCAGACGAATTGAAGCGACTTGAGACTCTGACTAGACTTTCGGACGTTTTACAGGAGTCGTAGACGGTACAAAGAGAGCGGACGAGACTCCGCGCTGATCTCCACCAACAGAGGAGGGGTTCCAAGTCGTTTCGCTCTTGAAAGATAGGGCCTGCATCCCGGTGAATGAGGGTGTTGTGAGTCCCCATCACCGGAGATGCAGACCATGGGCACCGAAGCACCCACGACGATCGTTATACCGATCCACTGCACCCCAAGAAGGCCCCCTGCCCGACGTGCGGCAAACGGGGCCGGCGGAAACGGACCTTGAACCGGATCGTGCGGACCGTGGCCTACAAGGCCGTCGCTTTCCTGGAGATCACCTACGGCGAGTACGCCGCCGGCTGCGACTGCTGCACCACCTTCCGCAACAGCCCCGAGGGCGTCCTCCCCAAAGCCCCCTACGACAACAAGGTCCGCGACTTGGTCCGCGACCGCATCCTCGACGACGCCCTGAACGTCGAACGCGCCCTGGAGTCGATCCGCCGCGATTTCCTCCTCGACCTCTCCTCGGGGTTCGTCTCCGACGTGCTCCGCGACCGCGCCGCGGAGCTCGACATGGCCGCGCATCGGCGACGGTCCTGGGGCGCTTCGGCGGCACGCTCTGCGTCGACGAGCTGCACCTGGGCCGCTTCACGTTGCTCCTGGCCACCGATCCCCTCAGCGACCTGCCGGTCGCCTTCGCCTTGGTCGACAAGAATGACCAGGATCACATGCGGCGGTTCCTCAAGAACCTCCGGACCTGGGGCCTGATCCCCACCGTCGTGGTCACCGACGGCTCGAACCTGTACCCCGGCGTGCTGGAGGAGCTGTGGCCCGATGCGGACCACCAGCGGTGCGTCTTCCATGTGATCAAAGATATCAACACGCTGATCCTCGCTGCCGTGCGCCGGCTGCGGAACGCGATGAAGCGGCGCGGCAAGGCCGGGCGAAAGCAGAGGCGCGGCCGCAAGGGGGCCAAGGCTAGCCCATGTTTGGGGTGGCCTGACGTAACCCCTTGCGGCGCAAGGGTCGGATTTTCAATGAGTCACTACATTACGGTTTCCTCCCCCTCAGGTGGCGCCGGCGGTCGCGGGTCGACGATCTTCAGCGCCTTCAGGACCAGCCCTGCGTCCGGACCGCCGCTGGCCATCCCTCGGCGTTCCGCTTGACCCTCCAGTCGGAAGGTCACCAGTCGTACGGTGGACAACGCTTGCCCCGCCCGCGCCGGCGACAGATCCACCCCCGCCTCTTCCAGCCGTCGGCCGAGGAGTCGTTGCACCAGCAGGGCCAGCGCCGCGACGAAGATGTGCCGCCTTGACCCGCGGCTCGACCTGGTGAGAGATCGGCCGCAGCGCCATCACATCCTTGAGTTGCCGGAACCCGCCCTCGACGTCGGTCAGTCCCTTGGACATCGCCACCGCGTCGAGGACCCCCAGTCCCTTCTCGCTGGTCGCGATCACCTATTTTCCTTCGCTCGTCTTTTTCCGCGCGAGCTGCGTCTCGCTCGCGGAGTACTCGAGCACCCCGCCCCTGAGCTTCCAGTCGAAAGAGCGAGAACCGTGTTATTGTCATCTGCTGGGAGGGTCAAAACCCTCGCCTTGAGGCGACGGCTTTAGCATGGCGCGGCGGTATCCTGGGCCGCATGGTGGAGTATCGCCATGGGGCGCACAGCGTTTTCGAGATCCACTTGCACCTGGTGTGGGTGACGAAGTACCGCAAGCCGGTGCTGGGCGGAGCGGTCGGGGTCCGGGTGCGGGATCTGATCCGGGAGATCTGCGGTGGCTCCGACGTGCTGATCATTAAGGGGCACGTGAGCAAGGACCACGTGCACTTGCTGGTGTCGATCCCGCCGCAGGTGACGATCAGCCGTCTGGTGCAGCGGTTGAAGGGGAAGACGGCGTACAAGCTTCTGCAGGAGTACGCGCGACCTGCGCCAGGAGTTCTGGGGCCGTCACGTGTGGGCGCGGGGTGACTTCTGCTGCAGCAGCGGGAACGTGACGGACGAGGTGGTGGCGGCGTCCATCGAGAACCAGGGCGTGGGTCCTGGGGGCGACTTTCGCGTGGAGGGGGGCCCGGACTAACTTCAGCCGGCCTCGGGCCGGAAGCCTTCAGCCGAGCTTGGCTCGGAAGGCTTCGAGCCGGCCTCGGGCCGGAAGCCTTCAGCCGAGCTTGGCTCGGAAGGCTTCGAGCCGGCCTCGGGCCGGAAGACTTCAGCCGAGCTTGGCTCGGAAGGGCTTTGAGCCGGCCTTGGGCCGGGAGACTTCAGCCGAGCTTCGCTCGGAACAGGACTTGAGTCCGTTACACCGAAGCCACCGCCTTTAGGCGGTGGAGCATTCACTTTTCCTTACGAAAGGGCTGTCCGGGAATTGCTGCCGTATCGAGGACTTGCCCAAGCCCAAGATCCGCGTCCAGAGCCGACACTCTCCCTCACGACGCTGTTTCTGACGCGCTACCTGATGCCCGTGCTCTACAGCTTCTACGGCCACCGCGAGCCCTACCGACGCCGGAGGGATGGCCCATTGATCGCCTGATCCATCGCCTGATCGAGACTCGACCCAAGTAGGACGATCGCATCGTCCGATATTCTCGGTAGGTGTGCCCGAGGAGCGGGCCTACTGCCATCGGGAGGATGACTCGGTGCGCGCTCGGCAGCCAGGAGGGTAGCCCAGCCATGATGCCGCTATTCCGCTGGTGCGCGGTGTTCGGCGCCATCACTCTCACCCTCATGGCCCGCCGGGCAGAGGCCCAGGGCCCGGCGATCGAGTCCCCCGACGCGGCCCGAGTGCCCGATTCGACCAGCCTCGGTCGCCTGCCCGGATCGGGAGGCACGCGCGGAGGTGCCCCGGCCGACATCGGGACTATCCTCGGCGGCCGACCCGGCCCCTCGGTCCCGCGCGTCCCCACGCAAATCACCCGACCGGGGCCGGGGTTCGGCATGGCCCCCACCCGAGGGATCACCGTTCCGCCGAGTGTCCCGTTCACCGAAGTCCCGATTTACGGCCCGCTCGCCGTCGGCGCCCAGCCCGAGGAGGAAGGCCCGCCTGGTGGCCTGACGCTCGACACGGCCATCGAGCGACTGGTCGCGGAGAACCTCGACCTTCGCGCCCAATTCCACGAAATCCCCAAGGCAACGGCCGATATCCTAACTGCAAGCCTTCGTGCGAACCCGATTTTCTAGGCCGATAGCCAGCTCATCCCCTACGGCAACTACTCGGAGGCGCAACCTGGCGGTCCGGTTCAGTACGACATCAATGGAGTTATCCCCTGGACGTCTCGCACAAGCAGCGTGCGCGAACGGTCGTTGCCTACCAGGCCAAGCGGGTCCTGGAGACCCAATATCAGGATGCCGTCCGCCAGCAGATCGATAGTCTCTACAACGCCTACGTCGACATCCTCGGCGCCCCGAGACGGTCCGCTACGCCAAGACCAGCGTCGCCGGACTGACTCAACTCCTGGAAAAAACCGAGCGGCTGCGACG
>CAWDND010000080.1:0-126108 GCA_963803395.1 uncultured Planctomycetaceae bacterium
CGGTCCGAGAAAGAGCTAAAACTCCGGCGTTTCCCGATAACGCCGCTCCAGCTCGGCCAGAAGTAAAGGCCGTTTCTTCTTGGAGCGTGCCTTTCTCATGATCGTGCGGCGGTTCCGCGCCTCGGTTTGGCACGGCGGCTCTCGGGCGGTCCGAGAGGGCAGCAAGTCGTCCACGGTGAACGGCCCGGGATGCGCGGCGTGAGCGTCCAGAGCATGCACCAACGTCGCTCCCTCCAGGACCAGCCGAATCCCCGCGTGGCGATGACCGTGGATCCGCCGCTCGTGACTCTTGGGTAAGCGAAACCACCGCTCCAGATCGAAATTATCCTTGATCGCTTCATACTCCTCCTCGCCGACGAAGAGGCCGGCCAGGAAGCTGAGCATCACCGTGGCCATGCCGTGGCGGATCGGATCCTCGGTCGCCTCGAATTGATCGATCAGGGCCTCGAACTTCTCCTCCCGCTCCGTGATGTCCTCGGTCCCGGGCTCCAGCGTCGCGGCCACCTCCGCGATCACGTCCACGTATCCTCGGATCACCTCTTGCTGCTCTTTGACTTCGTCCAGGCCCGCCTGGATGCATCCCGAGAACCGGCCGAGTTGCTCCTCCGCGAACCCCCTTTTTTCGCGTCCAGGTTCCGTTGGATCGACTCCTGGACCTCGCCCAAGGCCTCGGCCATCCGCACGCCGGGAGGGTGCAGCGGCCCACCTTGATCGTCATTGAGAATCCCACGCACCGCCGCGCAAGAGTCGAGCACCACTGAGCCGGCGGGATCGACCACGGCAGGAGACGGGTTCGCCGCCATGGCCGCCGTGCCAGTGGCTTCCGGAGTCTTGGGCGTGAGGTCATCCTTCGTCTCGGCCTTCGGCCGCTGGAGCACGGCGTGTTCGATCGTCCGCAGGCCGCGCACCTTCTTCCGCATCTGAACCTTGGCATGGCTGTCGGCTTCCAAGACGGGCTGGGCCAGATCGCGGAGGAAGTGGTTGTCACAGTAGCGGTGTGGCACGTCGGGGAATTCCGCCGCGATCCCCGTGACGAACGCATCCTGCTTATCCGACATCCAAAGCCCCACGGGCGTGCCCAAGGATTCGGCCCACTGCTTGGCCTTCGTGATCAGGCGTCGGACCTCATCCTCGGTGGCGGAGATCAGCGGCTCAGCGAACCACACCCGCTTCTGGGTCAACTCCCGCACGACATAGAGGGTCTCGTGGCCCTTCTCGGGCTGGAGGCCGTCGATGCAGAGAATGATCTCCGCCACGGATTCGTATTGTCGGCGGAGCGACTCGGCGTCTTGCTGGCGTGCCGCGAGCATGACCTGGTACCGTCGGATATACTGGTCGATCGCATCTTCGGAGAGTTGGATCGCGTAGTCGTCCAGGAGTTCGGATTGGATCAAGGAGATCGCCATGTGGCGCGAACAGCGGCGATGCCCGATCCAGCAGAAGACGTCCCAACCGATCGCCATCTGGGGCAGAGCGAGGGTGATTTCGAGTTCGGGGCTCTTGGTCTTGGCGTGTCCCGGACAGGCCCGATCGGGACAGTGATTGAGCTTGCAGATCAGTTGCACTGGACCGTCCAAGGTATGGAAGCGGCGAGAGCGATGATCGCAGATGTGCATCATCCGTCCACAGACCGGACAGTTCCGGTCCAGGACGTCGAGTTCCCACAGCGAGAAATCCGTGTCCGCGGGCCATTGGTAAGCCATCCTGCCGAACTCCGTGACCATGAACCAGCCATCGATTCCCGAGACCAGTTCTCACGTTACGTCAGGAATTCACGGGTTTCTAGCCCTTTGCCGGACCGTTGTTTATATTATGACAAATTTTTCCAAGCCCTCGGAAAGTCCAAAACTTAACGATCAGGTCTTTCCCGCCCGCACCACGGTTTATACGTTCCCGCAGGGGCCTCAGCGACGAGCACTAATCCTGAAACAAGCGTGATCCGAGGATTGACATAGGGATGACAGTGACCTGCGCCCTATGAAACAAGGCATAAATCGAGACGAGGGAATTCGGAGAATCGCTCACTCGAAAACGACAACCCCCTCGCAAATGCCTTCGACAAAGGCCTTTGAACATAGGGGTGAGGTTCCCAAGCAACCTCTCATCACGCTTGTTTCAGGACTAATACTTGGCTGCGACGCGATTACTTGCCGCCCGGCTGACACGAGATGTTGAGCGGCGTCGTTACGGAGCTACGAAGCCGAGGGCTGCGCCGCCTGATCCCCTGACCGCTGCGGTTGCTCGGGCGCATCTTCGGGATGCGCCTTAACCACAACGCATCGACGCAGAAGTCGAGCTCACCGGGCCATTCGAGGCTGCGCCCGCCCTCGCCCACACGCGTTTGCACAAGGAATGCCGGATCGGTGAAGGCTGCGAAAACGCCTTCGCCGACCAGATGGCCGAAGCTGTTGATAGTCGTCTCGCCGTTCGCCCATGTCAGGGCGACAGTGTGGGTGGCCGGGTCAGGCACGGCGGTGGTGATGATGTTGTTGTCCAGCACCTTCGGCATTGCTTAAATCCTCTCCGGCGGCTCCTCGTCCTGACAATTGATCCAGTTCAGCGTCAGCTCGGCTTGATGCTCGCGCACCCATGCCAGCACGCGGCGCTGCTTGGCAGGTGGCAACGGCCCCCGGATCATGTCAAGCTACGGATCGCGATCAGCACTACCCGTCCACCTATTATAGCACACAGTTCCGGGGACACCATACCTATGAGCGCTGCAGAAATAACTTAAGTTTGACTTCAACAACAAAAGTCCCAAGTGATAATCGAGGTCGGATAATAAAAATGGGTAATGTTGACTACAACTCTCGGTGTCCAATTGTTTTAGGGGAACAAAAGCGTCAATTTATCCATTAACAACGTCCGATGAATGTGTACTGACGTTCAATTTTGTCGGTGACGTCAAGTTTCAGATTTCCAAGCCGGCTCCCGCAAAGAAGGACCGGATCAAGCGCGGCCGCTGTCGCACGCGACCGAGGGCCAGATCGAGTCCCAGGTGCAACTGCTCCAGATCCAGGCAGGCCAGGTTGCGCAGCTCGACCTCCTTCAGGTGCTGCCACAGCCATTCCACTGGGTTCATGTCCGGGGCATAGGGCGGAAACGCATCCAGGTGGATCTAACCGCCAGCCTCTGCCACAAACGCCTTTACCTCGGCCCGCCGGTGAATCGGCGACCCGTCCCAGATCACCAGCAGCCGATCCCCGACTTGCCGGCCTAGATGAACGAGGAACTCGATGCTATGCAACCCGTTCAGCGCTTCGGCCATTCGGTGCCATTCGGGTCAGAACTATTAATTGCTTAATTAAATGTTCTGACCCCTATTACTCTATCTGACCTTTTCTGACCGCCTTTTCTGGCCGGGGACCCCTTCTCTGGCCGGGCAAAGTCGTCGCAGGCGGTCCTCTCCTGGAGCCGGACGCGAGGACACGATCCGCGGCGCACCTCTCGATGGATTGCGATGCGAGCGAGCCGATGCGAAGGAGGAGACCTCCAAGTTGCAAGGGACCAGAAAACCGGCATCAGGGTTTCCCAAGCACCCGCCCGCTCGTCAATCCACCGCAATCAAGTCGCGATCGAGCTTGGCGAAGACGCCCATCAGTTCGACTGGCACGGCAATCACCACGGTGTTGGAGGCCGTCGGTCCGAGGCCGTCGATGGTTTGCAGGGTGCGCAACTGCATGGCCCCGGGACTTTCGGCCATCGTCCGGGCCGCGGCGGCGAGGTTGACGGCGGCCTCCTTGTCGCCCTCGGCCTTGGTGATCGTCGCCCGCTTCTCGCGCTCGGCCGAGGCCTGGCGCGACATCATCTTCTTGAGTTCCTCGGGCATGTCGACGTCCTGGATCCGCAGGCCCGTGACGTCCAGCCCCCAGCCCTTGGTATCCTTCTCGACATGGGCTCGATCGCCTTGGCGATCTGCTCGCGCTCGGTCAAGAGCTGGTCGAGGGTCATCTGGCCGATGACGTCGCGGAGCGAGGTCTGGGCGTACTGCGTGATGATCGTAGCGGTAGTCCTGCACCATGATGATCGCCTCGGCGGCGTTGACCACCCGGAAGAAGAGGGCAGCCGTCGATCGTCACCGGCACGTTGTCGCGGGTGATCACCTGCTGCTTGGGGATGTTGACGGCCAGGACCCGGGTGTCGACCATGCGGATCTGGTCGATCAGCGGGATGATCATGAACAGGCCGGGCCCCTTGATGTCCTTGAACTTGCCCAGCCGGAAGACGACCGCCCTTTGCCACTGTGCGGCGAGCTTGATGGCCGAGGCAATGATCACGTCAGCGATCAGCCAGACGATCCCGACGATCACGGCGAGAACGTGGTTGACTGCTGCCATCGGCACAACGACCGCTCCCCCAACCAACAGCAGGATCACGAACACCAGGCCCGAGATGTAGTTGACCATGATGATTCCTTGACTTCGTCAGATCCGAGCCTTTGATCGACGCCTGGTGCGGCCACCGTTCCGATCGTGGACCGGGCCACGCACCTACATCAAAAATATATTTGACATTTTCCAACCTGCAAGCTAACGCGGTCCAAGGCCTGTTGCAAGTGGTTCAAGTTGCAGCGGACCAGAAAATTATGTTAAACCCGGATATTTCATACTCGCTCCGAAATTCGCCATAAGTCGTGGATTGGCCACTACTAATGGCCGAGGTCGTTCCAACAGGGCACGTTAATTGCAGGTTATCGCCGTAAGTGACGTGCTTTACCATTGTTACGACGGAAATCGGCCGCAAGTACGAAATATCCGGGTTAAGGTGATCGCGATCAGGTGCTCGATTCGCCCGATGAGACGCGTCCCGGAAGATCTCGCCCACGGTCACTCGCGGCGGGCGAGATCTTTCCGGGACGCGTCGGAGTCAACTGGCCCCTGGCCTCGAGTACCCACCGCCGAATCGTGGATCGAGGATGGGGGATCGGTGGTCGGTTCGCGGTTACTCGCGGATCTGGCCGTCGCCGTAGACGACCCACTTGGTGCTGGTCAGCTCGCGGAGGCCGCAGGGGCCGCGGGCGTGGAACTTGTCGGTGCTGATGCCGATCTCGGCGCCCAGGCCGAGCTGGCCGCCGTCGTTGAATCGGGTGCTGGCGTTGACCATCACGGCCGAGCTGTCCACCTCGGCCACGAACCGCCGCGCGGCGGCGAGGTCGCGGGTCAGGATCGCCTCGGTGTGCCCCGAGCCGTGCCGGGTGATGTGCGCGATCGCCTCGTCGAGCGACTCGACCACGCCGACGGCCAGGATCTTGTCGAGGAACTCGGTGTCCCAGTCGCTCGGCCCGGCCGGGACCATCGTCGGGACGATCGTCGCGGCTGGCCCGATCGCCCCGGAGCTCGACCCCGCTCGGCGCCAGCGCCTCGGCCACTCGCGGCAGGAACGTCGGCGGCGACGGCGCGATGGACGAGCAGGGTCTCGGCGGCGTTGCAGACGCCGGGCCGCTGGGCCTTGGCGTTGACGACGATCGCGGACGGCCATCTCGTGATCGACCGTCGGCATCGACGTAGACGTGGCAGTTGCCCTGATAGTGCTTCAGCACGGGCATCTCGGCCTCGGCGGCGACGCGGCGGATCAGGCTCTCGCCGCCCCGGGGGATGGCCAGGTCGATCCGGTCGGGCATCCGGAGCAGGTGGCCGACGGCCGCGCGGTCGGTCGTCGGGACGAGCTGGACGGCGTCGCCGGGCAGGCCGGCGGGGGCGAGCTCGTCGGCCAGGACGCGGTGCAGGGCGCGGTTCGAGTGGATCGCCTCCTTGCCGCCGCGGAGGATCGCCGCGTTGCCGCTCTTGACGCAGAGCGCCGCGGCGTCGAGCGTGACGTTGGGCCGGCTCTCGTAGATCATGAAGATGACGCCCAGCGGCACGCGGACCTGCGTGACCTCCAGGCCGTTGGGCCGCCGGCTCGACGCGACGACCTCGCCGATCGGGTCGGGCAGGGCGGCCACCTCGCGCAGGCCCGGGCCATCTCGTCGATCCGCTTCGGGTTGAGCGTCAGGCGGTCGATCGCCGCGGCGCTCAGGCCGCAGCCCGGGCGCGGCGGCGACGTCGCGGGCGTTGGCCTCCAGGATCTCCTCCGACCGCGCCCGGAGCGCCTCGGCCGAGCGACTGCAGCCAGGCGTCCTTGGCCGCCCCCGAGGCGATCGCCAGCGCCCGGGCGGCCGACTTCGCCCGGTCGGCCAGGGCTCGGCATCGTCAGATCGTCGACAAGTCCGTTGGCTCTCGATCACCTGACTCATGTCATCTCATCCCAACCGTGGAGCGCGGTCCAGACCTTGATGGCGTCGACCATCGGCGCGACGTCGTGGACCCGGACGACCTGCGCCCCCGCGCGGCGGCCGCCAGCGACGAGACGACCGAGGCCGTCGCGCGCTCGGCGACCGGCCGGCCGGTGAGCGTGCCCAGGAACCCCTTGCGCGAGGTGCCGACCAGGACCGCACATCCCAGGGTGGCAAATCGATCGAGGTTCCGCAAGAGCTCCAGGTTGTGCTCGAGCGTCTTGCCGAACCCGATCCCCGGGTCGATCGCGATCCGCGCGCGGGGGATGCCCAGCGCCTCGACCGCGTCGATGCGGCGGGCCAGGAAGTCGCGGACCTCGCGCGACGACGTCGTCGTACCGCGGGTCGTCCTGCATGGTCCGCGGCGTCCCCGCCATGTGCATCAGCACGACCCCCGCGCCGGCCTCGGCGACGACCCGGGCCAGCGTCGGGATCGCCGCCCAGGCGCCGTGATGTCGTTGACGATCGAGGCGCCCGCCGCAGAGCGCCCGGCGGGCGACCTCGGCCTTGGTCGTGTCGACCGAGATCGGGACGCGCGACCCGCGGCGCCAGCGCCTCGACGACCGGGATGACCCGGCGCAGCTCCTCGTCCAGCGGGACCGGCTCGGCCCCCGGCCGGCTCGACTCGCCGCCGATGTCGAGCAGGTCGCGCTCCCTCGACCACCAGCCGCAGCGCGTGCGCGACGGCGGCCTCGACGCGTCGCGGTGCGGCCGCCGTCGGAGAAGCTGTCGGGCGTGACGTTGACGATCCCCATCACCTGGGGACGCCGCCCCGTCACGATCGCCCGGCCACATGCCTCCCAGCGCGTCACGGGTGTTGCACCTGTCAGGGGCAAGGACCGATTCCAGACAACCGACGAAACCGTGCATGAGTTCCGCGCGAGGCGCCGTCCCGTCTTTGCGTCCTCGGCGTTCTGCAGGACTCCCAGACGTCTACCACGGCTGCTCCATCATATCGACGATCTGCGTGGCGAGGTTCTGGGTCGTCCGGTAGAAGGCGGTCGTCGTCGATCTCGCCGATTTCCGGGACGAAGTTGACGTCTCGGAGACGACGACGGGGGCCGCTTCTCGCTCCGTTCGAGGGGCGGGTTGTGGATCCAGCCGGACCGACGCCTTGATCGTCGCGTTGAGCTGGCGGGGCAGGTTGAACGGGTTCTCGACGACGATGTTCTTGTCGGCGAAGTTGATCGTCGCCTTCGAGGACGTGTCGGCCTCCTCGGGGGTCCCGACGACCTTGTAGGGCGTCCGCTTCTCGATCTCCTTGATGACCAGCTCGGTGAGCTGGAGCTTCACGTCGCGGCGGAACGATGATCGAGCGGAAGACCGGCACGTAGACCGTCCTGATGCTCGAGATCGTACGGCGGCACGGATGTGAATAGCCGCAGCCGGCCGAGCGGCCAGGCCGAGGCCAGCGTCAGCAGCCAGAGCGGAGGATCGCGAGCCCGATGATCTCGGAGCTCCGCATGAGACCGACCCTCCTTGGCATGCGCCACGTGGACTCCCGACGGCGCCGACCTGCCGACCGCGATCAGCATCATGCCGCCGGGGGCACCCATCATGCCGTCCCATCGCTCCCATGCCACCCATGCCACCCATGCCACCCATCATGCCGTTCATCATGCCTCCGCGCTGAACGGGTCGTCGGCGCCGGGCTGGGTCATGATCTTGCTGGGCAGCGACTGCTTGCGGGGCATCTTGGCGAGCGTCGGCCAGCTGCGTCTTGGCCTTGACGGCCCACGGGCTCTTGGGCCATCGCTGGCGGATCTTGCCGAAGTAGTACTCGGCCGAGGCGACCTTGCCGGTCCGCTGGTAGTACTCGCCGATGACGTAAGGTCCGCTCGGCCTCCTGGTCGTTGATCAGGTCGAGGGTGTGGTAGAGCTTCTCGTTGCCGGCCGGGCGGTCGGGGAAGGTGGCCATGGTCTGCTTGACCAGCTCGCGGGCCTTCTCCAGGCCGCTGCCGTCGTATTCGGGGCCGAGGTAGCCCTTCATCCGCGCGTCGATGGCGGCGAGCTGGGCCTGCTGGAGGTACGGGCTCTTGGGGTGGTCGGTGATGAGCTGGTCGTAGTAGAGCGCGGCCGACTCGTAGTCGCCGTGCTTCATGTGCTCGTCGGCGATCCGCAGGACGGCGTCGTCGGCGAGCGGGCCGGTCGGGTCGTGGTGGCGGACGTGCTCGAGCGGCCTGAGGGCGTGGCCGTGGGTGTCGATCAGCGGCTGCTGGCCGGTGAAGCGGGCGTACCAGGGGAGCTTCTCTTCGGGCTTGGCCTTGGGGTCGCCTGGGCCAGCCAGGTCTGGGCGATGGCGTACTCGCGGCTGACGAGCTTGTCGAGGTACTCGGTGCCGGGATAGTCGGCGACGAGCTTCTCGAAGCTGTCGTGGGCGGCCGACGTACTTGCCGCGCTGGTACTGGGTCTCGGCCAGGTAGAACTGGCCCTTCTCGCCCCAGGGGGTTCCCTTGCGCTTCTTGGCGAGCGTGGCGAAGGCGGGCTCGGCCTCGGCGAGCTTGCCCTGCTGGAAGAGGCGTTCGCGGCCTTGAACTCGGCGTCGGCCTCGGGGTTGGGGACGGGCTTCATCGGCTGCCAGCCGTCGGAGCCGAGGACCAGGGGCGAGGGGGCCTTGTCCGCGGCGACGGCGGAGGTCGAGGGCTCTTGGGGGTGAGCCAGCGGGCCATCAGATTCCGGTCGTCGTCCGAGCTCGTCCCTTGGTCGGGCCCTTCGAGAGCGACGCGTCGCGGCCCATCCGCCAGGCGGCCAGGAGGCCTCCGCTGCCGCTCTGGCAGCCGGAGGCCGCCGCGAGGACCGCCAGGGACGGCCCCGGCAGCCTGCGGGCGGTCGGTCCGGCGTCGAGGGTCGGGTTGCCGGTGCGCCAGGGCCATCGGGTCAGACTCCGAGATAGGGCAAGAGACGGGGGCGGCGGCCCAGGAGGTGGCTGATGACCGTCCCGAGGGTCGTCCGGACCGGCGCCAGGGTCGCGGGGCCGGGGTCGAGGTCGCGCCAGGCGGTCCCGGGGCTAGCCAGCACGCGGATCGCCTCCAGGGTCCGGCCCGAGAGCGTCGCGACGTGCGGCTGGCCGGGCCGGCACTCGGGGCAGAGCACGCCGCCGGTCGCCAGCCCGAACGCCACCGTCCGTCTCCCTCGACGTCGACCACCGCCGACCGCAATGGGCGCAGGCATCGAGCGCCGGCATCAGCCCCAGCTCGCGCAGGCAGGCCAGCTCGAACCGGAGCACGCGCCGGGGCCGCAACGCCGGGTCGCCCAGATGCCGCAACGTGACCGTCGCCGCGTCGAACAGCTTCGGGTGTGGGTCGTGGAAGTCGGTCAGATCCGACAACAGCTCGGCGATGTAGTAGCCGGCATACAGGGCCGCCAGATCGCGGCGAAGGGACGCAAAGCGCTCGCAGCGGCGCAGCCTCGGTAAGGAGGTCGAGCGCCTCGGACGCCTTGTGCAGCAACACGATATCGGAAACGCCCAGCAGGTCAAGCCCACCCTGGAACGGCGACTTCAGCCGCCGCGCCCCCTTGGCCAGCGCCGCGACCTTGCCCAGCTCGCGGGTGAACAGCGTCACGACCAGGCTGGTCTCGAACACGTCGACCGAGCGGACGACCAGCGCCAGCGAGCGGACGGCGGCCACGCGATCACCTCGAGGACAAGGCCACGACGGTCAGGCCCCGGCCCTGTTCGCGGCCCCGCTCAGGCGGGCGACGAAAGCGGCGTGCTCGGGCGACGCCAGGCCCCGCCGCGCCGCATCGAATGTGGCCAGGAGGTCGCCGCGCGACAGGCCACCGGGTCGAGCCAGAGGCCGGGCAGGACTTCGCTCTGGTACAGGCCCGACGGGACAAGCGGGAGACGCTCGTACTGGCCCTCCCGCAGGATGAACCAGTCGAAGGTCTGATCTTCGACGCGCCAGACAACATACTCGCGCACCTCATTGCGGCGATAGACCTGGAGCTTCGCGTGCAAGTCGAAGCTGACGCTGCTTGCGGCCACCTCGGCGATGAGTTCGGGGGCACCTTCGATGAAATCGTCGGCACTGATGCGTGCCTGGCCGCCATGGGACGGCAGTATCAGGAGGAAGGCGTCCGGCTGTGGCATGTTGTCCAGATCGAGGCGGATGGAGCCGTTGTCGCCGCCTCGAACGCCCGGTGTTGCTGCGCGATAGAGCGCAAGCCAACCGATCAGATCGAAGTGAGGACTACTCTGACGCTCGAACCGTACCGGAGACGGCATGTAGACGACTCCTTCAATGAGTTCGGCCTTCTTGAGATGCGGCATGGCATCGTAACGGCGCTCGAACTCGGCGCGAGTCAGGCGATCGCCATTCTCGAGAGGAGGAGTCGACTGGGCTGAAGGGGTCTGGTGTCCCGGCGTCCGGACAGTCGTGATCGCCATGACTTGGCCTCCGGGTCGGGGACGGTCAAGAGATCGATTCGGAACGGTGTGTGGCACTCGCCCGCGGGATTGATTGTAACCGATCCTGGGCGACTCGGTACAAGGCACGGCTTACTCGCTGCCGACCGCGGCGGTCGGTTGCAGGTCGAGCTGGACGCGGCGGATCGAGTGGTCGGCGACCTCGGTGACGGTGAACTCGATCCCCTCGAACCGGAACAAGGCGCCGGGCTCGGGCAGGCGGCCCAGGGCGTGAAAGGCGAGGCCACCGACGGTCAGGAAGTCGGCGTCGGTGGGCAGGCGCAGGTGCAGCCGCTCGTTCAACAGCTCCAGCGAGAGCGTCGCGTCCACCTCGTACCGCGTGCCCCCCAGCGAGATGACCGGGTCCTCGGGCGTCGGGATGTCGTGCTCGTCGTCGATCGTCCCGACCAGCTCCTCGAGCAGGTCTTCGAGAGTGACCAGCCCCGAGACGCCGCCGTATTCGTCGAGCACGATGGCGATCTGCGTCCGGCGCTCACGGAACTCTTCGAGCAGCGCGAAGGCGTTCTTGGTCTCGGGCACGCAGTACGCCGGGCGGACCAGCTTGCGCGGGATGACCGCATCGGGGTGTTCGGCGTCCGTCATTCGGGGGAAGAGATCCTTGGCGAAAAGGATGCCGACGATGTCATCGCGGTTCTCGCCGAAGAGGGGGATGCGGCTCTTGCCCGTCTCGCAGAAGGTCCGAGCGGCCGCCCGGGCCGAGATCGATGCCGGCAGCGCGATGATCGCCGAGTGGGGCGTCATGATCTCCGAGACGTCGAGCTGAGTCAGCTCGACGGCGTGCTGGAGCAGCTCGCGGGTTGATTCGGGCAGGTCGGCCTCGACGACGGCAGGGCGATCACCGTCGGAGGGGATCTCCACCTCGACGCTCGCCGGCCGGGGCGCGGCGTCGGCCGGCTGCGCGAACTGGAGCACCAGGGCCTCAATCATCCGCGACCCGAACGTCAGGGGTGCGGTCAGGCCCCGGAGCACGCCCGCCACGGGCCAAAGGGCATCGAGTACATACTCGGCGTAGACTCGCCCGATCGTCCCCACCAGGACGTATCCCAGTGCCCCCACCACCAGCGCGATTCCGACAACCGCCTCGGCCGCCAGTTGTGGCGCGACCCGATCGACGGTCACCCCCAGCAACGCGGCCAGCGTCAGCCCGGTCACGGCCGCCAGCGTCTCGGCGCCCCGCTCGGTCGGCTCCCCGAGGTGCGCCACTTCATCGGCCCGGGCCGGATGTCCGCGCTCGACACAGAGTTCCTCGAGCCGGCTCCGCGAATACGTCCGAAGCGCCTTCGTCAGCGTGACCGACAGGAGGTACAACGCCAGGACCAAGAGGCTCACCAGAACCGTCCAACCCAGGTTCAGACCGGCCACCGCGCACTCTCCCGCTCCCCAACGACCGCCTCGGCGAGGCCGACCAGGGGGAACGTGTTGGTGATGCCTTCTCTGACCAGGATCTCATGCTCTCGACGCCGCATCGCACCCCGATCTTCCTCAGACTGGTCGTCCTGGCCACAGAGATGCAGCAAACCATGGACGACATAGAGCGCCAGCTCGGACCAGGGAGCGACCGCGATCACTCGCGCGATCGCCGTCGCCCTCTCGGCCGAGATCACCAGCTCGCCCCAGAGGGGGACCTCCCCGGCCTCGGAGATCCGGAAGCTGATCACATCGGTCGGCCAGTCGTGCCCGAGATGGCGACGATTCATTCTATGAATGGTTGCGTCGTTTACAAGAGCCACGGAGATCAAAGCATGAGCGACCCCCTCGCCGAGGAGCGTGTGGCGGACCAGCCTCTCCAGCGCCTCGCGATTGATCTCCATGTGGCGCTGGGTGTTGCTGATCTCGACGTCGATGGTGGGAGGGGAGGGAGCCTGGGCCATGGAACGGTCCTCAGGAGGGAGTGGGCTACGGTCAGGCGGTCCGTTGCTCCGGATACTTGACGCGGCCGTGGTAGATCCCGATCAGCGACTTGATCAGGCTCTCCCGGATCTCGCCGATCTCGCGGAGGGTCAGCCCGCACTCGTCGAACTGGCCATCACGGAGGCGTTTCTCGATCAGCTCGCGGACCAGCCCCTCGATCCGAGCGGGGGTCGGTTCCGAGAGGGTCCGGCTGGCGCTCTCGACCGCGTCGGCAACCATCAGGATGCCGGCCTCCTTGGTCTGGGGCTTGGGGCCCGGGTAGCGGAAGGCGCGTTCCTGGATGGCCGCCGCGTCGGGGTTGAGTTCATTCCGACGGTTGGCCTCGTGGTAGAAGTACTCGACGAGCGTGGTCCCGTGGTGCTGCTCGATCAGGTCGATGATCGGCTCGGGCAGGTGGTGCTGCCGGCCGAGGTCGACGCCGTCCTTGACGTGGCCGATGATGATCAGCGTGCTCATCGCCGGGGCAAGGTTGGCATGCCGGTTGGTCGCCCCCGCCTGGTTCTCCACGAAGTAATGCGGCTTGAGCATCTTGCCGATGTCGTGGAAATAGGCACCGATGCGGACGAGCAAGGCATGCGCGCCGATCCGCTCGGCGGCGGCTCTCGGCGATCACGGCGACGGTGATCGAATGGTTGTGCGTGCCCGGGGCGCGTCGGACCAGCTCCTGCAGCAAGGGATGGGTGATGTCGCCCAACTCGAGCAGGCTGATCCCGGTGACGATCCCGAACAAGTTCTCGACGAACGGCAGGCTGCCCCCGAGGAAGAACCCGGCCATCAGTCCCCAGCCCGCCCGCCAGAGGCTGTCGCTGGTGATCAGACCCAGCGGCTGGGCCTGCCAGAGTCCGGCCGCCCAGGTCAGCACGAAGTAGCCCAATGCGGCGGTCGCACCGACCTTGATCAGCTTGGTCCGGGTCCGGACCTCGTTCAGCGTCAGCACGCCCGCCGCGGTCCCCCCCATGAGGATCACGAAGTGACTGATGCCGGTGCCCAGTGCCAGGCTCGTCAGCAGGCAGAGCCCGAACGTGACCATCAGGGCGAAGTGCGGGTTATAGGCGATCGCCAGGATCATGGCGGCGATCGCCACCGGGATCAACTCGGCGTCCCAGGGCTGCATGGCCACGAGCCGGACCAGCCCGCTTGCCAGGACGACCAGGCCGCACAGTGCGGCGATCCGCCGGAGGTCGCCGGCGATCTGGGGCTCGTGCCGCTGCACGTAGTAGCCGATCAGGGCGAACAGCGCCGCCACCAGCACGATCACCGAGCCGGCGCGTCGGACCCGGGCGTCCAGGCCGAGCGCGGCGTTGGCAGTGTCGTGCTCCATCCGGAGCAGGATCAACTGCTCCTCCTCGACATTCTGGTCCTGCTCGACGAGCACGTCGCCGCGGCGGTAGGTGTCGTAGACGTCCTTGACGCGGCTCCGCGCCCGCTCGCGCCGCTGGTTGGTGGATTGCTCCTCGTAAGTCAGCGTCGCGGTGCCCTTGAGCTTCTCGGCGATCAGGCGGAACAGCGCCGGGCCGATCCTCGGGGACGTGAAGGCGGAGATAAACTCCTGGTAGATCAGGCCTTCGGGTGCGGTCACGCGCTCGGGGACGACCCGCTCGCGGGGGACGAGGTGCGCCTGCTCGAGGGTCTGGCCGAGCGCATGCACGGCCAGGGTCCGGCTCGACTCCTCGTGTCCCGGCAGCGTGTCGTAGCGGAGGACGCCGTCGCGGATCAGGGGGACGAACGCCTGCGCGAGCTGCCGGTGCAGCGTGTCGCGCCGCTCGGGCGTGTCGGTGGCCGCCTTGATCTCGTCGAAGGTCTCGGCCGTCAGGCTCCAGGTCTTGCGGAGATGCTTGGGCAGCGCGTCGAGCTGCGGCGCTTTGGCGATCGCGACCGTCAAGTCGTCGAGCCGCTCGGCCAGGTCGCGGATCGGCGCGGGGTCGTTGACCATCATGGGCGCGATCTGGTCGCCGACGATCTGCCGCGCGGTGTTGGTCTTCTTCTGGTTGCGTCGCTTGAATTCGTCGACGTTGACGCGAATCTCCCGGCTCGGGCGTTGCCCGAGGCGGAAGGTAAAGGGGGGACCTGAGCCATGCACGATGGCGGCGGTCACGAGCACCGCGACCGTAGCGACGGCCAGGCGAGCCAGGCGGTCACGTTGACGTGCCAGGCGTCCTTGCTGAAGGGCAATGGGGTTGGAGGGCCGGAGATGGGCCCGAGAAGGTTTCGGTCGACGTTTACCAAAGCTCATGGAAGCGTCTCGGCCACGCGTGGACAACGGGGCTTGCCCCGTCCCACGCCGATGTGCGCCACGCCGACATCGGCGGGGCTCTGGCGGGATCCCGACTGCGGCCCGCCTCACCCCGAGGCGGCGGCACCCAAGGGTGGAGGGTGGTCAGGCTCGGCGGTCTCCGGCCCAGTGTCACCTCTCGCACCGGCTCGATCCCTTCATACGCGTTGACGATCGCCTGCACCAGCGGATGCCTGACGATGTCAGATTTATCCAGGAAGACGATCCCCACGCCGGGCACTTCCCGCAGCCGATCGACCGCGTCGGCCAGGCCGTTGACGGTCGCCGGCGGCAGGTCCACCTGCGTGACGTCGCCGGTGACGACGATCCGCGCATTCTGCCCCATCCGCGTCAGGAACATCTTCATTTGCGGGACGGTCGCATTCTGCCCCTCGTCGAGAATGATCACCGCATCGTTCAGGGTCCGGCCCCGCATGTACGCCAGCGGGGCGATCTCGATCAGGTCGTTGCCCATGTAACGGCGGATCTGGTCATAATCCATCAGATCGTGCAAGGCGTCCAGCAAGGGCCGCAAGTACGGATTGATCTTCGCTTCCAGGTCGCCGGGCAAGAACCCGAGGTGTTCGCCTGCCTCGACGGCCGGGCGGACCAGGACGATTTTCTTGATCTTGCCGCGCCGCAGGGCCGAGACGGCCATCGCGACGGCCAGGTACGTCTTGCCGGTCCCTGCGGGGCCAACGCACAAGACCAGCTCATTCTCGCGCAGGGCCCGGAGATAACGCGCCTGGCCGTCGGTGCGCGGCCGGACGAGCCGGTTCCCCTCGCGGATCTCGATCGGCTCGAGGCGGTCAGGTTCGTGGGCATGCAAGGTGGCCTCGATCACGTCGGCCACGTCGCTCGTGGAGACGGACCGCTGGTGGCGGTAGCGCCCGCGGAACTCTTCGAAGACCTGCCTCGCCTGCTCGATGCGCTCCCGGTCCCCCTCCACACGGACCTCGCCGTGCCGGGCCAGGATCTTGACCCCCAGCGCGTCTCGGACTTGCCGCAGGTGCTGGTCGCGGCTGCCGAAGACAGCAAGTTCCTCGTCGTGACCATTCAAGCTGATCGTGACTTCCGGCATGCATCGCCCTTCGACAGTCCAGGCCGCGCTGACCGGACCGCAAGCCCGCGTTCGTTTACCAACCCTCTCCAACCAAATTGACGGTCCCCATTATGTAACATCGGGATTGAAAAAAACAATGTCTCGTCATTTCCCCGACAACCAAATCATTCTATGCGCCCGATGCCGGAGATCCCAGGGGAGAGGTTCGGAGAGTTCGGGATTACGGGCCAAGGCAGATCCAGTAAGCATAGGCGACCGGGCCGGCGAACAGGAGAGAGTCGAGCACGTCGAGGACCCCGCCGAAGCCCGGCACGGCGGCCGAGGAGTCCTTGCGCGCGCAGTCGCGCTTGATCATCGACTCCACCAAGTCGCCGAGCTGCGCCGCCGTGCCGATGAGCAGGCCGAAGCCGATGGCCTTGATCCAACCGAGCGTGGGGACGGAGAGCAGCGAGCGTGCGATCGCGGCGACGATCAGCGCGGCCGCCACGCCGATGAAGAGGCCCCCGATCGCTCCCTCGACCGTCTTGTTCGGGCTGAGCCGGGGACAGAGCTTGTGCCGGCCCGCGATCCGGCCGAACGCGTACGCGCCCGTGTCGGCCCCCTTGGCTGTCGCGATCAGGTACGCCAGCGGCACGATGCCGTGATAGCAGCCTTCGAACCACCGGATCTGGACGATAAAGGTCCCCAGAAGCCCGACGTACGCCAGCGCCAGGATCGTCCCGGCGATCGTCGTCATCGTGCCACCCGGCTTCTGGAACTGGATGCTCTGTGCGAGGAAGGTCACCATCACCACCCCCACGAACGCCAGCAGCGGCCATCCCAGGACGCTCACGGGCGCCAAGGGATCGTAGGGCAAGCGTTCCGCCAGCCGGGGGGACGCCTGAAGGGCGTGCGACACGTGGGGCGCCCAGTTGCCCACCAGGAGCGCCATGACCCCGCCGAAGACCATGTTGCCCGACGACCTCATGCTGGTCGCGTTCAGCAAGCCGACGAACTCCAGCGCCGATGCCCCCAGCGCGGCCACCGCCAGGACGAACCAGAGCGGGAACCAGGGCGCCAGCCGCTCGTCGAGCCAGAGCACCAGCAGGATCGCCCCGACCATCGCGAAGCCAATGACAAGCCGCGTGCCTAGCATGGAGGGAGGCATCCGGAGGGTGCGTGTTGGGAATTCAGAGAACGCAAGCCGAAGCCCCCTTGTGCGTTTAAGAAACCGCCCTCCTGAGAGTGACTCAAAAATGAGGCTTGAGGGGCGTTCGGCTCCCCCATCCCGACCCGCTCGCCCACAAGAGGGGATGGGCTGCCTTCGCATCCTATAGGAAGAGGAGGGTCGTCGTGAGGTTTGGGTGCGTGGCTCGACCTCAATTTGGTTCGTGTCGCTAACCCTTCACCCCCAATCCCTGCTGCGGGAGGCCGCCGAACTTTCGCTCGCGGGAGGCGAACGCCTGGCAGGCCGAGAGCAGATCCGCGCCGCGGAAGTCGGGCCAGAGGACGTCGGTCACCCAGAGCTCGGAATAGGAGATCTGCCAGAGCAAGAAGTTGCTGACGCGCATCTCGCCAGCGGTCCGGATCAGCAGGTCGGGGTCGGGCATCCCCGCCGTGGCCAGATACGCGCCGAAGGTCGCTTCGTCCACCTGGTCGGGGGCGATCGCGCCGGCGCGGACGTCTGCGGCGAGGCGGCGGGCGGCGTCGGCGATCTCGGTCCGGCCGCCGTAGTTGACCGCCAGGCAGAGGTTCATCCCGGTGTTGCTTGACGTCTCCGACGCGGTCCGATCGTACTCGCGCAGCACGTCGTTGGGCAGCCCCTCGCGACGGCCGATCATCGTCAGCCGGATGTTCTGCTCCATGAGCTCGCGCGCTCGACCCTCAGGAAGTGGCGGAACAGGCGCATGAGGAACTGGAGCTCGCGGCGGGCGCTTCCAGTTCTCGATCGACAGGCAGAAGAGCGTCAAGAGGTCGAGCCCGAGGCGACATCCCTCCTCGATGACCGCGCGAACGCTCTCGATGCCCCGACGATGGCCCATGATCCGGGGCAGGCCGCGGCTCTGGGCCCAGCGGCCATTGCCATCCATGATGATGGCGATATGCCGGGGCAGTTGCTCGGGCTTCAATCCCAGCGCCGCGATCCGCGCCAGTCCTTCCTCGGAAATCGAGATTTGCGACATGGTTAGGTCAGTTCATCCCCCCTCCGCCGTCCCCCGCCCGCCCTCGGACATCGGCACTCTGCCGTCTGTCATCTTCCCTCTGCCATTTGCCCTCTGTCAGCGGCCCTCGTTGATCACGATCGTCTGCCGGCGCTCCGGGCCGACGGAAACGATCGCGATGGGGACGCCGATCTGCTTCGACAGGAAGTGGACATACTCGCGCGCCTGGGACGGCAGGTCGGACCAGAAGCGGGCTTTCGTCAGGTCGACCGGCCAGCCCGGGAGGGTCTCGTAGACCGGCCGGCAGTGTTCGAGATCGGTGAGTTGGCCGGGCATCTCGGGGATCGACCGGCCCGCATCGTCCTCGTAGGCGACGGCGACGCGGACCTCGTCCAGGCCGCTCAGGACGTCCAGGAGCATCAGCGCGATCTCGGTCGAGCCGCTGACCCGCGCCGAGTAGCGGACGGCGACCGCGTCGAACCAGCCGCACCGCCTCGGCCGGCCGGTCACGGTGCCGTACTCCTTGCCGATCCGGCGGATGCGCTCGCCGATCTCATTGTCCTGCTCGGTCGGGAACGGCCCGCCGCCGACCCTGGTGGTGTAGGCCTTGACGACGCCGATCCAGCGGTCGATGTGCCGGGTCGGCACGCCTGAGCCGGCCGCGATCCCGGCGGCGCTGCTGTTCGAGCTGGTCACGTAGGGATAGCTGCCGTGATCGACGTCGAGGAGCGAGCCTTGCGCCCCTTCAAATAAGAGCCGCTTGCCCCGACCGACCGCCTGGTGCAGCCAGGTGACGGTGTCGCGCGCGAACGGCCGGAGCCGCTCGGCGTAGCCGAGGTATTCGTCGGCCATCGCGTGGGGGTCGAACGGCTCGAAGTCGGGGAGCATCGCCGTCAGGAGCCGGTTCTTGTAGGCGATGATCCGGTCGAGGCGCTCGCGGAACAGGTCGGGGTGATACAGGTCGCCGATCCGGACGCCGTGGACCCGGCCGACCTTGTCGCGATAGCACGGCCCGATCCCGCGCCGGGTCGTGCCCAGGTGATCGGCGGCGGAGGCCGACTCCTCGGTCAGACGTTCCTCGGCCAGGTGGTACGGCAGGATCACGTGTGCCCGGTCGCTGACGTGGAGCCGATTGCCGATCTCGACCCCTTGCTTGGCCAGCGTCTCGACTTCCTGGAGCAGGGCCGGCGGGTGGATGACGACGCCGTTGCCGATGATGCAGGCGATCCCTGGCCGGAGGATGCCGGTCGGCAGCAGGGACAGTTTGTATGTCACGCCGTCGGCAACGACGGTGTGCCCCGCGTTGGCGCCTCCCTGGTAGCGGACCACGGCGTCGTGCTGGTCGCAGAGCAGGTCCACGATCTTCCCCTTGGCTTCGTCTCCCCATTGAAGCCCTACTACGCAGGTCGAAGCCACGACTCGACATCTCCGATCCGGAACACGCGGCCTGACCTGGCCGCTTGGGATGGCAAAGAATCAAGGTACCGCCCCGAAATGGCCTCGTCAATTGTGTGGGATGCGTGGAGATGAGTGTGGGATCGGACGAACACCCAGGCCCGTGTGCCCCCGCCGCGGGCCCAGACCGAGATCGCGTTGGGGCCGTACCAAACGCAGGACGCGAGGACGTCCAGCACAAAACTCCCTCCTTCCGGAAGGGCCTGAGGACGTCACGCCCCGCGGGAGCGGTTCGCCTTCGGAGTCGCGGCTCGCCCGCCCCTCAGGGCCACCACCGCCCGACATCCTGGATGGCTCGACAGATATCGGCCACCGCCTCCGCACCGCCCAGCGCGGCGAGGACGGGGACGAGGGAACTCAGGTCCGCGAGCAGATCTTTGCGTGTGCGCGTGGCCGCGAGCAGAAGCGTCTCATTCCAGAGGAGGTCGAGCGTTCCGAGGGGGGAGCCTCACCAGTTGCGGCGCCAGCGCCCCCAACGCCTCGGCTCGCCGCCACTCGTCCCCGATCGCCCGCGCCGCCTCAAGCGCTATGGCGAGCAACCGCTATGGCGAGCAACGGCGGCGTCAGGTGCGGCGCCAGCGCCCTCAGCGCCCGGGCTCGCTCATCCTCGTCCCCGAGCGACCGCGCCTCCTCCAGCGCCGCACCGAGCAACGGCGGCGTCAGGTGCGGCGCCCGGGCCCCCAGCGCCTGGGCCCGCGGCCACTCGGGCCTGAGCGACCGCGCCGCCTTCAGTGCCGCACCGAGCAACGGCGGCGCCAGCGCCCTCAGCGCCCGGGCTCGCTCATCCTTGTCCCCGAGCGCCCGCGCCGCCTCCAGCGCCGCGGCGAGCAACGGCGGCGTCAGGTGCGGCGCCAGCGCCCCCAGCGCTCGGCCCGCGACCCCTCGTCCCAGAGCGCCCGCGCCGCCTCCAGCGCCTGACGCAGGACCGGCTCCCGCTCCCCAGGCGGCAGGTGCGGCACCAGTGCCCCCAGCGCATGGGCCCGCGGCCCCTCGTCCTCGATCGCCCGCGCCGCCTCCAGCGCCGCGGCGAGCAACGGCGGCGTCAGGTGCGGCGCCAGCGCCCCCAGCGCATGGGCCCGCGGCCCCTCGTCCTCGATCGCCCGCGCCGCCTCCAGCGCCGCGGCGAGCAACCTCCCCAGGGCTGTGATCGAGGCGCTCAGACCAACCTCGGTGCGGGCGACCTCGACGTAGCCCTCGAAGGCGAGGGTCTCCAGCCAGTGCCGCACGTCATTCAGAGCGATCCGGGTAGACTGGGCAATCCGGAAGTCCTCGACGTAATTCTGGGGCTCCCCTTGGGCGTCGAGGATCGCTTGCAAGACCATTCGCTGGGCACCGATCAACCTGGCCATGAATCCGATACACCCCCGGCCCCGATCACAAGAGGCTGCTTCCTTGAGTGAAAGATGGCATTACGCCTAAGTGCTTTATAACCTGAACAGTAAGGGAAAGCAATTCAGGCCGCCCGGCCCCGCTTGAGTGTGCGAGCATCCCTCTCATGGTCAGGCCAAGTCCCTCTGCTCAGCCTTCGGGGGTCATCCCATCTGTTTCCGGAACTCGGCAAAAAGATAGTTGCTGTCATGCGGCCCGGCCGACGCTTCGGGGTGATACTGGACGCCGGAGACCGCCAAGCGGGTATGGCGGAGTCCTTCGAGGGTCTGGTCGTTGAGGTTGATGTGGCTCGGCTTGACGTCGGGGGGGAGGGTGGCGGGATCGACGGCAAAGCCGTGGTTCTGGCAGGTGATCTCGACCTTGCCGGTCAGCTCGTTGCGGACCGGGTGATTGACGCCGCGATGGCCGAACTTGAGCTTGAAGGTCGTCGCGCCGAAGGCCTGGCCCAGGAGCTGATGGCCCAGGCAGATGCCGAAGATCGGCAGGCCCCGCGCCTCGGCGGCGGTCTTGATCAACGTCTGGATCGTGGCGGTCGCCTCGACCAGCGGGCGGGGGTCGCCGGGGCCGTTCGAGAGGAAGATGCCGTCGGGTTCGTGCTCCAGGATCGCCTCGGCCGGGGTCGCGCCGGGGACGATCGTGACCCGGCAACCCGACGCGACCAGGTGGCGCGGGATGTTCCACTTCATCCCGAAGTCGAGCGCGACGACGTGCGGCCGGCGCGGCGCGGGGGACGCGGGCGGCCATCCGCCCTCCGGGGTGAGCAAGAACTGGTGATCGAGGCCCGGCTCCCAGGTGGCGGTCTCCCGGGGCATGACCTCGCGCACCAGGTCACGGCCGACCAGGCCGGGACTCGCCTTCGCCTTGGCCACCAGGCTCGCGTCGTCGAGGTCGGTCGCCGAGAGGATGCCCTTCAGCGCGCCCTGCACGCGGGTCAGGCGGACCAGCGCCCGGGTGTCGATCCCGTCGACGCCGAGGATGCCGTTTGCGGCCAGATAGACGTCGAGCGAACCCCCCGCGCGGTGGTTGCTGACGATCTGACTCAACTCGCGGACCACGAACCCGCGGACCCACGGCCGGCGGCTCTCGGCATCCTCGTCATTGACCCCGTAGTTGCCGATCTGCGGGTAGGTCATCGCCACGATCTGGCCGTGGTAGGACGGGTCGGTCAGAATCTCCTGGTAGCCGGTCATGCTCGTGTTGAAGACGACCTCGCCGTCAACCTCGCCCCGGGCGCCGAATGCCCGACCCGTGAAGACCGTGCCGTCCTCTAACGCAAGCTTGGCAATATCCATAGGTGTCGCTTAAATCTCCGCGGATGACCACCCCTCTCGGTATCGGACGGTGTGCGCGTTCCCATCAGTATACCTGGCGGTCGCCTGCCGAGACCACCCAACTCGAGTGGATCGCGGGCCAACTGGCGTTTACTTACGCGTGTACCGCTGGATCTGAGACGCCTCCAGGGACGTGGGTGCCCGCCGGGGGCGGGGGGCACGATTGTTCCGGGATGCGTTTTAATGGGTCGGAGGCGCCGGGAGGAAGGTCATCTCGGTTTTCGTGGCGTGGATGGCCGTGTCGAGCAGCGATCCGGTCACGCCCTCGGGGAATCCCTCGATGACCGCGACATCCGCCCCGCGCCGTTCGACGATGTAGACGGCTCCCTCTTGGTTCCGTCGGCTCGTCTCGGGGAAGGCGTCGGGGGGTGCGTCGGGGGCGGGCGGGGGGACGTCGAGGGCGAGCTTCTGGGCCTGGAACCGGATGTAGCCGCGCGGCGAATTCGCGGGCGTCGTCCTCGCTGTCCCAGGTCGAGAGCCAGACCAGACCGATGCGGCTGTTCGGCCCTTCGAAGACGGCGTAGCGGTCGCCGTCCCAGCCGGCGGCGGCGGCGCGGCCCCCATGACGGCGGAGCATGACGCCCAGTTGCATTTCGCCGACGACATTGCGGCCGACCTCCTTCCAGCCGTCGCCCGGCTCGAGTTTGCCCAGGTCCACGGCCATCGGCAGGTCGGGCTTGGCGCGGTATTTCTCGGGGTGGAGAACCTGCTCAGTCGAGAGCGGCGGCTGAAGATAGGCCGCGTTCAGCCCCTCCCAGCCGTCGTCGTTGACCACCCGGCGCAGAAGACCAGGCCGCGGAGGTAGGGGAAGATCATCGACTCGGACAGGATCACGGGCGCCTTGCGCAGGCTGGCACCACCGGCCAAGGGCATGAAGGGCATGATCAGGCCGAAGATGCGGTCGAGCCGCGACGCGGGAACCTCGCGGATCTTCGAGCCGTCCCAGTCCTCCATCTGTGCGCCGATCATCGTCAGCGTCGCTTCACCCTCGATCAGGGCCGACAGGGCCAGGTCGCGGTCGTCGTCGTGCTTGACCACCTTTTGCATCGCGTCGAGCTGGAAGTGCTGATCGGCCAGGGCGTGGGTCAGTTCGTGTGCGATGACCGTCTTGTTCTCGTCCTTGTCAAACCCGCTCGTCTTGCCCAGCAGACGCTCGAGGAAGGACGGGGGCTTGTTGGCCTTGGCCTCGGGCTCCTTGATCAGGTGCATGGTCTGGGTCTTCGTGTCGTAATAGGCGGCGATCTCCTCGGAGTAGACCTTGACCATCGCCTCCTTCAAGGGGAAGTCACGCGGGAGCAGGCCGAGGGCCTTCAGCCCCAGCTCGTTGGCCCGAAACTCCTCGGGGGTCATCTGCTCGTCGATCTCCTTGATGAGCAGGGCGCGGAGGTCCTCGCGGGCAGTGACGTCGCGCTTCACCTCGTGCTTGAACGCGATCTTGCGAATGCCGGGCAGCAGTTGCTCGAAGGCTTGCTTGTAGCGGACCACCGCCTCGTTGGCCTTGCCTTTATCGGCCAGCGCGTCGCCCTCATCGAGGAGTGCCTTGCCGACCGTGACGTTCGCCTCGAGGGCCGCGGCGGGGGCCGGAGGGGACGGGGCGAGCAGGGCGAGCAGGGCGAGACTCGGGAGCAATCGCGGCAATTCCCATGGACGCATGGTGTGACCTCAGGGGAGCGGGCGGACATCGGCGGCCGGTCCGATCGCCGGGCGCTCGACGACACTCGGATGGTTAAGGTCGATGGCCGGGGTTCGGGATGGAGGGCTGAGGGGCCGTGGCGAGGGGTTGCGATCCGGGACGAAACGCCCGGTCCGTGTGAGGTTCACCCTGCGCCGGGGCAAGCGGCATTGCCAGCAAGCGCCTCGCGGCCTCGACAAGCACCTCTTTCTCGTCGCGGGGCCCGCCCCGGGAACCGAGGTCCCGATGGAGCTTGTTCGCGATGTAGTCGAGAATCTTCGGCTCGGGCAGGCCATGGGACCGCATCATCTCGACCTGGTCCTGACGGGGCAGGCCGCCAACCGACAGTCGCAGCGCCCGTCTGACCATGCCTTCGATCTCCGGGAGCGTGTTCCGGCCATACTCGTTGCAGAGGTCCTCGATCATCGGCCCCGCACGTTTGCCCCGATCCTTGAGGATCTGCCGCAACTCGTGATGGAACCTGACCCGCTCCGCATCCATTTTCTCGCGAACCTCGTCGAGTTCGTGCAACCGTCTCTGTGGTTTCCAGGCCTCCAGCCTCTGGCGCTCGGCTTCCTTCTGCGCGGCCTCACGGCGGATCTCGCTCAGGATTTGCTCCTTGGTCACTTCGGGCTGTGCCTGGGGCGGATCGGGCTCGGGGGGCTCGAGCGGTTCGAGCTCGGGCTGCGGGAGCTTGAAGCCGATCGCGGGATGCTCGATCCGCTTCGGCTCCGGGTCGCTCGCGGTGCTGGCGGCATCGATCGGATCTCGTTCCCGAGGCTTCGGAGCCGGCGCTGCGATCGCCTCCGGCGCGGCGGGGGCGGGAGGGGCGAGGGGAGGTTTGTTCGCCGCATCGAGGGTCGGCGACGAGGGCTCGACCGGCGCAAGCCGGCCGTCGCGTTGAGGTCGAAGGGCGAGAGGTCGTCGTCGACCGGCGGCGCCTGCGATGCGGCCGCGTCCAGTGCGGGGGGAGACGTTGCGGCCGGGGGCGAGGATTCGGCGCGAACCACGAGTGGGCCGACCACAACTCCCGTGCTCGACGACTCGACCAGGATGGTCCGACCGCGACGCGGAGGGGCCGGGTCATCCGAAGGCGGGGCCGGGCCGGGCCTGCGGACCGGTGTCAGGCGCTGGTACGACAGGATCGCCAGCGCCGCCATCAAGATCAGCGCCGGCGGCACGAACACCGAGGGCAAGCCCCGGTTGCGATACTCGATCACCACCAGCGGCGGAGGGGCCGGCGTGGGCTCGGCGACCGTCTCCCGGTCCTCGGTTTCGATCGCGAAGTCCTGGTCGTCGCTCATCGTCGCGCCCTCCTCGAAACAGGCCACTGCATCTTCGGGGTGAACGTCGCCGGGCGTGGTCGTCGCGACCGATCTCCCCCGGGATGACGATTATCTCTCAGAAAGTATAGACCGACTCCGCCGATGGGTCCTGAGTCCCTCTCTCGACCCTCGGGGGAACGGTCCACGGCACATTGCAAACGGCCTGCCACTCGGCCTCTCCTCCCGCGCTCAACCCCCCGCCGCGGCGCCGACCCCGGTTCCGCGGACGGTCTGCCCGTGCGGCTCGAGCAGGGCGTCGATCTCCTCGAGGGTCGGGAATCCCGGCGTGGTCCCCGCCATCTCCATTGCGATGTCGCGAACGTTCCGGTTCGAGGCGTAGGCGGCCTTGGCGATCTTCGCCGCGTTGTCGTAGCCGATCCGGGGGGCCAGCGCAGTGCACATCGCCAGGCTCCGCTCGATCAGCAATTGACAACGCTCGGTGTCAGCCTCGATCCCCTTGACGCACTTCTCAGCGAGGTGCTCCGCGGCGTTGGTCAGCAGGTCGATCGACTGGAGCAGGTTGTAGGCGATGACGGGCATCATCACGTTGAGGTCGAAGTTCGATCCCAGCGCGTCGGCCCAGGCGATCGTCGCGTCGTTGCCGACGACCTGCGCGGCGACCATCATCACCGCCTCGGGGATGACCGGGTTGACCTTGCCAGGCATGATCGAGCTGCCGGGCTGGAGTTCGGGGATCCGGATCTCACCGATCCCGCAGCGCGGCCCCGAGGCGAGCCAGCGGATGTTGTTGGCGATGTTCGACAAACTGATGGCGATGGTCTTCAGTGCCCCCGACGCCTCGACGGCGGCATCGCGGTTGGCCATCGCCTCGAAGGTGTTGGCCGCCGGCCGGAACGCCAGCCCGGTGTCCTGGCTCAGCTTGGCCGCCATCCGCTGGGGGAACTCGGCGTGGGTGTTGATTCCCGTCCCGACCGCCGTCCCGCCGATCGCCAGCTCGGCCAGTGACTCGCCGCTGTGCGCCAGCCGTTTCAGCGCGTGATCGACCTGCGCGGCATAGCCCGAGAACTCCTGCCCCAGCCGGATCGGGACCGCGTCCTGCAAGTGGGTCCGGCCGATCTTGACGATGGCGTCGAAGGCCTGCGCCTTCTCCTCCAGCAGTGCGTGCAACTGCTTCAATGCGGGGACCAGCCGCTTCTGGATTCCCTCCAGCGCCGCGATGTGGAGGGCCGTCGGGATCACGTCGTTGGACGACTGCCCCATGTTGACCGCATCGTTGGGGTGGACGGGGGACTTGCCCCCCCGTACGCCGTTGTTGAGGTGCTCGTTGGCGACCCCGGCGATGACCTCGTTGGTGTTCATGTTCGTCGAGGTGCCGCTGCCGGTCTGAAAGATGTCCACGACGAACTGGTCGTCGTGCTCGCCGTCGGCGACCGCCTGCGCCGCCTGGACGATCCACTCGCCGAGGTCGGCGGGCAGGAGTTTCAGGTCCATGTTGACTTGCGCCGCCGCCTTCTTGATCAGCCCCAGCGCACGGATGAAGGAGCGAGGGAAGCGGAGCGGGCTGATCTGAAAGTTCCGCCGGGCGCGCTCGGTCTGGGCCCCGTAAAAGGCCGCGACCGAGACCTCCATCTCCCCCATCGAGTCTTTTTCCACCCGAGTCTTGGCCATGGCAGGTCTCTCCCAAGCGGTCCGGGTTCCATCAGGGGTTGAGCATCGCCGTCGAATGAGCTGCTCGCCACGAGTCGCGTGCCAACCCGACGCGGGATGTCGGACCCATAATAGCACATTCTCTCCGGAACCGCATGCCCGCGGAAGCATCCACCCGCCGCGTTTGAGAGAGAGTGCGGATCTTGGACTGGAGCATGGAAAAGGAAGGCTTCCGCGCGAGGTTTCCTCTTCGAGAGGGAGCCCAGGATTTTGGAGGGTTTTCTCCTAAGTCGGCTACTTGGCTTGACGCCAGTCCCTTATGAGGATCAGTTGCGACGCAAACCATTCGGGGATGTGGAGAGCGAGCTACGCCCCAATGAATCCCGCCCCGACTCTTCCGCACTGAGCATGGATTGTGCAACATAGGGGAGGCAGGAGGTGATTCGGCGTCGAGTTGCCCTACGACCGGGACAGAGCGGAACACGGCAGGAGGGATTTCGTGAAACGCGACGTAGGGGGAATTGGCTCGGCGTCCTGGTGCTGGCGGGTGTGGTGCTCACCCTCCCGGCTCGACCCGCCGTAGCCCAGCTCGACTCCGGTGGTCCTCCCCCGGCCACCGCCGACCTCCCCGAAGGCGCTCAGGTCCTGACACGCGGCCCAGTCCACGAGGCGTTCGCCGGGCCGGTCGTGTTCGACCCCCGCCCAGGCCCCGTGGTGCCCAAGGAGCCTCCGCCGCCGGTCGAGGAATTGCCCCCGGATCAGAGGCCCGAGGGGACCAACGTCCAGTGGATCCCCGGCTACTGGGCCTGGGACGACACCCGCAAGGACTTCCTCTGGGTGAGCGGACTCTGGCGCGACATCCCTCCCGGCCGGCAGTGGGTGCCCGGCTACTGGGGCGAGGGCGACGGCGGTTATCGCTGGATCCCCGGCGCCTGGACCTCCACCGTGCAGCAAGACGTGCAATACTACCCGGTCCCGCCCGCATCCCTCGAAGCCGGCCCCAGCAGCCCACCGCCGTCGGCGAACTCCGTCTGGTCGCCCGGCTACTGGGACTGGCAGGGCGACCGCTTCGTCTGGCGGCCCGGGTTCTGGGTCAGCTTCCAGCCCGACTGGGTCTGGGTCCCCGCCCACTACGTCTGGACCCCCAATGGTTGCCTGTTCGTCGACGGCTACTGGGACCTCCCCGTCGTCCGCCGTGGCACCCCGTTCGCGCCGGTCTACTTCGTCCAGCCAGTCATCCGCCAGACCCGGCTCGTCTACACGCCGACGATCAGCCTGCTCGCCTCGGTCATGATGACGAGCCTCTTCGTCCGGCCGAGCTACAACCAGTACTACTTCGGCGACTACTACGCCGAGAGCTATACCCGGGCGGGCATCGTCCCCTGGTATTCGTTCCACCAGAGCCGCCGCGGGTATGACCCCGTGTTCGCCCACTATTCGGTCATGCAGGCGCGCCGCGACCACCGCTGGCTCGACCGCCTGCAAGACGATTACCGATTCCGCCGCGAGCACCCCGATGCGCGGCCGCCGCATACCTATATCGAGCAGCAGAAGATCGTCAACCGCACGACGGTCAATAATGTCAACGTGACCCACGTCCCGAATTCTGTCACCAACGTCAGAACCCTGGAGGTGGCGCGACCGATCTCACAGGTCGCCACGAACCCGGATCAGCCCTTGCGGTTCACGAGGGTCGACGCGACGCGGCGGCAGGAGCTGACTCGGCAAGTCGAGCAGTTTCGCGAGTTCCGCCAGCAGCGGGCGAAGCAGGAGCTCCAAGCGGTCAGGTCCCTGGCCAATTCGGCCAGCCTGCCCGGCCCGGACGCCCGGCCGCGCCGGGTGGAACGGTTCCGGTCGCCGATCGCGGCCCCGGCGCAGCCGTTGGCCGGGACCAACCCCGGGCCCAGGCCCCTCGACCCGGGTGACCTGCGCAACGAGGCCCGGCAACAGCGGCTGGAACAGCTCAAGGGCCAGCGGGAGCAGCTCGAACAGCTCAAGGCCCCGCGGCACTTGACGGAGCAGCTTAAGGGCCAGCGACAGCGCGAGCAGATGGAGCAGCTCAAGGCCCAGCGGCAACCACAGCAGCTCGAACAGTTCAAAGCCCAGCAAGAGCGACAGCAGCTTGAGCAGCAAAAGGCTCAGCGACAGCGCGAGCAGATGGAGCAGTTCAAGGCCCAGCGGCAACAACAGCACCTAGAGCAGCTCAACGCTCAGCAGCAAAGGCAACAGCTCGAACAGCTCAAGGCCCAACGGCAGCGGGAACAGCTTGAGCAGAAGAAGGCCCAGCGGCAGCAGATGGAGCAATTGAAGGTCCAGGAGCAACAGGCGCAGCTCGAACAGCTCAAGGCCCAACGGCAGCGGGAACAGCTTGAGCAGATGCGGGCCCAGCAGCAACGGCAGCAGATGGAGCAGATGCGGGCCCAGCAGCAACTCGAGCAGATAAAGGCCCAGCGGCAGCAGATAGAGCAGTTAAAGGCCCAACGGCAACAGCACCTGGAGCAGCTCAAGGCCCAGCAGCGGCCCAGGGGGGCAGGCGGGGAGCGGCCTCAAAGGGAGGAGAGGGACTGACGCCGGCCTCAACCCGAGACGGGGACGGGACGCCTCTCCCGTTCCCGCCCGCGCCGGTCGCCCCTCAGAACGGGAGAAGACTCCCCGTTCGGCCTCGAATGTGGCCCGGCACTGCGGAGCCCCAGGAGAAAAGGAGGATCGACGATGTCAGCCCTCTAAACCTGGACTGACGTCTTCTTAAGACCTTGCATGGACTAAGCTTAGGAATCGCGCCGGCTGCAAACGAATTTGATTCACTCTTGAATTCAATTTGCGCATGAGCCACCAGATACGTGGGGATGGCCACAAACAAAGCGGAGAAGCCCGTTATGGTGCTTACCGCTTTCCCCTGGCTGTTCCAATTTTCCTATCTTAGTCAATCTTATGCTCTGTTCACTCTATCGTACACGTTTAGAGGGCTGGATCGACGATGACTACCGGGACCGCTTCCTGAGCGATCAGGAATCAGCCCTCGCGCCGTCGCCTGAGCCGGCCGTGATCCACCGGGCCATCCCTGAGTGGAGATGCGGCGGTTGCCTCGGGGTTTGGTACCGCCGATAGCTCTCTGCTCTCCTACAGCCACAACGACCTGCACCCCGGGCATGGGGTTCTGGTGTTCAGCCGTCTCGACGACGAAGCCCCCACGCGCTTGACGAGTGACGCACAGCGGAGCGGACCCTACGAGGAGCCGAAGGTCCCATCCGCCTGTGCCTCTTCAGCTCGGGCCGTTGCTGAGGCGAGCCATGGCAGAGCCGAAGGAATCAAACCCTTCCTGACCACCTGGATAACCCCCTAAATATGACCGGGCGGGTGCGGTGCGGCGTTCCGGAATTCCGGCGTCTCCCGTCCCCGCGCCGCCGCGGGGACGGATCAGTTCACCCCCGGCGAGTCTCCATCGGCTCCTCGAATTCGGACGTCGGCGATCTCTGGGCGGAAGATTCTTCCCCGAAGCTGGCCGGCTTGACCTCGGGTAAGGGCCACCATTCCAGCCGGACGTCGGCGCCCTGGACGGCAACGAATGGGCAGGGGGGGACTCGGTCCAGGTGCCGCTGTTGAGATAGTGGACGCCCTCGGCCTCGGCCGTCAGCGGCAGGTGGGTATGGCCGCAGGTCACGTACTTATAGCCCTTGCTGGCCGCGTATTCGGTCGCCCGGCGCTCGATCAACTGGCTGTTGCGCTGCCAGCGCTTCGAGATCCTCCGGATCCAGCGCGCGGCGCGGTGCGGCATCCACTTCTGGATGTAATAGAAGATCCCGCAGCCGATCGTGGTCAGCCAGAAATAATGGGTGATGAACGTATCGAACTGGTCCCCGTGCAGGATGAGAAGTTGAATCTTGCCGTTGTCGTAGACATATTCGTCGAGGATGTCGACCCCGACGATGTGGCTGACGATGTCCGCGGGGCCGTCGTGGTTGCCCCGGACCCAGACGAGGTGGAAGTCGTCGCGGTCGGAGTTGCGGCGGATGATCTTCAGGCAGGCGAAGTGTCTCTTGGTGAGACGCTTGAAGTTCAGGTCGTCGAAGATGTCGCCGTTGATGACGAGCGTGCGCGACTCGACCGCGGCCCACTCCAGGAACTCCTCCAGCAGCTTCGCCTGGCAGACATCGCTCCCCAGGTGCAGGTCGCTGATGACCAGGCAGTCGTAGGCCGGGGCATTCGCCCGAGGTTCCGCGGGAGGGTTCGTGGACATTGCCGTGTTCTCGTGGACCATGCGGAAGGACTCAGCCCTGTGAGGGGGATGGGAGTGAGGGGATGGGAGTTGGTGAACCCCATCCCCATCCCCCCATGGATTGTCCTTTGTGCCGATTGTCGCGGATCTCTCCTCTTACCAACCCGCATAGTACGTCATCGCGGGATAATCGCGGACGAAACCCAGTTCTGCCAGCCAGGAAGCGGCGGGGCTGGCCAGCGCGGCGGCAGTGTTGTTGTAGGTCTCGACCTTCACGACGCGGCGTGACGGTCCGGCGAGCGTGGGGAGTAGGGCCAGCGCGGCCCGCAAATCGGCCTCGGAGGCCGATGCCAGGCCGGTCAGCCGCTTGCCGGAGGCCTCGATGATCAGCACAGGGCGACCCTCGCACAAGACCAGAAAGTTCGAGGCCGAGCGGGGGAGTCGCGCCGTACCTCCCTCGAGGAGGTCGATGTCGAGCGGCGCGGCCGCGCCGTAAAGGTTCGCGGGATCGAGGGTTGACAACAAGACAGGCTCCCGGTCGGCCGCTCGGTCGGCGGCCAGGTGCGCCAGCTCTTCGGCGGCCTCGGCCGAGGCATACTGGACGCCGGAGAGCCCCTCGACGAAATAGCCGCGGCGCAGCTCGCCCCGGAGCTCGGCGCGGGCGAGCCAGGGGACCAGGTCGCGCCACGGGGGCGCCCAGGGGTCAAGCGCGACCGTCTCTCGGGTCAGGACCCCGTAGCGGTCGAGCAGCGCGGCGGCCCAGGCCAGGTGGGCGGCCTCGGCGTCGGTGTCGGCGTCGGTCGGAGTAAACCGCGACCATCGCCCCTCGGGGCGGGTCGAGGGCCCGCGGCGGAACGAGGGGCGGCCCAGCCGCGGGGATCGGGCCGTGGCCGCGGCCGACACCTGGGCCAACGCCTCGGCGACAGCCTGTGCACCCGGCCGCAACGGGTCGAACCGGTCGTTGGTCACGAGCCCCCGCCGCAGCAGGTCGTCCAGCGCCGTGCGTGCCCGGGAGGGCTCCAGCCCCAGCTCCCGCGCCAGGTCGATCGAGAAAGACGCTCCCCGGCGGGTCAGGTGGTCGAGGACACGCGCCGCCGGCTCGGTCGGCGCAGCCGTCACCTCGGGCGCGGGCCAGGGACCAAGGAAGTCGCGGGGTGCAAACGCGACGCGCGGCGCGCCCGCGCGTCGGCGACGGTGCGCCAGAGCCAACCGCCCGACGACAGCGCCTCGTCGAGCCAGACCGTGCGGTAGTCGCGGACTCGTCGCGGCAGGAGGTCCGACTCCCAGAGGTCGGCCGGCGCGGCAAACCCCTGGAGTTGCTCCAGGATCAAGCCGACCGCCGCCGAGCCCTCCCGGCGTGTCGCCGGGTGGACGTGTTGCCGACGCGCGACGGAGTTGGCGAAGACCTCGGGCATGACCGCCACGCTCTCGCGACGTCGCAGCGCGATCGAGAGTCGGCGGACCTCGTCCAGGTTCCGCCGGTCGGCCCAGCGCGGCGCGCCGGCGTCCCTGGCCGGCTCCAGCCGGACCAGGTCCCCGGCTTCGAGCCAGCGTTCGAGCAGGTCGGTGGCCCGCGCCGGGTCGATCGGGTAGCGGGCCGTCAACTCATCCAGGCCGATCAAGGCGTGCGTTTGCAGGAACCGGCGGACGATCATCTCCAGGGCCGACTCGTCGAAGCGCTCGTCTTGAGTCCCCTCTCCCCCCGAGAGAGGAGGTTCCTTTGATCCCTCCTCCCTGCGGGGCAGAGTGAATGCCGCACCGCCGAACGCCGCCACATAGAGCGGCATCTCCTCGGCATTGATCCATCGCAAAGGCTCGGCTGTCCCCGCAAGTTCGATCGTGAGGGCGCGCCCCTGCGACTCCAGTTCGGCGAGGAAGCCGAGCATCGGCCCGGCCAGCTCGCCGGGGGCGAGGTCGCCGAGTCGTCGGAGCGTCTCGGCCATCTCGTCGGCCGTGCGCGGCGGCCGACCGCTGCCCCGGAGCCGGCCCTCGACCCGGCCGATCGCGTGGGGATCGAGCCAGTGGGCGTGCGTCGCCGGGTCGAGCAGGGGGTCGAGCACGTCGTCGTCCATGGCCGAGCGACTCGACGGCCGATCGCCCCGGCGCGGCTCGTCCCACTGGTAGAGGTATTGCGAGGTAAACCGGAAGATCAGGTCCGACGCGAACGGCGAGGCGACCTCACCGCGCCGGGCGACCACCCGGATCGCCCCCGAGGCGACGGCGTCGAGGAACGCCCGGAGCCGGGGCAGGTCGAGGTCGTCGTTGAGGCATTCGCGGTAGGTCTCGACGACGATCGGGAAGTCGGGAAACCGGCGGACGACCTGGAGCAAGTCCTTGGCGCGGAGCCGTTGCAGCCAGAGCGGCGTGCGCCGGGCAGGGTCAGGCCGGGGCATCAGCAAGGCCCGGCCCGCGTTCTGACGGAACCGGAGCCCGAACAGCGCACTATCGCCCAGCTCGTGGCGGATCAGCGCCTCGGCCCGCTCCGCGGAGAGGCCCTGGAACAGGTTCAGGGGGGGCTCGTCGGTCTGGGGCAGGCGGATCAAGATCCCATCGTCGCCGTGGAGGCACGAGACCGCGATCCCCAGATGCTGCCTCAGCCGCGCCTGGAGCGCCAGCTTCAAGGCCTGGTGCAGCTTGCCCCCGAACGGTGTGAGCACCGCCAGGCCGATCTCGCCCGTCGGGTCGCGGAAGGTCTCGATGACAACCGTGCGATCGTCGGGCGCGGCGCCCGCGATCCGGATCTGGCGGGCGACATGGTCGCGCAGCGCCGCGCGGCGTTGCTGTCGAGCCGGCATTCGGCCTGGAGCCAGTCGAGAAGGCCGCGGTCGTCGCGGCGCTCGGCCACCTCGCGGCCGAGCGCGCCGACGGCCTCGCCCAGAGCGGCCGTCCGAGGCGCATCTTCACCGCGCCAGAAGGGCATCATCGCCGCTTCGCCCTCGGCGCGGGAGACGAGCACGCGATGCGGCTCGATCGCCTCGATTCGCCAGGTGGCCGTGCCGAGAACGAACGTCTCGCCCACGCGCCGCTCAAGCACGAACTCCTCGTCCAGCTCTCCGAGCCGGGGCCCTTCGTCGCCGAGGTAGACCGGGTACTGGCCGGTGTCGGGGATCGTCCCGCCTCCGGTCAGGGCGAGCCGCGCGGTCCCCGGCAGCGCATGCAGGCGGTTGTGCACGCGGTCCCAGCTCACGCGGGCGCGAAGGTCGCGAAAGGCCTCGGTCGGGAATCGGCCCGAGATCATCTTCAGTACGCTTTCGAAGGCCGAGGAGGGAAGATCGCGGTAGGGGTAGGCCCCCCGGACCAAGTCGAACAGCGCGGGGACATCCCAGCGGTCCATCGCCACGCAGGCGACGACCTGCTGTGCCAGGACGTCGAGGCAGCCGGTCGGGACGCGGAGCGCCTCGATCTCGTTCCGGAGCATCAGGCGGCAGAGCGCGGCCGACTCGAGCAGGTCGCTGGCCGTCTTGGCGATCAGCCGCCCCTTGCTGACCCGGCCGACCAGGTGCCCGGCGCGCCCGATGCGCTGGAGCCCGCGCGCGACGCTGCCAGGAGACTCGACCTGGCAGACCAGGTCCACCGCCGCCATGTCGATGCCCAGCTCCAGCGACGCGGTCGCCACCACGGCCGCCAGCTCGCCGCGCTTCAACGCATCCTCGGTCGCCCGGCGCTCCTCCAGGCTCAGGCTGCCGTGGTGCGATCGCGCGAGCCCGGCCGGGCCGTCGTTGCCCGCCTCGGCTCGCTCATTCAGGTGGGTCGTCAGCCGCTCGACGATCTGGCGGTTATTGGCAAACACGAGGGTCGAGCGGTGCGCCGGATCAGCTCGAGCAGCCGGTGTTCAATCGCCGGCCAGATCGAGCCGGCCGGCTGCGGCCCGGCACGGTCGAACGGTACGATGACCCCCAGGTCGAGCTCCTTGCGCCGGCCGGCATCGACGACCGTCACCGGGCGCGGCTCGAACCGGGTCGCGCCCTGGGGCCCCGGGAGCTTGCGGAGCCCGCCGAGGTAGCGGGCCACCTCGTCCAGCGGGCGCTGCGTGGCCGAAAGGCCGATTCGGACGAAGCTCCCGGGATTGATCGACTCCAGCCGTTCCAGCAAGAGTGCGAGGAAGACCCCGCGTTTGTTGGGGGCGAGGGCGTGGATCTCGTCGATGATGACGTGCGAGAGGGCGCGCAGGGTCTCTCGTGCCCTGCTCGTCAGCATCAGGTGGAGCGACTCGGGCGTCGTGATCAGGATGTCGGGCGGCTTGCGGATCAGGCGTTGCCGAGCGGCAGCCGGGGTGTCTCCGCTCCGGACAGCGACCGAGAGCGGCGGCAACGGAGCCCTTTCGGCCTCGGCCCGCGCCAAGATCCCGTCGAGGGGGGCTTGAAGGTTTCGAGAAATATCGAGATTGAGGGCCTTCAGGGGTGAGACGTAAAGGACGCGTGCCCCGGGCGTCCTCCTCGGAACGCGCCACAGGTGGTCGAGGCATGCCAGGAAGGCCGCCAGCGTCTTGCCTGATCCGGTGGGGGCGAAGATCAGCGTGTTCCGGCCCGAGGCAATTGCCGGCCAGCCGCACCTTTGTGGCGGCGACGGCTCCCCGAACGTGGTCCGGAACCAGGAGGCCACCACCGGCAAGAAACCGTCAAGTCCATCGGCATCGCGTGGCATCGATCGAGGCGCATCCCCTCGCCCCGCCAAAACCTGGCGAAGCGTTCTTCATTGTCGCGGTCGCGCCAAGATCTTGGCAAGATGACCAAGGCCGAGGAACCTGAATTGTAGAAATGTCACGAGGGACGCGTCATCCATTCATCATCGGTCAGAGCGCGGTCGATCAGCCCGCGGAGGATCTGGCCCACGCTTTGCTGTCGTCGTTTTGACAGCTCCACCAGGGCGTCTGCCCGGTTCGCGGGCAGCAGTAAGCCAATTTCCACGACATCCCCAAGGGGAATCACACCGGATTTTGAGGCTACCGAGCCTTGGAATGGTGCCATTGGAGGAAGTTGTCCTGTCGGATTTCGGGAAAATGCGGTCGTTCCCAGGCGTGTGCCGGGATTAATTACGCAAACTTCAGGCCAGATCACCTTGGTTACAACAACAGTCTGATGGCCAGGATGGCCAGAATGCCCAGGATGACCGCGATCGCAATGAAGTGAAGGAGCCAGCTCGACTCCTCGCCGCCCCTGGGGCGGACCGCGGCGGCCGGGTCCCTCCGGTTCTTGAGGACGACGGCGGAAAGTGGGGTAGGGGGGCGCATGCGCATGGAGGCGGCGGCTGGCTCGGAGTCGCCCAGGGTGCGGAGCGAGATGAAGGCCGAGGCCGATCTACCTTCCAGGAGGAGATCGTCGTCGAACAGGTCGGGTGGGGGGGGCTGCAGCGCGCGCGCCGCCTCGGCTTCGATGCCGAGGGTCGCGCGGACCGTACTCGGGTTCGGTCCACCGCGTCAGGTCCTCACGGAGCTCGCCGCAGGTCTGGTAGCGATCGTCGGGGTTCTTGGCCATCAGCTTGCGGACGATCGCCGCGAATGTCGCGGGGACGCTGCGGGCGACGCGCTCGAGCGGCTCGGGGTCTTCCAACCGCTGTTTGAAGATCTTGTTGACGACGTCGCCCCCCTCGAACGGCGGCGCGGCCCGACAGGGTGAAGTAGAGCGTGCAGCCGATGCTGTAAAGGTCGCTCCGGCGGTCGGCCGTCGCGGCGTTGCCGAGTTGCTCGGGGCTGGCGTAGTCGAGCGTCCCGATCACCAGGTTGGGCCGGGTCTGCGGGCTCTCCTCGCCGTTCGTGGCGCGGGCCAGCCCGAGGTCGAGGAGCTGCGCGTCTCCGTCGGGAGTGATCATGATGTTCGACGGCTTGATGTCGCGATGGATCAGGCCCGCGTTGTGGGCCGCTTCCAGGCCGTCGAGCACCTTGAGGAAGCACCGCGCCGTGTCGGCGACGCGGAGCGGGCCGCCACGCTCCCCCTTGACGACCTGGTAGAGGCTCTCGCCGAGGATGTACTCCAAGACCATGAAGTAGACATCCCCCTCGACGCCGACGTCGAGCATCCGCGCCAGGTTGGGGTGCTGGACGCGGCGCGACAGATCCATCTCGCGGCGGAACCGGGCCAGCGCCTGTCCCTCCTCGCGCACCCTCGTGGGGGGGAGCACCTTGATGGCGACCTGCTGGCCGTCCTGCTCGCGGGCGGCGAGGAAGACCTTGCCCAAGCCCCCCTGGCCCAGGGGTCGGAGGATGCGATAGCCGCCGAGGAAGAAGCCACGGGTCGCGCCGGCGAGGACCTTGCGGGCCTGGTATGACGTCAGCACGCCCTGCTGGATCAATAGTCGTGCCAGGCGGACTGGCGCGTTGGCCTCGGGTTCGGGGGCGAGCGTCGCGCGCGGCCCGCTCCAGGTCCTGCGGCTTCATCAGGCCGCTCTTGGCGACGTTCGCCACGAAGTCGTCAAGCCGCAACATGCCCGGACACCTCGGATCGACGGGCGCTCCTCTCGAAGCTCCTCGGAGAAAGAACACTCACCCCGCGTCTCTCGCGAGGGAAGAGGGGGGCGTCTTTCGCCGTCTCCCTCCGGGAGCGGGTCGGGGTGAGGGCAGGATGGAGCTCGGCTCTCATCGAATCAAGGGTCTCTCAGGCTCGTGGCCAGGCATTCGGCCCTCGACGCTCGGCCCGCCGTCGTCGCGAACGCGATCGAAACGCATGCAGATGACCGATCGCCGGTCTGCCCCGCGTCATGTCGGCTTCGGCCCATCCTCGGACGCCATCTCGGCGTCGCTGATCACGTGAATGACCAGGCACGTGATGTTGTCCTTCGAATCATTGGTCAGCGCCAGGTCCGTCAGAACTCTCGCGGCGCGTTGCGGGTCGTCGCAGGTCCGGAGGACCTGCGTCAACTCGTCGTCCCGGACGACCCCCGTCAGCCCATCGCTGGCGAGCAGGAATCGGTCGCCCGGTGCGACGTCGAGCACCCGAACGTCCTCGGGACCGCCCCGCGCGTCCTTGCTGCCCAGATACAAGTAGAGATAATTCTTGAACTTGTGATTAGGAAGCTCTTCCTTGGTGATCGTCCCGGCCTCGACCAGGGCGTCGGCCAGCGAATGGTCCTTGGTCAGTTGCTCGAGATGGGTGCTCCGGAGACGGTAGGCACGCGAGTCGCCGATCCCCGCGACGTAGACGCGGTCGTTGCGGAACAGGGCCAGGACAACGGTCGTCCCCATGTTCGAGAACTCGGTGACCGTGCCCGAAGAGCCGAGGATCTCCTGGTTGGCCTCGGCGACCGCCTCGCGGATCGCCGTCTGGATGGTCTTGGTGTTGGACTCGTCAAGGGAGAGCCGCTTGGCGATGGCGCGCGGGATGATCTCGATGGCCATCCGGCTGGCCTGCTCGCCCGCCTGTTGCCCCCCCATGCCGTCGGCAACGATGAGGAGGTTGGACGGGTCCAGGGTGGACGCCGCGGGGATCTCGCCGCTCGTGTCGGATGAGGGGAGGTCGTGCCGGACTGACTTTCGCCCGGGGACGTAGTAGTTGTCCTCGTTGTGCTCGCGATAGCTGCCCGTGGTCGAGACGACGCCGACCCGGAGCCGCAGGCCACCGGGGAGGAGCGTCAGCCTGGACGACGCCGTCGGGTATTCGACCGTCGCGCCCGGCTCGCGCGGCGGAGGGATTGACCCAAGGAAGTTCCTCATCATATTCCTCAGCCGCAAGTACCAACTCACCTCGGCGGCCCTTTGTCGAGCGTCGAACATCGTCACGCGATCCCGGGACCCAGCGCCCAGGCAGGATGGAGGGCGGGCCCCCGGGCCGTCGAACCGTTCACGACCGCGCATGCATCGGGCTGGCCCAGCGCATCAGGTCATCGACCCCGACCGTGCGGTAGGTCATGAACAGTTCTCCCGCCTCGAACCCTGCCGTCAGACCGTGATACCGATTCATCGTCTCGATGGCGCCAAAGATCCCCGCCTTGGCTGCGGGAAACTGGGTAGCGTAACAGCGGACCGCCTCCAGCTTCACGGCGAGCGTGCTGCTGATGTCGGCCACGAGATACCCCGAAGCCTCGGGCAAGTCTAACCCATGCAACGCGATCGGGAAACTGAGCTGGTTGATGACCGTGTGCACTGGCAAGCCGTCGAAATGCTCGTCCCACTTGGTCAGCCGGCTGTAGAAGACGGCGGCATCGGTGATCAGCATCGCCTGATAGTGGTCGGGCGAGGCCAGGACGGTCTTGCCGCCGAAGCCAAGCACGACCTTGGGCCGGTGCTTCCGGAAGACCTTAGCCAGCGCGACCCGGGCCTCGAACCCGTCGAAGAGCCGGCGGTTCGGCAGGTTGAGGTTGATTCGAACCACGACCCCGAGGATCCCGGCCGCTCGCCGCGCTTCGGCGAGCCGGACGTCGGGGCCGGGCGACAACGGGGTCGGTTCGCCGTCGGTCAGGTCCACGATCCCAACTTGGTACCCCTTGCGTGCCAGCCGGGCCAGGGTCCCACCACAGGCGATCTCGACGTCGTCGGGGTGGGCACCGACGGCGATCAGGTCCAGCTCGACATCGCCAGCATCGGCCATGCTGCCTTTTCCCTTACGGTCGCGCCGGAGCGGATGGAACTTCCCGATTTCTTAGTATACCGCCCGTGACCGACTTGCCACAACCAAGGGTCGAAAATCACTCGGAATTCGAATTCTCAACGAGCCGCCAAATCGCGGCAATGACCTTGTTCGCAAGATCACCATGAGGGCGCAAGGCTTGAGAAATCAGGAAGGTGCATTGGTCAATATTTTTTTCGATGGCGACGGCCCGCCGTCAGTCGCCGGCCTCGTCCGTCTTGGTCACGGCCAGGAGGAAGGTCGGGTTGATGGCCTCGAAGCGGACGCGGTCCATCTGCTCGATGCCCCGGGCGATGGCAATGTTCCAGAGGCGGACCGCGCCGGCGAGCTTCTTGAGCGTCTCGTGCGCGGTCGCCAGGCCGTCGACGGTGGCGACGTTGACGGCCATCCGCCCGCCGGGGGCGAGCCGCGTGTAGGCCACGCTGAGGACCAGGTCCACCTGCCGGCCGGTCCCGCCGACGAAGATGGCGTCGGGCTCGGGCAGCATCGCCAGGACGTCGGGGGCGCGGCCCGAGACCGGCCGCACGTTGGGCACGCCGAACGCCTCGGCGTTGGTCTGGATCAGCGCGATGTCGGCCGGCTCGGGCTCGATCGCGAAGACCTGGCCCTGATCGGCCAGTTGCGCCGCCTCGATCGCGACCGAACCCGAGCCGGCGCCGATGTCCCAGACGACGCTGGTCGGCCGAATGTCGAGCTGCGCCAGGGCAATCGACCGAACCTCGGCCTGGGTGATCAGGCGGCGCTTTGGCAGCGTCTGCGCGAACGCGTCGTCGGCGTTGCCGAAGCGCCGGTAGCGGCCGCCACGGCTCGCCCGGTCGGGGCGGTTCGGCTTGCGGACCAGGATCAGGACATTGAGCGGGTCGAATTCCACCGCCACCAGGTCGGACAGCTCGGCCTGCGTGACCCGCTCGTCGGGCGAGCCGAGGTTCTCGCAGACGTAGGCGCGGAAGTAGTCGATCCCCCGGTCCAGCAGCGCCAGGGCCACGCGCGACGGCGGGTGCTCGTCGCTGGAGAAGAGCCCCACCTTCTCGGCCGTCCGGATTCGGTCCACGATCAGTTCCAGGGGTCGCCCGGCGAGGTTGGTCAGGTAGGCGTCCTCCCAGCTCTCCTTGACCCTCGCGAACGCCAGTTGCATGCTGCTGACGTGCGGGATGACCTCGAACTGGTCCTTGCCCAAGCGGTCGCAGAGATACCGCGCCACTCCATAGAAGAGCGGGTCGCCGCTGCTGACCAGCACCGGCCGACGGGCCGTAAGCGCCTCGCGAACCTGCCGCAGCGCGGTGGGCATGTCGGGGTCGAGCGGCACCTTCCGGGCCGGGGTGCCGTCGAGCAGCCGGAGCGTCGCCGGCGCGCCCAGAATCAGGTCCGCCTCGGCGACGAGCCGGCGCGCCGAGTCGGTCAGCCCGGCCAGCCCGTCGTCGCCGATCCCCACGATCACCAGCTTCGAACGCGATTCCGCCAAGGTCGATGTCCCCCGATCCGATAGCGATGAACCTGGCACTCGATGGCCGGCCCACATTGTACCCATCGGATGGGAATGCTGCCACAGATCGTGCCGGACCGGGCGGGTGCGCCGGCATGTTCCTGGACCTCGACCACGCGGACCAGGTACCCGAGGTTCGGCTCCATCAGCGAGGTCTTCATTGCTCCCCTTCGGGCGTGAGGAGGTCCTTGACGAGGATTCGGCCGATCTCGTCGCCGTCGATCACCACCGGTACCTCGGCCTCCTGGCCATAAGTCATGCTGGTCCGGTAGAGTGCCGACCCTCCCCGGCCCGCAGGCTCGCTGTAAACCTCAACCAGGCGCTGGGCGAGGTTGACGATCCAGGAGACTGGGATGCCCGCCGCGGCGTAACGTCGCCACATCGGACCTCGGTCCTTCGCATAGGTGGTATCGGCCACCTCGATCAAGAGCGCGAGATTCTGGGAGCGAGGCGCGCGATGAAAATTGCGCCGATCGCCACGCACTACCACAATGTCCGGCTCTGGTCGATCGTGGTGCCCCAGCACGACCGATTTCTCCTCGCGAATGAACCAGCCGACCGCCACGATCCGCCGCAGATCGTCAGCGAGTTGGTCCACGGCAAAATTGTGTGGATCGTTCTTCGTCATCCTCTCGACCAGGAATCCCCCGAGCAGTTCCACGCGGGAGTCGTGGGGGAAGATACCCGCGTCGATCATCTTCTCGAACTGCCGGACGGTCAGGCGGTAGGCGCCAGCCCCGATCCGGTCGCGCGCGTCTCGGTTGCCATCAGGCACCTCCTCCGGTCCCGCACAGCGGCCGCGCGGAACAGATCCTCGTTGTGTCGGGGTGGTTGACTTTGGTGGACCGACCTGCTCCCGGTCCGACAACCCGCTCAATGAGATGAGGGGTTGCGTATCTACCACCGGCCCGCGATGTCCCGCAGCCCACCTTACGATTTCGGCTCGTTCGGGCAGCCGCCGGGGGCGCAGGGCAGGAGCCAGTCGGCAACGACTTGCGCCAGCGCCTCGGGGTGGGTGTAGTGCGGTTGATGGCCGACCTGGGGCATGAGCACTCCCTCGGCCCTGGGGAGGGCCTTCTGCAAGGCTTCGAAGTTTCGGGGGGGGACGATCCGGTCTTCCTTGCCATGGAGCAGAAGGATCTCGACGGGAATCGCGGGTAGGATCGGCCGGAGGTCGAGCCGGGTGAGCAGATCGACCCGGTGTGCCAGCGAGGCGATCGACGTCTGGCCGTTCTCTTCGAGGTAGTAGAGCCAGCGGTCGGCCAGGAGCGCCGGGAATTCTATCTTGCTGTTATAGGTCAGGACCGTTTTGCGTAGGGGGAGCCGTGACGTTGTGCCCGGCAGCAGGCGTCCCAGCACCAGCGCCAGGGCGCTCGGCGGGGGAGAAGCGGCGGTACGCAAACGCCCCTTGCAGGACCGCCTTGGGGAACCGCCTCGGCTCGCGGTGCAATGCCCGGAGTGCGATTGTCGAGCCGAACGAGAGCCCGACCAGGAACACCCGGCCGAGGTTCAGATGCTCGATCAGCCCGAACAGGTCGTCCACCAAGTGCTCGTGGGTGATCCGGCGGAGCCTGGCCCCGTCGTCGCAATCCTCGCCGGGATAGTCGTAAAGGACCGTTCGGAAACGCTCGGAGAGCCGGTTCAGGGTCAGCGCGTAGCCCCGGTAGGTCGAGGCGATGCCAGGGATGAGGATCAAGGGCGGTCCCTGACCGAGCACCCGGTAGGTCATCCGATAGCGCGGCCCGTGCCAGTGGCCGACCTCGGCGCGACGGTCGTAGGCGGCGACCTCAGCGCGGAAGTCGGCGGGGGCGGGGCAGGGGGGATGCTTCGTCGCGGTCTCGGCCACGAAGTCGGGCGTGGGCATCTCAGGCACGGTTCCGGACCTCGGCATCGGCGTCATCGGAGGGATCAAAGGCGAGGCTGGCGAAGCGGACGCAGCAGGTCCGGAGATCGTCCACCGCCTGGTCGTACTTGAGGAGCCGGCCGCGCGACGGGCCCATCGCGTGGAGCATCGTGTAGGAGGCCTCCAGGCCGCAGACTCGCCAGCGGTTGCCCACGCGGGCCGCCGTGCCGAACCAGCCCGCCGGGTCGCTCGCGGCGGCGCAGTCGAGCATCGTCGTGTCGAACGTGCGGACCTGGTCGAGCGTCGCGGCATCGAGCAGTTCAGGGTCGCCGAACTCCGGCCCGACGTGACACAGGTCGATCCCACCGATGTACATCACCTTCTTGCCGCTGGCCGACTCGGCCGCTCGGAGCGACTTGACGAACCGGCGGACCTCGGCCGACTCGATCGGGTCGATCTCCGCCTCCATCAGGTCGTGGAGTGAGCCGACCAGGATCGGGACGATCGAGAACTCGCGCCGGCCCCCCAGCAGATACTCGTGGAACGCGGCGAAGGCAGGACCGTCGAGCACCATCGCCCGGTCGAGCTGCTCCACCAGGCTCTGCAACTGCGTCAACGGGATCAGTTGCCCTCTCTCACGGAGCACCCGCGCCTGGATGTCCCGCAAGTGGGTCTCGCCGTCGAAGTGGCGGACCATCCAGTGATAGCCCTCGATCGGGATCAGGACGGGCTCGGTGAACACCCCCAGCGGATCCTCCAGCACCGCGTATTCCTGCCCCTGATGCTCCAACCGCTGGGTGGAGAGGGCGCGGAGCTTCAGTCGGTCGAGCGATGCCATGCCTGCGTTCCTGAGGCACTTCGGCCGAGGCATTGATTGCGGGGCCCGCGACGCCGTGCGCCGACTCTGTCCCACGAATGATTGTCCGCATCGTGTCGGGGACCGTCAAGGCGGAGCCGCTCGGTTGTCATTGGGCGTGAGGAGTGGGGAGTCTCGGAAGCAGCCGGCCGACGCGCGACTTCCTAATCAACGGCAATCGCGCGGGGGAATGCCGATCAAGGGGAGCGGCCAGGCCGGAGGAGCCGCCTCTTGAATGGGTCGGGGGAGTTGCATGATCAATAACTCTCCTGGGACATTTGAGGCACGAGAGCAACTTCATCGTGGGGTGCCGCCCTTATCGCGGCGAGAGACACGATGCAAACACCGTTCCATTCGCTCCCCTCGCCTCGATGCTCAACGAGTCCGACCGAGGTCCTCGGCAAGCGAGTTCCTGGCCGGGACTTGCGTGCCGATCTTTCGAGTCGCCAAGGGGTTGGTTTCATCAATGCGCCGAGCGGACGGGATGCCGTCGGGGTTTCCTGGCGCGGGGTGGGGAGGTCTCTCGAACGGGAACTCGGCGAGCGGGGAGCATCGCGACCCCCGACCGTCTGCCCATTTATTCAGCGAGCTTCGCCCGCCCTCCGGGACGTGGTGGAGTGGGATTCACGGCGGGCTGGTCTGGCGGTCGGGGGCGATTCGTGATAAGGTTCGCCCGGCCGATCGCCCCGGGCGAGCGCCGTCCCCGGTGGAACGCGGGAAGGCAATCGGCTCGGGCCGAGTTCATGGAGGAAGGTTGCCCATGCGCCGGAACGTTTGGAGGGTCTTGTCCCTGGCCTTCGTAACGTGGGCGGCCGTGGCCTCGCGGGCACGGGCGAGGGGGCGCGAAGTCGGCGGCCCGGAACCGGCCGCGAACGCCGCGCCAGCCGCCAATGCCGCCTCGCCGGCCAATCCCGGCCGGATGGAGCAGTTGATCAAGCTCTGGGCGCAGCGGAGCGGCATGCTCAAGAGCCTGGACGTCACGATGAGCCGCGTCGATGAGGATCCCGCCTGGGGCGCTCCCGAGCGCTTTGAGGGGCGTGCCTTGTTCAAGAGCCCCAACCTGGCCTGGCTCGATTTCAAGCGGGTCACCATCAACGACAAGAACCAGAAGGTCCTCGCCCCTTACGAGCGGATCGTCTGCACGGGTGCGCAGGTCTGGCAATACCGCAGCGTGGAGAGACAGATCCGGATCTTCGACCTTGACAAGCAGGCGCGGCAGCGCCGCTCCAGCAAGGGCCCTTGCCCTTCCTGTTCAACTTCAACGAAGCCGAGGCGCTGAATCGCTACGTGATGGCCCTGGTCGGCGAGGACGCGAAGTCATATGTCATCAAGGTCATCCCCCAGCTCCCGATCGATCAGGAGGAATTCCAGGCCGCGCTGATCCGGCTCGACCGGAAGTTCCTCCTGCCGACCCAGATCCATCTGACCATGGTCGGCGGCAAGAGCAAGAAGCTCTACACGCTGACGAACATCGAAGCGAACAAGGCGGTAGCGGACGAGAACTTCCGAGGCCAGACGCTGCCCGGCTGGAAGGTGGTCCACAACGATCAACCCGTTGCCGAGGAGCCGGCGGCCGAGGCGGCTCCCCCGGATCAGGATCCCGCGGCGGGTCGCCCGGCACTGAAGCGGTCCGCCCCGGGGGCCCGGCTCCGCTGAAGCGGGCCCGATCGGAGTCCTGAGAGCCGAATCTGAAATTTTCGGCTCATGGGCCTAAATTGGTGCCACCCCGCCTGACAGGTCGCTTAAGTGGCTCGGCTGTAAGTGGTTGGGCCAGCACCAGGTCCGGTCGGTCATCGATTTGGGCCCAGGAGCCAAATTTTCGAGATTTGAAATTTTTGAATTTCCGTAAATGATTACGAGATTTCGATGCCGAACTCGTGATCTTCGCTCCCTTTCGCACGCCCTCCGGGCCGTCCAGGTGGCCGCGCGGTCGCCCTCGGGCGGCCTTCCGCCGGTTTGACGGGCATTTTCGACAGGCTTATAATCAATATTACGGTGGGTTTTTTTTGGGACCGTCCCCGCTCGCCCTCTGCACCGCGACCGTCGGGCAGGGCGCGTTCGACTGCCCTGTACTGCCCTCGCGGTTCCGGCTCGACCCCGGCCATCTTGAAGATGAAGCTTCGGCCGATTCTCGGAGGGAGTCCGACTGCAATGATTCGCCCGCGTGTTGCTCGCCTTCTCCTGGTGGTTTGGGGCATCCTGATCGGCCTGGCGTGGATGCATGACGGCCCGTCGCGGGCCGAGCAGCCTCCGAGCGCAGTCGAGACCAATCCCGGGCGGTTCTTCCCGATCGCCGAACCAATCACCGACGAGGCGATCACGCAGGTCCGCGCCGCGACTCGGCAGTTGATCGACCGCAACGCCGGCGCCGCGCAGGGCGTGCGGCCGATCCTGGTCTTCGAGTTCCAGCCGGGCGAGACCCTGCCGGGCCAGAGCGAGTTCGGCTCGTCGATCGACCTGGCCAATCACATTTCGAAGAACCTGGGCGGGGCCAAGCTGACCGTCGCATACGTCCCCGAGCCGTTGAGGGGCTACGCCGTGCTGGCGGCGCTGGCCTGCGACGAGATTGTGATGGGCCCCGAGGCGTCGCTCGGGCCGATCACCCCCGAGGGCCAGGCGCCCGACCCCGGCTACCGCGACCTGGTCCGGCACCTGGCGCTGCGCAAGGGGCGCGATCCCGACCTGCTGCTCGGGATGCTCGACCGCAACGCCGACCTCCACGCCGTCCGGACCGCCGACAAGCAGGTCCACTACGTTCTGGCCGACAACCTGCCCGAGTTCCGGCGGTCGCACCAGGTTATCGAGGACCAGCCGGCCTGGGAAGGGGGCCGACGCGGCGTCCTGACCGCCAAGCGTGCCCGCGACGAGGGCTTCTCGAAGTTGACGGCTGACAACGCCGCCGAGGTGGCCAACGTCTACCGGCTCGCCGGCCATGACGAGGATCCGACGCTCGGCCAGGTGATCAAGCCCGTCTGGATCCAGATCCAGGGGCCACTCGACACCGTCAAGAAGTCGTATCTGACCCGCCGGGTCGAGCAGGCCCGCCAGGAGCGGGTCAATCTGATCTTCTTTCAGATCAACAGCGAAGGGGGCCTGAGCACCGCGGCCGACTCGGTCGCCGACATGATCGCCGGCATCAAGGACATGAAAACGGTGGCCTACATCGACGACCGCGCCATGGGCGTCTCGTCCCTGGTGGTCCTGGCCTGCCACGACATCGTCTTCCACAAGGGCGCGCGGATGGGCGACGTCCGCCAGCAGGTCACCGGGCGGGGCGGGCAGGTCCAGGACCTCACCCCGCTGGAGATCAATGCCCTGTCCAAGAAGGTGGCCACCCTCGCCGAGCAGCGGGGCCACCCCGCCGCCATCGCCCGCGCGATGGTCGATCCCGATGCCATCGTCATCGAGGCCACTGACAGCAAGACCGGCGCCACCGGCTTCGTGCTCGAGAGCCAGGTCCAGGCCGAGCCGAACCGCTACCGCGACCAGCAGGTCCGCAAGAGCGCCGGCGAGACTCTGGAGGTCAAGAGCGACGATGCCATCTCCTACGGCCTGGGCCAGGAAGTGAGCGAGACCGAGGACCTCAAGGGGATCTACGGCCTCCGGGGCAAGGCGATCCGGATCGACGGTCCAACCTGGGTCGATTCGCTCGTGACGATCCTGACCGACCCGTTCGTCAGTTGGGTGCTCCTGTTCATCGGGCTGTTCATGCTGGTCCTCGAGCTGAAACTGCCGGGTATCGGCCTGCCGGCGATCACGTCGGCCCTGGCCTTCCTGCTGTTCTTCTGGAGCCACTACCTCAGTGGCACGGCCGACCAGCTCGAGATCATCCTGTTCCTGGTCGGCTTGGTCTGCATGGCGCTGGAACTGTTCGTCTTCCCCGGCTTCGGCGTCTTCGGGATGAGCGGCATCCTGCTGATCCTGACCAGCATCGTGATGGCCAGCCACACCTTCGTGTGGCCGACGCAGGAGTATGAGTATCGCGAGATGGGTTACACACTGCTCCAGGTGACAATCGCGATGGCCGCCGTGGGGGGCGGTGCAGTGGTCCTGGCGCGATACTTCCCGTCGCTGCCGCTGTTCAACCGGCTGGTCCTGAAGCCCGAGCCCTGGACGGGCTTCGTTGTGGACGACCTGGTCGCCAAGCCCCCCGTCGAGGGATATGAGTCGCTCGCCTTCCTGGTCGGTGAGACCGGCCGGACCACGACCGTCCTCCGCCCGACGGGTAAGGCTCGTTTCGGCGAGCTCTTGGTCGACGTCACCGCCGACGGCTTCTTCATCGAGCCCGACAGCCTGGTCGAGGTCGTTGATGTCCAGGGCTCTCGGGTGATCGTCAAGCGGATGGGCGCGTGAGCGGCCCTCCGGGCCGGGGGATCCCCCCGTGGGGGATCGGGGCTCGGGGATGGAGGGCTGAAGAGAATTCACCATCCCCCCGCCCCGATCCCCATTCCCTCGGGGAGGGATTGTTTGAGAAGACGATTGACTTTGGGCGCTCGGCGTGCCTTAAACTATGAAAGGGAAGAGTTTCAGACGGCGGTGGAACGTCCGAATTGACGATCTGTCTCCCATCCCCCCGGCGCCTGAGCGAGGGGGAGTCATGAGTACGCTGGCTTGGCCGCTGCTGTTGCTCGCCTTGGGTCTGTTTCTGCTGGTCGCCGAGGTGTTCGTCCCTTCAGGCGGCCTCATCGGGCTGTTGGCGTTGTTTTGCCTGGGGGCGAGCCTCTGGCGGGCCTTCGAACAGTCGATGAGCCTGGGCCTGAAGTTCCTCCTGGCGGACTTCCTCCTCCTGCCCCTGGCGCCTGGCGCTGGCGATCCATCTGTGGCCGAAGCTCCCCCTGGCCAAAGGCGTCTTCTTGCTGCCGCCCGACCCCGAGGAGATCGAGGTTTCACATTCGAGCCAGCGGCTCGATCATCTGGTCGGCCAACTGGGCCGGGCGCTGACGCCGTTGCGGCCGTCCGGCCTGGTCGATTTCGACGGCCGCCGACTCGACGGCCTCTCGGAAGAGGGGTTGATTCCCTCGGGCGCTTTGGTCCGGGCCGTCCGGGTTCGAGGCGGACAACTCATCGTGCGGACGGCCCCCGACTCAACCTTGGACGAGATCCTGACCTGACCCGGAACGCGGTAAAATGGCGCGCCCACGTCTCCGATCTTGAATGTGAAATCTCCTCCTTCCCTCGAACCTGATCCGTGTCCACCCGCGCGTGCTCCGGGGGAGGGGAGGGCCCCCACCGACCGTGCCGCCCTGCCGGCGACCGCGACGGCCGTCCACCTGAGAGGAACTCCGCATGATGTTCACTCTGTTCGCGCAAGGCAACCCGCCCACGACCCCGTGGTCCACCTATGTCGTGCTCGGGATCATCGCGATTTCGATGTTCGCGCTGGTCGCGTGCATTTTTTTCGCGAAATACTTTAATTTATGGATTCAGGCGAAGATGACCGGGGCCAACGTGGGCATCCTCGAATTGGTTGGGATGTCGTTCCGGAAAGTCAACCCGAACATCATCGTCCGCTCGAAGATCATGGCCTACCAGGCGGGCCTGGCCGAGAAGGACGGGGTGACGACGCGGAGCCTGGAGGCGCATTACCTGGCCGGCGGCAACGTGCCGAATGTCGTCCGGGCGCTGATCGCCGCCAACCGCGCCGACATCCCGCTGTCGTGGAAGCGCGCCTCGGCGATCGACCTGGCGGGCCGAAACGTGCTCGAGGCCGTCCAGACGAGCGTCAATCCCAAGGTCATCCCCTGCCCCGATCCCGCGCAGGGGCGACAGACGATCGACGGCGTCGCCAAGAACGGCATCCAGCTCAAGGTCAAGGCCAAGGTGACCGTGCGGACGAACATCGACCGCCTGGTCGGCGGCGCCACCGACGAGACGATCATCGCGCGAGTCGGCGAGGGCATCGTCAACGCGATCGGCTCGGCCGACACGCACAACCAGGTCCTGGAGAAGCCTGACTCGATCTCGAAGCGCGTCCTGGAAAAGGGACTTGATGCGGGGACGGCATTCGAGATCCTCTCGATCGACATCGCCGACATCGACGTGGGCGACAACATCGGGGCCAACCTCCAGGCGCTCCAGGCCGAGGCCGACATGCGCGTCGCCCGCGCCAAGGCCGAGGAGCGGCGAGCCTTCGCTGTCGCGTCCGAGCAGGAGATGGTCGCGCAGGTGCAGGAGAACCGCGCCAAGGTGGTGCTGGCCGAAGCCCAGATGCCGCTGGCCATCGCCGAGGCGTTCCGCCAGGGCAACCTCGGGATCACCGACTACTACCACCTGCGGAACATCCAGGCCGACACCGAGATGCGGAGCGCGATCGCGGGTACGGGCTCGGGCACGGGCAACTCGCGTCGCGAGGCGTCGAACGGTTGATCGCGGCCGCCCAGGTGCGCGGGCCTCGGGGTTCCCCGCCCCGAGGCGCGACCGCGGCTGACCCCGGGGGAACCGTCGGACACGGCCATGCGGATCGACAACCTCTTTCAGTTCATTGTGCCCTTGACGTTCCTGGCGATCTGGGCGCTGACCTCGCTGTTCAACCGCGAGGCGTCGCCGCTGCCCCCCCGGGCGAACCGTCCGCCCGGCCCCCCCGGCCCGAGGCCGGGTGTGCCGCCGGTGCCGTCGCGGCCGGTCGAGCGTCGGTCGGAGCCCGTGTCGCGCGACCCGACAATGCGGTGGTCCACAACCGACCCGCCCGCCACCCGCCGCCCGCCGAACCGCCTCGATGACGACATCCTGATCATCGAGTCGGAACCGCGCCGGCCGTTGCCCGCGCCTGCGCCGACATCGCGGCCGAGCGGCGGGGCCGCGACACGCCGGAACCCGCGTCCTCGGCCCTCCGCGTCGCCGTCCCCGAAGCGCCCCGAACCGTCCACACCTCGCGCTTCGAGCGCGGAGTTCGGGCAGGGCATCGCGAACCAGGTGAACCATTCCCTGAACCTCAGCCCGCTGGCCATGTCGCAGTCGCCGCTCGCGTCGCAGGATATGCCCAGCATCGCCAACGTTGTGAGCGAGCCGACGCGCCCGGTTCCCGGACGCATCCTGCCGCTGGGGATCGACCTTCGGGCCGCGATGTCCTCGCCGGCAAAGCTCCGCGAGAGCTTCATCATGAACGAGTTGTTCCAGCCGCCGCTGCGCTCCGGGGCAGCGCGGCGGACGGCCCTGACTCTACGTATCCCGGAAAGCTTGTGCCTGCCGGGGACGGCGAGCCTCCTCCGAGGGAGCACCGCCGCCCTCCGGCGATGGGCACGCTCGTTCCGGGACGCGTCCGACTTCGAAAAGCAGACTGTAGGCAGTGAACAGAATTCAATTTGCCCTCACTGCTTGCGGCCTGCACTTTTGTCAAGCAGCCTGAGTTGTTCCCGATCCGACCGCGCGGCTTTTTTATGGAGCCCATGTCTCGGCGGACCGATGAGTATTAAGCACTCAGCAATTCCCCTTCATTCCTAGGATTGGGACCACACGCCATTTCGGTTGGCATCTCCACGGAGGGAGCGCGGTCGTCGGCAACTTGGAAAATCCGGCTCCTTTCGGTCGTCAGCGACGGAGATGCTCGATGACTCTGTGCAATTCCCGAATGATTCGGGCGGGTGTTGGTATGGTCCTGGGACTCGGATGGGTTTGGTTGACCTGTGTCACGATTCTAGCCTCGGAACCTCGCGCGATTGACTGGCGACACGACCTCCGCGCCGCCCAGACGGAAGCGGTGGCGAAAGATCGCCCACTCTGGATCCAGTTCACCGGCCCCTGGTGCCACAACTGTCATCGGATGGAGCGCGAGTCGTTCACCCATCCCCGGATCGTCGGCCGGACCCGCGACGCGTTCATCCCGGTCTTGCTACGGTCCGATGACCACGAGGAGCTCGCTCTCCACTACGAACTGACAGGGTTGCCCGCTACAGTGATCGTCCGGTCCTCGGGCGAGGTGCTCGGCAAACACGAGGGCTTCGTCGACGCGGACACCTTCGACGGGTTCCTGAAATCGACCCTGGTCCGGTTCGGGCCATTGCGATCGCCGGCCTCGGCCGCGTCCGTCACGAGGTTCGCCACGGCGCCCGGAGCAGGAGATGGAGTGGCCCTTGCGGGCTACTGTCCCGTCAGCCTGGTGACACATCATCGGCTGGTTTCCGGCCAGGCTGAGCTGACCCTCACTCACGACGGCCGCATCTATCGGTTCGCCAGCGCCGAGGAACGCGACACATTCCGCCAGGACCCCGAACGATTCGTCCCGGCCAACGGCGGTCGTTGCCCGGTAACCCAGGTGGATCAGGGCGAGTCGTGCCCCGGCGATCCGCACTGGGGGGTCCTCTATCAAGGACACCTGTACCTCTGCGCCGACGCGTCGGTTCGCAAGCAGTTCCTGAAGGAGCCAGAACGGTACGCACACGTCGATGTGGCCGAACACGGCTTTTGCCCTCACTGCTGGGAACGTGACCACCTGCTCGTTCGAGGCCTTCCGCAGTATTCCCTGTCTCGCGGCGGCCGCCGTTACTTCTTCCCCAACCCCGACCACCTCGAAGCTTTCCGCACCGGCACCGAGACGGTCCGTCGTTGACGTCCATCGGCGCAAGAGCGATGACGAGCGATGACGGAGGACCGAGGGCAGAGGACAGATACCTCAGACGGTTATCTGTCCTTTCTCCCTGACCGAGCCAGACGTTGAGGAGTGCGGCTCGTCCTACTCCATTCGCGATGAATCCGGTATAAGGCGACCTCTGCCGGAGACCTACCCATGGCTAACCGAACAGCTGGATCACCCAGGACGACGTAGCTTCGGGCTTCGTTGTTCGCCGTCCACATCCCGACCAGCGCCAGGTCGTCGGTCTCCTTGCCTAACTTGATCTCCTCCAACTCGTCGCTCAGCATGGTGGACAGCTCGGCGTAGCGCTGGTTGAAGTATTCCATCGCCGAGCCGAGGGGGTGGCCGTGGAAGTGTCGCAGCAATGCGCTTTGGAAGGCGGCCATTTGCTCGCCGGCCCGGGCCCAGACGAACGAGCAGCCCCAAGCCCGCTCCACGTGGCCGACGACCGCCAGGGCACCCCCCTTGAGATGGCCGAGCAGCCGCTGGGGCAGGCGGGCAAGGAAGGCGTGCGGGGCGATCGCCGCCCGCTGGCCGATTGCCTGGTGGGCGAAGTCGTCCAGGCGAGGCCTGCCGGCGTCGTAGCAGGCGAAGTGGAAGGCGATCAGGCCATGGAGGCGGGCGTCTTCGGGCACGTCCTCGACCGCGAAGTAGAAGTCGGTGGGGATGGGCTGAAACCAGCGGAGCGGTCCGGGCCAGTCCTGGCAGAGCAACGCCCCCTGGTGAGGCCGCTGGCGTTGGTCGCCGTTGGGGAAGCCCATGCCGTGGCTAGCGGTGAACAGCAACGCGGGACCTCCCTCGCCGGCGAGCAGTCGGCCCAGACCGGCCTTGGTGGCCTCGTCGGCGAGCGTGGTCCGGATCGACCAATCCGGCAGGTCAGCGGCAAGCGACTCGGCCAAGGGCTTGATCAGGTGGTCGGCGATGAGCTGGGTGGCTCGGTCACCCGCGTTCCGCACGCCGAAGAAGTCCGCCTTTCGCGGCCGGGTCAGGCCCCTGGTCTCGGCCGTGACGGCGGAGCGGGCATAGTTGGCGTAGTCTTCGACCGTGTCGAAGTGGAGGCGGCCGACGGCGTACTGGACGTCGAGCTGGTACTGGAAGCGAAAGGGGATCGCCTCCGGATCGCCCACGATCAGCAGGTAGTACGGGACCTTGTTCGGATCCACCGGGCCCAGCCCCGCACCATTGCGGGCGAGGAACTTGTCCTTCGACTCTCCCGGCCTGTAGGCAAGCGGGCCCGCGAACTCCTTGTAGAAACAATGGTTGGACCAGTCGCTCACGCCATCGTGGGTTACTCTGGAAGCTTGTGGCCTTCAGAGCAGAGCTGACACCGGGAGGACTGGTCCATGAACGAGGGTACCAAGATTCAGTTCGTCGGTCTCGATGTCCATCGCGACTCGATCGCGATCGCCGTGACCGTGAGGGATGGGAAGCCGGCGGAGTCGCTGGGGTCGGTCGCCAACGACATCTCGGGTCTGATCAGGCGGCTGCTGGGGCTCGGGCCGGCGGGGTCGCTGCGGTGCTTCTCCGAGGCGGGGCCGACCGGGTTCGGCCTGGCCCGCCGGCTCCACGCGGCCGGGATCGCGTGCCAGGTCATCGCCCCGTCGCTCGTCCCGGTCCAGCCCGGGGCCCGGGTCAAGACCGACCGCCGCGACGCCCAGAAGCTCGCCCAGGACCTCCGCTCGGGGGACCTCACGCCGGTCCACGTGCTCGACCCGGCCACCGAGGCGATCCGCGACCTCGAGCGGGCCCGCGACGATGCCAAGCGGGCCGAGCGGGCCGCCCGACACCAGCTCGCGAAGTTCCTCCTGCGGCACGGCCGCTGGTTCGAGGGCCGGTCGACGTGGGGGCCGGCGCACCTGGCGTGGCTGGCGAAGCAACAGTTCGACGACAAGGCCCAACAAGACGTGATGAATGATTACCGCGAGGCGGTCGAGAGGGCGACGGCGCGGGTGGGTCGGCTGACCGGGCGGCTGGCCGAGCGGGTAGCGGCCTGGGAGAAGGCACCGCTGGTGACGGCGCTGCAGGCCCTGCGCGGGGTCGACCTGGTCAGCGCGGCGACGCTGGTGGCGGAGGTGGGGGACTTCCGCCGGTTCGCCTCGGCGTCGGAGCTGATGTCGTTCGTGGGGCGGGTGCCGTCGGAGCACTCCAGCGGGGGGAGCCGCCGTCAGGGCCGGATCACGCGGACCGGCAACGGCCACGGGCGCCGGACCCTGGTGGAGTCGGCGTGGCACTCTACGCCGTTAACCATCATCGGGAGGAATGAGAGAAGGTCTTGATGCGGCAAGGTCTTGCGGCCACCATCTCTGTTACACGGCAGAAACAGGGACCCGCAAACCCCGACGGAGTCGGACATGCCGCACCAAGCCCCGACCGTTCCTACCGAGCCGCCCGACCATCATCAAGACCTCAAGGCCGTACTCGACTGGCTTGTGGCCGACGCGGACTTCTCCGGCGCCCGGTTCCGGGACCTCTGCACCTGGACCCCGCGGGGCTTGACCTGCGCGGCACCTGTTTTGCTTCAGACGGAATGGGAAAAACGGACCGCTCGAATAAGCTACAATTTCGAGCGGAGGTTCTCCCATGTCCAAGAAGACTCGGAAGCGATTCACCGCCCAGGAGAAGGTCGCCATCCTTCGGCTCCATCTCCTGGAACACACGCCCGTCTCGGATCTGTGCGACCAGCACGGCATCCACCCCACGATGTTCTACCGCTGGCAGAAGGAGTTCTTCGAGAACGGCGCTGCCGCCTTCGAACCCCGCTCCCGACGCGCCGGCGACGCCAAGGATCGGAGGATCGCCCTCCTGGAGCAGAAGCTCCAACGCAAGCACGAGGTCCTCTCGGAGCTCATGGAGGAACATATCAAACTAAAAAAAGAACTTGGGGAACTCTGAATGGAGCTCTGGGTTCCCCAGGCGACCCGTGATGCGGTCGTCCAGTTCATCCGGCATTGGGCCAGTCGCACCGGGCTTTCGGTCGTGCTCCTGGTCGGATGGCTGGGGATCGCCCTGAGCAAGTTCAGTCGTTGGAGCCGACGGCTGGGCACCCCCAACCGGCACAACGCTCCCATCCCGCGCGACTTCTGGCTGGAGGACTGGGAGAAGGTGGCCATCGTCGCCTTCCAGGACCGCTATCCCTTGGAAGGGTACCGGCGGTTGGCGTACATGATGCTGGACGCCGACGTCGTGGCCGTCAGCCCCTCCAGCGTCTACCGCGTCCTCAAGGCCGCCGGCAAACTCGCTCCCCGCGGGGGAAAGCCGTCCAAGAAGGGGACGGGCTTCGAGCAGCCCGTGCGGCCCCACGAGCACTGGCACATCGATGTCTCCTACCTCAACATCTGCGGGACCTTCTTCTTCCTGTGCAGCATCCTCGACGGCTACAGCCGGTTCATCGTCCACTGGGAGATCCGCGAGACCATGACCGAAGCCGAGGTGGAGACGATCATCCAGCGGGCTCGCGAGCAGTACCCCGGCGAGCGGCCGCGGATCATCTCGGACAACGGTCCGCAGTTCATCGCCCGGGACTTCAAGGAGTTCATCCGCATATGCGGAATGACTCATGTCAAAACATCTCCATACTATCCCCAAAGCAACGGCAAGATGGAGCGGTGGTTCAAGACCCTGAAAGGAGAGTGCATCCGCGTCAAGACGCCCCTGAGCGTGGACGACGCTCGGCGGCTGGTCGCCGCATTCGTGACGCATTACAACACGGTTCGCCTGCACAGTGCGATCGGCTACGTCACACCCGCGGACAAGCTGGCCGGTCGTGAGGAGGCGATCTGGTCCGAGCGGAAGAGGAAGCTGGCCGCGGCCAAGGCGCGGCGGCGCCGCGCACGCGGAAAACGCGGCAGCGTCCCAGCCGTGAATTGTCTGAAGGCCGAGGTCGGGAGTAGACTGGAGGGACCTGGGCGGAGGATAGGGCAACGCGGGGACGCGACCTGAGCGCCGACCCAGGTGCCAAGACCGGGGCGGGCGGCACGAGGCCGCCCCTCGGCATCCCGGGATTGGCCCGAAAGCGATAAATCCATTCACAGTTTTTGAAACCACTGGCTAGCTTAGCGAGCAAGGTAGGCTTTCCCATTCACGCTGAACCAACACACCATCTACCCGGCACCGGGTCGCGGGACCAGTCCGATCGGGGAAGCTGGCGATGTGGCGGCGATTTTTTCGGCGTCGTGTCGCCCGATTGGTCGTTTTTCCGACTCCCGTGCGAGACTCCAGGAGGTTGGACGATGACGATTGCGAGACCATGGTGACCGAATTCGTTGGAGCAATTGTGCTTGAAGTCTTGAAGGTGTTTTTTTATCCTGTCGAGCCGCCCGGATGTCGTGCTCGATCGACAAAGGATTGCGACCTCGTTGAGGTATCAGGGCACACGATCTTGCCCACTCCCCTCTTGAAGCCGCACTCCGAACGTCGGACAGCCCTCCGCCGGTAGACAAGAGATTTGATGAGCAGACCCGTTGACGAGGTCGTCCCGCCGGGACAAGTGGGCCACGTCCCCCTGGACCCCTCGAGCGTTTCGAGGGGAGGGTGGGCTCGTGCGACGGGGAAATCCGAGGCGAACTGCTCCGACGAGAGTTTCATCGCCGCGTGTCGCTGGCCCGCAACCCGACCTGGAAGGTCGCGCGTTCGGGGCACCCCACGACCGTCGCGGTCCGGTATCACGAGCCGAAGGAGATGAGCCCGATGACCGTCCGCTGGAAACCCTTGTTGATCCTCTCCGGCGTCTTCCTCATCATCGCCGTTGTGGGGGTCGTCGCGATCACATGGACGCTCGTGCCGAGGAATTCGGCCGACATCCTGCCGATGGCACGCGCCGCGCGCAACGCCGGTCAGTATGAGAAGGCGAAGATTCATTACCTCCGCGCCCTCCAGAAGGACAGCAAGAACGCCACGATCCACGAGGAAATGGCGGGAATGTTCGCCGAATGGTCCGAGCGGGCACCCTCGGACAAGAAGGCCGAGATCCAGGGATGGCAGATCAGCTCGCTGATCAACGCGGCCAAGTTTGACCGGAAGGCGAAGGAGCCGCGGCGGCAACTGCTGGCCGACGCGATGCGCCGCGACGTCGCTCCCGACGCCATCTACTGGGCCAAAGAGCTGCTCGGGCTGGAGCCGAACAACACCGACGCCCATTACGTGCTGGCCGCCGAGGGGCTAGAGGAACGCTCGCCGAATCGATCGGAGATCCAGCGGCACCTGACGGCCCTGACGGCCGCGAAGGCGCCGATGGTCCGCATCGCATGGCTCAAGGCACGGTTCGCCCAGGCCTTCAATGATGAGACCGCGCCGAAGAGGCTCTGGCGCCGACTCGCGGCCTCGCCTTGTCGGCCGACGCCGATCAAACTGATCATACGGCGCTGGTGCGGCTCCGGGCGCTCGACGTGCAGACGGCGGCTCATTTCGAGACGCTGGCCGGTCGCGTCCAGGCGCTCCAGGTAGAGGTGAAGGCCCTGCTCTCGGGCCCGTCCCCGGCGCCAGAGCGGCTGAACCGCCTCAGCTTGCTTCTGGAACGGACCCAGAGGTCACTGATCCCATTTACGAACAATGGCGACCCGGCGGCGAAGGATGCGATCAACCCCCTCGTCGACGCGATCGAGGGTGACGTCGAGACGATCTTCCAGAAGGCCGTCGCGGCGACCAACCAGCCCGACCTGAAGATCTACCTGACCTACGCCGACCACCTCCGTTTCCGCCAGAATCGGGATCGGTGCCTCGAGGTGGTCGAACAGGCGCTGAAGTCGCCGATGGCGTCGCGGCCCTCGGCCACCGAGGCCGCCATGGGGCTGCATTCCGTCGCGGTCGAGTCGGTGCTGGGCAACCTCCAGGACAAGACTCGGTTCGACAAGGCGGCGCCGCACATCAAGGCCCTGCTCGGCTGTTCGCTGCCGCGCTACCAGGGGCTTGGGCATCTGTTCCAGGGCGCCATCGACCTCGAGCATTCAGGAGTCGCCGCCATCTCGGCGCGTGACGCCGGCGACCACGGCCAGGCGCCGACACCCCAGACCAAGCTCCGCGCCAGCTCCCTGAGCCACCTGAAGACGGCCGCGACCCAGTTGCCCGACATCGCCGAGGCGCAGGCGCGGTACGGCGTGGCGCTGGTCCTGGCCCAGGAGCAGGGCCTCGGACGGCAATACCTCCAGAACGCGATGCGGTTGGGCAACCTCGATCCCCAATACCAGATCTGGGCGGCTTGGTCGATGGTCCAGGCCGGCTATCCCGAAGAGGCCGAGCCAATCGTCACCCAGCTCCTCACCCAGGTCGCGCAGAGTCAGCAGCCTCGCGAGCTCGAAGGGACGCTCCACCTGCTCAATGGCGAGATCCATCAGGCCCGGCGCACCCCCGAGCACCTGAAGACGGCCGTCGCCGAGTACAAGAAGTCGATCGCCGCCGGCCAGATCCCCACCCCCGCCGTCCAACTCCGCCTGGCACAGCTCGAGATCCAGTTGAACCAGCCCGACGCCGCCCTGAAGCGGATCGACGCACTGCGGAATGTCGGGCTGGGAGGCCCCGCGGCGGAGCACCTGTCCATCCTGACGCTCTACGAGCAGGGCAAGAAGGACGAGGCCCGCGCCGCTCTCGAGAAGGCGCGTCAGAGCTATCCCGAAAGCGACGACCTGGTCGGGCTCGACGCCGCGATGTACGCCCAGGCCGATCAGCCGAAGGAGGCCGACCGCGTCCTCGACGAGTTCCTCAAGCGCTACCCCGACCACGTCAACGTCGCGCTGATGCGGGCACAGGTCCTCTCCGAGATGCTCGAGGACCCCAAGGAAGCGCGCAAGATCCTGGTCAACGTCGCCGACCACAGCGACAACTCCGCCCCGCTCGTCCAGCTCGCCCTGCTCGAACTGAAGCAGCACGACCAGGACGCGATGGCCCTCACGATCGCCAAGATTCGAAGCCGGTGGAAAGAGGCTGCGGTCGCCGACCTGCTCGACGCGCAACTGGCGATCGAACAGGGCAACCTCTCCGCCGCCACCGACCATTTCGACGAGGCGCTGAAGAAGGACCCGAACAACAAGCTCGTCCTGTTCTGGAAGGCGCAACTGGACAGCCGCAACGGCGCCACGACCGAGGCGGCCAAGGCGTACGAGGAGATCGCCCGCGAGAAACCGGTCAAGGAGTTGGAAGGCGGCCTCTCGCTCACGGCGGCCGCGGAATCGGCGCTGGCCAGCCTGGCGCTGGAGAACGGCGACTTCGACACGGCGATCCGCAAGTTTGAGGACCTCCGTGGCCAGACCGGGCTCAGTGGCCTGGGCCGTCCGGACCGCTGGCAACTGGTGACCGCCTACGCCGCCAAGGGGAACTGGGCCGCCGCCAAGAACGAGATGGCCGCGCTGCTGAACGACCCCAAGCACAAGCCGACGACCGATGAGCGCGTCCGCGCCGCCAACCTCTACCGGATCCACCGCCAAGAGAAGGCGTCGCTCGATCAGCTCGACTACGTGCTCAAGGTCAACCCCGCCCATCCGGCCGCTGTTGTCACCCGCGCCTACGTCCTGGCCAGCCTGGAGAAGAACGCCGAGGCCGCCGAGGTGCTCCGCACGGCGATCGCCGCCTCGACCAAGGAGAAGTCATCGCCCGTCTTCTACTTGATGCTCGCCGCGCTCGACAACCTCATGCCCCCCGCGTCCGACGCGCCCAGCGGGCCCTGGCGACCCTCGATCAGGGCCTCCAGGTGCAACCCGACTCGGTCGAGCTGGCCCGGGCCAAGTATCGCCTGCTCCGAACTGCCGACGTCAAGGCGGCGGTGGCCTTCGTCGAGGCGAAGGCGAAGCCCGATCCCAAGGGCAACTTCCGCCGCCTGCTTGTCGAGGTCTACCGAGAGCAGCGAAACTTCGCTGCCGCCGAGCGCGTCCTCAACGAGATCTTAACGCTCAGCCCGAAAGACGGACTGGTCGCGGCGAACCTGGTCCGGCTCACCGCGATCCAGGCGATCGAGGCGGCCGAGCGCGGCGACCGCGACCGCGAGCGCACGCTCAACGAGAAGACCTCCAGCCTGATCCGCGAGTTCCGGGCCAAGTTCCCCAACGACCTGACATTCCTCCAGTCGGACTGTGATCTGGCCGCGCGGCGCGGCGACATGGCCCGGGCCCTCGCGCTCACCCAGGAGATGGACCGGATCGCCAAGAGGTCCACTCTCGGACCGATGCTCCGCGCCCGGCTCTTCTCCGCGCAGGGGCGGACCCGTGAGGCGGCCGACGCCTACGACGAGGTTCTCGAACGCAATCCGCGCCAGCTCGACGCTCGGATCCTGCTCGGCCAGGCCCGCCTGAAGCTCGGCGAGGCCGACGAAGCACTCCACCAGGCGCAGATGGTCCTCGACCTCGATCGCGAGCAGCCCGACGCCATCCTGCTCAAGGCGCGAGCGCTGGTCGCCCAGACCGGCACCAAAAATCAGAAGGCGGCCCACCACGCCGAGGCCATCCAGGCGCTCACCACAGCGCTCGAGAAGCAGCCCCGGTTCACCGATGCCTTCCACCAGAAGTCCGAGCTGCAACTGGAGCAGGGCCGGCGTGACGAGGCGATTGCCACCTTGAAGGCCGGCCTGAAAGTCGTCCCCGACGACGGCGCCGGGCTGGCGCTGCTCATCCAGCGGATCACCGAGCCGCGTGAGGGCGGTCGCAAGCCCTCGGCCGAGGAACTCGCCGACGCCAAGGCGATCGCCGACGAGGTTGGCGCCCGCGATCAGAAAGGCCCGCTCCTGCTGGCCATCGCCGTCGGCTACCATAAGGCCGAGCAATTCGACCTTGCCCTGCCCTGGGCCGAGAAGGCGGTGGCCAAGCTCGACGCCCCCCCGGTCCACCTCAACTACGGCGACCTGCTCCTGGCGATCGCCGAGCAGACCAAGGAGCCGGACCAGGCCAGGCCGTTCTTCCGCCGTGCCATCGAGCAGTACGACCTCGTCCTGAAGGCGCAGTCCAACTCGGTCGAGGCCATCAACAACAAGGCCTGGATCCTGCACAGCTACCTCGGCGACAGCCGGTCAGCGCTCGACCTGGCGCTCGGGCTGCTCAAGCGGGTCGATCCCGCGACCTTGCCGGGCGAGTTCTACGACACTCTCGGCGCCATTCAGGAGGCGCTGGGCCGATCCCGCGACGCCGAGGACTCGTACCTCCAGGGGCTCCGCAAGGCGCCCGACCACCCGGTGCTCAACTATCACATGGGCAGGCTCCTCCAGGCCGACCGCAGCCGCAAGGTCAAGGCCGGCATCTATCTCGAGAAGGCGCTCGCCGGTCGAGACCGCCTCAGCCCCACCATGGCCTCCGACCTCGCCGCCCTGATGCACAAGATGAGCGGGAACTAATCCGCGTCCCGGAACGCTCGTGCCCCCGCCGGGGCCGCCCCCGGCGGGCACCCAGTCCCTGGAGGCGTCTCAGGCGCACGGCGAGGCCGTGTTCGGCCTCGCCGATCCCCACCGTCAAGCCCCTGTGAGGAGCCTGCCGCCGCCGCGGTGGAGGCGGACTCCTCGCGTCGCCTCGATGATCCGGCGGGCAGCGGGCCGATTCTCCTATCGACGATCGCTCGGAGATCACTGAATCAAGCCGCCGGGCCGCCCGAGTGCCTGCTCGACATCGCGGCCCGGCCTGTGCTAAAGTCGGAGCCGAATCGAGGGCCTGGCCTCGCCCGGGGAGCGAGGGCGATTGAAGGTCCTCCTCTTGAAGGGGGTTTTCACGGCCATGTCACAAGGACGACCCATGATTTTCCTCTACGCGGCCCTCGCGACGATGATCGGTCTCGGTGCCTTGATGATGACCGATGCCGTCGCGGCGGGCGCCGGCGACAATCCCCTCGTCGAGCTCGACACCTCGCTCGGCCCGATCGTGCTGGAACTCGACCGTGCCAGGGCGCCGCTCACGGTGGACAATTTCCTCCGATACGTCGATGAGGGCTTCTATAACAACCTGATCTTCCACCGCGTCATTCCCGGGTTCATGATCCAGGTTGGGGGCATGAACGAGAGGATGCAAGAGAAGCCGACGCACGCTCCGATCCAGAACGAGGCGAGCAACGGCTTGAGCAACGCGCGCGGGACGATCGCCATGGCCCGCACCAGCGACCCCAACTCGGCGACCGCGCAGTTCTTCATCAACCTGGTGGACAACGCGCGCAGTCTCGACCCCCGACCCGGTTCGCCCGGCTATGCTGTCTTCGGCAAGGTCGTCTCGGGGTTGAACGTCGTCGATGAAATCGCCAAGGTACCCACCGGGTCGCGTGGGCCGCACGACGACGTGCCCCTGAAGCCGGTTTACATCAAGAGCGCCCAGCGGAAGGCCAAGCCCTGACCGCATTTTTGCACGCTGCGCACGTTCCGCATCCCCTTGACCGGCCGGGACGCGCGTTCTAAAATGGCACCTGCCGCGCCTCACGCGGCGGTGCCTAGGCCCGCAGGCCTCGCGGTGATCGGAGAACCTGTCAGTTCCGCAAAGGAGCGTATGAATGGCTCATATTGTCGCCGAGCCGTGCTTCGATTGCAAATACACCGACTGTGTCGTCGTTTGCCCGGTCGATTGCTTCTATGAAGGGGCACAGATGTTGTACATCCACCCCGAGGAATGCATCGACTGCGAGGCATGTGTCCCCGAGTGCCCCGTCGAGGCGATCTTCCACGAGGACAACCTGCCCGATGACTGGAAGGAATTCACCGCCTTGAACGCCGAGGAAGCGCCCAAGTGCCCGGTGATCAACGAGAAGAAGGATCCGCTCGAGGGTGAGTCCTGTACGCCCGCCAAGAAGTGAGCGGCGCAGGCCGGCTCATCGACGGAACGACTCCTTCAGACCCCAGATGTCTTCTCTGGGGTTTTTTTGTGCGCAGGGAGAATTTTCCCCGCTCGAAAGCGGCAGGACCCTCCCCCACCAATTCCCCCGTCAGAGGTGCGCCATAACCAGCGAGGCGTTCTGACCGCCGAAACCGAAGCTGTTGGTGATGGCGGTCCGCAGTGGCATCTCGCGCGCGGTATTGGGGACATAGTCGAGGTCGCAATCGGGGTCGGGAGTGGCCTGATTGATCGTCGGGGGGACGACCCCGCGCTGGAGCGACATCGCGGTGGCCGCGGCCTCCAATGCGCCCGAGGCGCCAATCAGATGGCCCACCATCGATTTCTGCGAACTCATCGGGATCGTGGTCGCGCGGTGGTCGAAGACCCGCTTGACGGCAACCGTCTCCATCAGGTCATTGAGCCTCGTGCTCGTCCCGTGGGCATTGATGTAATCGATGTCAGCAGGATCGATGCGGGCCTCGCGCATCGCGGCGCTCATGGCGATCGCCGCGCCCTTGCCATCGGGCTCGGGGCGGGTGATACCGTAGGCATCGAACGACGAGCCGTAGCCAGTGACCTCGGCGTAGATCGTCGCTTTGCGTCGTTTGGCGCGGCGGAGGCTTTCGAGCACGAGCACGGCCGCCCCTTCGCCCAGGACAAACCCGTCGCGCTCGCCGTCGAAGGGCCGCGAGACCTCAGCCGGCGGCCGGACCGAGGTGCTGACCGCCTTCATCGCGCTGTACGCCACCAAGAACTGCGGGTCGAGCCGGCTGTCGCACCCGCCGGCCAGCATCACGTCGGCATCACCCCGGGAGATCAGGCGGAACGCTTCGCCGACGGCCTGCGTCCCCGCGGCGCAGGCCGTGACGATCGTGTTGTTCGGCCCCATCGCATGATGGAGGATCGAGATGTGCGCGGCCGCCATGTTCGGCAGGTGCTGAAGCAGCCAGAGCGGGAAGATCGACTCGGCCCGCGCCACCGCGAACTCGCTCAGATCGAAGCTACCGTCGGGCAGGATCGCTCGCGCGATCGGTCCAACCAGCTCGACGACATCGACGGGCGTGATCCCCGTCCCCATGCAAATGCCGAAGCGCGACGGGTCGAGCTGGCCGGTCTCCAGGCCGGCATCCTCGACCGCTAGGCCCGCCGCGCCCACCGCGAAACGGACCGCGCGGCTCATCAGCTTGGCGTTCTTCTTATGCTCACCCAGGAACGGCATGACATCGAAGTTCTTGACCTCGCCCGCGACCTTGATTGCCAGGCCGGTCGTGTCGAAGCTCTCGATGAAGCTGACGCCGGAGCGCCCTTCGATGATCGCCTCGCCGAAGGCGCGGCGACCGATCCCGTTGGGCGAAACCACTCCGATACCGGTGACCACCACACGGTGCATGTGAGCCCCCACACCTCAAAGATCGCTTAATCACTGATGCCGTGGATGAAGCGCCGTCCCGTGTTACGCTCATCCCCCACCGCCCTCCTTGCGGTTGAAAGGAACATCCGATCCTGATCCACGCCCATGTCGCTCCGTCGTGGGCACATCCCTTCACGCGGGCGTGCTCCGCTGCTCGCTGCTGAGCGAGAATCTTTATTGTTTCATCGACCACAACATTGCCAATAACCGAGCCGTTCTCCTCTCGTTTGTCCTCTTCGCCCTGCGCGATCGTCATCCCTTCTCAGGTCACTACATTTTATCATCCTGGCGTTCTCGGGGCAAAAAAATCAACGATGAGGTTGGGTGCTCTGGGCAGCCGAGACAATCTTAATCGCAAGGAGGCGGAGTTGAGGATGCATCTCCGGGCAGAGGCGTGACGGCGCGGGCCGCGCCATGTTAGTGTGAGGGCGAGCCGACGACCGAGGGGCCGTGTCTCCTCAGACGTGGTGGGTCCCCACATCGCGGCGTGAGGGTCCTGAGGAGTTTTGCAGGAGGTGGGACGCGATGGCTCTGACACTGGCCGAGAGGGTGAGTGCGATTACACCGTCGGCGACCATGGCGATGGCCGGCGCGGCGAAACGGTTGAAGGCCGAAGGGGTGGACGTGCTCGACTTTGCGCTCGGCGAGCCCGACTTCCAGACGCCTGAAAACATCCAGGAAGCAGCGCTCCGGGCGATGCGCGCGGGCCAGACCCACTACACCCCCCCGGCCGGGATCCCCGAACTTCGGCAGGCTCTGGCCAGGCTCTATACCGAGGACTACGGCCTGCCGGCCCAGGAGGCGCAGGTGGTCGTCTCCAACGGTGCGAAGCACTCGATCCACAACGCGCTGATGGCCGTGTGCGATCCCGGCGATGAGGTCATCATCCCCGCGCCCTACTGGGTTAGTTATTCCGACCTCGTCAAGTTGACGGGGGCGATCCCCGTGGTGCTCCCGACCACCGAGGCGTCCGGGTTCAAGCTCACGCCCGACCAGTTCCTCGAGGCGGTCACGCCGCGGACCAAGCTGTTGCTGCTCAATAGCCCGTCGAACCCGACTGGGGTGGTCTACGACCGCGAGGAACTCGAGGCGCTGGCCGATGCCGTCTTCCAGACCGAGAGGGTCGGGGTGCTCTCCGACGAGATTTACGAGCAGTTGACCTACGGTGATGCCGAGCCGACCTGCTTCGCGACGCTCCGTCCGGGACTGGCCGAGCGGACGATCACCATCTCGGGAGTGAGCAAGACGTACGCGATGACCGGCTGGCGGCTCGGCTGGGCGGTCGCCCCGCTCCCAGTGGCGAAGTTCATGGGCGACATCCAGAGTCAAGAGACGAGCAACCCCTGCTCGATTAGCCAGTGGGCGGCGCTGGAGGCGATCACCGGCCCGCAGGACTCAGTCGCCGCGATGAAGGCCCAGTTCCAGAAGCGCCGGTCGTACGTCCTGGAGCGGGTTGCCGGGTTGCCCGCCGTGACCTGCATCCCGCCGGGCGGGGCGTTCTACGCCTTCATGAACATCTCGGCCCACCTCGGACGTACACTGGGAGGTAAGGTCATCACCGACTCGACCTCATTTTGCCTGACGGCGCTCTCCTCGGCGCACGTGGCGCTGGTCATGGGCTCGGCCTTCGGCGCCGAGGGCTATGCCCGGCTCTCGTTCGCGAACGACCTGGCCACGCTGGAGAAGGGGTTCGACGCCCTCCACGATTTTCTCAAAGGCTAAGCCGAGCGAGCGGCCGATGATAGAATTGGGAAGATCTCAGGATCGAGATGAGATTGCCCGAGGAGTGCGATTGGGTTATCCTTCGCTCTCCCGTCGCGAATCCCTTCCCTGGACGGACGTCACAGGAGTTGCTTTCGCGCCGGTCGCACGTCCGACCGGGGAGAGAGTTTGTCATGAAGTTTGCCCGGCCAGCCGCCTACGCTTTTCTCGCGCTCTCGGCGGTCATCGCTGTGCCCGGCTGCCGGATGGGTGGCACGGGCAATCTCGCGCAGCCCGGGCCGCTCACGCCCCCGAGCACTCCGCTGACCAAGGCCCAGGTGATTGAGAAGATCAATCACAACGCACAGTTGGTCGAGAGTCTCAAGACCAACCGGCTCTCGGTCAACATCAACATGGCCGACCGCGATCTCCCCTCGGTCGACGGTAAGTTGGCCCTGGAACGCCCCCACAACTTCAAGCTGGAGCTGCACAGTTGGAGGGGTCAGGAGGCCGACATCGGGTCGAACGACAAGGGCTTCTGGTTCTGGACGCGTCCCGACCGGGGTCAGCCGAAGGAGATCTACGTCTGTGATTACGATGCCTCGGGCAAGAGCCCGCTGGAAGGGCCGCTCCAGCCCGATTGGATCATCGAGGCGCTCGGCCTCCGCGAGATCACTCCGGACGAGGCCGTCGGCATCACGATCGACCCGGAGAGCTCCCCAGACGGCGAGACCGTGACCTTGACGCAGAGCTATCGGGGGGCTAGCGGCATGACTTACAAGAAAAACACAGTCGTGTACAAAGAGAGCGGACTCATCAAGGAGAACCGGCTTTATCGAGTCGACAAGGAGCACAAGACGCCCCTGGCCTGGGCGGTGGTCTCCGGATATAAAAAGTTCCCCGTCCAGCCCGGCGAGACGGCGGGCGCGGCCAACTCGGTGATTTTGCCCGGCCAGATCAAACTGGCCTGGTTCACAACGGATCGAGCGAATCCCAGCGTCCCCCAGAGGCTGGAGATCGAAGTCAAGTTGTTGGGCGCTCCCGAGCTGAACAAGCCGATCCCACTGAAGTTGTTCGAGGAGTATACGCAGCCGGGGGGATTGACCCGAGTCAACCTCGCCGAGCAATACGGGATTGCCAAGAGTGCCCCGACCGAGATCCGTGAGACGCGGCCCGCGCCTCGGACCGGCGTGCACTTGGGCGAGCCCGCCGCGGGGGATGACCGGTCCGATGACTCGGCACAGGCTGACCGCCCACCGGTGGCGCTGTCGGAGGACCTCCCGCCGATTTCCTCCTTGAAGGAGACGTTCGTCGGCGCCCCGACCCCGACAGCCCCCGAGCCCAAGCTCGAGAAGACGAAGCACACGACCTGGCGGAGCGCCGCGTCCCCGATCCTCGAACGCTGAGCCGGACCCTCGGTTTCGACATTCCAAATCTCAATCTGCTGAGTTCTCAACTCAAATTTGGGATTTGAAAACTGCGGCAGGTAGGAATCAGCCAGGCGGGATCTGAGGAATGTATCAATTGGGTGAGTGCCAGGAGCCCGACGTGGACGGGGCGTTCTCGCCCTTGGGATGGGCCGTCGAGCCACGTTGCTCGGTGTGCCGACGCAGGTGTTGCCGAGCCTTCGTCAGGATGGGACCGACCGAGTTCTCGGGAATCCCGAGGTGCTTGGCGATCTGCCGGTAATTCTGATACTGCAAATGATAGAGCCGGATAACCTCGGCCTCGCGCTCGGACAGGTGTTCGAGCATCCGCTCGACCTCCTCGACCGAGGCGATCGCCTCGGTCTCGGCGGCCTGCCCTTCGTTCAGACCTGCCCGGTGGGCGTGCGCGTGGCCGAGCTCAGCCTCTCGATGGCGCTTGATCAACTCCTTGACACAGATCCGCCGCGCCACCACGGTCAGATAGGTCGGGAGCGAGCTGGCTCCCTTGAACCATCGGAGCGTGGCATAGTTGTCATCGACGATCTGGAGGAAGATCTCGGCGGCGATGTCCTCGGTGTCCGCGGCATTCAGCACAATACTGCGGGCGTGAGCGGCATGTTGGATGACATGGTAGATGAGGCCCATGTATCGTTCGACGAAATCGTTCCAGGCGCCGGGTTCCTTCCGCAGACAACGGTCAATTAACTGGCGGTCGATTTCACGCAAGGGCACGGACGGGCCTCCTCGCAACGGAGAGGGCACGTGTCGCGTCCAAAGAGAGCCGATCTCTCAGGGAGAGCAACGCGTTCTTCAGCTATTTTATCATCCCCACGGGGTACGGCAAGCGACGACTGTCACAGATCGCCAATCACACATCCATGAATGCTAACCGGTCCTCGCCTGGGGGGAGGCGCTCGGGCGGTACGACGGTTCGATGGGATCGGCGACAATTCCGATTCCGGCGCGGCGACCGTGCGGGTAGAATCATCACTCGATGACGCTGCAACTCCGACTCCGTCCCATCTGTCCTTCGAGCCTTGCGTGACAGCGACACCTTTAGGGGATTTCGGGCGCAGCCGGTCGGAATCTCAGGAGACCCTGATTTGGATCTTTCGAAAGGTCCCCCGAAGATCGTGATCGCCGACGATAACCTCCAGAACGTCGAGCTGCTGGAGGCGTATCTGAGCAACTTCGACTGCGAACTCCGGACCGCGTTCGACGGCGAGGAGACCCTGCGCGTCGTGCACGAGTTTGCCCCCGACTTGTTGTTGCTCGACGTGATGATGCCGCGGCTGTCGGGGTTCGAGGTCTGTCGCAAGCTGCGGGCCAATCCCGCGACCAAGGATCTGCTCATTCTGATGGTCACGGCGCTGAACGAGGCCGCCGACTTCGAGCGCGGCGTGCAGGCCGGGACCGACGACTTTTTGACCAAGCCGGTCAACAAGGTCGAGCTGCTCTGTCGAGTCCGGAGCCTGCTCCGGGTCCGACACCTCAAGAACCAGCTTGACCGGACCCTGGCCTATCTCGCCGAGTTCGAAGCGGCCAGCCGCGCCGAATGATAGCCGCAAAGAGCCTCCCCCGAGTCATTGTGAAACCGCGCCGGGCGCGTCCGTTCTTCGCCCGGCACCCCTGGCTGTTCGTCACCTCGATTGGTCGCGTGGAAGGGGAGCCGGGATCGGGGGCCGAGGTGGAGGTCTTCAGCCACGAGGGGCAGTTTCTCGCCCGAGGGCTGTTCAATCCCCATAGCGCGATCCGGGTCCGGCTCTATCGCTGGGATAATGGGCCGCTCGACGAGGCGTTCTGGACCGAGAGGCTGGCCGCCGCGATCCGCTTGCGCCGCGACGTGCTCGGCCTCGGCGGCCCCGGCGCGGGCTTTCGCGTCGTCTCCAGCGAGGGGGACGGGCTCTCGGGGCTGACGGTCGATCGCTTCGATCGCTGGCTGGTTGTCCAGTTCACGAGCCTGGCGCTGTTCGAGCGCCGCGACGTCCTGGCCCGGCTCTTGGCCGAGCAGACGGGAGCCGAAGGCATCCTGTCGCGGCCGGAGCGCGGCACGGCCGAGCAGGAGGGACTGCATGTCCCGGAAGAGGCCCTCTTCGGCACGCTGCCGACCGCCCCGGTGGAGGTCTCCGAGAATGGCCTGACCTACTGGGTGGACCTCAAGGGCGGCCAGAAGACCGGCTTCTATCTCGATCAGCGCGAGAACCGCAAGGCCGTCGCCGTCCTCTGTCGGGGGAAGCGCGTCCTCGACCTCTTCTGCTACACAGGAGGGTTCGCGCTGAACGCGCTGAGGCACGGCGACGCGGCGTCGGTCCTGGGCATCGACAGCTCCTCGACGTTCATCGAGATCGCGCGGCACCATGCCGTGATCAACCATCTGAGCGCGGCCGCGGTTCGAAGCGGCCGACGTCTTCGAGACCCTGGAGATGCTTCGCGCCGGAGTGAGCGGTTCGGGGTCGTGATTTGCGACCCACCCAAGTTCGCGCGGCATCCGCGCGGCGTTGAGGACGCGCTGAAGGGCTACTTGCGGCTCAACCTCGCGGCACTCGACGTCTTGGAGCCCGACGGCGTGCTGGTCACCTGCTCATGCTCAGGGCTCGTCGATCGAGGCCTTTTCGCCGATCTGCTCGGGCAGGTGGCCGAGCTCTCGGGCCGACCGATCCAGATCCTCGCACAGCGCGGCCAAGCGCCCGACCACCCCGTCTCGGCCTCGTGCCTGGAGACCGAATACCTGAAGTGCTTCGTCTGCAGGGTCGGCTGAAGGCTCATCCGGGATTCCAGGCGGCTCCTTGACCAAGAGTCTGATCAAGGCTCCCAGGAGCGCCTTACCCCGCTTTCGGACGTTGTGAACGAACTCGAAGAATCCCAAATACAGGGGCAACTGCTCTTGCGAAACTCCTCGCTCGAAACACTTTGAGATCGTCGATGAGGTTCTGGATGTTGACCACCGTCGGTGACCTTGCAGTTTGAAGGGGGCGTGCATGCAGGGAACCAAGAAAAGATGACGATGACGACGGATTGTACCCCCCGAGAGGTCGTTCCGACATCACCGCCTGGAATCCCGGATGAGCCTATTCTGGCTTATTTCGAGGCGGCGGGCATTCGGGCGGAATCCAAGGATAGACCGCTGTTCCGCTCGACGGTGCTGAAAACCAAGCAACTGACCGGCAATGCCCTCACCACGAAAGCGATTTGCGAGCTGGTCAAGCGGACGGCTCAAGGATGCCGGGCTACCCGCCCGGCTGTCGCCGCACTCGTTCCGGGTGACGGCGATTACCGATCTGCTGACACAGGGCGTTCCACTGGACGTTGGCCAGCCATACTGCCTCCTTGAGCAATCCTATCCGGCCTTCTCATGACGATGATTCGTTCCTTTCGGGCGTCCTGGCCGGGACGACCCGGATGACCACGGACTTCGAGGCGGGCGTGCGGCTGCCGTCGGCGTAATCGTCGACGGGGACGAGCACGTTCGCCTCGGGGAAGTAGGTGGCGGCGCAGCCGCGCGGGATGTCGTAGGGGACCACGATGAATCGGGAGGCGACGCGACGTTCCCCGCGGAACTCGCCGACCAGGTCCACGACCTGCTGCGTCGACCAGCCCGAGCGCCGCTGACGTCGGCGGGGTTCATGAACACGACCCGTCGCTCGCCGTAGATGCCGCGGTAGCGGTCGTCGAGCCCGTAGATCGTCGTGTTGAACTGGTCGTGGCTGCGGATCGTCGTCATCAGCAACTGGCCGGGGGCCAGCGCAATCCGCGGAATGGGCTGGACGGTGAAGCGCGCCTTGCCCGTCGCGGTCGTGAACTGCGGGCGCGCGGCGGCGTTCGGCAGCACGAATCCGCCGGGCTGGCGCACGCGCGGGTTGAAGTCCTCGAAGCCGGGGACGACCGCGGCGATCTGGTCGCGGATGCGGTCGTAGTCGGCGACCAGCTCGTCCCAATCGCACGCCCGACTCGGGCCCGAGGGTGGCACGGGCGAGCCGGGCGACGATCGCCGGCTCGCTGCGCAGGTGCTCCGAGGCCGGCGCCAGGCCGCCCTGCGAGCGATGGACCATGCCCATCGAGTCCTCGACGGTGACGAACTGGGGGCCGGCCGCCTGCAGGTCGCGCTCGGTGCGGCCGAGGCAGGGCAGGATCAGCGGCCCGCGCCCGGTGACGAGGTGCGAGCGGTTGAGCTTGGTCGACACCTGCGCGGTCAGCCGGCAGCGCGCGCAGGGCCTCGGCGGTGTAGCGCGGTGTCGGGCGTCGCGGAGAGGAAGTTGCCGCCGAGCGCGAAGAACACGCGGACGCGGCCCGTCGTGCATCGCCTGGATCGCCGCGACCGTGTCGAGGCCGTGGCGCGCGCGGCGGCTCGAAGCCGAACGCCGCTGCCGAGGCGGTCGAGGAACATCGGCCGAGGGCCGCTCGTAGATGCCCATCGTGCGGTCGCCCTGCACGTTGCTGTGCCCGCGCACCGGGCAGAGCCCCGCGCCCGGCTTGCCGATGTTGCCGCGCAGCAGGAGCAGGTTGACGATCTCCTGGATGTTGGCGACGCCGTGCTTGTGCTGCGTGAGCCCCATCGCCCAGCAGGCGATGATGCGCTGCGGCCTCGACGTAGACGCCGCGCCGCCCGCCGGATCGCGGCGCGGTCGACGCCGCTCTGCTCGACGAGCTCGTCCCAGCGGCACCGCGTCCAGCGCGCGCGGCAAGACGCGTCGAACCCGTCGGTGTGCTCGGCGATGAAGGCCCGGTCGAGCACCTGGCCGGGCGCCGGCGCTCCTCCTCGAGCAGCGCCTTCATGACCCCCTTGAGAGCGCGACGTCGCCGCCGACCCGGACGTGGAGGTACAGCTCGGCGATGGCCGTGCCGCCTGCCGAGCAGGTCGCGGACGTCCTGCGGGTGGGCGAAGCGGTCGAGGGCGCGCCTCGTGCAGCGGGTTGATGCTGACGATCTGGCAGCCGCGCCGCGCCGCGGCCTCGCAGCGTGGTGAGCATGCGCGGGTGGTTCGTGCCCGGGTTCTGGCCGATCGACGAAGATCGCGTCGGCGCGCGCGAAGTCCTCGAGCTGAGACCGTCCCCTTGCCGACGCCGATCGACGCTCCGAGGCCGACGCCGCTCGACTCGTGGCACATGTTCGAGCAGTCGGGCAGGTTGTTCGTGCCGAGCTGGCGGGCGAAGAGCTGGTAGAGGAACGCGGCCTCGTTGCTGGTCCGGCCGGAGGTGTAGAAGACCGCCTCGTCGGGCGAGTCGAGCGCCGCGCAGCTCGCGCGCGATGAGCGCGAAGGCGTCGTCCCAGGAGATCGGCTCGTAGTGGGCCGCCCCCTCCGGGCAGGAGCATCGGCTCGGGTCGAGCCGCCCCTGCTGGTCCGAGCCAGTGGTCGGACTGTTCGAGCAGGCGCGGCGACCGACCATGTCCGCGAAGAAGTCCGGCGTCAGCGCGCCGGGTGGTCGCCTCGTCGGCGACGGCCTTCGCCCCGTTCTCGCAGAACTCGGCATGCGAGCGGTGCCCGACGTCGGGCTCGGGCCAGGCGCAGCCCGGGCAGTCGAAGCCGTTCGGCTTGGTTGATCTTCAGGAGCGTGGACGCACTCGCAGGACGCCCATCTCATGCACGACATGCTTGATCGTACTCGCAATGGCGCCAAAGCCGGCCGCGGGGTGATGGTAGGGACGCACGTCAACCCGCGCCGTCTCGACGGGCGGAGCGGAGGGCTCTGCATTCGTCGGGCTTTCGACCGTCGTCGATGGTTTGCCAACCGGATGGGACACGTCGCTCCTCCCCTCAGTACCGTCACCGGCTGAGGTCGATCCGTTCCGCGTGCGTGTAGATGTTGAAGCCTGATCCCCTCAGAAAGCCGACCAAGGTGATCCCCAGGCGATCGGCGACGGAGACCGCCAGGCTCGAAGGCGCCGAGACCGCGCACACGATCGGAACACTCGCGACGGCGGCCTTCTGGAGGATCTCGAAGCTGGTCCGACCCGAGACCAGGAGGATGCGCCCGGTGAGCGGCACCTCTCCATCGAGAAAGGCGCGACCGACCAGCTTGTCGACGGCGTTGTGCCGGCCCACGTCCTCACGGAGAGCGAGCAGGCGGCCTCCTGCGTCAAACAGGCCCGCGGCGTGCAAGCCCCAAGTACGGTCGAAGATGGCCTGGGCGGCTCTCAGCCGCCGGGCAAGCCGACGAGTATCGACCTGCCGATCACCGGTCCCGGTCCGACCAGCGGACAGCGGACGGCGATTTGGTCGAGGCTCGCCTTGCCGCAGATGCCGCAACTGGAGGTCGCGAAGAAGTTCCGCCTCAACTTCGCGCTGTTGAAGGGTCTCGCCAGCACAATCTGAACTACGTTGCAGGACCCACCTCCACGATTCGATGAGGGGACCCTCACCGAGGAGACGTCGCCGGGTGACAAGAGCAGCCCCTCGGAGTAGAGGAAACCAACAGCCAACTCGCGCTCATCCCCAGGAGTTCTCATGGTCACGGCCAAGCTGATCGGCTCTTGGCCGGGGCCCCCGGCCCGGATCTCCAGCGGCTCTTCGACCACGATCCAATCGATCCTCTCTCGCACGTCCTCCCCTTCGACGGCGAGCACCCCCGCGGCACGGCGTCGCCCAGCGCGGCCGGTTCCGCTTCGCGGTAGGCGATCGGGAGACTCGAAGTGGGTTTGGGGTTCATGATCGGCGCCGGCAGGTACCCAGCGGTAGAGAGTCGGGATGGAGACGCCGAGGTTCCGCGCTACGTCCTGGGGGGCATGCCCCCGGCCAAAAGTCGGCGGGCCGATTCCACCTTGCCCGGCGTCATCCTTCGCTGACGCCCCCCGACCCGCCCCCGTTCTCGCGCCGCCGTCAGACCCGCCCGAGTGCGCTCGGAGATCAGCTCGCATTCCATTTCCGCCAGAGACGCCATGACGTGGAAGCAGAGGCGACCGGCCGGTGTCGTCGTGTCGATGCCGTCGGTGAGGCTGCGGAACTGCACCCCGCGTTCGGCCAGCTCTCCGACGAGCTCGATCAGTCCCTTCACAGTGCGTCCCAGGCGATCCAGCTTCCAGACGACCAGCACGTCGCCCCGGCGGAGATGGGACAACGACTCGGCGAGCCCGGCGCGGTCCGGCTTCGTGCCGGACGTCTTGTCCGAGACAGTCCGTCCACAGCCCGTCCTCCGCAGCTCGTTTGTCTGGAGCGCCAGGTCCTGATCGTCGGTGGAAACACGCGCGTAACCAATCAGCATGGGAGCACCTAATGTGGTCATCTCGAAACCCATCTTAACTACGGCCATTCCAAGAAGTCCATTTCGAGAAGAGTTTTCGAGAAGCCGAGATGACGACGCTCTCGTTGCCTCTCAGGCATCATGCAAGCCTTCTCGTAAACGACCGTTATCGAGAAGCGGTCGTCTCCTCACAACGGGGTCCCCAAGTGGGTTCGGACTGCTCTTGGGAAGGACAAGATTATCGACCGGTCGGAGGTCCGCCTGACCTCAGATGGCGGCGAAGGAACACGGCGGTCTCGGCTTCGAGGTGACCGCGCTCGCCCAGCCGCTCAGACCTCGGACGGATCGACGAAGGCGGGGTCCTTGAACTGGGTCCGGTCGAGGTCGTACTTCTGGAGCTTCTGGGTGACGCTCCGGCGCGACAGGCCGCTGTGCTTGGCGCATCGCGCGACGTTGCCCTTGTAGCGGGTCAGGAGCCGGGTGAAGTAGTCGCGCTCGACGCGGCCGATCAGGTCGTTGGTCAGGTCGGGCAGAGGGCGCTCGATGTCGATCAGCGTGCTGGAGTGCGAGGGCCGGGGGGCACGAGGGGCGACCGTCTCGGGCAGCGCGTCGCGGTGCATGACCGAGCCATCGGCCATCGCGACCGCCGCCTTGATCGCGTTCTCCAGTTCGCGGACGTGTCCCGGCCACGAGTGTGCCAGCAGCGCTTGCATCGCCTCGTGGTCGATCTCGGTGACCGGCGGCGTGCTCATCGGGGTCAGCTTCTCGAGGAAGTGCATCGCCAAGAGCGGGATGTCCTCGACCCGTTCCCGGAGCGGCGGCAGGTCGATCCGGATCACGTTCAGGCGGTAGAACAGGTCGGTCCGGAACCGGCCCGCCTTGACCTCGTCCTCGAGCCGCTTGTTGCTCGCGGCGACGATCCGGACGTCCACCTTGAGCGTCTCGGTCCCGCCGACCCGCTCGAACATCCCCGATTGCAGGACACGGAGGAGCTTGGCCTGCATGGCCGGGGAGACGTCGCTGACCTCGTCCAGGAAGAGCGTGCCGCCGTCGGCGAGCTCGAATCGGCCCTTCTTGCGCCGGTCGGCGCCGGTGAACGCGCCCTTCTCATGGCCGAACAGCTCGCTCTCCAAGAGCCCGTCGTGCAGGACCGCGCAGTTCAGCGCGACGAACGGCCCCTGGCGGCGGGTGTCGGCGGTATGGACCGCCTTCGCGATCAGTTCCTTGCCCGTCCCGGTCTCGCCGTAGATCAGGACGGTCGAGCCGAGCGGCCCGACCTGCTCGATCAGGTCGAAGATCTTCCGCATCTTCGGGCTCTTGGATACGATGTTGTGGAAGCTATAGTCCTCGCGCATCTGCTTGCGGAGCTGCTCAAGCTCGTCGATCAACCGGCGACGTTCCAGGATGCGCTGGACCACGAACCGGAGGTGATCGGCCTCGAGCGGTTTGGCGATGAAGTCATCCGCGCCGGTCTTCATCACCTCGAGCGCCACCTGGGTGTCGCCGTAGGCGGTCATGATGATCACGCCAAACGGGAGCTTCTCGGCGCGGACGGTCGTCAGCAGCTTGATCCCGTTCATGTCGGGCAATTGCAGGTCGGTGATCATCAGGTGGAACAGCCGCGCGCGGGCGGCGTCGAGCGCCGTACCGCCCTCGCCGACTGTCTCGATCTCGAATCCGTCCGCTTCGAGGATCTTGCAGAGATGCTCGCGACACAACAGGTCGTCTTCAACCACCAGGATGCGGCGTTTCATCGAGGCCCTTCCATCACGTCACGATCTGCGGGGTAGGGAGTCCAATCCTTGGACGGGGGCCTATCTCGGTTCATGGGCACGCCCCGCGTCGATTATCCGGGTCTGCTTGTTCCCGTGGGGCCACGCCGCGATCAAAACGGCTGAATGCGATCGGCCGAGCGCTCGTCGCCCAGCGGCGGCGGAGCCGGTTCGGAGGTCGTCGGGCGTCTCGGGCGATCTCGGAGCGGCCGCGGGTTGCGAGCGGGTGGGCCGAACGGCTCGGGCTGCGGCCGGGGGCGAACCTCAACCTCGCGGCGCTCGCCGTCGCGGTCGATCATCAGCGTCAGCGGCTCGCTCGGCGGTGCGACCTCGATGGCGGCCTGGAAGGCGCCCAGCCCCTTGATGGGCTGACCCTGCAAGGCCATGAGGATGTCGCCGCGGCGCAGACCCGCCTCGGCGGCGGGGCTGTCGGGGGCAACACCGTTGATCGCCAACGCGTCGGGCTGGCCGATCCGCTCGGCCGTCGCGGGATCGATCGGGCCGATCTGGAGACCGAGGTAAGCGCGGCGGACGCGACCGAACTCCGCCAGGTCGGCCGCGACCCGGCGAGCCCGGGTGGCCGGGACCGCGAAGCCCATCCCTGCAGAGTCCCCGCCGAGCGTCTTGAGCGCGACGTTGATCCCGACCACCTCACCCTTGAGGTTGACCAGCGGGCCACCTGAGTTGCCGGGGTTGATCGCCGCGTCGGTCTGGATCAGGTCTCCGGACATCGTCGCGCCGCTCCCGCGCGACGTACCGCTGACGATCCCGGCGGCCACCGTCTGGGATAGCCCGAAAGGCTGGCCGATCGCCAGAACCCAGTCGCCCGTGTCAAGCGCGTCGGAGTCGCCCCAGTCGGCCTGGGTCAGCCCCTTGCCGTCGATGACGACCAGCGCCAGGTCGCTTTTCGGGTCACGGCGGACCTGCGTGGCGGTCCGCTCGCGGCCATCGGGCAGCGTCACGACGACGCGCGGGGCGTCTTGCACGACGTGGTCGTTCGTCAAAATGTATCCCTTGGCGGCGTCGATCACGACACCTGATCCTCCCGACTCGCGCGGCAAGGGCATCGGCTCAGGCGTGCCCGGGACGATGAATCGTGGTGGCGCGAGCACGAACGGGCCCGGAATCCCGGCGGGCCGGACCGTCACCACGGCCGCCAAGACCTGTCGCGCTGCCTTGCGGAAGCTCGCCGAAAGCGCCTCGGCCTCCCCCTGGCCGGCCGCCGGAAGCGAACCAAAACCCCACAGCAGGACGAGCGTCGTCACCGACCAGACCGCCCGCCTTCGGAGGATCGAAGGCATCGACGTCCCCTCCCGTGGCACAGGGCCTCTCACAATAACGAAATCACCCCGGCTCGTTGCGTGGATCCTGGGTCGAAAGGCCATATGCCCGATCATCTCCCGTGACTATAACGAGGTTCCCGCCGCGATGCCAAGGCCCTTGCGGCCTTCGCGGCGGTACCCTGCCCCGGAGACCTTCAGCTCGGCCCACTTCCGCCCCGCGCCTCCATAACTGATCTGAGCTTGAGTCGCCTCAGCGCAAACGTCGCATCACACTCCAGCTCGCCTGAGTATGAGCGCCTCAGGATGCCCCTGCATTCGGGTCGCGGACATCGGTTGCGCTTGTTACCATACGACCATCCTGGCGAGCGGTATCTCGCGGCCCGATCATTCGGGCAAACTGGGTCGAGGGCTTGATGAAGCGACCCGGAAAGGCTGAGGGTCGAGGGAGATCCGACCGGTCGCGGAGGGATCCGTCATCGGCCCTCGGGGCATCGCGCCCAAGGCCTGTCCGCGTCGAGGTGCAGTGGCCGACATGATGTCGAACACCGAGGATACCATCGCCTCCCGGCTCCAATCCGAGCGGAAAGACCTGCTCGACCTGAGCCTGCGCAACCTGTTGCTGAACTATCGCCCGCGCAGGCGCGGGGCCTGGAGATCGTCGGCGCGTCGTCCGCCAGGCTCTTTCACTCCCTGGTCCGGGAGAGGCGGCACTTGGCCTTCCTGCCCGCGTCGGAGGCGGACCAGGCGGGGGCGCTCGCCCCTCCCCAGCAGGGACGGGCCGATCTCGGGCTCCAGACCACCCTGCTCCCCGACTCGTTGCAGGCGCGCCTCCTGACGATCTCCTATGCGGCCCGCGCCTCGCTCGAAGAGAGGGGCGTCAACACGCTGTTCCTGGCCCTCGGAATGCTCCGATGGCACGAGGCGGTGCCCGGCGCGAGGGCCCTCCGCGCCCCGCTGATCCTCATCCCCGTGGCGCTGGAGCGGCCCGGCGCGCGCGAGCGGTTCTTCCTCCGTGCTGGTGACGAGGAGATTGAGAGCAACCTCTCGATGACCGAGAAGATGAGGACGGCGTATGGGATCGTCCTCCCGGAACTGCCCGACGGCGATGAGGTGGAGGTCGAGTCCTACTTCGGAGCGGTGGAGGCAGCCGTGAGCCACCGACCCCGCTGGGCGGTCGAGCGCGACGCGATCGCGCTCGGGTTCTTCTCGTTCAGCAAGTTCCTCATGTACCGCGACCTCGACGAGGCCAACTGGCCGGAGGGCTCCCGGCCGAGCGAGCACCCGATCCTCCGGGCACTGCTCCAGGACGGCTTCCGCGAGCCGCGCCGCGATCGGCGCCGACGAGCACCTCGATCGCCGCCTGGCGCCCGAGGACGTCCATCACGTCGTGGACGCGGACAGTTCGCAGACGCTGGCCCTCCTCGACGTGTTTCGGGGACGCAACCTGGTCATCCAGGGGCCGCCCGGCACAGGCAAGTCGCAGACGATCACGAACCTGATCGCCGAGGCGATCGGCCGGGGCAAGTCGGTCCTCTTCGTCGCCGAGAAGCAGGCGGCGCTGGAGGTCGTCAAACACCGACTCGACGCCGTGGGCCTGGGCGACGCCTGCCTGGAGTTGCACAGCCACAAGATCAGCAAGAAGTCCGTGCTCGATCAGCTCCGCCGGACGCTGGGGCTCGGGCGACTTGCCTCCGGGCCGGCGGCGAACGACCTGCGGTTGCTGGGCGTGACGCGCGACCGGCTCAACGCCTACTGCGAGGCCGTCAACACGCCGATCGGCCGGAGCGGCGTCACCCCCCACCAGGCGATCGGCGAGTTGCTCCGGCTCCGGGCGGGCCCAGAGGAAGAGCCCCTGCCCCGGCTGGATCTCCCCGCAGTGGAATCGTGGACGGGTCACGAGTTCCAGGATCGCCTGGCGCTGGTCGAGCGGCTCAAGGCCCGCCTGGTTGCCGTCGGGGACCTCCGCGCCCACCCGTTCCGGGAGAGCCGTCGTACGGCCCTGCTGCCAGGCGACGATGATCGGTTTCGCGAGCGGGTGCGGGAGGCTCGACTCGCGACGGCGGCGCTGCGCGATGCCGCGGCGGACCTCGCCCGCTTCCTCCGCCTGCCGGTGGCCTCCACCCGAGCCGCGAGCGAGATGCTCCTCCGGGCCGCGCGGTGGGCGATGGAGGTGGCCCCTTGGCAAGGGGCCCAGTTCCGGAGCGGTGAGTGGCTCGCGCGCCGCGACGATATCCAGGAGTTGCTCGATGCCGGCACGGCACTGGCCGACCTCCGCCACCGTCACGCCGCGACCCTCATTCCCGAGGCGTGGGAACAGGATCCGCTGGAGACGCGACAAGCCCTGAACGCCTACGGGCGCCACTGGTGGCGGTCCCTTTCAGGGGATTATCGGAGGGCGCGATTCCGTCTGGTGACCCTCTGTCGCGCCCTCCCTCCCCAGGACATCGACGAGCAACTCGGGCTGATCGACGCCGTGCTGACGGCCCGGCGGCACCGGGACGTGGTCCGTCGGCACGAGCCCCTCGCCGCCCGGCTCTTTGGCCGGCGCTGGCAGGGCGAGCGCTCGCACTGGGAGGCGCTCGCGCCCTGGCGGAAGGGATGCACCGGCTCCACCTCGATCTCCGAGACCAGCGGCTCCCGAGAGGGCTGCTCGACTTCCTGGCCGGCTCCCCGACCGTCACCGGGCTGGAGACCCTGATCCGGTCCCTCGAGGCCGCCCTCATTGCCCACCGCGGCGCGCGACGCGCACTCCTGGCGCTCCTGGAATTCGAAGGGGCCGACACGCCCGAAGGCGCGGGCGACCTCGACGCCCTGACCTTCGAGGAGCAAGCGGCACTCCTGGAGACCTGGTCCGGCAAGATCAAGGACCTGGAAACGCTGATCGCCTTCAATCGTCTGGCCGAACGCTGCCGGGGCGAGGGGCTGGCCGCCGTCGTGGAGCTGGCCGAGTCATGGCCGGAGGCGAGGCAGTCTCTCGTCCGTGCCTTCCTTCATCACTGGTACGAGGGGTTGTTGAGGGCGGCCTGCCGAGAGCGTCCGGCGCTGGTCGAGTTCGAGGGGCGGAACCAGGAGCACGCGATCGACCTCTTCTGTACACTCGACCGGCGGGCGCTCGCCCACAACCGGGCGAGGCTCGTCCGCGAGCACCGACGGAACCTGCCCCGCCAAGAGGGAGACGTCCCGCTCTCCCTTCTCCGGCGGGAGTTCGCCAAAAAGACGCGCCACATGTCGGTCCGGCAGCTCCTGGCCCGCGCCGGCGACGCGGTTCGGGCGATCACGCCCGTGTTCCTGATGAGCCCGCTCTCCGTGGCCGCCTACCTGGCCCCGGGTGCGCCCCGGTTCGATCTGATCATCTTCGACGAAGCGAGCCAGGTCCGGCCGATCGCGGCCCTGGGCACGCTCCTGCGGGGCCGGCAGGCGGTCGTCGTCGGCGACAGCCGCCAGTTGCCGCCGACGAGCTTCTTCGACCGCCTGACGGGGGATGCCGAGGGAGACGACGAGGAGGAGACGGCCGCCGACGTTGAGAGCATCCTCGGCCTGTTCGTCGCGCAAGGGCGCCGGAGCGGATGCTCCGATGGCATTACCGGAGTCGTCACGAGTCGCTGATCGCCGTGTCCAACCGCGAGTTCTACGACGACTGCCTGATCGTCTTCCCCAGCCCCGACGCCGACCGGCGCGATGCCGGGCTGGTCCTTCGCCACCTGCCGCGGACGACCTACGATCGGGGGGGAACCCGCACCAACCCGGGCGAGGCCGAGGCGGTCGCGCAAGCCGTCATGGAGCACGCCCGCGTTCAGCTCGGCCGGCCCCCAGGCGCGTGCCTGACGCTCGGCGTGGCGGCCTTCAGCATGGCGCAGGTGCGGGCGATCCAGGAGCCTCTGGAACGGCTCCGCGCCGAAGACCCCTCGTGCGAGCCGTTCTTCGCGCCGGACCGGCCTGAGCCCTTCTTCCTCAAGAACCTCGAGAACGTGCAGGGAGACGAACGCGACGTGATCTTCATCAGCGTCGGCTACGGGCGCACGGTCGAGGGGAGCCTGACGATGAACTTCGGGCCGCTCAACGGGGAAGGCGGCGAGCGGCGGTTGAACGTCCTCATCACCCGCGCCCGGTTCCGCTGCGAGGTCTTCACGAACTTGACCGCCGACGACATCGACACGGGGCGGAGCCGAGCGTGGGGCGTGCGTGCCCTGAAGACGTTTCTCGCCTTCGCTCAGACCGGCCGTCTGGACTCGCTGGGCGAGACCGACTCGGCCCCCAATTCCGCAGTTGCGGAGGCCGTGTGCGCGGCGCTGACGGCCTCGGGTTATCAGGTCCAGCCACGGGTCGGCTCCGCCGGGTTCGCGCTCGACCTGGCCGTAGTCGATCCCGATCGGCCGGGGCGGTACGTGCTGGGGATCGCGTGCGACGGGCCGAGCTACCACGGCGCCCGCTCGGCGCCGACCGCGATCATCTCCGGCGGCGGGTCCTCGAATCACTCGGCTGGCGCATCCACCGCCTCTGGAGCCCCGACTGGTTCCGCGACCCCTCGGGTGAGTTGCAGCGGCTCTTGACGGTCATCGCAGAGGCGAGGGTCGAGGCCGCCAGACTCGCCCCGGAAGGTCCCGCGGCATAGAATGGCGTGGCATTGCCTTGGGCGAGGGGTCTCGACCAGGCCGATCCTGACTCCACCCTTACGCAGGGCCGTCTCATGAGCATTTTTCGCGACGACTTGTTCCGAGATCGGGTCGCCCTCGTTACCGGCGGCGGGACGGGCATCGGCCGAGGGATCGCCGAGGCACTGGCGGCACACGGGCGCGCACTGCCCTGCTCAGCCGGAAGCCGGAGCACCTGGAGTTGACGGCGGCGACGATCGCCGGGACAACGGGTCTGCGCTGCCTGCCTCTGGTCGCCGACGTGCGCCAGCCCCCGCAGGTGGAGGCGGCGATCGCCCGCGTGCTGGAGGACCTGGGCCGACTCGACATCCTGGTCAACGGCGCCGCGGGCAACTTCCTCTGCCCCTCGGCCGACCTCTCGTCCCACGGGTTCGGCACGGTTCTGGACATCGACGCCAAGGGGACCTGGCATGTCTCCCGCGCCTCCTATCACGCCTGGATGCGCGACCACGGTGGCCAGATCCTCAACATCAGCGCCACCCTGCACTACGGCGGGACCCCCGGCCAGTTGCACGTCGCGGCGGCGAAGGCCGCCGTCGATGCGCTGACGCGCCACCCTGGCCGTCGAGTGGGGCCCCCAGGGCATCCGGGTCAACGCGATTGCTCCCGGCCCGATCGGCGACACCGAGGGAGCGCGTCGCCTCTTCGCCGGCGAGGTCGGCATCCGGCTCAAGCAGGCGATCCCCCTGCGACGCCTCGGCACAATCGAGGACGTGGTCAACCTGTCGCTGTTCGTGCTAAGCGAGGCAGCGGCGAACCTCAACGGTGCCATTGTGGTGACCGACGGCGGCCTCTGCCTGAACGGCAATTTCGGACTCATGCCCGGGGAAGTGATCAACGCCAATCAGTACCTGAAAAGGGGAGGGAGATCGGGAGCACGGGAGGGACGTCAGCAAACTCCGGGTTTGACTCCGTGGAACCCACGCCACTTCACTTCAGTGGCCGTGGAGGAAACGATTGTGACTTTAGTCATCAATCCTGGACAGAGAGACAGAATCTGTTAGAATTACGCGTTGTTGAGGCGGGATCAGACCGATTCGCCCAGGGCGATCTCCTTGCGGCGGGCGACATTGCTCTTGAAGTCGGCCTTGTCGATCCGGTAGCGGCGGAGCTTCTCGCTGATGCTCCGCCGTGACAGCCCGCAATGTGCCGCGCAGCGGTCGATCCGACCGCGATAGCGTTCGAGGACGCGCTGCAAGTAGGCGCGTTCGACCCGTTCGGTCAGCTCCTCGGTGATTGCCTGGAGCGGCCGGTGGAGGTCGAAGTCGAGGCTAAACGGCTCCTCGCGGGTCGAGACGATCTGGGGGGGTAAGTTCACGGGCTCGATGATCGGGCCGGGGGTGGTGACAACCATTTGCTCGATGACGTGCTCCAGCTCGCGGACGTTGCCCGGCCAGTCGAAGCACGTCAGCCGCGACAGGGTCTCGCGCGAGCAGGTCTTCGCGGGCAGCCGACGCTCCTGGAGCCGCTGGAGGAAGTGGTTAACGAGGAGCGGGATGTCCTCGGGCCGCTCGCGGAGCGGAGGCAACTCGATCGCGACGACGTTGAGCCGATAGTAGAGGTCCTCGCGGAACCGACCGACGGCGACCGCCTCGGCCAGGTTCAGGTTGGTCGCGGCGAGGATACGGCAGTCGGCCTGGATCACCTCGGAGCCGCCGACACGCTCGAAAGTCCCGTCCTGGAGGACGCGGAGCAGCTTGGCCTGCATCCCCAGCGGCAGCTCGCCGATCTCGTCGAGCAGGAGAGTGCCGCCCTTGGCCTGCTCGAAACGCCCTTTCTTCTGGCGGTCGGCGCCGGTGAAAGCCCCCCGTTCGTGGCCGAAAAACTCGCTCTCCAGCAGCGGCTCAGGCAGCGCCGCGCAGTTGACCGCGACCAGCGGCCCGCGCCGGGTGGCGTCGGTGTAGTGGATCGCCTGAGCAACCAGCTCCTTGCCGGTCCCCGTCTCGCCGGTGATCAGGACCGTGCAGGCGGACGAGGCCACCCGCGCCACCCGCGCGAAGACGTCGCGCATCCGGGAGCTCTTGCCCAGCAGGTTGTGGAAGGCGTAGCGCTGCTGCAAGCCTTGGCGGATCGCCGCGACCTCGTCCAGGAGCTTGCGGTCCTCCAGCGCCTGCTCGACCAGGACTTCGAGGCGGACCGCATCGATCGGCTTGGTGAGATAGTCGTACGCGCCGAGCTTCATCGCCGCGACGGCTGAGTCGATCGAGGCGTTGCCGGTCATCACGATCGCCGTGACCGGCAGGTCGCGCTCGCGGATCTCGCGGATCAGTTCGAGGCCGTGGATGCCGGGCAGGCCGAGGTCGGTCAGGACCAGCGAGAAGTTCCGCTCGACCAGCAATTCCAGCGCGGTGGTCCCGTCGTGCGCCACCTTGATCTGACGGCCGGGCAGCGCCAGCAGTTGTGAAAGGTGCTGGCAGGTCAGCTCGCTGTCATCCACCACAAGGATGCGTCGATCCATGGCGCCCTCATCCAAGGTTGAGGTGGTGGGACACAGTTCCTGGACCGGCCGGGGGGTCAGCGGGGCGGACTCCCGCGGCGGGACTCTTCCCATCAGCAGAGTAGACTACGCCGAATTGTCGGGTTGTCAAGCCGAGGTCGGCGCGTTGCACACGATCCCGAAGTAAGGAGCGATTGGAAGCGAGAGCAGTGGTTTCCCTGTCGGACAGCCGTCTTCGGCTGGCCGCCGTTGAGCCGGCCAAGGGCGGCTGTCCCAGACTGAGAGGCGAAATCACCGACTTCATTTTTTTCCGAACAGCCTCCCACCAGATCGGGGGCCTCGATGGCATGGGTGGTCGGGCGGACGAGTTGATCAAGGATCTTTGAGGGGACATTTTTCGTCAAGGGCCAGGAGGGTCGCGAGGGCGCCCCTCGCCAGTGCGACCTGGCCGGCGGGGACATCCGGCTCGCGCGGGTTGATCCGGATCAGGGTACCGCCGTATTGCCGGACGATTTGCTCGGAGAACCGCCGGATTGTCGGGATCGCCAGGCCCGCGCCGCACTCGACGATGGCCAGACGTGCCCCGGCGAGCGACCGGAGCCAGGCGTTCAAGCGGTTGGCCTGCGCGGCAGACTGCGAACCGTCCCAGTCAAAGTCGCCGAACATCAGGATGTTCGGTCGCGCCACCGCGTCGCAGTTTGGGCAGGTGGGCAGCGGCTCGGAGGCGCGGAAGGTCGTCTCATCGACGTGCACCTCGAACGGCTTGGCTGGAAAGATCCCAACGCCGCACCGGCGAGTGCATTGCATTCCGTCGATCGTCCCGTGAACCTCTAGGACCTGCTCGGGGCTGAAGCCGGCGCGCTGGAAATGGCCATCGACGTTGGAGGTGACGACGAACGCCCCCCTGGACATCCGGTCGGCCCAGCGCCGGAGGATCGCGAACCCTGGGTGCGGCTGGGTCCGGCGATAGAGGTGGAGCCGGTGGCCGTAGAAACCCCAGGCGAAGGCCGGGTCGGTCGCGAACCACTCGGGGTTGGCCATCGCGGCGAAGTCGAGCCCGAGCTTGGCATAAGGCGGGTACGCACGCCAGAAGCCCTGCGTGCCCCGGAAATCGGGCAACCCGGAGTCCACGCCCATGCCGGCGCCCGCGCCGATCAACAGGGCCTCGCCCGAGGCGACCGCCTCGGCCGCCCGTTCGATCTTTTCCCGCTCTGGCTCGTGCATGACCCACCCTCCAGGTTTATCGTGGCGTTCGAGCCACTCGTCAACGCGTCTCCCTCGTCGGCTGGTCCTTCGGAGGGGAATTGTCATCAGAGGCGAGCGCAGGGGGGACCGGCTTGCCCAACTTTTCGAGGTAGTAGGCGACCACCGGGCGAGTCGACAGGTTCGGGGTGAGCTTCAGCGCCTCAGTGAATGGCTCGGCCGCCAGGCCGGGCGTGCCCGCTTCGAGCCGGCAGAGGGCTAGCTCGAACTCCCATGACGCCTCGGTGTTGGTCTTGGTCGGGAAGGTCAGAAAGGTGCTCGTCGCGCCCTGGGCTTCGCCACGCACGAGCGCCTGCGCCGCGTTGAGCACCCGGAATGACCGATCGAAGCGAAGCTGGGGGAGAGCGTTCTGCTCCCAGAGCGTCGCCGCGTATTCGTAATTGCCAAGCAGGAAGGAGACGCGGCCCTGTCGGAACGCGGCCGCGCCGGCTCGGACCCGAGTGCCGGATCGTTGATGTTGCCCCCGCTGATCAGCTCCAACGCCTTCTCGGGCTGGCCGGTGTCACAGTAGAGGTCGCACAACAGCGGCTTGACCGCCGCGGGGCCGATGCCCGTTTGCAAGGCCTCCTCGAGTTCCTGGATCGCGAGCCCGGGCATCCCCTGATTCAATGCGAATCTGACACGTTGCAGCGGGCCGGCCTGGTTCCGGTCGGTCTGCTCGACCATCTGCTCCTGGACTTGCTTGATCTGGGCGTCGAGCTGCGCCAGATGGGTCCGCAGGCGGTCCTGGTACTCCTGGGGCGTGTCCCCGAGCACCAGCACGCCGAGCATGGCCCCGAGCCGATCGCGGGCGAGGTCGATGAAGTTGACACTCATGTAGAGCTGGTAGATCTCATCGTTGAGGTCGTGCAGCGCCGACGGTCGAAGATCGAGCGGGGGGGTGGCGTGGTCTGGATCGCGTAGTTCAGGGCCGTGAGGCGCTGGTGGAAGCGGGTCATGAGCTGTTCGGGCCGGGGCACGACTTGCCGGATCTGGCCCTCGGTCTCGGGGGTCAGCTTCAAGCCCGCCAGAAGCGCGGTCTCCTCGGTCATCAGGTCGCGATACGCCGCGCTGAGGAGCCGATAGGCGCTCGGGTCATCGGGTTGCCGCGCCAGCGCGGTCCGCGCCTCCCGGATCGCGAGCAGGCAGGCGCCGGGTCGGGCCAGGTGGGGACGTTGGAGTTCAGGCCCTGCAGCCAGCGCCGCGCCGCTTCGGTGTGCGGCTGCGAGCGGGCCAGCACGCGACGCGGGAAGACCTCATCCATCCAGGTGATCGGCGAGGGGGGGCGGTCGGTGGGCGGCACCGGCTTCGAGCGACGATAGGCCAGCTCCTCGGGGGCGAGCCGGTTCGCCTTGAAGTACGCGAGGTCGGCGCTCGTCGCGTCGGCGCGGCCGAACATCACGATGTCACCGTCGTCGTGGAAGGGGATCCAGTTCGGGCTCTGCATCAGCTTCCGATAGGTGTTCGAGGCGGTGGCCTGCTGGATCATGATGGCGCTGATCTGATACTTGTCGAGCAGCGGCTTCCAGCGTTCGGCCGCGTCGTCCTTGAGGGCGAGGCGGGTCTCCTGCAACTGGACCTGGACCTCGGGTGGGAACAGGTGCTGACGGCTGTCGATGAACGTCTTCCGCTGGGGCGAGGCGCGCCAGATCAGCGAGTCGCCTTGGAGCAGGGTCGTGTTCAGAACTCGGCCCTGCAGCGGCGCCGATTTCAGGGTGTCGGCCGCCTCGAACGCGAAGTCGTCGGGGTTGAAGCCGAAGCCGAAGGTGACCTCGCCAACCGACTGGCCCAAGCCCGTCAGTGCCAGGGTGATCATCGCGAAGATCACGATGATGGTGACCGCGCGGCCGCCGATCGACCAGACGGCCCAGCCCCGGCCAAGCCGGCCCACCCTCCCGAAGCGGTCGTGATACCATTCCTGGCCGTTCAGCGCGACCGTCGCCGCGAAAACCACCGCGAACTCGGCGCCGAAGCGGATCAGGGCCCCCCAGAGCACGGTGGCCACCCCGAACACCAGGAACCGGCTCGTCGAGAAATGTCGACGGTTCAGGACAAACGATCCGAGGCCCAGCCCCACGATCGAAAGATAGTAGGCGATCAGGAAGCCCCAGAGACCCTTCCCCAATTCGCCCTCCCAGAGCGCCTTGCTGAAGTAGGAAAGCTGGTCGAAGGTCGGTGCGCTCACCGAGGGACGGAACAGATGGGCGATCGGCTCCAGCGAGGCGCGATAGATCTGAGAGAACGACGGGTTCACCAGGCAGACCGCCGCGCACGCGATCAAGACGGCCAGGCCGCCCGGCAAGGAGAGGGACTCGGTATCCGCGTGCGTCGTCCTGGGAAGACCGGCCACCGCGGCGGCCAGGACAATCAGGCCGATCAGGAAGGAATCGTCGAGGTTGGCCCAGAGCAGGAACAGCGGCACCAGCGCGACGACCGCGCCGCGACGGCCGAGGTTGAGCGTGCGGTGCAGCAGGAGCAATTCCAGGGCGAGCAAGAGCTGGCCCCAGGTCTCCGGTCCGACCCGCGCCGGGGACGCGATCCCGCCATAGAGCCAGCCGACCGGACGGAGGACCGCGCCCAGCGCCACCGTCGCGCAGACGACGGACCACCAGAGCCCCGGCCCCCGGCGGCGAATGCCCAGGACGACCAAGACGGTCGCGACCCGGACCAGGGCATTGAGCGCCACGAGCGCCCGCCCCGAACTGCTCGGCCCGGGCCGCCGAGGCGGCCGGGTCGGTCGGGTCGGCTGGGGCCAGGTCCGAGGCCGCCCGGTAGAGCAGCGCATGGCTCCACTCGAAGAGCCAGGGAATGTTCACCCAGCGCCGGCCTTCTTCAGTATAGGAAAACAGGTCGGTCACGACCGGTGCGCCCTTCTCCGCGATGATCCGGCCGGTCTGCAACTGCGGCCAGATCGAGGAATGCGTGATCTTGTTGGCCGAGGTTACGAACGCCAGCAAGAGCGCGCCCAGCGCCACGTAAAGGTCGTAGTAGGCGTTCCACTCCGTGACGCGCTCGGGCGTCCAGGGCTCGGGCGCGGGTGCCTCGGCGATCGCGTCCGCCTCGGGGGTCGAGACCCGCGTCGTGTCCTCCGGGATCGAGTCGGGGGATTCAGGTTCGGTCATCAGGAGGTCGTGGGATCGATGAGGAATGGGCAATGGCGCTCGCGCCGTTAAGGAAAGACAAACCACATGCTAGAAGCCGCTCCGAGACCCGGTCAAGGGGGTGGCCGCCTCGCCCCGCCGCCGCCCCGGCCGCTCCGCTCGTTGACTTCCCTTTGACCCTTCCTACAATGCGAAGGTCTCATAATTGCAAGAAGAATTTTTCGTGTGGAACACCTATCCCATCAGGACCGTCTCCTCAGGACTCGATCCTCCGATGCGAGTGCTCACCGCCATCCCGGTTTATAACGAAGAGGCGCACCTCGAGGCCCGTGCTGGCCGAGGTCCTCCGCTTCGCGGGGGATGTGCTGGTCGTCGATGATGGCTCGACCGACCGCACACCCGAATTACTCCGGTCGTTCCCCTCGATTCAGGTCATCCGGCACCCGAAGAACCGCGGCTACGGCGCCGGGCTCCGCAGCGCGTTCCGTCGGGCGATCGAGGCGGGCTACGACGGTTTGGTCACGCTCGACTGCGACGGCCAGCACGAGCCCTCGATGATATCCGAGGTCGCCTCCCGCCTGGAGGAGGCGGATATCGTCTCCGGGAGCCGCTACCTGAAGGTCTTCGACCGGACGCAGAGGCCCCCCGAGCAGCGGCGCCGGATCAACGCCGAGGTGACGCGCTGGCTCAACGAATGCCTCGGCCTGCACCTGACCGACGCCTTCTGCGGGTTCAAGGCGTACCGGACGGCGGCGCTGAAGGCGTTCGAAATCACCGACGACGGCTACGCAATGCCGCTGCAAGTCTGGGTACAAGCCGTCGAGCATGGCCTGCGGATCGTCGAGGTGCCCGTCCCGCTGATCTACCTGGATGAGTCGCGCGCCTTCGGCGGTGCGCTGGACGATGCCGAATACCGGCTCAATCACTACCGTACGGTCTTCCAGGAGGCGTTGAGCCGCGCGGGGCTCGAAGTGGTGGGGGGGTGTCGTTGATGGACGCGCACCGTCTGCGGGCCCCCTCCAACGACGGCGCCTTGCTGGCGGACCCTCCCCTGAGCAGGGCGGGCGCGCGTCTGATCGAGAATCTCGACCGCCTGACGCGCTGGGATCATGACTTCCAGGGACGTCGAGTCGGGCGGCTCCGCCCCCTAGCGCGGCGGCAGATGCTTGACAAGGCGCGCGACTACCTCGGCCGCTCCGGCCTCGACGTTCCGCCTTTGCCCGACGTCGCGGCCCCGCTCGTCGTCACCGGGCATCAGCCCGAACTGTTCCACCCCGGCGTCTGGGTCAAGAACTTCGTCACCGCCGCGATCGCCCAGGCCCAGGGTGGCGTGGGGCTGAACCTGATCGTCGATAACGACCTCGCCAAACCGAACGCGATCCGCGTCCCTCGGGTCCAAAACGGCGCCATTCGCATCCAGCGTGTCGAGTACGACGACTGGGGGGGCGAGATCCCCTATGAGGAACGCGTCGTCCGGAACGAGCCCCTGTTCGCGACGTTCGGCGATCGGGTCCGCGAGATGCTCGACGGCGCGGTGGCCGACCCTCTGAGCGACGACTTCTGGCCCCGCGTGCTCCGCCACCGCGAGGGAGAAAAACGGCTCGGGCTCCGATTTGCCCGGCGCGGCGCGAACTGGAGGCGTCGTGGGACGTCCGGAACTTTGAAGTCCCCATCGGCGCCCTCTGCGAGACCGAGAGCTTCCTCTGGTTCGTGTCGCACCTCCTGGCACAGCTCCCGAGGTTCCAGGAGGTGCACAACCACGCCCTGTCGCGGTATCGAGAACGGTACGGCATCCGGAGTAAGAATCACCCGGTCGCCGCGCTCCGCCGCCAGGGCGACTGGCGCGAGGCCCCCTTCTGGATCTGGCATGCCGACGCGCAGAGGCGGCGCGGGCTCTGGGTCCGCCAGCTCGCCCGGACAATGGAGCTGAGGATCGGCATCGATGGCAATCCGCTGATGGAAATCCCCCTCGCTCCCGACCGCGAGGCGTGCTGCGCCGTGGAGCAATTGCTGACGCTCCCCGCGCAGTCGGATTCGCCTGCGGACCCGCGCTCTGACGACCACGATGTTCGCGCGCCTGCTGCTGAGCGACCTTTTCTTGCATGGCATCGGCGGGGCGAAATATGATGCGTTGGGGGATGAAATTGTCCGGGGATTCTTCAAGATCGAGCCGCCGGACTTCCTGACACTCTCGATGACCCAGTGGCTCGACTTGGGAACCGACCGCGCGGCGACCCCGGAGCGGCTCCACGCTTTGGAGCATGCGCTGCGGGACTTGTCGTTCAATCCCGACCGCCATTTGCCGGATCCGACGGCGCCGGAGGCCCATGCATGGGTCAAAGCCAAACGTGGCGCGATCGCCGGTCCGGTCGGTACGCGACACGAACGGTCGGCGCGCCGCGGCACGATCCGGAGCTGCAACGAGGCGCTCCAACCGCTCGTCCACGCGGAGCGCGAGCGCCTCGAACGGGAGCGCGCGCAGGTCCTCGCCGGCGTGCAGCGGAATGCCGCGGCCCGCCACCGTGAATATGCGTTCGTGCTTCACTCCGGGCGCCGGCTCCGCGAGGTGATGGTCCGGACGGCGAGTCTGGCCCGATCCACGACGGGTGCGTGAGATTCACCCATTCTCCTCTGGGGTCGGATGGAGACGTGAATCACACCCGACGGGAGAGACTCGAAAAAAATCACTCGATTCCCACCCTTGATTGCGGCAGAGCGCGCCCTTTCCTCATAAAATAATCAGGAGGACAACGTGAAGCGGCGGCCTCGGTCTGGCGGTGCCGTGTCCCGCGCGATCCTGACTCGTCTGCGGTGCGTTTTCGACTCCGAAGGTGATTCTCTCGATGAAAGCACCCGCGCCGGCCATCCGGCTTCCTTTCCGTCGCGGCTCGGTCGAGTTCTGCCTGGGAACCGAGGCCGACCATGAGGCTGTCTATCAGACGCTGCTCCATATATTCCATGGCCCCGATCGGGAGTCGTTCCTAGGGGCCTTGAGCGACCCCACGTATCGACCAGATCAGCGATTGCTCGTCAAGGTGGATGGCCGGGTCGTCAGTCACATCCACCTGACCGAGCGGCAGATCCGCTACGGTACGGCGAAGCTCCCGATGAATGGCATGATGTGGGTCGGGACGCTGCCCGAGTACCGCGGCATGGGGTTCGCACAGAACCTGATGCGGCTGGCCAACGACCGCGCCCGCGAGACCGGCGCTGTGGTCCAGGCGCTGACGACGGGGATGCCGCAATTCTATCGCCCTCTCGGATGGGGAATCTGCGGTCGGCAGACCCTCGGCCAAACCCTCAGCCGCAACCTGCCGCAAGTCAGTGACGGCGTGATCGAGGGCCGGAGCGGCTTCTGTCACGTCCGGCCCTGGCGACAGGTCGAGTTAAACGACCTGATGGCGTTGTACGAACTCCAGTATGCTAATACCAACGGGATAGTCATCCGCTCCGAGGATTACTGGCGCTGGATGATCGGGCGCAAGTACGCGCCACGTCATCTGGGTCGCCTGCCTGGGGGAGACCGTCCGCGGCTATGCGTTCGTCAAGGACCACAAGATCCTCGAAGTGGCTCATCATCCGGCGTATCCCCAGGCGCTGAAGGCGCTGCTAGGTCGAATCCGCGCCGAGGCACTCGAACGCGCCTATCCCGAGGTGATCGTCCACGCGCCGGTGGACCACCCGGTCCTCGACGCGTTCCGCATCGCCTCGGGCAAGGTGATCGACCAGGAAGAGTATGATGCGACGGCCTCAATGTACCACATCTCCAACATCGATCGCTTCCTGGAGGCGATCCTCCCTGAGCTGACCCAGCGCGCGGTGCACGCGGGCGGCCCCTTGCCGCTGGAACTCGGGCTGACCATCGGCGAGCGACGCTGGCTGCTCCACATCGAGGCGGCGCATCCGCGGGTCGAGCCCGACAAATTGAGCCGGAGGCACCTGACCCTAACGCCCGCCACGCTGGTCCGGCTGCTCATGGGTCATATCGGGATTGACTCCGCAGCCGCCGAGGAGGGCTTCGATTCCTCCACCGGCACCGCGCTCGACGCCGCCCGGATCTTGTTCCCCACCCGGCCGATCTGGCGCAGCCCGCTCGATAACGCGACGGCGTGACGGTCAGTGCCTGCTTCGGGTGGTTGGAGCGCGGCGCAACCACCAATATTGAGAGGCCTTTTGACACAAAGGGCCTCGGCAACGCGCAGACATTCTCTCCCTCCGGGAGAGCGGCGGGGCATCGAGGGCACTTCGTGTGCGGCCCTCTCATCTTCCTTCGCGAGTTAACCCCCGACGCGACTCAAGATCGGAAATGGCGACGGACCGCAGGGTGAGAGGAGATAGACCGACACCCCCGCATAGAGGACCAGGATCGCGATCCCCCACTCGACCCGCTGGGTGCCGCCGCCCGTTTCGAGCCGCTCGATGTAAGTCGGGATCGCCACCTCCACGTCCGGATCCTCGACTTTCCGGCTCTGGACTTCCACCTCGTCGAATTCCCTGGCCTGGAACAAGGGCAGTGCGACCAGCGCCACGACGTCGATCATCACGCCCAGGGTCAGCGCAACCAGCAAGAGCTTGATCGACTGGCCGCGAATGAATTGGACCGAGGCGAAGAGGCTGAACAGGCAGACGAACCCGAGGAACGCCGCGCCTTTGAGCCCTTGATACCATTCCACCATCGACGCGAAGAACAGGACCAAGGTGCCGAGCACGCAGATCATGCCGAGGATGCTGACGCCGAGGGGCGTCTCGGACGAACGGACCAGGGCCACGGGGGCGAGTTCGTCGGTCAGTTCGATGCGCGTCCCGGTCTCCAGGTCGAAACCGCACGTCGAGCAAAGCGACATTCCGGCTGGGACCACTCCGCCACACGTTGGGCAGCGCCGAGCCTGAGCGCCGCGCCTCGGCGGCGCTGGGGCGTCGCGGCGCAGTCTTCTGCTCCTCGAACAACGCCAGCGCGTCGCCGACCTGCGCCGTCGCCGGTTGCGCCGGGCCTGCGGTCTCGGTCATCATCGGCAGGTCGAAGGTCTCGCGCAGGTCCTCCGCCACCGTCGGCATGGCAGGGTCGCTCTCAGGACTGATCCCGCTCTTGCTTGGTGCGAGCGCAACGCGGCCCTGGCCGGGGCCGATCATCGAGTCGAGGCTGGCATCATTTGAGCCGACTTTCGAGGAATTCTCCGGATCGACTTCGTTGGCGACGAACTTGTTCGCACACTTGGGGCACTTCAGCCGCTTGCTCGCCGCGTTTTCGGGCAAGTAGAGCACGATACCGCATTGCGGGCACTGGATGGTACGGGGCATGGGATGGGACGTCCGGAGGCCCAGATGAATACGATCAGGTGTTCGAGGCCCAAAGGTGCCACTCATCCCCCAGTATCGGAGGAATAATTATGATCTTCACTGCATTCGACCGCGCGAACGAGCTGATTGTTTCCGGGAACCAAGGAATTCGTCGCTTCGCTATTTCTGATCGCGCCGACGCGACGGCAGAAGTCGAGCGCGCGGGTCCTCGACGAAAGGAAGCGAACCAGTCCGACTTGCTCTTGAAGTGAGCGGTACGGGTCCGCCTTAGTGGGCCGTCGGCCCGTGTCCCGCCGCCTTGGGGTCGCGTGGGTTGGTGGTCGAGGCCGCGCCCGCGAAGTCGCCCGACTCGACGATCCGACGGGTCGTCTCGTGGCGGTAGTCGAACATCTTGCGCAGCTTCTGCTCGATGAAGGCACCGCCCAGCCATCGTCCCAATCGGCCGAGTGGGGGCTCATAATCCACCTCATCGCGGAGCCGGGTCGCTCCCGCGCCGTCGTCGAGGAACAGGTGACGATGATACCAGTTCGTGAACGGGCCGTGGACCAGGCGATCGGCGAAGAGCCTGCCCGGCTCGTACTCGGTGTGCTCGGCCACCCATCGAACGGGGAAGGGGCCGAGCCACATCCTCAGGACCACTCGACTCCCCGGCAGGAGAGAGTTCCCTCCCTCGACGACTTTCACGGGTTCCCAGGGCGGGGTCAGGCGCTCCAGGGTCCCGGAGGCTTCATAAAAAGCAAACACGACTGCGGGAGATGCGGCAATCCGTGATTCCTTGACGAAACGCATTGCGAACTCCCCTAGGAGTTACGCAGTTAGTTGACTGATGTATAGTAAAGTGGCCCGTCGAGCCGGAACATGGGCAAGATAGCGTTTGCGCGGTAAGGCAAATTTCGGCCACCTACTGCACAGAAACTGTACAACTGCGTAACTCCTATCCCCGTCTCGCGTCCATCCTCAACGATCCCCAGCCACATCGCCACGAGAGACTGTATCGCTTGGTTCGGGGGCCTTCCGGTTTCCACTCTCTCGCTAACTGTTCGTAAGCGGGCGGTGAATGTCAACCGCCCGATCTCCTATCAATATGATAGGATGGACTTGGTCGTGTGCTGGCGTGTTGTCGGGGCCGTGAGCAGGCCGATCCGGCGGTTTCAGGGCGCCGAGGGGCGCGTCCTTGACCGGGAGACGGTCCGGACATTAAGTTTGCAACAGCGCCGCCATGCTCGGCCCAAGGGGCTGGGCCGCCCGGTGCCGGAGCGCACGCGCCGGGTTGTGCCTCACGGACAGAACTCCTTCAAGCCCCCAGAGTCAACAACGATGAATGAGAAGCTGACGGTGACGCGACGTGGTTTCCTGGAGGTGGCGGGCGTGGCCACGGGGGCCATGATGGCCGCCGGCACCCTCGCCCATCCCGCTATCGGCAAGGTGAAGGGGGCCAACGATCGGCTCAACTTCGCCATCCTCGGACCGGGGGGACGCACTCAGGCGCACATCGGCCACCTGCTCGACATGAAGAAGGAGGGCCGGAACCTTGACATCATCGGCGTCTGTGACGTCTGGGACGGCTACGACGGAGAAGTCACGAACTGGGACGGCAAGAGCAAGATCCGTCTCTCCCGCGGCCTCTATCCATCGGCCAAGCGGTGCGGCCTCGACACCAACGACAAGGAGAAGGTCACCAAGGACTTCCGGCGGCTGCTCGACTGCAAGGACATCGACGCTGTCGTCATCGGGACCCCCGACCACTGGCACGCCAAGATGGCCGTCGACGCGATGGAGTCCGGCAAGGACGTCTATTGCGAGAAGCCGATGTGTCACACGATCGACGAGGCCCGGCGGATCACTGAGACCCAGGCCAGGACGAAGCAGATCTTCACCGTCGGCGTCCAGTCAACGGCCCACCCGATCTGGCGCAAGGCCAACGAGCTCATCACCGCGGGCAAGATCGGTCACGTCCTCCAGGGCCAGACCAGCTACTACCGCAACAGCGCCATGGGGCAGTGGCGGTACTACCCGCTGGTGGAGGAGATGAACCCCAACACGGTCGACTGGAAGATGTTCCTGGGGACCGTGTTCGGCCTGGCCCCGGACCAGCCCTTCAACCGCGCCAAGTACGCCCAATGGCGTTGTTACTGGGACTTCGGCGGCGGCATGTACACCGACCTGTTCGTGCACCAGCTCACCCACCTGATCCAGGCGATGGGCGTCCGGTTCCCGCGCCGGGTCGTCGGCGCCGGCGGCCTGTACCTCGAATACGACGGCCGCGACGTGCCTGACGTGGCGACGGTGGTGGCCGACTATGACGAGGGCTGCCAGGTCATCATCTCGGCCACGATGTGCAATGACGTCCAGCTCGGCGAGATCATCCGGGGCCACACCGGGACGATCCGGTTCGAGGGCGACGCGTTCCGGATCGCGCCGCAGAAGATCGAGGGCCAGCCCGCCCCTCCCGGCCGCAATACGGGTGAGGACGGCGAGCTCGTCACCGTCACTTTCGATCCCAGCAGGGACGGCGACACCCGCGCCCTCTGGAACCATTTCATCGAGTGCATCCAGTCGCGGAACCCGGAGACCCTCTGTCCGGCCGAGACCGGCTACGCCGCGATTGCGACGGTCAACTTGGGCGTCGACTCCTACCGCAACGGCAAGGCCTGCTTCTTCGACAAGGGGACCGGCAAGGTTTCCGAGGCCGACCCCTCCTGGGCCGCCCGCTGGGAGGAGCGGAGTAAGCTCCGCGGCAAGCCAAACCAGATCATGGGCTGGAAGGCCGATCCGCTCGAGGGCTCGATCATCCAATCCCCCGTATACAACCAGAAGTTCGAAGGCGACTGGATCGACGGCAAGGACCCCGCCCTGCAGGCCTGAGCCCGAACCTCCAGCCATCAAGAACCCTCCCCACCTGACTGCGCCAGGGCGCCTTTCTGGCGCGGTCGTTGTGATTGGGTGGAAGATCATCACCACGAAGGTATAAGGACACTCGAGTGGGGGGTGAGGGTGGGGGATTTCCCACCTCCGCTCACGTGTCTTTGCAGCGAATTCATATTATCCGCTTACGTTTCAATCAACCGGGCCTGCGTCGATCCAATGGCCATCGACGCAGGTTCGCCGCAGCTGCGCTCAAGGCTGCTCGGGTGTGACCTCCAAATGATGTCAGGCTTATTCCAAGCTGCGAAAGGACTTCCTTCTGCGTCCCCATTGATAGTACACTTCACGGTGCCTTCGCAGGATGGGCGCCGGTCGGAACTCTCCTGAAAGGGGGGGGTTACGGGCGGGGGCAGCGCACTCGGGAAAGATAAAGTCCTCTCGGGTCGCTCGCACATATCGCGGTGTGCGGACCTGGTCATCCACGATGCCAACGGCGACCAGTTCGCCGTCCTGAGGGAAGCCTCGGGTGGCGCATCGAGCCTGACGCTCTACGATCAGGGGGAAGATCCTCTTGCGCCGTGGGTCGGGCCGGGCGCTCGGGCGGGACGGGGACATCCCGCGAGATGAGAGGGCTGGGAGGGTGCGGACATGGCTCGCCTGCTCGTGATCGAGGACCAGAAGAAGCTCCTGAACAGCCTCCGGAAGGGCCTGGAGGAGGAGGGCTATAAGGTCGTCGCGGCCGCGACCGGTGAGCAGGGCTTCTACGCCGCGACCACCGAGGACTTCGACGCCGTCGTCCTCGACCTGATGCTGCCGGGTCGCGATGGGCTGCACGTGCTCCGCGACCTCCGGTCCAAGGGGTTTGACCGACCGGTCCTGATCCTGACGGCGAAGGACACGGTCGAGGACCGCGTCCAGGGGCTGGACGGCGGGGCGGACGACTACCTGGTCAAGCCATTCGCGTTCGCCGAGCTTCTGGCCCGGCTCCGCGCCCTGCTGCGCCGAGGCACGCTGGGGCGTGAGCTGTTCCTCCGCGCCGACGACCTGGAGATGGACCTGCTGGCGCGGCGGGTGGTGCGGGGCGGGGTCGAGCTCGACCTGACCCTGCGCGAGTTCGAGCTGCTGGAGTACCTGCTGCGGCACGTGGACGCGACGGTCACCCGCGAGATGATCGCGCGCGAGGTCTGGAAGGACGCGGACGGGATGCTGACGAACACGATCGACGTGTACGTCACGATGCTGCGGAAGAAGGTCGAGCATCCGGGGGGCCGGCAACTGATCCACACGGTTCGGGGCGTTGGCTACGCGCTGAGGGGCGGGTCATGAGGCGGCCGAGCATCCGATGGCGGCTGACGCTGTGGTACGGGGCGGTGCTGGCGACGGTGCTGTCCGGCTTCGGGGGGGCGGTCTACCTGATGATGCGCCATGGCCTGATCGCCCGGACCGACGCCGAGCTGGAGGGGGAACTCCAGGAGATGGTCGACGACATCGAGGCGACCGCCGACTGGCCCGAGCTGTCCCGGCGCTGGTCCCGGCGCCGGCGCGGCACGGCGGCTTCCGGTTCCAGGCGAGCTGCGGGTCGGGGGGGACGCTGGTCCGAAGCGACGGCCTCGGGTCCCAGGGCCTGCCGGTCCCGTCCATCCCGGGTTCGCTCCGGCATCTCGATTTCGAGAGCGTGCCCCTGAGGCGCGGAGCATCGACCTGGGTACTCCGGGCCGCTGGCGCGTGGCGACGGAGTTGGTCCCCGGCCAGGGAGGCCCGGTGGTGGCCCAGGTCGCGGCGCCCCTGGCCCCGGTCGATCACGAGCTGGGGGAACTGCTGGCCGTGCTGCTGCTGGCCGGCCCGCTGACGCTGGCCGGGGCGCTGGGGGGCGGATACCTGCTGGCGTGCATGGCACTGGCGCCGGTCGACCGGATGGCCGCGGCGGCCGACCAGATCACTGCCACGCGGCTAGACCGGCGGCTGGAGACCCCTAACCCCGAGGACGAGCTGGGGCGGCTGGCGCGGACGCTCAACGGCATGATCGCGCGGCTGGAGCGGTCGTTCGGGGAGATCCGGCGGTTCACCGCCGACGCGGCGCACGAACTGCGGACGCCGCTGGCCGTGATGCGGAACGCGGCCGAGGTGGCGCTGTGCGCGCCCGCGACCCGGATCAGTACCGCCGAGTGCTGGAGGAGATGCTGGAGGAAATTGAGCGGCTGACGAGGTTGTCCGAGCAACTCCTGTTCCTCTGCCGCGGGGACGCCGGGCTCGTCCCGTCGTCCCGTCGGCTGGTCCGCCTGGGTGCGCTGATCGAGGATGTCGCCGAGCACATGCGGGCGGTCGCCGAGGCGCGGGGGCTGGCGCTGACCGTTGCCGGGGCGGCCCCGTGCCCGGTCCGAGGGGACGAGGACCAGCTACGCCGGTTGCTGTTCAACCTGCTGGACAACGCAATCAAGTACACGCCGTCCAGCGGGACGATCGCCGTGCGGTTCGCGTGCCCCGACGGTCGAGCGCAGGTGGAGGTGGCCGACACGGGGATCGGGATCGTGCCGAGCATCTCGAGCTCCTCTTCGAGCGGTTCTATCGAGTCGATCCGGCGCGGGGCCGGGAGTCAGACGGGACGGGGTTGGGGCTAGCGATCTGCCGGTCGATTGCCGAGGCGCACGGCGGGACGATCGCGGTCGAGAGCGCCGTCGGCCGGGGGACGCGGGTCACTCTCACCCTGCCCGCGGCCGACGGCGGCGAGGCGGTGTCACGCCCCGGTTGACGACCCGTCGGCCTGACTCGGGGCGGGCAGAAAGAGGGTGATCCATGAGGCGCGTCATTCCTTCCGTCGCGACGGTGTGCCTCGCGGCGGCCCCCTCGCGGCGGGCGGGCCGTCGGAGGCCGACGCCGGACGCGACTCCGGGAGCTGGAGGCGCAGTTCGGCTGCGCGAAGGTGGAGGGCGATCGCGCGTTCTTCGAACGCGTGCTGGCCGACGACTTCACCCACACGAGCCACACCGGCGTCTTCAAGACCCGGGCCGAGTGGCTGGCGGAGGACAAGTCAGGCGCCCGGGGGGGTGCCCAGGGAGGTCGTACCCGCTACGACGCCTACGACGTCGTCGACCTGGCCGTGCGGATCTCCGGGGACACCGCGGTGGTGACCGGCCGCACGAGCCCGAGGGGCCGGAACGCCCGAGGGCAACCGATCGACGGCCAGTATCGCTTCTCGCGGGTTTGGGTGAAGCGGCGAGGGTGCTGGCAAGCCGTCGCCTTCCAGGGCACACGGGTCGCCTCGCCTGAAGTCGGAAGATGAGCGAGTTTTAATGAGATATTAAGGTGACACCGCGTGCTCCGTCTGGAACAATCGCTCCTGGGGTATCAGACCGGGGGACGAGGGTTCAAAGGACCGAGGCAGGAGCACGACTGATGCCGCAGATGACCCGCCGTGAATTCCTCGGAAGGGCCGCCCTCGCGGCCGTCGGCCCGGTGGCGCTGGCCCGGCCGGTCGCCGCCGTCGGCCCGATCGGCCGGACCCGGCCTAGCCACTTCAAGCTCAGCCTGGCCGCCTACTCATTCCGAGACCGCCTCACCGGACCGAACAAGACGATGGACCTCTTCGGCTTTGTCGACCTGGCCGCCGACCTGGGGCTCGATGCCATCGAGCCGACCTCCTACTACTTCCCCGAGCACGTCACGACCGACGACCTGCACCGCTTGAAGCAGCATGCCTTCTTGCTGGGGCTGGACGTCTCGGGCACGGCGGTGATGAACGACTTCTGCCTGCCGCCCGGCCCGGAAGCCGACACGGAGCTGGAGCACGTGCACACCTGGATCGATCGCGCGGCCGAACTCGACGCACCGACACTCCGACTGCTGAGCGGCGAGTGGCGCCAGGGGACTCCCGACGAGGAGCTGGAGAAGCGGGTGGTCGCGCGGATCGAGTCGCTGCTGCCGTACGCGGCCGAGCGGGGGTTGATGCTGGCGCTGGAGAACCACAGCGGCGGGGTGACGGTCACGGCCGAACAGCTCCTGCGGCTGGTCCGGGACGTCGACGGCCCCAACTTCGGCGTAAACCTCGACACCGGCAACTTCCACGGCCCGGACCCATACGCCGAGATCGCGGCGGCGGCTCCGTATGCGGTCAACGTGCAGGTCAAGACGGAGATCCGCCGGATGGGCCGGTCGAAGGAGCCGGCCGACCTGGGCCGGATCATCGGCATCCTCCGCGTGGCACGGTACTCGGGCTACATCGTCCTGGAGTACGACACCGCCGAAGATCCGATGACCGCGGTCCCCCGGTCTCTCAAGACCTTGCGCTCCTCGATGGGTTGATTGGGGGCACCGTCGATTCCAGCCCCATCAGGGATGGGGCGTTCCAACCGCAGGAATGAGGAGAACTCCACTGATGACTCGGGAGAACGGCCGAGGCTTTCTTTTCGGCCTGGAGGCGGAATACCTCCTGGTTGATGCGGACTCTTTCCAGCCCCTCTGGCATCGCGACCTGTCGTTTGCGGAGTTGAACGCCGCCCTGGAAGCGATCCCTGTGGACGATCTGCCACCGCTGGAGGGCCTGGAGCCGGACCCGCCCCACCGCAAGCTGATGCCTTACCTCGTGGAAGGCTACCAAGTCCCTGATCCGGACTTTCTCCCCGTCGACGTCTTACCCAAGGGGGTCGAGATCCGCACACCGGTCTGCTCCTCAGTGATGGGATGCCTCGCGTGCTTCCAGGATCTGTACGAACGGATGCAGGCCGCCCTGGCAGGGCTGGGCTATCGGGCCGTGGCCCTGTCCCATCATCCGACGGAACACCATTTCGAGGGCCCGCAAAACGCCAAGCGCTACGACTTCTGGCAGTGGGCCATGCAGGCAATGACCACTTACGGGCCTGATATCAACGTGAGCGTGCCCTTGACGTTAGGATGGCTCCAAAGGGAGGAGGAACTCCACGCCAAGGTCAATTATTACGCCCCCGCGTTGGTGGCCCTGGGCCTGGCGTCACCACTGTACCGCGGCGGGCTCTGGGAGATCCGGGGCCGGAGCGGCAAATCGGTCCGCACGTACCGCCGGAGCGTGATCGCCCCGGCGATCATGCTCCATCCCAAGGAGGCCGGGCGGCTGGAGTTCAAGGCGTTCGAGATGACCTGCCGGCTGCACGACTTCCACGCCTATTTCCTCCTCTGGGTGGAACTGCTGCTGGACGATGGTCTTCGAGGGCGGGCCACGCACCAAGACCGTATTTACGACTTGGGAGCCGTCGCGCGCGACGGCCTCGCAGCCGAGACCGTCGCCGACCGGGCAGCCGAGGTCCTGGAGCGTGCCCCCGGCGTGCTCGCGGGCCGGGGCTTCGACCCCCGGCCGCTGGAGTCCTTCCGCCGACGGTTGGACTCGGGCTGGCTCCCGGCCGACGACCTCATCGCGCTGTACCGGCGGGAGCGTTCGATCCCCGCCGTACTCCGACACCTCGCCACGCTCCAGCCGACCGCGGGCACGGAGGTGGAGCGGTTCGCGCCAATTGCCGTTTGATGCTTTTATATTTTAATATGTTAGTATATTTAGAAAAAGGACGACTTGTGATGCGAATGGAGCGCCGACTGGCCGCCGGTCTCGTCCTGACTGGCCTGTGGACCGGCCCCCTTCTCGCCGGGGATGAGGCGAAGCGGGCGTGGACCTTCGACGATGATCTGAAGGGAGTGATCGCCAGGGGGTTCACCAACGAGGTCGGACAGTGGACGGTCGTCGCCTCGGACTCGGGCCAGGCTCTGGCCCAGTCGGCGAAAAACCCGAACTCAGTCTTCAATGTGGCCTTGGCGGGCGAGACGAATGCCCGCGACGTGGATCTCTCGGTCCGGATGAAGGCGATCGCCGGCGATTACGACCAGGGGGGCGGCCTGGTCTCGTGCGCCCGTGACGTGAAGAACTACTACCTGGCCCGGTACAACCCGCTGGAGGACAACTACCGCCTCTACAAGATCGTCAATGGCAAGCGCTCCCTGCTCCAGAACGCGGACATCGCGCATACCGCGGGCTGGCACACGCTCCGGGGGACGATGGAGGGCAACCACGTCCAGTGCTACTACGACGGCAAGAAATACCTGGACGTGAAGGACGCGACCTTCCCCGAGGCGGGCAAGATCGGCCTCTGGACGAAGGCCGACGCGCAGTCGCAGTTCGATGACCTGACGCTCGTCGGGCGCTGAGTTCGGCGGGCGGCATGTCTGTCAAGGTGAGCTCTGAACGTATCCGATGTCATGCGAGGAGGTCCCACCATGCTCAAGATCGTTTCCATCGCCGGTCTCGCCTTGCTGGGATTCCTGATCGTACCCGCGCGGAGTGACGAGGAGCACCAGAAGGTGGACTTGGGCTCGCTGCCCGCCGTGGCGAGGGAAGCCGCTGACAAGGCGGTGCCCGGAGCCAAGTGGGAGAAAGCGTCCAAGGAGACCGAGAAGGGCAAGACGGTTTACGAGATCGAGGGCGACGATGCCCAGGGGCGGGACGTCGAGGTCGAAGTCACCGCCGACGGGAAAGTCCTGCAAGTCGAGACCGAGATCGTGTTGTCCGAGGTCCCGGGGGTTGTGACCGACGCGCTCAAGGCCAAGTTGCCCAAGTTCAAGCCCGAGGAGGTCAAGTCGATCGCCAAGGAGGGCAAGGTCGTCAGCTACGAGTTCGAGGGCGACGACGAGGAGGGCAAGGAGATCGAGGTCTTCGTCGACGCGGACGGCAAGACCGTCAAGGTGGAGGAAGGCGACGATTAGATTCGAGCCGGTCCGTCGAACGGGGCGAGGGGCGGCTCGCGTCCCCTCGCCTCGGACGATCGGGACGGACCGTCAAAGGTCACGAGCATGATTCCCACTTCCCTTCAGCGAACTCCCCTCAAGAAAGAAGCCGAGGCACCCGTCATGAAATACACGCCCCGTCTTTTCATCGCGCTGAGGGTCGGGCTGCTCTTGCCCGTGCTCGGCGGCTCGATCAGCAAGATTGCCGAAGCCGGGGCCGAAGACAAACCGGATGCCGACGCGATTGCCAGGGCGGCACAGACCAAGGCCACGACGACTCCGGATGGGGTGGTCCGCATCGCCTGGGCGCGCACCGACGTCCCTATCCGAGTGGACGGGATGCCGCTGAAGCCGTTCGCCGGTCTCGGCTCTTGGGCGGGCTTCACCAAGGCACCACCCGGGGCGATGGTGATGGGCGACACCGTCGTCTTCCAGGATGAGGTTGACTCCGCCATGGACGCGGCCTTCGCTCACGGTCTGGAGGTGACCGGGCTGCACAACCACTTCTTCTATGACGAGCCGAAGGTCTACTTCATGCACATCGGCGGACAGGGAGATCCGGCGAAGCTGGCCGGAGGGATCAAGAGCGTCTGGGATGCGATCAAGAATGTCCGAACCGCGAACCCGATCCCGGCCATCGCATTCGAGGAGATCAGGCCGGAGGCGGACGAGATTCGAGCCAAGGAGATCGAGGAGATCCTCGGTCACCAAGCCGAGATTCAAGACGGGGTGGTCAAGGTTACGATCGGCCGCGAGGGCTCGATGCACGGGGTGAAGGTCGGTGGCTCCATGGGCCTGACCACCTGGGCTGCTTTCTCCGGCGGCTACGCCCATGCCGTCGTCGATGGCGACTTCATCATGACGGCCAAGGAGGTCCAGCCCGTGCTGCGGGCCCTCCGCGAGGCCGGGCTCCACGTCGTCGCCCTGCACAACCACATGGTCGGCGAGCAGCCGGCGTTCTACTTCACCCACTTCTGGGGCAAGGGTCCGGCCCGCGAGCTGGCTCAGGGGCTCCGGTCCGCGCTCGACGCTCAGAATGCGGTGGCCCGGGCCGGCGGCCATTGAAATGAGGGGCCATTGACCGGGGTAGGGCGAACTCCGGGGAGGGACGATGAGCCGACGATCGTGCCGTCGCGGGAGGAAAAGGGGCGATCGCGGTGATCCGCCAGATCGACCTGAACCGGTCCGGGTCGCTCGCGACGATCCCCACCTCCAAGGGAGCCCGCTCATCGCCCTCCAACTCCCGAACTTCGGTCACCTCAACGCGGTGGTGCCGCATCGGACGGACCGACCGGACCAAGAAAGCCCGGAGGTCTGGGCCCACCAGGCCCGGCCGTGAGCGCCATCGCACCCCGGAGGTCATGCCCATGTCAGTTCGGCAATGCGGGCGACCTCTGGTCGAACGACTGACATCGGGACGGCGATGGGCGACCCTCGCGTTCGACCACGCACCCGGCGGCCACGGGATCTGCCTGGGGGACAGAGAGCAAGCTCGAGATTCGATCGACCGGATCTTCGCGTTCCTGGCGAAGCACCTCAAGCCTTGAGGGGGGAAAGGCGCGTCGATGCCGGTCATAAGGAGGATCGTTGTGAAGTGGATTACACGTGAGAATGCCAAGGTCGATCGCGTCGCCTGCCCCTGGCTGATCCGGCGGTTCATCGACCCGGAAGCCGAATTCCTCTTCGTCCCCGCCGATCGGGTGGCAGCGGTCGCCGAGGGCGAGGGCGCGATCCTCTACGATGTCGAGGGCGTGGAACTCGGCCACGTCGACGGCCGCTGCTCGTTCGAGAGCATCCTGCTCAAATACGACCTGGCGGACGACCCGGCGCTCACGGCGCTGGCGAAGATCGTCCACGCCGCCGACGTCGCGGCCGACCTCGATACGGTGCCCGAGGGACGTGGGCTCAAGGCGATCGCCCACGGCTTTTCCCACCTCTTCGGCCGGGATGATCATAAGAAGATCGAACTGGAGGCTCCGCTGTACGACGCGCTCTACGCCTGGTGCCAGCAGCGTGTGAACGCGGCGCGCGGGGGCCAGTAACAGGGGGATTTCTCGGGGCCGGCCGCCCTGGAAGGCGAGCGCTGTGAGTGAGATGATGACCGGAACCGACACTGAGGACATCCTCGCGACGGTCAGGACCGCGGAGAGACTGGGCCGGAGCGGCGCCGGAGCGGCGCCCCCGCTGATCCTGAAAGCTCTCGGCATCAGCCGCCGACATCCCAAAGGCGAGGGTTGGCTCTTGCGCGAGATCTCGATTGGGATCCGTCCCGGTGATCGGTGGGCCGTCCTCGGCCCGTCCGGTGCGGGAAAGACAGTGTTGCTGCGGGCCTTGGCGTTGCTCGACCCGCTCGATGAGGGGGTAATCCACTGGAAGGGCCGGCCCATCCCAGATAAGGCTGTCCCGGCGTTCCGGGGCGCGGTGGTCTACCTCCACCAGCGGCCCGCCCTCCTGGAAGGGAGCGTGGAGGCGAACCTGCGCGCTCCCTTCACACTCCAGGCCCATCGGAGGGGCCGATTCGACCGGAGCCGCATTGTGGCGCTCTTGAATCAGCTCAGCCGCGACGCCTCGTTCCTGGACAAGTCGCACCGCGACCTCTCCGGCGGCGAGGCCCAAATCGTCGCCCTGATCCGTGCCCTCCAGCTCGATCCGGCGATCCTCCTCCTGGATGAGCCGACCTCCGCACTCGACCGGGAGATAGCCGGGGCTGTCGAGGCGTTGCTCGGCCGCTGGCACGCGGAGGGGGTCGGAGGGAGGGCCTTCGTCTGGGTGACCCACGACCGAGACCAGGCGCGTCGCGTTGCCGAGGGCACGTTGTGCATGCGAGCGGGCCGTCTCAAGCTGGAGCCTTAACATGAGACCGCCCTCCCTCGAACTCTCGGACATCCAGGTCGGTCTCGCGGCGCTGCTGATCCTGATCAACGGCGGGATTTCCGTGCTGCTGAGCCTGAACCTGGGGCGGCAGTTGCTGGGGGCCGCCATCTCCACCGTGGTCCAGCTCCTGCTCATCGGGTTCATACTGGAGTGGGTCTTCCGGTTGAACCGCTGGGAGGCTGTCGTGGCCATCATGCTCGCGATGACGCTGGTCGCCGGCATCGCCGCAGTACAGCGGGCACACCACCGCTTCCCGGGCCTCTGGCTCTGGGGCATCGTCTCGGTCGGAGCGAGTTCCTGGCTGATGGCGGTGATCGCCCTGTTCGTGCTGGTGCGAGTCCGGCCCTGGTATGCCCCCCAGTATGCCATTCCGCTCTTGGGGATGATCCTGGGCCACACCCTGGACGGGATCGCGCTCGGGCTGGACCGCTTTGGCGGGGAGTTGATCGCCCAGCGTGCCCAGATCGAAGCCCTGCTGGCGCTGGGCGCGATGCGCTGGGAGGCCGCTTGCGAGCCGGTCCGGCAGGCGGTCCGCACCGGGATGATCCCGATCCTCAACGCCATGATGGTCGTCGGCATCGTGAGCCTGCCGGGGATGATGACCGGACAGCTCCTCGCCGGGGCCAATCCGCTCCAGGCCGTCAAGTATCAGATCATCATCATGTTCCTGATTGCCTCCAGCACGGCGCTGGGGACCGTTGGGATCGTCTTGCTCAGCTACCGGCGGCTTTTCAGCACTCGGCACCAGTTCCTCTACCAACGCGTCGGGGAATAGGTGGCACGCCTGGAATCAGAAGAACCGGAAGGATGTCAACCCGTCCAAGCGAGGGATCTCCGGAGCTCTCCCAGAGCTTCTCGTGGTAGGCGAACGAGAAACGTCGCAAAGGTGCGACTAACCTGCGATACCGGAGCCTGTCTTCGGCCACGTTGACCGAAGGAAGATCGAACTGGAGGCACCGATGTACGACGTGCTCTACACCTGGTGCCAGCGTCGGGTGGGGGATCCGGACGCATGCGGGTGACAGTCGGTCCAGCATACCGGCCCTGGGGCCGGACTGGGAGAGGGCGTCATGGCAGAGATGAAGACGGAGGGATCTCCTGGGACACCCCTCGCACTCGCAGGACACGGGGGGACTCACACCTCAACAGCCCCCGTCTCCCTGGTGTCGTTCTGCCTCTACTTCCTCCGCCTCGGCACTCTCGGATTCGGAGGACCTACCGCGCTCGTGGGCGAGATGCAGCACGACCTCCTCGACGCCGCCGCTGGATCGACCGCCAGGATTACGTCGAAGGGCTATTGGCCCTGGAAGCCCCCAGGTTGCGCCGGGCGTTTTATCGCCAAAATGGCGATCGCGGGCTTTGTACGTCCTGCCTCCGGCAAGTTTGCAAAACTCCAGTGACATCAATCAGAGGTCGCACCCGGTTGCTCCCGTCTCCCCGCCCCACCCCGAACCCAGGGGTCAACGGAGGTCTGCCCGCGGAGGTTGTGCCGCAGGAATCTCTGTTCCGCAGAGAGCTTGGCGTTCGGTCTTGGTTGGAATGGCGGTCACCCTCGTTCGGCCGCCTCGATTCCTGCGAACTCACTCGCACTTCCACCTCGGTGCGGTTCGGATCGCGACGCCTCAGCGCGGCGGCGAGGAAGTCGCGGAAGAGCGGGTGCGCCTTGGTCGGCTTCGACTTGAATTCGGGGTGGAACTGCACGGCCAGGAACCAGGGATGGTCGGGGATTTCCATGATCTCGATCAGCGTGCCGTCGGGGCTCACGCCGGTCGGGATGAAGCCGCGTTCTACGAACACCTCGCGGTAGGCGTTGTTGAACTCGTAGCGGTGTCGGTGCCGCTCCCGGATCTCCGCGACGCCGTACGCCTGACGCGCCAGGCTCTCGGGGGCCAGGAGGCAGGGCCAGGCGCCCAGGCGCATAGTGCCGCCGCGCTGGCGGACATACGACTGGTCCTCCATCAGTGAGATGACCGGATGGTGCGTCGTCCGGTCGAACTCGGTGCTGTTGGCGTCCTCGTATCCGAGCACGTCCCGGGCGAACTCGACGGCGGCGCACTGCATGCCCAGGCAGATGCCGAAGAAGGGGATACCCCGGGTCCGCGCGAAGCGGATGGCCTCGATCTTACCCTCGAACCCGCGCATGCCGAAGCCGCCCGGCACCAGGATGCCATCGACGCCCGCCAGGATGCTCGCCGCCCCCCGGCCGCTGACCTCCTCCGCCTCGACCCTGCGGACCACCACCCGCGCCCGGTTGGCGATCCCCGCGTGGTCGAGCGACTCGTACACCGACTTGTAGGCGTCGCGGTGCTTCATGTACTTGCCGACGACGGCGATCGTCACCTCGGCATCGGGGTGGAGCACCCGGTTGACCATCGCCCGCCAGTCGCTGATGTCGAGCGGGTTGGTCTTCAGGCCCAGCCGCTTGACCAGGATCTCGTCGAGCCCGTGGTTGACCAGGCTCAGCGGGACCTCGTAGATGCTGAATTCCTTGTCGCGCTCCTCGATGACCGCCTTGCGCTCGACATTGCAGAAGAGCGCGATCTTGTCCTTGTCTTCCGAGCTGAGCGGGTGCTCGGTCCGGCAGATCAGCAGGTCGGGCTGGATGCCGATCTGCCGGAGGGCGCCGAACCGAGTGCTGCGTCGGCTTGGTCTTCAGCTCACCGGCGGCCTTGAGGTAGGGGACGAGCGTCAGGTGGATATAGAGGCAATTCTCGCGGCCGACGTCGAGGGCGAACTGGCGGATCGCCTCCAGGAAGGGGAGGCTCTCGATATCGCCGACCGTGCCGCCGATCTCGGTGATCACGACGTCCACGTCGTCGCCGGCCAGGCGGAGGATGGCCGCCTTGATCTCGTCGGTGACGTGCGGGATGACCTGGACGGTCCGGCCCTCGTAGTGCCTCCCCTCGCGCTCTTTGTTGATGACTGAAAGGTAGATCTTGCCCGTCGTGTAGTTGCAGTCGCGAGTTAGGGGCGCGTCGGTAAACCGCTCGTAGTGGCCGAGGTCGAGGTCGGTCTCCGCCCCGTCGTCGAGCACGTAGACCTCGCCGTGCTGATATGGGCTCATCGTCCCTGGATCGACGTTGATGTACGGGTCGAACTTCTGGAGCCGGACCCGCAACCCACGATGCTCCAGGAGCATCCCGATCGAGGCGCATGTGAGACCTTTGCCCAGCGAGCTGACCACGCCGCCGGTCACGAAAATGTGCTTCGCCATCGCTCTTCTCGCCCGCGTCCTGATCATCCGTCCCGACGACCGCCCCAGTATAGCATAACATGCCGGCCCCTCGGTCGTCCGTCGATCCCCGTGAGCGGCAATCCGCAGTCCCCCGTAATCAAGGGGAACTCACCTCCCTGGTCCATCCCTGACGCGTCCCCGACATTCTCGGAACAGGGTGCGTCGCGGGATGACAGCGGGTCGATGACAGATATGCCCTTGCGCCCACTTAGGGCGTTGGCAGCGGGGGGGCGCGTTCAAATCCGACTTCGCTACGCCGAGCGGTGATCAGAGAGTTATGGCGGACTTGGAGTGATCCGGTTCCCGAAACACAGGAAGAGCCGAGGTTTCTATTGCCCCGCTGGGGCTCGACATGGGAGGATCACGCCTGCCCTCGGACCCAGGGCGCGGCGCCTGGACGGCTGACTGTCGCCTGGACAGTCTCTGAAGATAGGGGGGCGCACTCTTTCAGCGGGCCGGTCCGTCCGGCTCGGCGTCGGGTTCGTCCTCCTGGGGAACCGACTCGAGCCACTGGGCCAGAGCCTCGGGGGCGATCTCGTCTGTGGGCCGCTCACGGAGGGTCGAGACCCGCGACTTCGGTGCCAGGGTCCGGCGTAGCCCCAAGATCCAGCGGAAGAGCGAGATGACGAACATCAGGCCGAGGGCCAGCGCCATCCACAACTCGGGGCGTGTCCGGTGGCCGGCTCCCTGGGCCGCCGGGTCCGGCGTCCAGCCAATCCGGCCGATCAGGAGCGGGGCCCCGCGCAGGCGGTCGTGCGCGTCGTAGGCCCAGAGCTTGAAGAAGTATCCGTCGAAGACGACCCGCTCGGAGATCTCCGAGCCGAGGGGGAAGCCCTTGGGCACGTCCTCGAAGAGACAGACGTAGGGGTTGGGACGGCTGTCGGGCGTGACCATCCAGACCTCGAAGAGCCAGCCGGTCCGGCTCTTCTTTGACTCGTAGCGGAGCGCCCGCAACGCGGTGCCGAGCAGGTGGAGGGGGACGCCCCGGGTAGTGCGCGGGGTTGCTCCAGAGGTGGGCGAAGAGGATGTCGCGGCGGCCCCTCCCGACCAGATCGGCCGGGGGGGTCTCCTCGACGCGCTTGAGCAGCTTGATGTAAGCCGCCTGGTCGCGGAGCACGAGCGGCGTCTTGTCCGTAACCGACTCGAACTCGGGCTTGGTCGGGGACGACCGGCACGGGGGCATCGTCCGCCAGTAGCACAGGCTCGGCGGAGGCCACGTCCTTGAAGTAGAGGACGTGCCAGCAATAGACCAGCCCGAAGATCAGGATGACCAGGAGCACGAGCAGCCGAGGCAGTTCCGAGCCCCGGAAAAACGTGTTGGGCGTGCTCACGGCGTGTCTCTTTCCTCGGGGGTCAACCGACCGTCGAGCCAGGGTGGAAGCCCCTCGGCCCTCGCCGTGTGGGGGACGTTACTGTCGACTGCCCTCATCGGTCAACTCGGCGAAGCTGATCTTGGTCACCTTCAGGTCTGAGAAGACGTTGATCACTGCGATCAACTCGGAGTACTTCAGGTGGGGATCGACCTTGATCAGCGCCTGGTCAAAGGGCAAGGTCGGGTCCTTGAGGATCGTGTTCAGCTCCTTCTTCAGCGCCTCCATCCCTTGCACCTCGTTCTCGCCGATGGTGACCTGGCCGAGCTGGCCCCCCTCGGCGGCGCGGAGCGTCGTGGGCAAGGTCTTCAGCGTCGCCGGGATGTCGGGGTTGGGCGGCGCGTTTTCGGCTACCGCCTCCTGCGCCCGGAAATCGGTCGCCGGCGACGCGGGCATCAAGTTCATGACGAACTGGCCTTCGGCCGGCATCGGGTGATACGTCAGGATAAAGAACGTCAGGAGCTGGAACGCCATGTCGAGCATCGGCGTGATCGGTACTTCCACGCTCTCTTCGGATCTCTTTCTGCGGATCAACGGGCCACCCCCCGAATTCGAATGCCACCAGTGCCACCTGGGGAAAGCCGAGCGTCCGTCAGCTCCCACTCATCGCCTTGAGGGCGAACTTGCGAAAGCCCTGGTCTGGCAGGCGTTGATCAGGCTCATGAGCGACGAGAAGGTCGTGTCGTTGTCGGCGCGGAGGACGATCGTCGTGGGCAGGCCCCGTCGGCCGGTCGATCTTCTGCGCCGGCAGCGCTGAGGTTGAGCTTGACCAGGTCGGCCTGGTGCTTGATCGTCTGGAGCGCCTTGTGCTCGAGGGCCTGGCCTCGCCCAGACAGCAGGTGGCCGTCGCGATCGACGTTCAGAACCAGCCGGTCCTCGAGACCTGCTCGCCCTTCTTCGACCGGGCGGGCCGAGCCGGCGACCGGCAGGCGGACCCGCTGATCGTAGTTCTCGTGCTGAAGTTGATCACCAGCATGAAGAACGTGATCAACTGGAAGACGACGTCCAGAAGCGGCGTCAGGTTGGGCTCGGCCCTCAGCTCGCCGGCTCATCGAGGCGGCCATGGTTCATCTGCCTCCTTCGCGTGACGAGCACTCTGACGATCAGGCCGACTTGGCGCTCTTGGCCGCGGCGACCAGCGAGTTGATCGTGCGGTCGGCGACCCTGGTGGCTTCCATCGTCATCTGGGCGATCCGGTTGCGGAAGAAGGCAGAAGAAGAAGATCGCCGGCACCGACAGCGTGATGCCTTCGAGCGTGATGAAAAGCGCGGTCGAGATGCCTTCGGCCACCTTCTCGGGCCGGGGCTGCGACCCGGCCGCGGTGGCGATCTCCTGGAAGCTCATGATCATGCCCCAGACCGTGCCCACCAGCCCGATCATCGGGCCGAGTGGCCGATGAGTGGCCAGGTAGCTGATCTTCATCTCCAAGTCCGGTGACGATCTCTTCGGCATGGCGACGTTCATGGCCTCCTTGGCCTCGGGCCGGCCGTTGGGCAGGTTGGCGATCCCGGTCCGGACGAGCCTGGCCAGGAACGAGTCGTTATCTTTGCAGGCGTCGTACGGCTTCCTGGAATTTCTTGTCGCGGATCGCGGCCTCGAGCTTCTCGACCAGGCGGGCCGGCACGGCCTCGCTGACGCGGAACTCCATGAACAGGCGGATCACCAGTGCGGTGAAGTAGACCGACAGGCAGAGCAGGAAAAGGCCGATCGGGCCCGAGGCGTCGAATCGCCCAGCGGAGCATCGACCTGGGCGCGGGCGGGGCCGCTTCGGCGGCGGGCGCGGTCTCGGAGGTCTCCTTGGCTTCCTGAGCCTCGAGCCGGGGCAGCGGCGTCATCGCCAGGCAGGTCAGACTGGCAACCATGAACAGGGCCCACGCCTTGGCCCGTGCACTCCACGCACTCGTCGACCGGGACAGCATCGGCATCGCCAGGATCTCCCTCATTTTTTGAGGATATGGCTGGGGCGATTGGGACAGGGTGCAACGTCGAAGATGATTGGAGTCCGACGGGAGACTCCCCGTGGCCTTCGCCCGTCGCGTCCGACGGAAGTAAGCCGGCGAGAGGGCAGGATCAGTGCGACACAAGAGGTGGGGAAGGAGTCGTCCCAGTGCATCCAATATGCAATGGTCGCTTACCGCTGTCAACTCCTCAAATGGTTGAATCGCTCGGGGCCATGACGTTCTCCGGGCGACGACACGGGTTTCGGCAATCTCGGGTTGCTCTGGTCTCGAGAACTGGAAAAGATAGTATCTAGAGGATCCGAACGTGTGCGCGGATCTTCGTTTGCGCGGGGAGCGACGTCCCGGGCCGAGGGTGAGGTGACTTTTGATGGTGATGCTCGTTCCCCTGGCCTGCATGTTCCTGGCATGGGCCGACCCGCCCACGCCCCCGCCGGAGGCCGCCTTGGGGCTCGTCGCGGCGCTGGAGACGGCGCTGACCGACGCGATCGCCAAGGCCGAGCCCTCGGTCGTGGCGATCGCGCGCGACAAGTCGGAGCACGATGAGACAACGGCGGTCCGTGGCCGGAATCCCCTGGAAGTCACCGATCCCATCAGCGCCGACGAACTCTCCTTCGATTACGGGTCGGGGGTCGTCATCGGCGACAGTGGCGAGATCCTCACGGCCTTCCACGTCGTCCGGGGAGCGCGGCGGATCAAGGTTCGCGCGCTGGTCCGGCAGAGCTTCGAGGCCGAGATCATCGCGGCCGACCCGAGGTGCGACCTGGCAGTGATCGTCCCCCGCGAGATCCCAGGCGTCCCGCCGCCGAAGCTCAAGCCGCTGCCGCTGGGCGACGCGGCCCGGCTGCGCAAGGGGTCGTTCCTGCTGGCGCTGGGCAACCCGTTCAACGCGGCGGGCCGCGACGGCCGGCCCTCGGCCAGTTGGGGCATCCTGGCCAATGTCGCCCGTCGTCTCGAACTGTCGCCCGATGAGCGGCGCCAGAAAGGCCTCCAGCTCAGCAACTATCCGACCCTGCTCCAACTCGATGCCAAGCTGAACCTCGGCATGAGCGGCGGCGCCGTGATCAACATCAAGGGGGAGCTGGTCGGCCTGACCACCACCAGCGCCAACGCGGCCGGTTTTGACGCGATGGCCGGCTACGCGATCCCGATGGACGCGATGGGCCGCCGCTCGGTCGAGGCGCTCCGCCAAGGCAAGGAGGTGGAATACGGCCTGCTCGGGATCCACCTCGACCCCAACGGCTCGAACCGCGTCATGAATGCGCAGCCGAATAGCCCGGCCGGCGAGGGGGGCGTGCAGGCCGAGGATGCGATCATCGCCGTCGGCGACACCCCCGTCCACGATGCCGACGGCCTCCTGCTGGCCATCAACGCCCTGCCCGCCGGCACCCCGGTCAAGCTCCAGATCCTCCGCCGCGACGAGGTCCTGAAACGGAGCGTTGAGCTGGCGAAGCTCCGCGTCGAGGGGGTCATCGCCACCAACCGGCTCCCCACCTGGCGGGGGCTCCGGGTCGATTACACAAGCACCCTGCCCCAGACGACCTTCGGCGACGGGATCCTCAGCGCCATGTCGGGCGGCGGCGTGGCGGTGGCTGACGTCGAGCCCGACACCCCCGCCGATCGCGCCGGGCTGAAGCGCGGACAGGTCATCAAGACGGTCGCTGGCCAGAGCGTTCACAACCCCCGCGACTTCGCCAGGGCCGTCGCCGAGCGCGACGGACCGGTCATGCTCCTCACCGACCTGGGACCGGTCACCGTCAAGTAGTTGTCCAGTGCCCTCAGGTCCGGCAGTCGGCGAATGAGTTCCACGTTGCCTGGGAATTGCGTGTGCCTGATCCGAGAATTTCAATTTCTTATGTTTCCAGCAAAAAATCACAGATCTGAATTTGCCTCCTGCCATGTTTCGGAGTGGTCCGTCTCTGTCGCCCCCTTCGGGACGAACGACTGCAAGGCTGAAGTCTGTTTTCCAGTTGTTTAGGGCGTGTGCCACACGCCGATCCCTGTTGGCGTGTCGCACACGCCCTCCAAATTACATCAATGCCCATGACCACCGACGAACTCCGCGAAGCGTACCTCGACTTCTTCGCCTCCAAGGGCTGCGTCCGCAAGCCAAGCGACGTGCTGGTGCCCCACGACCCGACCGTGCTGTTCACTCCGGCCGGGATGAACCAGTTCAAGCGCGAGTTCCTCGGCCTGGGCGACTCCCACTTTACCCGCGCCACGACTTGCCAGAAGTGCCTCCGCACTGGCGATATTGAGAACGTCGGCAAGACCGCGTTCCACGAGACGTTCTTCGAGATGCTGGGCAACTTCAGCTTCGGCGACTACTTCAAGCGCGAGGCGATCCACTGGGCCTGGGAGTTCCTGACCAAGGTCTTGAAGATCGACCCCGACCGGTTGACCATCACCGTCTACCTCGATGACGACGAGGCGTTCAGCATCTGGCGCGACGAGGTCGGTGTCCCCGCCGAGCGGATCACCCGGTTGGGCGAGAACGACAATTTCTGGCCCGCTGGCGCGCCGTCGCACGGCCCCAACGGCGTCTGCGGTCCCTGCTCGGAGATCTTCTTCCACGGCAACGGCCCCAAGGAAGTCGAGATCTGGAACCTGGTCTTTACCCAGTTCGACCGGGTCGGCCCCGGGCAGCTCGAGCCGCTGCCCAAGAAGAACATCGACACCGGCATGGGGCTGGAACGCGCGGCGGCCTGCCTGCAAGGGGTGCCGACGGTCTTCGCCACCGACATCTTCCGGCCGATCGTGGCCGCCGCCGCCGAGGCGCTGGGGGTGATGTATCAGGCGGAGAGCCCGGAAGGTGTCCGGATCCGCCGGATGGCCGACCATGCACGGGCCCTGACGTTCTGCATCCACGAGAACGTCAAGCCCTCGAACGAGAAGCAGGGCTACGTCATCCGCCGGCTCCTGCGCCGGGCAGTGCTCGATGCGTATCAGATGGGCCATCGCGAACCGTTCCTGCACCGGCTCGTGCCCACGGTCGCCCAGGTCATGGGCCGCCCTTATCCCGAGCTCAAGGACAGCGTCCCGCGCATCCAGAACGTCGTCCGCGAGGAGGAAGAGCAATTCCTCCGGAATGTCGAGAATGGCCTGCGGCGGCTGAGCGACACGTTCCGCAAGACCCGGGCGGCCGGGTCGGAGATCGTCTCGGGCGAGGACGCTTTCGACCTCCACCAGACCTACGGCATCCCGGTGGAAATCACCGAGAGTCTGGCGGCCGATCACAACTTGCGCGTCGACCTGCCGGGCTTCGAGCGGGAGAGGAAGCAGCACGCGGACGTCTCGCGCGGCACGACCGAGGCCGCTGCCGTCTTCGCGACTGGTCCGCTCGACGTGCTCAAGCAGTCGTATCATCACGGGAGCGAGTTCCTCGGCTATCAGACGACCGCCGCCGCCAGCCAGGTCATTGGGATCCTGGAACAGCAGCACCTGGCCGAGTCGGCCTCGGCGGCCGACGGCGGCCCGCCGGTCATCCTGATCCTCGACCGGACACCCTTTTACGGCGAGTCGGGCGGCCAGGTCGGCGACATCGGCAGGATCCGGGGCGAGGGATTCGCCTTCCGCGTCGAGAACACGAAGAAGGACAATGACTTCACGCTCCACGTCGGCAGCGTGATCGAGGGAACCGTTCGCCTCAACGCCCTGGTGCACGCCGAGGTCGATGCTGCGCGGCGTGATGCGATCCGGCGGCGCCACTCGGCGACCCACGTCCTGCACCACGCCCTGCACCTGCACCTGGGCAAGCACGCGCAACAGGCCGGCAGCAAGGTCGAGCCCGACCGCCTGCGGTTCGACTTCGCCAACCCCGAGGCGGTCGGCCGCGCGCGGCTCCGCGCGATCGAGGAGTCGGTCAACGAGCGCGTCCTCCGCGCCGAGGCGATCACCTGGACGACGATGCCGATCGACGAGGCCAGGGCGCTGGGCGCCATGGCGCTGTTCGGCGAGAAGTACCCCGAGGTCGTCCGCGTTGTGAAAATGGGCGAGTTCTCGCGCGAGCTCTGCGGCGGGACGCACCTGGACAACGTTGGGCAAGTCGGCCTATTCAAGATCGTCGGCGAGGAGTCGGTCTCGGCCGGCATGCGGCGGATCACCGCACTGACGGGCCAGGCGGCGCTCGACCACGTCCATCAGGAAGAGGACATGCTCGCCGAGGTCGCCGCGGCGCTGAAGGTCTCGCCGGGGCTGGTTGGCGAGCGGGTCGCGGCGCTGCTCGACGAGGTCAAGGCGCTGAAGAAGCAGGCCGCGCAGCGCCGGACTGAGGCGGCGCCGAAGGTCTCGGCCGACGACCTGCTGGCCGCCGCCGACCGGGTTGGCGAGGCGACCGTGGTGACCCGCGCCCTTGATGCGGCGACGCCCGACGAGCTCCGGCAATTCATCGACGTGCTCCGCCGCAAGTCGCCGGCGCGGCTGGCCGTGCTGCTGGCGACAGTCGTCGGCGGCAAGGTCCATCTGGCCGCCGGCTTGACCCCCGACCTGATCGCGCAGGGCCTGCACGCCGGCCAGTGGCTCAAGGTGGTCGCGCCGATAGTCGGCGGCGGAGGCGGCGGCCGGCCCGATCTGGCGCAGGCCGGCGGCAAGGATCCCGGCAGGTCCCCGCAGCGCTCGAATGCGCGCTGGAGTTTGTCAAAGCCGAGCTTGGCGAATAAGATCCCGCTTGACGTGAGGAGCACAGACCGATGGCCACGATTGAGAGGTCCTCGACCGAACACAGTCCCGGTCTGTACGACGCGAGGGGTTTCCCCTGGCTAGAAAACGGCGAGCGGAGGGATCAGAAGACGTTCCATGAACGTTATCTGAAGACCCCAGGGCACTTCCGGGCCGAGTTGATCGGGGGGATCGTGTACATCATGCCATCTCCCCTGAAGATCCAACACGGCCGGGCCGACCAACTTTTCACGGGTCTGCTTTTTTCGTCTGGCGCCGCCACTCCAGGGACGGAGGGCCAGAACAACACGACGACGATCATGGGGGACGAGACCGAGGCACAGCCTGATTCGGCCCTCCTGATCCTGCCGGAGTATGGGGGTCAATCGCGGGACGGCGATGACGGCGACACCTATGGTGCGCCGGAGTTGCTCATCGAGGTCGCCCTCAGTAGCCGCTCGATCGACCTGCACGCCAAGCTCCGCGACTACGAACGGGCGGGGGTTTGTGAATACGTCGTCTCCAACATCTGCGACGAGAAGGTGCATTGGTTCACATTAACGGATGGGCAATTCGAGCCCCTGGCACCAGACCCCGACGGCCTGATCCGCTCGCGTGTCTTCCCCGGTCTCTGGTTCGACGTGGAGGCCTTCCTTCGCAAAGAGAAAAGCGTCCTGATCGCCGCGTTGAACCGCGGTCTGGCCAGCCCCGAGCACGCCACGTTCGTCGCCGAACTTCAACGCCGCCACGACGCCCGTGCGGCCGGTGCTTGAACCGCCCTCGCTCTTCCGATGAATATCGGCAACGCGGATTGCCAGTCATCCACGACCTGTCGATTCCCCTTCGGAGCGCAACGACGTGGCCATCCTCGTTACCTGCGAATGCGGCAAGCAGTTCCAGACCGGCGACGAGTGCACGGGGCGTCGCGCCCGCTGTCCCAATTGCGGGCGCGAGATGATCATCCCCAGCGCCGATCCCACCCCCTACAGCAATCCGTACGCCGTTCCCAAGGCCAGTCTCTCGGGGAATCCCGATTTCGCCACCGCGGGCTACGTCGAGCCAAGGACCAGCGGCAAGGCGATCGCCAGCCTAATCCTGGGCCTGACGTCGTTCCTCTGCGTACTCTTCACCGGCATCCCCGCCATCATCTTCGGCGCTCTCGGACTGGGCGATATCAAGGGGTCACAGGGCCGGGTCATGGGGAAAGGGATGGCCATCACGGGGATCGTACTCGGGTCCATCTCCTGCACGATCGGAACGCTCGCGGTCCTGCTCGCCTTGCTCCTGCCCGCAGTGCAGGCGGCACGCGAGGCGGCCCGTCGCATGCAGTGCGCCAACAACCTCAGGCAGGTCGGCCTGGCCATGCACAACTACCACACCATGTATGGCCACCTCCCAACGGCCGCGATCACCGATCCGCAAGGGCAACCTCTCCTGAGCTGGCGGGTCACGATCCTGCCCCTGATGAACAAGCAGTCGCTCTACAACAAGTTCAAGCTCGACGAGACCTGGGACAGCCCACACAACCAGGCCCTCCTCGCCGAGATGCCCAACATCTACCACTGCCCGAGCGACCCGCCAGCCGTTGACCAGACCACCACCCGGTATCAGGTCCTGACCGGCCCCGGCACCTTGTTCGAGGGCGAGAAAGGGACGCAAGTCCGCGAGATCACTGACGGTACATCGAACACGCTCCTGGTCGTCGAGGCGACCAGACCCGTCCCCTGGACCAAGCCCGAGGACTTACCCGCCGGTCCGGGCCAGGCGATCCCGGCGTTCGGCAGCATTCACCCCGGCGGATTCCAGGCTCTGTTCGCCGACGGCGCGGTCAGATTCCTCAAGAAAACGATCACTCCCCAGGCCCTCCACGCCCTGACCACGAAGGACGGGGGAGAAATCATCGGCCCCGGCGAACTGTGACGCCCCCGCGTGAGGTGACGCAGTACGCCCCCTGCGCACGTCGGCGGCCCTCGCCCTGAGAGCCTGTGAAACTTTCGACTAACGTACACTAGGTTGTCGGGTCTTCATTTTACCGAATCTCTTGGCTTTCAGCGACTTGCGTCGATGAAGCCCAAGACCCGGTGTGTGAATCAAACCCGATTGATTCACAGGCTCTGAGCTCACCGACTCACCCGGACCCCAAGACGAACCAACGAATGGCATCTCGCGCACCTCAACCCTCTCCCGGTGGGGGGAGGGAGGAGGTGCGGCGGAGAGCCCGAATGCCGGGCGGGGTCAGAAGGCCAACGCGCGTTCGACCAACTCGCGGAGGTCGCTCCCCTTCATCCGGTGGGCGGCATCGTGAGGGCAGGCATAGACACAGCTCGGCTCGGCATTGGGGCCGAGGTCGCGGCAGAGGTCGCAGGTCGTGGCCTTCTGCTGCACGACGGGGACCATCCGGCCGGTCGCGTCGGCGCGCCTTCTCGCCGGTCGGGAACGGGTGCATATTAATGTTGCCGTAGGGGCAGTTCTCGGCGCACTTGCCGCAGCCGATGCACCAGTCCTCGATGATGATCTCGAGCGTGTTCCGCCGCCGGATCGAGCCGACCGGACAGCCGACCATGCAGTACGGGTCCTGGCACGAGCGACACGAGCTGGCGACCAAGAACTTGTCGAAACGCAACCCCTCGCGGATCAGCCGCGTGACCCCCGAGTGCGCATCGGCGCAGGCCTTGGTGCACTCATCACACCGCGTGCACTTCTCCAGATCGAGCACCAGAAGGCTCTGCGCCTCCATCAGCCCCTGAGCGATGAAGGTACCGAGTGAGTTCGACTGCACCTGCTGCGCCGCGATCCGGCCGTATTCGAGCGACTGAAGCGCCCTCTCGATCAGCGGCCTCTTCAACTCGTCGGGGAAGCGGTTGAGGATGACGCGGAAGTCCTGGGCGGTGATCCGGACCAGGTCGACGTGGTCGAGCGCCGTGCAGGTGGCGGTCCGGATGCCGGGCGGGGCGACCGCGCGGATCTCGGGGATGTCCGAGAGCAGGCCGATTTCGCCGAAGTAGCCCCCCGAGCCGATGTAGTTGAGCACGAACTCGCCGCCGGGGCGGGTCTGCGAGACCTTGACGAAGCCGCTGCGGACGAGGTAGAAGCCGTCGTCGGCCGGGGCACCCTGGCGGAAGATCACCTCGCCGGGCTCGCAGCGGCGCAGTTGCACTTTGTTCCGCATCTCCTCGACGAACTGGTTGAACACCTTCTCGTTGCGTCGGAGCCCGGCGAAGACCGGCACGCTCCGGAGGTGGGTGCCGATGACGTTCTGGCGGTAGCGATCCTCCAGGACTTTGCGGAAGGTCGGGCTGCGCTGCATGATGTAGAGCACGTTGCGGAGCATCTCCAGCACCACCGTGCCGTCTTCCGCCGCGCGGACGGTTGCCGAGCGGGGGTAGAAGCTCATGCAGGTCATCTCGCCGAAGAGGCTGCCGGGGCCCATCGAGGCGGTCGGCTTGCCGTAGGGCAGCAGGACGGGGGCGTCGATGGTGATGTAGACTTCCTTGTTCAATTCCTCGTCGCGGCTGTCCTCCGACTGCGGCGACAGCTTACTGGTGAACCGCCGGACCAGGCCGAAGAATCCGCGGCTCGGCCTTGTCGTTGACGTGCACCTGGGGCGAGTTGAGGTAGACGTCGACCGAGCCCGACTCGACGAAGAAGGCCGTTGCATCGTATTCTCCCTCGCGGCAGATGACATCCCCGGCCTTGAATTTCCGCCGGACGATCGCGCGCGAGTTCCATTCGAGGAACGGCCGCGACACGCCCCGGAAGGCGCGGCGGATCTCGGCGATCGGGTGTTCAATCAGGTCCAGGGCCGGGACGGACTCGGGCTTGGGGGTGACGCCCTTCCAGGGGTCGGCCTTGACGACCGCGCGGTGCGTCAGCGCGCCGGTCGGGCACGAGACCATGCACTCGCCGCATGCCACGCAGGTCGACGCACCCATCGGCACGTCGAGGTCGAAGGCGATCCGCGCGTTGTACCCCTTGCCCATCCGGCCGATGACCTGGTTATCGCGGATGTCGTTGCAGCCCCGGATGCAGCGGTCGCAGAGGATGCAGGCGCTGTGATCGACGTCGATGACCAGCGACGAGTCGTCCTGCGTGCGCGGCTCGCGCCGCGAGAACCGGGGCGAGCCGACCTCGAGGCGTCGGGCCAGCGCCTCCAGCTCGCAGTCGTGGGTCTGCCTCTCTTTGGCGCAGGGGGTCGGGTGGTCCGACATGAGCAGCTCGGTCAGCATCCGGACCGCCGAACGGACCCGCTCCCGCGCCTCGAGGTCGGGCGACTCGATCGTCTGGATCTCCATCGTGTCCTCGACGCGATGCTGGCAGGCGGGCAGGAGCTTCCGTTCGCGCTGGACCTTGCCGCGCTTCACCTTGGAGATCTCGACAACGCAGACCCGGCAGACGGCGACCGGCTCCATGTAGTCGCGGTGGCAGAGCAACGGGATCGGGTTGCCGGTTGGCAGGTCGTCGCTCCCGGTCCGGTCCTTGAACAGCATCGAGGCGGCGTCGTAGATCGTGGTGGGGCGGGGGGTCGCCCGGCCCAGCTCGTCCGTGAGGAGGTTGCCCTGCGCGTCGGTCGCGGGGACGGCCTTCTTGACCGTGATCGTCTGGCCATCAATCTTGATGGTGACGTTGCGGGCGAAGTCGTCCGCAGTCACCTTGTCCATCCGGATCAGCCGCCCCTCGAAGTCGCGGGCGAAGAGGCCCTCCTCGCCTTCTACGATCATCAGCTCGTCTTCGGGCGTGATGGTGCTCATCGGGTTTTCTCCTGGAGGAACCTCATGTCAGACGTCGTCAGGACATCGGCGTCGGGCATCGTCATGATGTCACCGGGCCTCAGGTAGCGGTTCACGTCCTGGCGGAAGCTCCGGAGGGCGGTGATCAGCGGGTTCCCCGCGACCATGCCGAGTCCGCAGATCGAGCTCATCTCCATGGTCCGTTGCAGCTCGGTCATCAGGCCCTCGACGGGGCGGAAGCTCTGCTCGTTATACCGCTGGTCACGGATGTGATTACCCAACTCGGCCATCTTCTGCGAGCCGAGCCGGCAGGGGACGCACTTGCCGCACGACTCGTTGCGGAAGAACTCGGTGGCATTGACCGCCTGGTCGAGGATATCGGCGAACTGGCCGTAGACGACCAGACCGGCGCCGAGCATCAGACCCATCTCGCGCATCGTCTGGAGATCAAGTTCCAGGTCGAGGAGATCGAAGTCGGTCGCGCTGGGGGGCGGCCCCCCCTCCTCGTGGTGCTTCCGCTCGCGCGCCGCGAGCCGCGCCGCAAATCCCTCGGGGAGCCGCTTCTTGGGCAGCCGCGGGGGCAGGAAGCCGCCCGACGGCCCCGACGCGGCGAACGACTTGAGCCGCTGGCCGGCGCGCATGCCGCCGGCCATGTCGATCAGCTCGCGGAGCGTGATCCCGCTGGGCACCTCGAAGACGCCCGGTCGGTTCACGTCGCCGCTGAGCGAGAAGAACCGCGCCCCTTGGCGCCGTTGACGCCCAGATCGCGATACCAGGCGCCGCCGTGGACCACGATCGACGGCACCCAGGCGTAGGTCTCGACGTTGCTGACCAGCGTCGGCTTGTCGTACAGGCCGTTGGTCTCCAGTTGCGGCGGCTTGTTCCGGGGCTCGCCGCGGTGGTCTTCCATCGCCTCGATCAGCGCACTCTGCTCGCCGCAGATGTAGCCGCCGGGACTGACAAAGACCTCGACCGGAAACGACCGCCCGGTGCCCAGGACGTCCTTGCCGCAGAGACCCATCGCCTCGGCCCGCGCGATCGCCTCGCAGGTCGCCTCGATCTGCTCCTCGTACTCATGCCGGATGTAAATGTAACCTCGCTCGGCGCCGGTCAGCCAGCCGGCGAGCAGGATCCCCTCGATCACCAGATACGGTGTCCGCAAGAGCAACTCGCGGTCCTTGAACGTCCCCGGCTCGCTCTCATCGCCGTTGACAACGATGAACTTCCGGTCCCCCCGTGCCTGCTGGACGTCGGTCCACTTCTGGTGCGCCCAGACGCCCGCGCCGCCCATGCCACGGAGGTCGGCGATCTTGAGCTCCTCGATCAACTTGTTGCCGTCGGGCTCGGCGACGAACTTGTGGATCGCCTCGTAAGCCTCGCGGCCGCCGTAGGGGTCGATCTTCCAGCCCAGGGGCAAGCGGTCCGAATGTTGAGGCTGGAGAGGGGCTCCCCCTTCGAGGCCGGGCAAGGCCCGGCGTAACAAATCGCGGTAGTAGTCGTTCGACTTGCCTGAGTAAACATACTCGCCAATCATGATGGCCGGCGCGCCGTCGCAACGGCCGAGGCACGAGATGCCTCCGACCACCACCTGCCCCTGCCCGATCTCCGACGCCAGTTCCTCAAGGTTCCGGCGAAGCCCCGGCGCCCCGCGGAGGTGGCACGACATGTCGCGGCAGACCCGCACCTCCACCGCCGGAGGCTTCTCCAGCCGGAAGTGCGGGAAGAAGCTCGCCACCTCGTGCAGCCGGTGCAAGGGGATTTCTCGACGACGCTCCGAGAGCGCCTCGAGCTCGGCCTTGGGCAAGTATCCGCATCGTTTCTGGATGTCGTGAAGCTCTTGAATGATCGATCGGTCTGACGTCATCATCTTGCCCCGGATGCAATGGATGGTTCCCGCGGACGCCTCGTACCGCCGTGGCCAGGGTGCACGGACGGCCGGGCGGAAGACGTGGGCATTAAATTAGCATAGAGCCAAGATGATCTCGGGTCAATCGGGGCGATCCTCGTTGGTTTAAGAGAGATGCAGGGGAATCGATCGATGCTGGTGGAAGAACCGAGCGGGAGGCGGTCAGGGGGATGCTGACCGCATTCGTACTGTCATCAGCGGTCACGATGACCGTAAACTGCCGACCGTTGGCGTCGCCGGGGCGTCGGTGGATGTTGAGCCCGATCCTGCCATTAAAAAAATGTCGCCGGCGTCAGGGGCTGCTGGGTCATCGGATCGACGCCCGAGATTAACTGCGCGGGCAGCATTTTGCTGGGCTGGTTGCGGCCGTACTCGTCCACGACGCGGACCGACACCGTCGGGGTGATGTTGCCGCTCTCGACGACGTAACCGGCCAGCGTGACCGGCCGGATGGCCCGGACGGTGATCAACCCCTTCGGCTGGTTCTGCGGGTTGATGGGGCGGAGGATGGTCGGGCTGGCTTCGGCGGTCAGTGCGAGGATGGTCAGCAATGCGCGACCTTCGAGCGGGCGGATTTCCGGGGTCGCGCGTTGCGTCGCGCAGTTTGCGGGCGGGCCTGGACTTGCGGCCTATCCCGAGAGATCGGCAGAATGAGGAGGTCATCGGGCGATCCTTCGATTCCAGAGCGGTCGTCGCCCCACGCCGGCGCATCGCAGCGCGCGACGATCCGTCCCGGAATCATACACCGCGGCGCACGCTCGACGCGTCCTGATGGCTGTAATTGAACGCGACCGTCGCGCGGCTCGCGCGGTGGTGCCGAGGAGACGGGCGGGACCTCCTGGGGATACTCGTCACGTTAGGCCGAGGTCGACGATGGTAACGCCCAGGCGGCGCGGCAGTCGTGGCATGATCGTCGCGGCTTCTTGAGGACCTCCGAGCGACGCCGAACGACCCTCACCACGTCGTGAGCCGACGCGGATCTCCTGGCGACCCGGACATTCGCCCCCATCAAGGAATCGGGTTTTGAAGGCGGGTCGAGTTGGGGCCTGGATGAGGAATGGAAGCGATGCTCTGCTTCTCCGTCTCGAATAAGCGGGAGCGGTCTCAGTTCAGTCATGCGAACGGGCC
>CAWDND010000081.1:0-11747 GCA_963803395.1 uncultured Planctomycetaceae bacterium
AGGGGTGCGATCCGAATGCCACGAAGTTAATGCACAAACCCTGACTCGTGAACGATTTGTAGCCTCTTGAGCATGGGAGCGGCTCCCGGCATCCTAGTGGTTGGACTCACCCCCTGAGACACCCGACGGAGCCCTCCCATGCTGCCGCCTCGTATTGTCACCATCTTGGATCGACTCCGGCAAAACCTCGCCGACGACCTGACCCCCGATGCCATCAAGCTCGCCTGTAACGAGGAGAAGTCCTCCTTGGCGCGAGCGGCTGCTCAACCCCGTCACCACCGTCTACCTCTTCATCCTCCAGATCCTCCACGGCAACACCGCCTGTCAACACGCCGTCCACTTCGGAGGCTGGAACTTCACCGACAGCGCGTACTCCACCGCGCCAAGCGACTCCCCTTGGGCGTCCTCCACCGCCTCATGGGGCGGGTCGCTCAGACCTGCCGCACAGCCGGCGACGCATCGACATGGTTCGGACACCGTGTCTGGCTGCTCGACGGGTCCAGCTTCTCCATGTCCGACACTCCCGAGCTGCAAGCGACGTTCGGCCAACCCGGCGGCCGGCGCCGCGGTTGCGGGTTCCCGGTGGCCAAGTTCCTGGCGTCTTCGACCTCGCCACCGGCATGCTTCTGCGGGTCGAGGAGGCCCCGTTGCGGTCGCGCGAGATGTCCCACTGCGCCGTCGTCAGCGCCGACTTGTCGGCCGGCGACATTGTCCTCGGGGACCGCGGCTTTTGCTCATTCGCTCATATTGCGATTTTACTCAACCGCAAGCTGCACGGGGTGTTCCGCGCTCACCAGAAGCAAATCATCGACTTCACCCCAGGTCGGCCGCAGGCGTCGAAGTCGAAGGGGAAGGGGAAGGGGAAGGGGTCGCCGAAGGCCCCGGTGTGCCTGCCGCACTCGCGGTGGGTGGAGGCGCAAGGCAAGTGGGATCAAATCGTTGTCTGGTACAAGCCGAAATCTAAGCCACGAGGGATGACGGTGGCGGCGTACGCCGAGCTGCCGGAGGAGATCACGGTGCGCGAGTTGCGGTATCGGGTGCATACGCCTGGATTCCGGGTGAGCGAGGTGACGCTAGTGACGACCTTGCTGGACGCGGCGGTGTACCCGGCGTCGGCGGTGGCGGACCTGTACCTACCGGCGCTGGCAGGTGGAGATCAACTTCAAACACTTGAAAACTACTATGAAAATGGATATTCTGAAGTGTAAGACGGTGGATGGGGTGCTGAAGGAACTGGCGGTGTTCGCGCTGGTGTACAACCTGGTACGGTCGGTGATGGTGGAATCGGCGCGGGTCCAGGGGGTAGTGCCGGAGCGGGTCAGCCTGCTCGATGCGGTTCGCTGGATGGTGGGGGTGGAGGGGGATGGGAACTTGTGCGACTTACTGGTCAACCCAGCGCGCCCGGGCCGAGTCGAGCCCCGAGTCGTGAAGCGACGTCCCAAAAAATACCCGCGGATGACGAAACCGCGCGCCGATCTCCGTAAAGAGTTGCTAGGAAAAGAAGTTACGGCTTAACTTCGTGGCATTCGGGTGCGATCCCAAAAAGCGGTGACGAGGAAAAGGTTGGAGGTTAAGGTATTTCATCAGGCAGCGGCCGAGCCACGATGATAAGCATCAGCGAAGGAGCCTGTCCTGGAGGTACTCCGAACTGGCGGCCTATCGAATCCGTGAGGGTTGCAGCCCCACTGCGCAATCCCAGGTGGGTCGCCGGGTCGGTCTGCTGCCCCTCGCACAGTCGCGCGCGGCGTGGGCGCGGCAGGGCCTGGATCTCGACGAGAAAGCGATCCGGCGCCTCGCTGGTGAGTTGGGAGCCCAGATGCGGGCGACCCGCACGCGCGACCTCATGCGGTTCCGTCGTGGGGAACTCCCGGCCGGCCGCGAGTTCACGGGCAAGAGCATCGCGGTCGGGAGCGACGGCGGTCGCCTCCGCGTGCGAACCGTGGTGGAGACGATTCGCGTCGGCGGCAAGCGGCAACGGACGAAGTTCCGGATCGAGTGGCGCGAGCCCAAGGTGGCCATCCTGTTCGAGGGGGACAAGAAGGGGCGCATGGTTCGGGGGAGCCAGCCCGTCATGGACGGGACGCTCCAGGGGCCCGATGCGTTGATCGAACTGGTGGCGTTTCATCTGCACCGCATGGGTGCCGCTGGGGCTCGTTTGGTGACGTGCGTCGCCGACGGCGCCCCGTGGATCTGGAAGCGGTTGGATGGGGTCATCGCCCAGGCCAAGTTGGATCCGAAGCGGGTTGTTGAGGTGCTCGATTGGTGTCATGCCGTGCATCATCTGAGTGTGGCGTTGGCGGCTTTGCCACGGACCGAGGGCCAGCGCAAGGGGCTTTACCCGCGGCTTCGCGGGCTCCTCAAGGAGGGCAGAAGCGCGGACGGGATCGCCGAATTGAAGGGGTTGGCGGGGAACCAGCCCGAGGATTCACCGAGGTGGCGCGAGAGCCGCTATTTGACCAAGCATTCGGAGGCGGGGCGACTGCGGGATGACTGCCTCCGACGCCGCGGTGTGCCGAGGGGCAGCGGCGCGATCGAGAGCACGATCCGGCGGGTGATCAATCTTCGGCTCAAGGGCAACGGCATTTCCTGGACGGAGGACAACGCAGAGGCGGTGTTCCAACTGAGAGCGGCCGTCGTATCGGGCCGGTGGGAAGAGATCCTGGAGCCCACGCGGGGGGCCATGGCGAAGGACCGGCGAACGGAGTGGCGCTGGCTGCCGCCGGAATGCTTGGCCGAGTTGAAAGCGCTCCAAGACGAGGACGACGAATGGACGCAACCATCAGCGAAGAAGCAAACTAAGCGTACTGCGGCATAACCGCTTATTGGGATCGCACCCGTCCGAAAGTCTAGTCTGAGACGGGGGGCCGGATGACGGCGGGGGGGGCCACCGGGGCCCACGTCAGAAGGTCGCGTCGCGGCTCGGGGGCATCGCCGACGAGGTCTCCGTCGCCCCGGTCGTCCTGCAGGGAGACCCCCTGCCCCGCCCCGGCCCGGGCTCGATGCCTCGGCCGGGCAGGTTCGTTTCCGGCACGACCGATGACGAGGGTACTGACCGCCCGGCTCCATCACCGGCGCGACGGCGACCCAGGGGATCACCTCCTCGGGGCCGCTGCGGTTAATATCTTGCCGCCGGCTTGCGGTTGATCTCCTGGGGGCCGGGAGACGCACTCCCGACCGGAAATCCCCAAGAGGTCGCCATGTCACCACTATTGTTGTTATCGTCTTCATTTCCCTCTTCGTTGGGGGAGTCGCTCAGTCGAGGGTCATCCATGCGCGGACTTCGGCCCTCGCGCGGCGCAGGTCCTCCAGCATAGAGAACCCCTGCCCCGCCCTTGTCGATCGCCCCGGTTCTGACGTCGGGCCCGAGGCTTTTGCGCTGAGCGCTTCCCCGGGAAGCGCCGATAGAAGAGTGCGACCGTTTCCCCGGGAAGCGCCAAATCCAAGGGAGGGCCGATGCCGTGCCCCGTACCATCGCGTTCCTGAATCAGAAAGGCGGAGTTGGCAAGACTTCGACCGTGCATCACCTCGGCGGCACGCTGGCTAGCCGAGGGCTCAAGGTGCTGGCTGTCGACGCCGACCCGCAAGCGAGCCTCACCCAAGGGTTGCTCGGCCCCGACGTTGCCGAGGACCTCGACCCACGCGAGACGATCGCCGCCATCTTTGACGACTCGTGCGCGGTCCAGGCCTGCGACCTGGTGCGCCCGACCGGCTTTACCAACCTCGCACTTCTCGCCGGCTCCGAGGCCGCACAGCATTACAACCAGCCCGATCCCTGGGATTCCGGCCTCGCCCAATTCACACTTCGCAACGCCCTGTCCGATGCTGCGGGCGGGTTCGATATCGTCCTGATCGACTGCCCTCCGCATATCCAGCTCTGGGCCTGGTCGGCGCTGGTCGCTGCCGATGGCGTGGTGGTGCCTCTCCAGGCCGAGGATTACGGGCGCAGGGGCTCAAGGCGATCCGTCGTTCGATCGCGCGGGTGCAGTCCGATCCAAACGTCCGGCTTGCGCTGATCGGCTATCTCGTGACGATGTATAACAAGGCGCTCTCGGTCCATGTAACCTATGAGGGCTATCTCCGCCAGCTCCACGGCGACGATGTTTTCACCGCCATGATCCCTCTGGCGAAGGATTACAAGGAAGCTGTGACGTACCGGAAGCCAATCGTCGAGCACAAGCCCCGCTCGGCCCCCGCTAAGGCGATCGCCGCCCTAGCCGATGAGTTCCTCGCCCGGCTCGATGCCCGGATCTCAGCCGACTCCCGGAGGGTTGCCTGATGGCCACCACGAAAAACGACATGCTCTCGAACGTCGCCAGCTCGATGAGGGAACGCCCCGGCGTTTCCCCGGGAAGCGCTGACGCGCCGTCGAGCCTCGCACGCCGGAGCGAGGGCTGGAAGCGACTTGAGGCTGCCGCCGTGATCCGCCTCGACCGGATCGTCGCGGACCCGAATCAACCCCGGATGGAGTTCGACCCCGAGTCCCTCGCCCGGCTGGCCACTAGCCTCCGCGAGCGCGGCCAGCTCCAACCAATCCGCGTGCGGTGGGATGACACCGCGAGTCGCTACGTGGTGGTGGTAGGTGAACGGCGGTGGCGAGCGGCCCAACTTGCCGGCCTCGAATCGCTCGCCTGCGTGGTGGTCGCTGGAGAGCCGACCGCCGAGGATCTCTTGGAGGATCAACTGGTGGAAAACGCGCGTGCGCGAGGACCTCAAGCCGATCGAGCAAGCCAAAGCCTACAAGTCACTGATGGCGAGCCGCAGACTCTCGACACGCCAGCTCGCCGAGCGCCTCCAGATTGGCGCGGCCTCGGTCGCCAAGGCCATCGCGCTCTTGACACTCCCCTGCGATGTGCAAGAGGCTGTCGAGGCGGGCCAGATCGCCCCCGGGACCGCCTACGAGCTGTCCAAGGTCGAAGATCCGACCGAGCAAGCCGATCTCGCCAAGGAGGCCGCCGCCGGCCGGCTAAAGCGAGACGAGCTAAAGGAGCGGACCAGCACGCCTCGGAAGAGCAGGGGGGTCGGCAAGGCGAGGAAGATCACGTCCCGCGTCTTTCGCACATCGGCTGGGCCGAGGATCACGGTCGAGCTAAAGCGTGGCCTGGACGGTCCCACGGTCCTGGCCGCGGTCGAGGAAGTTGCCCGCCAGTTGCGCGACGAACTGGGCGCGGGGGACCAGGCTGCGGCCTGAGCAGCCCGACCGCTCCCGAACTATGTCCGGACCATCGGCACGGTCCGCCCCCGCGCCCTGGTATGATAGATGTCCCATCGCCGGCGACTCCGCCGGCCGCGCATCCTCTTGACTAGGGCAGGGGCCCACGACACCGCCGGCTCCGCCTGTCACTTCCTCGACATTCCAAGGATTCTTCCGAGGACAACCACCCGCACTGACCTGGCCCACCTGCCGAATCCGAGCCACCTCGGCTCCTGGCTCGCCCGGCGCACGGCATAACGCCGCGGCTGGCTCCGGAACATCGCTGCATCTCGGATCAGCCTTACCCTCGCAGACCCCATCCTCGCCAAGACAAACTGAGCCACTGCGATCAGCGCCGAGTTTCGCGGCTGCGTAATTTGCCTATTCGGCACTCAATTCTCTCCGGCGAGCCTTTCGATTTCCCCGGATTTTAGCGGATCTCGAGGTCCGCCGCGCGAGTCCCATTCGAGCCAGCACATCGCGATTTCCGTCCCCTCCGCAACTCCTTTCCTCACGGGAGCATTCCAGACGAGTAGGTGACCTTGGGGGATTTGTCTCTCCCCTACGCTCGCCGATAATCATCGTTTCCCGATATTACCTGGACAAGGGGAACGAGCATGGCGAAGCACCCACCTGGCCGAAGGCCAAAGCCCGAGACGGATCCCAAGCCTCCGCGCAATCGACTCGCGGAGATCCAGGCCGAGATCCGGGAGGTCCAACAGCAGATCGAGCATCTCCGCCGAGACCCACGCGTAATCAGCAATGCTGAGGACGTTCGCTCCTGGGAGCGGCAGATCACGGAATTGACCCAACGCCTGTCCGGCCTCCTGCTGACCGAAGCCATGCAACGTGCCAGCGACCAGCCGGAGAACATCCAGAAGGCCCGCTCCTTGACTCAAGGGGCGGGCCACAAGGTCAAGGACCAAGGCAAACGCGACGTCACCCTGCGAACCACATGCGGCGTGATCGTGGTCCGGGTGACCTACTTCAGTCGCAACTGCGACCGCGAGCGGTCGGGCAAAGGGATGTATCCGATCCTGCTGCTCTGGGGAATGCACGACCGCTGTACGTCCGGGGTGGCCTCCGAGGTCAGTAAGTTGGTGGCCATGCTGAGCTCGCTGGAGGAGGTCGAGCGGGTGTTGGCCGATCGCGGGCAACCGCTGGACCTCAAGACCATCCGGTCGATGGCGTATCGCTTCGCGGCGCGGGCCCGTGCCGCCCAGCGTACCGGGAGCCTGAACTGGGGAGAGACCGTCGCGGGCCGGCGCGTGATCCTCTCCGTGGATGGCGGCCGGATTCGGATCCGCACGACGAAGCGCGGCCCGAAGACGGCCAAGGGACGCAACCGCTACCGCACGGACTGGCGCGAGCCGAAGTTGCTGATCATCTACGCGGTGGATGAGAAGGGGCAGATGGATCGGAACTTCCTGGCGGTCATCGATGGCACCCTGAGCGGCCCGGACGCAATCTTCAAGTTGATGGAGTTCTATTTACGGGAATTAAAGATCGTGACGGCGGACAAGATCCTGTTCGTGGCCGATGGGGCGCGTTGGATCTGGAATCGCGTCGAGGCCCTGCGGCGGCGGTTGGGGATCAAGCCGGAACAGGTGAAGGAGTTGGTGGACTTCTATCATGCGGTGGAGCATCTGGGCAAGATCGCGGCCTTGCGGCGGCGCTGGACGGTGCAGGAGCGTCAGACGTGGATCGGTCGCCAGCGGCGACGCCTGCTGAAAGGGAAGGTCAACGAGGTGCAAGCGGCGATTGAAGCCGTGTGTGGCTCCCGTCCCAGTAAGGCGTTGAAACGAGAGCGAAATTACTTCGAACGGAACATCGGGAAAGGGCGGATGGATTACGCGCGGATTGGGGAATCGAAGTTGCCGATCGGCAGTGGAGCGATCGAGAGCGCGATTCGCCGGGTGGTGAACCTGCGGTTGAAGGGGGCGAGCATCTACTGGCACAAGAAGAGTGCGGAGGCCGTTCTGTTGCTGCGTTCGTATTACAAGGCGGGACGGTGGAACCACCTTGAGAGACAAGCACTTACAACCGCTACGGGAATCGCCGCGTGAGCCTACAGCAATGGAATGCTCCCTTCCTCACCCATCGTTACCTCGGCATCTTCGCCAAAATCCCTTCTTTCTTGCTTCTCTTCCCATCAGACGTTCCCATCGTCCAGCAGGGTTTTAGGAGCCGCGAAAAAATAAGTTGGTTATTTCGCACAGGTTTTGGTTCAGTGGGGGTATGAAATACCCAGGCGTCATCCCCACGCTCCGGTCGAAGTACGAAACCCTTCAGCCCTTCCTCAATGAGAGGGTGCGACGGCTTTGGTCCGCGACCGAAGCCATGGGCTTGGGCCATGGTGGGATCGCCGCCCTGGCAGAGGCGACCGGGATGTCCCGGACCACCATCCGCCACGCCATTGAAGAGATCCAGGACCAGCGTGAGTCGCCCGGAAGCACACTCCCCATCCAACGCAGTCGTCGTCCGGGGGCCGGGAGGAAACGACTCATCACCCAGGATCCGGCCCTGCTCATCACACTCGAATTGCTCGTGGACCCGACCACCCGCGGTGAGCCCATGGCGCCCCTGCGGTGGACCTGCAAGAGCACCAGGAAACTGGCCGAGCAACTTCGGCCGTATGGCTATCAGATCAGGGCGCGGACCGTGGCCCACTTGCTCCACCAACTCAACTACAGCTTGCAAGCCAACCGAAAGACGCGCGAGGGCCAGTCGCACCCTGACCGCAATACCCAATTTGAATACATCAACGCTCGAGTGGCCCAATTCCAGAAGCGGAATCAGCCCGTGGTCTCGGTGGACACCCAGAAGAAGGAGTTGATCGGGAATTTCAAGAACCCAGGTGCGGAAGGGGAGCCCGAGGGATCGCCTGAACTGGTCAATGTGTCTGATTTCAAGGAGGAAGAACTGGGCAAGGGGATCCCTTACGGGGTTTATGACCAGACGACGAACCGAGGGTGGGTCAGTGTCGGCATCGATCCTGATACGGCCTACTTCGCCACCGAGACGTTACGTCGTTGGTGGTTGAGGATGGGAGCGAAGGACGATCCTCAAGCCACGGAACTGCTGGTGGTCGCCGATGGTGGCGGGAGCAACAGCAGTCGGGGACGGTTGTGGAAGGTTGCCGTTCAGAGACTCGCGGATCAGCTTGGCCTGACGATTTCGGTCTGCCACTTCCCACCGGGTACGAGCAAATGGAATAAGATCGAGCACCGGATGTTCTGCCAGATCACGGAGAATTGGCGGGGTGTGCCCTTGAGGAGCTTGGAGATCATGCTAAACCTGATTGGCCAAACCACCACGCGCACGGGATTACGGAGCGAAGCGGAGCCGGACACCAACCACTATGAGGTTGGATTGAAGGTCAGTGATGCGGAGTTAGCGGGGGTTCAGATCACAAGAGCAGATTTTCACGGCAATTGGAATTATAAGATCTCTCCACGATCGAAATGACCAAGTTATTTTTTCGCGGCTCCTTAGCCCCGCACCGTTGCATCCTTTGGCCGATCACAACCTGCTTATTCGGGACTCAACTGCGAGGGCCCGATCCCCTGAACTCGCCGCCTCTTCCAGCAACCCAACGCGCCGACCCAGCGCCGCTACGAGATCTGCCGCGTCTCCTTCCTCGAGGACGCGACCGCCCAACAACTCGCACAGCAGTATCAGCTCCATGTCGGTACCGTCCGGGCCATCCTCCGCGACTTCGCGAGTGATCCCGACATCAGCACCTTCTTCCTCACCGAGCAGCTAGTGTTTCCGCTCGCAAAACTTGCAATGAATTCGAGGTGCCTGCTATGCTGCTGGTTAGCCCCTTGGCAGCATGGGAGGTTGCCTCATGCGTGGACGCAGACCAGAGAAACTGACCATTGCTCGGCGGGATCAGGAGGCTCTGCATGCCGCCGCTCACAGCGGTTCCCTGCCTTGGTTTCAGGTACAACGAGCCAAGATCGTTTTGGCTATCGCTGCCGGGGAACGTCAATGTTCTGTCGCCGCCCGGCTGGAATGTGATGAATCCACGGTTTGGCGTGTATGTGAACGGTATCGCCGGAATGGCCTGGCGAGCTTGCTCACCGACGGTCGGCAAGGCACGTCGGGCCGTCCGCAACAGATTTCCCCCGTGCAACGGGCACAAATCGTTGAACTCGCCTGTTTGGAACCGATTGCCAAGGGACTGCATAGCACGCACTGGTCCAGCGAGGATCTGGCCAACCAAGCGATGGAAGACAAGATCATCTCTGCCATCAGCCCGGCAACCGTTCGCCGCATTTTGCATGACGTCGATTTGCAACCCCATCGGACTCGCTATTGGAAGACGACTCGGCTGCACACCAGGTTCAAGCAGAGAGCGGAGCAAGTCCTTTGGTGTTATGCCAATGCGGCTCGGCTTGCGGAACAAGGCATCTGGGTGGTGTGTGTCGATGAGATCCCGACCTTCCAGGTTCTGGAGCGTGTCCCGATCCGCCGAGCGATCCCCGGGTCAATCGAGCAACAGGAGTTCGACTACACCCGGCACGGGACAGTGAACATGTTGGTGTTCCTGGTCGTGCATAGCGGGCTGATGGAGTTGGCATTCCTGGCGCACAATGATGCGGAACACTATCTCCCCGAGTTGGAGTTGTTTCACCGGCAGCACAAGGAGTTACGAGGGGTCTTCCTGATCCAGGAGGGAGGGTCAAGCCACATAGCGGCCGGTACACAGCGGTACGTTGCCGGGAGTCAGGGTTGGTGGAGACCTCGATATACGCCCGCTAATGCGTCGTGGCTGAACCAGGCGGAAATCCTAATTCATTCCTTCAAACATTATTACCTGAAGCGTGTGTCTTGGAAGAGCCAGGAAGAGTTCAAGACCCATGTCTTGGCTTCATGGCCAGAATACAACCATCGCTATGCCCACCCTTTTGAGTGGACCTGGACCAATCAGAAGATGCGTCAGTGGTTCGCCAAACATACCCCGAATTCATGATACTTCTCGCTGAACACCACCGCAATTTCAGAGGCTTTTCGTTGATCTGTACCAACAGAGCGAGGATACCAAGTCGTTTTGCTCTTGAAAGATAGGGCCTGCATCCCGGTGAATGAGGGTGTTCTGAGTCCCCACCACCGGAGATGCAGACCATGGGCACCGAAGTACCCACGCCCGTCGTTATACCCGTTCACTGCGCCCCCAAGAAGGCCCCATGCCCGAACTGCGGCAAACACGGCCGGCGGAAGCGTAAGCTTCCCCCACGCAAGGTTCGCACGGTCGCCTACAAGACCGTCGCCTTTCTCGAGATCATCTGCGGCGAATATCAAGCCCGGTGTGGCTGCTCCAAGACGTTCCGGAACACTCCCGAGAGTGTCCTCCCCAGAGCCCTCTACGACAACAAGGTTCGCGATCTGGTGCTCGATCGCATCCTCAAGCACGCCATGAACGTCGAACAGATGTTGGAGTCGCTTCGCCGCGAATACCTCCTCGACCTGTCCACGGGGTTCGTCTATGACGTGCTCCACGGCTACGCCGAAACGCTCGACATGTCGGCGCATCGCCGTATGGTCCTGAAGCACTTCAGCGGCACACTGTGCGTCGACGAACTGCACCTGGGTCGCTTCACCTTGCTGCTGGCCACCGACCCGCTTGCGGATCTGCCCGTGGCCTTCGCCCTGGTCGCCCAGAACGACCAAGACCACATGGAGCGGTTCCTCAGGAACCTCAAGACGTGGGGCTTGAACCCCACGGTCGTGGTGACGGACGGCTCGAACCTGTATCCCACAGTGCTGAAGGATCTCTGGTCCGACGCCGATCATCAGTTGTGCGTTTTCCACATCGTCAAGGATATCAACAAGTTGGTCTTGGACGCCTTGCGGCGGCTGCGGACGGCGATGGGTCGGCGGGGCAAGGCCGGGCGGAAGAAGAAGCGGGGCCGCAAGGGCGACAAGTCCAAGGCCGCCGCCTCGCGCCGGGGTCTGTCGGTCAAGGAGAAGGCGAAGTACGTGTTCAAGCGTCGTCATCTGATCGTGAAACGCCGGGAGAAGCTCACCGAGTCGGAGCGTGGCGACCTGACGCGGATGCTGGAATACGTGCCCGCGTTGGGAGTGTTGCGGCGGTTCGCTGATCGGATCTACTGGCTGTTCGACACGCCCAAGGACTATCACCAAGCCAGTTGCCGGCGGGCCAAGATCGTCCACGATCCGGACTTTCAAGCCGTGCCGGAGTTGGTCAAAGCGCTGGAGCAAATCGATGAGTCGAAGTTCCCCAAGATCATGGCCTACTTGAAGAATCCGCTGAGCCGTCGGGTTCGGACCAACAATCACGTGGAGCGGACCAACCGGATGTTCCGGTTCCTGGAGAAGGTGCGGTACAAATGGCGTCGGCGGAAGACGCTGGTGCGGTTCGTGGTGATGAAACTCGACCTCATCTGGAGCGAGTGGTCGCCACCGGAGGCCAAGGCGGAAACGACGTCCCGGTCGAAACTAGTCGAGCAACGCAAACCACAACGGAATGACGGATTACAACCACGTCAGGTCGCGTGAAATTGCGGTGGTGTTCAGCGAGAAGTGTCGA
>CAWDND010000082.1:0-22291 GCA_963803395.1 uncultured Planctomycetaceae bacterium
AAGAGGGAAATGAAGACGATAACAACAATAGTGGTGACATGGCGACCTCTTGGGGATTTCCGGTCGGGAGTGCGTCTCCCGGCCCCCCGGAGATCAACCGCAAGCCGGCGGCAAGATATTAACCGCAGCGGCCCCGAGGAGGTGATCCCCTGGGTCGCCGTCGCGCCGGTGATGGAGCCGGGCGGTCGGTACTCCTCGTCATCGGTCGTGCCGGAAACGAACCTGCCCGGCCGAGGCATCGAGCCCGGGCCGGGGCGGGGCAGGGGGTCTCCCTGCAGGACGACCGGGGCGACGGAGACCTCGTCGGCGATGCCCCCGAGCCGCGACGCGACCTTCTGACGTGGGCCCCGGTGGCCCCCCCCGCCGTCATCCGGCCCCCCGTCTCAGACTAGACTTTCGGACGGGTGCGATCCCAATAAGCGGTTATGCCGCAGTACGCTTAGTTTGCTTCTTCGCTGATGGTTGCGTCCATTCGTCGTCCTCGTCTTGGAGCGCTTTCAACTCGGCCAAGCATTCCGGCGGCAGCCAGCGCCACTCCGTTCGCCGGTCCTTCGCCATGGCCCCCCGCGTGGGCTCCAGGATCTCTTCCCACCGGCCCGATACGACGGCCGCTCTCAGTTGGAACACCGCCTCTGCGTTGTCCTCCGTCCAGGAAATGCCGTTGCCCTTGAGCCGAAGATTGATCACCCGCCGGATCGTGCTCTCGATCGCGCCGCTGCCCCTCGGCACACCGCGGCGTCGGAGGCAGTCATCCCGCAGTCGCCCCGCCTCCGAATGCTTGGTCAAATAGCGGCTCTCGCGCCACCTCGGTGAATCCTCGGGCTGGTTCCCCGCCAACCCCTTCAATTCGGCGATCCCGTCCGCGCTTCTGCCCTCCTTGAGGAGCCCGCGAAGCCGCGGGTAAAGCCCCTTGCGCTGGCCCTCGGTCCGTGGCAAAGCCGCCAACGCCACACTCAGATGATGCACGGCATGACACCAATCGAGCACCTCAACAACCCGCTTCGGATCCAACTTGGCCTGGGCGATGACCCCATCCAACCGCTTCCAGATCCACGGGGCGCCGTCGGCGACGCACGTCACCAAACGAGCCCCAGCGGCACCCATGCGGTGCAGATGAAACGCCACCAGTTCGATCAACGCATCGGGCCCCTGGAGCGTCCCGTCCATGACGGGCTGGCTCCCCCGAACCATGCGCCCCTTCTTGTCCCCCTCGAACAGGATGGCCACCTTGGGCTCGCGCCACTCGATCCGGAACTTCGTCCGTTGCCGCTTGCCGCCGACGCGAATCGTCTCCACCACGGTTCGCACGCGGAGGCGACCGCCGTCGCTCCCGACCGCGATGCTCTTGCCCGTGAACTCGCGGCCGGCCGGGAGTTCCCCACGACGGAACCGCATGAGGTCGCGCGTGCGGGTCGCCCGCATCTGGGCTCCCAACTCACCAGCGAGGCGCCGGATCGCTTTCTCGTCGAGATCCAGGCCCTGCCGCGCCCACGCCGCGCGCGACTGTGCGAGGGGCAGCAGACCGACCCGGCGACCCACCTGGGATTGCGCAGTGGGGCTGCAACCCTCACGGATTCGATAGGCCGCCAGTTCGGAGTACCTCCAGGACAGGCTCCTTCGCTGATGCTTATCATCGTGGCTCGGCCGCTGCCTGATGAAATACCTTAACCTCCAACCTTTTCCTCGTCACCGCTTTTTGGGATCGCACCCGAATGCCACGAAGTTAAGCCGTAACTTCTTTTCCTAGCAACTCTTTACGGAGATCGGCGCGCGGTTTCGTCATCCGCGGGTATTTTTTGGGACGTCGCTTCACGACTCGGGGCTCGACTCGGCCCGGGCGCGCCGGGTTGACCAGTAAGTCGCACAAGTTCCCATCCCCCTCCACCCCCACCATCCAGCGAACCGCATCGAGCAGGCTGACCCGCTCCGGCACTACCCCCTGGACCCGCGCCGATTCCACCATCACCGACCGTACCAGGTTGTACACCAGCGCGAACACCGCCAGTTCCTTCAGCACCCCATCCACCGTCTTACACTTCAGAATATCCATTTTCATAGTAGTTTTCAAGTGTTTGAAGTTGATCTCCACCTGCCAGCGCCGGTCAGGTACAGGTCCGCCACCGCCGACGCCGGGTACACCGCCGCGTCCAGCAAGGTCGTCACTAGCGTCACCTCGCTCACCCGGAATCCAGGCGTATGCACCCGATACCGCAACTCGCGCACCGTGATCTCCTCCGGCAGCTCGGCGTACGCCGCCACCGTCATCCCTCGTGGCTTAGATTTCGGCTTGTACCAGACAACGATTTGATCCCACTTGCCTTGCGCCTCCACCCACCGCGAGTGCGGCAGGCACACCGGGGCCTTCGGCGACCCCTTCCCCTTCCCCTTCCCCTTCGACTTCGACGCCTGCGGCCGACCTGGGGTGAAGTCGATGATTTGCTTCTGGTGAGCGCGGAACACCCCGTGCAGCTTGCGGTTGAGTAAAATCGCAATATGAGCGAATGAGCAAAAGCCGCGGTCCCCGAGGACAATGTCGCCGGCCGACAAGTCGGCGCTGACGACGGCGCAGCGGGACATCTCGTGCGACCGCAACGGGGCCTCCTCGACCCGCAGAAGCATGCCGGTGGCGAGGTCGAAGAGCGCCAGGAACTTGGCCACCGGGAACCCGCAACCGCGGCGCTGGCCGCCGGGTTGGCCGAACGTCGCTTGCAGCTCGGGAGTGTCGGACATGGAGAAGCTGGACCCGTCGAGCAGCCAGACACGGTGTCCGAACCATGTCGATGCGTCACCGGCTGTGCGGCAGGTCTGAGCGACCCGCCCCATGAGGCGGTGGAGGACGCCCAAGGGGAGTCGCTTGCGCGCGGCGCAGTAAGCGCTGTCGGTGAAGTTCCAGCCTCCGAAGTGGACGGCGTGTTGACAGGCGGTGTTGCCGTGGAGGATCTGGAGGATGAAGAGGTAGACGGTGGTGACGGGGTTGAGCAGCCGCTCGCGCAGGAGTACTTCTCCTCGTTACAGGCGAGCTTGATGGCATCGGGGGTCAGGTCGTCGGCGAGGTTTTGCCGGAGTCGATCCAAGATGGTGACAATACGAGGCGGCAGCATGGGAGGGCTCCGTCGGGTGTCTCAGGGGGTGAGTCCAACCACTAGGATGCCGGGAGCCGCTCCCATGCTCAAGAGGCTACAAATCGTTCACGAGTCAGGGTTTGTGCATTAACTTCGTGGCATTCGGATCGCACCCCTTTCGGACTTTTTTTGAGGCACGTCGTGCTGATGGAAGCGGCAGGTCACGGTTGCCTTGTTTTTCGAGCATCCCGGTACGAAGCCACAGTCGCATAATTATTAGTGTACTAACACCTGTGCGCCGAAATTTCGGCGCCGCGCTGACAGGCAAACGCTGCCGAATCTAGAAACAAAGCCTCTGTCGACGAGGAAGGTGTTCGACGCTTGTAAAAGTCCGAAAGTCTAGTCAGACCATCTCCTTGAGGGCCTTCAGCGGCAGCGCCCGGACGACGTTGCGGGCGGGCTTGGCCTGGATCGTCATCGGCTCGCCGGTGAACGGGTTCGTCCCCGGCCGCGCCTTGGTGGCGGGCTTGCGCACCACCTTGAGCTTCAGGAGTCCGGGGAGGACGAACTGGCCGGGGCCCTTCTTGCCCAGCTCCTTGGCGATCAGCTCGCCCAGGGCGGAGAAGACGGCGGCGACCTCCTGCTTGCCCAGCCCGGTCGTCTCGGCCAGAGCGGTGTAGACCACGGCCCTGTTGGCGGGCTTGGGTCGGGCGGCGACCGCCGTGTCGGCGGCCTTGGGTGGGGCCTTGGCGGCCGTAGCGAGGGCGGCCTTGCCCGTGGCGGCCTTGGCGGCCGGAGCGGGGGCGGCCTTGCCCTGGACGGCCTTGGGTGCGGCTTTCTTGGCCATGGTCGTTGGAACGCTCCAGCCCGGGGTGGAAGCCTCGATCGGGTCCTGCAAGCCCGGCCGCGCCGGCAGCCCGGGACAAGGCCCGGACGAGGACCGCTCAGGGGATGACTTGATTCTTTACCGGAAAATGCGCGTGGATGCAGCGCCAATCCGCCGATCTCCCTGAGATTCCGCGGGATCGGCCGCCTTTGAGGAGATCCTCGCCCTCGTCGCAGGGGATCGGGGAGCAAGGCCGTTCGAGAACGGCTTTGAGCCCTGGACCGCCCGGGGGGGGCTGCAAGCCGCCCTTGAAAAGAACGTTCTTTCCAAGGCTCGTTTGCAGCCCCCGGCGGTCTCCCACTGCCCCCCCTTGGTCGCGTGGATCGTCGCCAGCCGCCAGGCTGGCCGCGCCACAAGCTTGTGCGACGTTCTTGGGGCTCTGTCTGGCGAGGTGTTCCGCATCGGACCCTGAGCTGCCCCTCCTGCCGCTCGCCCGGCGGCCGCCCTGCGGCACCACGAACCCTTACTCAAAGAAGAAAGTTTTCTGGAAGGGTTCGTGGTGCCGGGCTGGGGCCGGCTCGGAGCGGCCGGGCACCAGCGAGCCGATCCGGCCGGGGGCAAGACCCGCGTCCCACGGCCAGGTGTCGGCGTGTCGCGGCGAGCGGGGCGGCGCCCGGCGAGGTCTGAACGGCCCGGGCGGTCGCGCCGGATAGCGCGCCGGAGTTCGGACGGCGGAGGACCCGCCGGTGGTATGGGCCACGCCCGCCCGCCATAGCTGGTCGGTGGGGGGCCGCCCCCGGCCGGCCCCGCTCCCCACCCCGGTCCGGTCCGGGTAGCCCACCAGCCAAGGCGTGCTCTCGGTGGCGCGGCGCCACCGGAAACGGCCGGGGACCGGCGGCCGGCAGCTTTCGCGGTCCTTGCCAGCCGGTCAGCTCGCTCTCGCGCGTGCGCCGGCGAGTGCGCGTAGGGCCGCTCCTCCGCCCTCGAGGCGGGCCGGGCGCACCGCCGGGCGGGAGGCTGGCGGAACCCGGCGGGCGGGCCCGGGCGCGGCCCTTCCGGCCCTCGGTGGGCCCGTCTCCCGGCCCGGGTAGGTGGCCAGCCCCCCTCGCGTCCGCGCCAAGCCGGTCGCCAGTCCTTCCACGGGCCAAAATCAGGTCTCGAAGAGGAGACTACGGAGTGGTTGGATCGCCTTGCTGGAGGCCGTGTCTGCGTGCGTGGAAGCCGACAGCCCGATGGGGCCGCTGGGGCTGCGTTACCGGGAAGAGGATGGCTTCTGGGGAGTCGGGATTTATCCGACGCCCGTGGAACTGGTCGGCGGTGTTCACGACGAGACTCTGGTCGCGCCGGGGTTTTCCCTCGACCTGGAACAACTCCGCTCGGCCTTCGACGCCATCGTCGCCTTTGGCTGGACTGCCCTCGGGCTGCACGATCCCGATGGCCCCCACGTCTACGTCGAGGGCGTCTGTCTACCAGGGGCGCGAGGTCTTCCCGCAGGTGCTGGCCCAGGCCCCCGAGGACGAGGAGCTGGGGATGAAGATCGACACGACCAAGTGGCCGCGCCAATCGGAGTCAGCCTCCGGCCAGGGGCTTGCTCACCCCATCAGCCGGGAGGAATCTTCTGGACAAATTAGCACAGCAATCTTACTTAATATTCTGACGCATGTGGCAGTTCTTGTACTTCTTGCCGCTTCCACACCAGCAGGGGTCGTTCCGGCCCAGGTTCCGTTCCGCTGGTGCCCCTGGAGCCACGGAGGGTGACGGAGGCTTCCGTCTGGCCGATCCGGGCCGGCCTCTCGGTGGCGGCTTCTTGAATCCCCGCGTCGGCAAAGATCCCTCCCGATCAGCAGGGTCGATGCACAACACCACCTGGAAGTCGTGCAGGTTCGCCAGCATCTCCTGGATGGTCAAAGGGGTCTGGCAACCCCGCTCCCAAACCTCGTGGTCCAGGGTACCAATCACCAGGTAGTCATTGCCGATCAGCTCCGGGTCACGCTTTTCAAAGAGCACGACCAGTTGCTCTTCGAGTTCGTCCCGGTGGGCGATGAGCAGGTCGCAGCGCGGACAGTAGCGGCAGGTCTTGTTCAAGGTCACGGGATTCCGCGGATCAACGTGGATCATCAAGGGGAACTTGCGCGACTCGGTCGGGCCGTCACACTCCGGGCAGAAGACGAACCGCTCCTCGGGGTACGGGTTGAGGATGAAGCGGTAACGGGACGGTTGCTTGCCGATCCGTGTCATGGTGTGCGACTCCTTGCTCAGGGAGAACAGCAGCCCCTGCACCAGGTCTTCGGGAAGGGGGACGCGAGCGACCTGCTGAGGCCACAATTCCAGGGGCGGTGCGGCAATCAGGTCCCTCGCCAGCCGGATCGTGTGCCAATCGTCGTGCGGATGGTGGCGTCGGTCGCAGTGCCAAGCATCACAAGACCGACGAATCTCGGGACCACACTCCTTCCAGGGGCCAGAACTTGAAGATCGCGACAGCGATTCCCGCTGAATCTATCTTGTGAGAGGAAGACAATCTGCAACATGTTATTTGGCAATTGGTTATAGCAACATACAAGGTCGTCCCACTGTACACTATCTATGCTACTCGTGCTGTAAACCTAATAGAATTGAGGGTTTACATCGCGAAAGAATTGCTCTTGACAGCAACACAAATGCCCTAACGTTATTCTTTAATCTGCCGCAACTCGTTGAAATAATAGCAGTTACGAGATTCATGGCCTGATGTTTGGAGCGTACCAAGATAGTGATTTCTTTGCGAAATAGTGTACGCGCAAGGCTTTGTCTTGTAAGTGTTTAGGTTCTTCCGGGAATCGCTGAGATCGCGACAACCCGGGCGAGTGCTCCGTGAGGCTCAGGCCAGCGCCCGCGCGAAGTAACCGGCCAGGAAGACGAACCGCCCATCTTCGATCGCGTCCAGCCATGTCGCCTCCTCGGAACGTAGTGGAAGCCGGATCCTGCATACCACATTTGAGGGTAATCGGAGGACGGTGCCATCGCTACAGATGAGGTCAGCTGTGCCCTGAGATCGCTGTGCTCCACGGCGCACACGATGACGAGGACGGCCAGATCCGCGAAGCCCCCTTGCTTGTCGCGCAACGGCGAGCGCTCGAGCCTCCTGGATGGACCCCGGCACGGCCGTCCGTGCCGGATCACGTCGGGGCGGAATGAATCGCTCGCGGTCGGCTCGAACGGGGAGCCCATGCGCCGGCCAGTCCACCCCGACGGCCGGTGCCAAACACGACGGGGCGTGATATTCTCCTCGCCGTTCCCGGCGGAAGTGGTTTCCTCCTCTGAACCCCGCGCTCGTTCTCATCCCCTCTCTCAGGACATCACTTGTCGTCCTTTCCCTTGCCTGGCCGGTCGGCGGGGATGTATGGGATCAGACCCCGGCGGAACGCCTCCTCCTGGATCTCCCCGGGCATCTGCCGGGCATCGACGATCAGGCCGTTGACCTGGATCATCCAGGCCATCGGGTTCTCATCCATCCGGCTGGGCAGCGTCCATTCCGGGTCGAGGGGGTGGATCTTCGGCAGGTCCCGGATCGTCTTCGCCTTGGCCGAGCCCGTGGCCTCCGAGATCCCGAACCCTCGGTCGATGTCGGTCATCTTCACGTGGTGCGGCTGAGTCGGATCGCCGAGGAAGTTCACCCAGCCGATGACCCGCACGATCCCGCTGGCCCAGGACTCGGGCTTGCCGCTCAGGAGCGGGGAGGGCCGCTTCCGGGCCAGCACCCCGGCCAGCTTGCGGCACAGTGCCTCATACTTGGCGTTCAGGTGCTCCCGGAAGAACGCCTCGATCCGGCCCAAGATGGCCTCCTACGCCGGGCGGACCGCCGCCGGGACCGGAGGCTCGTCGCTCGGTTGCCGCTTGGTTTGGGCCATGAGGTCGCTCCTCAATCTGCTGGCTCATCAAAGCCTCGACCTCACCTTCTTCGTCGCCCGAGTCGGCGTGGTCCCAGGAGATAGCTCCGCATGAGTTCCTTGTTTTCTGCCGTCGTGGAATTCGGATCGGCCTCCTTGCAAGCCCGATCGTAGCGAGAATAGGCGTGTTCCCAAAGCTCCTCGACGACTTCGCTGTCGATCCCGGCCGTCTCGAACGCCGTCAGCACGGATTCGACGAGCGGCAGGAACTCGGAGTCATCGAGGATCGGCCCGTGGTCTTGCCGCTCGAACATCGCATCGACCTGAGCCTTGCCCAGTCTCGGCAGAAGGTCCCGGTGTTCGGTAGCCATTTCTCGTGCTCGGAGTGTGTCGTGACCTCCCAATGAGGACCGCCTTGAGGAGGTAGGGAGCATTCCATTGCTGTAGGCTCACGCGGCGATTCCCGTAGCGGTTGTAAGTGCTTGTCTCTCAAGGTGGTTCCACCGTCCCGCCTTGTAATACGAACGCAGCAACAGAACGGCCTCCGCACTCTTCTTGTGCCAGTAGATGCTCGCCCCCTTCAACCGCAGGTTCACCACCCGGCGAATCGCGCTCTCGATCGCTCCACTGCCGATCGGCAACTTCGATTCCCCAATCCGCGCGTAATCCATCCGCCCTTTCCCGATGTTCCGTTCGAAGTAATTTCGCTCTCGTTTCAACGCCTTACTGGGACGGGAGCCACACACGGCTTCAATCGCCGCTTGCACCTCGTTGACCTTCCCTTTCAGCAGGCGTCGCCGCTGGCGACCGATCCACGTCTGACGCTCCTGCACCGTCCAGCGCCGCCGCAAGGCCGCGATCTTGCCCAGATGCTCCACCGCATGATAGAAGTCCACCAACTCCTTCACCTGTTCCGGCTTGATCCCCAACCGCCGCCGCAGGGCCTCGACGCGATTCCAGATCCAACGCGCCCCATCGGCCACGAACAGGATCTTGTCCGCCGTCACGATCTTTAATTCCCGTAAATAGAACTCCATCAACTTGAAGATTGCGTCCGGGCCGCTCAGGGTGCCATCGATGACCGCCAGGAAGTTCCGATCCATCTGCCCCTTCTCATCCACCGCGTAGATGATCAGCAACTTCGGCTCGCGCCAGTCCGTGCGGTAGCGGTTGCGTCCCTTGGCCGTCTTCGGGCCGCGCTTCGTCGTGCGGATCCGAATCCGGCCGCCATCCACGGAGAGGATCACGCGCCGGCCCGCGACGGTCTCTCCCCAGTTCAGGCTCCCGGTACGCTGGGCGGCACGGGCCCGCGCCGCGAAGCGATACGCCATCGACCGGATGGTCTTGAGGTCCAGCGGTTGCCCGCGATCGGCCAACACCCGCTCGACCTCCTCCAGCGAGCTCAGCATGGCCACCAACTTACTGACCTCGGAGGCCACCCCGGACGTACAGCGGTCGTGCATTCCCCAGAGCAGCAGGATCGGATACATCCCTTTGCCCGACCGCTCGCGGTCGCAGTTGCGACTGAAGTAGGTCACCCGGACCACGATCACGCCGCATGTGGTTCGCAGGGTGACGTCGCGTTTGCCTTGGTCCTTGACCTTGTGGCCCGCCCCTTGAGTCAAGGAGCGGGCCTTCTGGATGTTCTCCGGCTGGTCGCTGGCACGTTGCATGGCTTCGGTCAGCAGGAGGCCGGACAGGCGTTGGGTCAATTCCGTGATCTGCCGCTCCCAGGAGCGAACGTCCTCAGCATTGCTGATTACGCGTGGGTCTCGGCGGAGATGCTCGATCTGCTGTTGGACCTCCCGGATCTCGGCCTGGATCTCCGCGAGTCGATTGCGCGGAGGCTTGGGATCCGTCTCGGGCTTTGGCCTTCGGCCAGGTGGGTGCTTCGCCATGCTCGTTCCCCTTGTCCAGGTAATATCGGGAAACGATGATTATCGGCGAGCGTAGGGGAGAGACAAATCCCCCAAGGTCACCTACTCGTCTGGAATGCTCCCAGGAGGTATCGAGTCCTCACCCCCGGGGATTCACCAGCCGTCCCAGGAACAGGATGCTCCCCGTCCGGTTCTCCCGGATCAGGAACAGGAACGGGTGATCGGCCCGGAACATCGGCGGCTCCTTCGGGACCATGACGGCCGTGGCCCCCACGGCGATCCCCGTGGCGGCGGCGGCCTCCGTCCCCTCCTCGTTGGCATCGACGTATGCCTGGTGGATCACCGCCGAGACGAACAGGTCCCGCTGGCCGTCCATGCCCGAGAAATCCGCCCGACCGGGCGTGAAGGCCAGGGGCATGCCCATCGCCTTGAGGACGTCGGCCAATTGGAACTGCGAGGTCAGCTTGAAGCGGGGCAGGTAGACCCGGACCTTCTCCCGCCGCGGGCCGGAGAGCCATCGGGCCAGGGTGCCGTCTGTCATGCGAGCTTCGAGGTCGGCCAGCCCTTCGATCCGGTCGGGCAGCAGGACCAGCAGCGACAGGTCGCCGGTCCCATACGGCAGTTCGAGGATCTTCAGCCCCTCGCCCGCCCAGAACGGGAAGCGATCTTCCTGGTACATCATCGGCACGTCGAGCGTCTGCCGGCTCGTGACATGGAACGGGGTAGCCTTCGTGGCCCGTTTCTCGAACGGCTTGGTCCAGTCACCCTTGAAGTAGGTGGCATTGGTCAGGACCAGGCGACTCAGCGAGTCCAGGGTACCCGGCGGGATCAAGTCCCGGATCTTGCCCCGGGTCTGCTCCTCGACCCAGGCGTTGATCTGCTGGCGTGCCTTCTCGGTTTGCCCCATCAAATCGACCTGAGCCAACTCGGCCCCGTAGTCCTCTCGGGTGATCGCCAGGAATTCCGGCAGGAAGTGGAAACCCTCCTGGCCCCAGAGCCGGTTGGCCACGCTGAGGCGGAAACCCCGCCCGTTTCCATCAGGGTTCCAGGTCCGGTTCAGCGAGGCGAATGCCGGATGGAGCTTCTCCTGGGACAGGGTGAAGTGGAGCACCTTCGCCATCTGGGATGCGGTCTCGCCCTTGGCCCCGGCATAGGTCATCGCCAACGCCGTCGAGAGGCTACCCGGCGAGAAGAACAGATTGCCGGGCTGGTCGGCCCGGAGCCGGGCATAGAGGTCGAGGGCGAAGCGGTTGTTCCCCTCGACGACGGCACTCACGTCGGTCCCCATCCGGGCACCCCTTCCCTCGATCCGTCGGGGCGGTTGATCGGCCATGACGGTGTGAGTCACGAATCCTCCCAGGCCACTGATCGCCAGAGCGGCCCCGGTGAGGGCGTTCAAGACCACATGGCCCAGCATGGGGGATGTCCCAAGCGAAGCAGGGAACGATCGCATCATCAGACTCCTCTGGGTGTTTCTCATGCGGGTCGCCGCCTGAGTATGTGCCGCAGGGCCGGGTTGACCTGAGATCCATTTTTCAGACTCAGTAGTTCCAAAAACAGTCCGACGGTTGGCTACAGCGCAAGTTCATATTGCACATCTCTTTCAGTGTAGGTGACGTCCGCGACCCCGAATGCTTCCTCGACCACATGGAGCAACCAGAGCAACAGCGTCTCCCACCGGAGCCGCTCCAGCAAGATGACCCGACCGCCACGCCGCGGCCTCGAGAGGATCGTGTAATGGAGCCACACCCACAGGTTCCGAAGCACCAGCGCGATCCCCACGTACAGCAGGCGCACCTCCGGGCGGCGCGTCGTCGTCCGGATCCGCCCCTCGTGTAGCTGGCGATAGCTCGACTCGATCCCGAACCGCAGCCGGTAGGTCGTGAACACCGACTCCGGCGAGGGCGGTTGGTAGCCCCAGTAGGCGTAGATCAATGTCTGACGCCCGTGACGCTTCCTCTCCCCGCGGTAGTTGCGACACTTCACGCAGATCGACACCGTCGCAGTGCGCTTCTTGGCGTCGGCCAGCGTGTAGGTGGACCAACCGCTCGTCCTCCAGGTCCGGAAGACGTAGCTGCCGCTGGGGCCCTTCGGATGCTTCGGCGCGCGGCCGTGACAGACCACCGGCATCAGGAACGGGTGGCGCGCCTGCTGGAGGTAGCGGACCACCGCCACGCTGTAGAAGCCGCGATCGAGCAGCAGCAGCCGGGGCCGGACGCCGATGCGGGCCGCCTGCCGGAGCAGGCGCTGGACGACGTCCTTGAGCGCCTCGCCTTTCTTCACGCCGGTCAGGGCCACGGTGGAGCGCTGGCCGTGGCGGACGACGTAGGCGGTGGCGTAGGCGTGGAAGTGGCTGGTGCCGTCCTTGGCCTGGGCGCGGTAGATCTCGTTGAGGTCGCGGAACGGCTGGCCGTGGTAGGGGATCAACGTCAGGTCGATGGCCAGCCGCTGGAGGCTGCGCAGGGCCTTGGGCAGGTGCCCGGCCAGGGCGGCGTTGAGCTGTTGATGCAGGGTGGCGTAGTCGGGCAGGGTGGCCAGAAGCGCCTTCGCACCGTCTCGTCGGAGGGGGCGTCGAGGAGGCGCTGGCAGGCGTCGGACAGCGAGGTGATCCGCGCGGCGGCGGCCAGCAACAGAGACCAGAGGACCTGGGCCGAGGTCTTGCGCTTGTAGTCCTTGAACTTCAGGTGCGCTTGCAGGTGCTCGGCGGCGAGGCGATGGACTTGGTTGCGGTTGAGGATACGACGGGGTGGGCGCATGGCTCCCTCCGGTGATGACTCGGTGATCCAAAGTCATTCTTCGGAAGTGGCTTGCGTCCATCCAGCTCAACCCTTCGGGGGCCGACCAATTTTGGAACTACTGAGACTAGACTTTCGGACTTTTTTTCAACGATCCTCAACAGAGCTAAGATGACGGCAATTCCCGGTAGCGCCGCTCCAGGTCGGCCAGGAGGGCCGGCCGTTGCTTCTTCGAGCGGGCCTTCCTCATGATCCTGCGCCGCTTCAATGCCTCCGTCTGGCTCGGCGGCTCGCGGGCCCCTCGATACGGCAACAGGTCCTCCACCGTAAAGGGCTCGGGGTGCGCCGCGTGGGCGTCCAAAGCCGGCACCAGCGTCGCGCCCGTCTGGACCAGACGCACCCCCGCGTGCCGCCGACCGTGGATCCGCCGCTCGTGGCTCTTCGGCAGGCGAAACCAACGTTCCAGATCGAGATTATCCCGGATCCCTTCGTAGTCCTCCTCCCCCACGAACAGGCCGGCAAGGAAGCTGATCATGACCGTGGCCATGTGGTGGCGGATCGGATCCTCGGTCGCCTCGAAGTGATCGATCAATGCCTCGAACTGCTCCTGACGCTCGAGGATGTCCTCGGTCCCGGGCTCCAGCGTCGCGGCCACCTCCGCGATCACATCGACGTAGTCTCGAATCACCGCTTGCTGCTCCTTGACTTCCTCCAGACCCTCCTGGATGCGGCCGGCGAGGTGGCCGAGTTGCTCCTCCGCGAACCCCCCTTTTTCGCGTCCAAGTTCCGTTGGATCGACTCCTGGACCTCGGTCAGCGCCTCGGCCATCCGGATGCCGGGAGGATGCAGCGGCCCCCCTTGATCGTCATTGAGGATCCCACGCACCGCCGCGCAATAATCCAGGACCACAGAGCCGGCAGGATCAACCACGGCAGGAGGCAGGTCCGATGTGGTCTCTCGCGCCGGGAGGGTGGCGGCGGGATCGGCCGGCGCGTCGTCGCTGGTCTCGACCTTCGGTCGCGCCAGCACGGCCTGTTCGATCGTCCGCAGGCCGCGGACTTTCTTCCGCATCTGGACCTTGGCGTGACTGTCCGCGTCCGTGACCGGCTGGGCCAGATCGCGGAGGAAGTGGTTGTCGCAGTAGCGATGGGGCACGTCGGGGAACTCCGCGGCAATCCCCGTGACGAACGCGTCCTGCTTGTCGGACAGCCAGAGGGCCACCGGCTTGCCCAACGACTCGGCCCACTGCTTGGCCCGGGCGATCAGGCGCCGGACCTCGTCCGCCGTGGCGGAGATCAAGGGCGCGGCGAACCAGACCCGCTTCTGGGTCAACTCGCGGACGACATAGAGGGTCTCATGCCCCTTCTCGGGTTGGAGGCCGTCGATCGAGAGGATGATCTCCGCCGTCGCGGCGTAGTGTCGGCGGAGCGATTCGGGGTCGTGCTGCCGCGCCGCGAGCATGACCTGGTACCGTCGGATGTACGTGTCGATGGCGTTCTCGGAGAGCTTGATCCCGTAGTCGTCCAGGAGTTCGGATCGGATCAAGGGAATGGCCATGTGGCGGGAACAGCGGCGATGGCCGATCCAACAGAAGACATCCCAGGCGATGGCCCACTTGGGTAAAGCGAGGGTGACTTCGGTCTCGGGGCTCTTGGTCTGGGTGTGGCCGGGGCAGTGGGGATCGGGGCAGTGGTCGAGCCTGCAGAGCAACTCGACCGGCCCCTGGAGGGTATGGAAGCGCCGAGAGCGGTGGTCACAGACGTGCATCATCCGTCCGCAACTCGGGCAGTTCCGATCCAGGACGTCGAGTTCCCACAAGGCGAAGTCGGTATCCTCAGGCCAGTCGTAGGGCATCGCGCCGATCTCCCTTGGGGACTGAGATCCGTCGATCGGGCAGATCAGCCAAGAGGTTACACGTGCAGGAGCCGAGATCCTAGCCCTGTGAAGGGCCGTTGCTTTTTTTGAGGCACGTCGTGCTGATGGAAGCGGCAGGTCACGGTTGCCTTGTTTTTCGAGCATCCCGGTACGAAGCCACAGTCGCATAATTGTTAGTGTACTAACACCTGTGCGCCGAAATTTCGGCGCCGCGCTGACAGGCAAACGCTGCCGAATCTAGAAACAAAGCCTCTGTCGACGAGGAAGGTGTTCGACGCTTGTAAAAGTCCGAAAGTCTAGTCCTTAACCAAGCGTGATATATAGAGCTTCGGCGCCAAAATCTCAGAAAAAGCTCGAAAACCCCCGGAGTTTTTCGAATAATTGAGGCAGGAACACTTCCTCAATGTTCCAAACTACGGAGACTTTCGAGTGACTGCTACTCTCCCCGAGAAGACCCGAAAACACAACGGCAAGAAGACCCGAAAACACATCGGCAAGAAGACCCGGGAACGCAACCGTAGGATTCTTCGCGAACGCCGGCGCAGGATCCTCATACGCATCGAGAATCGTCCTGGACCCGAACGCGACCAGCCCATGATGACCGCCACCAACATCCACTATGAACTGGCCGAGCGCATCCAGGGCCTCGCCGCCGGCGGTATCGGCGCCATGCTCCTGTTGCGCGCAAGATCGGCTTGATCCGCGACCTCGACCACAACCTCCACCTCCTCAAACGCCATTTGCCCTACCATGAATCCGATCACGTCCTGAACATCGCCTTCAACATCCTCGCGGGCGGACAACGCCTCGAGGACATCGAGCGGCGCCGCAACGATGAGGTCTACCTCGACGCCCTGGGCGCCGAGCGGATCCCCGATCCCACGACCGAAGGCGACTTCTGCCGTCGGTTCACCGCGACCGATGTCCAGACCCTCATCGACACCCTCAACGGTGTCCGCCGCCGCGTCTGGGCGCAACAACCCCCGGAGTTCTTCGACCAGGCGATCCTCGACGCCGACGGCACCCTCGTCGCCACCGCTGCCGAGTGCAAGCAGGGGGTCGATCTGTCCTACAACGGCATCTGGGGCTATCACCCCCTGATCCTCTCGCTGGCCAACACCGGCGAACCACTCTATCTGGTCAACCGCAGCGGCAACCGCCCCTCGCACGAGCACGCCGACATCTACTTCGATAAGGCAATCCACTTGTGTCGTGAGGCCGGCTTTCGCCGGATCATCCTGCGGGGGGACACCGCCTTCACTCAGACCAAACATCTCGACCGCTGGGACCAGGCCGGCGATGTCCGGTTCTACTTCGGCATCGACGCGATGCCCAACCTCAAGGCGTTGGCCGAGCAGTTTCCGGCCGACGCCTACAGCTTCCTGGAACGACCGCCACGGTATGAGATCAAAACCGTCCCCCGCCAGACACCCGAGCCCGTCAAGAGGCAGATCGTCCGACAGCGCCAGTTCGAGACGATCCATCTGCTCGAGGAGATGATCGCCGAGTTCGACTACTGCCCGGTCGCCTGCAAGACGAGCACTCGGGTGATTGTGCTCCGCAAGCGTCTCGGGATCGACAAGGGAGACGTGCGGTTGCGCGAGGAGTATCGCTATTTTTTTTATATCACTAACGATCGCACGTCCGCGGCCGCAGCGGTCGTCTTTCAGGCCAATGACCGGTGTGACCAGGAGAACCTGATCGCGCAACTGAAGAGCGGGGTGCGGGCGCTGACGACGCCGGTGGACACCCTGATCAGCAACGGGGCGTACATGGTGATGGCGTCGGTGGCCTGGAGCCTGAAGGCGTGGAGCGCCTTGCTGGTGCCGGTGACACCGCGGCACGCGGCGCAACACCGCGCCGAGCAGCGCGCGTGGTTGCGGATGGAGTTCGCGACCTTCCGCGCGGCGGTGATCGAGATGCCGTGCCAGCTGATTCGGAGCGGTAGTCGGCTGATCTATCGGCTGATGTCGTGGACCCCGTGGCCAGGGGTATTCCTGCGTCTGGTGGAGCGGTTGCACGGTTGCTGGTTGTGTTGAGGGAGGAACACCTGAAGTCGGGGTCCGGATGCCCCGATCCGTGCTGGCCATCGAACCGAGAGAGGCGGTGAGGCGATGAAGCAAACGAGTCGGGACTGGGGACCGGGCGTGGCCGTCCCGGCACGATGAATGTACGTAATTACATCTGCGATTGTTGTTTAACATTGGCGTAATATATTACGCTTGTTTTGGGGCTAGTCAGACTCGATCGAGGTTGAGGACGGTGGGGTCGGCCAGATCCTCCGGTTCGGCGGGATCGACGAGGATGTTCTCCCCCGGTAGGCCGTTGGGGTCCAGCAGGTAGATAGTCCCGTTCTTGATCACGGCACGATAACCGGAGTCGTCGATGGCATCGAAGAGTTGCCCCTCGATCTCATGGAAATCGGGGTCCCCCATGCCGAGGCTCTCCTCCGCAATTCGATCGTAAGGAGTCTCGCCAGAATAACTTATCCAATTTTCGCCCTCGATCGGTAGAATGGTCTGCATGCGGAACGTCACAGTCCAGACCATCAAAACGAAGTACACCAGCCTGGAGCCCGTGCTCGATGAGCGGGCGCGCCGCCTCTGGGCTGCCGCCGAAGCCCGAGCCATCGGCTGGGGTGGAATCACTCACGTCGCCGAGGCCACCCGACTCTCTCGGATCACCATCAAAACCGGTTTGAGCGAACTCGACCTCCCGATCACTCCCGCTGATCGGAAGGTGGCCCCTCAGCGGTTACGCCGACCGGGTGGTGGACGAAAGCCCCTGGTCGATCATGATCCCAACCTCCTGCGTGACTTGGAGACCTTGGTCGATCCCGTGACCCGTGGCGATCCGATGTCGCCGCTGCGCTGGACGTGCAAGAGCGCGGCCAAGTTGGCGACCGAACTCCAGGCTCGAGGGCATGCCGTCAGCGAGCGCTCGGTCAACCGTCTCCTCCACGACTTGGACTACAGCCTCCAATCCAATCGCAAGACGATCGAGGGCAAAGGTCACCCGGATCGAGATGCCCAATTCCAGTACATCAACCGGCGAGTCCAGGCGTTCCAGAGGCAGGGGCAGCCCGTGGTGTCGGTCGATGCCAAGAAGAAGGAACTGGTGGGCCAGTTCCGCAACGGCGGCCGGGAATGGCAACCCCAGGGGCAGCCCGAGGAGGTGGAGGTCTACGACTTCGCCAAGCGGGACCTGGGGAAGGCGATCCCCTATGGCATCTACGACCAGACGACCGACACCGGCTGGGTCAGCGTGGGAGTCGATCACGACACTGCCCAGTTCGCCGTGGAGACGTTGCGGCGCTGGTGGCGGAACATGGGCCGCCGGATCTATCCACGGGCGAAGCGGCTGTTGATCACGGCCGATGGGGGCGGCTCCAACGGGAGGCGCTGCCGGCTGTGGAAGGTGCAATTGCAGGAGTTCGCCGATGAGACCGGCCTGCGGATCTCGGTGTGCCACTTCCCTCCCGGCACGAGCAAGTGGAACAAGATCGAGCATCGGATGTTCTGCTACATCACCGAGAACTGGCGGGGTCGCCCCCTTGGGAGTCGGGAGGTGGTGGTGAATCTGATCGGGCATACGACGACGCAGACCGGATTGGCGATCCGATCGGAGTTGGACGAGGGCAATTACCCAACGGGTCGAACGGTCAGTGACGAGCAGATGGAGGGATTGTCCATCAAGCGGGACAAGTTCCACGGCGAGTGGAATTACTCGATCCTCCCGAGACAGTAAATTGGATAGGTTATTCTGGCGAGACTCCTAAGCGTCCACCAGGCGGGACAGCATCGCCCGATCCGGGGGCTTGGCCATCGTTCATGCTCCTTCTGGAGTTTTGCAAACAGTGTTTCGACCGCGTCAAAATAGGTAAAATCGGCGTATTCCGACCCGAATTTCCTCGGGCGCTGTTGGAGCGCGGAGTATCTGATCATGCCAGGGATTGTCGAATTCCCCACCGTGGTCCGCGACGCCGTGGCCCGATACGGCGACTTCTTCGCCAACGACTGCCAGCGCCGCCCTTTCGCCGAGTATCTCACCGGCCTCTTCGTCGCCCAGCGCAAGACCGTCCTCGGCATCCCTGAGGCGTTCGCCCACACCACCGACCAGTCCTGCCTCAACCGCTTCCTCACCGAGGTCGCCTGGAACGCCGAGAGCCTCAATGAGCGACGACTGGAGCTGCTCTTGGAGGATCCCACGACCCGCTACAGCGACCAGGGCGTCATCCCCATCGACAACACCCTCATCGACCGCGACGGGTTCTTGATCCCCGACGCCGGCTGGTACTGGGACCACGCCGAGGAGCGGAACAAGATCGCCCAGGACTCAGCGATTCCCGCTGAATCTATCTTGTGAGAGGAAGACAATCTGCAACATGTTATTTGGCAATTGGTTATAGCAACATACAAGGTCGTCCCACTGTACACTATCTATGCTACTCGTGCTGTAAACCTAATAGAATTGAGGGTTTACATCGCGAAAGAATTGCTCTTGACAGCAACACAAATGCCCTAACGTTATTCTTTAATCTGCCGCAACTCGTTAAAGTAATAGCAGTTACGAGATTCATGGCCTGATGTTTGGAGCGTACCAAGATAGTGATTTCTTTGCGAAATAGTGTACGCGCAAGGCTTTGTCTTGTAAGTGTTTAGGTTCTTCCGGGAATCGCTGCCCAGGACTCCCTCTTCGTCAACTACGTCTGCACCAGCGGCCAGCACTACCCCCTGGAGTTCCGACTCTTCCGCAAGCAGGAGATCTGCGCGGCGATGAAGGAGCCGTTCCGCAACCATACCAAGTTGTGCTGCGACCTGATCGACTGGGTGTGTCAGCGACGGATCCCCGGCGACTTCACCAGGGACAGCGATTTCACCAACGCCGAGATCCTCAACCACATCCACGGCAAGACCGATCACTTCGGCCAGCCCCGGGCCTAGGTCGGTGACCTCAAGAGCAATCGCAAGGTGCAATGGCAAGGCCGGATCCTCAAGGTGGATCACCTGGCCGCCTCGATCCCGGCGGCGGACCGGAAGGAGTTGCGGATCGGCGATCGGCGGCAGTGGTATTTTACGGTGACGTTGGAGATCCCCGACGTGAAGCACAAGGTCCGGATCATGGTCCTGTGGCGGGATCGCCACGACCCCGAACCGGTCAAGATCCTGGTCACCAACCGGACCACCTGGGAGGTGGGCCGAGGCGTCCGGGTGTCTGGGCATCGTGGGACGGGCACGGAGACGTTTCCTCGGGACGGCAAGCAGCAACTGGGATTGGGTGATTGTCAGCTGCGTGACTTCCAGGGCCACACCCGGCACATGGACCTGGTCATGCTGGCGTACAGTCTGCTCCTGAGCGAGTTGCAGCAGGGCCGTGCGAAGGAAGGGGCGTTCCAGAGGCTGATGACCATCGGCGAGGCCTGTCGGGCGATGGAGAAGGAGACCCTGCGGACGACGCTCTCGTGGGCGATCGAGCAGGTGACCACTTGGGGGCGTCCCTCTGACCATGTGGTCGCCCAGTTGGGGCTGTCGTGAGATCGTCAGCCCTGGTGCGCAGCCACGCGGGATCGATTGCGCGGTGTGAATTCGATAATTCCTGGCATGATCAGATACTCCGCACTCCAACAGCGCCATCGCGGATGAGGGTCAACTACGCCCATTTTGCCTGCTTCCAGGCTGTGAGGTCACTGTTTGCAAAACTCCAGATAGTACTTGGCATTGTCCAGGTAGAGGATGAATTTCTCCGTCTCGGGGTGCTTCGCCAGCAACTTCTCCAGGAGCTTCACGAACTGCTCGCCGGTGATGTTCTCCTTCGTCAGGCGGAGGTCGACGTAGTCGTGGTCGTCGGGGCTGTAGGCCCCCAGGATGTTCAATCGCTTCCGACCGCTTCCGACACCCACGTAGTGCCGCTGCCCGACCAGCAGCCAGCAGCAGTAGAGCAACTCCAGGCCCCAGACCGGAGGGCACGCGTCCACGAAGTAGCGGCGGGTCGTCGGCCCGGCCTCACGCCGATGCCGCCGATACTGGCGCACGAATTGACGCTGCTTCGCCCGGTCCGCCTTCCAGAAAAAAGCCGGAGACTTTGTGGTAGCTGGCACCGATCCGGTGCAACAGATCCTTCACCCCGGAAGGAGAGTAGGTGACACCGAACTGCTCCTCGATCCAGGCCCGCACCTGCACGGCGTTGTGAAAAGTCCCTTTGGCGATCTCCTGGCGCAGTTGCTCGACTTGTGCGGGTCGCAACCGACCGGGATCACCGTGATAGTGCACGGTACACAACTCGTCCAAGCCCTTGTTGCGGAAGATGCGGAGCCCGTCCCCGACCTGGCGGCTGGAGACCCCCAGCAACTCGGCCACCTCGTCCCGGGTGCGTCCCTCGTCGATCCACCGCAGGGTGGAGAGCCGTTGGAAGATGCGGCGGTCGCGGGCCTGTCGCCGCCGTTCCTGGATCTCCTGGCGTTGCTTGGCACTCAGCGTGATGGTCTTCATCGCTCACCGCCCGGCCGCTGGAGGCGGCCACAACCCACCCCTTGACCTCAGCTCCACCAGGGTCATTATAGGAAATACTGGAACGCGAAGACTATAGCTGCTGGTCTTGGGGGTGACCGGGGGGAGTTCCTGATCGTAGGGGAACTTCTGGAACCGATCGACGGCGTCGTCGCAGGAGGGGTCATCGGAGAGGACCTGGGAGAGGAAGATGCTCAGGGTGATCCAGGGGGTGTAGATCCGCTGACGCCACCGATGGTTGACGTGACGGCAAGCGGTCTCGACGAAGGCCCGCGAGAGAACCCTGAGGAAGGGGAGCCCCTTCTGCTGGACGAACTGGTCTCGGAAGTCATGGAATTGGTCGCGCGGCGATGAGGCGGTAGACTGAGCCACAGGGACCTCCTTGGTGTGGTGCCTGGCGTGCGGGTCTCAACCGCCAGGTGACCAACCGAGGAGGTCGCTTTGCTCCCCACAAAGCCACGCGGCTCAACTTCCGAAGAGACTGAAAGTTAGGTTATCCTGGTGCCATTCGTCTCCGACCCGGCTTCATCCGGCACAGTCCGCACCTCCAGGCCTTTGCGGATCTCGTGCCAGGATCCCTTGAGCAACTCTTGCTCGAACCGCTTCAACTCCCCCGTGGGCGTTCCCACGATGGAACGCGAGCCTCGTTGCTTGAGCCACTGGAGGTTGGTCGCGTCGATCATCCCACGGTCGACCGCCCAGATCCGACCCGCGTGGCCGTACCGCTCTTCCATGCGCTTGACGACTTCCTGCAAGGTCGTCGAATCTCTCCGATTGCCGGCGAACATCTCGGAACCTAGCGGAAAGCCTTCGCGGCTGACGACCAACCCAATGCAGACTTGTTTACAGGCTCTTCTCCCAAACGAGTGGGTAAAAATCGTGTCTGATCGCCTCGAAACCCCTAGATTTCAAGGGTTTTCTGGCTTCCCCTCGATGCAGGAAATTGGGTGGATTTTGGGAGGCATGACTCCGGTGTCCGACGGCGTCGAGGAAAGGCCCCCGATGGCTCTCACCATCGGGGGCTTGATGCACCCTCGGCACACCGTCGACCTGGTTATCCCTTGTCGGGTTGCGTCCCGCAGAGCCCGACTCCGTTTCACCAGGCACCGTCAGATTAGGAGTCTCGCCAGAATAACCTATCCAATTTACTGTCTCGGGAGGATCGAGTAATTCCACTCGCCGTGGAACTTGTCCCGCTTGATGGACAATCCCTCCATCTGCTCGTCACTGACCGTTCGACCCGTTGGGTAATTGCCCTCGTCCAACTCCGATCGGATCGCCAATCCGGTCTGCGTCGTCGTATGCCCGATCAGATTCACCACCACCTCCCGACTCCCAAGGGGGCGACCCGCCAGTTCTCGGTGATGTAGCAGAACATCCGATGCTCGATCTTGTTCCACTTGCTCGTGCCGGGAGGGAAGTGGCACACCGAGATCCGCAGGCCGGTCTCATCGGCGAACTCCTGCAATTGCACCTTCCACAGCCGGCAGCGCCTCCCGTTGGAGCCGCCCCCATCGGCCGTGATCAACAGCCGCTTCGCCCGT
>CAWDND010000083.1:0-21914 GCA_963803395.1 uncultured Planctomycetaceae bacterium
AGTGCCGAATAGGCAAATTACGCAGCCGCGAAACTCGGCGCTGATCGCAGTGGCTCAGTTTGTCTTGGCGAGGATGGGGTCTGCGAGGGTAAGGCTGATCCGAGATGCAGCGATGTTCCGGAGCCAGCCGCGGCGTTATGCCGCGCCCGGGCGAGCCAGGAGCCGAGGTGGCTCGGATTCGGCAGGTGGGCCAGGTCAGTGCGGGTGGTTGTCCTCGGAAGAATCCTTGGAATGTCGAGGAAGTGACAGGCGGAGCCGGCGGTGTCGTGGGCCCCTGCCCTAGTCAAGAGGATGCGCGGCCGGCGGAGTCGCCGGCGATGGGACATCTATCATACCAGGGCGCGGGGGCGGACCGTGCCGATGGTCCGGACATAGTTCGGGAGCGGTCGGGCTGCTCAGGCCGCAGCCTGGTCCCCCGCGCCAGTTCGTCGCGCAACTGGCGGGCAACTTCCTCGACCGCGGCCAGGACCGTGGGACCGTCCAGGCCACGCTTTAGCTCGACCGTGATCCTCGGCCCAGCCGATGTGCGAAAGACGCGGGACGTGATCTTCCTCGCCTTGCCGACCCCCCTGCTCTTCCGAGGCGTGCTGGTCCGCTCCTTTAGCTCGTCTCGCTTTAGCCGGCCGGCGGCGGCCTCCTTGGCGAGATCGGCTTGCTCGGTCGGATCTTCGACCTTGGACAGCTCGTAGGCGGTCCCGGGGGCGATCTGGCCCGCCTCGACGGCCTCTTGCACATCGCAGGGGAGTGTCAAGAGGCGATGGCCTTGGCGACCGAGGCCGCGCCAATCTGGAGGCGCTCGGCGAGCTGGCGTGTCGAGAGTCTGCGGCTCGCCATCAGTGACTTGTAGGCTTTGGCTTGCTCGATCGGCTTGAGGTCCTCGCGACGCGCGTTTTCCACCAGTTGATCCTCCAAGAGGTCCTCGGCGGTCGGCTCTCCAGCGACCACCACGCAGGCGAGCGATTCGAGGCCGGCAAGTTGGGCCGCTCGCCACCGCCGTTCACCTACCACCACCACGTAGCGACTCGCGGTGTCATCCCACCGCACGCGGATTGGTTGGAGCTGGCCGCGCTCGCGGAGGCTAGTGGCCAGCCGGGCGAGGGACTCGGGGTCGAACTCCATCCGGGGTTGATTCGGGTCCGCGACGATCCGGTCGAGGCGGATCACGGCGGCAGCCTCAAGTCGCTTCCAGCCCTCGCTCCGGCGTGCGAGGCTCGACGGCGCGTCAGCGCTTCCCGGGGAAACGCCGGGGCGTTCCCTCATCGAGCTGGCGACGTTCGAGAGCATGTCGTTTTTCGTGGTGGCCATCAGGCAACCCTCCGGGAGTCGGCTGAGATCCGGGCATCGAGCCGGGCGAGGAACTCATCGGCTAGGGCGGCGATCGCCTTAGCGGGGGCCGAGCGGGGCTTGTGCTCGACGATTGGCTTCCGGTACGTCACAGCTTCCTTGTAATCCTTCGCCAGAGGGATCATGGCGGTGAAAACATCGTCGCCGTGGAGCTGGCGGAGATAGCCCTCATAGGTTACATGGACCGAGAGCGCCTTGTTATACATCGTCACGAGATAGCCGATCAGCGCAAGCCGGACGTTTGGATCGGACTGCACCCGCGCGATCGAACGACGGATCGCCTTGAGCCCCTGCGCCCGTAATCCTCGGCCTGGAGAGGCACCACCACGCCATCGGCAGCGACCAGCGCCGACCAGGCCCAGAGCTGGATATGCGGAGGGCAGTCGATCAGGACGATATCGAACCCGCCCGCAGCATCGGACAGGGCGTTGCGAAGTGTGAATTGGGCGAGGCCGGAATCCCAGGGATCGGGCTGGTTGTAATGCTGTGCGGCCTCGGAGCCGGCGAGAAGTGCGAGGTTGGTAAAGCCGGTCGGGCGCACCAGGTCGCAGGCCTGGACCGCGCACGAGTCGTCAAAGATGGCGGCGATCGTCTCGCGTGGGTCGAGGTCCTCGGCAACGTCGGGGCCGAGCAACCCTTGGGTGAGGCTCGCTTGCGGGTCGGCGTCGACAGCCAGCACCTTGAGCCCTCGGCTAGCCAGCGTGCCGCCGAGGTGATGCACGGTCGAAGTCTTGCCAACTCCGCCTTTCTGATTCAGGAACGCGATGGTACGGGGCACGGCATCGGCCCTCCCTTGGATTTGGCGCTTCCCGGGGAAACGGTCGCACTCTTCTATCGGCGCTTCCCGGGGAAGCGCCAGCGCAAAAGCCTCGGGCCCGACGTCAGAACCGGGGCGATCGACAAGGGCGGGGCAGGGGTTCTCTATGCTGGAGGACCTGCGCCGCGCGAGGGCCGAAGTCCGCGCATGGATGACCCTCGACTGAGCGACTCCCCCAACGAAGAGGGAAATGAAGACGATAACAACAATAGTGGTGACATGGCGACCTCTTGGGGATTTCCGGTCGGGAGTGCGTCTCCCGGCCCCCAGGAGATCAACCGCAAGCCGGCGGCAAGATATTAACCGCAGCGGCCCCGAGGAGGTGATCCCCTGGGTCGCCGTCGCGCCGGTGATGGAGCCGGGCGGTCAGTACTCCTCGTCATCGGTCGTGCCGGAAACGAACCTGCCCGGCCGAGGCATCGAGCCCGGGCCGGGGCGGGGCAGGGGGTCTCCCTGCAGGACGACCGGGGCGACGGAGACCTCGTCGGCGATGCCCCCGAGCCGCGACGCGACCTTCTGACGTGGGCCCCGGTGGCCCCCCCCGCCGTCATCCGGCCCCCCGTCTCAGACTAGACTTTCGGACGGGTGCGATCCCAATAAGCGGTTATGCCGCAGTACGCTTAGTTTGCTTCTTCGCTGATGGTTGCGTCCATTCGTCGTCCTCGTCTTGGAGCGCTTTCAACTCGGCCAAGCATTCCGGCGGCAGCCAGCGCCACTCCGTTCGCCGGTCCTTCGCCATGGCCCCCCGCGTGGGCTCCAGGATCTCTTCCCACCGGCCCGATACGACGGCCGCTCTCAGTTGGAACACCGCCTCTGCGTTGTCCTCCGTCCAGGAAATGCCGTTGCCCTTGAGCCGAAGATTGATCACCCGCCGGATCGTGCTCTCGATCGCGCCGCTGCCCCTCGGCACACCGCGGCGTCGGAGGCAGTCATCCCGCAGTCGCCCCGCATCCGAATGCTTGGTCAAATAGCGGCTCTCGCGCCACCTCGGTGAATCCTCGGGCTGGTTCCCCGCCAACCCCTTCAATTCGGCGATCCCGTCCGCGCTTCTGCCCTCCTTGAGGAGCCCGCGAAGCCGCGGGTAAAGCCCCTTGCGCTGGCCCTCGGTCCGTGGCAAAGCCGCCAACGCCACACTCAGATGATGCACGGCATGACACCAATCGAGCACCTCAACAACCCGCTTCGGATCCAACTTGGCCTGGGCGATGACCCCATCCAACCGCTTCCAGATCCACGGGGCGCCGTCGGCGACGCACGTCACCAAACGAGCCCCAGCGGCACCCATGCGGTGCAGATGAAACGCCACCAGTTCGATCAACGCATCGGGCCCCTGGAGCGTCCCGTCCATGACGGGCTGGCTCCCCCGAACCATGCGCCCCTTCTTGTCCCCCTCGAACAGGATGGCCACCTTGGGCTCGCGCCACTCGATCCGGAACTTCGTCCGTTGCCGCTTGCCGCCGACGCGAATCGTCTCCACCACGGTTCGCACGCGGAGGCGACCGCCGTCGCTCCCGACCGCGATGCTCTTGCCCGTGAACTCGCGGCCGGCCGGGAGTTCCCCACGACGGAACCGCATGAGGTCGCGCGTGCGGGTCGCCCGCATCTGGGCTCCCAACTCACCAGCGAGGCGCCGGATCGCTTTCTCGTCGAGATCCAGGCCCTGCCGCGCCCACGCCGCGCGCGACTGTGCGAGGGGCAGCAGACCGACCCGGCGACCCACCTGGGATTGCGCAGTGGGGCTGCAACCCTCACGGATTCGATAGGCCGCCAGTTCGGAGTACCTCCAGGACAGGCTCCTTCGCTGATGCTTATCATCGTGGCTCGGCCGCTGCCTGATGAAATACCTTAACCTCCAACCTTTTCCTCGTCACCGCTTTTTGGGATCGCACCCGAATGCCACGAAGTTAAGCCGTAACTTCTTTTCCTAGCAACTCTTTACGGAGATCGGTGCACGGTTTCGTCATCCGCGGGTATTTTTTGGGACGTCGCTTCACGACTCGGGGCTCGACTCGGCCCGGGCGCGCCGGGTTGACCAGTAAGTCGCACAAGTTCCCATCCCCCTCCACCCCCACCATCCAGCGAACCGCATCGAGCAGGCTGACCCGCTCCGGCACTACCCCCTGGACCCGCGCCGATTCCACCATCACCGACCGTACCAGGTTGTACACCAGCGCGAACACCGCCAGTTCCTTCAGCACCCCATCCACCGTCTTACACTTCAGAATATCCATTTTCATAGTAGTTTTCAAGTGTTTGAAGTTGATCTCCACCTGCCAGCGCCGGTAGTACAGGTCCGCCACCGCCGACGCCGGGTACACCGCCGCGTCCAGCAAGGTCGTCACTAGCGTCACCTCGCTCACCCGGAATCCAGGCGTATGCACCCGATACCGCAACTCGCGCACCGTGATCTCCTCCGGCAGCTCGGCGTACGCCGCCACCGTCATCCCTCGTGGCTTAGATTTCGGCTTGTACCAGACAACGATTTGATCCCACTTGCCTTGCGCCTCCACCCACCGCGAGTGCGGCAGGCACACCGGGGCCTTCGGCGACCCCTTCCCCTTCCCCTTCCCCTTCGACTTCGACGCCTGCGGCCGACCTGGGGTGAAGTCGATGATTTGCTTCTGGTGACGCGGAACACCCCGTGCAGCTTGCGGTTGAGTAAAATCGCAATATGAGCGAATGAGCAAAAGCCGCGGTCCCCGAGGACAATGTCGCCGGCCGACAAGTCGGCGCTGACGACGGCGCAGCGGGACATCTCGTGCGACCGCAACGGGGCCTCCTCGACCCGCAGAAGCATGCCGGTGGCGAGGTCGAAGAGCGCCAGGAACTTGGCCACCGGGAACCCGCAACCGCGGCGCTGGCCGCCGGGTTGGCCGAACGTCGCTTGCAGCTCGGGAGTGTCGGACATGGAGAAGCTGGACCCGTCGAGCAGCCAGACACGGTGTCCGAACCATGTCGATGCGTCACCGGCTGTGCGGCAGGTCTGAGCGACCCGCCCCATGAGGCGGTGGAGGACGCCCAAGGGGAGTCGCTTGCGCGCGGCGCAGTAAGCGCTGTCGGTGAAGTTCCAGCCTCCGAAGTGGACGGCGTGTTGACAGGCGGTGTTGCCGTGGAGGATCTGGAGGATGAAGAGGTAGACGGTGGTGACGGGGTTGAGCAGCCGCTCGCGCAGGAGTACTTCTCCTCGTTACAGGCGAGCTTGATGGCATCGGGGGTCAGGTCGTCGGCGAGGTCTTGCCGGAGTCGATCCAAGATGGTGACAATACGAGGCGGCAGCATGGGAGGGCTCCGTCGGGTGTCTCAGGGGGTGAGTCCAACCACTAGGATGCCGGGAGCCGCTCCCATGCTCAAGAGGCTACAAATCGTTCACGAGTCAGGGTTTGTGCATTAACTTCGTGGCATTCGGATCGCACCCCTTTCGGACTTTTTTTGAGGCACGTCGTGCTGATGGAAGCGGCAGGTCACGGTTGCCTTGTTTTTCGAGCATCCCGGTACGAAGCCACAGTCGCATAATTGTTAGTGTACTAACACCTGTGCGCCGAAATTTCGGCGCCGCGCTGACAGGCAAACGCTGCCGAATCTAGAAACAAAGCCTCTGTCGACGAGGAAGGTGTTCGACGCTTGTAAAAGTCCGAAAGTCTAGTCAGACCATCTCCTTGAGGGCCTTCAGCGGCAGCGCCCGGACGACGTTGCGGGCGGGCTTGGCCTGGATCGTCATCGGCTCGCCGGTGAACGGGTTCGTCCCCGGCCGCGCCTTGGTGGCGGGCTTGCGCACCACCTTGAGCTTCAGGAGTCCGGGGAGGACGAACTGGCCGGGGCCCTTCTTGCCCAGCTCCTTGGCGATCAGCTCGCCCAGGGCGGAGAAGACGGCGGCGACCTCCTGCTTGCCCAGCCCGGTCGTCTCGGCCAGAGCGGTGTAGACCACGGCCCTGTTGGCGGGCTTGGGTCGGGCGGCGACCGCCGTGTCGGCGGCCTTGGGTGGGGCCTTGGCGGCCGTAGCGAGGGCGGCCTTGCCCGTGGCGGCCTTGGCGGCCGGAGCGGGGGCGGCCTTGCCCTGGACGGCCTTGGGTGCGGCTTTCTTGGCCATGGTCGTTGGAACGCTCCAGCCCGGGGTGGAAGCCTCGATCGGGTCCTGCAAGCCCGGCCGCGCCGGCAGCCCGGGACAAGGCCCGGACGAGGACCGCTCAGGGGATGACTTGATTCTTTACCGGAAAATGCGCGTGGATGCAGCGCCAATCCGCCGATCTCCCTGAGATTCCGCGGGATCGGCCGCCTTTGAGGAGATCCTCGCCCTCGTCGCAGGGGATCGGGGAGCAAGGCCGTTCGAGAACGGCTTTGAGCCCTGGACCGCCCGGGGGGGGCTGCAAGCCGCCCTTGAAAAGAACGTTCTTTCCAAGGCTCGTTTGCAGCCCCCGGCGGTCTCCCACTGCCCCCCCTTGGTCGCGTGGATCGTCGCCAGCCGCCAGGCTGGCCGCGCCACAAGCTTGTGCGACGTTCTTGGGGCTCTGTCTGGCGAGGTGTTCCGCATCGGACCCTGAGCTGCCCCTCCTGCCGCTCGCCCGGCGGCCGCCCTGCGGCACCACGAACCCTTACTCAAAGAAGAAAGTTTTCTGGAAGGGTTCGTGGTGCCGGGCTGGGGCCGGCTCGGAGCGGCCGGGCACCAGCGAGCCGATCCGGCCGGGGGCAAGACCCGCGTCCCACGGCCAGGTGTCGGCGTGTCGCGGCGAGCGGGGCGGCGCCCGGCGAGGTCTGAACGGCCCGGGCGGTCGCGCCGGATAGCGCGCCGGAGTTCGGACGGCGGAGGACCCGCCGGTGGTATGGGCCACGCCCGCCCGCCATAGCTGGTCGGTGGGGGGCCGCCCCCGGCCGGCCCCGCTCCCCACCCCGGTCCGGTCCGGGTAGCCCACCAGCCAAGGCGTGCTCTCGGTGGCGCGGCGCCACCGGAAACGGCCGGGGACCGGCGGCCGGCAGCTTTCGCGGTCCTTGCCAGCCGGTCAGCTCGCTCTCGCGCGTGCGCCGGCGAGTGCGCGTAGGGCCGCTCCTCCGCCCTCGAGGCGGGCCGGGCGCACCGCCGGGCGGGAGGCTGGCGGAACCCGGCGGGCGGGCCCGGGCGCGGCCCTTCCGGCCCTCGGTGGGCCCGTCTCCCGGCCCGGGTAGGTGGCCAGCCCCCCTCGCGTCCGCGCAAGCCGGTCGCCAGTCCTTCCACGGGCCAAAATCAGGTCTCGAAGAGGAGACTACGGAGTGGTTGGATCGCCTTGCTGGAGGCCGTGTCTGCGTGCGTGGAAGCCGACAGCCCGATGGGGCCGCTGGGGCTGCGTTACCGGGAAGAGGATGGCTTCTGGGGAGTCGGGATTTATCCGACGCCCGTGGAACTGGTCGGCGGTGTTCACGACGAGACTCTGGTCGCGCCGGGGTTTTCCCTCGACCTGGAACAACTCCGCTCGGCCTTCGACGCCATCGTCGCCTTTGGCTGGACTGCCCTCGGGCTGCACGATCCCGATGGCCCCCACGTCTACGTCGAGGGCGTCTACCAGGGGCGCGAGGTCTTCCCGCAGGTGCTGGCCCAGGCCCCCGAGGACGAGGAGCTGGGGATGAAGATCGACACGACCAAGTGGCCGCGCCAATCGGAGTCAGCCTCCGGCCAGGGGCTTGCTCACCCCATCAGCCGGGAGGAATCTTCTGGACAAATTAGCACAGCAATCTTACTTAATATTCTGACGCATGTGGCAGTTCTTGTACTTCTTGCCGCTTCCACACCAGCAGGGGTCGTTCCGGCCCAGGTTCCGTTCCGCTGGTGCCCCTGGAGCCACGGAGGGTGACGGAGGCTTCCGTCTGGCCGATCCGGGCCGGCCTCTCGGTGGCGGCTTCTTGAATCCCCGCGTCGGCAAAGATCCCTCCCGATCAGCAGGGTCGATGCACAACACCACCTGGAAGTCGTGCAGGTTCGCCAGCATCTCCTGGATGGTCAAAGGGGTCTGGCAACCCCGCTCCCAAACCTCGTGGTCCAGGGTACCAATCACCAGGTAGTCATTGCCGATCAGCTCCGGGTCACGCTTTTCAAAGAGCACGACCAGTTGCTCTTCGAGTTCGTCCCGGTGGGCGATGAGCAGGTCGCAGCGCGGACAGTAGCGGCAGGTCTTGTTCAAGGTCACGGGATTCCGCGGATCAACGTGGATCATCAAGGGGAACTTGCGCGACTCGGTCGGGCCGTCACACTCCGGGCAGAAGACGAACCGCTCCTCGGGGTACGGGTTGAGGATGAAGCGGTAACGGGACGGTTGCTTGCCGATCCGTGTCATGGTGTGCGACTCCTTGCTCAGGGAGAACAGCAGCCCCTGCACCAGGTCTTCGGGAAGGGGGACGCGAGCGACCTGCTGAGGCCACAATTCCAGGGGCGGTGCGGCAATCAGGTCCCTCGCCAGCCGGATCGTGTGCCAATCGTCGTGCGGATGGTGGCGTCGGTCGCAGTGCCAAGCATCACAAGACCGACGAATCTCGGGACCACACTCCTTCCAGGGGCCAGAACTTGAAGATCGCGACAACCCGGGCGAGTGCTCCGTGAGGCTCAGGCCAGCGCCCGGCGCGAAGTAACCGGCCAGGAAGACGAACCGCCCATCTTCGATCGCGTCCAGCCATGTCGCCTCTTCGGAACGTAGTGGAAGCCGGATCCTGCATACCACATTTGAGGGTAATCGGAGGACGGTGCCATCGCTACAGATGAGGTCAGCTGTGCCCTGAGATCGCTGTGCTCCACGGCGCACACGATGACGAGGACGGCCAGATCCGCGAAGCCCCCTTGCTTGTCGCGCAACGGCGAGCGCTCGAGCCTCCTGGATGGACCCCGGCACGGCCGTCCGTGCCGGATCACGTCGGGGCGGAATGAATCGCTCGCGGTCGGCTCGAACGGGGAGCCCATGCGCCGGCCAGTCCACCCCGACGGCCGGTGCCAAACACGACGGGGCGTGATATTCTCCTCGCCGTTCCCGGCGGAAGTGGTTTCCTCCTCTGAACCCCGCGCTCGTTCTCATCCCCTCTCTCAGGACATCACTTGTCGTCCTTTCCCTTGCCTGGCCGGTCGGCGGGGATGTATGGGATCAGACCCCGGCGGAACGCCTCCTCCTGGATCTCCCCGGGCATCTGCCGGGCATCGACGATCAGGCCGTTGACCTGGATCATCCAGGCCATCGAGTTCTCATCCATCCGGCTGGGCAGCGTCCATTCCGGGTCGAGGGGGTGGATCTTCGGCAGGTCCCGGATCGTCTTCGCCTTGGCCGAGCCCGTGGCCTCCGAGATCCCGAACCCTCGGTCGATGTCGGTCATCTTCACGTGGTGCGGCTGAGTCGGATCGCCGAGGAAGTTCACCCAGCCGATGACCCGCACGATCCCGCTGGCCCAGGACTCGGGCTTGCCGCTCAGGAGCGGGGAGGGCCGCTTCCGGGCCAGCACCCCGGCCAGCTTGCGGCACAGTGCCTCATACTTGGCGTTCAGGTGCTCCCGGAAGAACGCCTCGATCCGGCCCAAGATGGCCTCCTACGCCGGGCGGACCGCCGCCGGGACCGGAGGCTCGTCGCTCGGTTGCCGCTTGGTTTGGGCCATGAGGTCGCTCCTCAATCTGCTGGCTCATCAAAGCCTCGACCTCACCTTCTTCGTCGCCCGAGTCGGCGTGGTCCCAGGAGATAGCTCCGCATGAGTTCCTTGTTTTCTGCCGTCGTGGAATTCGGATCGGCCTCCTTGCAAGCCCGATCGTAGCGAGAATAGGCGTGTTCCCAAAGCTCCTCGACGACTTCGCTGTCGATCCCGGCCGTCTCGAACGCCGTCAGCACGGATTCGACGAGCGGCAGGAACTCGGAGTCATCGAGGATCGGCCCGTGGTCTTGCCGCTCGAACATCACATCGACCTGAGCCTTGCCCAGTCTCGGCAGAAGGTCCCGGTGTTCGGTAGCCATTTCTCGTGCTCGGAGTGTGTCGTGACCTCCCAATGAGGACCGCCTTGAGGAGGTATCGAGTCCTCACCCCCGGGGATTCACCAGCCGTCCCAGGAACAGGATGCTCCCCGTCCGGTTCTCCCGGATCAGGAACAGGAACGGGTGATCGGCCCGGAACATCGGCGGCTCCTTCGGGACCATGACGGCCGTGGCCCCCACGGCGATCCCCGTGGCGGCGGCGGCCTCCGTCCCCTCCTCGTTGGCATCGACGTATGCCTGGTGGATCACCGCCGAGACGAACAGGTCCCGCTGGCCGTCCATGCCCGAGAAATCCGCCCGACCGGGCGTGAAGGCCAGGGGCATGCCCATCGCCTTGAGGACGTCGGCCAATTGGAACTGCGAGGTCAGCTTGAAGCGGGGCAGGTAGACCCGGACCTTCTCCCGCCGCGGGCCGGAGAGCCATCGGGCCAGGGTGCCGTCTGTCATGCGAGCTTCGAGGTCGGCCAGCCCTTCGATCCGGTCGGGCAGCAGGACCAGCAGCGACAGGTCGCCGGTCCCATACGGCAGTTCGAGGATCTTCAGCCCCTCGCCCGCCCAGAACGGGAAGCGATCTTCCTGGTACATCATCGGCACGTCGAGCGTCTGCCGGCTCGTGACATGGAACGGGGTAGCCTTCGTGGCCCGTTTCTCGAACGGCTTGGTCCAGTCACCCTTGAAGTAGGTGGCATTGGTCAGGACCAGGCGACTCAGCGAGTCCAGGGTACCCGGCGGGATCAAGTCCCGGATCTTGCCCCGGGTCTGCTCCTCGACCCAGGCGTTGATCTGCTGGCGTGCCTTCTCGGTTTGCCCCATCAAATCGACCTGAGCCAACTCGGCCCCGTAGTCCTCTCGGGTGATCGCCAGGAATTCCGGCAGGAAGTGGAAACCCTCCTGGCCCCAGAGCCGGTTGGCCACGCTGAGGCGGAAACCCCGCCCGTTTCCATCAGGGTTCCAGGTCCGGTTCAGCGAGGCGAATGCCGGATGGAGCTTCTCCTGGGACAGGGTGAAGTGGAGCACCTTCGCCATCTGGGATGCGGTCTCGCCCTTGGCCCCGGCATAGGTCATCGCCAACGCCGTCGAGAGGCTACCCGGCGAGAAGAACAGATTGCCGGGCTGGTCGGCCCGGAGCCGGGCATAGAGGTCGAGGGCGAAGCGGTTGTTCCCCTCGACGACGGCACTCACGTCGGTCCCCATCCGGGCACCCCTTCCCTCGATCCGTCGGGGCGGTTGATCGGCCATGACGGTGTGAGTCACGAATCCTCCCAGGCCACTGATCGCCAGAGCGGCCCCGGTGAGGGCGTTCAAGACCACATGGCCCAGCATGGGGGATGTCCCAAGCGAAGCAGGGAACGATCGCATCATCAGACTCCTCTGGGTGTTTCTCATGCGGGTCGCCGCCTGAGTATGTGCCGCAGGGCCGGGTTGACCTGAGATCCATTTTTCAGACTAGACTTTCGGACTTTTTTTCAACGATCCTCAACAGAGCTAAGATGACGGCAATTCCCGGTAGCGCCGCTCCAGGTCGGCCAGGAGGGCCGGCCGTTGCTTCTTCGAGCGGGCCTTCCTCATGATCCTGCGCCGCTTCAATGCCTCCGTCTGGCTCGGCGGCTCGCGGGCCCCTCGATACGGCAACAGGTCCTCCACCGTAAAGGGCTCGGGGTGCGCCGCGTGGGCGTCCAAAGCCGGCACCAGCGTCGCGCCCGTCTGGACCAGACGCACCCCCGCGTGCCGCCGACCGTGGATCCGCCGCTCGTGGCTCTTCGGCAGGCGAAACCAACGTTCCAGATCGAGATTATCCCGGATCCCTTCGTAGTCCTCCTCCCCCACGAACAGGCCGGCAAGGAAGCTGATCATGACCGTGGCCATGTGGTGGCGGATCGGATCCTCGGTCGCCTCGAAGTGATCGATCAATGCCTCGAACTGCTCCTGACGCTCGAGGATGTCCTCGGTCCCGGGCTCCAGCGTCGCGGCCACCTCCGCGATCACATCGACGTAGTCTCGAATCACCGCTTGCTGCTCCTTGACTTCCTCCAGACCCTCCTGGATGCGGCCGGCGAGGTGGCCGAGTTGCTCCTCCGCGAACCCCCCTTTTTCGCGTCCAAGTTCCGTTGGATCGACTCCTGGACCTCGGTCAGCGCCTCGGCCATCCGGATGCCGGGAGGATGCAGCGGCCCCCCTTGATCGTCATTGAGGATCCCACGCACCGCCGCGCAATAATCCAGGACCACAGAGCCGGCAGGATCAACCACGGCAGGAGGCAGGTCCGATGCGGTCTCGCGCCGGGAGGGTGGCGGCGGGATCGGCCGGCGCGTCGTCGCTGGTCTCGACCTTCGGTCGCGCCAGCACGGCCTGTTCGATCGTCCGCAGGCCGCGGACTTTCTTCCGCATCTGGACCTTGGCGTGACTGTCCGCGTCCGTGACCGGCTGGGCCAGATCGCGGAGGAAGTGGTTGTCGCAGTAGCGATGGGGCACGTCGGGGAACTCCGCGGCAATCCCCGTGACGAACGCGTCCTGCTTGTCGGACAGCCAGAGGGCCACCGGCTTGCCCAACGACTCGGCCCACTGCTTGGCCCGGGCGATCAGGCGCCGGACCTCGTCCGCCGTGGCGGAGATCAAGGGCGCGGCGAACCAGACCCGCTTCTGGGTCAACTCGCGGACGACATAGAGGGTCTCATGCCCCTTCTCGGGTTGGAGGCCGTCGATCGAGAGGATGATCTCCGCCGTCGCGGCGTAGTGTCGGCGGAGCGATTCGGGGTCGTGCTGCCGCGCCGCGAGCATGACCTGGTACCGTCGGATGTACGTGTCGATGGCGTTCTCGGAGAGCTTGATCCCGTAGTCGTCCAGGAGTTCGGATCGGATCAAGGGAATGGCCATGTGGCGGGAACAGCGGCGATGGCCGATCCAACAGAAGACATCCCAGGCGATGGCCCACTTGGGTAAAGCGAGGGTGACTTCGGTCTCGGGGCTCTTGGTCTGGGTGTGGCCGGGGCAGTGGGGATCGGGGCAGTGGTCGAGCCTGCAGAGCAACTCGACCGGCCCCTGGAGGGTATGGAAGCGCCGAGAGCGGTGGTCACAGACGTGCATCATCCGTCCGCAACTCGGGCAGTTCCGATCCAGGACGTCGAGTTCCCACAAGGCGAAGTCGGTATCCTCAGGCCAGTCGTAGGGCATCGCGCCGATCTCCCTTGGGGACTGAGATCCGTCGATCGGGCAGATCAGCCAAGAGGTTACACGTGCAGGAGCCGAGATCCTAGCCCTGTGAAGGGCCGTTGCTTTTTTTGAGGCACGTCGTGCTGATGGAAGCGGCAGGTCACGGTTGCCTTGTTTTTCGAGCATCCCGGTACGAAGCCACAGTCGCATAATTGTTAAGTGTCCTAACACCTGTGCGCCGAAATTTCGGCACCGCGCTGACAGGCAAACGCTGCCGAATCTAGAAACAAAGCCTCTGTCGACGAGGAAGGTGTTCGACGCTTGTAAAAGTCCGAAAGTCTAGTCCTTAACCAAGCGTGATATATAGAGCTTCGGCACAAAAATCTCAGAAAAAGCTCGAAAACCCCCGGAGTTTTTCAAATAATTGAGGCAGGAACACTTCCTCAATGTTCCAAACTACGGAGACTTTCGAGTGACTGCTACTCTCCCCGAGAAGACCCGAAAACACAACGGCAAGAAGACCCGAAAACACATCGGCAAGAAGACCCGGGAACGCAACCGTAGGATTCTTCGCGAACGCCGGCGCAGGATCCTCATACGCATCGAGAATCGTCCTGGACCCGAACGCGACCAGCCCATGATGACCGCCACCAACATCCACTATGAACTGGCCAAGCGCGTCCAGGGCCTCGCCGCCGGCGGTATCGGCGCCATGCTCCTGTTCGCGCGCAAGATCGGCTTGATCCGCGACCTCGACCACAACCTCCACCTCCTCAAACGCCATTTGCCCTACCATGAATCCGATCACGTCCTGAACATCGCCTTCAACATCCTCGCGGGCGGACAACGCCTCGAGCACATCGAGCGGCACCGCAACGATGAGGTCTACCTCGACGCCCTGGGCGCCGAGCGGATCCCCGATCCCACGACCGAAGGCGACTTCTGCCGTCGGTTCACCGCGACCGATGTCCAGACCCTCATCGACACCCTCAACGGTGTCCGCCGCCGCGTCTGGGCGCAACAACCCCCGGAGTTCTTCGACCAGGCGATCCTCGACGCCGACGGCACCCTCGTCGCCACCGCTGCCGAGTGCAAGCAGGGGGTCGATCTGTCCTACAACGGCATCTGGGGCTATCACCCCCTGATCCTCTCGCTGGCCAACACCGGCGAACCACTCTATCTGGTCAACCGCAGCGGCAACCGCCCCTCGCACGAGCACGCCGACATCTACTTCGATAAGGCAATCCACTTGTGTCGTGAGGCCGGCTTTCGCCGGATCATCCTGCGGGGGGACACCGCCTTCACTCAGACCAAACATCTCGACCGCTGGGACCAGGCCGGCGATGTCCGGTTCTACTTCGGCATCGACGCGATGCCCAACCTCAAGGCGTTGGCCGAGCAGTTTCCGGCCGACGCCTACAGCTTCCTGGAACGACCGCCACGGTATGAGATCAAAACCGTCCCCCGCCAGACACCCGAGCCCGTCAAGAGGCAGATCGTCCGACAGCGCCAGTTCGAGACGATCCATCTGCTCGAGGAGATGATCGCCGAGTTCGACTACTGCCCGGTCGCCTGCAAGACGAGCACTCGGGTGATTGTGCTCCGCAAGCGTCTCGGGATCGACAAGGGAGACGTGCGGTTGCGCGAGGAGTATCGCTATTTTTTTTATATCACTAACGATCGCACGTCCGCGGCCGCAGCGGTCGTCTTTCAGGCCAATGACCGGTGTGACCAGGAGAACCTGATCGCGCAACTGAAGAGCGGGGTGCGGGCGCTGACGACGCCGGTGGACACCCTGATCAGCAACGGGGCGTACATGGTGATGGCGTCGGTGGCCTGGAGCCTGAAGGCGTGGAGCGCCTTGCTGGTGCCGGTGACACCGCGGCACGCGGCGCAACACCGCGCCGAGCAGCGCCCGTGGTTGCGGATGGAGTTCGCGACCTTCCGCGCGGCGGTGATCGAGATGCCGTGCCAGCTGATTCGGAGCGGTAGTCGGCTGATCTATCGGCTGATGTCGTGGACCCCGTGGCCAGGGGTATTCCTGCGTCTGGTGGAGCGGTTGCACGGTTGCTGGTTGTGTTGAGGGAGGAACACCTGAAGTCGGGGTCCGGATGCCCCGATCCGTGCTGGCCATCGAACCGAGAGAGGCGGTGAGGCGATGAAGCAAACGAGTCGGGACTGGGGACCGGGCGTGGCCGTCCCGGCACGATGAATGTACGTAATTACATCTGCGATTGTTGTTTAACATTGGCGTAATATATTACGCTTGTTTTGGGGCTAGTCAGACTCGATCGAGGTTGAGGACGGTGGGGTCGGCCAGATCCTCCGGTTCGGCGGGATCGACGAGGATGTTCTCCCCCGGTAGGCCGTTGGGGTCCAGCAGGTAGATAGTCCCGTTCTTGATCACGGCACGATAACCGGAGTAGTCGATGGCATCGAAGAGTTGCCCCTCGATCTCATGGAAATCGGGGTCCCCCATGCCGAGGCTCTCCTCCGCAATTCGATCGTAAGGAGTCTCGCCAGAATAACTTATCCAATTTTCGCCCTCGATCGGTAGAATGGTCTGCATGCGGAACGTCACAGTCCAGACCATCAAAACGAAGTACACCAGCCTGGAGCCCGTGCTCGATGAGCGGGCGCGCCGCCTCTGGGCTGCCGCCGAAGCCCGAGCCATCGGCTGGGGTGGAATCACTCACGTCGCCGAGGCCACCCGACTCTCTCGGATCACCATCAAAACCGGTTTGAGCGAACTCGACCTCCCGATCACTCCCGCTGATCGGAAGGTGGCCCCTCAGCGGTTACGCCGACCGGGTGGTGGACGAAAGCCCCTGGTCGATCATGATCCCAACCTCCTGCGTGACTTGGAGACCTTGGTCGATCCCGTGACCCGTGGCGATCCGATGTCGCCGCTGCGCTGGACGTGCAAGAGCGCGGCCAAGTTGGCGACCGAACTCCAGGCTCGAGGGCATGCCGTCAGCGAGCCTCGGTCAACCGTCTCCTCCACGACTTGGACTACAGCCTCCAATCCAATCGCAAGACGATCGAGGGCAAAGGTCACCCGGATCGAGATGCCCAATTCCAGTACATCAACCGGCGAGTCCAGGCGTTCCAGAGGCAGGGGCAGCCCGTGGTGTCGGTCGATGCCAAGAAGAAGGAACTGGTGGGCCAGTTCCGCAACGGCGGCCGGGAATGGCAACCCCAGGGGCAGCCCGAGGAGGTGGAGGTCTACGACTTCGCCAAGCGGGACCTGGGGAAGGCGATCCCCTATGGCATCTACGACCAGACGACCGACACCGGCTGGGTCAGCGTGGGAGTCGATCACGACACTGCCCAGTTCGCCGTGGAGACGTTGCGGGCTGGTGGCGGAACATGGGCCGCCGGATCTATCCACGGGCGAAGCGGCTGTTGATCACGGCCGATGGGGGCGGCTCCAACGGGAAGCGCTGCCGGCTGTGGAAGGTGCAATTGCAGGAGTTCGCCAATGAGACCGGCCTGCGGATCTCGGTGTGCCACTTCCCCCCGGCACGAGCAAGTGGAACAAGATCGAGCATCGGATGTTCTGCTACATCACCGAGAACTGGCGGGGTCGCCCCCTTGGGAGTCGGGAGGTGGTGGTGAATCTGATCGGGCATACGACGACGCAGACCGGATTGGCGATCCGATCGGAGTTGGACGAGGGCAATTACCCAACGGGTCGAACGGTCAGTGACGAGCAGATGGAGGGATTGTCCATCAAGCGGGACAAGTTCCACGGCGAGTGGAATTACTCGATCCTCCCGAGACAGTAAATTGGATAGGTTATTCTGGCGAGACTCCTAAGCGTCCACCAGGCGGGACAGCATCGCCCGATCCGGGGGCTTGGCCATCGTTCATGCTCCTTCTGGAGTTTTGCAAACAGTGTTTCGACCGCGTCAAAATAGGTAAAATCGGCGCATTCTGACCGCAATTTCCTCGGGTGCTGTTGGAGCGCGGAGTATCTGATCATGCCAGGGATTGTCGAATTCCCCACCGTGGTCCGCGACGCCGTGGCCCGATACGGCGACTTCTTCGCCAACGACTGCCAGCGCCGCCATTTCGCCGAGTATCTCACCGGCCTCTTCGTCGCCCAGCGCAAGACCGTCCTCGGCATCCCTGAGGCGTTCGCCCACACCACCGACCAGTCCTGCCTCAACCGCTTCCTCACCGAGGTCGCCTGGAACGCCGAGAGCCTCAATGAGCGACGACTGGAGCTGCTCCAGGAGGATCCCACGACCCGCTACAGCGACCAGGGCGCTATCCCCATCGACAACACCCTCATCGACCGCGACGGGTTCTTGATCCCCGACGCCGGCTGGTACTGGGACCACGCCGAGGAGCGGAACAAGATCGCCCAGGACTCCCTCTTCGTCAACTACGTCTGCACCAGCGGCCAGCACTACCCCCTGGAGTTCCGACTCTTCCGCAAGCAGGAGATCTGCGCGGCGATGAAGGAGCCGTTCCGCAACCATACCAAGTTGTGCTGCGACCTGATCGACTGGGTGTGTCAGCGACCGATCCCCGGCGACTTCACCAGGGACAGCGATTTCACCAACGCCGAGATCCTCAACCACATCCACGGCAAGACCGATCACTTCGGCCAGCCCCGGGCCTAGGTCGGTGACCTCAAGAGCAATCGCAAGGTGCAATGGCAAGGCCGGATCCTCAAGGTGGATCACCTGGCCGCCTCGATCCCGGCGGCGGACCGGAAGGAGTTGCGGATCGGCGATCGGCGGCAGTGGTATTTTACGGTGACGTTGGAGATCCCCGACGTGAAGCACAAGGTCCGGATCATGGTCCTGTGGCGGGATCGCCACGACCCCGAACCGGTCAAGATCCTGGTCACCAACCGGACCACCTGGGAGGTGGGCCGAGGCGTCCGGGTGTCTGGGCATCGTGGGACGGGCACGGAGACGTTTCCTCGGGACGGCAAGCAGCAACTGGGATTGGGTGATTGTCAGCTGCGTGACTTCCAGGGCCACACCCGGCACATGGACCTGGTCATGCTGGCGTACAGTCTGCTCCTGAGCGAGTTGCAGCAGGGCCGTGCGAAGGAAGGGGCGTTCCAGAGGCTGATGACCATCGGCGAGGCCTGTCGGGCGATGGAGAAGGAGACCCTGCGGACGACGCTCTCGTGGGCGATCGAGCAGGTGACCACTTGGGGCGTCCCTCTGACCATGTGGTCGCCCAGTTGGGGCTGTCGTGAGATCGTCAGCCCTGGTGTGCAGCCACGCGGGATCGATTGCGCGGTGTGAATTCGATAATTCCTGGCATGATCAGATACTCCGCACTCCAACAGCGCCATCGCGGATGAGGGTCAACTACGCCCATTTTGCCTGCTTCCAGGCTGTGAGGTCACTGTTTGCAAAACTCCAGATAGTACTTGGCATTGTCCAGGTAGAGGATGAATTTCTCCGTCTCGGGGTGCTTCGCCAGCAACTTCTCCAGGAGCTTCACGAACTGCTCGCCGGTGATGTTCTCCTTCGTCAGGCGGAGGTCGACGTAGTCGTGGTCGTCGGGGCTGTAGGCCCCCAGGATGTTCAATCGCTTCCGACCGCTTCCGACACCCACGTAGTGCCGCTGCCCGACCAGCAGCCAGCAGCAGTAGAGCAACTCCAGGCCCCAGACCGGAGGGCACGCGTCCACGAAGTAGCGGCGGGTCGTCGGCCCGGCCTCACGCCGATGCCGCCGATACTGCGCACCAATTGACGCTGCTTCGCCCGGTCCGCCTTCCAGAAAAAAGCCGGAGACTTTGTGGTAGCTGGCACCGATCCGGTGCAACAGATCCTTCACCCCGGAAGGAGAGTAGGTGACACCGAACTGCTCCTCGATCCAGGCCCGCACCTGCACGGCGTTGTGAAAGGTCCCTTTGGCGATCTCCTGGCGCAGTTGCTCGACTTGTGCGGGTCGCAACCGACCGGGATCACCGTGATAGTGCACGGTACACAACTCGTCCAAGCCCTTGTTGCGGAAGATGCGGAGCCCGTCCCCGACCTGGCGGCTGGAGACCCCCAGCAACTCGGCCACCTCGTCCCGGGTGCGTCCCTCGTCGATCCACCGCAGGGTGGAGAGCCGTTGGAAGATGCGGCGGTCGCGGGCCTGTCGCCGCCGTTCCTGGATCTCCTGGCGTTGCTTGGCACTCAGCGTGATGGTCTTCATCGCTCACCGCCCGGCCGCTGGAGGCGGCCACAACCCACCCCTTGACCTCAGCTCCACCAGGGTCATTATAGGAAATACTGGAACGCGAAGACTATAGCTGCTGGTCTTGGGGGTGACCGGGGGGAGTTCCGATCGTAGGGGAACTTCTGGAACCGATCGACGGCGTCGTCGCAGGAGGGGTCATCGGAGAGGACCTGGGAGAGGAAGATGCTCAGGGTGATCCAGGGGGTGTAGATCCGCTGACGCCACCGATGGTTGACGTGACGGCAAGCGGTCTCGACGAAGGCCCGCGAGAGAACCCTGAGGAAGGGGAGCCCCTTCTGCTGGACGAACTGGTCTCGGAAGTCATGGAATTGGTCGCGCGGCGATGAGGCGGTAGACTGAGCCACAGGGACCTCCTTGGTGTGGTGCCTGGCGTGCGGGTCTCAACCGCCAGGTGACCAACCGAGGAGGTCGCTTTGCTCCCCACAAAGCCACGCGGCTCAACTTCCGAAGAGACTGAAAGTTAGGTTATCCTGGTGCCATTCGTCTCCGACCCGGCTTCATCCGGCACAGTCCGCACCTCCAGGCCTTTGCGGATCTCGTGCCAGGATCCCTTGAGCAACTCTTGCTCGAACCGCTTCAACTCCCCCGTGGGCGTTCCCACGATGGAACGCGAGCCTCGTTGCTTGAGCCACTGGAGGTTGGTCGCGTCGATCATCCCACGGTCGACCGCCCAGATCCGACCCGCGTGGCCGTACCGCTCTTCCATGCGCTTGACGACTTCCTGCAAGGTCGTCGAATCTCTCCGATTGCCGGCGAACATCTCGGAACCTAGCGGAAAGCCTTCGCGGCTGACGACCAACCCAATGCAGACTTGTTTACAGGCTCTTCTCCCAAACGAGTGGGTAAAAATCGTGTCTGATCGCCTCGAAACCCCTAGATTTCAAGGGTTTTCTGGCTTCCCCTCGATGCAGGAAATTGGGTGGATTTTGGGAGGCATGACTCCGGTGTCCGACGGCGTCGAGGAAAGGCCCCCGATGGCTCTCACCATCGGGGGCTTGATGCACCCTCGGCGCACTGTCGACCTGGTTATCCCTTGTCGGGTTGCGTCCCCGCAGAGCCCGACTCCGTTTCACCAGGCACCGTCAGATTAGGAGTCTCGCCAGAATAACCTATCCAATTTACTGTCTCGGGAGGATCGAGTAATTCCACTCGCCGTGGAACTTGTCCCGCTTGATGGACAATCCCTCCATCTGCTCGTCACTGACCGTTCGACCCGTTGGGTAATTGCCCTCGTCCAACTCCGATCGGATCGCCAATCCGGTCTGCGTCGTCGTATGCCCGATCAGATTCACCACCACCTCCCGACTCCCAAGGGGGCGACCCCGCCAGTTCTCGGTGATGTAGCAGAACATCCGATGCTCGATCTTGTTCCACTTGCTCGTGCCGGGAGGGAAGTGGCACACCGAGATCCGCAGGCCGGTCTCATCGGCGAACTCCTGCAATTGCACCTTCCACAGCCGGCAGCGCCTCCCGTTGGAGCCGCCCCCATCGGCCGTGATCAACAGCCGCTTCGCCCGTGGATAGATCCGGCGGCCCATGTTCCGCCACCAGCGCCGCAACGTCTCCACGGCGAACTGGGCAGTGTCGTGATCGACTCCCACGCTGACCCAGCCGGTGTCGGTCGTCTGGTCGTAGATGCCATAGGGGATCGCCTTCCCCAGGTCCCGCTTGGCGAAGTCGTAGACCTCCACCTCCTCGGGCTGCCCCTGGGGTTGCCATTCCCGGCCGCCGTTGCGGAACTGGCCCACCAGTTCCTTCTTCTTGGCATCGACCGACACCACGGGCTGCCCCTGCCTCTGGAACGCCTGGACTCGCCGGTTGATGTACTGGAATTGGGCATCTCGATCCGGGTGACCTTTGCCCTCGATCGTCTTGCGATTGGATTGGAGGCTGTAGTCCAAGTCGTGGAGGAGACGGTTGACCGAGCGCTCGCTGACGGCATGCCCTCGAGCCTGGAGTTCGGTCGCCAACTTGGCCGCGCTCTTGCACGTCCAGCGCAGCGGCGACATCGGATCGCCACGGGTCACGGGATCGACCAAGGTCTCCAAGTCACGCAGGAGGTTGGGATCATGATCGACCAGGGGCTTTCGTCCACCACCCGGTCGGCGTAACCGCTGAGGGGCCACCTTCCGATCAGCGGGAGTGATCGGGAGGTCGAGTTCGCTCAAACCGGTTTTGATGGTGATCCGAGAGAGTCGGGTGGCCTCGGCGACGTGAGTGATTCCACCCCAGCCGATGGCTCGGGCTTCGGCGGCAGCCCAGAGGCGGCGCGCCCGCTCATCGAGCACGGGCTCCAGGCTGGGTGTACTTCGTTTTGATGGTCTGGACTGTGACGTTCCGCATGCAGACCATTCTACCGATCGAGGGCGAAAATTGGATAAGTTATTCTGGCGAGACTCCTAAGCTTCGACAGCACAATG
>CAWDND010000084.1:0-13092 GCA_963803395.1 uncultured Planctomycetaceae bacterium
GACTAGACTTTCGGACTTTTTTTCAACGATCCTCAACAGAGCTAAGATGACGGCAATTCCCGGTAGCGCCGCTCCAGGTCGGCCAGGAGGGCCGGCCGTTGCTTCTTCGAGCGGGCCTTCCTCATGATCCTGCGCCGCTTCAATGCCTCCGTCTGGCTCGGCGGCTCGCGGGCCCCTCGATACGGCAACAGGTCCTCCACCGTAAAGGGCTCGGGGTGCGCCGCGTGGGCGTCCAAAGCCGGCACCAGCGTCGCGCCCGTCTGGACCAGACGCACCCCCGCGTGCCGCCGACCGTGGATCCGCCGCTCGTGGCTCTTCGGCAGGCGAAACCAACGTTCCAGATCGAGATTATCCCGGATCCCTTCGTAGTCCTCCTCCCCCACGAACAGGCCGGCAAGGAAGCTGATCATGACCGTGGCCATGTGGTGGCGGATCGGATCCTCGGTCGCCTCGAAGTGATCGATCAATGCCTCGAACTGCTCCTGACGCTCGAGGATGTCCTCGGTCCCGGGCTCCAGCGTCGCGGCCACCTCCGCGATCACATCGACGTAGTCTCGAATCACCGCTTGCTGCTCCTTGACTTCCTCCAGACCCTCCTGGATGCGGCCGGCGAGGTGGCCGAGTTGCTCCTCCGCGAACCCCCCTTTTTCGCGTCCAAGTTCCGTTGGATCGACTCCTGGACCTCGGTCAGCGCCTCGGCCATCCGGATGCCGGGAGGATGCAGCGGCCCCCCTTGATCGTCATTGAGGATCCCACGCACCGCCGCGCAATAATCCAGGACCACAGAGCCGGCAGGATCAACCACGGCAGGAGGCAGGTCCGATGCGGTCTCTCGCGCCGGGAGGGTGGCGGCGGGATCGGCCGGCACGTCGTCGCTGGTCTCGACCTTCGGTCGCGCCAGCACGGCCTGTTCGATCGTCCGCAGGCCGCGGACTTTCTTCCGCATCTGGACCTTGGCGTGACTGTCCGCGTCCGTGACCGGCTGGGCCAGATCGCGGAGGAAGTGGTTGTCGCAGTAGCGATGGGGCACGTCGGGGAACTCCGCGGCAATCCCCGTGACGAACGCGTCCTGCTTGTCGGACAGCCAGAGGGCCACCGGCTTGCCCAACGACTCGGCCCACTGCTTGGCCCGGGCGATCAGGCGCCGGACCTCGTCCGCCGTGGCGGAGATCAAGGGCGCGGCGAACCAGACCCGCTTCTGGGTCAACTCGCGGACGACATAGAGGGTCTCATGCCCCTTCTCGGGTTGGAGGCCGTCGATCGAGAGGATGATCTCCGCCGTCGCGGCGTAGTGTCGGCGGAGCGATTCGGGGTCGTGCTGCCGCGCCGCGAGCATGACCTGGTACCGTCGGATGTACGTGTCGATGGCGTTCTCGGAGAGCTTGATCCCGTAGTCGTCCAGGAGTTCGGATCGGATCAAGGGAATGGCCATGTGGCGGGAACAGCGGCGATGGCCGATCCAACAGAAGACATCCCAGGCGATGGCCCACTTGGGTAAAGCGAGGGTGACTTCGGTCTCGGGGCTCTTGGTCTGGGTGTGGCCGGGGCAGTGGGGATCGGGGCAGTGGTCGAGCCTGCAGAGCAACTCGACCGGCCCCTGGAGGGTATGGAAGCGCCGAGAGCGGTGGTCACAGACGTGCATCATCCGTCCGCAACTCGGGCAGTTCCGATCCAGGACGTCGAGTTCCCACAAGGCGAAGTCGGTATCCTCAGGCCAGTCGTAGGGCATCGCGCCGATCTCCCTTGGGGACTGAGATCCGTCGATCGGGCAGATCAGCCAAGAGGTTACACGTGCAGGAGCCGAGATCCTAGCCCTGTGAAGGGCCGTTGTTTTTTTTGAGGCACGTCGTGCTGATGGAAGCGGCAGGTCACGGTTGCCTTGTTTTTCGAGCATCCCGGTACGAAGCCACAGTCGCATAATTGTTAGTGTCACTAAGACTGTGCGCCGAAATTTCGGCGCCGCGCTGACAGGCAAACGCTGCCGGATCTAGAAACAAAGCCTCTGTCGACGAGGAAGGTGTTCGACGCTTGTAAAAGTCCGAAAGTCTAGTCCTTAACCAAGCGTGATATATAGAGCTTCGGCGCAAAAATCTCAGAAAAAAGCTCGAAAACCCCCGGAGTTTTTGGAAGAATTGAGGCAGGAACACTTCCTCAATGTTCCAAACTACGGAGACTTCCGAGTGACGCTACTCTCCCCGAGAAGACCCGAAAACGCGACGGCAAGAAGACCCGAAAACACATCGGCAAGAAGACCCGGGAACGCAACCGTAGGATTCTTCGCGAACGCCGGCGGAGGATCCTCATACGCATCGAGAATCGTCCTGGACCCGAACGCGACCAGCCCATGATGACCGCCACCAACATCCACTATGAACTGGCCGAGCGCGTCCAGGGCCTCGCCGCCGGCGGTATCGGCACCATGCTCCTGTTGGTGCAAGATCGGCTTGATCCGCGACCTCGACCACAACCTCCACCTCCTCAAACGCCATTTGCCCTACCATGAATCCGATCACGTCCTGAACATCGCCTTCAACATCCTCGCGGGCGGACAACGCCTCGAGGACATTGAGCGGCGCCGAACGATGAGGTCTACCTCGACGCCCTGGGCGCAGAGCGGATCCCCGATCCCACGACCGAAGGCGACTTCTGCCGTCGGTTCACCGCGACCGATGTCCAGACCCTCATCGACACCCTCAACGGTGTCCGCCGCCGCGTCTGGGCGCAGCGACCCCCGGAGTTCTTCGACCAGGCGATCCTCGACGCCGACGGCACCCTCGTCGCCACCGCTGCCGAGTGCAAGCAGGGGGTCGATCTGTCCTACAACGGCATCTGGGGCTATCACCCCCTGATCCTCTCGCTGGCGAACACCGGCGAACCACTCTATCTGGTCAACCGCAGCGGCAACCGCCCCTCGCACGAGCACGCCGACATCTACTTCGATAAGGCAATCCACTTGTGTCGTGAGGCCGGCTTTCGCCGGATCATCCTGCGGGGGGACACCGCCTTCACTCAGACCAAACATCTCGACCGCTGGGACCAGGCCGGCGATGTCCGGTTCTACTTCGGCATCGACGCGATGCCCAACCTCAAGGCGTTGGCCGAGCAGTTTCCGGCCGACGCCTACAGCTTCCTGGAACGACCGCCACGGTATGAGATCAAAACCGTCCCCCGCCAGACACCCGAGCCCGTCAAGAGGCAGATCGTCCGACAGCGCCAGTTCGAGACGATCCATCTGCTCGAGGAGATGATCGCCGAGTTCGACTACTGCCCGGTCGCCTGCAAGACGAGCCTCGGGTGATTGTGCTCCGCAAGCGTCTCGGGATCGACAAGGGAGACGTGCGGTTACGCGAGGAGTATCGCTATTTTTTTTATATCACTAACGATCGCACGTCCGCGGCCGCAGCGGTCGTCTTTCAGGCCAATGACCGGTGTGACCAGGAGAACCTGATCGCGCAACTGAAGAGCGGGGTGCGGGCGCTGACGACGCCGGTGGACACCCTGATCAGCAACGGGGCGTACATGGTGATGGCGTCGGTGGCCTGGAGCCTGAAGGCGTGGAGCGCCTTGCTGGTGCCGGTGACACCGCGGCACGCGGCGCAACACCGCGCCGAGCAGCGCGCGTGGTTGCGGATGGAGTTCGCGACCTTCCGCGCGGCGGTGATCGAGATGCCGTGCCAGCTGATTCGGAGCGGTAGTCGGCTGATCTATCGGCTGATGTCGTGGACCCCGTGGCCAGGGGTATTCCTGCGTCTGGTGGAGCGGTTGCACGGTTGCTGGTTGTGTTGAGGGAGGAACACCTGAAGTCGGGGTCCGGATGCCCCGATCCGTGCTGGCCATCGAACCGAGAGAGGCGGTGAGGCGATGAAGCAAACGAGTCGGGACTGGGGACCGGGCGTGGCCGTCCCGGCACGATGAATGTACGTAATTACATCTGCGATTGTTGTTTAACATTGGCGTAATATATTACGCTTGTTTTGGGGCTAGTCAGACTCGATCGAGGTTGAGGACGGTGGGGTCGGCCAGATCCTCCGGTTCGGCGGGATCGACGAGGATGTTCTCCCCCGGTAGGCCGTTGGGGTCCAGCAGGTAGATAGTCCCGTTCTTGATCACGGCACGATAACCGGAGTCGTCGATGGCATCGAAGAGTTGCCCCTCGATCTCATGGAAATCGGGGTCCCCCATGCCGAGGCTCTCCTCCGCAATTCGATCGTAAGGAGTCTCGCCAGAATAACTTATCCAATTTTCGCCCTCGATCGGTAGAATGGTCTGCATGCGGAACGTCACAGTCCAGACCATCAAAACGAAGTACACCAGCCTGGAGCCCGTGCTCGATGAGCGGGCGCGCCGCCTCTGGGCTGCCGCCGAAGCCCGAGCCATCGGCTGGGGTGGAATCACTCACGTCGCCGAGGCCACCCGACTCTCTCGGATCACCATCAAAACCGGTTTGAGCGAACTCGACCTCCCGATCACTCCCGCTGATCGGAAGGTGGCCCCTCAGCGGTTAGGCCGACCGGGTGGTGGACGAAAGCCCCTGGTCGATCATGATCCCAACCTCCTGCGTGACTTGGAGACCTTGGTCGATCCCGTGACCCGTGGCGATCCGATGTCGCCGCTGCGCTGGACGTGCAAGAGCGCGGCCAAGTTGGCGACCGAACTCCAGGCTCGAGGGCATGCCGTCAGCGAGCGCTCGGTCAACCGTCTCCTCCACGACTTGGACTACAGCCTCCAATCCAATCGCAAGACGATCGAGGGCAAAGGTCACCCGGATCGAGATGCCCAATTCCAGTACATCAACCGGCGAGTCCAGGCGTTCCAGAGGCAGGGGCAGCCCGTGGTGTCGGTCGATGCCAAGAAGAAGGAACTGGTGGGCCAGTTCCGCAACGGCGGCCGGGAATGGCAACCCCAGGGGCAGCCCGAGGAGGTGGAGGTCTACGACTTCGCCAAGCGGGACCTGGGGAAGGCGATCCCCTATGGCATCTACGACCAGACGACCGACACCGGCTGGGTCAGCGTGGGAGTCGATCACGACACTGCCCAGTTCGCCGTGGAGACGTTGCGGCGCTGGTGGCGGAACATGGGCCGCCGGATCTATCCACGGGCGAAGCGGCTGTTGATCACGGCCGATGGGGGCGGCTCCAACGGGAGGCGCTGCCGGCTGTGGAAGGTGCAATTGCAGGAGTTCGCCGATGAGACCGGCCTGCGGATCTCGGTGTGCCACTTCCCTCCCGGCACGAGCAAGTGGAACAAGATCGAGCATCGGATGTTCTGCTACATCACCGAGAACTGGCGGGGTCGCCCCCTTGGGAGTCGGGAGGTGGTGGTGAATCTGATCGGGCATACGACGACGCAGACCGGATTGGCGATCCGATCGGAGTTGGACGAGGGCAATTACCCAACGGGTCGAACGGTCAGTGACGAGCAGATGGAGGGATTGTCCATCAAGCGGGACAAGTTCCACGGCGAGTGGAATTACTCGATCCTCCCGAGACAGTAAATTGGATAGGTTATTCTGGCGAGACTCCTAAGCGTCCACCAGGCGGGACAGCATCGCCCGATCCGGGGGCTTGGCCATCGTTCATGCTCCTTCTGGAGTTTTGCAAACAGTGTTTCGACCGCGTCAAAATAGGTAAAATCGGCGCATTCCGACCCGAATTTCCTCGGGCGCTGTTGGAGCGCGGAGTATCTGATCATGCCAGGGATTGTCGAATTCCCCACCGTGGTCCGCGACGCCGTGGCCCGATACGGCGACTTCTTCGCCAACGACTGCCAGCGCCGCCATTTCGCCGAGTATCTCACCGGCCTCTTCGTCGCCCAGCGCAAGACCGTCCTCGGCATCCCTGAGGCGTTCGCCCACACCACCGACCAGTCCTGCCTCAACCGCTTCCTCACCGAGGTCGCCTGGAACGCCGAGAGCCTCAATGAGCGACGACTGGAGCTGCTCCAGGAGGATCCCACGACCCGCTACAGCGACCAGGGCGTCATCCCCATCGACAACACCCTCATCGACCGCGACGGGTTCTTGATCCCCGACGCCGGCTGGTACTGGGACCACGCCGAGGAGCGGAACAAGATCGCCCAGGACTCCCTCTTCGTCAACTACGTCTGCACCAGCGGCCAGCACTACCCCCTGGAGTTCCGACTCTTCCGCAAGCAGGAGATCTGCGCGGCGATGAAGGAGCCGTTCCGCAACCATACCAAGTTGTGCTGCGACCTGATCGACTGGGTGTGTCAGCGACGGATCCCCGGCGACTTCACCAGGGACAGCGATTTCACCAACGCCGAGATCCTCAACCACATCCACGGCAAGACCGATCACTTCGGCCAGCCCCGGGCCTAGGTCGGTGACCTCAAGAGCAATCGCAAGGTGCAATGGCAAGGCCGGATCCTCAAGGTGGATCACCTGGCCGCCTCGATCCCGGCGGCGGACCGGAAGGAGTTGCGGATCGGCGATCGGCGGCAGTGGTATTTTACGGTGACGTTGGAGATCCCCGACGTGAAGCACAAGGTCCGGATCATGGTCCTGTGGCGGGATCGCCACGACCCCGAACCGGTCAAGATCCTGGTCACCAACCGGACCACCTGGGAGGTGGGCCGAGGCGTCCGGGTGTCTGGGCATCGTGGGACGGGCACGGAGACGTTTCCTCGGGACGGCAAGCAGCAACTGGGATTGGGTGATTGTCAGCTGCGTGACTTCCAGGGCCACACCCGGCACATGGACCTGGTCATGCTGGCGTACAGTCTGCTCCTGAGCGAGTTGCAGCAGGGCCGTGCGAAGGAAGGGGCGTTCCAGAGGCTGATGACCATCGGCGAGGCCTGTCGGGCGATGGAGAAGGAGACCCTGCGGACGACGCTCTCGTGGGCGATCGAGCAGGTGACCACTTGGGGGCGTCCCTCTGACCATGTGGTCGCCCAGTTGGGGCTGTCGTGAGATCGTCAGCCCTGGTGCGCAGCCACGCGGGATCGATTTCGCGGTGTGAATTCGATAATTCCTGGCATGATCAGATACTCCGCACTCCAACAGCGCCATCGCGGATGAGGGTCAACTACGCCCATTTTGCCTGCTTCCAGGCTGTGAGGTCACTGTTTGCAAAACTCCAGATAGTACTTGGCATTGTCCAGGTAGAGGATGAATTTCTCCGTCTCGGGGTGCTTCGCCAGCAACTTCTCCAGGAGCTTCACGAACTGCTCGCCGGTGATGTTCTCCTTCGTCAGGCGGAGGTCGACGTAGTCGTGGTCGTCGGGGCTGTAGGCCCCCAGGATGTTCAATCGCTTCCGACCGCTTCCGACACCCACGTAGTGCCGCTGCCCGACCAGCAGCCAGCAGCAGTAGAGCAACTCCAGGCCCCAGACCGGAGGGCACGCGTCCACGAAGTAGCGGCGGGTCGTCGGCCCGGCCTCACGCCGATGCCGCCGATACTGGCGCACGAATTGACGCTGCTTCGCCCGGTCCGCCTTCCAGAAAAAAGCCGGAGACTTTGTGGTAGCTGGCACCGATCCGGTGCAACAGATCCTTCACCCCGGAAGGAGAGTAGGTGACACCGAACTGCTCCTCGATCCAGGCCCGCACCTGCACGGCGTTGTGAAAAGTCCCTTTGGCGATCTCCTGGCGCAGTTGCTCGACTTGTGCGGGTCGCAACCGACCGGGATCACCGTGATAGTGCACGGTACACAACTCGTCCAAGCCCTTGTTGCGGAAGATGCGGAGCCCGTCCCCGACCTGGCGGCTGGAGACCCCCAGCAACTCGGCCACCTCGTCCCGGGTGCGTCCCTCGTCGATCCACCGCAGGGTGGAGAGCCGTTGGAAGATGCGGCGGTCGCGGGCCTGTCGCCGCCGTTCCTGGATCTCCTGGCGTTGCTTGGCACTCAGCGTGATGGTCTTCATCGCTCACCGCCCGGCCGCTGGAGGCGGCCACAACCCACCCCTTGACCTCAGCTCCACCAGGGTCATTATAGGAAATACTGGAACGCGAAGACTATAGCTGCTGGTCTTGGGGGTGACCGGGGGGAGTTCCTGATCGTAGGGGAACTTCTGGAACCGATCGACGGCGTCGTCGCAGGAGGGGTCATCGGAGAGGACCTGGGAGAGGAAGATGCTCAGGGTGATCCAGGGGGTGTAGATCCGCTGACGCCACCGATGGTTGACGTGACGGCAAGCGGTCTCGACGAAGGCCCGCGAGAGAACCCTGAGGAAGGGGAGCCCCTTCTGCTGGACGAACTGGTCTCGGAAGTCATGGAATTGGTCGCGCGGCGATGAGGCGGTAGACTGAGCCACAGGGACCTCCTTGGTGTGGTGCCTGGCGTGCGGGTCTCAACCGCCAGGTGACCAACCGAGGAGGTCGCTTTGCTCCCCACAAAGCCACGCGGCTCAACTTCCGAAGAGACTGAAAGTTAGGTTATCCTGGTGCCATTCGTCTCCGACCCGGCTTCATCCGGCACAGTCCGCACCTCCAGGCCTTTGCGGATCTCGTGCCAGGATCCCTTGAGCAACTCTTGCTCGAACCGCTTCAACTCCCCCGTGGGCGTTCCCACGATGGAACGCGAGCCTCGTTGCTTGAGCCACTGGAGGTTGGTCGCGTCGATCATCCCACGGTCGACCGCCCAGATCCGACCCGCGTGGCCGTACCGCTCTTCCATGCGCTTGACGACTTCCTGCAAGGTCGTCGAATCTCTCCGATTGCCGGCGAACACCTCGGAACCTAGCGGAAAGCCTTCGCGGCTGACGACCAACCCAATGCAGACTTGTTTACAGGCTCTTCTCCCAAACGAGTGGGTAAAAATCGTGTCTGATCGCCTCGAAACCCCTAGATTTCAAGGGTTTTCTGGCTTCCCCTCGATGCAGGAAATTGGGTGGATTTTGGGAGGCATGACTCCGGTGTCCGACGGCGTCGAGGAAAGGCCCCCGATGGCTCTCACCATCGGGGGCTTGATGCACCCTCGGCGCACCGTCGACCTGGTTATCCCTTGTCGGGTTGCGTCCCCGCAGAGCCCGACTCCGTTTCACCAGGCACCGTCAGATTAGGAGTCTCGCCAGAATAACCTATCCAATTTACTGTCTCGGGAGGATCGAGTAATTCCACTCGCCGTGGAACTTGTCCCGCTTGATGGACAATCCCTCCATCTGCTCGTCACTGACCGTTCGACCCGTTGGGTAATTGCCCTCGTCCAACTCCGATCGGATCGCCAATCCGGTCTGCGTCGTCGTATGCCCGATCAGATTCACCACCACCTCCCGACTCCCAAGGGGGCGACCCCGCCAGTTCTCGGTGATGTAGCAGAACATCCGATGCTCGATCTTGTTCCACTTGCTCGTGCCGGGAGGGAAGTGGCACACCGAGATCCGCAGGCCGGTCTCATCGGCGAACTCCTGCAATTGCACCTTCCACAGCCGGCAGCGCCTCCCGTTGGAGCCGCCCCCATCGGCCGTGATCAACAGCCGCTTCGCCCGTGGATAGATCCGGCGGCCCATGTTCCGCCACCAGCGCCGCAACGTCTCCACGGCGAACTGGGCAGTGTCGTGATCGACTCCCACGCTGACCCAGCCGGTGTCGGTCGTCTGGTCGTAGATGCCATAGGGGATCGCCTTCCCCAGGTCCCGCTTGGCGAAGTCGTAGACCTCCACCTCCTCGGGCTGCCCCTGGGGTTGCCATTCCCGGCCGCCGTTGCGGAACTGGCCCACCAGTTCCTTCTTCTTGGCATCGACCGACACCACGGGCTGCCCCTGCCTCTGGAACGCCTGGACTCGCCGGTTGATGTACTGGAATTGGGCATCTCGATCCGGGTGACCTTTGCCCTCGATCGTCTTGCGATTGGATTGGAGGCTGTAGTCCAAGTCGTGGAGGAGACGGTTGACCGAGCGCTCGCTGACGGCATGCCCTCGAGCCTGGAGTTCGGTCGCCAACTTGGCCGCGCTCTTGCACGTCCAGCGCAGCGGCGACATCGGATCGCCACGGGTCACGGGATCGACCAAGGTCTCCAAGTCACGCAGGAGGTTGGGATCATGATCGACCAGGGGCTTTCGTCCACCACCCGGTCGGCGTAACCGCTGAGGGGCCACCTTCCGATCAGCGGGAGTGATCGGGAGGTCGAGTTCGCTCAAACCGGTTTTGATGGTGATCCGAGAGAGTCGGGTGGCCTCGGCGACGTGAGTGATTCCACCCCAGCCGATGGCTCGGGCTTCGGCGGCAGCCCAGAGGCGGTGCGCCCGCTCATCGAGCACGGGCTCCAGGCTGGTGTACTTCGTTTTGATGGTCTGGACTGTGACGTTCCGCATGCAGACCATTCTACCGATCGAGGGCGAAAATTGGATAAGTTATTCTGGCGAGACTCCTTAGCTTCGACAGCACAATGCGGCAAGCCGCCATCGGACACCGGAGTCATGCCTCAGAAAATCCTCTCATATATAGACTGCGAACTGCAAAATGGCCCAAAGTTACCCACTCGATCGGGAGAAGAGCCTGTTTACAGTCGGACCGATGATGTGCGAAGAGCCCCCGCGGCCAGCGTGTTGCCGGTCGCCTGGCCCTCAAAGTATGTACTCGTTATATCGTATATTAAAAGATCATATTCCAGCCTGAACAGAGTTCCGAGGCGTTCCTTGAGGTGCGTTTCGAGCGCGTCCGTGTGCGGCAGGAGCCGGTCCAACGCGCGATCGAGTCGGTCGTCGTTGACCTTGGCCTCGGGCAGCCCAAGCAAGTCGTCCAGCGCCGTGTGCCGGAACCAATCCTCGGCGATGTGCAGTTCGCTCGACGGCTCGCAGAGTCGCGATCACCAGCACGGCCGCCATCAGGCTCCACGGCACATCTTCGCAGCCTCGGGGCAGACGTTTCTCCAGCCACGGATCGAGTCCGAGCGCCTGCCAGAGTTTCCAGGCGAGCCAGACGTCGCCGAACCGCCGACCGCGTTCCAACCGGAGACGACTCGGGACGACAGCGCCGATTTTCGCGGGGGGATTAACTTGCCTAATCGATACTCAACTTTCGTGATGTCGTGCGGCAGGCATACCCCTGACGCGCGGGGGTCGGGATATGACCCGGGGCTGTCACGGGCAGGCCAGGTGCACCGAACGATTGCCCAGCCACGGGACCGGGGGCGTCGGCTTCGTCAGACCGGCCTCTTTCAAAAGCGGGTTGTGCGCGCGTGTGCTCAGGCGGACGATCACACCGTCCGTTGTGATCTCGATGTCGCCCGGCGTGTCGACGAACTTCCGGAACAGACACGCAGGGCCAACACGTGCAAAGCCTTTCAGGCGTTCCGCCAAGCTCCGGTACAGGAGGTCTGCGACCACGGTCAGGGTCAGGTCGAAGTCCACGTTCAAGCGGACGTCACTGCACAGGCAATCGAGGTGGAAGAACGTGATCTGTTCACCGAGTTGATTCTCCACGTGATTCCTACTGGCGTCGGTCTGGATGGTTTCGCGGGCCGTCCGCGGTTTCGGGAGGTCGTTGGCCAAGAGGAAGGTCGGCGACTCCTGTCCCAGACCGGTCACAATCCGTTGCCGCAGGTCGCCGTCGTAGCCCTCGAGCCGGATGCGCTCGTCGACGTAGTGGATCTGGCGGCGCTTCCCCTTGGCTTGGGTGACCTGGCAGTGCTGCCAGGTCTCCGCGGGCAGGCGTTCCACGCGCGCCCGCATCCCAGAACCGCGACGGCGGATGGTGAGGACTCCGATCTTGCGTCGGTTCAGTTCGTGAAGGCCGGCGTAAGGGGTCGCGCGCGAGTCGAAGAGCAGCCGGGCCGGAGAGTGCCCGGTCTGCTCCCGCCAGGAGTCGGCGAACTTCGGGACCATCGCGTCGGCCTCGTCCCGCACGAGCTTGGCGGTCGCGTAGCAGCTCACCCGCCGGCCGGCCACTTGGGCCACAAACGCCATGACCGAAGGGAGTGCGTGGTGTCGCATGGGGACCCAGTGATTCTCCAGGTCGGGCTCGGCGCCGCGGAACGGGATCGCGTGGAAGTCGAGGTTAAAGCTCAGGGGCGGGTCTCCCAAGGGGGTCTTTCCGATCAGGGCGGCGACCAGCCGCTCGGTCATGGTGCGCTCGGTCTTGTACGAGTAGTCGGTCGCGAAGGTGGTCTTGGGCAGGACATTGAGGCCGGCGAACAGCCCCGCGCCCTCGTCACAGCACAGATCGCTGATGTGACTGACGCGGCGTTTGCCGAGGAGTTTGGGGGTCAAGATCGCCAGCAGCGTCTGCAGCGGCGGGATCTGCTCGGAGCCGGGGAGGCCCGCGGCGGTGACAGCGGCGGGCAGGTCGAGTTCCAGGAGCATGGGGAGGAAAAGGAAGAGGCCGGCGACCTTGCTCGAGAATCGTCGCCCGGCCTCGAGCGACCGCGTGCGGACGTCGGCAATGTCGGGAACCACCGAGCCATCGCAGGCGATCTCTCCCGGTTGCGGCGTGGGGCGGCGATTGCGAACCGTGGTCAAGCCCGCTCGGTGGAGGACGCCGAAGAGATACGACTCGCTGACCTCGAAGCCCTCGCATCGGAGAGTGGCGTGGATGTCGGCGAGGGTGGCGTCTTGGCGACGGAGTTCACAGGCTCGCTCCTGGATCGCGGCGTGCTGGGCGCGGACTTTCGTCCTAGCTGCTCGGTGAGGAAGAAGGTGCTGATGTCGGGATCACTCGCGAAGTCGCGGAGGATGGCCCGGACGGTACCGACATGGAGCTGATACTGCTGTGCGAGTTGTTGGGCGGTCGCGTCCTCGAGGAAGGAGGCGCGGCAGATCTCGTAGCGGCGCTGGGTCGGCGCGTTGGGTTGCTGGAAGAGGGCGCGAGTTCAGGGGATCGGGCCCTCGCAGTTGAGTCCCGAATAAGCAGGTTGTGATCGGCCAAAGGATGCAACGGTGCGGGGCTAAAACCCTGCTGGACGATGGGAACGTCTGATGGGAAGAGAAGCAAGCAAGAAGGGATTTTGGCGAAGATGCCGAGGTGACGATGGGTGAGGAAAGGAGTTGCGGAGGGGACGGAAATCGCGATGTGCTGGCTCGAATGGGACTCGCGCGGCGGACCTCGAGATCCGCTAAAATCCGGGGAAATCGAAAGGCTCGCCGGAGAGAATTGAGTGCCGAATAGGCAAATTACGCAGCCGCGAAAATCGGCGGAC
>CAWDND010000085.1:0-7494 GCA_963803395.1 uncultured Planctomycetaceae bacterium
GGCTGGTTTTCGACAGTTGCGCGCCGGTTTTTGACGTAAGTCCTTTGGCGATGGGCCGAGTTTCGACTCCGAGTCACTTGCATAGTGCCACGTCATTCCGATTATTGCCCTTGAATTGCCGCTTTTTTCCCTTATGATCATGGTGTCCCAACCACGAGGGCACCATGTTCTTCCGCACCAAGACCTCCGGACCACGCTCCTACCTCCAGATCGTCGAGAACCGCTGGGAAGACGGGCGACCCCGACAGCGCGTCATCGCCACCCTGGGGCGACTCGATCAGCTCCAGCAGTCCGGGCATCTCGACGGCCTCTTGGTCTCGGGCGCACGGCTGAGCCGCAACGTCCTTCTCCTGTCGGCGCACGCCAAAGGACAACTCACCACCGTCACCACCCGGCACGTCGGGCCGGTCCTCGTCTTCGAGCGGCTCTGGCAACAGACCGGGTGCCAACGGGTCATCCAGCAACTGCTGGAGGGACGCCGCTTCGAGTGCGACGTCGAACGGGCCATCTTCCTCACCGTCCTGCATCGCCTCGTCCACCCCGGCAGTGACCGCGCCGCCGACAAGTGGAAGGCCGACTACCCGATCGAAGGCGGCGACGCCCTGCAACTCCACCACCTGTACCGAGCCATGGCCTGGCTCGGCGCGGAGTTGCCCCAAGACCAGCAGGCCGGCAAGACGACCTTCGCTCCCCGCTGCACCAAGGACCGCATCGAGGAGGACCTGTTCGCCCACCGCCGCGACCTGTTCACCGACCTCCAACTGGTGTTCTTCGACACCACCTCGATCTCCTTCGAGGGCGAGGGCGGCCAGGACATCGGCCAGCGCGGCTTCAGCAAGGACCATCGACCCGACCTGTACCAGATGATCGTGGGAGCCGTGATCGACGGGCAAGGGCGGCCGATCTGCTGCGAACTGTGGCCCGGCAACACCACCGACGTGACTACGCTGATCCCCCTCGTGGATCGCTTGCGGAGTCGCTTCGGCGTGCGGCGCGTGTGCCTCGTGGCCGACCGGGGCATGATCAGCCAGGAGACGATCGCAGCGTTGGAGCAGGACGAGCGGGGCTGGCAGTACATCCTCGGCGCCCGAATGCGGAGGCAGAACGAGGTGAAGGACGAGGTGCTGGCCCGCGCCGGTCGCTACCGGGTCGTGCACCCGCCACGGGTCCAGAGTGACGATCCTTCACCCTTGAAGGTCAAGGAGGTGTGGGTGGACGACCGCCGGTACATCGTCTGCCTCAACGAGGACGAGGCGCGGAAGGATGCTGCGGACCGGGAGGCGATCGTGGCGGCGCTGCGGGAGCAACTCCGCTCGGGGGACAAGTCGCTGGTGGGCAACAAGGGATACCGTCGCTACCTGGGCGGTGGCGGCCCCGACCACTTCCGGATCGATGAGGCGAAGATCGCCGAGGACGCGCGATACGACGGCAAGTGGGTGCTGCGGACGAACACCGATCTGGACTCCGCCGAGGTGGCCTTGCAGTACAAGCAACTCTCGATGGTGGAGCAGTGGTTCCGGTCGTGCAAGACGTTGTTACAGACCCGACCGATCTACCACCGGTGTGACGAGACGATCCGGGGTCATGTGTTCTGCTCGTTCCTGGCGCTGGTCCTGCGACAGGAACTCCAGTCGCGGTTGGAGGAGCGGGGTCACGCGTTCGAGTGGGCGGACGTGATCGCGGACCTGGACCGTTTGCAGATGGTGGAGGTGGAGCAGGAGGGGAAGCGGTTCCTGTTGCGGAGCGACGTGCAGGGGACGTGTGGCAAGGTGTTCCAGACGGTGGGAGTGGCCATCCCGCCCACGGTTCAACAAGCCTCGTCGACCGCTCCGGGTGGCGATGCTGCGCATAGTGCCACGCCGCCCGATTGATGGGTTAACCTCTTGGCCCACCTGGAGATGCTACTTGGTGGTGTCGAAAACAAGTTTGGGAACAGTTGGACCAAACAGTTGGACCAATTAGGCATCGACATCTCTGTCGGCCAAGTCAGCCGGATCCTGACTGAAGAGAAAGACGCCTTTCACCAGGAGAAGGCCGAACTGCTGCCTGCCGGGTTGGCGGTGTCCACCCACGTGCAGGTGGATGATACGGGAGCGAGACACCAAGGGCACAATGGCTTTTGTACCCACATCGGCAACGAGTTGTTTGCCTCCTTCGAGAGCAGCACCAGCAAGAGCCGCCCGAATTTCCTGGAGGTGCTCCGCGGGCCCGACACCGATTCCACGATCAACGACGTTGCGGTGGCCTACTGGCAGCGGCAGAAGTTGCCTCAGGCGGTGATCGCGCGGTTGACGGCCGGTGCGCAGCGGTGGGCCGACAAGACGGCCTGGCAGGCGTCTCTGACCCAGCAGCAGGTGACGGATCCACGGCACGTGCGAAGCGCCACCGAAGGGGCGGTGCTGGGGAGTTTGATCGCACACGGGGTGTCGCCGGAGTTGACGGTCCTCAGCGATGGAGCCGGACAGTTCGACGTGTTTGGGCATGTGTTGTGCTGGCTCCATGTGGAGCGTCCGCTGGAGCGGCTGGTGCCGCACAATGAGAAGCATCGCCAAGCCATCGAGCAGATCCGGCAGCGAATCTGGGAACTGTACGCGGGGTTGAAAGCGTATCGGCAGGCGGCGACGATGGCGGCGCGAAGCGTTGGGAAAGCAGTTTGATGAACAGGTGGCCCAACGGACCGACTATCCGTCGATCGACGGGGTGTTGAAAGGGATGGCGGCGAATCGAGCGAAGTTAGGGCCCGTAAAATAATAAGCGTTACACTGTAGCTGTCTGATGCTTGATCGTATAGTTCCACTCCCCGTGAAAGTGATGAGGGTGCAGGTCCACGCTTGCCAGGTCCTCATCTTTGACCTTCACCTTGGTGGGATAACTCTCCGTGTCAAGGGCCGCCCGTACACGCAAACCCTTCTCCGTTGTGGTCGCTCCGATCAGGTTGACAATGATCTCGTAACTGACCAGGGGCCGACCCCGCCAATTCATGGTGATGTGTGAGAACAACCGATGCTCGATCTTGTTCCACTTGCTGGTCCCCGGTGGATAATGACAAACGGTTATATCCAGTCCCGTCTCATTGGCCCACCGTTGCAACTCCACTTTCCAGAGCCGAAGGCGATAGCCATTGCTGCCCCCGCTGTCGGCACAAATCAAGACCCCCTTCGCCTGGGGATAGAGTGGTCCCCCCATCTCTCGCCACCAACGGCGGATGCTCTCCACGGCAAAACGGGCTGTGTCATGCGAACAACCCACGGTCACCCACCCCAAGTTGTGCTGTTGATCGTAGACCCCACGAGGCACGGCCTTGGGAATCTCCGGATCGGGGAAATCATGGACATCGACCGGCACAGGTTGTCCTTCCAGTTGCCATTCTTGCCCGGAATTTGCGTGGTTTCCGACCAGTTCTTTCTTCTTGGTATCGACCGAGATGACGGGCCAACCTCGGCCCAAGAATGACTCGCTCTGGCGTTGGATGTAGCGAAACTGAGGATCCCGATCGGGGTGTTGTTTCCCTTCTTTAGTCTTGGCATTCCCCTGCAAACTGTAGTGTAAAGCATATAACAATTGGGCGACCTGCATATGGCTGACCGAGTGTCCCATTGCTGTCAGGAGGTGGGCTAACTGGCGGGTACTCTTACAGGTCCAACGTAACGGCGACATGGGATCGCCCCGGGTCTCAGGATCAATCAACGCCTCCAACGTTGGGATCAATTGAGGGTCGTGCTGGACCAACCTCTTCCGTCCGGCTCCGGAGTGCCGTACTCGCTCGACGGGGAGGGGTGGTTGATGAAGATCCTGAATGGCACGATAGACGGTCGGGCGAGAGAATCCCGTCACACGGGAGACGAGTGCAATACCTCCTCGCCCCAACTGTTCGGCATCGACGGCAGCGACAAGGTGTTGCTGTCGCTCATTCAGGTGGGGGAACAGAGAAGCGTATTTCTGCTCAAGTTCTTCCTCTTTGCTCATACTGTCAGCATAACACGGGGTGCGTCCTTTGTAACGATTATTATTTTACAGGCCCTTACTGCGGGTGCTGGAGCGGCCCGAGGTGCCGTTGCACAACAACCTGAGCGAGGGGCACATCCGGGACTACGTGAAGAAGCGGAAGCTCAGCGGCAGCACCCGCAGCGCGTTGGGGCGACGAGCGCGGGACACGTTTGCGAGCCTGAAGAAGACATGCCGGCGGTTGGGAGTGAACTTCTGGGAGTATCTTCAGGATCGCGTGCGTGGCTTGGGTCAGATTCCGCGGTTGGCGGATCGGATCCGCCAGAAAGCGGAGGAGGCCACGGCCGGGAAAGCCAGAGCCGCGCTGCCGCATGACCCGGGCGGGGCGGTGGTTTGAATGCCGGGTCGGACGTTTGGTGTTGAGTCTCCGCGCTATCGCTCGCGCTGAACAAACGAGAGGGATCCGGACCCGGAGTTATTGAGAAGTTACTAGCCCAACTTCCGCAGTTGGGACAAAATTTCACCGATTTCCAGGTGCTTTTTCGACGTAACTCCTTAGGCTCATGGGCCCAAATCAGTGACTTCCCCATTGACTTTCGCAGATCGTCGAAAACCATTCTCTCGGCCATGCACCCCGATCCTGAGGAGTTCATGCGATGGATTTCCACATCAATGATCTAATGGATGAAAATGCTTGTTATCAATTCCTCATCGACATCTTTCATCCCCAGGGCTTGCACTGTCCCCGCTGTCAGACCCAAGAAGGACTTCAAATTCAAAACTATTATCGTAAAATAATACTCAATTATCGATGTACTCAATGCCGCCGGGTCTTCAATGCCTGGACGGGCACCCTCTTCCAGGGGACCCACTGGCGGCCCACGCAGAGGGTCCTCATCCTGCGCGGTTTTACTCCGGGGGTGTCCACCGCCCAGTTGGCCCGGGAACTCTCATGTAGCCGAAGGCCTCTCTTGGATCTTAGACACAAATTCCAAGCACAAGCACAATCCAATTTGGATCGAAAACCCTTGGAGGACGATCATGTCGAAGCCGACGAAATGTATCAAAACGCCGGAGAAAAAGGAGTCCCACACGAGGACCCGGAGGATCCGCCCCGGTGTCGGGCCAACAAGATCAAGGGGCACGGGACGATGGAAAACGACCGTCCTCCCGTGGTCGGGATCGTCGGCCGAGAGTCTGGGACGGTGCGGCTGGAGGTCGTGGCGCATTCGGATCAGGAGACATTGGAAGCATTTGTAGATAAGACAACAAAATCGCAGGCCATGGTATACACGGATGAATGGAGTGGTTACGACCACGTTCCGGAACTCGGTCGCGGCCACGCCACGGTGTGTCACACTCCGGGGAAACGGGAGTGGGCGCGTGATGACGATGGTGACGGGGTACGCGAGGTTCATAACAATACGACCGAGGGATTGTGGACTGGGGCACGGAACTTTTTGCGGAGCTTCCGTGGAGTCAGTAAGGGGTTCCTGGGCCAGTACATGGCCATGTTCGAATGGTCATATAACATGAAGGAGGCGACCAAAGCCGTTCTGCGGGCGATCCTGAGAATCAAGGTCGCTACTGATTTGGGCCCATGAGCCACTCCTTATTCGTCGGGCCGAGTTCCGGGCAAACGCCGATGTAGTGCCAACCTCGTGTCTTGCCTTTGTTCTGAGGCCGTTCATGATGGTCCTCGGAGGACGCGATGGATCTGCGGCACTCGACCATCACCAAGAATGGCAAGACTCACACGTACTGGCGGCTCGTGCGTTCGGTGCGCGTCGGGCGGAAGGTGCGGCAGGAGACTGTCGCCCAGCTTGGTGAACTCGACGCCAAGGGGCGCATCGTGGCGCGCCATCTGGCCGACTCGCTCGTCGGTCTGGAGCGTCAACCCGGGCTCTTCGACGAGGAACTCCCCACCGAGCCCGTCACTGTCGTCCCGAGTCGTCTGCGGTTGGAACGCGGTCGGAGGTTCGGCGACGTCTGGCTCGCCTGGAAACTCTGGCAGGCGCTCGGACTCGATCCGTGGCTGGAGAAACGTCTGTCCCGAGGCCGCGAAGATGTGTCGTGGAGCCTGATGGCGGCCGTGCTCGTGATCGCGCGGTTCTGCGAGCCGTCGAGCGAGTTGCACATCGCCGAGGACTGGTTCCGCCGCACGACGCTGGACGACCTGCTCGGGCTGCCCGAGGCCAAGGTCAACGACGACCGGCTCTACCGTGCCCTCGATCGACTCTTGCCGCACAAGGACACGCTCGAAACGCACCTCAAGGAACGCCTCGGAACGCTGTTCAAGCTGGAAGATGATCTGCTGTTGTACGACGTCACGAGCACCTACTTCGAGGGCCAGGCGACCGGCAACACGCTGGCCGCGCGGGGCTCTTCGCGCGACCAGCGGTCCGACTGTAAACAAGTCTGCATCGGTTTGGTCGTCAGCCGCGAGGGCTTTCCGCTGGGCTACGAGGTGTTCGCCGGCAATCGCAGAGATTCAACGACGTTGCGGGAAGTCGTCAAGCGCATGGAAGAGCGGTACGGCCACGCGGGTCGGATCTGGGCGGTCGACCGCGGAATGATCGACGCGGCCAACCTCCAGTGGCTCAAGGGACGAGGCTCGCGTTCCATCGTGGGGACGCCCAAGGGGGAGTTGAAGCGGTTCGAGCAAGAGTTGCTCAAGGGGACCTGGCACGAGATCCGCGAGGGCCTGGAGGTGCGGAGTGTGCCGGATGAAGCTGGTTCGGAGACGTTCCTCCTCTGCCGCAGCGCCGACCGCGCGACCAAGGAGCGGGCGATGCGCGTGCGGTTCGAGCAACGCATCGAAAAAGGTCTTCAAGCGATTGTGCGAAGATGCGAACAGAAGCGTTGCGACCTGGGCGTGATCGAGCGCCGGATCGGCCGACTGCTGGGCAAGAACACGCGCGCTGCGCGGCTCTTCTCGGTCCAGGTCGGTCGTGCCGAATCAGGGCGCGTTGTGGTGACCTGGTCCCGGAAAGCGTCGGCGCTGGAATCGGCGAAGCGTCGCGAGGGCTGCTACCTGCTGCGGAGCAACGTCTCAGACTGGACGGCCGAGGATCTCTGGAGGGCCTCCATGCAATTGACCGAAGCCGAGGCCGCGTTCCGGATCCAGAAGGACGAGCTGCGCCTGCGACCGGTATGGCATCAGACGGCGGAGCGAGTCCAGGCCCACATTCTGGTGTGCTTTCTTGCCTACGTACTCCGCAAGATGCTGGAAGGCTGGTCGCAACGCGCCGGCTTGGGCCGGAGCATGCCCACGCTTTTGGAGGAGTTCGCGCGGATCCAGAGCACCGACGTTGTGTTGCCGACCAGCGACGGCCGCACCGTGCGGCTACGGTGCGTGGTGCGTCCCGACCAGGCGCAGACGATTTTGCTGCACCACTTGGGCCTGGAACTCCCCCAACGGCTGCGGATCGCAAAAGGAGTCGCTGATTTGTAGTGCCAACTTCTGAACGCCGTTATTGAAAAACAAGCGAGTTTCGCTTCTTTTCTGCTGATAGCAATACCTAGAACTGAACGAAGTAACAGGCATAT
>CAWDND010000086.1:0-61807 GCA_963803395.1 uncultured Planctomycetaceae bacterium
GGGAGCACGCATGACAGACTGTTGCGTCGTTCGATGTCCTCCGACGTCGGGTTGTGCTTTCGGAGGCGACCATGGAGACGATCTACCGCTGTTGTGCCGGACTCGACGTCCACAAGATGACCGTGGTGGCCTGTGTGCGACGGGTTGAACCCGAAGGGTCCAGCCTGCGAGTGGGTCCAGACCTTCGGCACCATGACCGGTGCTGCTCGCCCTGTTTCTCGACCCCGCAGTCCTGCCTCCATTCCCGATGGTAGTTCTCGATCGCGCAGCCGGATCGGCGTTCGCTCGCCGGGTCCACCCCGTCCATCCTCAGGTCGTTGGTCGCCCAGTATTCCGTGTCGCCGTCTGGGGCGTCGAACCGGAAGACGCGGATCGACCCGTAGCCCGTCAGAGGAAGCACCATGCCTGCCGCCGAGGTCGCGACCTCGTCCGGGTGCGACGTCGGCCGTCGCGCGAGGTGACCTTGGCGGTGGCCCTTCAACGGGTCAGCCAGAGCCAGCCAAATCACGGACCGGCTTGAGGTTCTCCAGGCTCGCGGACCAACAGTCGAAGAGCACGTATCTTGGGGAGAACCCGCGGCCGCGGGCCAGAAGATCAGCTCCCAGAAATGGTCATTCTTGGTTTGCCGTCGGTCTTGCTGTAGAGCCGGAAGTCACAGGGGATCTTGCGTCGCCGTCGGTCCACACAAGGTGATCAGGTTGATCCCGCGGACGGTCTTGCGGTGTTGCCCGACCAGTGAGCGGGTGACCAGAGCGAGGTGCTCGGGCGTAGAGGCTGGTCGAGCGTGGCGTCGTCGATCACCAGGACACCGGGGGTCGCTCCGCGATGGGGGGCTCGTCCTCCGCCCACAGGGTCTCGGGGTCGGGTACAGCCGGTTGAGGAGCCTGTTGAAGAAGTCGTGGCCGGGGCGAACGAGACTCGGGGTTGCACGCGCAGCCCCCGTACAGCTGACCCGCCCCTGGGAAGCGACCAGGAAATGGATGTACGACTCATCGGTGCAGCGGGCGGGGTTCATAACCCAATCAGAGGAATCGGTGAACGCCCAATACAAAATGAATTTACGTTCACTAACTGCGTAACTCCTAGATATATCTGGTTAGACGGCGTTGAGCTGTTCGGGCACTCTTTCTAGTCTACTACTCCGTTAAGTTCGCCACGCAGTGACCGCAAGTCTTGTTGCCGCAAGAAGTTGAGATCCATGAAAGAGTGCTCCAATGGGACTTTCTCAGAGCAGGCGGGCAGACTGGTGGACAGGGCGGACACTTTGCCCGGCAAAGATAGCCCGTGATGTCGCAGTTCACTTCAACAAGGCCACCGCTTCCGCGTCCCTTATTGCCACGGTGTCCACTCCTGAAAATGTCCGCGCCTGTCCGCCCGCTCCGAGAAAGACCCGCTCCAATAACCTGGCTCCATGCAGACAAGTCCTTGCGGTCCAAAGGGTTTCGTCAAATGCACTCGGAAACTTAACGGAGTATACTAGAAGGTCTCTGGCTATGGGCATTCTGGCGTGGATCGTCCTCGGTCTGGTCGCCGGCGCGCTAGCGAAGTTCATCATGCCGGGCCAACAAGGGGGTGGAATTATCCTCACCATCGTGCTCGGTGTCGTTGGTGCTATCATTGGGGGCTTCCTGGGCACGTACGTGTTCGGCTTCGGCGACATTTCAGGGTTCGATTTACGCAGCATCGCGATCGCGGTCAGTGGAGCCTTACTGGTGCTGTTCCTGTACGGGCTCGTCGCTCGCGGCCGCGCTAATCGCGCTGCAGCGGACCAGGCCCGCCGTTGATGGCGAAATCTTTCCTCATTTAACGGACGTTTTCGGGGCATTGTTGACGCGTCAGGTTTCCCCCAGGCCGACAAGCCAGGTCGCCTTGCGGAACATCAGCCGACGGCCTGTTCAGTGTCAAGTAGCGTATGCCCTTCTTGGCGATCCGGCCGCTGTCGGCCAGCCGCGCTTGATCTCGGCCAGGACCTCGGTCACGAGTGGGTCAGGGAAAGCGCCGCGCGTGTCCCGTGGCGTGCCGGCTCTCCACCGGCCACTCCGCCGGGGCCTGGCGACGGACCCCGATCCTGTTGGTACATCAAGACTTTCTTAGATTCTAGAAATTTCTGAAGAAAGGAATTGATTTGCGCGACCCGGCTGCCTAGGCTTAAATTAGGACTGCTCGCCCATGGCGGGCGGACAGGGCTCGGCTATGGTGGCCCCGCGGTGCGTCCTTGCGCCGACGGGGTTTTTTCTTTTTGCAACCGTCCCGCCTGGGAGCGACGGGACCGACCCGTCCAGGGATGAACTCCTCCTCGCCCGCTCCGGCCCAGAAGCCACGCCGGCCTCCGCGAAGGGGGCTGGACTCGCAACGTTGCGAGTATTGACATCGAGGAAGATTGGCATCGAACGATTCGCGTTCTTCGTCCGTCTCGTCCGGTTCGACGGCCTGAATCTGGCCTCGTTATCCGGCGGGGCGGCGACGGGGACGCCCCGACCTGGCCCTCTACACCCTGAGCCCCTCGCGCCCCACCGCGGGGTAAAGTCCACAGGGGTCGGACCGGAAAGAGAGGAAACTCATGCTGGGCATTCATCGAACACCTGCAAACGTGTTGGGCTGCAGCCTGGCCCGCGGCCCAGTCTCGCGGCCACGTCATCACAGTTCACGTCGCAGGCTGACAGTCGAGCCGCTCGAGGAGCGGGCGCTGCTGTCCACCTTCACCGTCAACAGCCTCGGTGACTCCGGCGACGGCACCCTCCGCTGGGCCATCGACCCAGGCCAACCAGAACACCGGCGCCGACATGATCAACTTCCCCCCGCGTTACCGGCACGATCACGCTCCAGTCCGCCCTGCCCGACATGAGCGACACGACCGGACTCACTGACATCAAGGGCCCCGGGGCCACGAGCCTGATCGTGGCCCGCAGCAGCGATTTCGGGACGCCCGATTTCCGCATCTTCACGGTCGACGCCGGTGTCACAGCTAAGCTGGACGGCCTCACGATCACAGGAGGCCTGGCTGACCAGGGCGGAGGGATCTGGAATCAGGGGAATTTGAAAGTTACTGGGTGCATCGTCAGCGAGAATCACTCCTTCTCCGTCGAAACCGGCTCCGGCGGCGGCATCCTGGACAAGGGCGGGAGCTTGACGATCGACACTAGCACGATCTGTGGTAATACCGCCTACCACGGCGGCGGGATTTCCATCGTCAGCGGTGCAGTGACGATCACTGGCAGCACGATCAGGGACAACACGGCCGTTGCCGGCGGTGGCATCTACTGCCAGAGCGACCTGACGCTCAGCAGGGTGATGGTCACGAATAACCTGGCGCAGGGCAGCGATGGGGCGGACAGCGGTGGGGCAACGGTCAGGATGCGCAAGGGGGTGGCATCTACAGCGGGGGCGGCGTGCTGTCGCTCATCAACCACACGCAGGTGATGGGCAATCAGGCCCGCGGCGGCAACGGCGGCCCCGGCGGCAGCGGCAGTCCTGGCAGTCCCGGCGGCCCCCGGCGGCCCCGGCGGCGCCCGGCGGCAGCGGCCAAGGCGGGGGCTTGTATATCGTCAGCGGCAGGCTCACGCTCACCGACTCCACCCTCGACGCCAACATCGCGACCGGCGGCGGCGGCGGCTTCGGTGGCGCCGGCGGCATCGGTGGCCCCGGCGGCACCCTCATCAACCCCGGCGGCCCCCCTCTAACCGGCCCCGGCGGCGACGGCGGCAATGGCGGCAACGGCGGCCCCGGCGGCAGTGGCCAAGGCGGGGGCTTGTATGTCGTCAGCGGCAGGCTCACGCTCACCGACTCCACCCTCGACGCCAACATCGCGACCGGTGGCGGCGGCGGCGGCGGCGGCTTCGGTGGAGGCAGCGGTCAAGGCGGGGGCGGCATCCTCATCAACCCCGGCGGCCCCCCTCTAACCGGCCCCGGCGGCCAAGGGGGCCAAGGCGGCCAAGGCGGCCAAGGCGGCAGCGGCCAAGGCGGGGGCCTTTTTGACGGCGGCGGCACGGTCATCCTGACCACCGGCATCCGCGTCTCGGCCAACACCGCATTTGGCGGCGGCGGCGGAGGTGGAGGCGGCGGCGGCGGCGGCAGCGACGGCACCGTGCTCAATAACTTCGGCGGCCCCGGCGGCGGCGGCGGCCCCGGCGGCGGCGGCGGCAGCGGCCAAGGGGGAGGACTTTACGCCAGCAATGACACGGTCACCCTCACGCACACCAACCTCAACACCAACATCGTGACCGGCGGCGCCGGCGGCCTCGGCGGCGACGGTGGCGGCGGCGGCGGCGGCGGCGGCGGCGGCCTCAGCAGCTTCTTCTTCCGCGGCAGCGGCGGCAGTGGCGGCGGCGGTGGCGGCGCCGGCAGCGGTCAAGGAGGGGGGCTCTATGTCATCGGCGGCAAGCTTACCCTGACCTCCGATACCAGCGTCTTGGCCAACAAGGCGATCGGCGGCGCCGGCGGCGCCGGTGGCAACTTCGGCTCCGGGAGCAGCAATGGCCCCGGCGGCCCCGGCGGCGGCGGCGGCCCCGGCGGCGGCGGCGGCAGCGGCCAAGGGGGAGGACTGTACGCCAGCAATGACACGGTCACCCTCACGCACACCAGCCTCAACACCAACATCGTGACTGGCGGCGCCGGCGGCAATGGCGGCGGTAGCTTCGGCAGCGGCCCCGGTGTCGGCGGTGGCCCCGGCGGCGGCGGCGGCAGCGGCCAAGGGGGAGGACTGTACGCCAGCAATGACACGGTCACCCTCACGCACACCAACCTCAACACCAACATCGTGACCGGCGGCGCCGGCGGCCTCGGCGGCCACGGTAGCGGCCCCGGCAGTGTCGGCAGCGTCTTCGTCCTCGGCAGCCCCGGCGGCCCCGGCGGCGGCGGCGGCAGCGGCCAAGGGGGAGGACTGTACGCCAGCAATGGCAAGGTCACCCTCACGCACACCAACCTCAACACCAACATCGTGACTGGCGGCGCCGGCGGCAATGGCGGCGATGGTAGCTTCCCCGGCGGCCCCGGCGGCGGCCTCGGCGGCGGCCTGGCGGCGGTAGCCAAGGGGGGGGACTGTACGCCAGCAATGGCAAGGTCACCCTCACGCACACCAACCTCAACACCAACATCGTGACTGGCGGCGCCGGCGGCAATGGTGGCGTCGGTTTCTTCGGTGGCGGCCTCGGCGGCGGCGGCGGCAGCGGCCAAGGGGGAGGACTGTACGCCAGCAATGACACGGTCACCCTCACGCACACCAGCCTCAACACCAACATCGTGACCGGCGGCGCCGGCGGCAATGGCGGCGGTAGCTTCGGCGGCGGCCCCGGCGGCAGCGGCGGCAGCGGCGGCAACGGCCAAGGGGGAGGAATCTTCCTCGATTTGGGAACTCTCGCGCTGATCCACGCTCGCATCACCCAAAACCGCGCGATCGGTGGGATGCTCGGAAGCGGTAATCCCCCCGGCGACCCCGGCAGTGGGACCGGCGGCGGGATCGCCAACCGTGATGGCGCCTTGTCGCTCGTCGCCAGCGACGTTAGAGACAATGAGGGCGGCGACATTATAGACGTGACGTGAGGCCCACCGCCGCCGGTCTCGCGCTTCCCAAGCTGGTCTATTGACTCTCAGAAAAAAGGAGACTCCTCGCCGATCACCACCAGTGTACTGATGGTCAATATGCGGCCATTGCCCGAGAAATCCAGACTCGGACGAGCGCGACAGGGGCCGTGCTCTGGAAGTGCGCCGGGACCCGGCCGCGGACGCTGAAATTCGTGGTCAACCAATTCCGGCGCAACGAGTTACGCCAATATCGTGGTGGTGATCAGCGAGGAGTCTCGAAAAAAGGGTAAAGATTCGGTATACCCGTATCGGGCCGCTGTAAGTAATGAGCAAGTTAATGTTTCAGGCTGATATTCACTAGTCGTCCCAAACTGTGCATTCCGCAATCCCGAGGGAATTCTGTACTTGAGACGAGGAACCGTGGGTTAACCGAAAGTCTACAAAAAAGGTTCATCCGCCGCCGGAGCGGCTCGCTCTCCAGGTAGTGGAGGATGAAGATCGTCTTGATCAGCCGGCCGTACTCCGAGAGGCCACGTCAGGGTATTTTGGCGGCGGTAGGACTGGAGGCGGCTGATCAGCAGCGAGTCAGGAGAAGGCCGAAGCCAGGGCTCGGAAAAAGGCCGAAGCCCAGAACCTCGGCTCCGAGAGCACGCCGGGGGATGGGAGTTTTGGGCGGGCCCCCTCGGCCGACTCGTGAGCCGCCGCTCGCCGCCTGTACACTGTCAAGTGGTGTCTACCCCAAACGTCACGCTCGGCGCCACCCGCAGACCCCGGAATTCCCAGGACCGGGAACGGCGACCTCCGAGGGGACCCGATTTGTCATGCCGGACGTGCCAGTTGTGCCGAAACTTCTGTGCCTCTTGGAGGGGCGGTGGCTTGGGGCGGTGTCGGATTGTCGGGAGTCGTTTGGATCGGGCACACGGCTCCATCGGGGCCGACGCTGACCAGTTCCGGGGCCTCACGCGGGGGTCGGGCATTCTGATGCCGACCCTTCGCGTCGGCATTGCCGACCCTTTGCGTCGGCAATGCCGACGCCATCCCCTGCCCTCCAAGCGCGTTGGCAGGATCTCGTCGCCACCCGTCGCCACGTCAGGAATGCCGCGGTGCGTCAACCGGTCTCGGTCAGCTCCCGCTTCGAGCTTGGTTCGGTGCGCCGATCGCCTCGGCGCAGCGCCAGAGCGTCCGAGAGCGTCGGGTTCAGGAGCTTGCCGTTCTCGAGCCGGGAGAGCATCCCCTTGTCCATGCCTGACCGCTCGGACTACATCGGTCAGGCTCAGGCCGCGCCGTTGGCGCTCGCGTTTGAGCCTGGCGACCGCCATGAGCAGGTCCAGGAGGATCCCCCCCGGTCGGGACCATCGTACTCCCCCGAGGCGATTAGGTCCTCGGGGGCCGGGCCACTCCCCGAGCCAGGTATTCACGCCCGCCTTCGAGATCCATCTGCTCCTGCGGGGGTCCGCTCGATCTTGTGGAAGGTGCGTTTGAAGCCGCTCATGTTTTTCTCCTTTTGTGTTTGACTTCGTAGGCGGTGCGCACGCGGACCATCCGGGGATCGTCTTGGGGAGATGGTCTCCCAGACGACCGCGATGTGTGGCTCGGTGGCGGTCCAACCGAAGGATGATCGGCCGGCCGCTTCTCCGGCTGACCTCGGCTTCGTTGTCCCGCGCGGGGAAAGGGGTCGGAAAAGGGGTTGGGTCGGGAAAAGGGGTCGGAACGGGTCGGGAAAGGGTCGGGAAAAGGGGTTGGGTTGGGAAAAGGGGTCGGTTGGGGAAAAGGGTTGGGGAAAAGGGGTCGGGTTGGGGAAAAGGTCGTGGGAAAAGGGGTCGGGTCGGGGAAAGGGGGTCGGAACGATTTCTCTTGCATTTTGGGAGGTAGGAAAAGGGGTCGGGTAGGAAAAGGTAGAGGTAGGAAAAGGTAGAGGTAGGAAAAGGGGTCGGGTAGGAAAAGGTAGAGGTAGGAAAAGGGGTCGGGTAGGAAAAGGGGTCGGGGTAGGAAAAGGGGTCGGGGGTAGGAAAAGGGGTCGGAACGATTTCTCTTGCATTTTGGGGGTAGAAGGGGTAGGAAAAGGGGGTAGGAAAAGGGCGGGGGGTAGGAAAAGGGGTCGGAACGATTTCTCTTGCATTTTGGGTAGGAAAAGGGGTCGGGGAGGAAAAGGGAGGAAAAGGGGTCGGAAAAGGCGGTAGGAAAAGGGGTCGGAACGATTTCTCTTGCATTTTGAGGTAGGAAAAGGGGTCGGAAAAGGGGTAGGAAAACGGGTAGGAAAAGGGGTCAGGTAGGAAAAGGGGTCGGGGTAGGAAAAGAGTTCGGGTATGAAAGGTGGGTCGGTCGGGTAGGAAAAGGGGTCGGAACCGGGTAGGAAAAGGGGTCGGAACGATTTCTCTTGCATTTTGAACGGCTATGAGGGCGTTCGGTTTGACAGACGCTTGGCTCCCCCCGTCTCGAACCGCTCGTAACGGCGGATCGTCAGCTCGCCCGGCGCCGTCGAGCGTGCCGTCGGCAACCCTCCATCGGATGGATCATCAGCCGGTTGCCCACCCGACGCCCTGCCATGTCGATCGGCGCCCTCAGCGGTGCCAGGTCGGACCTCAGCCGGACGTCCAGCCGCCGCGTGCGGGCATCCGCCGCCAGCGCCTCCGCTGTCTTGTCTTGAAGTCACGTGGCACGCCACCCCTCCTCGTCCTCGACTCCCCATCTCTCCGTCTGCTATCATGATCCACCATCAACGAGCGATTTTTCCGCGATTTCATGGATCCGCCGCCCGCCGCTCCTCCGCGAATGTGGCATGATTGGGCGGAGACCGCAAGGGTGCGTCCAGATTGACGAGACCGTTGGGGCTTGCTTGTCGAGGTCTTTCAGAGCGTCGAAAATAGATCCTGAATGCATCAGAGCAGTGATCTCGAAGGCCCTGGTCCGATCCAAGGGGCCGACACCGCGTTGGGGAACCTCCGATGTTGCGCCGCCGCGCTTTCTTACTGGCCGCCGTGTTGGCCGGAACCCTGGTCTGGCTCGCGCCCGCCCGGGCCGACGAGGACTCGAGGACCGCGTTGAAATTCGTGCAAGCACTTCGCGAGCACAAGTTATACGACGTCGCGATCGGCTACCTGGACCAGATTCGGCAGGAGCGGGGCATCCCGAACAACATCCGGGCGCTGATCGACTACGAGGAAGGCCGCATCCTGCTCGACGAGGCCGCCGCGACGGGCGATCTTGTCCACCGCAAGGAGTTGCTCGAAAACGCCCGCGGCAAGCTTGACTCCTTCACGAGGGTCAACCCCAACCACTCCCTGCGGCCCGAGGCGCTGGTGCAACTGGCCCGCCTGCTCGTCGAGCGCGGCCACCTGGCCGTGCTCCTGGGCGAGGATGCCGATGGCGCGACGGCCGAGGGCAAGGGGGAGAAGGCCGCCAGGCTCGCCGAGGCCCGCTCATCGTTCGACAAAGCCCGCATTGCCTACCAGGAGGCCGACGAGCAGCTCAAGACCGCCTACAAGACCTATCCTCCGTTCCTCCCCGAAAACGACCCCCGCAAGGAAGAGCGCGACCGGATCCACACCTCGTTCATGGACGCCGAGCTGCAGAAGGCCGTCGTCGATTATGAGCAGGGCGAGACGTATCCCCTCGGCTCCCCCGAGCGCAACGACATGCTCACCAAGGGCGTCACCCAGTTCGAGGACATCTACAAGCGGTACCGGACCCAGTGGGCGGGACTCACCGCCCGGATGTGGCAGGCCAAGTGCCTCGAGGAGAGGGGCGACTACGGCCCTGCGATGGGCATCTACAACGAGCTGATGGAGCATCAGGACCCGAGGCTCCGGCCGCTCCAGCGGCACGTCGGCTACTTCCAGATCGTCCTTTACAACAAGCGCCGTGAATACCCCCTGGCCGAGAAGGGAGCGGTCGGCTGGCTCCGGTTCTACGCCTCTCCCGAGGAGCACCGCTTGAATGAGGGCCTCGGCGTGCAGCTCGAGCTGGCCAAGAGCCTGGTCGCGCAGTTGCCCGAGCTGGCCAACAACGCCGAACGCAAGACCTACACCAACCGCGCCGCCGACATCCTGAGTCAGGTCGTCCGCTACTCGTCGCCCTTCAAGTCCGAGGCGCTCGAGCTCCTGAAGAAGTCCCGGCCCCGGGCCGCCGTCGCCTTCGAGGAGGTCGCCAAGCTCAACTACGAGGACGCGATGTCGCAGTCCGAGCAGACGATCGCTGCGCACGAGTGGGACAAGGCGATCGTCCTGCTCAAGCAAGCCATCCGCAAGACCGACCCTGCCAAGGACCCCGAGAAGGCCAACCTGGCCCGCTACAACCTGGCTTACTGCTACTACATGAACAAGCAGTATTACGAGGCCGAGGTCCTGACCGAGCACCTGGCGCGGCGCTACCCACAGTTCAGCCTGGCGTCGAAGGCGACCGAGATCGGCATGGCCTCACTCGCCGACGCCTACAACACCTACCGCGAGATCGACCGCGCCTCCGACCTCAACCACCTGATCGAGCTGGCCAAGTACACGGTCGCGACCTGGCCCGACAACGACCAGGGAGATGTCGCCCGGATGACCCTGGGCCAGATCTATCAAGGGATGGGCCGCTACCCCGAGGCGATTGCCGTCTACGAGGCCGTCCGCTCGAACTCGGCGAAGTGGGTCGATGGGCAGACCCGCGCCGGCGCGACGCACTGGCAGTACAGTCTCGCGCTCCGCGCCTCGGGCAAAGCCGCCGAAGCCGACGCCGAGGTCGCCAAGGCTCTGGGCGACCTGAACGTGGCGCTGCAGGCGCGGCATGACGCGGGCGGCACCCCGGCTGATCCCGGCCTGATCAACAACGCCTGCGACATCGCCGACATCGACCTCGAGACTAGCAAGCCGGCCGAGGCGCGGGCGCTCCTCGAGCCGCTCGCCAAGGCGCAGCAAGGGACCGCCGGGCCGGCCTTCGGCCGACTGATGTCCACTCTGCTCCGCGCCACATCGGCAACGGCCAGGTCGATCAGGCGATGGGCGATATGAACGCCCTGGAGGCGGCGGGCGGCGCGGCGGTAGCCTCACCCAACTCTATTATAGTCTCGGAAAGCTGCTCCAGAAAGAGATGGACAGCCTCAAGCAGAAGGGGGACTCCGTCGGCCTGACCAGGATCGAACAGGCCTACCAGAAGTTCCTCGACGCCCTGGCCTTGAGCAAGACTGGCCAGACGTACGACTCGCTCGAATGGGCCGGTGAGAACATGCTCTCACTCGGCAACGCCAAGGAGGCCGGCGAGGTCTTCAACCGCATCCTCGACAAGTTCGGCAAGGACCCGGAGTTCCTGGCCCGGCCAGGCGCCGACACGCAGCTCCTTCGGACCCGGCTCAAGCTGGCCGCCGCGCTCCGCGGCCAGAGCGACTTCGCCGCGGCCGAGACGCTCGCCGACGAGCTCCTGAAGGAGAATCCCCGCGCCATCGAGCCCCGGATCGAGAAGGCGCAGTTGTTCGAGGACATGGCAATGTCGGGCCGGGGCAACTGGAACCAGGTCTACAACCACTGGCAGACGCTGGCGGGGCAACTGGCAAAGATGCGGCCCAAGCCCGTCGAGTACTACGACGCCTGGTACCACGCCGCTCAGGCCCTCGACAAGGCGGGTCTGACGGAGAAGGCCAAGCAAGCCCTCGGCAGCGTGATGCTGCTCTCGCCCAGCGTCGGCGGGCCCGAGATGAAGGCCAAGTATGTCGAGTTGCTCTCGAAGCTCAAGTAACGTCGAAGCAGGCAGCCCATAGCCTCAAGGAACCCCTGACGATGTCACGACGCCGATTCTCGGTCGGGTCTCTGACCCTGGCCGTTGCCCTCGCTGCGACAGCCCGCGCCGATGATGTGGTCCTGGTGCCCAACTCGGCCGTCAAGAACGCAATCGGCGGCCGGATCAAGGGGACCATCCAGTCCGAATCGCCGACCGAGGTGGTCGTCAAACTCGGGGCGACCATGACGACCGTCCCAACCGGCGAGATCGCCTCTGTCAAGTATGACAACGAGCCGCCGAGCTGGATCCTGGCTCAATCGAAGGAGTCGGCCGGGTTGCTCGCCGAGGCGGCCGTGCTCTACAAGCAGACCGCCGCCGAGGTGTCGGGCAAGCCGTACATTGCGCAGGCCGCGCGATTCCACCAGGCGAACGCCCTCGCCCAGTTGGCGCTGTCCGACCCGAGCCGCGCCTCCGAGGCGGTCACGTTGCTCGAGTCCTTCGCGACGGCGCACCCGAACAGCCGCCACATCGTCCCCGCGCTCGACAGCCTGGCGCGGCTCGAACTCCAGAAGGGGGACTATGCGGCGGTCGAAAAGACGATCGCCCGGATGGAAAAGCAGCCGCAGAGCACCGACCGCGCGGCCGTTCTGAAGGCCAAGGTCTTCGCCAAGCAGGGCAACCACGACAAGGCGATCACCGAGCTCGACCAGTTGATCCGGAACTTCCCCGAAGGTTCGGTCCGCCGACGTGAGGCGCAACTGGCCAGGGCCGAGAGCCTCGCCGGTAAGAAGAAGTATGTCGAGGCTGAGGCCGCTCTCCGCAACGTGATCAAGGCATCGCCCCCCGAGGACGTCCAGGCGCAGTCGGCCGCCTACAACACCCTGGGCGACTGCCTCCACGCCGCCGGCAAACCCAAGGACGCTCTCTGGGCGTTCCTGCACACCGATATGCTCTACGCCAAGGATAAGGAACAGCACCCCCGCGCCCTGGCGCACCTCTCGCAGCTCTGGCGCGAGCTCGAAGCGCAACGACCGCGCCGACGAGTACTGGCAGCGGCTCAAGCAAGAATACCCTACGAGCCCCTGGCTCACCTCGGCCCGGTCCACCACCGCCACCAATCCATGATCCACCCGGGACGCCAACCGGCCTGAGGAAAAATCAAGAGCGTCGTGAGCCGTCTCCACCCCGGCCCGCGACGCCCTTGATTTTTCCTCAGGGCGGGGCGCCCGGTCGTGTCGCGCGGGTCGATCCCGCGCAGGTTTACCGCGTCGAGGCGCGGATGATCGCCAGGCCCGCGATCCAGAGGATGACCCCCAGGCCCACCCCGGCCATCAGCGCGGGCCGCACGTTGATCCCGAAGACTCCCTCGTACTGAAACGTGACATACGCCAGCAGGCAGACTGTCTCGATCAAGAGGCCCACGCCTCGAAGGATCTGACCGGTTGCCGGTTTCATGGCTGCCCCTGGAGTCCGTGCTCGCTTGGAGCCCTGCTCGAATTCGCGCAACGAGATCAGAGAGACTGTCAAGGTGAGGGGCCAGCTCGCGGGCGATTCATGGCGCGTCCTCGGGCTTGCAGACGGATTCGGCACCCTCGTTTCCGGTGTCGTTGCCTCGTCGGGCTCTCCGTCGGCCCGGGTTCGCGGGGCGAAGGGCCCTCCTCCGGATCGGAAGAATGGCTTGCGCACCGCCGGGGGCGGCTGTGCCTCGAAGGATGTGGGCCAGCCGCCTTCGGCTGGCGCCGGTTTGCATTTCCGGTCCGTATCAGACTCGACTTTGGCCAAGATGACTGGCAAGACCTGGAGGTCGCCTCATATGATCGATGGCTCGTTGCAAGAGTCATCGCACCAGGGAGGCGACCCCCATGCCATTGCCACCGGAGATGGTAGTCCTCTTGGCAGCCTTCGCTCCACTGTTTTCCGACCGCGTCTGGGCCCACGCACAGATCTTGGCCATCGGGGCCATCCTCGCCACCGGCAAACGCACGGTCACCTCCGCCTTGCGCATCATGGGATTGAGCCACGACGACCACTTCACCAACTACCATCGCGTCCTCAATCGCGCCGCCTGGTGCCCCCGCGCCGCCAGTCGCCTCCTGCTCGGCCTGATTGTCCTGACCCTCGTCCCGGCGGATTGGCCCATCGTCCTGGTGGCCGACGACACCATCGAGCGGCGCCACGGCCGCAAGATCAAGGCCAAGGGCTGCTACCGCGATGCCGTCCGGTCCTCGCGGAAGGTGGTGGTCAAGTGCTTCGGACTGAAGTGGGTCGCGATGATGGTCCTCGTCCAACTCCCCTGGAACAAGCGGGTCCAGGCGATGCCATTCCTGACCGTCTTGGGTCGGCCCGAATCGGCGCCGCGGCGGCGGGCACACAAGACGTCGATCGCTTGCGTGAAGCAGATGGTCCTCCAGGTACGCCGCTGGTTCCCCCAGCGGCGTGTCGTGCTGGTGCTCGATGGCGGGTTCGCGGCCGTGAAGCTGGCCGCACGCCTGTCGCCGCCATGGGGTGACAATGATCTGTCGCCTGCGACTCGATGCGGGGTTGTACGATCCCCCCGCCGTGCAACCCGCCGGCCAGCGTGGCCCCAAGCCCAAGAAAGGACCGCGCCAGGTCAAGCTCCAGGAGTGGGCCCGGCGGCAAGACACCCCCTGGGAGGATCGGGAAGTCGAGTGGTATGGGGGCGAGCGGAAGACGATGCGGCTGTACTCGCGGACGGGGCTGTGGTACACGGCCGGTCAGGATCCGGTGGCGATCCGTTACGTGCTGGCACGTGACCCCGAGGGCGCGCTGGAGGATGCGGGCTATCTCTGCACGGAGGAGGAGATGCTCCCCGCAGAGATCATGCGCTACATGGTCTGGCGCTGGGGTGTCGAGGTCACGTTCGAGGAGAGGCACGCGCACCTGGGGATGGAGACGCAACGACAATGGTCCGACCTGGCGATTGAGCGGACGACGCCGGTGTTGCTGGGTTTGTATTCGCTGGTGGTGCTGGCGGCGGTGCGGTGTCACAAGGCGGGTCTGTTGTCGGCGGAGGAGACGGCGTGGTACGCCAAGGAGGAGCCCACGTTCTCCGACTGCCTGCGCCTGATCCGCAGCCGGATCTGGCAGGCACGAATTAGCACAGGGTCCCACGAAAGTAGCGACCTGATCCAATTCCCCAGAGAGCTTCTCGATGCCTTGATTCACGGCTTGGCGTCCGCTGCGTGAGGGACAAAGTCGAGTCAGACGCATCCTGGGAGTTGGTGCCCGCCAGGGGCGGCGGGCCACCCCCGAAGGAGCACCGCTGCTCCCGGTGGTGGGCACGATCGTTCCGGGAAGCGGATCAGACCTTGGGCAGCTCGAAGCCTTGGCGCGGCTCGCGGGAGAGCAGGGCGTTGGCCTCGGGGTCGTTCTTGAAGGTCTCGGTCTCGACGTCCCAGTCGAGCTTGCGGCCGAGCTTGTAGGCGATGTTGCCGAGGTGGCAGGTGTTGGTGGAGCGGTGGGCGATCTCGATGTCGCAGGTCGGCACGCGCGCGCGACTTGAGGCAGTCGAGGAAGTTGCGGACGTGGGCGTCCTGGCCGTCGACGCCCTTGGCCTTCTCGGGCTTGAGGTCGATCTTGCGGACGCGGCCGATCGCCGTGGACGAGCTTGATGCCGTACGGGCAGGACGGTCTTGTCGGGGATGACCTCGAAGCCGCTCGCGGTCGAGCATCAGGCTGCCGTCGGTGCCGCAGAAGAGGATGCCGTAGTCGTGGCCGTTGAACTTCAGGCCGTTGCCCTTGCGCATCGAGTAGGTCAGCGTGCACTCGGGGAACTCGTAGACGACCTGGAGCGTGTCGGGCGTGTCGCGGTCGTCGTCGGTGGTGAAGATGCCGCCGGTGGCGTAGACGGTCTTGCGGCCCCTTGGCGTCGAGCGCCCAGAGGACGATGTCGTTGAGGTGAACGCCCCAGTCGCTCATCATGCCGCCGGCGTAGTCGAAGAACCAGCGGAAGAGCAGGTGGAAGCGGTTGGGGTTGAACGGCCGCTTGGGCGCGGGGCCGAGCCAGCGGTCGTAGTCGACGTACGGAGGGGGCCTCGCTGTCGGGGTACCTGCCCATGCCGGTCGGGCTGATGTTCTCGAAGTTCCAGGTCTGGACCCAGAAGACCTTGCCGAGCTTGCCCGAACGGACGATCTCGACGGCCTTCTGGAAGTGCGGCGACGACCGCTGCTGGGTGCCGACGGCCATGATCTTGTTGTACTTCCGGGCCGCGCGCGATCATCGCCTGGCCCTCGGCGACGTTGTGGCCGACCGGCTTCTCGACGTAGACGTCCTTGCCGGCCAGCACGGCATGGATCGCCGGCAGGGCGTGCCAGTGGTCGGGCGTGGCGATGATCACGGCGTCGAGGTCCTTGCGGTCGAGCATCGCGCGGTAGTCGCGCGCGGTGCTCGGGCGTGTTGCCCTTCTCCTTCTTGATCCGCTCGGCGGTCTCGCCGGCGTGGCGGTCGTCGACGTCGGCGACGGCGACGATCTCGACGTCGGGCTGCGGCAGGAACGAGTCGAGGAGCTGGTTGCCCCGGCTCCCCGCGCCGATCAGGCCGAGGCGGATCTTGTCGTTGGCGGCGACCGCCGCGGTGGTCCCCTGCGCCGCCAAGAGCGCGGCCGAACCGCCCACCGCTCCCATGAACCCGCGCCGCGTGATCCCATGTGCCTCCATGGCGACGCCCTCTTTTCAGGTGCTGGATTCGCGGTTTTCCAGGGCCGGTGCATCCTACTGCATCTCACGGCTTCCGCAGCAACCAGGCATCCTGCCGCGGGTTGCCCAATGCCCCCTCGGGGACGAAATCGACCACGTTAAGGCCCCTGGCCATTGTGCCCCGGACATACGATTCGGGATGGAACGCGGCGCAGTTGTTGCTGCCCTCGCGTCGTGAGTTGACGACGACCAGAGAGCCGTCCCGGAACCGCTCCCGGTCGACCTCGCAGAGCTGGGGCAGATAGTGCTCGCCATGCAGGGAGAGGAACAGGTGGCCTCCCGGCCGGAGCACCCGGGTCAGCTCCTCGATCCAGAAGGATTGCCGGGGCTCGGCGAGGTGGGTGAACACCGACAGAGCGGAGATGAGATCGAACGTCTCGTCGGGGTAATCGGCCCCGCTGCCCAGGCCGTTGACCCGGAACCGAGCGAACGGGAGGTTCCGGGTGCACCAGGCGATCAGGTCGGGGTTGTAGTCGGTCCCGTGGAGTGACGGGCCTCGGAGGGTCTCCCAGTGTCGGAGCACGCGACCGGCCCCGCAGCCGAAGTCGAGGATCGCGCCGAGCGATTCCAGGACGATCCCGTTCTTCTCCAAAAGCCGGCACATGCTTGACGCCGCCAGGGCGCCCGATTCCAGGAACCACGAGACATCCTCCGAGGCCGCGACCAGGTGCATCAGTCGGGGTGGGGGGAGAGGCCGCCCCTTGTTGCGGTGCGTCGCTCGCAGCGGCAGGCTCCGCACTCGCTCGCCGACGCGAACCGACCAGCATTTGACGCGATTGACGGCCCGAGAGACGACCCCCGATCGGTCGGCGCCATGCCTGCATCTTCCTTTGCCGAGGCTGAGACGTTTCCAGACCCTACCGCACGGCGTTTTATGCCAAACGGGGCCGCCCGGTCAACCCGAACTCAGCGGGGCGCCGGCTCGGGCCTCATTGTCTGGAAGTCGGGGGTGTCGGTCGGGTCGGTCTTCTGGCCGTAGTTTTTGCCCAGGGGCGACGCCTCCTCGATCACCTTGTTCATCTGCGCGGCCGACAGCAGCACCACGCTCGAAATCCAGAACCAGAACAGCAGGACCATCACCCCGCCGAGCGAGCCGTACGTCTCATCGTAGTTGGCGAAGTTCTGGACGTAGACACGGAACAACAGACTTACGACCAGGAAGATGATTGTCCCTATTAGACTCCCCGGCGTGATCCATTCCCAGTGCTGTTCAGCATCGGGGCCGAAGAAGAACGTCAGCGTGAAGCTGAGGAGCACGGCGAACGTCACAACCAGCCACTGGACCAACGTGGCCAGCAAGGCCGCCGGCTCGCTCATCCCCATCCAGTGGATGATCTGCGGCCAGGCGACGATCACCACGAGCGAGCCCACCAGGATGATGGCCTGCACGAGGGTCATCGCGATCGCCGCCAGGCGGAGCCGCCAGAGGGGTCGGGTCTCGGTGACGCCAGAGATTCGGTTCATCGCGTCGATGATCGCCACGAACAGGCTCGATGCCAGCCAGATCGTGATGGCCAGGCCCAGAGAGATGAAGCCAACATGCGAATCCTTCTGGATCCGCCCGATCTGCTGCTCGACCACGCCGTACGCCTCGGGCGGGAAAAGCTGCTTGAGCGTGAGGCGCAGCTCGTCGACGGTCATGTTGCCGATCCCCACCGACTTTCCCGACCGATCCGTCACGTCGGGCAGGAGCTGCGCGCTGAAGGTCAGGATCAGCCCGAGGAACGGGACCAGCGCCAGCATCGCGTAGAACGCGACGGCGGCCGCGCGCGTCAGGATCTCGTGCACGCCGATCTTCTTCCAGGTCCTCAGGACCAACTCGCGGATCGAGAGGCCGCCGAGGCTCAGCGCCGCGCAGGCGAAGCGGGGGAAACACGGCCATGGTCCTTCTCTCCGTCACAGGATTCCCGAGCGATCACGGACGCGACGACCCGCTCCCGGCGCGGAAAGTCGCTGACCTTCCCTGAATCGGGTGCTCGAGTCTCATGCTGCTGCATCTGGCATGCCGGCGCGGCGGCACGGCGTTCGCGATTCCTTCCAAAGAGATCCCAAGCCCTCGACGGTCCTGCCGGGCCGAGTACCGGCCGGAGCGCGGCGCGACCCCAAACAGGAAGCCTTCGTCATGAGAATCAACTCGCTCAAGCTGCTGGGAGCGGCTCTCGTTGCCCTGCTCGCGACCGGCTGCGACACGGCCCCTCCAGGCGCCGGCCTCACCAACGGCGACCCGGCGATGCTCAAGGCCGAGGAGAAGCCCGCGATGCGGACCGACCTGCCCACACCCCACCTCGCTAGCAAGGACAACTCGCTCGCCGAGTCGTCGGCCTCCAGCCCCGCCGCCCTCGGCAGCAATGCCGGTACCGGCGGCCGGAACGCTGGCCAGGGGGGCACGATGTTGCGACGGACCGACGCCGAGACCTTGAACCCCGAGCCAGCCAAGGAGCCATCGGCCACCCCGCCCAAGATCGAGACCGGCGGCCGCAACAACGCCCAGGGAGAGACCAAGCCTCCGGGCAACATCAACGTGGGCAACTCTCGAAGCCCCCAATAGGAGTTATGCGTCACGTCACATTAGTTTTGGCAGTATTCGTCACCTAATCTTTGTGAGAATCGTACGGATCGAGGACGCAAATCCGGCGAAGAAATCAGCCAGGTTACCAAGCGAGTTTCAACGATACTGCCAAAACTTGCGTGACAAAGACTGCCATGATTTAGGTGACACGACGGTTAAGTGATGAGGATCAGGGGAGAGGTTCGTAAGCCCCTTCCTCTAGCCCCGATCGCCTATCCATCCCCCAACCCCTACGTGAACGCTTCCACCCTCTCCCGAAAGGAGTTGGTCCGATGGATCCCCTCACTCCTGTCACCGGCCGGATTGATCAGACCGAGGAACTCATCGGTCACAGTCCCCATCCAGCCATCTTCGCCCTTCCGATCGGCGCCTGGACGGTCAGTTGCGTCTGCGACGGCCTGGCCCTCGCGACCGGCGACCGCCGCTTCGATGAAGTCGCCCGCATCAGCATGGCGATCGGCCTGGGCGGTGCCGCGGTCTCGGTCTTGACCGGCCTGCACGACTACAGCTTTATCCCTCAGGATCGGCCGAGCCACGACATCGCCACCGCGCATGACCTGGGAAACGCGGTCGTCGGGACGCTCTTCACCGCCAGCTCACTGCTCCGCGATCGTGAGCACCAGGGGGGCCGACGCCCGAGCCTGCTCACCCGGATCCTGGGACTGACAGGTGGCAGCCTGGCCCTCTACACCGCCAGGCTCGGAGGCGTGCTCGTCGAGGAATACGGCGAGGGCGTCAAGCCTGTCCTGGACCGGATAGACCAGCCGCGGGACGGGCACGAGGAATCAGTCAGAGGACACGATCGGCTGGCGGCCGACTCCCCCCGGTGACGCTCCCAAAGATAGCGCCGCTCGATCCGGAAACCCGTCCCCTCCCGGGGAATGAGTCAGCCTCTCCGGGGATTTGAGGGATCACCCTCCGATCTTCGGAGGGGCCGGCTCTTTTATCGAAGAAGGGGGAGAGAAAGGTGAGGGAATGGCGAATTCCCATCATTCCCTCCCTCCCGCCAGAAGGGGATCACTTGACCGCGGGGTTCTCGCCCATGGCCCCTTGGGTGAGCAACCGGTTGAGGCCCTCTTGGAGCGCGTCGCGGTGGGCCTTCTCCTCGGTTAGGATAGCGGAGAGTTCGCGGGCAGCTCTGGGCGTCGCCGATGGCCTGGAAGGTCTGGACCCAGGCAGTGTACCAGTGGATCGCGTTGGCTTTGCCCACCAAGTCGTGGCTGACGCGTTGCAAGGGGGTGGATCCCATCTCGCCGACCTTGTCCTTGAGACGGCCGAGCGTCTCGCCGATCCCCCCCGCCCCGCTCCGTGAGGGGACATGGCCGTAGCGGGTCGCAATCGTCTCGACGATCTCGCGATGCCGCTCGTCGGCTACGGCGATCTCGTGATAAAGGACGCGCAAGGTGGGGTCGGGTGGCGACTCGCCTGCGCCTGAGCGTTGTCCTTGAGCGCCTGCTCGGCGTCGATCCCCTTGGAGAACTCCGCGACAATCCAGTCGCGGTTGATCTTGGTCGCAGTCGCCATCGGTGGCCTGACTTTCTCAACAGGAGTCGTTCGGGAAGGCGGGTGGTAGGAACGATCGTCCGACGGCCCACCCACCGGGTGAGGAGAGGGCAACCCCCATGCCAAGGCCGGGCCCTCAGCTCGAGGCGAGTCGGGTTGGCCACTCGAGGACGATGGTGGTGCTCCGGCGCTCGTCCACGTCGAGCCGCGCGACGCCGCCGAAGAGCTCGCTGATCCGAGCGGCGATTGCCAGATCCATGCCGCGGCGCTCGGCAGCGGTTCCGCAGAGGCGTTCGAAGAGGTCGGGCCGGAGCTCAACCGGCTTGACCGACGGAGGCGGTGGATGGTCGATCCCGACCTCGATCACCCAGCGGTCGGGCTCGCCCCGGACCTTGACGCGGACCCCGCCGTCGTTGGCCGACGCGGTCGCGTTGGCCAGCGCATACTGGATCGCCTGCCGCGCCCGCACCGGGTCGAGCGCCGCTGCCGCCGGACAGGTCGCTTCGATCTCCAATTTCACCGGGACGGTCTTGGCGCCCGATTTGACTGCCCGGTTCTCGATCACCTCGTCCAGGAGCCGTTGCGGGCTGAACTCGGCGACCGTGACCGCCGCCTCCTCGTATAGGCGGTAATAGTCGCTGAGCTGCGTGAGCATCCTCTCGATCTGCTTGAAGTTTTCCTCGATGAACCGGAGGTCTTCCTCAATGTCGGAGTCGCCCTTCTTGGGCTTTGCCTGCTCGATCATCCGGAGCGACAGGCCGATCACGTTCAGCGGGGTCCGCAGGTCGTGTACGATCAGCGGGAAGAGCCGCGCATCGATCGGCATCCTCTGCGACGACCGCACGTCGGCTCTCGCCCGCCCGCGACGGCGGAGCACGCGGTCCACACGCCAGGGCAGCTCGACAGCCGCGCGGGAGCGGAACACCCAGTCCTCGGCCTCGTCATCCCGATCGGCCAGAACACTCGGGTCGAGGCCGTCCTCGAGCACATCCAGCATCGGGATGCCCAGGTCGCGCGCACGGATGCGGAGCGCACTCAACCCCTCTCGTCGCGATCCCGTCGCGGTCGGGCCGTCGGCCCAGATCACCAACATCGGCCGTTCTTGCCGGAGACCCTGGAGGGCCTCGGTCGTCGTGCCGCGGCCGGCAGACCCGGTATCCCTGTGCCTCGAGCGCCGGCGACGAGGTCGGCCGAGCGTGCGGGGTCGGTGTCGTGAATCATCAGGTGGGGCGGGACGTGCGCGGCAGCGTGTCCCCCCGGCTCTTCCTTCGCTCGCATGCTAGGCTCTACCCCTCTTGGCCACTGGTGACGAATCCTGGGTCAGTACCCATGGCCCATCGTCCGAGGATGGATCATGATTGTGACCATCAGACCGAAGCCTGGTCGCCCTCAAGGCGGCGCCCAGGCCTGCCTCATTCGTCCCAAGGGAACCCTTTCATTTCTCAGGGAACACGCTCGCTTGATCCCCCGGGCGTCCTCCCGGGCTGCTCGGAAATTTTTCCCATCAAGGGGAACGGGCTTCCAGGGCCGGGACGCAGGAGGGCCCCACGAGCGCGACGCCTCCCCGCGAGAGCGCGACCGGAGCCGCGCTCACCACGGCTTCAGCTTCCAGCCCAGCACGAACCCGATGCCCAGGGCCCAGAGCGCGAACGAGGTCGGGTGCTCGCGCGCATAGTCCTTCATGCGATCCAGGGCATCGCTGGCCAGCCGCTCCAGCGTCCCCAGTTCCGGGTGCTCGGCGGACCGGACCATGTCCTCGGGAAAGCCCCCGCGCAGCGTGTCGATCATGAGACGCACCTCTCCGCTTCGAAGCTCCCCCCCTCCGATCCTCACAAGGCGCATCGGAAGGGAGGACCATGGGTCATTCTCAACTTCAAGCCGCAAGAATCATGCCCAGGACCTTGGCGGCCGGCTACAATAACGACGCATCCCGGCAGTCGTGCCCACGGGGGTTTGATGCATACGAGCAAGCTCCCGACAATTCCATCGCCGCATCCCGCTTGATTCCCGACGCGAGTCAGGAAGAATAATTCGTGGTGGAATTGGAATTGCTCAATATCGAGCATCGGATCGCGCGGGACACGAGTCCGATGCGAGGGATACGGCATTCTGGGAGAGGCTGAGGGACGAGCGAATGCGCAGGAAATGCCTGGTTGTCGACGACGATCCCTATCTGACGACGCAACTCCGCAAGCTTCTGGAATCGGAGGAGTTGAGCGTCGATACGGTCTCCAGCGCCCAGGAGCGCTGACCAGCCCTGGCGGCGACCGACTATAGCGTGCTGATCACCGACCTGCGGATGCCGGGCATGGGGGGGATGGAACTGATCCGCGAGGTCGTCGCAGCGCCGTGTCCTGGTCACCATGATCGTCACGACCGGCCTTCGGCTCGATCGACCGCGTGGTCGAGGCGATGCGGCTGGGCGCGTACGACTTCCTGACCAAGCCGATCGACCCCGACAACCTGAAGCTGGTCATGGACCGGGCCTTGAGGAAGCGGGCCCTGCAGGACGAGGTGCTCCGGCTCCGGCAGCAATTGAAGGAGAAGTACAGCTTCAACAACATCATCAGCAAGAACCCGAAGATGCACGACGTCTTCGAGCTGGTTCGGCACATCGCCGGGACCAAGAGCACGGTGCTGATCGAGGGGGAGACGGGCACCGGCAAGGAGCTGATCGCCAAGGCGATCCACTACTCGAGCGAGGACGCCAGGGGAACCTGGTCGCGGTCAACTGCGCGGCGCTGCCCGAGACGCTGCTGGAGAGCGAGCTGTTCGGCCACGAGAAGGGGGCGTTCACCGCGGCCGACGCACGTCGCAAGGGGCGGTTCGAGCTGGCCGACAAGGGGACGATCTTCCTCGACGAGATCGGCGACATCTCGGCCGCGATGCAGGCCAAGCTGCTCCGCGTGCTCCAGGAGCGGCGGTTCGAGCGGGTCGGCGGCCACGAGAGCATCGAGGTGGACGTCCGCGTCGTCGCGGCGACCAACCGGGACCTGGAGAAGGAGGTCAGGGAGGGACGGTTCCGCGAGGACCTGTACTACCGGCTCAACGTGGTCAAGATCGACGTCCCGCCGCTGCGCGAGCGGCCCGAGGACATCCCGCTGCTGGTCACCCACTTCCTGAAGAAGTACGCCCGGCCCAACGAGCCTCCCAAGAAGATGTCGCCCCGAGGCGATGGAGCGGCTGCTTGGCGTACCGCTGGCCGGGCAACGTCCGCGAGCTGGAGAACGCCATCGAGCGGGCCGCCGTGACCACCGTCGGCGACACGATCGGCCCGGAGAAGCTCCCGCCGCGGGTCACGGGCATGAATCACGAGGAACGGCCTCGGTTCGAGATCGACCTGAAGCATCCGCTGCCCTACTACCTGAAGCATGGCCACCGAGCAGATCGAGCGGCAGTACATCCTCAAGGCCCTGGAGAAGAGCCGGGGCAACGTCGGCCGCTGTGCCGAGCTTTGCGGGCTCTCGCGGCGCAGCGTCTCGGGCAAGATCAGCCAGTACGAGATCGACAAGTATCCGTTCAAGTCGTCGTGAGCCGCGTTGCCGGTCCGGACCGGGAGTTGCATGGTCTCCGGCAGTCGGTCGGTGTTTCACTCAAAGACCCAGGAGCCTGTCATGATGTCCCCCCGAGACCGCGCCTCGAATCTCACGGCCGCTGACGTGATGACGCCCAATCCCCGGACGTGCTCGAACTTCAGCACGGTCCTGGAGGCCGTCCTAATCTTTCGAGACGCCGATTGCGGCGCTGTCCCCGTCCTCGAGGATGGCATGCCGGTCGGCGTCCTAACCGACCGCGACGTTGCCCTGGCCCTTGCCGACCACGACAATCTCGCGCGCCTGCCCGTCAGCCAGATCATGATGCGAGGCGTCGTGGCGGTTCCCCCGACGCTTCGCTCGATATCGTCGTCGAGCAGTTCGGTGGCCAGGGCGTGCGACGCCTCCTGGTCGTCGACGCTCAAGGCCAACTCGTGGGGATCATCGGCTGGGTCGACATCGCCCCCTACGTCCCCGACGGCAAGATTGGGCAAGCCGTCAGCGAGGTTCTCGAGAGGCCGTAAGGGTCGTGAGTCGGCAGTTGAAGAGCAGAGACCTACGGGCCTGCCGGGCGAACGCCAGGCTCCCCGCAACCATGGAGACCGTCGCACCCGCTCACGCTCAGACGGCCGACCCGCCGCTCGATCAGATAGCCCCGCCAGCGCCAGCCGTTGCGGACGTCGAACGCGGTCCACTCGGTCGACGCGATCCCGTGACGAGCCGGCGCGTTGGTCACGGTCGCCTCGGCCTTCTCTCCCCTCTCCTTCCTCGAGTGTTGATCAGCAGCGCCGTCCGGCCCGAGGGAAGATCGGGCTCGCTTCCGGCCACGCTCACCGATCTCGTCGGGAGGCGGGCCGGCCGCTGTAGACAAGCACGGTCCGGATCCATGCCAGGTTGCGGATCAGCTCCTCGCGCGTGCGGCGGAAGCTCTCGAAGCTTCGGCTGAACTGGAGCCCTGCGATCATCACCACGGCCGCCGATCCGGCCAGCGCCACGACGCCGACCAGCACCAACGCCCAACCGAAGTTAAGCGAGAACGCCGAGGCGAGCAACTGGGCCACGCCAATCAGCACCACCGGCAGACTCGCCAGGAGCACCGCCAGGCCTCCGAACGACACCATGAGCGGGACCACCGCACGCTCGACGCTCTCCTTGAAGTCGAGCGCGGCCAGCTTGGCCTGGAGCTCGGCCAGGGTCATCAGGTCATTTCCAAACTCGGTGATGCCTCCGACCACCCCCTCCGGCGGGACCCCGTTGGTCCGGATGTCTTCGCCACCCCTCACCGACGCTTGATCAGCCATCCAAGGAGGACCCCCAGTCCGAGCGCGATGCCCAAGGCCCGCGCGGGTTCTTTGATCACGTAGCTCTTGATCATCTCTCTTCCCTCGGCCAGCCGCTCGCGCGCTCGCCGCGAAGTCCAGGGCTTTCTCTTTAAGCTCTTCCGCCTGAGACGTGTAATCCGCTTCGACGCCCCGAATGCGATCAATCATGGAAACATACCTCCACGTCCCGCCGCTGGCTCGAGGGATGTTCGATCTCAGACCCCGCCCGCTCCACCCGGACGATCAGGTCCGCCCGGCGCCTGGGAAGGGATGGGGTGCGGCCCCGTCGCCATCTGCCGCTGCATCTGCCGCGCCAGCCAGGATTCCAGGGATTGCGCGGCATATCCTTGTCCCACGCGCACGATCACGGGCGCAACCATTCCGAAGAGCGTGCTCAGCAGGCTCTTCTCCTTCGTCTTGGCCTTCGCCTGCTCTCCGGACTCCTCGACCACCTCGCGGATCCGGGCCACGTCGGCCTGCGTCGCGATGTTGCGCGGGATGGACCGCCGCCGCTTCGGGACGATTATGTAGCCGGCCGCGAAGGCCACGCCCAAGGCGGCCCAGGGGTGCATCCGAAGATAGCGGCGCCAGTCGGTGACGGCTTCGGCGCTCGCAACCACCTCCTGGACATCCTCGTGGAGCTCGCGGCGGATCGTCGCCATCTGATGCCGGATCTCGTCAACCTCATTCGATACGGTGGCCACAGCCTGCTCCCGTTGAGCCTCTCGAGTTCCGTCGGCCTCGGCGGGTTATCCCCACCTACTCACTTCCGAATCCGCACGCAACCGCAATGCCAAGCAGGGCGCCCACGTTGACTTGCGGCGAGGAGGGCCGAGAAGCCGCGCATTCCGCGACGAATTCCTTCGCATGCGCAGCTTGTTTCTCAAATCATTGCGAGCCATGAGTGGCTCACCCAATCTCATAGGATCGCGACGAGACGCCAGTGCCAACTTCCTTCCGGTTCACCGGACCGAGGGTTTTTCGGCCTTCTGGTGGGATTGGTGGCGCAAGCGGAGGTTGTTCCAGAGCCATCGGCCTTGCTCGCCCACCTGGCCGGCCAGTCGGCGTGCCTTGGATCGGGCCGAAATGTGGTGGAGGTGACGGATCAAGGCGGTGCGTTCGGCGCGGTGCAGGAGCGAGGCGAGGTTCGGCAGGACGTGCTCGACGATGCCGAAGGGGGTCTCGGAGGCGAGACCGGCGGCGACCACCTCAGTGATGGTCGGGGGCAGCTCGGCGCGGAGTGCGGAGAGCCGGGCGCGGACGGCCGCCTCGAGGGGGCGCTGCCCGCTCGCCCAGTTGTAAGGGGGGGCCCAGTCGCAACCGAGCTCAGTGGCGTCTACCCCGGTCACAACGGCCAGCGCGGGGGGGACCTCCAGCCGAGGATGCTCGACGTACCAGCGGTCCCATGCGGTCGCGAAGGCGACGTCGGCCGCGTGCGAGTTGCGCCGGCCGTCGATGACCAGGAGCAGCAGGTCGGCCTCGACCGCCTTCGCCACCGCGTCGCGACGGGTGGCGCGGTCGCGGGCGGTCTCCTCGCCGGGCGATGCCTTGTAGCCGGGTACCTCAACAAACTGCGCCGTCTTGAGCCGCTCAATCAGCGAGGCGTCGAGCCCGGACGCTTCCAGCCGAGCCTTGATCAGGGACAGGTCGCCCGACCGTGCCTGGTCCAGTGCTGCGATCAGGCGCGACTTGCCCGTGTGCCGCGCCCCCGCGACGGCGACGATCAACGCTGCCCTTTCGTCGTCCATCGCCTGGGTCATTTTGGCCGACTTCCGGATCAGCCGACGATACTGTTCGGCGCCGATCGCGAGCCGGTTGCTGTAGAGTTCGATCAGGTGCATGCCCAGGCGGTTGACGAATGCCCGGTAGAACCAGCGGAGCAGGTTCTGCTGCATGTCCCGCCAGGCCGGCTTGACCATCCATTGCTGGGTCCCCAGGCGGACCAGGCCGGACACCGGGCTCAAGATCGGCAGCAGGTACGAGTAGATGTCGTTGGCCCGCTGGAGATAGCCGGCCACCTGGACGGCCTGCTTCCAGTGCGAGGGCGTAATCATGTCGCCGCCTGGTACCTGACGGCAGAGGCCGTTGAGGTCCTCTGCGGCCAGCTCCAGCGCCGTCAAGAGCTCGACGACCGGCACGCGCTCGACCGGGTCGTTCGCCAGGGGATGGTAGTGATTCGCCAGCCGCCGTGCCAGCCGCCGGCCGGTGTCGATGTAGACGTCGACCGTCGCGAGCGTCCCCATCGCGAGCACATCCCCCTTGTCGGCCTCCTCCTCGACCAGCTTCCACGCTTGGTGGTCGAGGGGGGTGAAGGTCTGGGGGGTCTCCCAGTCAATCGGCGGCAAGAGCGGACGACTCGATCGCGTCCAGCGAGCCGCGAAGATCGCGAACACAATGCCCGAGGCGATCCAGAGCGCCCCCGTGATCAGCAGCCAGCCGCGTTCCATCAGCCAGAGCGCGCCGAAGCCGAGATAGGCCAGGAATGGCCCTACCAACAGGATCAAAAGCACCCACGACCGCCAGTTCCTGATCACGTGGCACGCTCCCGGATCGGAACCCTGATCACGAGGTGAGATCAGCGGCTCGGGGGTGATTCGCCGCGACCGCCCCACCTATTTCAAGGAAATCCGGAACCTTCCTCCAGGGGATGCAACGAAGCGGACGGTCCGGCTCGTCGCGCTCCCGAGATTGCGGCGTGCGGCGGCCGGACCGTCGTTTGGGTTCGTCTCGCGTCGCGTGCCGAATCTCACCGCCGGATGGCGCTCGATATCCGGCTGGCAATGGCGTCGGGCAGGTTGCGGAGCGATTCGGCCAGGTTGTGGAGCACGTCGGGCGCGGCGTCGCGGAGCGATTCGGAGGCGTGGCGGATCGAGTGCGAAGCGTCGCGGACCGTGTTGGGCACGTTGCGGAGCGAGTCGGGCAGATTCCGCTCGGCCCATGTCTCCTCGCGCTGGGCGAGCAGAGAGGTCACGACCAGGCCCAGGCCGAAGCCGATCCCGAAGCTGATCAGGATCGACGGCGCCGGGTTCCGCGCCACCGTCCCCTCGGCGCGGCGGTAGCGCCGGGCCAACTCCTCACGGGTCGTGTCATAGCCCTCGCGGAGGCGATGGCCGACCTGCGCCGCCCCCTCCTGAATTTGGTCGCCGATGTTCTGGAGCTGCTCGCGGGCCCCAGGAGCCGACCCCCCGTTCTGACGGCCCTGGCTCTGAGGCGGATTCTGGTTCCCTGAAGGCATTGCCGTGTCTCCTCTGCGGTGTGTGAGCTGGTTCGTGAATCCGGTCCCAATGGCGCTTGAGACCCCGACCCCTGAAGGTGCTGCAACGGCCATGCCGCGGCCTCTTCTCCCGGTGGGAACTTGACTGCCTAACCAGGAGTGGTAGTTTACGCAGTGGAAACTCCGAAGATTCTCCCGAGATTGATCCCAACCCCTCTGGCACACGTGTTGCCAGGGTATCGGGGGACCTCGCGGGGGATACCGGTCCGATGTCGGGCGGTACCTCCGTCAATCCTTCGCAGTTTTTCGCACTAGAGGATACACCACCATGAAGCGAACCCTGGCATCGGCCCTGATCCTCGGCGTCTGCTCCCTCGGCCTCGTCGGCTGCGGCGAAGAAAGCAAGGTCAAGGAGAAAGAAACTGTCACCACGCCCGAGGGCTCGACCACCACGACCACCGAGAAGAAGGTGGAGTCATCCGGCTCGAATCCTCCGACCAGCTCTTCGGGTGAGACGGCCAAGACCCCAGAGCCTGCCAAGTGAGAGCGATGCCGTTCTTGCCTTGAAATCGACGAGGCACCCGACGCCCCCCGAGATCCTCGGGGGGCGTTCTTGGTTTTGGGAAGATTTTTCACATGATTTTAACGACTGGTTTCAACGGGTGAATTGGCATTGCGATTGCAACACCCATCTTCAAGCGACTATCAAGCCACCGGCTCCGTGGCCGGTGATGACGAGGAACCGGGGGAGTCTCCTAACGATGGTGATCAACGCACAAGAACTGCAAGGACAGTGGAACAATCTGCGTGGCCGGGTGAAGGAGGCGCTGGGGCCAACTGACCGACGACGACCTTCAGATCCAGGGCGGGAACATCGATCAGCTCGTCGGCCGAATCCAGCAGAAGACCGGCGAGGGCCGTGAGGCGATCGAGAAGTTCCTCAGCGACTTGACCTCCCAGGGATCGTCGGCGGTCGCGCAGGCGACCGAGGCCGTCGGCCATTTCGCGCAGCACGCGGGCGATCGACTCAAGGAGCACTACGGTCAGGTCTCCAATCAGGCCCGGTATGTCGCCGACCAGGCCCGTGACCAATACGACCAGGCGCAGGACTTGGTCCGGCACAATCCGACGCAGTCGGTCGCCGCGGCCTTCGGTGTGGGTTTGGTGGCCGGGCTGATCGTCGGCCTGGCACTGCGGTCGCGCTGAGCTGCCCCGCAGCGGTTGATCCTGATCTCGATTCTCTCGACTTTCTCAAAGGAGCGAGCCTCATGCTTCGCTGGGCACTGCTGTTTGCGATCATCGCCCTGGTTGCCGGCTTTCTCGGCTTCTACGGGGTCGAAGGCATGGCGGCGCAAATTGCCAAAATTTGCTTCTTCATCTTCCTGGTACTGTTCGTGGTCTCCCTGATCATGGGCCGCCGGGTCATCGAAGGGCCACCTGTCTGACGGCCGGGCAACCCGACCGGCCCCTCGAAAAGGAGAAGACTCATCCTGCGGGGCAGGTCCCCGTTTTCTGGAAGGGGGACCTGTACCGTGGTCGTTTTCAATCAAGGTGCGGCTAATCCATGTCATCGGCCCTCGGCTGTAATTTCCGAGCGAGCTGATGTTAACCTGGGAAATTTACTGTGGCCTCAAGTCCGGAGTGTGGCTTCGAACCGGCTGGCGCAGGCATCGATGATGGTGCTCACCGCGCGATCAACCTCGTCGCCGGTCAGGGTGCGCTCGGGGTCTCGAAACTGGAGGCCGAAGTGGAGGCTTTGCTTGCCTTCGGGGATGTTCCCGCCCTGGAAGGTGTCGAGGTAGGAGACAGACTCTAGGCAGGGCCCGGCTGCTTTCCGTACAGTCGCTGCCATGTCGGACCAGGCGAGCGTGCGCGGGACGACCAGCGAGAGGTCGCGGAGGACGGCCGGGAACGGAGGCAGGGTATGATGGCGGGGGACAAGGTCGGCACGCGCCTGGAGGACGTCGAGTTCCAGTTCGGCTGCCGCGCAGGCACCGCGGAGCCCCCATGCGTCGAGCCAGGCGGGGTTCACTTCGCCGAGGTAGCCGAGGTGGGTGCCTCCCAGGAGCAACTCGGCCGAGCGGCCGGGGGCGAACGGCGGGGCCGAGGCGGGGCGCACCGCCAGGTCACGCTCGGCGTGGAGCAGGCCGAGCAGCGCCTCGACTACTCCCTTTAGACCGAGGTAGTCCCTGGTCGGCGGACGGCCGCCGACTAGGGCCAGGCGGGTCGGCTCGGCGGGCAGAGTCTGGCCGGCGCGGGGCAGATAGACGTTGGCGATCTCGAACAAGTCGGCGTCGGTGTTGCCATGGGCCTCGTTGTGGCGGCGGGCGGCCAGCAGGCTGGGGACCAGGCTCTGCCGTAGCGCGTTCTCGCGCTTCCGGCTCGAATGCTCGACCCGGAGGGGCGGCTCGGCCGGACCGGGGTGGATCGGAGGCGCTCGGCGCCGTCGGGGACCAGGCTGAACGTGACCGCCTCGTCGAACCCGCAGGCGGTCAACGCGTGGCGGATCTCGTCCTCGACGCGCTCGCGCGGCGCGGGGGCGCTGGTCAGCGGGACCGGCCGGTCCTCGGGAATGTGCTCGTAGCCGAAAACGCGCACGACCTCCTCGATCAGGTCGATCTCGCGCTCCAGGTCGCTCCGCCAGCTCGGCGGGCGATAGGTCGCCTCTTCACCGCTGACCTCCAGCCGCTCCAGGCCGAGCGCTTCCAGGATCGCCAGGACGCGACCGTGCGGGATGTTGACCCCGAGCACGCGCTCGATCTGCGCGAGCCGAAGCGTGATGATCGGCCGCTCCGGAGGCGGGCTGCCGACGTCGATCACGCCGGGATGGAGCGTGCCGCCGGCCAGTTCCAGGATCAGCTCGGCGCAGCGGCGGCTGGCCCATTCGGTTCGCTCGGGGTCGAGCGGCCGCTCGAAGCGGAAGCTCGACGGGCTGTGCAGGCCCAGGGCCCGAGCGGTCTTGCGTACCGAGATCGCGTCGAACTGCGCGGCCTCGATCAGGACGTTGGCGGTCGTCGGGCCGATCTCGGTCTCGAGCCCACCCATCACGCCCGCCAGGCCGACCGGGCCCTCGGCATCGGCGATGACGAGCATCTCGGGCTTCAGTTCGTAGACTCTGTTGTTGATCGCCGTCAGCGTCTCGCCGGCCCGAGCGCGGCGGACGACCAGCCGAGTGCCCGCCAGCCGGTCGAGGTCGTAGGCGTGCAGCGGCTGGCCGCACTCGAACATGACGTAGTTGGTGACATCGACGATATTGCTGATCGGCCGGACGCCGATCGTCTCCAGCCGCTTGCGGAGCCACCAGGGGCTCTCGCCGACCTTGATGCCCGAGACGACCCGCGCCGTGAACCGCGGGCAGAGGTCGGGGGCCTCGACCGCGACGGCCGTCCGCGACTCGACGGGCGGGCCGGACTCGTGCGGCCGGGGATCGGGCTCGGTCATCGTCTGGTCGAAGACCACGGCGATCTCGCGGGCGATGCCCAGGTGCCCCAGGCAGTCGGGGCGGTTGCTCGTCACCTCCAGGTCGATCGCCAGGTCGCCGCCGACCTCGCTCGTCGACTCGTGATTCAGCCCGGTCAGGGCCAGCCGCTCGGTCAGGACCTCCACCGGCATGTCGAGCCGGAGGTAGTCGGTGAGCCAGTTCCAGCTGACGATCATCGGTTTCCTTGACCTAATGACGACGTGAAGCCTACGCTAGCAGGTGAGGAGTAGGGTACGTGAAGCCCGCGCAGTCGCACCACACCTCCGGGTAGTGAGGCCGCCCCCGGCGGTCACGACACACCCAGGCAGAGGATGCGTCATCGAAGACGCGACGCACCCGACCCGACAATAGAATGTGCCAGGTGTTACGGTCCCACGAAGGACGGCGATCGTCACGGCTCGCGCCGCGGGGCCCGCGACCAGACGAGTACACCGGGATGCCCGCCAGGACGATCAGGAAGCCGATGCCCGAGGTCTTGGTGAGGTAGATGAAATCGAGGACGAGCAGCACCGCCAGTCCCATGTAGATCCAGGCGGGCACCGGATAGCCGATCGTCCGGTAGGGCCGTTCAGGTCGGGCCGCTTGCGCCGCAGCGCGATCACGGCGCCGACCATCAGCGTGTAGAACGTCAGATCAACCGGGATGATGTATTCGAGCAGTTCATTGTAGAGGTTCCCGTAGGTCACCCGGTTCGTCCTGGGGTCGATCGTGGCCGTGACCGGCAGAACCAGCAGGGCGGCCCAGAGGCCCTGCGCCACCAGGGCGGCGGCCGGGACGTGGTGGCGGTTGGTCGTCCCCGCGCGGGCGAAGAAGAGGCCGTCGCGGGCCATCGCATAATAGACCCGCGCACCGGCCAGCACGAGGCCGTTGACGCAGCCGAAGGTCGAGATCAGGATCGCCGCGGCCATGACGACCGTCCCACTCCGGCCCAGGATGGCCTGCATGAGCGCCGTGCCGACCCGGTCCTGGGGCGCATGCTGGATCTTGTCGAGCGGCAGCGTGACCACATAGGCGACGTTGGCCAGCAGATAAAGCAGGACGACGCTGCCGTGCCGAGGAACAGCGCCCGGGGCAGGGTGCGGCCGGGGTCGCGGATCTCGCCGCCGGTGAACGTCACGTTGTTCCAGGCCGACTGCGAGAACAGCGGCCCGATCATCGCCAGGCCGAGGAGCACCGCCAGCGCCACGGCGCCGGTCAGCGGCAGGCCCTCGAGCGCCTCCGAGGGATTCCAGCCGTTGGCCGAAGGGTTCCACCACGACGAGGTCCACGCAGCGCCCTCGCGGTTCAGGCCCAGCGTCAGGCCGACGACGATCAGGCCGAGCAGCGCGGCCGTCTTGGTGAACGTGAACGTGTTCTGGATCCATGTGCCCTGCCGGAGCCCGCGGGTGTTCGTCGCCGTCAGGGCCGCGATCAGGGCCAGGGCGACGAGTTGCTGCGTCGAGAGGCTGACCGCATACCCCCGGACGCGGAGAGGGGCGACAGGTAGCGTTCGGCCGAGACCGCCGGGACCAGCACGCCGAGAAACTTGGCGAACGCGACCGCGACCGCCGCGATCGTGCCGGTCTGGACGACCAGGAACATGGACCAGCCGAACAGGAAGCCGAACATCGGGCCGTAGGCCTCGCGGAGGAATACGTATTGCCCCCCGGCCCGGGGCATCATGGCCGCGATCTCGGCGACGCAAAGCGCGCCGGAGATCGTCATCAGTCCGGCCAGTGCCCAGGCGACCAGCAACCAGCCAGGCGCACCGACCAGGCGCGCCGATTCGGCCGAGGTGATGAAGATCCCCGACCCGATCATCGACCCCATGACGATCATGGTGGCGTCGACCCGACCCAACTGGCGCACCAGTTTCGGCGACGGCTCGCTTTCGCACTCGGCGGGCGTCATGGACATCGTATCGGCCGCCTCGTCGCTCAGGAGCCTTGCTGCGACGAACGCCTTGACGTCGGCGATGGCATGCTCGATCGTCTCGCGGCGCCAGTGGGTCAGGCACTGTCGAGGGCCCGAGTCAACTGGTTGACCAGGTGTCCGGAGGCGATGGAAGGGTTCTCGCCTTCCGCGCGGATCTCGGGAAGTCGCGGTGGTGGACGCTCGTCGTGTTCGCCGTGGCACCGGTCGCGACGATCACTCGGCTCAGGTCGGTCTCCATGAGAGGGGCCTCTATTTCGAGTTGCGATTCGGTCATGTCCGCGCGATGCGGACCATGGCTTCGGCTAATCGGAGCGATGGTCCGCGCGGCGGACCCGATCGTTCGGCACGAGACTAGAACTGTGCGAGGAACCGTACGTCATTTTGGTAGAGCAGGCGGATGTCGTCGATCCCATGCCGCCGCATACAGAGCCGTTCGATTCCCAGGCCGAAGGCAAAGCCCGTCACCTCATCCGGATTATAACCGACGGAGCGGAAGACGTTAGGATCAACCATGCCGGCTCCTCCCATTTCAACCCAGCGGTCGCCGCCGTGCCAGAGCATATCGACCTCGACGCTCGGCTCGGTGAACGGGAAGAACGACGGCCGGAACCGAACCTGCACGTCGTGGCCAAGGTAGCTCTGCGCGAACAGCCGGAGTACCGTCTTCAGGTCGGCCATCGTCACCCCGCGATCGACCATCAGCCCCTCGATCTGGTGGAACATGAACGAGTGGGTGGCATCGACCGTGTCGGGCCGGTAGACCCGTCCGATCGCGATGACGCGGACCGGGGGCGGCTGCTGCTCCATGACCCGGATCTGCACCGTGCTGGTCTGACTCCGGAGCATCGTGCCGCCCGGCAGGTAGAAGTTGTCAAGCGGGTCGCGCGCAGGGTGGGATGGCGGGATGTTCAGTGCCTCGAAGTTGTGGCGGACGTCCTCGACCTCAGGCCCCCGCGCCACGGCGAAGCCGAATCGTCCGAACAGATCGATCAACTCATCGGCCGTTTGGGTCAGAGGATGCTGGTGGCCGAGCCTCGGCCGGTCGCCAGGCCGAGTCACGTCGAAGTCGTCGGGTTCTGTGGCACCGGCAGTGACCGTTGCGGTGGGCAGGGGCACGGAGATCCCGCCGGCTCGCGCCTTGGCTGCGTCCCAAGCCGCCTCGAGCACCTGCTTGACAGCGTTGAACCGCTGCCCGTAGGGCCGCTTGGCTGCCGGCTCCAGCGCCTTCAGCCACTCCTGCGCGGCCTTGACCCGCCCTTGCTTCTGCCCCAGGAACTCGATCCGGGCCGCCTCGACCTCCTTGGCAGTCTCGGCCTGGCGGAACGTGGCCAGGCCCGACGCTTCCAGCGCGTCGAGGTCGGCCAGCGCCACGGCGAGCGGATCGAGGGGTCTCATGACGGCCCTTGCTTGCCTCTCGGACGGAGTCAGAACGCACCGATCATCTTGGCCAGGGCGGTCGATGCGTCACCCGCACCCGGCTGATCCTTGACATCCCTCTCGCGTTTCGGGGCAATCCCGTGCAGTCGCGCCGACGATCTCAAAATGGGAAATCTCGGAGGTGAAATTAACAAAAAAACGCGCGAGGGCCACGAACCCGATCAGCAAGCCATCCGATCCTGGGCCCCACCCGCGCAGAACGACGAGCTCTCCAAGACGCCAGGGCCAGGCCGCCAGTATCAGCACCAGCACGCCACCAGAGAGAGCGACGAGCAACTGCGGTAAGCCCAAGAGCGCCTCCTGCAACATCAGGATGGTCGTCAGTGTCTCCGATTGCTCCTCGACGATGATCTGCTGGACCACTGCGCTGGGCACTTGCCGAGCGAGGAAGTTCATGCCGTTGATGAAGAAGAGATCCATCGACTCCGGCGACAGCATGGCGAGGCCCACATAGGCGATCATCGCCAGCAGGCCCGAGGCTTCGAACCCGATCCAGAAGCGGCGGACCGAGCCGTGACTGGCGATCATGCAAAGCAGCCCGACTTGCAAGCCGAGCCCGATGACCAGGAATCCTTCGAGCCCGCCCACGAGGAATGACCGCAGCGCGGTGGAATCCACGGCGAGGATCGCCACCAGTGCCATCCATCGGCCAATCGAGACGCGGGCTTGGCTCACGGCATTCTTCCCTGAGCAACGGTCGCCTCTAGACCCTCCATGAACCGGACGGCACACATTGGTCAGGCGGTCGTGGCCGGCTGCGTCCGGGCGCGGAGGGCGGCGTCGGCGCGGTCCAGCTCCTCGCGGACTCGGCCAAGGATCGCGTCGAACGTCTCGGGGTCGTGGATCGCCAGCTCCGAGAGGCTCTTGCGGTCCAGCCCGATCTTGGCCAGGTGAAGGCCGTGGATCAGGCGGCTGTAGCGGAGGCCGCGCATCTCGGCCGCGGCGCTCAGGCGAGTGATGAAGAGTTTTCGGAAATCGCGATTCTTGGCCCGGCGGTCGCGAAAGGCAAACACACCAGCCCTCAGGAGCGTCTCCTTGGCACTGCGGAGCAAGCGACGACGACCGCCCACGAAGCCCTCGACGGCCCGGAACAGGCGCTTCTTCGCCTTGTTGCGGGCCGCACCTTTCGTTGCACGCATCGTTGACTCTCAATTCCATCGGTTGGTTTCAACCCGCGGAGCCCACCCCTCGCCCGGGGCGCGGGCTTCCAAACGCGAACGGTTCTCGACGTCAGATGTCAGGCGGATGGCGGGACCGTTTCCGGCTCGGCCTGGGTCGCTGCCTCAGCTTCAGCCTTGGCCCGGTCGTTGAGCGCGGCGAGCCGGGCGGCCTCAATGGCGTCGGGCTGCGCACCACGCGCTCGTCGATCGCGCGACGCACGCGGTGAGCCTCGGCCGAGATTTTCAGCGTGGACTTCGTTCGAAGCCGGCGAACCTGCTTGCCATTCTTGTGGCTCATCAGGTGCGACGACCCGCAGCGCTTGTGGCTGACCTTGCCGTTGGCCGAGACCTTGAACCGTTTCTTGATCCCTTTGTGAGTTTTTAACTTCGCCATGGTGACCTTGTCCTGCGACGCCTTACGGCATCATCGTCGAGGCCCGCTTCTTGATCCCCTTGCGGGTCTTCAGCTTAGGTTGCGTTGCTTTGCTCAACGCCCGGGGGCATCATCGATGAGGGAGGCCAACGGCCCGATCGTCGAGGTACCTCAAAGATCGTCCGAGTCGCAGAGTGTAGCAAAACGAACCACACTCAGCCAACTCCAAAAACCCCTGCCCGGGCGAAAAGGAGAAAAAAACCCTCACTCCGACCGTGGCGGCACGAGCCATGGCGGGGAGGGTCGTTCGGGTGGAGGCCTTGCGACCCCATCGATCGGGAGCACGCAGCGCACGATCACACTCGCGGGGCGACGATCGCGGTCATCCGCTTGCCCTCCATCGACGGGTTCTTCTCGACCTTGGCCACGTCCTCCAGCGCCTGGAGCACCTCGTCCATGACCTTGCGGCCCTCGTCGATGTGCGCCAACTCGCGACCGCGGAAGAGGACGTTGACGAGCACTTTATCCTTGTGCTCCAAGAACTCGCGGGCCCGCTTGACCTTGACCTCGATGTCGTGGTCGCCGGTCTTGGGCCGGACGCGGATCTCCTTGACCTGGACCTGATGCTGTTTCTGCTTCGAGGCCCGTTTCTTTTGCGAATACTTGAACTTGCCGAAATCCATGATCTTACAGACCGGGGGGCTCATTGGGAGCGACCTCCACCAGGTCGAGGCCGGACTCGCGGGCGGCCTCCATGGCCTTGCCCGTCGGCATGACGCCCAGCATGGCGCCTTCGGCATTGATGACCCGCACGGGTGAAATGCGGATCTGCTCGTTGACCCTGAGATTCCGGTCGATAGCGTCCTCCCCCGGGACGTTGGGATCAGGCCTCGCTCGCGGGAGATGGCTGCCCCCTCGCGATGGGAGGGATGCCATCCTCGGACGTTCACGATGCTTGCCCCCATGGCAAGCCCTCGTTCGTCGCAAGGCAATCTTAACCATTACTATTACACGATGTGTCTGTCAAGAGATCCTTGAAAGCGTTTGGCGCGCCCGGCCCTTGCGAACGGCGCCCGTTGAGGTTCAAATCTCCAGACCGGCAGCCCCGCGTTTCTTCCGAAGCGATACCACTCATGAACGTGCCACCCATCACGCGGATCGTCCTGTACAAGCATGGGGTCGGCTACTTCGAGCGCGAGGGGCCGGTCGAGGGGGACGCGACGCTAACGCTGATCTTCAAGCAGTCTGAGGTCAGCGACGTCCTGAAGTCGCTGATCGTGCTCGACCTCGACGGCGGCCATGTCGCCTCGGTCTCGTATGACTCGACCAAGCCGCTCCAGCAACTCCTGGCCGAGGTCGCCCTGTCGATCCCCGACAAGGACGGATTGGTCGGACTTCTGCCCCAGCTCAAGGGGGTGCGGATCAAGGTCCAGCCCCCCGCTGACACGGCGATCGAGGGCATGCTCCTGGGGGTGGACACGATCCGACGGCAGACTGGCGATGGCCTGAGCGACGTCGTATTGGTCGCGCTGCTGACCGGCGACGGCCAGATCCACTCGTTCGACCTGCACGATCTGGCGACGCTCCAGATCCTTGACGACGCCGTGCGCCGCGACCTCGATTACTACCTCCGGACCCAGCTCTCGGCCAAGAAGAAGGACGCGCGAGGCTTCGCGATCTTCGCCAGGGGCGAAGGCCGGCGCACGCTCCGGATCGGCTACACGGTCGAGGCCCCGGTCTGGAAGGCGACCTACCGGATGATCCTCGGCGCGGAGGACCGGCCACCGACGATCCAGGGCTGGGCGGTCGTCGATAACATGCAGGACGAGGACTGGGACAACGTCGCGTTGTCGCTCGTCTCGGGCCTCCCCGTCTCATTCATCCACGACCTCGACACGCCCCGCTACATCAAGCGGCCCACCGTCGCCGTCCAGGAGACGACTGGCGTCCTGCCGCCCATCGTCGAGTCGGGGATGCCGCAACTCGAAGACCTCACGGATCTGAGCTTGGAGAAGTCCGAGCCCTCCGGTCGCGCATTCGCGGCCCCGGCCTCGATGGCGATGAGGATTCGTGGCGCCCCGGCGGCTCTCCGCTCCGCCGTCAGCTCGGCCCCTGCGCAGGTCCGCGAGCGCAAGATCGGCGACTTGTTCGAATACGAGATCGAGCACCCGGTCACGATCCGCCGCAACCAGGCCGCGCTGGTGCCGATCGTCCTGCGACCTTTCAAGGGGCGGCCCGTCCTGCTCTACAACAAGCAGACGCGGGCTGAGAACCCGATGCGCTGCGTCGAGTTCGAGAACACCACCCGACTGACCCTCGAGGGCGGGCCGGTCACCGTGCTCGAAGGGGGCGACTACGTCGGCGAGGCGATGCTCGAGACCGTCAAGCCCGATGAAGAGCGACTCGTCCCCTACGCCGTCGAGCTGGGCGTGAGCGTCCTGGACAACATCGAGTCGCACGACGAGCGTGTCTCGCGCGTGATCGTCCGCGACGGTCAGTTGCGGGTCCAGTACGGCCAGGTCCGGCAGACGACCTACACGATCCACAACAAGTCGGACGCTGAGCAGACGATCTACCTCGACCATTCCCGCGAGGGGGGCGAGTGGGATCTCACGGAGACGGCCGCGCCGCACGAGATCACCGAGTCGTCCTGGCGCTTCCGCTTCCCGCTCCCCGCCAAGCACGTGACCTCGTTCGTCGTCCGGCAGCGGCGGTTGCAGTCTCGACTCCATGCCCTGACCGACGCCAATTCCAAGCAACTGAATCTCTGGATCAAGCAGCGCTACCTCAACGCCAAGACCGAAAAAATCGTCAAGCAGGTCATGGACATGCAGCATCAGGCCGCCGAGGCGGACCGGAAGCTCCAGCAGCTCAACACCGAGCGCGGGGCGATCCACGCCGAGCAGGAGCGGATCCGCGAGAACATGAAATCGCTCGGCGACCGCACGACCGAGAAGGAGTTGCGCGAGCGGTTCGTCCGCACCCTGAACGCCCAGGAAGACCGGCTCGAACGGATCGAGGCCGCAGTCGCCGCACAGACGGCCGACCGCGACCAGTGCCGGGGCCAGATCAACGAACTGCTCGCGAAGCTGGAATACGAGGCCGAGATCTGAGGGGCGTACCCCAGGGACACGGCGGAGGTGAGATTGAGATTGAAATGATGGCTCATGGGCCCAAATCGATGACAGACCGGACCTGGTGCTGGCCCAACCACTTACAGACAAACCACTTAAGCGACTTATCAGGCGGGGTGGCACCGATTTAGGCCCCTGAGCCGAAATGATTTCCCCTTTGACCTCTCCGACAGAAATCCGCTGGCCCTGGATTTCGGCGTAACCCTCTGGAAATCCTGGCCTTATGGTCGTTTTCCTCTTGACAACCCAGGGCGCGATTCTATACTTAACCATCACTTGAATTCAGGAGTTGCGCCCGCCATGATCCACACTGTCGATCCCCGACAAAACCGCCACTTCGATCCCTTCGACGGTGTCATCCCACCTGTGGGGCGGCGGATCATCGCCGACGGCTGGCAGGGCCTCTTTCACCACGTCCTCCTCGAGATCATGCCCGTGGCCGCGCTCGGACGCCACTTCAGCGACTCCCTCGGCGCACCCACCAAGGAGCTCTACTCCTTGGCGGGGCTCGTCTTCCTCACTGACGTCTTCGGCTGGACCCCCCAGGAGGCCATCGAGGCCTCCATCGTCCGCTCCGACCTCCAGTACGCCTTGAACCTCGAGCTCGGCGCCGAGGTCTCTACGCGCACCGTCGAACGCTCTCAGAAGACCTTCCGCGGGGACGACCTCGCCGCTAGCGTCTTCGAAGAGGTCACCACCCGCCTCCTCCAAGCGCTCGATCTCGACGTGTCCCGACAGCGGCTCGACTCGACCCATGTCTTCAGCCACATGGCCAGCTTCGGTCGCACCAAGCTCATGGCGGAGGCGATCAAGCGGTTCTTGACCCAACTCAAGCGGCACGACCCCGATGCCTATGCCGCGCTGCCCGAGGACCTCCGCCAGCGGTATGAGCCGGCGCAGGCGCGGCTCTTCGCCGACGCCAAGGACGCCGAGGCCCGCGCCCGCTGCCGCCAGCAAGCCGCCGAGGACCTCCGCTTCGTCATCGACCGCTTCGTCGAGAGTGGCGACCTCGCGAACCGTTCGACCTCTAAAGCTCTGATCATGATCTTCGATCAGCAGGGTGCGTTACGCGGCGGCAAGGTCGTCGTCAAGGCTCAGACCGGCGGCGACTGCCTCCAGAATCCGTCCGACCCCGACTACAACGGTAAGAAAGGCCCCGGCTCTCAGGTGCAGATCGCCGAGACCTGCGTGCCGAGCAACGACGTGCAACTGATCACCGCCGCGCTACCGCAAACCGCCTGCGTGTCCGACGCCCAGGCAGTCACGCCCATGCTCGACCAACTGGAGGACGCCGGGAGGCTTCCCGAGGAACTCTTGGCCGACACGCTCGACACCGGCGACGAGAACGTCCTGGCCGCCGCCGCGCGGGGTGTGGACCTGGTCGGTCCGGTCCCCGGCCGTGCGCCGGCGGCCGACCCCGCGACGCTGACGATCGACGACTTCGCCCTCGACGAGCGGACCGGCACGATCGACGCCTGCCCCGCGGGCCACCGGCCGACCTCGTGTGCGCGGGACACCGCGACGGCGACAACACGGGTCGAAATGCCTGAGTCGGCGTGCGCGGAGTGCCCGTTCCGGAAGCAATGTCCGATCAAGAACACACGTGATGGTAAGTTCACGTTGGAGTTCACCGACAAGGAGCGCCGCCTGGCGGGACGTCGCGTGGAAGAGGAGACCGACGTCTTCGCGGCGCGGTCCGCGCCGCGTTCGGGGATCGAGTCGACGCACAGCGGCCTGAAGAACCGCCTGGACCTGGGGAGCCTGCGGGGGCGCGGTCTAAAGAGCGTGTCGCGGGTGGTTCTGCACAAACTGGCGGGTTGGAACGTGCTGCGGGCGGCGGCGTCGGAGAAGCTGAGGACCTGGGTGGCCTTCCGGGTGGCAGTAACGCTCGGGACGAGCGATCCAGGGCGATCCGGAGGCTGTTTCGATCCCTTGGGGGGCCTTGTGGGCCGAGACGTGCGTGTTTTCTGGCGAGTGGTGCGGCCGGACCAAGGTTCCGAGCACATGCTGACGGCGTGAACGAATCCAGGGACACCGCGCAAGCTGAGTTCTGTCGGTGACGTCCCCTTTGGAAATTTCAAAATTTCCAGCATGCCTCTTTGTCTCGGTCCCCTCTCCTCGTGCTCTCCAGGGTGAACCTTAGGAATCGAAGGACCCCATGAACGTCATCCAAGCTCTCGTGGAAACGTCCGCCTACGTGGACGACCTGGACCGTGCCGAAGCCTTTTATCGCGACGTCCTCGGCCTCATCCCGATCGGCAAGGAGTCGGGACGGCATGTTTTCTTCCGGGTGGGCGAGAGCGACGTGCTGCTCTTATTCCTCGCCGAGGAGACTCTCAAAGGCATCCAGTTGCCCGCGCACGGAGCCATCGGCCCTACCCACTTCGCCCTCGGCATCTCCGCCCGCGCCCTTGACGAGTGGCGCACGCGCCTGGAACGCCGCGGTGTGAGCATCGAGAAGGAGGTGGAATGGCCCCGAGGGGGGATCTCCCTCTATTTCCGAGATCCCGCAGGCAACTCGGTCGAGCTGATCACGCCGGGGCTCTGGGGGTTACCGACGGGATGGTGAACAATTCGGGACAATCTCCTCCTGGAAGGGTGGTATGGAGCGCAGCGCAACCCACCGGATAGTCGATGGCAAGGGTGTGTCCGCCGATTTTCGCGAAAGCCCAACTTTCCTATTTCGCACCCAATTGTTCCCCGTCAAAAGTGCCGTTTTTCCCCGGTTTTTGCGGCTCCTGAGGTCCGCGACTTGAGTGCCCTATAGGCAAGTTGTCCGCGATCCCCGTCCCCTCCGCGCCTCCTTTCCTTCTCCTCCCTTCCCCTTGCAATCCTGCTGAAACCCCTTCATTTCTTGCTTTTCTCGCACGCCACCCTTCCCTTACGCCTGGGAGCAAACTACTCCGAGAACGTCCCTCGGGGGGTGCACACCTTTCCTAGACTCTACGCGGCCAATAGTAGCACATCTCCAAACATCTGGAACTCGTGGGTCAGTAGAGTTTCCATCTCACTCTTGTGGACCGAGGGCAAGCCGTCCAGGCACTGATCGATGGCGGTTGTGAACTGCTCGAACGCCTCGTAGGAGGTCGAGTTCAACGACTCCTTGCGCACGAACCGCCACAGCCTCTCGATCAGGTTCAGGTTGGGAGAGTAGGCGGGCAGGTACAACAACTCGATCCCCAACGACTCCGCCACCCCCTGTACCCGCGCGCACTTCTGGGAGCGCGCGTTGTCCAGCACCAGCGTGATCGGCAATCCCACCGCCGCTTCCGCCACCGCGCGCACAGCGCCCACACCGATTCGGCGTTGATGGAGTCGAAGTTGGTCACCCGGATCAGCCGGTGCGTCACCGCGTCCAGCGCCCCCAGGACGTTGTCCCGCTTGCGACCCGAGGCCGCCCGCACGGACCGCCGCGCCGCGCACCACAAGCAGCCCAGGAACGGCGCGAACACGAAGTGGGCGGCGTCCACGAAGTCCACTTGTCTCCGGCCCTGGCGGGCCTGTTCCAGTCGTGGCTCCAGTTCCTCCTCCACGAAGGTCGCCTGCTCTTGGGCGTGCTCTTGGACCGTCTTCTTGGGGGGGACAGGGATGGCCCCGACCTGGCGCAGCGCAGCCCGAACCGGTCCTTGAGGAAGTGGCGGACCTGGCTGAGACCCCGGCGGACGCCGGTCCGCTGCTCGATGAGGGCCTGCGCCTGCTTGACGGAGCGGGGCGGGTGCTCCTGGAAGTACTCCTCCAGGGAAGCCTCGTGTTCGACCAGGGCGCTCTGGGGATGATTGCCCTGGCAGCGACGCAGGCGCGGCAGGCCGCCCTCGAGGTCCTCGTCGAGGTCGCGTTGGACGGTACGACGGGAGACGTCCATGTAGGCGGCGATGTCGTCGTGGTTCAGCCCGTGGCTCTTGAGCCAGAAGACCTCCATCTTGCGCTGAACCCGGGGGTCGGGGTGATAGTAACGGTCGCGGGCCAGATCCCACCGGTCTTCTGCTGTGAAGGTGATCGTCCGCATGACGGTGACTCGATGCTGTTCCCAGGTCGTTCTCGGTCAGTAGTTTATCTCCTCACACGGCCGCCTACAATTTGTGCCAGACCAGGCCGCGCTGAGTATAATTTTGCGCGACGGGCGGAGGAAATGTCAGACTGGGACCGATGTTCGGCTCGACGCGGTCTTTCGGGACCACGACCGAGAGCCCCACGTCCACACCGGATCGGGCGAGGCGGGAGCGGCGAGGACAGGGACAAGGGCGTGACCACGAGAACGAGAGACAGCCCACTGACAAAATCCTCCGCCAAAGACATCCAAGTCGGTCCCGGGGATCCCCGAAACAGACCGGTAAAAATGAGCGATCATACCGCTCGGAGAGACCCCGGGCGGCTCAAACCAACAAACGCTTGTGTTGACTTGTTGACGCGGAATCGAAGGTTTTGTAAATTTTTGGCAGCTTGCAAAGCAGTTTAAGGCTTTCGGCGCTTGGAGGTCTGTTTCGTTTGCTTACGGTTCGCGCCCGAGTCGCCGGGTGGCGGATCGAGCCCATCATTATGGAATCTTGTCTCGTTGGTCCTTTTCCGATCCTTGAGGAAGCTCACGATGACGTTAGCTCAGCGGGTCCGAGATTATCGTTACTCGAAGGGGTGGGGCCCCGACGAACTGGCCAATCGTGCCGCGATTTCGCGGACGGCATTGTATCAGATCGAGAGCGGCAAGACCGAACTCCCGAGAGCGGGGACGCTGAGGCGGATCGCCATGGCGCTTGAGGTCTCGATGGAGAGCCTGCTCGGTCATAGCGACGCGAGTCCGGGCTTCGGCACCACCGCTCCTGCCATGACGGCCCCGGCGAGCCGGAAAGTCCGGGGAAACGCGGAATGGATCCCGTCGGAAGGGGGACCGCTGAACATCCTCCCCGCGCGCTCGGCACCGACCGTCGAGAGCGTGAATGACTCGCGGTTCGCGGTCGAGACTCCAGGCTCTCATGCCCAGCCGCACGACTGGCTGGTCGCCCCGCGCGAGCGCGAACTCGCCTGGAAGCTCCACGAGTTGCTCGCATCGCCCCTGGGCGAAGGGATCGCGCGGATCGTTGAGGAGACGTACCAACTCTTGCCACATGCGCGATCCTCAAGTTGATGGCGCCTTTTTCAATGTCCGAAAATATCGGGTAAAATTGCTCAAGGTTTGTCAAGGTGCGGCCGTCCTGCGGACCGCGCCGCGACCGATTGAAACCTTGAGACCGCATCATGACTCGACACGCGACATTACGACGTTACGCCTTGCTTTGCCTGATGGGACTGCTGATCTGGGGGGTGACTGGGGCAGAGGCCGCTGTCCCATTCCGGAATCGCGCCCGTTCCGTGCTCCCCACCGCCCACTCGGCCCCGCACAGTCCCTATCCCGGGCTGGGAACGTTCTATCCGACCCCGTACATGACCGTCCGCGGCGACTGGCCGACCGGCGACGGGTATTCACCTCTCGGCTCCTTCGGCGACCAGACACTCTCGCTCTACGGCCCGATCTCGCCGCTGCGTGCGACCGCCGCCCCCGTCGTGACCTATGCGCGGGGCTATGACGGCCGACCCGTCGTCCTGGAAGGTACCTCGTTCTCAACGCCGAACCTCGCCGGGGCCACGCCCATCGTGTATCCGACGCAGGCTACCTACTATTACGGATTCCGCCAGACGGTCGATCCCCCGTGGTGGCCCAGCGCGATCAACTGGATCGACCAGAACTGACGGGCGCGGCGAGGGGACGAGGACCCTGTTGCCCCCGAAGGGGGACGGGGTGCTCGTACGCCTCGGGCGTGGTCACGTCTCCACCGCAACCCGAGGTGGTGGTGCTCGCTCGGGGGTGGCGGGCTGTCCCCGAGCGAGCACCGCCGTCCCCGGCTGTGGGCAAGATCGATCCGGGAAGCGTCTCAAGGCGAAGGGTCATTCCTCCGGATCGAGCCGCTGGCGCAAGCGGACGAATTTCTCGCGGAGGTCACCGCCGCCGAGGTCGGGGTGGAGGATGGTCGTGGCATCGATCAGTTGGCGAGCGTCCTTGGCGCGACCGGAGTGGTAATAGGCCAGAGCCAATCCGTAGCGCGCCGCGAACCAGGGGAGCGACCCGGTCGGGTTCCGCTGCATCCGGAGCCGCTGAACGTCGACGGCCAGTTCAAAGACGTCGAGGCGGGCGTAGGTATCCGCCAGGTCCCTGAGGAGCCGGTCGCTGCTGGGAAATGGGGGTGTCGTCGCGCCCCATTCGGCGAGCGACGTCCGAGCACGCGCCTCGTCGCCGCTGAAGAGCAGGGCGCGAGTCTGGCGAAGCTGTGCCTCCCATCGCTGCTCGCGGGAGAGTTCCTCGGGGCGCTCCAGGATCCGGGCCAGGAGGATGCGGAGGATCAGACCGAACCGTCTGAGACGGAGGTCCGACTCGGATTCCGAGGCGACCTGATCGAGGAGCCGGACCGTATGGATCAGATCGGCGGGCCGCGCCTGGTTGACCTCGGCGCGGGCCGCTTGCTCGGCCTCAATGAACCGGCCGAGTTCGGCCAGCGCGAGGATCTTGAGCCGCCGGGCCTGGTCGCGCTGCTCGGGCTGGCCGGCCGAGCGGAGGACCCGTTCGCAAGTCTGGCGGGCCTCGTCCGGGTGGCCGACTTCGGGCGTCAGGTCGAGCCGGGCGAGCCCGAGCTGGACCGCGACCCGTTCGGAGTCACTCTGCACCTGGTCGAGGATTGCGCTCAGGAAGTCACGGGCCTCTTTGTATCGCTGGATGACCCGTTCGCGGTCGTTGTTGATCCTCTGGGTATCGAGGTCATCCTGACGGAGACTGGCCACCGTAAGCTGTGCGTCGAGCCAGCGGGGGTCGTTGCGCGGGATGCCCGTCCAGAGTGCCTGCGCCGCGACGCGGTCGGACGCCGCGAGCCGGAGCCGGCCGAGCAGCCAGCGGGCCTCGCTGGTCGAAGGGTCGCTCGGGAAGTCGCGGATCTGCGCCTCGAGCGCCTGGGCATAGGCATGTGGCGAGGCCCCCGGCAACCGCAAGGCGACCGCTCGGCCCCGGCCCAGGGCGCGGAGGAGGCCGGCCCTCGGGCGTAACGAGCCGGCCCTGGGGTCGTCGGCGACCCTCGAGAGGAGCGCGTCGGCCTCGAGGAACCGCTCCGCCTGGAACAGGAGTGCGCCGGCGCGGAGGCGGAGTGCCGCGGCCTGGTCGGGCTTGCCGAGCGCCTCGGCGCGTGCGGCGCCCTTGACCTCAAGGGCGCCGGCGCGGGCGAGGTCGCCCAGAGTGAGGGCGCCCTCGGCCACCGCGTCCCAGGCGTCCGGTTCCTGGCTCGTGTCGGGCTCGGACAGGCCCCGCGCCAGCGCGATCAGCGCCAGCCGGGCCTCGGGCCTCCCCGACTTCCGCAATACCTTGACCTGCGCGAACACCGCCGAGTCGATCGCCGTCCGGGCTCCCCCCGGCGGCCGACTCGCCCGCTGCGCCAGCCGGACGCGAATGGCGAGCCAACTCTGCGTCACCTCATCAACGTGCCCCGACGCGACGGCCTTCAGCGCGTTGTCGAACCGCCCGGAGCGGATCAGCACTGCGACCCGCGCCTCGAGCACGTCCGTGGCGGGCGGGGCCGGCGTGGCCTTCGCCGCCGCATCGATTTCCGCGAGCGCCTGGTCCGCTTTCCCGAGCCGGCCGAGAAGTTCGCCGCGGAGCAGGCGCGCGAATCCCTGGAGCTCCGGCTCGGAGGGGATCGGCTCCAGGAACTGCAAGGCCTCGAGCTCCCGGACCCGCCGCGACTCCGCATCCTTGGGTTCGAATTCCGCCCGATCGGCCAGCGACTCCGCGAGCCGGAACCGGACGTTCTGGGCGAACACCTCGCTCGATCCGCAGAGTGTCTCGCCCATCGGTCGGAGCCGGGCGAGCACTGCGTCGAGGTCGGCGATCGCATGGTCGCGCACCGCGTGATCGGTCGGCGCGAGTTCCCATTGCTGCGACCAGCTCCGCGCCTGTGCCCAGAGGTAGACCGCCGCCTGGAACGGGAACGCGTCCGACTGAGGCATCTCGGGATTGCGTTCGCGGAATTGATCGAGCCGGCGGACAGCCTCGGCCCAGTGGGCACGCCGTCCCTCGGCGGTCGGCGCCGCCTGCGCGGCACGATCGAGCGTGGCCACCATCTCCATCGCGATCTGCTGCCGCTTCTCGATCTTCAGATTCGGATCGTCGACCTGGCTCTGAAGCTCCGCCAGGTGCACTTCCAATTCGTCGGGGCTCTGGGCTCGGCTCGCAGCACTCCCGCAGTGCACCAGGACCACGCCAACCAGGATCGCGGAGCTCGCGGCGTGTCGTCGCATCTTTCCCCCAGGCCCTTGCACCATCCCGTCGGCGCGTGGCCGCGCCCATGTATTCTACGGCTCGCACTCGCTTCGCAGATGAGGTACGCGCACCCGAGGATTGGAATCCGCAGAGAACAGGTGAAATTAGCGACTACGACGGGGACGGCCGGACCGACCTGCTCATCACCAACTTCTACGAAAAGGGCGTCACGCTGTACCGCAACGCCGCCCTCGGCTGTTCGAGGTCACCACGGCCCCGTCGAGGGTGAAGGCCCCGACGCAGGGCAAGCTCGGATTTGGCACGGGCTTCCTCGACGACGAGATCGACGGCCTCCCCGATCTGTTCATCACCAACGGCCACGTCAACGACCTCACGCCGGTCGGGAAGCTCTACCGGATGACCCCTCAGAGCCTGTGAAACAATCGAGTTTGATTCACACACCGGGTCTGGGGCTTTATCGACACAAGTCACTGAAAACCAAGAGATTCGGCAAAATGAAGGCCCGACAACCTAGTGTACGTTAGTCGAACGTTTCACAGGCTCTCAGTTGTTTCGGAACCTGGGCGGAGGCCGGTTCGCCGACGCCTCGGGGGTGGCCGGCCCGTACTTCCGTGGACTCTGGCTCGGCCGGGGCGTGGCCTCCGGGGACCTCGACAACGACGGCGACACCGACTTGATCGTTACTCTCAACAACCGCCCCCCCACCTTGTTCCGCAATGAATCCGCACGCCTTGGCCACGCCCTTCGGCTGAAGCTCAGAGCCGGAGGTGCGAGAGAGGCGGGCAGCCGGTCCCCCGTCGGCGCCCGGGTCACGGTCCGGGCCGGTCGGCTCACCCAGAAGCGCGAGGTCGTCGCCGGCACGAGCTATCACAGCCGCAATGATCCTCGATTGCTCATCGGGATTGGGACGGCACCCCGCCGAGCGGGTCGAGGTGCGCTGGCCGTCGGGGCGGACCGAGGCCTGGACCGACGTGCCAGCCGACACGCCGATGGATGTCGCCGAGGGCGAGGCCCCTCGGCAACGGACCGCCCCCGTCATGGATCGCTGACCGCATCCTCCGCGACGTCGGCCCTGCGGCCGTCTTGTCGCTCACTGGTGTTCGAAAGCCACCTCGACGCGGTTCCTTCCCCCCGCTTCGACCGGAAGAGGGCATCGTCCGTAAGCCCGCAGGGTGAGGGGCCGCCCCCCGCCCGATGCCGGTGGCAGCAGGAGACTCAAAATCTCCCACTGAGCGTCGGTTAGATCGGTCTCGTAGAGCTTGCGTGGTTGGGTCGTGGGCGGACGCGGGGGCTTTCGCGCCGGCGTATCGGCTCGTGGCATCTCCGATGTGATTCCCGAAAGAGTGCTGCTGATCTCGTCCTCGCTCGAAAAGCGATCCGTTGTGTTATCGTGTATGGCGTGGCGTCAAGTGTCCCCGAACGCGTGAAGCATGGCTGTCCGAATGGTTGATACACTCCCCGCTCTGTATGAGCGAGACGAGACGGCTTGGCTGGAGGCTATGGCCGAGTTGGCTCGCGACGGGCGGGCCAAGGATCTCGATCTGCCTCACCTTGCGGAGTACCTGTCGGACATGGCGCGGCGGGATCGGCGGGAGGTGGAGAGCCGCTTGGTTGTGTTGCTGGCCCACCTCCTGAAGTGGGACCCCCAGCCGGATCGTCACTCGCGAAGTTGGCGAGCCACAGTGATCGAACAACGGCAGGAGTTGAAACGGCTCGCCGGTCGGGGAGTGCTCCGGAATCACGCCGAGGATGTTCTCGCGGAGGTATACCCCGAGGCGGTCGAGCGGGCTGCCGCCGAGACAGGGTTGTCGCTCGACCGGTTTCCGGTGGTGTGCCCCTACATGCTCGACCAGTTGCTCACGGTCGAGTTCCCCGAGGCCGAGGCCTAACCTCTCTATGGCCTCACCCTGTCAAGGGCACCCAAAGGGGTCAGTCGTCCTGTAGGGTGGGCACCATCCATCCAACAACGGATGGATGGTGCCCACCCTACAGGACTCTTCGGGGACGATCCCCGCAATGCTTGGAATGTCTCGCTATCCGACGAGTGATGAATGTGTGATAAGCTGTCCAGATCATCGTTTCCCGCCCTGGAGGGGCTCAGGAATCGACCTTCCCGGACCGAGTGTGCGACACCCCGGTCTCGAGGAGGCGTGTCCCACGCCCGACGGATGGAGTGCCCGATGTCGAGATCGCCCGCCGTCGCCTGGTGCGAGGTCTGCAAGTCCTATCCCGAAGGTCATCAGGCGTTGCGCGGGGTGAGCCTGGAGGTCGTGCCCGGTGAGTTACTGGCCATCCTGGGCACGAGCGGTTCGGGGAAGACGACGCTGCTGAAGTTGGTCAACCGGCTGATCGAGCCGACCTCGGGCACGGTCCTGGTGCGCGACGTCCCGACGTCGGCGTGGGAGCCGATCGCGCTCCGACGATCGATTGGCTACGTCATCCAGGACGTCGGGCTGATGCCGCATCTCGACATCCTGGCCAACGTCGGCCTGGTGCTCCGGATCCAGGGGCGGCCCCGTTCGGAATGCGTCGCGAAGGCCCGGGAGCGGCTGGAGGTGGTCGGGCTCGACCCGGCGCGGTTCGCGCGGCTGAGGCCGCATCAGCTCAGCGGCGGCCAGCGGCAGCGCGTCGGGGTCGCCCGCGCGCTCGCCGCCGACCCCGACCTGATCCTGATGGATGAGCCCTTCGGGGCTCTCGACCCGATCACCCGGCGCGAGCTTCAGGACGAGTTCCGCCGCCTCCAGCGCCGGCTTGGCAAGACGGTGATCTTCGTCACCCACGACATCCGCGAGGCCTGCCGAATTGCCGACCGCCTGGCCCTGGTCGATCACGGTCGGCTGATCCAGCAAGGCGGGCCCGCCGACCTGATCGACCGGCCGGCTAACGACTTCGTGCGGGCCTTCTTCCAGGAGGCCGAGGCCGTCATCGCGGTCGAGCCGGGGGAGATTCCATGATCGACCTGCTCGACCTCGCCTGGACCGAGCGGTGGGCGCTGGTGGCAGCGACCGCCGCGCACCTCGATCTGGTCGTCGAGGCGCTGGTGGTCGCCGTCGCGCTTGGAGTCCCGCTCGGGATCGTGGCGACGCGCTCGCGCACGGCCGAGCGGGCGGTCGTCGGCCTGGCCAACGTGCTCCAGACGGTCCCGAGCCTGGCGCTGCTCGGGTTCTTGCTGATCGTCTTTCAAGGTCAGATCGGCAAGCCCCCCGCGCGGGGCGCTGGTGGTCTATGCACTGCTGCCGATCATCAAGAATACGATCCTCGGGCTGCGAAGCATCGACCGGGGTGTGGCCGAGGCGGCGCTCGGGCTGGGGATGACCGCCTGGCAGCGGCTGTGGCTCGTCGAGCTGCCCCTGGCCGTGCCGATCTTGCTCGGGGGCGTCCGGGTCGCGACCGTCGCCTCGGTCGGCATGGCGACCATCGCCGCCGCCATCGGCGCCAAGGGCCTGGGCAGCTACATTTTCCGGGGGGTCGCGCTTGCCGACACGCGGCTGATCCTGCTCGGCTCGGTCCCCGCGGCGCTGCTGGCGCTGGCCTGCGACGCCGCACTGGGCGAGATCGAGCGGGCCCTGGACCCGACCCGCCCGCGCCACTCCCGCACCCGCGCCGTCGTCGCCGCCCTGGCCGTCCTGGGCCTCCTGGGCCTGGCCGCCTGGGGTTGGTGGGCCGACCGGCCGGGCCGATCGCAAGGCCGGACGATCGTCATCGGCTCGAAGGACGGCAGCGAGATGATCCTCCTCGGCCACATGCTTGCCGACCTCGTCGAGGCGCGCACGGCGTGACAGGTCGATCGCCGATTCAACCTGGGCGGGACGCTCGTCTGCTACAACGCGCTTGCGGCAGGGAGGGCTCGACGCCTACGTCGAATACACCGGCACCGCCCTGACGACCATCCTCAAGGAGCCGCCCCAGAACGACCCGAGCCCGCGTCCTGGGACGTGTCCGCGAGGTCCTGGCCCGGCGCGACGGTGTCGCGTGCCTCGACCCGTTCGGCTTCGAGAACACGTTCGCCTTGCTGATGCGCCGCGAGCAGGCCGAGCGGCTCGGGATCCGGACGATCTCGGACCTGAGCCGACACCTCGACGTGATCCGCGCCGGGTTCGGCCCCGAGTTCATGAACCGGCCCGACGGCTATCCGGGCCTGGTCGAGGCGTACGGCCTGGAGTTCGCGCACGCCCCGCGCGAGATGGACCGCAACCTGCTCTATCAGGCCGTCGCCCAGGGCTCGATCGACCTGGCCGCGGGCGACTCGACCGACGGCCGGATCGCCACGCTCGACCTGGTGCAGCTGGAGGACGACCGTCGCTATTTCCCTCCCTACGAGGCCGTCCCGCTCGTCCGTGAGGCGACCTTGCGGCGATTCCCCGCCTTGGCCGAGGCCCTCAACCGCCTCGCCGGCAAGATCGACGCCCGGACGATGCGCCGGCTCAACCACGAGGTCGACGGCCTGCACCGCGACCCGGAGGAGGTTGCGCAAGTTTCTGCCTCCTTGAGGCTCTTGTAGGAACGTCTGCACCCCAACCCGCTCCCGGGGCAGAGGGCGTCGGATGCCTGCTCGGTCCCCGGGAGTGGGTTGGGGTGAGGGTCTGTACTACGGACCGGGTCATCCGCCCGATCGATCCTCAACCAGGGCCTGATCCGCCTCCATCGCCGGCTGGCGGATCTCCTCCTCGCGGAAGAACGCGGCGAAGATCAGGATGCAGAGGATCGTCAGCACGAAAGGCCCGGCCCAGATCTTCGGCCAGTCGTTCCCGAAGTAGTTCCGGATCTAGCCGGTCAGGACGCTGCCGAGGATCGTGCCCTGCCCGTAAACGACGAAGATGAGCAGGCTCTGGGCCGAGGCCTTGATGTCGCGCTGGCCGACCGATCGACGAACATCTGGGCCACGACGAAGAAGAAGCCGAAGCAGAACCCGTGCAGGCCGATGGTCGTGATCATCAGCCAGAACGGATAGCCAAAGATCGACAGGCCGAACCGCAGCGCCCAGGCGCCGGCACCGAGGAGCATCGTCATTTGTACGCCCAGCCTGGCGACCGACAGCGGGCACCAGCACCATGACCACGACCTCGGCAATCTGGCCGATCGTCATGTAGCTGCCGACCGGGTCCCGGTTCGATGCCGATCTCCTCGAGGAAGAAATTCTCGCAGGCGAAGTAGAAAGCGAGCATGATGCCGATCAGGCCGGCGACGATCACGAGCACCGCGAACGAGCGGAAGCGCATCAGTTCGAGGCTCTCGAGGACGGCCGACCGCTTGTCGATCGGGTCGGTTTCCTTGGCCGGAACCGGCGGCGTGTGCGGCAGCGTGAGGCAATAGAGCCGCGTAGAGCAGCGAGACGAACCCGGCCAACCGCAGACAATCGCGGTTGGACGGCGTGCTCACAAGGTCGAAGAACGGCTGCAAAAACACCACGTCCCGGCTCGACAGGTAGACGGCATAGAGGTTCCCGGCCGCGATCCAGCCGATCGTGCCCCACAGCCGGATGCCCGCGAAGCTCGACTCCCCGGCGTTGCGGAACGTGATCGAATTGGTGAGGCCCAGCGATCCCATGTAGAGATTGCAATAAATAAATAATGAGATGAACAAGGGCCAGAAGCTCGTGGCAGAGGCGGCCCCGATCAGGAGCCCCCGCCGATCAGGTGGCAGAAGGCGAGGATCGTCTCGGTGGCGAACCAACGGTCGGCCAGTTGGCCCAAGATCATCGGGCCAAGGATGGCCCCGAAGCCGTAGACCGTGAAAATCCAGCCTTGCTCGCGCGGGTCGAACTCGAGCGACCCGGGCCCCCCGATCCGCTGGGCGATCATCGGGAGCCAGATGCCCCAGACGTAATATTGCAGCAGCATCATGATCGACAGGCGCACGCGCAGGCCGAGGCTCATGTAGCAGGCTCCCCGATGGACGCAAAGGGGCAGGGTCGAAGCACAGACGGCCTCGAGAAGAGACCGAATGTAACCGCCTGGGCCACGGCACCGCCACCCGTCTCCGATTCTGGGAACCTGGTCTTGCTCAGCGAGGGAGCCAGCTCAGCAGGCGATCGGCGACCTTGCGGCAGGTGTGGGCGCAGCGCCCAGTCGTGACGATCGGCGGCGCGGCCGTCGTCGGAGTTCGCGTCGAGGATCGTGCGGACAGCATCGATGTACGCGTCCGCGTCGGCGGCGACGGGGAACAGGTGGGTGTAGAGCCGGCACTCGGGCAGGGCCGTCGAGACGATCGGCCGTCCCGAGCCCATGTAATCCATGATCTTTGTCGGGCTGCACGCGCGGTTGAACGGGTGATTGACCTCGTAGGGGATCAAGCAGACATCGAAGGCGCGGTTGTACCGGTGGATTACCTCCTGCGACCGCCATCCCAGCGCGTAGACGTTGGGCCGCGCCGGGCAGCGCTGGAAATCCGCGTACCAGGACCCCGACCGATCCGGGACGGGCTTGCCGATCAGGACAATCGACGCTTTCGGCAGCGCCTCGCTCAGGCGGGTCAAGAGCTTCCAATCGATCCGGCCCTCCATCGATCCGACGTAGCCGAGCAACGGCCGGGGCAGGGCCGCGAGGTCATCGGGGGGCGGGGCTGGCCGTTCCCAGGGATGCTCGGCCAGCGACACGCTGGGGGCGCCGTGCGGCAAGTGGCGGACCTTGTCCGAGGCCTGGGGGACTGCGGCGCACAGCTCGTCGGCGCGGAGCTGCGAGACGCAGATCGTGAGGTCGGACTCGCGGACCGCGCGATGCTCCAGCTCGTGGATCCGGTCGGCGAACTGGGGCCAGTAATGCGTGTAGTCGTCCACGTTGAAATAGACGTTTCGCTCAGGGCGGACGAGGTCGCGGAGATAGAGGTAATGCGGGTACGTCATGACGAGCACAAGACGGCCCACCGCGCCATCGACGCGCCGCCACTGGCGGATCGACCACTCGATCGGGCGCATCCCCAGGCTCGGAAACCGCTTCATCCACCCGCTGGGCAAGACGAGGTCGCGCCGCCAGAGACCGGGCGAGCTCTGCGTCAAGGCGCTGCCCCACGCCCAGGGACGCAAGCCCCGTTGCCAGGCGTTGCGATAATCCATGCACTTCAGCAGCAGTGTCGCGACGTCGTCGCGCCGGATCTCGCGGAACAGGTTCTCGGTCGTGAACCAGTTGGCGTCGGCCACCGCCAACGCCAGGCGGCTCTCCGCGTCGTCGAGACCGGGTTTGCGTCGGGTGAACGTGAGCGTCATTGTGACTCCCGGCGCTCGGGGTCAGGGACCTCTCCCCGATCGCTCCTCATTCCGTGCCGCATTCCGAGCGTGGACTGTATCTGCGGCCTCGAAGACCTGGTCCAGGTCCAGCCTCCACGCGCTCGGTGATCTCGTGGGGAGAAGCTTAAGGAACCTTGGAGCTTTGTCAACTCCGGAACTGGCACACGCGAGGCCGCACTGCTCCAACGTTCGGGAATCCTTCGCCAATCCTTGGGATTGACTCCGGCAAGCCCGAAAGACTACGATCCGCATGTTCAAGATATCTTGACTCGGAGCCGAGATCCACGATGGAAACGGCCCCGTCCCCTCCCTCGCACCTGATCTCTCCGTCAAAGTGTTCCTGAAGCTGCCATCCCCCTGGCCGCACCGTGCCGAACTTCTTGAGCCACTCGATCATCTCGGGCTTTCGACCCTCTTGCCATATTTCCCCGAGAACCCTCATTTGATCGATTGCCCAAAACAAAGATTTTATATATTCCCTGTAATCCGAAATCTTATTAAATTCGAAAAAATTTGCCAAATCAGCGTTGGCGACTTGATACTTTGCTTCCTAAAATCGGGCCGACTTGGTGGCAGCGGCCGGACTCCAGGTCGGGTTAGGTGTCGCCGAGCGGTAACCTGCGTCTGGGATGGAGCTGGGCGTGTGGCCCGGTCACGGGCTTGACGATCTCACCGACACGCCGATGGCCTGAGCCCTTCGGGGCGAGAGGCACCCGATGCGGAGCCACTCCGCATTCACCAACTCGATTTAACAACTTTGCAAAGGGGATCTTCTAATGCACCAGTTCGTTCTCTTGACAGCGTTGGCCACGACGTCAGGGCTCTTCGGCGGCGGTCGCCCCTGCGCGTCAGGCTACTGCAGCTCCGCCTCGCCTAGCTATTCCTCCACGTACGCGCCGACCTATGCTTGCCAGCCCGGAACGCCGTGCGCCGCTCAGACCTATGCCTCGCCCCTCTACGTGGCGCATGCTTCTGCTGCGCAGGGTTACGCTGCGCCCCCGCCGCTCCTCAGCAGGCGGTTACCCAAGCACCAGCGGCGGTGGCTCCTCCTCAGACCGCCTACTATCCCTCCTACTACTCTCCCGCCTCGACTTGTCCCGGCGGCAACTGTTCTCGTCGTTGATTGCATCTACCAGGGTCAGGCCTGATCCACGCGAACGCGTGCGGGTCCGGTTCAGGCCTCGGGACTCCAATTCCATCCCGGTGGAGCCCTTTTGCCCCGGTGGCAAAAGGGCTCTCATGTTTTTTCAGGGGTCAAAGGGGTGGGATCAGGGGACGATGGTCGCGAACGTGTTGATCCTGGCGGGGGGCTCATCTTTCAGGTCGGTCGCGATCTCGAAGACCGCGTTGTACGGCCCTGACTGCCTGGGGGCTGTAAAGGTGATATTGACCGTGTGCAGGGGCCGGGACCCCTCAAGGTCGGGTGTGGCTGCCAGATCGTCCTTGCTCGGCTTGAGCGCCGAGAGCTTGAACGGTTGCACCGACCGGACGAGAACGGTTTTCTTGACCACCTCGCCCGGCTTGACGCGTCCCAGGTTGAGGAATGAAGGCGAGACGGTCAAGGCCGACTGCACGTACGCTGTGACCGCGATAGGGAGGGTCGTGCTGGCCGGGTCGTTGGTGAAGGCGAGGATCTCGTCCTTGAAGTGGCCGTTGGGGACGGTCGGCTTCAGGGTTGCAGTCAGTTGGTACTGCATCTGACCGTCGTAGGACCGGCCCAGTTCCGTGAGCTTGGCCGCGACGTGTGCGCTCTGGGTCTGCATCCGGGTGACGCTCCAGTTAGGTTGCGCACCGGCGTAACTCAGGGTCAGCGAGACGGTCGGTTGCGCAGTGCGCTGGACGATTCCGAAATCGACCTGGCCCGGGTTGAGCAGGATGTCTCCTCGAATGAAGCAGGACAGGTTCAGATCCACCTCGACGAAGTAAGGGCGGTCGAGGACCAGGGTCAGCCCCGAAGCCTTGTGGCCGAGGAATTTGGTGGTGTCGACCACCGCCTCGATTGAGGTCTGTGTGCCCGGGGGAACATCGCGCGCCGACGTGGACCTCGGTGCATCCGCACTTGATCCGCCAGTCGGCGACGTGGATGTCCTGGCCGGTCGTGTTGACCAGCCGGAACGAATGGTGAAGCTTCGACCCCCGCGCGACGATGCCGAAGTCGAAAGACCGTTCGGGGAAGATGGTTTCGACCCAACTCTCGGCGCACGCGGGTCGGATTGCCGATGCGACCCAGACCACCAGGAAAAACGTGACGCGACGCATGGGTCAAATCCCTTTGGTTAAGGCATTGACTCGGGGTGGCGGCGAGGGCCAGCACGCGGGTCCGGCGATCGTTGCGCCTCACTCCGCCCCGCGCGCGAGTCCCGGGCCGGCGGGCCCTGGGCCCGGCCGCCCGGCAACTGTTTCAGAATATCATATCGGCACCCCCCAGCAGGGGTGATTTCCGGGGGCCGACCGGGGCCTCGTTCGGCTGGTGCCGGTCGTCGCAAGATGGGACAACCTTCTCCCCTCCATGCCCAGGATCACCGGAGCTCCGTCCGAATTCCGGGAGGCGCACCCTCTTCGGAGAAACGGCCGTCGATCCCCTACATCTTCCGGACGAAAATGCGGGTGAGTTCGCAAAGCACATGCCCTCTGTGGGAAGGATCCTCCGAGAGCTGGATCGGGTCGGGAGGAGCGATTCTTGGAAGGTTGCACTGTTCGTCGACAGGGTCGGCCTGTTACGATGACTTATGGGAATCGCTTGCGATGGCACACAATTCGCCAGAACGCTTCCTGTGTTTCGGGGACCGATGCCATCACATTCTGCCTTAAGCCGCCAATGTGCAAGGACTTGCGGCAGAGAGGGCGAGCAGCCTCGCTCCCCAGCCTAAGCCCTTCAATCTCAGAGAGTTATGGCGGACTTGAAGTGAGCAGATCTCCGAAACACAGGAAGCGCTTTCGCCAAAGCCTTCGGGAGGATCCGAAGGTGTGATCCTGATGCGCGGGAGCGACTCGCGCCGCCTGCTCATTTCTCAATCACTATCATCACTGCTGTTTACCACCGCCTCACCCCTGGTCCGCCGCGGATACTCCTTCCATGCTCAACCCACGGGTTCAGGTCCACAACATCAACGGGATTCTGGTCGCCGAATTCTGGGACTGCCTGCGACTCGACCCTGCCCCGGTCATGGATCTTCGCAGAAAATACGAGGCACACCTCGGCGCGAAGGGGCGGCCCGAGTTGGTGATCGATCTGCTGGGGGTGGACTTCGCAGGCTCAGCGGCGCTGGGCAATTTTCTGTCGTTGCACCGGTCGGCGAAGCAGCGAGGCGGCCGGCTCATCTTCTGCAACGTCGATTCGACGGTCACTGAGGTCTTCCGCATCAGCAAGCTCGACACGTTGTTCTCGTTCGCCTCCGATCGCGCCGCGGCGCTGGCGATGGCCGAGACTCCCTCATCGAGTCCTCCTCCGAACGGGTCGCCCCTGCCAAAACTGCCGCCCCAGCCACCCCAGCGCGGTCCTTCGAAGAATTCCCTGGGTAACGGCTTGCTTCGTGGGACCCGTCGCAAAAAGCTCTCGTAGTGAAGCCTCACGATCCCTTCACGACAGAGGCGAGGCGGTCGCCCAGCCCCCCCTGTCCTTCGGGAGTGCCTACTCATGACCTCTACGTCCCGGATCTTTGTCCGCGAGGTTGATGGCGTGACGGTCGTCCGGTTCCAAGACCGCCACCTGTTCGACGAGCGCACCGTTCGCGACGTGTCGGAACAGATCGCCGCGATCCTGCCGAACGATGGAACCCCGATCCGGCTCGTGCTCGACTTCTCGGATGTCACGCTGATCTCCAGCTCGCTCCTGAGCAAGCTGATCTTGTTGCAGCGCCGCATCGATTCCGCGCAAGGCAAGCTCCGCCTCTGCGAGATGTCCCCCGTCCTCCAGCAGGTCTTCCGGACCTCGAACCTCGATCGCCTCTTCCACATCGACCGCGATCAGCGCACGTCCCTGATGGCCTTCTGAGCCAGACGCCAACGTGGAGACAGAGGTCAGATGACAGACCGGGATTTTGAGATCTGCCATCTTAATTATTGATCATTCATTATTTCTTTGTCTTTTATTATACGTTAAGCGTCATCCCTTGTTCCTGTGCCTGCACGCGCTGGCGGGATGCCTCAGAGCGGGATGAGCCGCCATCCGCCGTGCAGGAACCGTGCGGCGATCAGGCACGCGCGGACGGAGAGGTCGGCGAGCATGGCGATCCAGGCGCCGGAAAGGCCCCAGCCCAGGCCTCCTTCCGGTTCGGGGGTGACCAGGAGATATGTCAGGGGGATTCGGACCAGGAGATAGCCGAACAGGACGATGGCCCAGGGCCATCGGGTGTCGCCCGCGCCCGGAGGGCGCCGCCGAGGACGTTGATCGTCGCCAGCGCGGGCAAGGCGAACGCGACGATCCTCAGGATGGGCACCCCCTCGCGGGCGACCTGGGGTTGCCGCCCGCCGAGGAAGAGCGCGAACATCGGCACGGCCTGGGTATATAGCACAACCCCGAGCACGCCAAGGACGGCGACCCCCAGGCCCCAGGCTGTCCGGCTGGCCCGGCCGGCGAGGTCGGGGCGGCGTGCCCCCAGATACTGACCCGTCAGCGTGCTCGCGGCCACCGAGAACGCTGTCACGCTCAGGAACGCGATCGCCTCGCAGCGGATCGCCACCCCGTGCGCCGCCGTGGCCGTCGCGCCCAGGCGGTTGATCAGGCTGAGGAACCAGAGCTGGCAGGTGATGTTCGTCAGGCTCTCGCCCGCCGCCGGCACGCTGATCCAGAGGATACGCCGGATCTCGTGCCAGACCGGGCGCATCCCCCGCCAGTCGAGCCAGAGCCCCGACCGGCCCCGCGTCAGGACGGCCAGGATGAGGAGCCCGCCCACCCCCTCGCCGACCGCCGTCCCCAGCGCGATCCCCGAGAACCCCAGCCTCGGCAGCCCCCCGAAGCCCTGGACCAGCGACCAGCTCAGGCTGACGTTGAGGGCATTGACCAGGCTCATCACCCACATCCCGGTCCTTGTGTCGCCCGCCCCCCGCAGGCAGGCGACCCCTACCGTCGTGCAGGCGAGCAGGGGGGTCACGCTCAGCACGATCCGGAGGAACCGGACGGCGGACGTCGCCGCCAGGCCCGTCAGGTTCATCGCGTGGACGACCACTGGCGCCAGGCCCCAGCCGACCGCCAGCGTCACACCTCCGATGACCAGCGCCAGCGCGACCGCCTGCTGACAGACCCGCGCGGCGGCCTCGGGTTGCTGGCGCCAACCCACCGGGCCACCAGCGCTGTTCCCCCCACCGACACAACCGTCAACAGGCTCCCCAGAAACCAGAGAAGATACGTCGCGACCGTCACCGCCGCCAGATGCTCCTCCGCGAAGTAACGTCCGGTCAGGAGCGTGTCCGAGAGCATCACCAGGTAGAGCAGTGCCTGCTCGACCAGCACCGGCGCGGCCAGCCAGAGCACCTGTCGCGTGATCGTCGCACCCGGGACCGACAAGGGATGTGCGTCGTCCATCCAAGTCCTTCAGCGCCGCTCCAAGTTCTCACCAGCGAAGAGCTTGATCAACTCCTCTCAGGACTCGTCCCACGCGAACTCCCCCACCGCAGGACACACGGTGCGAGGGGTGCATCCCCACTCCGTCAAGCGCCCAGAGATCTCATCCTTGATCGGTGGCGACGATGGTGTCTTTGGCGATCGTCCCTCGGATCAGCGGAGGGATCGTCGTTTGCTTCCCATCGGCCAGCCTTCGGAGGGCGAGCGGGCCTGTGCTTGGGATCATCCCGACGCGCGACGGCTTCTCCTGCACCAACGTCCCGCGGCCCCGCTCCCCCTTCAACCGGCGGCGATGCCCCGGTCGCCCGGTTTTTTTCACTGCCTCCGAATGCCCCTTATGTGCTGTCACGCCAGAGACTTCGTCGCACTCCTCCCGTCGGGCCGGCGCATCGGCCGGACGGTCGCGAAGCCCTTGACCTCGTCGATCAGGTTCTGGATGTTCAGCATCATCCGTGCCTACATGAGCTTGAAGACAGAGAACGAATTCCTCGCCGCACTCCGAGGGTCGCAGGATTGTAAGCCTTGGAGGAGGCATTGGGGACCAACCTTCCGAAACGCAGGAGGAGCCAAGTCTTTTGTTGCCCAACCCAGCCCTGATGACGTGCCGCCGTACCGCCTGCACGAGATTGCAACGCGATGGTACTTCCGGGTGGACCCCAACTTCCTCCGAGTCACCCGAGGACCTCGTGAATCCTGAGCCTCCGCTGGCCCCCTCCGCTCGACACTGAGCACTCAAGGCTTGACATCTCGAAGCTCGGATCCTTCTAATATACTCTCAAGTTCGTCCTATCTGTGATTATTTTTTCGGCCCAGGCCACGTAAGGCTCATTTGATTAAACAAGAAGATGAATAGACATTTATTTATCAACATATTCATAACCAAATACTAAGTTCACATGCACCAGGCCAACAATCCGGCGAGGAGAGAAGGCAAGGGGGATCACGCGGGGACGCCCTCACCCTCGGCCGGTGAGAGAGCCGAAGGAAAATGGCCTCGGGGTCAACCCGGGGTCGTCTCTCGGGGGGCCGGGCGAAGGGGACCGATGTCGGCCCGGCGTCACGCCTCCTGGTGGGCTGCGCGGACGTCTCGAAGTATTTGATGAGCGGGTCAGACTAGACTTTCGGACTTTTTTTGAGGCACGTCGTGCTGATGGAAGCGGTC
>CAWDND010000087.1:0-9201 GCA_963803395.1 uncultured Planctomycetaceae bacterium
TACGCACGGATGGCAGCGTTGAAGTTGCCGATCGGTAGTGGTGCGGTCGAGAGTGCGATTCGCCGTGTCGTGAACCTGCGATTGAAGGGGCCGAGCATCTCCTGGCACAAGACCAGTGCAGAGGCCGTTCTACTGTTACGTTCGTACTACAAGGCGGGACGCTGGAACCATCTTGAGAGACAGGCACTTACAACTACAACAGGGATCGCTGCGTGAGCCGAAAGAAATGGATCGCTCCCTGACGATGAACACAAAGGTCTGGAAGGTCGGGGCCGTGAAAACCGGGGAGAAGTGCTGAAGCAGGGGCGCGAAGGAAGGGGTAAGTTCCATGGGTCGGCTTCCTTGTGGTGGTGCTTTGTCGAAAGCCACAACCACGACAAGTTGCCAAAAAGATCACAAGGAAGCCGACATGAAAATTTGCTCAGGCCACCCCCTCCAAAAGTGCGAAACTCGAACTGAGTGGTGGTCACGTGCCGGTGGCCGACCCCCCTCCTGACCTTGAAGATGCCCCCCGTGACTCGAATGGCACGAGGATAACGCAAGGCTCTGCTGTTGAATAGCTTGCGGCGACACTGATTCGCAATTGATCCTATGCTTTATTATAAGGTATTATACCCCGCTTGATCAACCGCTTCGCTCTCTTCCGCGGCATCCGCAGCAGCGGGTGCGGCTTCGGCCGGCGCTCACCGTGCGCGGCTCGTACCGGTCCGGGCGAGCGTCCACGCGTTTCCTTCGCGATCAACTCCAACAGCCGCGGAAGATCCGCCTTGATCTGAACCGGATCCTACAGATGACTCTCCTCGAATCCGCGCACCGTATGCAACGACCCCGTGAAGCTGAGCCGCCGCGGCTGCACTGCCCCGGCCCGCGCCGCCTCCGCCCTCAGACCCCGGATCCAGTTGTACGCCAGCAGATGCACCGCCACCTCCTTGCGCACCATCGCCGGGCTCTTCGTCCGCAACATCTCCATCTTCATCTGAGTCTTCAAGGAACGCCGATCCAATTCCGCATCCCACCGCTGACGGAACAAATTCCCCAGCTCTTCGGATCGATACGGCTTCGCCTCCACCAGTGTCGTCACAACCACCAGAGTGCGGACCCGCTTGGTCGGGTCTTTGACCCGGACGCGGAACTCGCGCAACGTCAGTTCCGCGGGCATCGCGTCGTACTCGGCGCGACTCCTCCAGTCGGGGATCTCCTTGGGTTTCGGCCAGGTGATGAGATGATCCTCGCGACCCAGTCGGCGGCCCCGGCGGAAGTCGGCCTTGCGGCACGGGTGCAGACGCACCCCCACATCGCTGCCGCGCGCAGCAGGGCCGCGATCACCCCGTACGAGCAGAAGCAGCGGTCGGCCAGGGCGATGTCACCGGGCTGAAACTCGGCGATGATCTGTCGGAGCAGGGCCAGCTCGCTCGTTTGCTTGCCCTGGTACGGCCCGAGCGCCGCATCGAGGACCGTCCCCACGGCCAGGCTGAAGATCACGAGGATGCGGGCGATCGGGAATCCCAACCCCGGCGTCTGAGACGACGGTTGCGGATACGCCGCCTGGTTCTCCGGGGTATCGGGCATGCGCACGGTCGAGCCGTCGAGGATCTTGACCGCGCGGCCGTGAAAGAGCCAGCAATCGCACGCTTGTTGCGGGATCACAGGCCCGGTGCGGCGGACCAACTCCCAGGGAAGCGTCTCGGGGAGGCGTGGCCGGGCTTCAGCGTAGCTGGTCGTCTCCGTCGCCACCGCGGGAAGCCCCTGGTCGTAGAGGAACTTCTGGAAGCGATCGACGGCGTCATCGCAGGATTGGTCATCGGCGAGGATCTGGGAGAGGAACAGGCCCAAGGTGATCCAGGGGGTGTAGAGGCGTTTCCGCCACTGATGGTTGCAATGGCGGCAGGCGGCCTCGACGAGCGACCGCGAGAGGAGTTCGAGGAAGGGGAGCCCTGGTTTCTGTTTGAGTTGGTGCGCAGGGAATCGATTGGGTCGCGAGTGGAGGGAACGTTAAACTGAGCCATGGTGACCTCCTGGGTGTGGGGACGGGTGGAAGTCCGATTCAACCACCAAGCTACCATCCCAGGAGCTCGCGTTCCTGACCCCGGAGCCGCGGCTCTCAAGTGCGACCCGCAGGGAAACTGAGGTGCCGCGCGCCTCGGTCCCCGAATTTTTACAATAAGTGATCTTATAATTTACTGATCGCTGCGCAAAGGAGGTCAAACGTTCCCAGGCGACTTCGAGTGAGGCCCTGACACGTGGAACGGCTTGGTTCCCTTGGGAAATAGAGGTGCTTCTGATCGGTCGGTGAAGGGTATTGGCGAAACCCTCACTCTGCAAAAACTTGACCTTCTTTGCGCAGCGATCAGTAAGAATTACAATCGTCGCAAACGTTTAAATGGCAAGGCTTTGCGTTATCCTCGTGCCATTCCCCCGTGACTCCGTTTCCGGCGCGGATGCTCGGTTTTGCCAAGCCAAATCCTCCTGCGGTATGCTAGTGGTCTGTCAAAATTCGATTGACGAGTATGGCGAGGGTGTCCATCCTTCGGTTGTACCCCAAGATCCTGGAGCAACCGAAGGAGGTCCGCCGTGGCCGGGAAACGGACATACAAGGTGACCCTCACCGACGAGGAGCGAGCCCTGTTGCGGTCGATGCTCTCATCGGGCAAAGCAGCCGCCCGCAAGCTCAACCAGCGCGCCTCCTCCTGTTCGCCGACGAGGCGGTCGATGGATTGCGGCGCACGGACCAGGAGATCGCCGCCACGTTGGGTATCGGGCCTCGGACGGTGGAACGGGTGCGGCAACGCTTTGTCGAGGAGGGGCTGGAATCGGCGCTGGTTCCGCGACCCCGTCCACGCGGAGCCTACAAAGTCGATCGACGCGAGCCGGCGCAGATCATTGCGATCGCCAAGAGCGATCCGCCGCCGGGGCGCAAGCGTTGGACCTTGCGGCTGATCGCCGACCGACTGGTGGCGTTGGGCCACGGCGCGGTCTCCCCCGAGGCCGTGCGGCAGGTTTTAAAAAAACGCCGTGATCCCGTGGCACGAGGAGACGTGGTGCTTTCCTCCCAAGGCTGACGCCGAGTTCGTGGCCCGGATGGAGGATCTCCTGGATCTGTATCAGTTGCCCTACGATCCGCGATATCCCGTGGTGGGCAGGGATGAGATGCCCAAGCAGTTGATCGCCGAGACCCGCATCCCCTTGCCCGCGTGCGAGGGCCGCCCGGTTCTCTATGACTACGAGTACGAACGCAAGGGCGTCTGCAACCGATTCTGATTCGTGGAACCCCTTCGCGGATGGCGGAAGGTGTTCGTCCGCGACCGTCGGACCAAGGTGGACTGGGCCGAGTGCCTGCGGGTGATCCTGGATGAGATCTACCCCGAGGCGATCGGTCTGCGGTGGGTGCAGGACAACTTGAACACGCATACAATCGGCAGCGCTGTACGAGGCCTTTGCCCCCGAGGAAGCGCGCCGCCTGGCGCTCGGTTGGAGATCCACCCCACCCCCGTCCATGGCAGCTGGCTGAACATGCAGCAATTCCCGGCCACTTGAGTGCGTCTCATCCTGGTCTCCCCATTTTGACAGTGATTCCATGATTCGTCACCCTCCGCAGGCCGAGAGGGAGATGAGCGGGGGCTTGCCAGAGCACAAACGAGCCCCCAATCGGCGCTCGGCGACTGCCTTGGGGTGTTGGCCGCGCACCGCGAACGCGACGCTGGTTCAGCGCCTTTAAGAACGACACACGTTCGTCCTCTCGTGGCGCCGTCGGCCTACGACGAATTCTCAAACACCGGCTTCTGCGGTGCGATGCCACGGATCAGAGCCATCAACAATTCTGCCATCGTATCAAACAGCAGAGTGCGAAAATGATGGCGGATCTCTTCCCAGAGGTGGCACTTGGTTTTCATCTTGCTCCAGGCGGCCTGGAACAAGGGACAACACAGTTGTTGAACTTGATCCACCAAGAAGGCCAACATCATCAGCAGGGCCAGCACAACCGACAGGTTCTCCTCGCCATGTCCATAGTTGTGTTCCAGGTGATATCCCTGGTTTTTCAAGGTGTTAAAGGTCTCGTTCTCGATCTTCCAGCGGGGCGTCCGCCCCGCATCATGTCCCAGACGGTGTCGGCATTGAGAGCCAGGTCCGTGATCCAACTGAAATGCTGGACTTTGGCTTTGGCTTTTTGGTCAGGCTGGATTTCCCAGTAGAGCAGAACGTTCACCAATTCGTCAGGGTTCGACTCGTTGAGCGGCGCGCCCTGGCAGAAGCGAAAATGATGCAGCACCTTGGTCGCCGGATCGACCAAGGTGAGGGTCTGCATCTGGCCGGCCTCGTCAAGGGACTGCAAGTGCGCGAACAGAAAGGTATGGTCGCCGGGCTTGACTCCAATGATGTAGTGGGCATCGGCCTCGCGGAGGTCACGCAGGTGAGGAGCATTCGAACTGAGGCCGTCTTCGACGACGATCACGGGCAGATGGGGATGCTCTTGGCGAAAGAGTTTCAGCCAGCGGCGCGTGGCATTCCGCTCACAGTCATTCTTGGTCTGGCCGTCCTGCTGGATGATCGGCTCGGGCGCCAGCGGGATGACTTCCTTGAGGTCGGGATGGACCAGAGTGGCACCCAGCAATTGATGGGAATAGGTGATGCCGCCGCCGCGATGGTGCTTCTCCAAACAGGAGGGACAATGGATCTTGGTGGAGGAGAAATAGGTCGTGCCGTCCAGCGACACCAGGTAGTGGCCGTCGAGAAAGACGAAGCGTTTGAGCTCCTTGCAGCGTTGTAGGCGACGGAAGATCTCGCGGAACGGGGGCCGCAGGCCCGCGGGATCGACCGGATCGAGGACAGCCCGCATCTGGGAGTCGGAGGGGATGTGGCTGATCCCATAAATGGAGCGAAAGTTGTCGTTGGGGTCGCGGCGGCGGTGGTCGAAGGCGAGCAAGGACGGGTCTTTGAGCGCGAACATCGCGAAGGCCGACATCAAGGCGTCGACCAAGGAGATTTCCACCTCACCGGACCGCGGGTCAGGAAGAGAACCGAAATGGGAGCGGAGCGCTCGGAAGAGGGTGTCGGCACAGAGATCCTTGCGCACTTCACCGGGAGCCAGAGCCATGGTGAGCCACTCCCTCGACCCAAGTGGTAAAATGGGAGGTTCAGGAGAGCATTATGCGGGATAGATTCGCGAAATGGGAGATCGAAAACAGCGTCTTTTCAAGGGGAAAACCCCGGGTCGGGAATTGCTGCTGAACATGGCAGAAACGGAACTCTCCATCCTGGACCGCCAATGTCTTGATCGCCGCCTGGATGCGACGAAGGTGGTCCGAAGGGAGGTCGGTGTCTGGGAGACTCAGCGCAACAAGGCGAAAATCACCATCAACTGGCGTGTCACGATCGCCGACGCGCGGGTCAAGCTGAAGAGAGTATACCCGTCAATCAAAAATTGACAGACCACTAGTCCCAAAACAAGCGTAATATATTACGCCAATGTTAAACAACAATCGCAGATGTAATTACGTACATTCATCGTGCCGGGACGGCCACGCCCGGTCCCCAGTCCCGACTCGTTTGCTTCATCGCCTCACCGCCTCTCTCGGTTCGATGGCCAGCACGGATCGGGGCATCCGGACCCCGACTTCAGGTGTTCCTCCCTCAACACAACCAGCAACCGTGCAACCGCTCCACCAGACGCAGGAATACCCCTGGCCACGGGGTCCACGACATCAGCCGATAGATCAGCCGACTACCGCTCCGAATCAGCTGGCACGGCATCTCGATCACCGCCGCGCGGAAGGTCGCGAACTCCATCCGCAACCACGCGCGCTGCTCGGCGCGGTGTTGCGCCGCGTGCCGCGGTGTCACCGGCACCAGCAAGGCGCTCCACGCCTTCAGGCTCCAGGCCACCGACGCCATCACCATGTACGCCCCGTTGCTGATCAGGGTGTCCACCGGCGTCGTCAGCGCCCGCACCCCGCTCTTCAGTTGCGCGATCAGGTTCTCCTGGTCACACCGGTCATTGGCCTGAAAGACGACCGCTGCGGCCGCGGACGTGCGATCGTTAGTGATATAAAAAAAATAGCGATACTCCTCGCGCAACCGCACGTCTCCCTTGTCGATCCCGAGACGCTTGCGGAGCACAATCACCCGAGTGCTCGTCTTGCAGGCGACCGGGCAGTAGTCGAACTCGGCGATCATCTCCTCGAGCAGATGGATCGTCTCGAACTGGCGCTGTCGGACGATCTGCCTCTTGACGGGCTCGGGTGTCTGGCGGGGGACGGTTTTGATCTCATACCGTGGCGGTCGTTCCAGGAAGCTGTAGGCGTCGGCCGGAAACTGCTCGGCCAACGCCTTGAGGTTGGGCATCGCGTCGATGCCGAAGTAGAACCGGACATCGCCGGCCTGGTCCCAGCGGTCGAGATGTTTGGTCTGAGTGAAGGCGGTGTCCCCCCGCAGGATGATCCGGCGAAAGCCGGCCTCACGACACAAGTGGATTGCCTTATCGAAGTAGATGTCGGCGTGCTCGTGCGAGGGGCGGTTGCCGCTGCGGTTGACCAGATAGAGTGGTTCGCCGGTGTTGGCCAGCGAGAGGATCAGGGGGTGATAGCCCCAGATGCCGTTGTAGGACAGATCGACCCCCTGCTTGCACTCGGCAGCGGTGGCGACGAGGGTGCCGTCGGCGTCGAGGATCGCCTGGTCGAAGAACTCCGGGGGTTGTTGCGCCCAGACGCGGCGGCGGACACCGTTGAGGGTGTCGATGAGGGTCTGGACATCGGTCGCGGTGAACCGACGGCAGAAGTCGCCTTCGGTCGTGGGATCGGGGATCCGCTCGGCGCCCAGGGCGTCGAGGTAGACCTCATCGTTGGCGCCGCTCGATGTGCTCGAGGCGTTGTCCGCCCGCGAGGATGTTGAAGGCGATGTTCAGGACGTGATCGGATTCATGGTAGGGCAAATGGCGTTTGAGGAGGTGGAGGTTGTGGTCGAGGTCGCGGATCAAGCCGATCTTGCGCACCAACAGGAGCATGGCGCCGATACCGCCGGCGGCGAGGCCCTGGACGCGCTCGGCCAGTTCATAGTGGATGTTGGTGGCGGTCATCATGGGCTGGTCGCGTTCGGGTCCAGGACGATTCTCGATGCGTATGAGGATCCTGCGCCGGCGTTCGCGAAGAATCCTACGGTTGCGTTCCCGGGTCTTCTTGCCGATGTGTTTTCGGGTCTTCTTGCCGTTGTGTTTTCGGGTCTTCTCGGGGAGAGTAGCAGTCACTCGAAAGTCTCCGTAGTTTGGAACATTGAGGAAGTGTTCCTGCCTCAATTATTCGAAAAACTCCGGGGGTTTTCGAGCTTTTTCTGAGATTTTGGCGCCGAAGCTCTATATATCACGCTTGGTTAAGGACTAGTGGTCCGTCAATCTTCATTTGACGAGTAACGCTTGCGTCTTCTCGTTCAAAGATCAGGCAAAAATGGCTGCGGAATGCCAATCACTCCGGGAACTCTACCCGTCAAATGAAGATTGACGGACCACTAGTTGATATCGAACCGCAGCCTCGGGCTGCGGAGGCCACCGAGGAGGGTGATACGCCATGGAAATTCAGCTCCCTGAAGACCTTGAGCGATTCGTCCGTGACGAGGTCCTCGCCGGACACTACGCCTCCGAGGAGGAAATTGTTCGCCTGGCCCTCAAGCAGCTCCAGCAGGCCCGCAAACCGCTACCGATGGACCAGGCCACGCCCGACCCGTGGCTCGGCTCCATGCGCGAAGATGCCGAGATGCTCGACGAGATCGTTGAGGAGGCGATGAAGATCCGCGAGGAGCGGCCCTGGAGGCTGCCTCCCGGTGAATAAGGGCCTGATCGACACCGACATCTTCTCCGAACTCGGCAAGGGGGTGGACCAGGCCGTGCATGCAACGGCGCAACGTACCGGGCGACCTTCAGCCGGTACACGATCTCGGTCATCACCGTCATGGAGGTCGTCCGCGGCCTTCAGAAGAAGCAGGCGACCAGGCAGCTCCAAACCTTCCTCACCAACATTGCCTCGGAAGAGGTCCTCCCGTACAACCAGGGCGAGGCCGAGTTGGCGGGGCGGATCGAGGGGGAATTGGAACGTGTCGGCCGACCCGTCGGACGGGCTGACCCGATGATCGCGGCCATCGCCTTGCAAAACGGCCTGGAACTGGTCACCGGCAACACGACCCACTACCAGCGAATCCAGCAGATCGGCTATCCGCTCGTCTTGCACAATTGGCGGATGTAACTAGCTCCTTGACCTCGAAAATGCCGCCCCTGCCCGGGCGGATTTAATGATAGACAAAGGGCGTTGTCTATCATTAAATTGCCGGCAGGGGAGGCATCAAAAATGACCGATTCGGAAAGAGCGAGATCGTCGTCTATTCCGGGCCGGATCAGGCCGGGCTCGTGGCCCGTGCCGAGCCGGTCACCGCCCGCAACGCCCCGGCGATCGTCAAGGCCGCCGGCCGCTCCGCTGAGTTCGCCTGGGAGGAGTTCTTCACGCCAAGATCGCCAACGCCCACACCCGCAAGAACTACCTGCACGCCGTCCAGAAGTTCCTCGCCTGGGTCGAGGGCCGCGGGCTCGAGCTGCCGCGGATCACCCCCGGCGACGTCGGCACAGTACCTCCAAGAGCTGGAATTGAGCGTCCCGACCAAGAAGCTCCACCTGGCGGTGCTCCGGCGGTTCTTCGACCGGCTCGTCAACCGCCACGCCTGCGTCATCAACCCGGCGGCGACCGTCAAGGCCGAGTGCTACGCCGTGGTCGAGGGCAAGACGCCGCAGATCGGACCCGAGCAGGTCCGCACCCTGCTCAAATCAATCGACGTCTCAAACCCGGTGGGTCTCCGGGACCGCGCCATCCTGGCGGTGCTCGTCTACACCTCTGCCCGCGTCGGCACCGTGGCCAAGCTGACCCTGAAGAGACTTCAAGCACGACGGGACACAGTATTCGCTCCGCTTCTCCGAGAAAGGCGGCAAGTCGCGCGAGATCCCGGTGCGGCACGACCTCGAAGGGTTCCTGCGGGAGTATATTGAGGCCGCCAAGATCACCGAGGGGCACTCTTCCGCACGGCGTACCTCAAGACAAAGACGTTCACCAAGAACGCGATGACCGGGATCGACATCTGCCGGATGATGAAGCGGCGGCTAAAAAGCGCGGAGCTAGCAGGGCACTTCTCGCCGCACTCGTTCCGCGTGACGACCGTGACCGATCTGTTGGA
>CAWDND010000088.1:0-27993 GCA_963803395.1 uncultured Planctomycetaceae bacterium
CAATTATTTTTCCCGGTCAACGTCAATTAGACCGAAGTTCCGGACCCGTTTTTCGCACAACTTCCCTTGTGATAAAGACTTCACCGCGATTCTGACTCCCAATTGTAGCCAAAATATTTCCGGGTCATTCTTGACGCGCCCCGGATGCCATCGCGATAGTGTCCCGCATGGCACGCAAACACCGAGCGGTCCATGTCGCCAGAGTCACGAACACCCTCAAGGGGGTAACCTCTACCAGTTCCTACCTCCGACGCACCTGCCGTCAGGACGGCAAGGTCCAGCATGAGACCCTCGGAAACCGCTCCGATCTCCCGGTCCACGTCATCAACCGGATCAGCCGCGCGCTCAAGGGCGAGACCTGCGTCCCCGCGGCTGACGCCTTCCACAGGACGCGCTCGCTCCCCCATGGGCACGTCGAGGCCGTGCTGACGAGGATCCGCACGCTCGCCCTGGAAGACCGCGTCGCCTCCGAGCCGGCGCGGCGGCGCGACCTGGTGAGCGCCAGGATCGCCGAACGTCTCCTCTTCCCCAGCTCCAAGCTGGCCAACACCCGAAACTGGCACGACACCACCTTGGCCGAGGAACTGGACGTCGCCGATGCCACCGAGGATCAACTCGATGTCGCGATGGACTGGCTGCTGGCGCGGCCGGAGGCAATCGAGAAGAAGCGGGCGAAGCGGCAGCGCGGCGACGGGGCCCTGGTCCTCTACGATGTCACCCGCAGCTCCTCCGAGGGGACGACCTGTCCACGGGCCCGCTGCGGCCAGGACCGCGACGGCCCGACCGGCTGCCCGATCATTGCCGCCGGCGCGTGGACCGACGCCGACGGGCGGCCGGTCGCCGTGCAGGTCTACCCCGGCAACACCGGCGATCCCAAGCTTTTCTTCTACAGTTGCGCCTCGGTTTTTGACGTAACTCCTTTGCTGACGGGCCGGGAATCGCATCGGTGCCACAATCCTAGTGCCACACTACACGGCGTTTTCCCCTTGTAATCCTGCATTTCTGCCCTATGATCATGGTGTCTCAACCACGCGGGCGCCATGTCCTTCCGCACCAAGACCTCCGGAACCCGCTCCTACCTCCAGATCGTCGAGAACCGCTGGGAGGATGGACGACCACGGCAACGGGTCATCGCCACTCTGGGACGCCTCGAGCAACTCCAGCAGTCCGGCCAACTCGACGCCCTGCTGGTCTCGGGCGCCCGCCTGGCCCAGTCCGTCCTCCTGCTCTCCGCTCACGCCCAGGGTCAACTCCCCACCATCAGCACCCGACGCATCGGACCGGCCCTGATCTTCCCGCGGCGCTGGAAAGAGACGGGGTGCCCACGGGTCATCGAGCGACTTCGGGACGGACGCCGCTTCAAGTTCGATGTCGAGCGGGCCATCTTCCTCACCGTCCTCCATCGCCTCTTCGACCCTGGCAGCGACCGGGCTGCCGACAGGGGGAGGACCGACTCCCGGATCGCGGGGTGCGCTGCGATCCAACTGCACCCCCTCTACCGGGCGATGGCTTGGCTTGGCTCGGCGAGGAACTGCCCCACGACCAGCAGGCGGGCAAGACGCCGTTCGCACCCCGCGGCACCAAGGACCGGGTCGAGGAGGAGTTGTTCGCCCCTCGGCGTGACCTCTTCACTGACCTTCAACGGGTCTTCTTCGACACCACGTCGATCTCCTTCGAGGGCGAGGGCGGCCAGGACCTCGGCCAACGGGGGTGCAGCAAGGACCATCGGCCCGACCTCGATCCGAGGGTCGTCGGGGCCGTGCGCGACGGACAGGGGCGGCCGATCTGCTGCGAGTGGTGGCCGGGCAACACCACTGACGTGACGACGCTGATCCCGGTCGTCGATCGCCTGCGGAGTCGCTTCGGGGTGCGTCGGGTCGGCATCGTGGCCGACCGGGGCATGATCAGCCCAGAGACCATCACAGCGTGGGAGCAGGACGAGCGGGGTTGGCAGGACCTCCGCGGTGCCCGCATGCGGGCGCAGACCGAGGTGAGAGACGAGGTCCTCTCCCGAGCCGGTCGCTCTCGGGTCGTGCATCCGCAGCGGGTCCACAGCGACGACCCCTCAGCCTTGAAGGTGAAGGCGGTGTGGGGGGGCGAGCGCCGCTACGTCGTCTGCCTGAACGAGGCGGAGGCCCGCAAGGACGCCGCCGACCGGGAGGCGATCGGGGCGGCCCTGAGGGAGCAACTCCGCCGTGGGGACAAGTCGCTGGTCGGCAACAAGGGCTCCCGCCGTTACCTCAGCGGCAGTGACTCCCCTCACGTCCGGAGCGATGAGGCGAAGATCGCCGAGGACGCCCGCTACGACGGCAAGTGGGTGCTTCGCAGCAACACCGAACGGGACTCAGCCGAGGTGGCCTTGCCGTACAAACAGCTCGGGATGGTGGAGCACGGGTTCCGCTCGGGCACGTCGCTGTTGCAGACCCGGCCGATCTCCCACAAGTGTGACGCGACGATCCGGGGTCATGTGTTCTGTTCGTTCCTGGCGTTGGTCCTTCGTCAGGAGCTTCAGGCCCGCTTGGAGGAGCGAGGTCACGAGTTCGAGGGGGCGGCTGTGATCGGGGACCTGGACCGGTTGCAGAGGGTGGAGGTGGAGCAGGACGGGAAGCGGTTCCGGCTGCGGCGTGAGGTCCAGGGGAGTTGTGGCCAGGGGTTCCAGGCGGTCGGAGTGGCCAGACCTCCGACGATCCAACAAGCCTCGCCGACCGGCCCGGAGCAAGACGCTGCGCAGAGTGCCACGCAGCCCAGTTGATGCGTCAAGTCTATACAGCTAATGGAGATGCAACTTACTGCTGTCGAAGATAAGTAAAGGTCGTGCCTTGGGACACCGACCGCTACGGGCGAACAGTGGCCGATGTCATCCTCGTCGATGGCCGCACCCTCAATCACGAGCTGGTGCGGGCGGGCCTCGCTTGGCGGTATCGCAGGTATGCCCCGGATATCGGTACGCTCGCCCAACTCGAAGCAGCGGCGCGTGATGCGAAGCGCGGCCTGTGGTCGCTGCCGAATCCCGTCCCGCCTTGGGAGTGGCGAAAGACTAAGGGCGAAGCTCTGCCCGGGAAGCTGGCTGGGAAAATCCTCGGCAACCGGCGAAGCCGCGTGTATCACAAGCCGGGCTGCCCGAACGCGGCCTCCATCTCTCCCGGTAATCGCCTGCCGTTCAACTCGGCCGAAGATGCGGAGAGGGCAGGCAGCCCTTTGAAGGTGGTCGTATGCGTCTGTTAAGCTGTCGCCAGGCACGGAGTTACCGTTTCTCCAGGGAGGCGACGGCTATGATCCTCGGCGACATCTTCGAGCGGTTTGCCCAAGATTCCCCGCTGTCGGTGATGGCGCAAGCTGTCATGGAGAACGCTCTCAGTCCGACGGTGATCGACCAACTGTTCGAAGACGTCGCCGAACGACAGTACACCAGGAAACTCCTCTTCTCCTCGATCGTGGACTTGATGAGCGTGGTCGTCTGCCGCATCCGGCCTTCCATTCACGCCGCCTATCAGGCCCATGGCGAGATCATCGATGCCTCGATCAAGGCCGTCTACGACAAACTCGACCACACCGAACCGGTGCTCTCGGCGGCGCTGGTCCACTCGACCGCCGAACGCTTGGGGCCGGTCATCGACGCGAGGAACGGCGCCCAATCCCCCTTGCTGCCGGGCTACCGCGTCAGGATCCTCGATGGCAACCACCTCGCCGGGACCGAGCACCGGATCAAGGAACTGCGGACGATCGGCGCCGGGGCTTTGCCGGGGCAGGCCCTGGTCGTGCTCGACCCCCGGCTGATGCTGGCCACCGACGTGGTCCTGTGCGAAGACGGCCATGCCCAAGAGCGATCGCTGCTGGACCAGGTCTTGGAACTCGTCCGCGCCGGCGATCTCTGGATCGATGACCGCAACTTCTGCACGACGAACTTTCTCTTCGGGATCGCCGGTCGCGAGGCGTTCTTCGTCGTCCGGCAGCACGCCTCGACACTGCATTGGGAGTTCGCGGGGAAGCGGCGGGCGTGCGGCCGGATCGACACCGGCCAGGTGTTTCAGCAGACGATCCGGGCCACGAACGACGCTGGCGAGATCCTCATCCTGCGCCGGATCACGGTGGTCCTGGACAAGCCGACGCGGGACGGAGACAAGGAGATCCACCTGTTGACCAACGTGCCGGCCAAGGACGCCCGCGCCCGAGTGATCGCCGAGTTGTACCGCAAGCGGTGGCTGATCGAGACCGCATTCCAAGAATTAGAGGCGACGCTCAACGGCGAGATCAACACGCTGGGCTATCCCAAGGCGGCGCTGTTGGCCTTCTGTGTGGCGTTGGTGGCGTACAACGTGCTGAGCACGCTCAAGGCGGCATTGCGTTCGGTCCATGGTGAGGAGGTGGTGGCGAAGGAGGTCTCGGGCTATTACGTGGCGGATGAGATCAAGATGACGCACCGCGGGATGATGATCGCGATCCCGGAAGACGAATGGGTGGTGTTTCACGACTTGACCTCGCCGGAGTTGGCCGGCGTGTTGGTGCGGTTGGCGGAGGGAGTTCGCCTCCCGAAGTACAAGAAACACCCCCGCGGCCCGAAGAAGCCGAGACCGAAGAGGCAGAGCGGAGCCAAGATCAAACATGTCGCCACCGCAAAGATTTTGGCAAATCGACAAAAGTGTACGACTTAACACCTTCAAGGGACTGGGAGAGGGCAGGCTACCGCGCGGGGAGAGATTGTCATCCTCGGTAAAGCAAGCGGCGCCACGCTGCCAGCGTCACTTTTGCCCACCTAGACCGCGTGGCGGCACTTCGGAGCCGCGAATGGGGCCCGTCATGCGGGCTGCGAGCCGCTCCCAGGTCGCGCGCTTCTCGGCGGAGCCGCGAATGGGGCCCGTCATGCGGGCTGCGAGCCGCTCCCAGGTCGCGCAGCTTCTCGGCCGGGTCGGGGTCGATGCCCACGGCGTGACACGGCGAGTTAATTCAGGCTGAAGTCACGTCGCCGGTGCGAAGTGTCCCAGGGCGTTGACGCCGGATTGACGGACTGCCACTCGGCCTCGGGCAGCTTCACCGACACGACGCCCTCGGGGTCGAACGGGTCGTCGATCAGGACGTCCTCGAACCGCCCCGCACGCTTCAGCCGCTCGAAGCAGCAGGACAGCCGGAACGCCGTGATCCGACCGCAGAGGTCTTCGAGTCGCACCGGGTCGGCCGCGTATTCGGCGAGCAGGGCCCGGGCGGCGTCGAAGCTGATCCCCGGCCGCAGGCGGCGGACGTACATGAGCGAGGCGGCGGTGATCAGCTCGTGGCTCAGCTCCTCCTGGCGCTCGCCCTCGAGGAGCGCGAGCAGCCAGTCGGGGAGGTCGGCGGGGCGAGTAGCCTCGGAAGTCCTGAGGAATTCGACAATCCGCAGCTCAGCGTCGGTCATGGACGCTCCCCTTTGGGATCCCACGCAGGCCGGTCGCCCGTCTTGGGCGGTTGGTGGACGTAGCCACTCATCCTATCCCTGCGTTCCGTTCGCCTCCAGCCCCTTCGGCGGCAAGACTCTTCGGAATGCCCCCCCCAGCGGGTTCACCGGCCCGTGCGTCCCGTGACGCGAATGTGGATGCGCCGCGCCGCCACCTCGGCGTCCTCCTCTTTGCGTACAAAATAGACCTCGGTCGTGCGGATATCGGCGTGGCCGGCGAACTCGCGCACCTCGTGCATCGTGGCCCCATTCCTGATCGCGTCGTTGATGGCGGTCTTGCGAAGCGAATGAATGCCGATGCCGCGGCCGCCCAACCGCTCAGGGTCGATGCCCGCGGCTCGGCAGTACTTCTTGACCAGCCGCCAGGGGGTCTTCCTGTCCAGGTGCCGCCGCTCCAGCCCGGTGCCGTCCGGCTTCATGGGCCGGAACAAGGGCCCCTCCTTATCGTCCCCGATGCCCGCGCGAGCGATGTACGCCAAGACTGGCCGCGCGGCATCGAGCAGGATCTTGCGCCGCTTCTTGTTGCGCTTCTCGGTGACGTGGAGATAATGCTCGACGCCGTCGGTCTCGAGGTGCCCCACAGAGGCTCCGACCACCGCCGAGACCCGGCAGCCGGTGATGAAGAAGACGCTCATGAGCGCCAAGTCGCGGATCCCTTGCAAGCTCTCGGTCGGAATTGCCTCCAAGAGTGAAATCGCCTGCCGCTCGGTCAAAGACGGCGTCGAGTTCTTCTGGACGCCTGGGGCTTTGACGGCGGCGATGTCCTGGGCCGTTTCCCAGGCGATGAGCCTCTTCGCGGCGAACTGGTGGTAGGCGCCGCGAATCACCGAGAGACGACGGGCCACCGTCGCTGACTTCATTCCCGCTTCCAGGAGTGCCCGCTTGTAGCACTTCACGTGGTCGGCCGTGACGTCGAGCGGGTCAACGCCTTGCGCCCGCATGTGCCGCACAAAGTCCGTCAGATCCCGGCCGTAGGCCTTGACCGAGTGGTTCGAGAGCAGCACATCGCAGATCCAGGGCACGAGCGCCCCGGCGGTGGTCGGGGCCTCGCTGCCGGTGGCCTCAAGCGCCCGGGCCAGGAAGGCTTCGACCTTGGCGGCCGCCGGGGCGTCCCCCTCCAGGAAGTCGCTCCGCTCGGGCACGAGCGGGGTGCGCGGCGGCGCTGTCTCAGCACCCGTCGGCGGGACGGCCGGGAGTGTCGTCTGCATCGCGATTTATCCCTTTCGACTTAGCGAATTCGGATCACCTGCACGCCCACGTCGCATTCTGCCCACTTCTGCTCTGCCGTCACGACCGGCCATCCGGTTTTCAAGCCCAACGCCAGGCATGCCCGGTCGCCGAGGGAGAGCCCAAATCGGATCACCTGCACGCCCACGTCGCATTCTGCCCACTTCTGCTCTGCCGTCACGACCGGCCATCCGGTTTTCAAGCCCAACGCCAGGCATGCCCGGTCGCCGAGGGAGAGCCCAAAAGGCCGCGTCGCTGGTCGCAAGGAACCTGTCAGATACGCATGCTCCCCGTCGAAGGGCACGATCTGGCACGGCAATCCTGCCACCACGAGGCGGGCTTCCTCCAGCGGCATCCCCGTGTCGATCGATTTGGTGACCACTTCCGAAAGATTAACCGCCGACAGCATCGATCCCGGCAAACGGCCGACAACATTCTCCCCCCCCGGCTCCTTGAACAGCAGGGCCAGAAGGGCCGAGGCATCGAGGACCGCCCTACTCACGCGCCGCTTCCTCGCGACGCTCACGGAGCAGTTCGTCCGGGCGCACGACACGGTTTGAATTGACGAACGTTCATGAGGCCCGTCGGTACGGGCGGCCGGCGCTCGCCTCCGCCTCGCGTGCCGACCAGAACCGTGGCAGGACCTCGGTCTCGCTCAGGTCGTCGGCGCGCAACTGCAGGATCGCCTCGGCGCCCCCCTCCGACCAGAACTTCTCGCTCCCCTTCACCCGCCGGTTGATCATCTTGATCACCGACTCCACGGCGCTGGTCATGATCGGCAGCCCGACGCGGCGGTACTCGTCGTACCGCATCCGCCCCGCGTTGTTCCCCAGGTAGCGCAGCGCCTCGGACACCAACCGTCGCGGGTCGCTCTCGGCGCACCCCGGCGGCGGCGCCCCCAGCGCCGTCGAATGCGCCTCCAGCTCGGGCAAGATGGTGGCCACCTGACCGGACCAGGCCGCCTGGACCCACCACCGGTAGACCGCCTCGCCCCGGGCCTGAGGCCGGCCCGCGAACGCCGCCGCGAACACGTAGCTCAGGGCGTGTACGAAGTCGAGGAGCGGTGTGAACGTGCTGAAATGCCGCCGCTGGATCGCCCAGTTGGCCGGCAGGCCGTCCCCCAGGAAGGCCCGCCGCGGCGCCCCGAAGAAGTTCCGCTCGGGGGCCGCCTGGTGCACCATCGGGCCGAAGTCGTCGCTACACGCCCGGCTCGCCACGGCGCTGCGGACCAGCCGCGCGGGTCGCCCCGGGCGGGCCGCGCGGTCGCGGCCCGCCTCGGCCGCCTCTCGGCCGGGGCCTCGGCCCGGTCCTCGCCCGCGAACCTCAGGCCCGTCGGCAGGGCGTGGCCCAGGCCGCGCACCCTCTCGGCGGTCCACTTCAGGTCCAGGAAGCAGCGGGGCACGTCCGGGCCCGGGTCCGCGTCATGGGCGGCGCCGAGGTACGTCTCCAGGACCGCGACTGTCGACTCCCGCCAGTGGCCGGACCGCGCCGGCTCCGACGCCTCCGGTGCCGGCTCCGGTGCCTCCGGGGGCTCCGACCGGATCTGCAGCCGCCCCCCGTCCACCGACACCATGGCCACGGCCGGGCAAGGGCGGCTCGGGTCCGCGACGGCGTCCTTCTCCCTCCGGGGCAGCCGCGCATGCGCCGCGACGGCGGCGTCCCGGCCGTCGATCCGCTCCCGGCCGATCCGCTTGACCAGTCGCTCCACGGGCTTGGGCCCGACCGTCAGGTCCGACAGCGCGGCGAGGTCACAGGAGGCTTGTGGGTAGGACGGGCTGTTGACCCCGGCGTGCACGACCTGCTGTTGCACGCGGGGGCTGAACCCCGTGCCGTCAAGGCCCAGCGCCTGGTCCTGAGGGAAAAAAAGCCCGCCGACAGCGGGGGCAGTTCCCGACGCGTTGGGTCCAGGCGACGTCCCCCCGGGTGGTGGTGACCACCCGGGGCTGGTCCGGTGCCTTGCGGGCGGCCCCCCCCCCCGCAGACGGGGCATTCGCCCCGCTCCTGCTCGGGCCAGTCCTCGGCTTGCCCCCGGACGTGGACCTCGATGAGCTGCCGGCCCATCTCATCGCCCAGGGCGCCGGCGAGGGCCTCGAGTTCCGAGAACTTGGTGCCCCGGGGGAGGCCGTCGGGGTAGAGCTCGCGCCCCAGTTCCCGAGCCATCTGACCCAAGCGGTCGTGGAATGCCTCCCGAACGGCGGCGACGTCCTTGCCCATCTTCGCGGTCCTCAGCAAGTTGAAGGTCGAGCGGTGGAAGAACGGCGGGATTCGATCGGCAGGTTAACAGCACCACCCTTGGTCGTGCAAACCATGTCGTGCGCCCGTTCGTCCACCAGGCTCACGCCGGGCTTGACATATCGGGCACAGAGTTCCTGGGCCTGCTTGATCACCTCGTCGAGCGTCTTGATCTCGATGCCGTGCTCGGTGCGGCTGAAAACCACGTCGGCACCGTCCTTGATGCCGAACTCCTTTCGCAACTCGGCGGGCAACACCACCCGGCCCGCCGACACCTTCCCACGGATGACCTGCTCCATAAAGCCAATTCCTATCGTTGATCCACTTACCGGAATAATGCCATGTTTTGACATATCTGGCAACGCCTTTCGATGAGGCTGGATTCTTCGGCACGCCTAGCTTTTTTGCCTACCCCCCCGAACCCTGGTTGGTCTAGCCCGTCTTGCAAGGTAACGTCGTTTTACCTAAATTCAGTCGTTCCAAAATAAGTCCGACGGTCCGCTACAACGCAAGCTCATGTCCTACATCTCCTTCGGTGTAGGTGACATCGTCGGTCCCGAAGGCCTCCTCGACCACATGCAGCAACCAGAGCCACAGCGTCGCCCACCGGAGCCGTTCCAGTAAGATCACCCGACCGCCGCGGCGGGGCATCGCCAGCAGCGTGGCGTGCAGCCACACCCAGAGGTTCCGCAGTACCCGCGCGATTCCCACGTACCACAGGCGCACCTCCGGTCGGCGGGTCGTCGTTCGGATCCGCGCCGCGTGCATCTGGCGGTCGCTCGTCTCGATCCCGAACCGCAGCCGGTAAGTCGTGAACACTGCGTCCGGCGACGGCGGCTGAGAGCCCCAGGAGGCGTAGATCAACACCTGACGCCCGTGCCGCGTCCACTGCCCGCGATAGTTCCGGCACTTCACGCCGAGCGACACCGTCGCCGGCCGCCCCTTCGTGTCGGCCAGGGTGTAGGTCGACCAACCGCTGTTCGTCCACGTCCGGAAGACAGAGCTGCCGCTGGGGCCTTTCGGGTGCTTGGGCGCGCGGCCGTGACAGACCACCGGCATCAGGAACGGCACCCGCGCCGCCTGGAGGTAGCGAACGACCGCCACGCGGGAGAACCCGCGATCCAACAGGAGCAGTCGGGGCCGGATGCCCACACAGGCGGCCTGACGGAGCAGACGTTGGACCCCCTGCTTGAGCGACTCGCCCTTCTTGACGCCGGTCAGGGCCACGGTGGAGCGCTGCCCCTTGCGGATGACGGAAGCGGTGGCGTAGGCGTGGAAGTGGCTGGTGCCGCTCTGGGCCTGGCCGCGGTAGCTCTCGTCGGGGTTGCGGAAGGGACGGCCGTGGTAGGGGATCAAGGTCAGGTCGATGGCCAGCCTCTGAAGGCGTTTGCGGAGCGCCTTGGGCCAGTGTCCGGCCAAGGCGGCGTTGAGCTGTCGTTGCAGTGTGGCGTCGTCGGGCAGGGTGGCCACGAGCGCCTGGCGTGCCGTCTCGTCGGAGGGGGCGTCGCGGAGGCGTTGGCCGGCGTCGGACAACGAGGTGATCCGGGCCGCGGCGGCCAGCCGGAGCGCCCAGAGGACCTGGGCCGAGGTCTGGCGTTTGTAGTCCTTGAACTTCAGAGGGGCTTGCAGGTGCTCGGCGGCGAGGCGGTGGACCCGGTGGCGGTCGAGGATACGATGGGGTGGGCGCATGGCTCTCTCCGGTGATGACTCTGTCCTCGAGAGTCATTATTCGGGGGGAGCTTGCGTCGATCGGCATTTGTCCTTCGCCATGCAGCCCAATTTTGGAACGACTGAACCTCCGGGTAACAGCGACGGCCCCTCCGTCCCATCGAACCACGCCCCGACCGCCGCCTCCAGGTACGCGAACACCGAACGACCTTGCTGGCCGCACGTCGCGATCACCGTCCAGATCCGTTCGCACCAGCGGTTACCCGACTCACTCCGCGTCCCCTGCGTGATCAGACGGTCGATCACCACGAACCGGATCGCTTGCTCCGCCAGGTTGTTCGTCGGCTCCACCCCCGGCGTCGTGACGAACCGGAAGTAGCTCTCCCCGTGCGCCTCGAACCGCTTCGCCAGGTTGCGACCGTGTCTCGTCTCCGGCACATCCCGGGTGCCACACCGCAACACCTCGGCACGCGCCGCTTCCAGTTCGCTCTGGAACCTCACCGCGGACAACTCCTCCCGCCGCTGGATCACCGCGAACAACCGTCGCAGCGCCTCGCGCAACCGCTCCCCGTACGCACGGTCCCGCGCGTCGGGCAGTGTGGTCAGGAACTTCACGTCACGGATCAGATGCACCATCCGAACGCAATCGTGACACTGCGGACGACCCTTGTCATTCCGTTCAGGTCCACGACTCGCCGCTTCACCCCCCGGCCTCCCCACCGATCCTAGCCCGACGCGGGGCGTGCCGGCCATGGTGACCTCCAGGGAGGTCAACACCCATGAGCCGGCAACCCCGTGAGCCTCGGCCACCGGAGTGGACCATCCGCTCCACCTTCGTCCCCCGTCGTGACGGCCCCAGGCGACTCGGGCAGGCCTTCCAAGTCCTGCTCGGGTCGCCCTCCGGTCATCAGATCAATCTTGCACATCTTAATCGGAGTACGAACCATGAAAGCCGCGATCTACGCCCGGGTCTCGACCGACAAGCAGGGGCGGGACCAGACGATTGACAGCCAGCTCGACGCCCTGCGCCGCTGGGCAGCCGCCCACGGCCACGAACTCAAAGACGAGCATGTCTACATCGACGAGGGCTACTCGGGCGCGCGGCTCGACCGCCCCGCACTCGACCGCCTCCGCGACGCCGCGCGCGAGGGCGAGTTCGACGTCGTCGGCGTCTTCAGCCCGGACCGGCTGGCCCGCCGCTACGCCTACCAGGTCCTCCTGCTCGAGGAGCTCCGCAAGGCCGCCTGCGCCGTCGAGTTCATCGAGCGGCCGATCTCCGACGACCCGCACGACCAGCTCCTGCTCCAGATCCAGGGGGCGATCGCCGAGTACGAGCGGGCCGTCCTCGCCGAGCGGTTCCGCCGCGGCAAGCTCCAGAAGGCCCGGGCCGGCCAGTGGGTCGGCGGCCGCGCCCCCTACGGCTACCGTACGTGCCCAAGCGGGACGGCGTCCCCGGACACCTCGTGGTCGACGAGGCCGAGGCCGAGGTCGTCCGGATGCTCTACCGCTGGCTGATCGACGAGCGGACGACCGTCCGCCAGATCCTCAAGCGACTGGCCGCCGGCCCCTGGAGGCCGCGCAACGGCAAGCGGCTCTGGTCCAACAGCGTCGTGCACCGGGTCCTCTCCGACCCGCTCTACACCGGGACGGCGCTACGCCAACCGGAACGTGCTCGTGGCGCCGCGCAAGCCCCGGTCCACCGGCCCTCGGGCGGGCCTGCCGACCTGCCGCAAGCCACGCCCCCGCGAGGAGTGGATCCCCGTCCCGGTGCCGGCCATCATCGACGAGGCTACTCATCAGCATGCGAGCGATCAATTGGCCCGCAACTCGGCCCTCTCCTTCCGCAACAACACCCGCAACGACTACCTGCTCCGCTGCCTGCTCACCTGCCGGACCTGCGGCCTGGCCATGTTCGGCGTCACCACCAGCGGGGCCGGCGGGCGGCGCGTGCACCGCTATTACATGTGTCACGGCAAGGACACACTCGCCGCGACCGCGAGTGCCGCTGCCCGCAGGCCCGGACCAAGGTCGAGGAGCTCGACGCGGCCGTCTGGGGCCATGTCAAGGGGTTGCTCGACGACCCGGCCACGCTGGCCGCGCAGTTCGAGGAGCGGGCCCGACAGGCCGACGCGCTCGACGCCGACGCGCACGCGGCGGGCCAGAAGTGCGAGGCGCCAGCTGCGCCGACTCGACCGCGAGGAGCAGCGGCTGCTCGACGCCTACCAGGCCGAGGCGATCGACCTCGACGAACTGAAGCAGCGTCGCGAACAGATCCGCGGGCGAAGGCATGGTGCTCACGACTCAACGCGAGCAGGAGCAGCGGCTGCGCTCCGAGCGCCAGACGGCGAAGGAAGTCTGGGCCGACCTGACGGCGTTCTGCCAGCGGGTGCGGTCGCGGCTCGATGAGGCGACCTTGGCCGAGCGGCAGCGGATCTTGCAGTTGCTGATCGACCGGGTCATCGTCGGGGAAGACTCGCTGGAGATCCGCCACGTCATCCCGCTGGGCCGGCTGAGGGCGGAGTCAGCGAGTCCGAGTCCGACCGACCCCGATGGGTCAGGAGGTGGAGAGGGGAGCGAGCCGGAGGGGGCGCCGGTCGGTCCTGGTGCGCGATTGCGTTCGGATGGTGTGGAAGACGCACAACTGGTGGTCCGCCTCCGGCCATAGGTCCCCCAGCACGGTGGGGTACAGGTTCGAGCCGTCGGCCACCACGACACGGGGCATCAAGCCCCAGGCCTTGAGGTTCCCCAGGAACCGCCGCATGTGGTCCTGATCGTTGGCGGCGACCAGGGCGAAAGCCACCGGCAGGTCACTGATGGGGTCGGTGGCTAACAGCAACGTGAAGCGACCCAGGTGCAGTTCGTCGACACAGAGCGTGCCGCTGAAGTGCTCCAGGATCGTGCGCCGATGGGAGGCCATGTCGAGCTCCGCGGCGCGGTCGCGGAGCACGTCGGAGACGAACCCCGAGGAGAGGTCGAGGAGGAAATCGCGGCGGATCGACTCCAAGGTCCGTTCAATGTTCCTGGCGTCTTCGAGGATGCGGTCCAGGACCAAGTCGCGGACCTTGTTATCGTAGTGGGCCTTGGGGAGCACCCCCTCGGGATTGTTGCGAAACGTGGTGCAGCAACCGCATCGGGTGCCAGACTCGCCGTAGGTGATCTCGAGGTAGGCGATGGCCTTGTAGGCGACGGTGCGGACGCTTCGCGTCACGGTCCGTTTCCGTCGGCCAAGTTTGCCGCAGTTCGGGCAGGGGGCCTTTTTGGGGGCGCAGTGAACGGGTATAACGACGATCGTGGGTGCTTCAGTGCCCATGGTCTGCATCTCCGGTGGTGGGGACTCACATCACCCTCATTCACCGAGATGCAGGCCCTATCCTTCAAGAGCAAAACGACTTGGAACCCCCGCTCTGTTGGTGGAGATCGGCGCGAAGTCTCGTAAAAATCCACCAGTTCGTTGATCTGATCAGGCCGCAGCCCCAACCGTTGCAGCAACGGCCCGACTCGATTCCAGATCCAGCGGGCCCCGTCCGCGACGAACAGGATCCGGTCGGCTGCGCCGATCTGCAGTTCACGCAGGTAGGACGCCAGGGACTCCAACGCCGACCGCTACCCGCTCAAGGGAGCTGGGCCCTGATGGTATGCTCTTTGCTGTCGCTTGCGGTACGTACGTTCATCTTGAGGACGTTGTTGGGTGCTGCATTGGCGATGATCCACGCTAGGTCGCCCCGCTGTTGAGTGAGGTGGCCGTTGACCGAGTAAATCACGTCACCGGCATGAAGACCGGCCTTCTCCGCCGCAGTCCCGGGATAAACCTTGGAGACCTTCATCCCCCACAAACCGCCGGTCTCGACGACCGGCTCCGCGTCGATCCCAAGAGAGCGACCTTGAACGGGCAAATTGGCGATCTCGCCCGTGGTCGGAGGCGTTTGAGCCGGTGAGGGGCCAACCCTGGGGGCCGGAGCGGCGTTGGTGGAGGGTGTGGAGGGAGAGGAAGTACTCACCCCGCTGGCTGATCCGGCCGCCGCGGCCCTGGCCGTGAAAGGGGCCAAGAAGGATTCGGGATAGGGAATCGCCCCAGTAAAGCAGCCATAGCCGATGTCGTCGGCCTCGTCGCCGATCGTGATCACCGGTTGGTCGGGGGCCAGCGGGCCGACGCCACCGAAGTAGTTGGGGTGGTCGGAGGAGGGAAAGCCGGGGCCGCCGAAATAGGAGAATGGCGTGATTCCCCCGATCCGCCGGAGGGTCGGCCAGGGGTGGGGATAGCCGGGGCCGCCGTAGAAAAGATACCCACCCTCGGCGCCGACGCCCAGGGCGTCGCCGCCGTAGCCGTAACCCGGATGATACCCCAGGCCGAACCCCCGGAAGCCCGGGTAGAGGCCGGGGCCGCCGTAGCCCAGGGTGCCGACACCCGGGCCGTCGTGGCCGCCGGCCGTGGCCGGTGAACTGGAGAAGACCCAGACCCCCAGGGCTAAGGCAACCGTCTTCAAGGGGAGTCGACCACCGCCCCGCACCAGCGAAATCATTGGCGAATTCCTGTAAATGGAGGAATCCCGAGCGTGGCACTCGGCGCGTTTCCTGTCCCAGACGGCTCCGTGTGGGCCGCCACCCGTCCAGTGGCGATCACCACATTTTTTAATTACTTCAAGGGCTGCCTTCGATCGCAGGGGTTCGCTCCGGGTCCTCGACCGCGGCCGGCGTGCGAGAAAGCCGGCGGTCAGCGGGTCGCCGGGGGCGGCCCGTTGCCGACCGGGGGCAGGTAGGGCGGCCGTTCCGTGTCGACCGGTTGGATCTCGCCGGTGGGCCGGAGGGCCGCGAGTTCCTGGGCCGGGTAGCCCAGCGCGTGGAACAGCTCGAACTGCGCCCGATTGTACTCGGCGACCGTGGTGAAGTACTCGTCGAAGGCGACGTTCAAGAGCTGGAGTGAGTAGACCGCCTCTTGCGGCCTGAAGGTCAGGACCAGGACGTCCTCAAAGCGTCTCGTCTGCCCCAAGCCCTCGAGGTGCCCATTGAAGGTGATGATGCCCGTGCGCAAGGCGCGCTCGGCCTGGACCACCCGGACGGCCGCCGACTGCACCCGCGCCAGGGCCCGGTTCACGTCCGCCGCCACCATGTCCTGGACCCGGCGGAGGTCGATGATGGCCCGCGACTCGTTCCCGCGCTGCCTTGATCCGCGCGAGGTTCCCCATCCCGAAATTTTCGAGCTGCCACATGAGCTGAATGCTGACGTCGTCACGCCCTCTCCACTGGTTCAGGCTGCTGTTGGGGCCGAGGCCGAAGATCCCGCCCTGGATCAACATACCGGCACTCTGGAAGCCGTTGAGCATGACGATCGGGAGGAGCGGGCGGGCCTTCTCCCGGCGAATCCCGACCTCCGCCGCCTCGACGAGCGCCCGGCGCGAGGCGATCTCAGGGCGGTTGGTCAGGGCGATCGGCATCAGGTCGTCGAGCGGCCGGGCGGGGTCGATCAGGGTGACCTGGGCGTGGTCGTGCTCCAGCGGCACCACCACCGCCCGGGGGTCGAGCCGCAGCACCTGCGTCAGGTTGGCGCTCTGCACCCGCCACTCCTGGCGCGCCGAGACGGCCCTTTGTTCGAGGTCGACGAGCATGTTCCGGGCCCGCTCGACCTCGACCCGGGGGACCAGCTCCTTGCTCAGCTGCGCGATCCGCTCGACCAGGTCGTGGCCCCGCGCGACGGTGTAGAGGGCGCCGGCGTACATTCCCCGGTACTGGTGCACCCGGAAGTAGGCGTCGGCGGTCTGGAGCAGGGCGTCGTTCTTCGCGGACTGGACGTCCCAGTGCCGGGCGTTCAAAACCTGCCGCGCGGCCAGGGGCTCGTAGATGGCGTCGGTCAAGTTGACGGACTGATACAGGCTGGGACCGGCGTAGAAGAAGTTGACGCTCGGCGCGGTCATGATGCCCTTGTTGAAGTCCGGGCCGCCGCCGTCGTGCCGGATGTAGTCGACGCCGAGCAGGGCCGAAGGGACCCAGAGGACCTTGGCCCGCGTCAGTTGCGCCTCGGCCACCCACACGCTGGCCTGGGCGGCGGCCACGATCAGGGGCCGGGCGTCGGCCAGCCGCAGGGCGGTGGCCAGGTTGATTGGGAACCGGAAGTCGGTCGGCTCCAGCGGCGCAGGCTTCAGCGTCACCTTGACCTGGAAGGGGGAGGGGGTCGTCGCCGCCGGGCTGCCGCCCCCGGCGCGCGGGCGCGGCCGGCGCCGGCATCGGCAAGGCGGGCGGCAGGTCGCGGGCGCCGTCGCCCCCCGGGGGCTCGGCCATGGGGCGCGGGGGCGGCGGCGGCGGCGGCACGGGCGACGGCACCTGGCGGGCGGCCGGGATCGCAAACCGATTGGCCGATGGCCGCGCCGTCGGGGGCGGTGGTAAGTCCCGGCCGCTCTCCCTCACGAACCGCTCGATGGCGGGGGACACCGACGACGGCGGCAACGCGGGCGACGGCCGGTCGCCCGGTCCCGGCGCGGGGTTCACGGCCGGGGGCGCCGGCACGGCCGGTAGCTGGGCCGCGCAAGGGGCGGGCCCGACCCCGGCGAGGAGCAGGACCGTGGCGAGAATCGAGGGCCAGGCGGTGCTTTGCTTCATCACGAGCCCCGTTCCTTCCGGGGAATGAGCTGTTTCTGCCGATACGGTTCTCGTGCGCCGGGACTGAGCGAAACGGTGCACGCCGAGGTCGACTAGTGGGCCGTCAATCTTCGATTGGGGGGTAAAGTTTGCGAAGTTTTTGCGCGCTGCAGCCAGGGTGAACGTCCAGTGGATACGCGCCTCACGGATGTTCCGCTCGTCTTCCCAGGCCGCCACTTCCTCAGCGATCAGGCCCGGACTGTCCAGTCGTCGGTTCAGGCACTGGCGGTCCATGATGTTGATCTCCGTCTCCGCCATGTTCAGCCAACTGCCGTGCTTGAGGGTGTAGTGGAACTCGATCTTGTCCAAGATCCGACGTGCCTCCTCCGGTCGGAATGCCTCGTAAAGGCTCGCTCCGTCGTGGGTGTTCAGATTGTCCTGCACGAGCCGGATCGTTATCGCGCAAGGGGAATAGCGGTCCACCAAGTCGCGGATGCAATGGGCGTAGTCTTGCCGGGTCCGACGTTCCGTCACCGTGACATGACGCCATCCGCGCAGCGGTTCGCACATCATGAGTTGGCAGCAGACTCCTTTCCGTTCGTAATTCATAATAGTCGACACGGGCGGGCGCACCGGGGCGGGTCGATTCGGGCGGACGCACCTCGCCAAAGACTCGCCAAAGAGTTGTTTGCTCGCCTCGTCGAAGCAGACCACGAGCCACATCGGATCGTAGGGGAGCATGTAGGTCTGAATCACGTCCTCCCTCCGCCAAACGAACTCGGCGTTGACCTTCGGGGGGATGCACCATGACTGGACGATCCAGGGCTGAATGTCGTTTTTTTCAGCGCCTGCCGCACCGTCTCGGTACTGATCGAATTGACCAGGCCCAAGACGACCCTCTCGTCCGCCAGCAATTGCAGTGTCCAGTGGCATCGTCCACGAGGCGGGTCGGTGCATGCCAGTTTCACCAGTTCCTGTTCGATGTCTCCCTTGATCTTGACCTTGTCCGGCCGTGTTGGCTGAGGTCTGGGATCGATCGCCGCATTGATCCCTTCCATGACGAATCGCTGCCGGACGCGGGCAACGGTGTTCAAGCCGGCCCCCAGGGCAGTGACGATGTCATCATCGCTATGCCCCTCTCCCGGCGCGGCCTCTGCCAGCAGAAGGATACGGGCATGGGTTAACTTGCGACTCGCGGCCTTCCCGGCGGAGACCAACTGTTCCAAGGCGGCGCGTTCCTCCGCTTCCAGCACGACACGAAACTTCCCCACGGCGGTGCTGCTTCAGGAGAGGGACATCCTTTGAGAGATGCCCCCCAAGAAACAAGAGCCCGCTTGACAGGTCAATCGAGGATCGACAGGTATCTTGCTGCACTGATGGAATCTCGGGGCTTGCGGCTGCCCCTCTGATATTCGAGAAATCTACCCCCCAATCGAAGATTGACGGCTCACTAGTGGTCCGTCAATCTTCATTTGACGAGTAACGCTTGCGTCTTCTCGTTCAAAGATCAGGCAAAAATGGCTGCGGAATGCCAATCACTCCGGGAACTCTACCCGTCAAATGAAGATTGACGGACCACTAGTGCCTCGTCCAGGTTAAATTGATGAGTTGCGATTGCGGAAAACCCTGGATTTTCAGCCATCAGATGATGCACCAACTCATCAAATAAGCCCAGACAGGGCACTAGAAGTAGCCACCGAAATCGTTCCGCCGGGTCTTCGCGGAGACGAACTCGTTGATCGCCGTGTCGGGCATGCCGAACTTCACGCCCGCGCCGCCCTGCGCCCTGGCCGAAGGCGACGATCGCGTCGAGAGTCCGGTCGAACGTGGCGGGGTTATATTTCAACCGGAGGAAGATTCCCGACGGCCCCGGGATCGCGACCGAGCGCGCGCCGCCGAGGTCGAACTCGAAACCGGAAGTCACCTGGGACGGCAGCGGATAGTACTTCTTGGTCAGCACATAGAAGACAAAATTTTGCCCCGGCTTCCATTGCTCAGTCCCCGTAAGAATGGGAATGGATGTCAGTTGCCCGGGGAACCTCACGCTGAACCCGCTGCTGGCGTCGAACGTGCGCGCCGTCCCGTTCCTCACGGCGACATAGAGGATGTTGTAGACCTGGCCCGGCACCGGCTGGCGCGATTGGACCAGGACGTGGCCGAAGGGGGGGATCAGCTTGTTGTTAAACCGGTTCGGGTTCGTGATGCGGTAGACGAGGTACCCGAAGTTTGGTTTCACGGCCATAGCGGAAATCGACTGGTCTGCATTGACCGGTGGGCTGCCGTCCCCGCTCTGGGCGGCTCGATTGCCCGGGAGGGCGCCGAGGGCCCCGGGAGCACCCGGTGTCTCGGCTGGGCGCGGGGCCAAGGACCCTGAGCCGGCTTTCAGGTTCACGAAGGGAGCCGCCGACGCGCTGACGCTGAGCGGTCGCTTCACTTCCAACAGCTCGAGGCCGGGACAAAACTTTATGATCGGGCGTTCACGCATGGGCCAATCCCCTCCCGCTCCGGCGGATCCAGGAACCAACATCCTCGTCTGTAGAAAGTGATCGCTCAGCGGGTTGCCGGGGGCGGCCCGTTGCCGACCGGCGGCAGGTAGGGCGGCCGTACCGTGTCGACCGGCAGGACCTGGCCGGGGGTCCGGAGAGACGTGACCTCGCGGGCGGGGTAGCCCAGCGCGTGGAACAGCTCGAACTGCGCCCGGTTGTACTCGGCGACCGTGGTGAAGTACTCGTCAAAGGCCACCTTCATGAGCTGGAGTGAGTAGACGGCTTCCTGCGGCCGGTAGACCAGGACCAGGACGTTGCCCAAACGGTGGGTTTGGCCCAGGCCCTCGAGGTGGCCGTTGAAGGTGATGATGCCGGTGCGCAGGGCGCGGTCGGCCTGGAGGACCCGGGCCGCCGCCGACTGGACCCGCGCCAGCGCCCGGGTCACGTCCGCCGCCACCATGTCCTGTCTCTTGAAGAACTCGACGACGGCCATCGACTCGATGCCGCGCGCCGCCTTGATCCGCGCGAGGTTCCCGATCCCCATATTCTCGAGCTGCCAGAGGGGTTGAATGCTAAAGTCGAAACGGCCCCTCCACTGGTTGAGGCTGCTGTTGGGGCCGAGGCCGAAGATCCCGGCCTGGATCATCTCGTAGGGGGTCTGGAAGCCGTTGAGCAGGATGTTGGGGAGGAGCGGGCGCGCCTTCTCCATGCGGATCCCCACTTCCGCGGCCTGGACGAGCGCCTGGTTTGCGGCGATCTCGGGGCGGTTGGTCAGGGCGATCGGCATCAGGTCGTCGAGCGGCCGGGCGGGGTCGATCAGGGTGACCTGGGCGTGGTCGTGCTCCAGCGGCACCACCACCGCCCGGGGGTCGAGCCGCAGCACCTGCGTCAGGTTGGCGCTCTGCACCCGCCACTCCTGGCGCGCCGAGACGGCCTGCTGCTCGAGGTCGGCGAGCATGTTCCGGGCCCGCTCGACCTCGACCCGGGGGACCAGCTCCTTGCTCAGCTGCGCGATCCGCTCGACCAGGTCGTGGCCCCGCGCGACGCAGTAGAGGGCGCCGGCGTACATCCCCCGGTACTGGTGCACCCGGAAGTAGGCGTCGGCGGTCTGGAGCAGGGCGTCGTTCTTGGCAGTCTGGATGCCCCAGTGTGCGGAGTTCAGGACCTGCCGCGTGGCCAGGGGCAGGTAGATCGCATCGGTCGTGGGGAGGACCCCCCACAGGCCGGCACCGCCATAGAAGAAGTTGACGCTCGGCGCGGTCATGATGCCCTTGTTGAAGTCCGGGCCGCCGCCGTCGTGCCGAATGTAATCGAAGCCGATGTTGAGCGTCGGGACCCAGAGAACCTTGGTGCGCGTCAGTTCGGCCTCGGCCACCCACACGCTGGCCTGCGCGGCGGCCACGACCAGGGGCCGGGCGTCGGAGAGCTGCAGGGCGGTGGCCAGGTTGATCGGGAACCGGAGGTCGGTCGGCTCCAGCGGCGCGGGCTTCAGCCCCACCTTGACCTGGAACGGGGAGGGACCCGTCGTCGCCGAGCCGCCCCCGGCGCGCGGGCGCGGCGGGCATCGGCAAGGCGGGCGGCAGGTCGCGGGCGCCGCCGCCCCCCAGGGGCTCGGCCATGGGCGCGGGGGTGGCGTCGGCGGCGGCACGGGCGACGGCACCTGGCGGGCGACCGGGATCGTGAACGGGGTGGCCGACGGCGGCGACGTCGAGGGCGACACTGCCGGCGGCTGGGCCGAGCACGGTGCGGGCTCGGCCCAGGAGAGCAGCAAGGCCGCTATGGGCATCCATGCCCAGGCGGATCGTTCCATCGGTTCCAACCTCGCTCCATCAAGGGGTCCGCGGCGCGATGACGGTATCGGCCGCACCGACCTGGCCGATCCGAAGGATTCATCGGCGTGTGATGGTGGTATTCATTGTGAGATCTTGGGTTTCCGGCGGAGATTTGCGTGTCGTGCCCTGCGATTCGCCCTCGGGGACGGGCGGCGATCGCGTGGGGGGAGGCCCGGTCGCCGCCCGGAGCGCGGTCAGGGTGAGCGAACCAGGTCGCCTATCTCGCTCTTCGTCGGACGACCAGAGGGAGGGGGCTCACTCGCGACTTTCACCTGGCCCGGTCCCGAAACGACCTCCACGCGTTCGCCGTCGGCGAGGATCGACAGGTCGCCGAGGATCACCCGTTCCGAGCCGTTGACCGGCGCCCAGGGATGATCGCCTTTGGACGCCGCCGGGTGCTGGAGGTTGGTGACCTCGACCCACTCGCCGTCGCTGACGCCGGTCTGGATTTCGGCCCGCGCCGCATGGCCGTTCTTGTACGTCCAGCAGAAGGTCTGGTCGCCACTATGGGTGAGGGCTGACACCGGTAGCGTCCGGACGCCGGGGCGCTCGATGATCACCTTGGCGTAGGAGTACATCCCGGGCAGGAGCTGGCTGCCGGGGTTGGGCAGGTCGATCTCGGCCCGGAGCGTCCGGCTCTTGACGTTGAGGGCCCAGGAGGTGCGCGTGACGGAGCCCGGGATCGGCTCGTCGCGGTACGCCCGGGCGAGCACCGTCGCCTTGGTCCCGATGTGGACGTAGTTGGCGTCCTGCTCGGGGATGTCAACGAAGATGCGGACCACGTCGGTGCGGTCGACCACGTAGATCGGCGCGGCGGTTCCCCCGGCGCGAGATAGGGAGCGCGCGCCATCGCCGTGGGATCGCCGGCGGAGGGCACGACGAAGTCGCCGGTGTTGGCGTTGCGGGCCACGATCACGCCGTCGTAGGGCGCGGAGAGCGTGATGTAGCCCACCCACGCCTCGAGCCGCTTCGCCTCGCTTGTGGCCACAGCCAGGTCGGCCTGGGCGACGGCGACGTCAACCTTGGCTTTCGCGAGCGTAGCCTCCCGGGAGAGCAATTCCGCCTCGGCCTTCGCGATGGTCGCCTTCGCCGCGTCCCGCGCGGCGAGGCTCGCCTTCCACTGGTTGGTCGACTCGAGAAGGATCTGGGGGTCGACCACCCCCCTCTGGACCTCGTTCTCGAGCCGCTTGACCTCCGAATTCCAGCGATCGACCTCGGCCTGGTATTTGGCCAGGATCGACTTGGCCTCGTCGAGGCGCGCCTTGGCCGCTTTGACGTCGGCGTCGGCCACGTCCACCATCTTGCGGGCCAGCTTGACCCGTTGTTCATCGAGCGTGACGGTCGCCTTCTTCGTCCCGAAGTCCTCGACCAGCTCGGGCACGAAGAGCTTGGCGAGCACGTCGCCCTTCTTCACCTTGTCGCCGATGTCCACGTTCCACTTCTCGATATAGCCGGTCAGCTTCGGGTAGATCGACGTGCGCTCGTAACTCTCGATGAAGCTCGGCTGTCCGACGATCCGGACGACCTTCCGGACTTCCGGCTGGATCAGCCGCACGGTCGGGGGCTTCGAGACGCTCGTGGAGTGCGCCTTTTCCTCATGGCTGCACCCCGGCGCCACGAGGGCGGCCAGGAGGCAGAACGCCAGCAGCCGGCCGCCGGGGCAACGATCCGGGAGTAACGGCCGGCGGGCGCGGCGCATCAGGAACCTCCGGGCAAGGGGGCGGTGCGACCGTGCGGCTGCTCCTGAAGCCTTTCGCGGCAGCGGCCTCCGGGTAGGAAGGAGGTGGTGCATCAGGAATCTCCGTGTGAGGGGTCGGATTCGGACTCCGGCGCGTGGCCTCTGTCTGCGGCCGGCCCCGTTCTGTGGGACTGCAGGTGAGGTGAGACGTGCTCACCCGCCCCGTGAGTGCCCTCTTCGCTAGACCTCGGCTTTTCGAAGCCGAGGGCGACCCGGAGGTCGTCGACGGTGTAATGGGTGATCATGTCATGCCTCTTCTCCCGGGCCTCGTCGAGGATTCTTCTGAGGAAGACGAGGACGTCCGCGTTGCGGCGCGTGACCGTATCAGGCCCGCCGGGCTCCCCTTCGTGGCCCGCCTCGCCGTGATCGCTGAACTCGGCCTGACGGCCGGCCTCGTCGTCATGGCCGAGGGGAGGCTCGTTGACGAAGACGCGCGGGTCGTAGTGCGTGCTTTCGGGGTCATCCGGGTAGATCGACGGCGAGCGGAAGACTTTCCGGCCGATCACGAGCGCGAAGATCGAGGGGAGCACCAGCAGGGTGGCGAACGTCGACATCACCAGCCCGCCGATCACCGCCCGGCCCAGGGGCGCCTGCATCTGGCTCCCCCGCTCCAGCGCCAGCGCCATCGGCACCATCCCCACGGTCATCGCGCAGGCGGTCATCAGGATCGGCCGCAGGCGCTCGCCCGCGCCGAGGATGGCCGCCTCGATCGCGGTCGATTTTCCTTTCCAGTGTTCGTCCATGAAGGTCACGAGCATCACCGAGTTCGACACGGAGACGCCCAGGCACATGATCGAGCCCATGAACGACTCGATGTTGAGCGAGGTGTGGGTGACGTAGAGGATGGTCGCGATCCCCGCAATGACTCCCGGCACGGCCCCGATCGAGATCAGCGCCAGGCGCGGCGACTGGAAATAGGCCGTCAGGAGCACGAAGATCACGAACACGGCGACCGCCAGCCCGATCCCGAGCGACTTGAACATCTCGATCATCGGCGGGAGCTGGCCCATGGGCTCGACCCGCACGCCGCGGGGCGGGGTCCCGGCGGCGTCGATCGCCCGGGTGACCTGGCGCGAGGCCCGGCCCATGTCCTCGCCTTCGACGTTCGCGACCAGGGTCAGGTAGCGCTGCGACATGTCGCGGTCCAGTTCGCCGGGCCGCACCCCCTTCCGGACCGTCGCCACGTCGCGGATCATCAGGTTCACCAGGGGGTTGACGGACTCGAGCGGTAACGTCTCGACATCTTCCGGCTTATCCAACCGCAGGGGTGGGATCTGGAGCTGGACCAGGTAGTCGAAGCCGGTCTTCACGTCGACCCAGTAGTTGAGGTTGGCGAACCGGGTCGACGCCGTCGCCATGACGAGCGCGTTGCGGATGTCCTCGACCGTGGCGCCGCTCAACCCCGCCTTCTCGCGGTCGATGATGACCTCGACGGAGGGGTAGTCGAGCTCCTGCTCGAACTGTACGTCGCGGAGGGAGGGGATGCGTTTCATCTCGGCGGCGATCTTCTCCGCGTGCTGCCGGACCAGCTTCAGGTCGGTGCCGACGATGCGGACGGCGATCGGCGTCGCCGAGCCGAAACTCATGACGTTGGTCACGATATCGCCCGGCTGGAAACCGAAGGTCGACAGCTTGGCCTGCCGCAGCGCCTCTTCCCTGGACAAACCCCTCTGCTCGAGCCGCTTTGCCAGCCAAGGGATCACCCGCTCGGGGAGGACCTTGCGGAGCCGCTCGCGGAACGCGTCGAGCTTGATCCCGCTCTCCTCGCGGAGGGCGACGCGCAGCTGGCCGTCATCGGGCCCGCGCATGAAGAGCACCATGTTGTCGATCCCGAAGTTCGGCGCGACCTGGCCGACGTAGCCCATCGAGATCTTGATGTTCTCGGGCTTCGCCTCGCGCTCGATCTCCTCGAGGCACTTCACCGCCATCTGCCGGGTCAGCTCGAAGTTCGAGCCGGGCGGCGGCCGGAATCGGAGCACGAATTGCCCCGAGTCGATCTGGGGGAACAGCTCGTTGCCGATCTGGACCCCCAAGAGCCAGATGATGAGGCCACACGCCCCCAGATAGATCGAGACCACCAACCAGCGCAGGCCGACGAACCAGCCCACCACCTTGCGATAGCCCTTGAGGACCCGGCCGAACAGCCCGCGCTCCTCGTCCTGATGCCCCATGTGCTTGAGCAGGGCCACGCACATGATCGGCACGAACGTGCTGGAGAGCAGGTACGACGAGATCATGGCGAACCCGACCCCCAGGGTCAGCGGCATGAACAGCGACCGGAGCGGGTCGCCCATGATGAACGCCGGGATGAATACCGACAGGATGCAGAGCAAGGCCAGCAGCCGCGGCACCGCCGTGATGAGGCTGCCGTGGAGCACCGCCGAGGCGATGTTCTCGGTGTGCTGCATCTGCACGTGGATGTTCTCGACAGTCACCGTCGACTCGTCGACGAGGATGCCGATCGCCAGCGCCATGCCGCCCAGCGACATGATGTTGATCGTGTTGCCCGTCACCCAGAGCCCGAACAGCGACCCGAGCAGGGCGAGCGGGATGTTGGACACGACGACGAGCACGCTCCTCCAGTCACGGAGGAACACGAGGATCATCAGGCCGGTCAAGCCCGCGCCGATCAGGCCCTCGGTGGCCACGCTCTCGACCGCCGCCACCACGGTGGGCGACTCGTCGAACTCGAAGTTGACCGAGACGTCCTTGGGGACGGCGTCGCGGAACAATTGCATCGACTTGTGGACGTCGGCCACGACGGTCAGCGTCGACCCCGTGTCCTTCTTGATGATCGGCAGGTAAACCGACTTCTTGCCGTTGACCAGCGCGTAGCCGTAAGTGATGTCCGTATCGTCCTGGATAGTCGCGATGTCGCGGAGGTAGACGTTCAAACCGACCTTGACCGGGATATCGCCCATGCGCTGGATGTCGACGAGCGTCGCGTTGTTGGCGACCACCGGCATCGAGTCTTTGACGTAGATGTTCCCGGCCGGGATGATGGTGTTCCCCTTCGCCAGGGCGTCGATGACGTGCTGCGGGGTCAGGTTGTAGTCGAGGAGCTTCTGGGGGTCGACGTTGATGACGATCGACCGCATGTTCGGGCCGAAGGGCGAGATCGCGACCGTACCGGGGACGTTCTTCTGCACCAGCGGCCGGATGACGTTCTGCGCCAGGTCTCCCATCGCCCCCAGCGAGGTTTCCTTGCTCTCCAGCACGAGGTAGCCGACCGGGACACTGCCGGCGTCCATCCGCATGATCATCGGCGGCAAGGTCCCCTTCGGCATCCACGACATCGCCCGGTCGGACATCGCCACGACCTGGGCCATCGCCTGGCCCATGTCGGTGCCGGGGAAGAACGAGAGCTCGCACAGGGCGACCTGCTGGATGTTCCGCGTATTGATGTCCTTGATGCCGTCAACGTACTGGAAATACAACTCGAGCTGGTTGACGATGAACCCCTCCATCTGGTCGGGGCTCATGCCGATGTAATCGAGGAAGACGTAAATCTTTGGGGTGTTCAGCGAGGGGAAGATGTCCACCCGCATCCGGTTGTAGGCCAGCGCGCCGCCGCTGATCAGGGCGACGACCAGCATCAGGGTCGTGACCGGGCGTCGCATGGCGAAGACGGTCGGATTCATAGCGCATGCTCCCGGACGATTCGTGGTAAGCTCAACATCGAGGCTTCGACCACCAGATTCGGGTTAATAAAATCCAGGAAACTATCTCAATGCCGTTATGTGGCTCCGAGCCTGTGGAGTCGGCGGGACGGGTCGATCGGCCCATCTCGCTCGCCGAGAACGGCCTTCTCTGGCAACGGCCTCGGCGAGAACGCCGCCAGCACCATCAGCGCGGGCAACACCAACAGTATTACTGTTGGGTCTAGGCCAAATAACGAGCCCGGGCCGCCAGCCATCGCGCACCCGTTCCGAGCGCGGGCTCAACAACGGAGCGGTCGGGTCGCTCGAATGGAGACGAAAGTGGTTAAATCCCGAACGGCAGAAAGAAAGGCGGGGGAAGGCGGGTTGAAGGGAGAACAGGCCGGACTGGCCGTCCTGTTTAGTTCCTCCTCGGTCTCGGAACGAATGGCCTTGACTCGGTTCGGAGGCGAAGTGACCGACGTCACGGACAGACGGGTCGAATGGGTCGGAGGGATTGCGAAGTTGCGGAGGAGGCAATTGGGGCAGGAGGAGCCGCCAGTCGAGCTTGACGGCCAGATCGGCGAGGACATCACCGCCACCAGCAGAGCTAGTGCGGATGCGATGCAAATCCCCTGCTTGGGAACATCTCGACTGGACATCGCTCCTCGAATCCCAGGCCCCTGAAGGACGAGGAAATTTTAGTGGGAGAAGACTATTTGTCAATGCCCATAACCGGCCGCAACGTCGTAAGGGTACAAGACGCGGTTCAGTGCGCTCGGGACAGCGTGGTAGGATGTCAACCCATGTTTCCCCATCCGCTTCTTACCCCAAGTCCAAGGAGGGACATCCCATGCCGTTCCCAAGTCGCTTCGATGGATTCGACTGGGATCGGGCGCGTGGCCCAAGGGTGGGGAAAAGTCGTGGCGCGACGCGTCGAGGAGCAGGTCGGTCCCGAACTCGACCTTGGATGCGGACGACATCGAGCAATTTGCCAAGGGCGCGGCTTGTGCCGTGGCTCAAGGGGACCATCGCAGAACTCCTGGAAAAGAAGGCCGCCGCGTTGGGACCCAAACAACCCTGGCCCGCGTGCCAGCGACTCTGTCCGGTCGAACGCGAGCTTCGGACCATCTCCTTCTGGGGCGTGTCCCGTCGATGACCGCGAACCGCAGTG
>CAWDND010000089.1:0-19573 GCA_963803395.1 uncultured Planctomycetaceae bacterium
AGTCTCGCCAGAATAACCTATCCAATTTACTGTCTCGGGAGGATCGAGTAATTCCACTCGCCGTGGAACTTGTTCCGCTTGATGGACAATCCCTCCATCTGCTCGTCACTGACCGTTCGACCCGTGGGGTAATTGCCCTCGTCCAACTCCGATCGGATCGCCAATCCGGTCTGCGTCATCATATGCCCGATCAGATTCACCACCACCTCCCGACTCACAAGGGGGCGACCCCGCCAGTTCTCGGTGATGTAGCAGAACATCCGATGCTCGATCTTGTTCCACTTGCTCGTGCCGGGAGGGAAGTGGCACACCGAGATCCGCAGGCCGGTCTCATCGGCGAACTCCTGCAATTGCACCTTCCACAGCCGGCAGCGCCTCCCGTTGGAGCCGCCCCCATCGGCCGTGATCCACAGCCGCTTCGCCCGTGGATAGATCCGGCGGCCCATGTTCCGCCACCCGCGCCGCAACGTCTCCACGGCGAACTGGGCAGTGTCGTGATCGACTCCCACGCTGTAGCCGTTCACCAGTGTAGTTGCGGATACCCGCCCCTCTCGCAGGAGGAACAGCATTGTGCGAAATCGCGAAAACGGCTACTTTGGCGGCTCATCACAGTCATTCCGTTGACTGCAAGGCTGAACGGGTTCGGCCGGGAAGGTGCGGCAATGACACCCCGATTGTTCCGTTCGCGAGCTGGCGTCGGTCGGAGGCGGCCTCACCCGAAACGGTCGCTGCACGTCTCCTCAAAGGCGGGGGACCCAGTCGTTTGACTGCTCGAACGTCTGGTGTTCGATGCTGGGCATTGAAAACCAACCGGGGATGTACAGGTTCACTCGAGGCTGCGATGCTCTTGACGATCCGAAAAGTCATGTCAGGGTGGGTCAGCATCTCTTGGCTGTCTCCGCCCAGCGAGGCCGAGACCGTGCACTGCGAGGACTGACGTACTTCCTGAGACGCTATAAGCACAAGCCTCAAGTACAGCACTTCCTATTACACCGGTGAACGGCTACCCCACGCTGACCCAGCCGGTGTCGGTCGTCTGGTAGATAATGCCATAGGGGATCGCCTTCCCCAGGTCCCGCTTGGCGAAGTCGTAGACCTCCACCTCCTCGGGCTGCCCCTGGGGTTGCCATTCCCGGCCGCCGTTGCGGAACTGGCCCGCGAGGGCCTTCTTGTGGCGTCGACCGACACCCGGGCTGCCCCTGCCTCTGGAACGCCTGGACTCGCCGGTTGATGTCCTGGAATTGGGCATCTCGATCCGGGTGACCTTTGCCCTCGATCGTCTTGCGATTGGATTGGAGGCTGTAGTCCAAGTCGTGGAGGAGACGGTTGACCGGGGCAGCCGCTTGGCGCATGCCCTCGAGCCTGGAGTTCGGTCGCCAACTTGGCCGCACTTCTGCACGTCCAGGCGCAGCGGCGACATCGGATCGCCACGGGTCACGGGATCGACCAAGGTCTCCAAGTCACGCAGGAGGTTGGGATCATGATCGACCAGGGGCTTTCGTCCACCACCCGGTCGGCGTAACCGCTCGAGGGGCCTCCTTCCGATCAGCGGGAGTGATGAGGGGAATCGGTTTCGCTCAAACCGGTTTTGATGGTGATCCAGAGAAGTCTGGGTGGCCTCGGCGACGTGAGTGATTCCACCCCAGCCGATGGCTCGGGCTTCGGCGGCAGCCCAGAGGCGGCGCACCCGCTTCATCGAGCACGGGCTCCAGGCTCGTGTCCTTCGTTTTGATGATCTTGGACTGTGACGTTCCGCATGCAGACCATTCTACCGATCGAGGGCGAAAATTGGATAAGTTATTCTGGCGAGACTCCTTGGACCCGGACGCGGAGTTCCCGGATCGTCAACTGGGCGGGCCTCGCGTCGTACGCGGCGCGGCTCCTCCAGTCGGGGACCTGTGGCGGTTTGGTCCAGGTGACGATGGGGTCCTCTGGCCCAGGCGACGCCCGCGCCGGGAGTCGGCCGTGCGGCGCTGGTGCAGTCGCACCACCACGTCGACGCCGCGTGCCTGCAAGGCCGCGATCACCCAGTACGAACAGAAGAACCGGTCGGCCAGGACAATGTCACCGGGCTGGAACTGGGCGATGACCGTGCGGAGCAAGGCCAGTTCACTGGTCGGCTTGCCCTGGCACGGCCCCACGCGGCTTCGAGCACCGTGCCCACGGCGAGGCTGAACACCACGAGGAGCCGCGCGATCGGAAACCCCAGGCCGGGCTTTTGGGTGTCCACTTGGGGGTATGCCGCCTGGTTCTCTGGCGTGTCCGGCATGATCACGGTGGAGCCGTCGATGATCTTGACCGGTCGCCCCTGAAAGAGCCATGAGTCGTTCGCCTTTTGATGGATCGATGCCCGGTCGTGCGGACGAGATCCAGAAGACCCTCTCGGGCAGGCGTTGCCGGGCTTCGCAGGAGCTGCTGGTCTTGGGGGTGACCGGGGGGAGTTCCTGATCGTAGCGGAACTTCTGGAACCGATCGACGGCGTCGTCGCAGGAGGGGTCATCGGAGAGGACCTGGAGAGGAAGATGCTCAGGGTGATCCAGGGGGTGTAGATCCGCTGACGCCACAGATGGTTGACGTGACGGCAAGCGGTCTCGACGAAGGCCCGCGAGAGAACCCTGAGGAAGGGGAGCCCCTTCTGCTGGACGAACTGGTCTCGGAAGTCATGGAATTGGTCCGCGGCGATGAGGCGGTAGACTGAGCCACAGGGACCTCCTTGGTGTGGTGCCTGGCGTGCGGGTCTCAACCGCCAGGTGACCAACCGAGGAGGTCGCTTGCTCCCCACAAAGCCACGCGGCTCAACTTCCGAAGAGACTGAAAGTTAGGTTATCCTGGTGCCATTCGGGTAGAGACCGCTTCCCTCTGGGCCTCGTCCCCTGCCGGTACGGCCACGAGGCGAGCAGTACAGGGTCATCACCGTGATCGCCAGGCCACCCAGAAGGCGGACCGCCGGGGGCGACTTTTTTTTCAACGGGGCGGAGCGGAACCTCCGCTGCGCCGATCACTTTGTCGATGTGCGGAGCCGTCTCAGGCTGCTCACTGGCCTTGGCCAGCATCCGGCGACGAGAGATCGGCCTGCCGTCGGGCTTGCTCGTGAACCGCGCGCTCCACCCTGGCGAAGCTCGCCGGATCGGTCGTGGGTCGCTTGAGCCACTCGTGCTCGCGTTCGGCCAACACGCGTCCCGTCTGCTCGGCAACCACGGATGGCGATGACGCAGCACGACCCGTCGGGCGGCGGCAGCATTTCCTTTCGCTTCTTCTGTCCCATCGGCCGCGCCTTCCGCATCAAGATGCACTTCCATTGTTGCGTCCTTCCGCAGTCAGACTTGTCCGTGGTGCTCCTGAAAGGCCTATCGGACTATCCTACCAGCCGAACTCTCCGTGTCGCCGCTTATTGGGATCGCACCCGCACGGATGAGCGACGCTCCCGTTGGTCGTCTCCGCGCAGCAAGTCCAAGGGGTGGCCATGCCCTGCAGCGTGGCGAAGCACTGCGAAACGATGGACGCCGTCGGGAACCGAGGGGTTCGATGACGTTGAGTCTTCCATATATGATTACTATTTTGAAATGCTTTCAGGACTGGCTGCTAACAGGACAGAACGCGGCAAGAACGTCGTCATCACGCTCAACTACGATCTTCTTGTGGAAGAAGCAGCAAGGCGGCTCAACGTTCCGGTTACCTGTGAGCTGGGAAGCACGGGCGTCGCGATCGAACCTGATGCCGAAGTTAGAGACGTCGGCCACGTTTCAGATACTGAAGACTTGCACGGCTCTATGAACTGGGCTAGAGAAGGCAGACGGTTCGATCCTTGTGTGTCGGGACTACGAACGCGTGCGGTCGCACGAACTGGCGCCGCTGCTCCTGCCACCCACCTGGAATAAGAACCTGGCTGACGCTCTCCTGGGGGTATGGGATGCTGCCGTGCGAGCGATTGAGGTGGCTACACGGGTCATCCTCATCGGGTTCTCGATACCCGCCGCCGATCAACATTTCAAATACTTGCTGGCGGCAGGCCTCAAGGAGAACAGCTCGCTCAGGCTCGTCCGAATCGTCGATCCACGCGCGGGCGAGCTACGCGGCCAATACGATGCCGTTTTTGCACGGAGAGCAGTTCAAGTACGGGGTCGTTCAGCGCGTGCGAGAAGCGTGCCGCTGACTTTTTTTATGATGAGTTCGAGATAGGGTTAATCGGAAGAATGCACGGTCATCCGGGATTGAATATCGTAGATGACGGTCGAACAGGTGGCCACCGCATCATACTCCCGGTTTAGAAGCTAGGCCTTAACGGCCAGGTGCCACCACATCCCGATCAGTTGAAAGACGAGACGGTGGCAAGTGCCACCACATCCCGATCAGTCATCAGATGGACATGCGTGATTTGCACATCATGCTCAATCGAGCATATCCTTCCGGTCACTCCGAGAACTTTTTATTCTTGATATGATGGTGCAACTCCCTCAAGAGCGGCTGGTCCTGCGGCTCCCTCCTGCGGAGCCGGTAGATGCGGATCTTGTCCCCCATCGAGGTCCACCTCCACGCGCACCAACCGATTCAGCCAGTGCGGGTCCACCTCGAAACTCCGGCCCAACGCCTCCACTGCCCCCACCGCACTGGTCCGCCTCACGTAGATGATCCGGCCCCGGGGTCGAGACTGGAGGTCCAATCGCCATCGCTTCGGGAAGGCACGCCGCCGGGGGGCCGACTCGATGCGATCGGTTCGATGGCGACGAAGAGCACGGTCACGTAACGCCACGATCGCCCCTGCAAGTCCGGCGGCGAGCCGTGCTCGAAGCGGGCCCAGACCTTCTCCTGCCAGGTGCCGTTGTAGTTCTCGATCATCGATTGGAAGCCGAACTCGTGGGGCACGACGAACACCGGAACCACGCCCAGGCTCAGGCACAGCCGACTCACCCGCCCGACCACGTCCGGGTGAGTGTGCGGCCCCTGGAAGATCGTGTCGTTGTCGAACTGCGCGTAGCCGGGCAGGCCGTCCGCCTGCCAATGCGCGATCAGCGACGCGACCACGACCTTGGCCGTCACGCTCGCCTCCATCGGCCACGAGACGGGCAACCCACCGTGTAGGGAGATGCCGTTGAGCACCTCGATCTGGGGGCCGCCCTTGATCACCAGCCCTTCGACCACATCGAAGCTGTCCAGTTCCCGCCGCTTCGAGGCGACCTCGGGCAGATGCCAACCCGGTGGCGGAGGGGGGCGACGGATGCGTCTCTGGCCGTCCAAGGCGCCCCGTCGTTCGAGGATGCGGTGGATGGTCCGCACCGAGGGGAGCAGCTCGATCTTGCGGGCCTTGAGGGCCTCGTCAATCGCCTCGGCCCCATGGAATCCCAGGTCGCTGCAGTGTCCCAACTCCTTTCGCACGGTCAGGACCAGATCCTCGATGGTGGCTTCGGTTCGCGTGGTGGTGCGTGGAGTGCACGGGCGATCGTGCCAGTCCACCCGGTCGAGTCGCTGGCCTTGGGCCCGACGGACCCACGCATGAACAGTGGATTGACTGACGCCGAATTCGTGGGCGACCTCGTGCTGCGATCGACCGCTCCGGACGGCGGCGACGATGGCTCGACGGCGAGCGGCTTCCCGATCACTTTGCTCATGATGACCTCCGGGGAGGGATGCGGTTTTCAGTCCAGATTACAACGAACTGATCGGGATGTGGTGGCACAAAAGTGATCGGGATGTGGTGGCACTTGGCCCCTTAACTCATCTTCAACACCACAATTTAGCATCTCCAGTAGTGAGTAGTGGCAAGGACTTGACGCATCAACCCGACGGCGTGGCACTATGCCAGCGTCTTGCCCCGGGCTGGTCGGCGGGGCTTGTTGAACGGTCGGAGGGAGGGCCACTCCGGCCGTCTGGAACACCTGGCCACACCTCCCTTGGACCTCGCTCCGGAGCAGGAACCGCTTCCCGTCCTGCTCCACCTCGACCATCTGCAACCGGTCCAGATCACCGATCACATCGGCCCACTCCAGGTCGTGGCCCCGCTCCTCCAGTCGGGACTGCAACTCCTGGCGGAGCCCCAACGCCAGGAACGAGCAGAACACGTGTCCCCGGATCGTCTCGTCACGTTTGTGGGAGATCGGCCGGGTCTGCAACCGCGACTTGCACGACCGGAACCACTGCTCCACCATCCAGAGTTGCTTGTCCTGTAACGCCACGTCGGCCGAGTCCAACTCGGTGTTCGTGCGGCGCACCCACTTGCCGTCGTAGCGGGCGTCCTCGGCCACCTTCGCCTCATCGCTCCGGAAGTGATCCGGGCCACCACCCCCCAGGTAACGCCGGTAGCCCTTGTTGCCGACCCGCGACTTGGCCCCACTGGGGAGTTGCTTCCGCAGGGCCGCCCCGATCGCCTCCCGGTCGGCGGCGTCCTTGCGCAGCCTCGTCCTCGTTGAGGCCGACGACGTACCGGTGATCGCCCACCCACACCTCCTTGACCTTCAAGGGCGAGGGGTCGTCACTCTGGACCCGCTTGGGGTGCACGACCCGGTAGCGACCCGCCCGGGACAGCACCTCCTCCTTCACCTCGCTCTGCGACCGCATCCGGGCACCCAGGATGTACGGCCAGCCCCGCTCGTCCTGCTCCAGCGCGGCGATCGTCTCCTGGCTGATCATGCCCCGGTCGGCCACGAGGCCGACCCGACGCACGCCGAAGCGACTCCGCAAGCGATCCACCACGGGGATCAGTGTCGTCACGTCCGTGGTGTTGCCCGGCCAGAGTTCGCAGCAGAGCGGCCTCCCCTGACCATCGAGCACCGCCCCGACGACCATCTGGTACAGGTCGGGCCGATGAGCCTTACTGAACCCCCGCTGGCCGATGTCCTCGCCGCCGTTGCCCTCGAAGGAGATGGAGGTGGTGTCGAAGAAGACCAGCTGGAGGTCGGTGCAGAGGTCACGGCGGTGGGCGAACAACGCCTCTTCGATCCGGTCCTTGACGCAGCGGGGTGCGAACGGCGTCTGGTCCTTCTGCTGGCCGTCAGGTAACTCCTCGCCGAGCCAGGCCATGGCCCGGTAGAGGTGGTACAGTGGCAGTAATTCACACCCATTGATCTGGTAATCCGCCCGCCACTTGTCGGCGGCCCGGTCGCTGCCGGGTGCGAACCGGCGGTGCAGGACGGTCAGGAAGACCGCTCGCTCGACGTCGCACTCGAAGCGGCGGCCGTCGAGGAGTTGCTCGATGACCCGTGGGCACCCCGTCTCCCGCCAGAGTCGCTCGAAGATGAGGGCGGGGCCGATGCGGCGGGTCGTGAGGGTCGGGAGTTGGCCCTGGGCGTGAGCCGAGAGGAGGAGGACCGACTGGGCCAACCGTCGCCCGAGACCAGCCGGGCGTCGAGTTGGCCACTCTGTTGCAGTTGGTCGAGCCGCCCCAGGGTGGCGAGGACCCGTTGTCGGGGCCGGCCATCCTCCCAGCGGTTCTCAACGATCTGGAGGGAGGAGCGTGGTCCGGAGGTCTTGGTGCGGAAGAACATGCGCCCTCGTATCTGGGACACCATGATTATACGGTCTCTGATCGAGATTTCAAGGGAATAATACGGTGTTGCGTGGCACTATGTTTGTCACTCCGATCCGATTCCTGGCCCATCAGCAAAGGACTTACGGGCCAAGTGCCACCACATCCCGATCACTTTTGTGCCACCACATCCCGATCAGTCCGGTATAACCTGGACTGAAAACCGCGTCCCTCTCTGGAGGCCGTCATGAACAAAGTGATCGGGAAGCCACTCGCCGTCGAGCCATCGTTGCCGCCGTCCGGAGCGGTCGCTCGCAGCACGAGGTCGCCCACGAATTCGGCGTCAGTCAATCCACCGTTCATGCATGGGTCCGTCGTGCCCAAGGCCAGCGCCTCGACCGAGTGGACGGGCACGATCGCTCCTGCACACCACGCACAACCACTCGAACCCAAGCCGCCATCGAGGGCCTGGTCCTGACCGTGCGAACGGAGCTGGGACAGTGCAGCGACCTGGGCTTCCATGGGGCCAAGGCGATCCACGAGGCCCTCAAGGCCCGCAAGGTCGAGCCGCTCCCCTCGGTGCGGACCATCCACCGCATCCTCGAACGACGGGGGGCCCTGGACGGCCAGAGGCGCATCCGTCGCCCCGCTCCGCCACCGGGTTGGCATCGGCCCGAGGTCGCCTCGAAGCGGCGGGAACTCGACAGCTTCGATGTGGTCGAGGGGCTGGTAATCAAGGGCGGCCCCAGGTCGAGGTGCTCAACGGCATCTCCCTGCACGGCGGCTTGGCCGCCTCGTGGCCGGTGGAAGCGAGCGTGACGGCCAAGGTCGTGGTCGCGTCGCTGGTCGAGCACTGGCGGGCATTCGGCCGGCCCGGCTCCGCGCAGTTCGACAACGACACGATCTTCCAGGGGCCGCACACCCACCCGGACGTGATCGGGCGGGTGAGTCGGCTGTGCCTGGGCCTGGGGGTAATCCCGGTATTCGTCGTGCCCCACGAGTTCGGCTTCCAGTCGGCGATCGAGAACTCCAACGGCACCTGGCAGGCGAAGGTCTGGGCCCGCTTCGAGCACGGCTCGCTGCCGGACTTGCAAGGGCGATCGCAGCGTTACGTGACCGCCCTGCGTCGCCACCGCGCCGATCGGATCGAGTCGGCCCCCCGGCGGCGTGCCTTCCCGAAGCGATGGCGATTGGACCTCCAGTCTCGACCCCGAGGCCAGATCATCTACGTGCGGCGGACCAGCGTGGTGGGGGCGGTGGAGGTATTGGGCCGGAGTTTCGAGGTGGACCAGCACTGGCTGAATCGGTTGGTGCGCGTGGAGGTGGAGGTGGACCTCGATGGGGACAAGATCCGCATCCACCGGCTCCGTAGGAGGGAGCCGCAGGACCAGCCGCTTTTGAGGGAGTTACACCATCATATCAAGAAGAGAAAGTTTTCAGAGTGAACGGAATGACATGATCGATTGAACATAAAGTGATGGTAGTACATGTCCATCTGATGACTGATCGGGATGTGGTGGCACTTGCCACCGTCTCGTCTTTCAACTGATCGGGATGTGGTGGCACCTGGCCACTTACGTCAAAAACCGGGGCGCAACTGTAGAAGATCAGCTTAAACAAGCGAGGGCCGAGGTTTGACATACACCTGACAGTGGGCTTCGTGCTGGAAAAACCAGGAGAAAACGACCCGAAGCAAATCGGAGTGAGGTGACGATTTCGGTGAGCGCCACTCCGAATGTCATCGTTTTGCTTTCTGCCGTAATTCGCAGCATCTGAGCCACTGTCAGCACCATGTCAATTGTCCTACCTCGCTTGTTTAAGGGCTAGGTCTTCCCGTTCGCTTAACGAAAGAGGCACTTTTCAGAAAGGCGAGAGAGGCTTACCACTGAGTCCATGAACACTGCAACGCCTTGTGTGCTCCGCGTCGAACGGGTGGACGACATTCCCGTTCTGTTCGCTTCCTTGCAACGCTTGCAGGTGGCCGAGTTCCTCGACCGCCACTTCCCGACGCACCATCTCTGGAAGGGGGAGCACTCCTTCGGCGAGGTCGTCTGTGTCTGGCTCGTCTTCCTCACCTGCCAGGGCGACCACCGCCTCTACCACCTCCTTCCCTGGGTCGAAGAGCACTTGCTCACCCTTCAGGCCTGCCTGGGGAAGTCCCTGCGGCCTTTGGACTTCCATGACGACCGCCTCGCCGACGTCCTCGACGCCCTCGCCCAGCCCACTCCTTGGCAAGCCTTCGAGGCTGACCTCAACGGCCACACCGTCCGCGTCTACGCCCTCGCCCCTTCCCTGTTCCGCATCGACACCACCACGGCGTCCTCCTCTGCCGAGGTCCTCTCGGAGCACGGCCTGTTGCAGTTCGGCCACAGCAAGGACCGCGACGACCTGCCCCAGTTGAAGATCGCGGCGGCGGCCCTCGATCCGCTCGGACTGCCGGTGAGCACGTTGGCTGTCGCGGGCAACAGCGCGGACGACCCGTGGTATATCCCCGAGATCCAGAAGGTGCAACGCTCCTTCGGCGCGGGCGGCAAGACCTACGTGGGCGACTGCAAGAGGGCGGCGTGGGCCACCCGCGCCTACGTGGCCAGCACCCAGGACTACGATCTCTGTCCCTTGTCGGAGAAGCAACTGTCCCACGAGGAGCGGCGGGCCTTGTTGCAGCCGGTCTGGACCAGCCAGCAACCGCTGCAGCCGGTGTATCGTCCCCAGGCGATGCCCGAGCAACCACCCGAACTGGTCGCCGAGGGCTTTTCCGTCGAGGTGGTCGTGCAGGCGGAAGTCAACGGGCGTCTGTTGCAGTGGACGGAGCGACGCTGGCTGGTGCGGTCGGTCGCCTTCGCCACCGGCCCGCAGCCGCGGCGGGACAAACGCGTGCAACAGGCCGCGGAGCCACGGGAGCAGCTCAACGCACGCAAGCAGGGCAAGAAACGCCTGGGTGCGAAGGAGTTGCACGCGGCCGCCCAGGCGATCCTCAAGCAGCCGCGCGGGGAAGGCTTGCGGGAGGCTCGGGTGGAGACAACCACCCGGGAGCGGCGTCTCCGTTGCTACGGCGACCGCCCGGAGCAAACCGTGCAGGAGCAAGACCCTCAAGTGGAAGTGGCGCGGCGGGAAGGAGCCATCGAGCAAGCCAAACGCGAGATGGGCTGGCAGGTCTACGCGACCAACCACCGGGAGATGACCTTGACGGCGGTGGTGTGGGGCTATCGAGGTCAATACCGGATCGAGGACGACTGGTCGCGGCGGAAGGGCCGGTCGCTGTCGCTGACGCCGATGTACCTGCAGGACGAGAGCCGGATGCAGGGACGGGTGCTGCTGCTGAGCCTGGCCATACGTCTGCTGACCCTGCTGGAGTGGCAGGTCAGGAAGAAGCTGCAAGACAGCGGGCAGACGCTGACGGGGGTCTACCCCGGTCAGCCGGGAAGGCAGGCGCGGCGACCCAGCGCGGAGATGCTGTTGAAAGTGTTCCAGGGGATCAGCCTGAGTGTGGTGGAGGGGGCGGGGGAGGTGAGCATCCCCCTCACGCCCTTGACCCCTCTGCAAGAGAGAGTGTTGGCCTTGTGGGACTTGCCTGCCGACCTGTTCCACCGCCTCATTCAGCATTGTGCTGAACCCCTTCCCGTGTTAAGCGAACGGTAAGATCGAATGAATCGCCCATCCGGTTCGGGGGGATGGAATGCTTGATCGTCGAGGAGCTCGAGCCCGGCCGCGTCGAGCTTTTCATTGATCTCGTGGATTCGGTTATGACAAAGCCGCATGTAATCGTGCCACGTCCCGAAACACTGCCAGTCCCGGTCGATCAGCCCGCTCTCATCGATGATCGTAAGGACGCCCAAGAGGCCGAAATCTCCGGATAACCTGTCCCTGATTTCGTAGTCTAGTTTCTTGATTTTCTCATAAATATACTTAAGCGAATCAAAGAGACCGCCGACAATGTCCCGATCGGGCTTGCTGACGAACGAGAGCGACCATTGGGCTGACTTGACACCACGACACTGGTGGAGGCGAAGCCGTATCGATCCGAAGAGCTGGGGAATTTGTTCCGTCAGCGGTGGGATGCGGAATTGGATCGGCGTTCCTTGAACGCCGATTTCCGTGGCCCGAAAATACCCCACACTCTCAGAGGTGGGACACCCCATTTTTCTCGTGAATCGTGTGCGTTCTCGCAGATCCTGAGTGGGCGATTTCTGAGTGTCGCCCATAGTTCTCGGCCACCTTGATTCTCGCGATTCTGGGGGCGGTCTCTCTGCGGCGCGGCCTCATTTCGAGCCAGAAAACCGACATTTGCTCCCTCACCTCTGGACCTTCCCCACGCGCAGCCCGCCTTTTAGCATACGACCTGGATCAGTGTTGCCGATGATAATTCCCCCACACCTAACCGAGGTCGGATCATGGAAGGCATCCCCTACCGCTCCTTCTTCCTCGAACCCACCGACACGCTCCATCGTCAGTACGAGGCTCTTCGTGCCGTCTTCGTGGAGCAGCGGTCGATGCAAGAGGTCGCCCAGCAATTCGGCTATCGTTATGACACGATGCGAGCCCTCGTCAGTCGCTTTCGCGGCCAATGGGAGACCGAACACCTTCCCCCCTTTTTGCCAGACCGCAACGGGGACGGCCCCCCGGCCGACTCCCGTGCCAACCCTGGCCGCCCCAGAAATACCCGCTGTGGCCGATTGTCGTCACCTCGACCTCACTCCGGGACGATCCGTGCGTAGCCGAGTCGCTGGCCTCTTCCTCTTCCTGCCGCTGTTGGTCCAGCTCCACTTCGACCGACTCGTCGCCCCAGCCGGCTCTCCCGGCTCTCAGATGGTCCCCGCCGTCGGTGCGAATGCTCAGCCTGCTGAGCTTGAAGCTTCTGGACAGAGGAGCGGCGCAGCCACATCGACGACTTCAACTGTGATGAGGGCGTGGGCCTCTTCGCCGGCCTGAACATCCCGCCCAAGAAGAGCTTCGCGACTGACTACTCCTACCGGACTCAGCGGCCTCATCAGCAACGGCTCCTGTCTGACTGGGTCGCCGGTTTGTCGGCCCTCCTGTTCCCCCAGGCACGAGACTTCTCCGTGGATTACCACCCGATCCCCTACCGCGGTGATCCGACGGGGTTGGACACGCACTACATCGCAACCCGCGCAAGGCCGGTCCCAGCGTGCTCACCTTCTTCGCCCAGGAGCGAGAGAGCGGCGTCTTATGCTATGGGAACGCCAATCTGACCCGGGACGACCAAGCGGGCGAAGTCATGCGATTCGTCGAGTTCTGGCACACCCTTTGGCCGGTCACGATCCCCAATGGCTCTACTTCGACTCCAAGGTGGCCCCTTATCCCGAACTGTCGCGTGTCAACCGGCGTGGCATCTGGTTCGTGACGATCCGACGCCGCGGGTCCCGGTTATTTCGCCGGCTAGCCGGCATTGCCCGCCCACGCCTGGCACTGCGCGGTCATCGATATCCCCAAACGTCGCCATCAGAACATCCGCTTCGTGGATGAGGCCGTTGAGTTGCCTGGTTACGAGGGCTCGATTCGACAACTGGCTGTGACCGGTCTGGGTCGTGACCAGCCCACGCTCTTCTTCTTGTCAAACAACCGCGAGGAGAGCGCCGGAATTTGATCAAGCGTTATGCAGGACGCAACCGCGTGGAGGACGGGTTGGGCATCAGTGTCAACTTCTTCCATCTGGACTGCCTGGCCAGCGAGGTGCGTTTGAATGTCGACGTGGATGTGATGCTGACGGTGCTGGCCAATGCGCTGCTACCGCTGGCTCGCGACGCAACTGAAAGGCTTCAAGAAGACCGCCCCGAAACAGCTCTACCGCACGTTCGTGGAGACGGGCGGGGTGATTGAGATCCAGGCCCAGCGCAGATCATCGTGCGTCTGGACAGGCGGTGCCACAATCCCATCCTGCGCGAAGCGGACCACGCGCACTGATGGCCAACGTGTCCCCTGGCTGCAAAACCTCCCAGTCACGTTTGAATACTCGTAGTTATATCGATGGGAGCCGACAAATTGTGGGCTATTTTCGCGCCACGGAAGTCGGCGTTGAAGACTCAGATGAAGATGGAGATGTTGCGGACGAAGAGCCCGGCGATGGTGCGCAAGGAGGTGGCGGTGCATCTGCTGGCGTACAACTGGATCCGGGGTCTGAGGGCGGAGGCGGCGCGGGCCGGGGCAGTGCAGCCGCGGCGGCTAAGGAGCCGCGAAAAAATAAGTTGGTTATTTCGCACAGGTTTTGGTTCAGTGGGGGTATGAAGTACACAGGCGTCATCCCCACGCTCCGGTCGAAGTACGAAACCCTTCAGCCCTTCCTCAATGAGAGGGTGCGACGGCTTTGGTCCGCGACCGAAGCCATGGGCTTGGGCCATGGTGGGATCGCCGCACTGGCAGAGGCGACCGGGATGTCCCGGACCACCATCAGCCACGCCATTCAAGAGATCCAGGACCAGCGTGAGTCGCCCGGAAGCACACTCCCCATCCAACGCAGTCGTCGTCCGGGGGCCGGGAGGAAACGACTCATCACCCAGGATCCGGCCCTGCTCATCACACTCGAATTGCTCGTGGACCCGACCAGCCGCGGTGAGCCCATGGCGCCCCTGCGGTGGACCTGCAAGAGCACCAGGAAACTGGCCGAGCAACTTCGGCAGTATGGCTATCAGATCAGGGCGCGGACCGTGGCCCACTTGCTCCACCAACTCAACTACAGCTTGCAAGCCAACCGAAAGACGCGCGAGGGCCAGTCGCACCCTGACCGCAATACCCAATTGGAATACATCAACGCTCAAGTGGCCCAATTCCAGAAGCGGAATCAGCCCGTGGTCTCGGTGGACACCCAGAAGAAGGAGTTGATCGGGAATTTCAAGAACCCAGGTGCGGAAGGGGAGCCCAAGGGATCGCCTGAACTGGTCAATGTGTCTCATTTCAAGGATGAAGAACTGGGCCAGGGGATCCCTTACGGGGTTGATGACCAGACGACGAACCGAGGGTGGGTCAGTGTCGGCATCGATCATGATACGGCCTACTTCGCCACCGAGACGTTACGTCGTTGGTGGTTGAGGATGGGAGCGAAGGACGATCCTCAAGCCACGGAACTGCTGGTGGTCGCCGATGGTGGCGGGAGCAACAGCAGTCGTGGACGGTTGTGGAAGGTTGCCGTTCAGAGACTCGCGGATCAGCTTGGCCTGACGATTTCGGTCTGCCACTTCCCACCGGGTACGAGCAAATGGAATAAGATCGAGCACCGGATGTTCTGCCAGATCACGGAGAATTGGCGGGGTGTGCCCTTGAGGAGCTTGGAGATCATGGTAAACCTGATAGGCCAAACCACCACGCGCACGGGATTACGGATCGAAGCGGAGCCGGACACCAACCACTATGAGGTTGGATTGAAGGTCAGTGATGCGGAGTTAGCGGGGGTTCAGATCACAAGAGCAGACTTTCACGGCAATTGGAATTATAAGATCTCTCCACGATCGAAATGACCAAGTTATTTTTTCGCGGCTCCTAAGTGGTCCGTTTCAGAAATAGCTGTAGGGTTTCGCAATGACATTTGCGAGTCGCTTCTTTTCCAGGCGTTCGAGGAAGGCAGCCAACTTCTCCCGGTCGAACTTCCATTGGAACGGCCGGGGCTCTCCGTTGGTCAGGGTCTCGTAGAATCGGAGCCGCTGTTCGACCTCATCCAAGCTGGCGAAGTCGTTGGGCGTGAGGACCTTCCTCTGAACCAGCGAGAAGTAGATCTCCACCTGGTTGAGCCAACTGGCATGCACCGGCGTATGCACGAGGATCAGATTGCCATACGCCTTGGCCAGCCGTTTGGCAGAGGCCGCCCCGCGATGCGAGGAGCCATTGTCCACGACCCAGAAGACGCGATCGGCCAAGCGGTACGGCTCGCGCTCCATCACTTGCGCCACCAACCGACCGAACGGCACGATGCCCGTCTTGGGCTCGCAACGCCCCATGACATAGCCCCGGCGGACATCCCAGGCGGCGAGATACTGCAACGCACCACCACGTCCATACTCGTGCTCCACCCGACGCGGGCGGCGCGGAGCGGGGGCCAGGCTGGGGTGACAACGGATCCGGGCCTGGATGCTCGTCTTCTCGTCGGCGCTGATGATATGGTCCTTGGGGCCAAGACGCAGGCCTTGCCACAGCCCCGCCTAGAGGTCCAGGATCACTCCCGCCTTCTCGGCGAACCGCGGATCGCGCGGGAAGATCCAATGCTCGTACCGCCAAGGCTTGATCGCGTCGCCATCCAGGATCCGCCAGACGGTACTTCGGCTGATCGGCTTCTCCAGGGCGTAATGGGCACAGCATGGTCAGGTCGTCCAACGACTGGCGACACAGGGGCAATTTCGTCTCGGGCGACCGTCTCGCAGGCGATCGCTTTGACGATGGCCTCGTCCCGCGGGGGGAAAAATGGGGCTTGCGGCCCCGTCCCGGTCCATCCTCCAGAGTGAAGTCGCCTTCGGCCCAGCGTTTCCGCCAGAGACGGACGGAGTTGGGATGCAGTTGCACGCGGATCGCCGCCGCGGGATTCGAGAGGAGTGGATGCTGATGCAGCAGGAGGACCAGGCTGGCTCGTTGTCGGAGTTGGAACCTGACCGTGCGTCCTGTGCACAACGGCCTGGGCTTGAGCCAGGAAATCCGGCGGAAAGTCAGGGCGGAAGAATGGCTGAGGACCAGGCATGGCACGCGTCCAGTTGCAGGAGCGATCGTGATGTCCACTCAAGGTCCTCGAAGCTTACCCAGGCGAGTCGGGAAACCCTACAGCTATTTCTGAAACGGACCACTAAGCTTCACGGGGTCGTTGCATACGGTGCGCGCATTCGAGGAGAGTCATCTGTAGGATCCGGTTCAGATCAAGGCGGATCTTCCGCGGCTGTTGGAGTTGATCGCGAAGAAACGCGTGGACGCTCGCCCGGACCGGTACGAGCCCGCACGGTGAAGCGCCGGCCGAAGCCGCACCCGCTGCTGCGGATGCCGCGGAAGAGAGCGAAGCGGTTGATCAAGCGGGGTATAATACCTTATAATAAAGCATAGGATCAATTGCGAATCAGTGTCGCCGCAAGCTATTCAACAGCAGAGCCTTACGTTATCCTCGTGCCATTCCCTTCCAGGGAGGAATTTTCCCAGATCGGGGAAATCTCTCCCCGAAAGGAATTTCGCCCATGGGCGAAATTCGGGAGGTCCCCGAACGTCAGCTCCGCCCCCTCTACCCCCTCCTCGACCAGCCGGCCGAGGCTCGCTTGGTCTGCGCCGCCGCCCAGGAGGCGATGAACGACCAGCTCACCGGCCTCGGGGTCGGCGGCCCGGCGGGGACCGAGGGAAGCGGCGGCGCCGGTCGTGCCACGGAAGAGGGATGACCGACCCGCCCCCGCTCCGCAGTGAGCCCGACCCGCGAGGTCCGGGCTGGTAGTGCCAATCTGTACAGTGCCGTATTTCCGGGGATGGTTTGGGGCCCGAGTACCGTATTTCCGGGGATGGTTTTACCGTATTTCCAGGGGCGCTTTTGGGGCCCGACTACCGTATTTCCGGGGGCGCTTTAGGATCACAAGTCCGACTCTGTTTGGACTTACTGGAATACCGATGAACGGTGGTGGTTTTAGTTCCTGAATACACCAGGTAGCGAGATCGTTTGTCGGCGTGCCCCCTTCATTTTTTGCGGCCTGGAGCGTTGGTGTCGCCAGCGGACGCCCGGTCTCAGGCCACCGGTGGTGATGATCTGTGCAGTACCGATGAACGGTGGTGGGTTTGGGGCCCGACTACCGATGAACGGTGGTGGGTTTTACCGATGAACGGTGGTGGGTTTGGGGCCCGACTACCGATGAACGGTGGTGGTTTTACCGATGAACGGTGGTGGGTTCGCAATCGCAAGTGGGACTATCATTGGACTTACGACTTCCCTACTCTTCAACCATTTGTTAGAAGAACTAACACCAACAACGCAGTGGTGTTGTTTTAATTTCTTCGGGGAGAGGAAGACCATGCGCCACGAGGCCGAGAACCTGCGCCGGGTCGGCCGCGACGAGATGAACCTGGCCGAGTTCCCGATCGCCTCACTGGCCGAGCGGATACCTCCGGGGTGCAAGACGATGGCCTTCGAGGACCAGCACGGCCGGCTGACCGTCATCGGGAGCGACGCCTACGGGCTGCCGACCGCCCTCGACTCCGATGTCATCGTGGGCCTGCTCCATCTGACCAAGCAGCGGAACGACTTCACCGACCCCGCGGTGGAGTTCAGCCGGTACGAGCTCCTCGAACTCCTGGGTTGGACCGATCAAGGGTGGTCTTACCGGCGATTGACCGAGTCGCTGCACCGCTGGGTGACCGTGACGTTGAAGTACGACGGCTCCTGGTGGGACCACAAGCAGAAACGACGGACCAGCGCCAGCTTCCACATCCTCGACCGCTTGGTCGTGCCCGACGAGGACGACTCCCGGATCGTGTCGTCCTTCACTTGGGGAAAGGATTTCTTCGACAGTTGCCGGGACGGGAACCTCAAGCGGCTCGACTTGACGACGTACTTCACGCTCAAGAGCTCCCTCAGCAAGCAGCTCTACCGGTTCCTCGACAAGCGGTTCCACGTCCGGCGGGAGTGGGACCTCGACCTCCGGGAGCTGGCCCACGAGCGGATCGGGATGAGCCGCAAATACGCGCCGTGGAAGGTCAAGCAGGTGTTGCAGCCAATCCTCGAGGAGCTGGAAGAGATCAGCTTCCTCGAATCGCTGCCGGCCGCCGACCGCTACATCAAGGTCGGCCGCGGTGATTGGAAGATCCGTTTGGTCCGCAAGCTACCACCCTCGGCCGAGCCCCCGTTGCTTGCGTTGGTCGAGCCGACCGGCCTGGAGAAGGAGCTGGTCGAGCGGGGCGTGACGCCGAGCGTGGCCACCGCGCTGGTCCGCGACGTCCCCGAGGAGCGCATCCAGCGCCACTCGAGGTCCTGGATTGGCTCCGCGAGCGGCGGCCCAAGAAGGTCAAGGACGGCGGCGCTCTCTGACCAACGCCATCCGCCAGGACTTCGCGCCGCCGGCCGGTTTCCGGAGCCGGGCCGAGCGGGCCGCGGCCGAGGCGGCCACGCGGGCGGAGCAGGCCCAGCAGGAGCAGACCCGCCGGGTGAAGGTCCGGGAGCAAGACGTGGCGGCCCGGCTCCAGGCCTACCAGGCGGCGCTGACCCCCGCCGAGCGGGAGCGGCTGGACGCCGAGGCGTTGGAACAGGCCGATCCCACTGACCGCGCAACGTACGAGACGGCAACGCCACAGGTCCGGCGGCTGCTCCAGGTCGGCCTGCGGGACGCCCTGATCCACCGCCGCCTCGGCCTGCCCCCGGCGGACTGACCCACGAGGCCCTCCAGGAACACCCAGGAGCCCTCACCGGCACCGCGGCCGCCCGGGGATGACTCCCCCCCCGGCCGGGGCCCGGAGGGCCGCCAGCGGGCCGCTGAGGGCCTGGAGCGGGCGGGGCCGGGCCCCCGGCGGAGCGGGGGCGGGGCCCGCACGACCCGCACGGTCCGGCGGCGCCGGGGCCCACTGCAGTGCTCCCGGGAGCCCGACCGATAAATCTCACGTCCGGCGGTCCGCCCCGCCGAACGTCCGGACGCGATGAGGAGCGGGAACTCCACGACAAGGCGGATCATCTCATGATCCTTGTCGGCCACGACGCCATGCGCCTCGAACGCCTCCTGCACTCGTCAGGCTGCGGTGGGCGGAACGGCAGCCCGAGCTCGCGAAGCACTTCGAGCAGCTCCTGCGAAAACGCTACAGCGCCGGGTTCTCGGGCTACCGCGTCGTCGCCTTGGGCAATGGCCAGCGGCGTCATCGGCGGCGGGGCCGGTCGCAGCGACGGGGCCGCACGTATGGCGAGGTCGTCGCGTAGGAAGCGGGCCGGCTTCGCCGAGCTGCAGAGCGGGGGGCGAGGGAGCGGTCTCAGTTCCTCCGCTACCTCGATCTCAAGGGTCCGAGGCGGAGTTCGACCGCGGGCGGGTTTCGCGGATCGCTTTGGGGGTGTCCGACTCGAATTGGGCCGAAACGCTCTTTTTCCTCGACCACAACCGGCCGGATGCCCCCATGGTCTTGGCCCATGAACGCCGATTTTCGCGGGGGGATTCACTTGCCTAATCGATACTC
>CAWDND010000090.1:0-8428 GCA_963803395.1 uncultured Planctomycetaceae bacterium
CTGATCCGGCTGAAGTTGTTCAAGGTGGCGGCGCGGGTGGTCGTCAGTGCGCGTCGGGTGGTGTTTCACCTGGCGAGCAGTTACCCGTATCAAGCGGTGTTTCTGGCGGTGTATGCGTGTGTGATGAGTCGTCCGTCGCTAGCGGCCGCCGAGTCTGGTTGAGCGGGCGGAAAGGGTGATCGCAGCGTGGCCTGCCGACTGGGGGTCAGGGGGAAGGTGCGCGCGCCGAGGCCGGCGCACCGCCCCGCCGGCCCCGGATTTGACAAAAGGTGCTTATGTGTAGTCAGCCGAAGGGCGACCGAAGGGCGGATGAAATATCCGGGCTAACAGGACAGAACGCGGCAAGAACGTCGTCATCACGCTCAACTACGATCTTCTTGTGGAAGAAGCAGCAAGGCGGCTCAACGTTCCGGTTACCTATGAGCTGGGAAGCACGGGCGTCGCGATCGAACCTGATGCCGAAGTAGAGACGTCGGCCACGTTTCAGATACTGAAGTTGCACGGCTCTATGAACTGGGCTGAGAAGGCAGACGGTTCGATCCTTGTGTGTCGGGACTACGAACGCGTGCGGTCGCACGAACTCGCGCCGCTGCTCCTGCCACCCACCTGGAATAAGAACCTGGCTGACGCTCTCCTGGGGGTATGGGATGCTGCCGTGCGAGCGATTGAGGTGGCTACACGGGTCATCCTCATCGGGTTCTCGATACCCGCCGCCGATCAACATTTCAAATACTTGCTGGCGGCAGGCCTCAAGGAGAACAGCTCGCTCAGGCTCGTCCGAATCGTCGATCCACGCGCGGGCGAGCTACGCGGCCAATACGATGCCGTTTTCCGCGGAGAGCAGTTCAAGTACGGGGTCGTCAGCGCGTGCGAGAAGCGTGCCGCTGACTTTTTTTATGATGAGTTCGAGATAGGGTTAATCGGAAGAATGCACGGTCATCCGGGATTGAATATCGTAGATGACGGTCGAACAGGTGGCCACCGCATCATACTCCCGGTTTAGAAGCTAGGCCTTAACTCATCTTCAACACCACAATTTAGCATCTCCAGTAGTGGCAAGGACTTGACGCATCAACCCGACGGCGTGGCACTATGCGCAGCGTCTTGCCCCGGGCTGGTCGGCGGGGCTTGTTGAACGGTCGGAGGGAGGGCCACTCCGGCCGTCTGGAACACCTGGCCACACCTCCCTTGGACCTCGCTCCGGAGCAGGAACCGCTTCCCGTCCTGCTCCACCTCGACCATCTGCAACCGGTCCAGATCACCGATCACATCGGCCCACTCCAGGTCGTGGCCCCGCTCCTCCAGTCGGGACTGCAACTCCTGGCGGAGCCCCAACGCCAGGAACGAGCAGAACACGTGTCCCCGGATCGTCTCGTCACCCCGGTGGGAGATCGGCCGGGTCTGCAACCGCGACTTGCACGACCGGAACCACTGCTCCACCATCCAGAGTTGCTTGTCCTGTAACGCCACGTCGGCCGAGTCCAGATCGGTGTTCGTGCGGCGCACCCACTTGCCGTCGTAGCGGGCGTCCTCGGCCACCTTCGCCTCATCGCTCCGGAAGTGATCCGGGCCACCACCCCCCAGGTAACGCCGGTAGCCCTTGTTGCCGACCCGCGACTTGGCCCCACTGGGGAGTTGCTCCCGCAGGGCCGCCCCGATCGCCTCCCGGTCGGCGGCGTCCTTGCGGGCCTCGTCCTCGTTGAGGCCGACGACGTACCGGTGATCGCCCACCCACACCTCCTTGACCTTCAAGGGCGAGGGGTCGTCACTCTGGACCCGCTTGGGGTGCACGACCCGGTAGCGACCCGCCCGGGACAGCACCTCCTCCTTCACCTCGCTCTGCGACCGCATCCGGGCACCCAGGATGTACGGCCAGCCCCGCTCGTCCTGCTCCAGCGCGGCGATCGTCTCCTGGCTGATCATGCCCCGGTCGGCCACGAGGCCGACCCGACGCACGCCGAAGCGACTCCGCAAGCGATCCACCACGGGGATCAGTGTCGTCACGTCCGTGGTGTTGCCCGGCCAGAGTTCGCAGCAGAGCGGCCTCCCCTGACCATCGAGCACCGCCCCGACGACCATCTGGTACAGGTCGGGCCGATGAGCCTTACTGAACCCCCGCTGGCCGATGTCCTCGCCGCCGTTGCCCTCGAAGGAGATGGAGGTGGTGTCGAAGAAGACCAGCTGGAGGTCGGTGCAGAGGTCACGGCGGTGGGCGAACAACGCCTCTTCGATCCGGTCCTTGACGCAGCGGGGTGCGAACGGCGTCTGGTCCTTCTGCTGGCCGTCAGGTAACTCCTCGCCGAGCCAGGCCATGGCCCGGTAGAGGTGGTACAGTGGCAGAAATTCACACCCATTGATCTGGTAATCCGCCCGCCACTTGTCGGCGGCCCGGTCGCTGCCGGGTGCGAACCGGCGGTGCAGGACGGTCAGGAAGACCGCTCGCTCGACGTCGCACTCGAAGCGGCGGCCGTCGAGGAGTTGCTCGATGAGCCGTGGGCACCCCGTCTCCCGCCAGAGTCGCTCGAAGATGAGGGCGGGGCCGATGCGGCGGGTCGTGAGGGTCGGGAGTTGGCCCTGGGCGTGAGCCGAGAGGAGGAGGACCGACTGGGCCAACCGTGCCGCCCGAGACCAGCCGGGCGTCGAGTTGGCCACTCTGTTGCAGTTGGTCGAGCCGCCCCAGGGTGGCGAGGACCCGTTGTCGGGGCCGGCCATCCTCCCAGCGGTTCTCAACGATCTGGAGGGAGGAGCGTGGTCCGGAGGTCTTGGTGCGGAAGAACATGGAGCCCTCGTTTCTGGGACACCATGATCATACGGTCTCTGATCGAGATTTCAAGGGAATAATACGGTGTGGCGTGGCACTATGTTTGTCACTCCGGTCCGATTCCTGGCCCATTAGCAAAGGACTTACGTCAAAAACCGGGGCGCAACTGTAGAAGATCAGCTTAAACAAGCGAGGGCCGAGGTTTGACATACACCTGACAGTGGGCTTCGTGCTGGAAAAACCAGGAGAAAACGACCCGAAGCAAATCGGAGTGAGGTGACGATTTCGAGTGAGCGCCACTCCGAATGTCATCGTTTTGCTTTCTGCCGTAATTCGCAGCATCTGAGCCACTGTCAGCACCATGTCAATTGTCCTACCTCGCTTGTTTAAGGGCTAGGTCTTCCCGTTCGCTTAACGAAAGAGGCACTTTTCAGAAAGGCGAGAGAGGCTTACCACTGAGTCCATGAACACTGCAACGCCTTGTGTGCTCCGCGTCGAACGGGTGGACGACATTCCCGTTCTGTTCGCTTCCTTGCAACGCTTGCAGGTGGCCGAGTTCCTCGACCGCCACTTCCCGACGCACCATCTCTGGAAGGGGGAGCACTCCTTCGGCGAGGTCGTCTGTGTCTGGCTCGTCTTGCTCACCTGCCAGGGCGACCACCGCCTCTACCACCTCCTTCCCTGGGTCGAAGAGCACTTGCTCACCCTTCAGGCCTGCCTGGGGAAGTCCCTGCGGCCTTTGGACTTCCATGACGACCGCCTCGCCGACGTCCTCGACGCCCTCGCCCAGCCCACTCCTTGGCAAGCCTTCGAGGCTGACCTCAACGGCCACACCGTCCGCGTCTACGCCCTCGCCCCTTCCCTGTTCCGCATCGACACCACCACGGCGTCCTCCTATGCCGAGGTCCTCTCGGAGCACGGCCTGTTGCAGTTCGGCCACAGCAAGGACCGCGACGACCTGCCCCAGTTGAAGATCGCGGCGGCGGCCCTCGATCCGCTCGGACTGCCGGTGAGCACGTTGGCTGTCGCGGGCAACAGCGCGGACGACCCGTGGTATATCCCCGAGATCCAGAAGGTGCAACGCTCCTTCGGCGCGGGCGGCAAGACCTACGTGGGCGACTGCAAGAGGGCGGCGTGGGCCACCCGCGCCTACGTGGCCAGCACCCAGGACTACGATCTCTGTCCGTTGTCGGAGAAGCAACTGTCCCACGAGGAGCGGCGGGCCTTGTTGCAGCCGGTCTGGACCAGCCAGCAACCGCTGCAGCCGGTGTATCGTCCCCAGGCGATGCCCGAGCAACCACCCGAACTGGTCGCCGAGGGCTTTTCCGTCGAGGTGGTCGTGCAGGCGGAAGTCAACGGGCGTCTGTTGCAGTGGACGGAGCGACGCTGGCTGGTGCGGTCGGTCGCCTTCGCCACCGGCCCGCAGCCGCGGCGGGACAAACGCGTGCAACAGGCCGCGGAGCCACGGGAGCAGCTCAACGCACGCAAGCAGGGCAAGAAACGCCTGGGTGCGGAGGAGTTGCACGCGGCCGCCCAGGCGATCCTCAAGCAGCCGCGCGGGGAAGGCTTGCGGGAGGCTCGGGTGGAGACAACCACCCGGGAGCGGCGTCTCCGTTGCTACGGCGACCGCCCGGAGCAAACCGTGCAGGAGCAAGACCCTCAAGTGGAAGTGGCGCGGCGGGAAGGAGCCATCGAGCAAGCCAAACGCGAGATGGGCTGGCAGGTCTACGCGACCAACCACCGGGAGATGACCTTGACGGCGGTGGTGTGGGGCTATCGAGGTCAATACCGGCTCGAGGACGACTGGTCGCGGCGGAAGGGCCGGTCGCTGTCGCTGACGCCGATGTACCTGCAGGACGAGAGCCGGATGCAGGGACGGGTGCTGCTGCTGAGCCTGGCCATACGTCTGCTGACCCTGCTGGAGTGGCAGGTCAGGAAGAAGCTGCAAGACAGCGGGCAGACGCTGACGGGGGTCTACCCCGGTCAGCCGGGAAGGCAGGCGCGGCGACCCAGCGCGGAGATGCTGTTGAAAGTGTTCCAGGGGATCAGCCTGAGTGTGGTGGAGGTGGCGGGGGAGGTGAGCATCCCCCTCACGCCCTTGACCCCTCTGCAAGAGAGAGTGTTGGCCTTGTGGGACTTGCCTGCCGACCTGTTCCACCGCCTCATTCAGCATTGTGCTGAACCCCTTCCCGTGTTAAGCGAACGGTAAGATCGAATGAATCGCCCATCCGGTTCGGGGGGATGGAATGCTTGATCGTCGAGGAGCTCGAGCCCGGCCGCGTCGAGCTTTTCATTGATCTCGTGGATTCGGTTATGACAAAGCCGCATGTAATCGTGCCACGTCCCGAAACACTGCCAGTCCCGGTCGATCAGCCCGCTCTCATCGATGATCGTAAGGACGCCCAAGAGGCCGAAATCTCCGGATAACCTGTCCCTGATTTCGTAGTCTAGTTTCTTGATTTTCTCATAAATATACTTAAGAGAATCAAAGAGACCGCCGACAATGTCCCGATCGGGCTTGCTGACGAACGAGAGCGACCATTGGGCTGACTTGACACCACGACACTGGTGGAGGCGAAGCCGTATCGATCCGAAGAGCTGGGGAATTTGTTCCGTCAGCGGTGGGATGCGGAATTGGATCGGCGTTCCTTGAAGACTCAGATGAAGATGGAGATGTTGCGGACGAGAGCCCGGCGATGGTGCGCAAGGAGGTGGCGGTGCATCTGCTGGCGTACAACTGGATCCGGGGTCTGAGGGCGGAGGCGGCGCGGGCCGGGGCAGTGCAGCCGCGGCGGCTAAGGAGCCGCGAAAAAATAAGTTGGTTATTTCGCACAGGTTTTGGTTCAGTGGGGGTATGAAATACCCAGGCGTCATCCCCACGCTCCGGTCGAAGTACGAAACCCTTCAGCCTTTCCTCAATGAGAGGGTGCGACGGCTTTGGTCCGCGACCGAAGCCATGGGCTTGGGCCATGGTGGGATCGCCGCACTGGCAGAGGCGACCGGGATGTCCCGGACCACCATCCGCCACGCCATTGAAGAGATCCAGGACCAGCGTGAGTCGCCCGGAAGCACACTCCCCATCCAACGCCGTCGTCGTCCGGGGGCCGGGAGGAAACGACTCATCACCCAGGATCCGGCCCTGCTCATCACACTCGAATTGCTCGTGGACCCGACCACCCGCGGTGAGCCCATGGCGCCCCTGCGGTGGACCTGCAAGAGCACCAGGAAACTGGCCGAGCAACTTCGGCCGTATGGCTATCAGATCAGGGCGCGGACCGTGGCCCACTTGCTCCACCAACTCAACTACAGCTTGCAAGCCAACCGAAAGACGCGCGAGGGCCAGTCGCACCCTGACCGCAATACCCAATTTGAATACATCAACGCTCAAGTGGCCCAATTCCAGAAGCGGAATCAGCCCGTGGTCTCGGTGGACACCCAGAAGAAGGAGTTGATCGGGAATTTCAAGAACCCAGGTGCGGAAGGGGAGCCCGAGGGATCGCCTGAACTGGTCAATGTGTCTGATTTCAAGGATGAAGAACTGGGCAAGGGGATCCCTTACGGGGTTTATGACCAGACGACGAACCGAGGGTGGGTCAGTGTCGGCATCGATCCTGATACGGCCTACTTCGCCACCGAGACGTTACGTCGTTGGTGGTTGAGGATGGGAGCGAAGGACGATCCTCAAGCCACGGAACTGCTGGTGGTCGCCGATGGTGGCGGGAGCAACAGCAGTCGGGGACGGTTGTGGAAGGTTGCCGTTCAGAGACTCGCGGATCAGCTTGGCCTGACGATTTCGGTCTGCCACTTCCCACCGGGTACGAGCAAATGGAATAAGATCGAGCACCGGATGTTCTGCCAGATCACGGAGAATTGGCGGGGTGTGCCCTTGAGGAGCTTGGAGATCATGGTGAACCTGATTGGCCAAACCACCACGCGCACGGGATTACGGAGCGAAGCGGAGCCGGACACCAACCACTATGAGGTTGGATTGAAGGTCAGTGATGCGGAGTTAGCGGGGGTTCAGATCACAAGAGCAGACTTTCACGGCAATTGGAATTATAAGATCTCTCCACGATCGAAATGACCAAGTTATTTTTTCGCGGCTCCTAAGCTTCACGGGGTCGTTGCATACGGTGCGCAATTCGAGGAGAGTCATCTGTAGGATCCGGTTCAGATCAAGGCGGATCTTCCGCGGCTGTTGGAGTTGATCGCGAAGGAAACGCGTGGACGCTCGCCCGGACCGGTACGAGCCGCGCGCGGTGAAGCGCCGGCCGAAGCCGCACCCGCTGCTGCGGATGCCGCGGAAGAGAGCGAAGCGGTTGATCAAGCGGGGTATAATATCTTATAATAAAACATAGGATCAATTGCGAATCAGTGTCGCCGCAAGCTATTCAACAGCAGAGCCTTACGTTATCCTCGTGCCATTCCCTTCCAGGGAGGAATTTTCCCAGATCGGGGAAATCTCTCCCCGAAAGGAATTTCGCCCATGGGCGAAATTCGGGAGGTCCCCGAACGTCAGCTCCGCCCCCTCTACCCCCTCCTCGACCAGCCGGCCGAGGCTCGCTTGGTCTGCGCCGCCGCCCAGGAGGCGATGAACGACCAGCTCACCGGCCTCGGGGTCGGCGGCCCGGCGGGGACCGAGGGAAGCGGCGGCGCCGGTCGTGCCACGGAAGAGGGATGACCGACCCGCCCCCGCTCCGCAGTGAGCCCGGCCCGCGAGGTCCGGGCTGGTAGTGCCAATCTATACAGTGCCGTATTTCCGGGGATGGTTTGGGGCCCGAGTACCGTATTTCCGGGGATGGTTTTACCGTATTTGGGGTAGCGGCCGCAACCGTGCGAAAACCTACGGTAGCGTATTCTCCGCAATGCGGTCCCCCGGCTGCGGGCAGGCTGGACTCACCCGACATTCGGCCTGTGGGCCGTATCTCGTCATCCCAGGGTCGAGGGGGGGATGCGGTCTTCTCCGCAATGTTGACTCCCGCGTTAGCAAGCCATTCATTGCGGAGAATTCGCCCTCGGTCCGAGGAACATTGCGGAGAATAAGGATTCTCCGCCATCATTCTCCGCAATGAAGGGTCCCAGTCAACCGTTCCGGCCCGAAATCTTGCGGTAAGCCCCCCAGATCGAGCCCGCTTACCGTAGGTTTTCGCACGATTGCGGCCGCTACCCCTGACCGGGCGGGGAGCGGTGCCGCCGTGGCCAGCGAGTACCCCGCCGCCCGGAATTGCTCGGGTGTCGAACGCGGGAGTGGCTTCGCGTAGGACCAGCCGACGATGCCCTTCGGCGCCGCGTCTGGAGGGCGGCAACGCCATTTCCGTGGCGCCGCCCTACCCTGCGGTGCTATGGGCCCGCGACAGCGTCTGGAGGGTCCATCGGCAGACTCGCCGGGACCGTCAAGATGTGCGTGGTGACGCTCCGCTTTTACGGCCGCGCGTCGAGTCGAAGGCTGCGTGCTGCCGAAATGAGGAAGGCCCACCCCGACAGCCATCGGGGCGGGCCTGGACGTTTACCCCCGCATCCGAGGTAGAACGATGGAAGCGATGATGGAAGTGCAGACACCCGTGAAGTCACGGCGGAGCAAGCCCGGTAAGCCGCAAGCGCGGTCAGCCGCGGTGAAGGTTAAGGCGACGTTGCTTTTGTCGGTCGAAGCGTCTCAACGGCTCTCCG
>CAWDND010000091.1:0-199966 GCA_963803395.1 uncultured Planctomycetaceae bacterium
TCCCCACGCAAGACTCGCTTCCGGCTGCTTGGCCGAGCTTGGCCGGGCGGGATTGTTACCCGCAGGGTTGCGTTGAAAGGTTTCTGAGTTCGAGCCTCATCCTCCTTTCCCAAGCTTTCCTGGCGCTATGGCACGGTTTCTTCGGAGCTATTTGGCACCATTCGCGGGTGGCCCCGGTTGCTTGCAACCGGGGTCGCGGAGCGACGAGAGGTCACGGCTCGGACAGTTCCAGTCCAGGCACCCACCCGATGGGAACACCCGCCGACCGGGTCGCCTCGGTCAGTCGGACGCGGTGGACGATCCGATGGCCGACGACCCAGACGATCCCGAAGCAATCGCAGACCAGGGGGACCCGCCCGCGCCGCTCGCGGGGGACGCGGCGGCCCCGGAAGAAGTCGTTGAGCGGGGTGCCACGCCCGCCCATCCCGAGCGGCTCGAAGCTCGAAGCGGTCGCTGGGAACCGGGGCACGGACCCAGAACGGGGGAAAGAGGGTCTTGAAGTCGATCGTCTCGTCGCGCGGGGCGTCGGGGTCGAGGGTCGCGACGACCCGGCCCTTGAGCCAGGGAACCACACCGGGCAGTTCGAGGGGCAACGCCGCGGCAGGGATGGGGCCTCGGGCCGGCGGCTTGGGGCTGGTCGGACGCCTCAGGATCAGGAGGGCGCCGGGCGTGACCTCGATGCCGCGGACGATCACGGGCCGCGCGCGGGTCCGACGGCCCAGGTCGGCCAGCCTTCGCCACTGCGTGGCGCCGATGCCGGCCTCGGGCCAGCCCGCGCGGCGCCAGGCGAGCTGCAGGACCTCGGCCCGGAGGAACCGGGGGAGCCGGATCAGCTCCTCGCGATCCAGGACCACTTCCTCATGGTTGGACGACCGCGTGGCGATCCGCTCCGCCTCGAGCACGCGGCGCCGGTAGCTGCGATGTGCAGCGCCGGTCAACTCGCCCAGACGGACGAGGGCATTGGCGGACCTTCGGGTTGTACTCGACGGCGAGTTTGGGCAGCAGGTCGTGCCGGATCCGGGCGCGGGTCCGCGAGAGGTCGGCGTTGGTGACGTCGTCGCGAGAGGGCTGACCGAGCGTGACGAGGTAATCCCGGACCGCCGGCGCGCGACCTTCAGGAGCGGCCGGAGCAGCACGACCTCCTGGGACAGGGGCCGCCGGGCCGTCATCCCGGCAAGCCCGCGGGGGCCGGTCCCGCGCACGATCCGGTGGAGGATGGTCTCGGCCTGGTCGTCGCGGGTGTGGCCCACGGCCACGGCCGAGGCGCCGCGCGCCTGCGCGACCTCGGCCAACCAGGCGTAGCGGGCCGCCGCGCGTCGGCCTCGAAGTGGCCGGGGCGGCCCGGCCGCCAGCACCCCAGGTCGCACGGAACGCCGAGCGTCTCCGCCAGCCGTGCCACGAACGCGGCATCGGCCCGCGACGTCTCGCCTCGGGCCCGTGATCGAGGTGCGCCACCGAGAGCCGCACGTCGAACTCGGACGCCAGCGCATGCAGCACCCGGAGCAGGCCGACACTATCGCTCCCCCCGGAGACGGCGACCACCCAGCCGGGTCCGAGGCCCGAGTCGCGCCAGCGTTTCAAGAGGCTTCGGACCCGTCCGATCCAAGGAGGAGACACGACCTTCCTTCTCGAAGCTCGCGGCAAGACTTCCACGGTGAGGTCTGGGAATCCGCTCAATCGCGCATCGTTCGTGAGAAAATCTTGACGGCTCATGTGACCAGATCGGTGAAATGAAATCTCGTGGGGTCCACTCCGCGGACCCTCCTGGATTTCCCCACCACCAGTCTCATTCTACCAAAGTCGGCCGCATCCGCGGAGGGAGTTGGCGTGGTGCCCACCGGCAGTTTGCGCCGCTACAATGGTTCGATGAACGCCGAACTCCTGACCCTCCTCTGTTGCCCCCGGTGTCGCGGTCCGCTGGATGCCTCGGGCGACCCGCCCGAGCTGCGGTGCCGGGTCTGCGCGGCGCAGTATCCCATGACGCGGGGGATACCCCGATTCGCGGGCGAGTCATACGCCGCGAGCTTCGGGCGGCAATGGAACCGCTACGACGTGGCGCGGGACGAGGAGGACGCGGCGACGTTTGCGGTCAAGACCGGGGTGGCGCCGGGCGAACTGGCGGGCACGCTCGTGCTCGACGCCGGTTGCGGCGGCGGACGGTACGCCCGGCTCGCGGGCCGGCACGGCGCTCGGGTCGTCGGCGTGGACCTCAGCTCGGCCGTCGAGAAGGCCGCCGCACTCTGCGCCGACCTGCCTGACGTCGCCCTCGTCCAGGCCGACCTGCTCGACCTGCCGCTGCTCGAGGCGGCGGTTCGACCTGGCCTTCTCCATCGGTGTCCTTCACCACAGCCCCGATCCGCGCCGGGCCTTCGCGCAGGTCGCGGCGCGGGTCAAGCCGGGCGCTCGGCTGGCCGTCTGGCTCTACCGCAGGAACACCCCGCCCCAGGAATGGCTCAACACCGCGCTCCGCGCCCTGACCACCCGCCTGCCGCCGCGGGTTCTCGAGCCCCTCTGCGCCGGGCTCGCCCTGTTCGGCGGCGTCCCGGTCCTGAACCGGACCTTGAACAAGGCGGTCAACTTCTCGAACCACCCCGACTGGACGCTCCGCCGCTGCGACACCTTTGACTGGTACGCCCCGCGCTACCAGTCGCACCACACCGTCGCGGAGTTGAAGCTCTGGTTCGTCGAGGAGGGCTTCGGCGACCTGGTCGTGCTCCCCCCGGCCCGCTCGGGACGGCTCTACGACTGGATCTACCGTCACGACCTTGTCATCGGCAGTGGCGTCAACGTAGCCGGCACGCGCCGATGAGGATTTCACCACGGAGAACCTGGTGAGCCGTCAACCTTCGATTGACCGGTAATGTTGACGCCTGTTCGTTCAAGTTTCAGGCAAAAATGGCTGCCGAAAGCCGCTTGCTTCGGATTTTTCACCCGTCAATCGAAGGTTGACAGCTCACGAGCGTGGAATGGCGCAACGCGAGGCGCCTCCTCGCGTCGATTATCAAACTGACTGCAGTCTAACGATTCAGCTCCCGCCACGTGGGGGTAGACCCAACACTCATGTCACGAGCCGCTATTTGGAACCAAACAGCCTGAATTTAAGGAAAATCGATTAATTTGCAGATATGAGAAAATCTTTACAGAGAGCGTCCCTTTTGTAAAGAGTTGCGTGGCCAAAATGGGAAATTTACGGAGTTTCGATGAGCCCGACTGGGGCAGCCGACCGGCGAAAGGTAACGCGTAGCTCGCTCGGCCGCCCAAGTGGCGGCTCGTGTCATGAGTGTTGGGTCTACCCCAAGTGGTACCGTTTCTGACCGCTACCCACACGGTATCAATCCTTCGATGCATCGCCAGGGCCTCCTGCCCCATGGGTCGTGTGACAACTCCATGGTGGCAGGGGCTCTTGTTTTCCTCAAGTCGTTCCCGCGATCCAGCTTAGAAACTATCCGAAAACGATCCTAACCCCTTGGTTTTCTAGCGTTTTCGATGTCCTAGAAGGCGTTTTCGGATAGTTTCTGAGTCTTGGCTTAATGCCATTCCGCTAGGTCCCCTTTTCTCCCTGCAAGAGCTCCGTGGCCAGCTTGCGGCTAAGCCCCTTCTGCCGAATTTTCCGAAGCAGCAGTTCCTGAACCTCTTTATCTTCGCCCAGCTCCGCCATCAGATCGTCGGACTCCACCTCATGGATTGCTGCCTTAGGAGTGGGACATTCCGTTGGCAGGGGTACAGAGCAGGTCTCCTGGATCAGGCGCAATAGAGTCTCCTCGTTTTGCTGGTCCTCCTCTGGGCTTGACCCCATGCGGCGAGCCTGGGAGAGGAGGACATCTCGGCAGGTCTGGACAAAGACCTTGTCCCCGGCGTAGGCGTGTCCACCTCGCACTCGAAGGATCCTGGAGATCAGGATGGCCGGCCGGATGCTGGCGCTGCTGGTCTTGAGTCCCGCATCGCGGAAGGCCCGGACCAGGGCGATGATCCTTTCGACCTCCGCCAGAGGTTGTCCGGAGCGTTCCTGGGTGATGGCTGCCTCGGTCGCTTGGTCGAACCCTCTCACGAGTATCGTAACCATTCGGTCCAGGAGAGCGTCTTGGGCGCCGTGGACCCCCGCATACTCCGCGGGATTGCTGGTAAAGACGATTCGAAAATCGGGGTGAACGGGTATACTCTTGCCCCGTAAAGGCAGCACCCGCTCTTCCAGGACTGAAAGAAGCACATTGTTGGCCTCGGGCCGCGAACGCGTGAATTCGTCATAGACCACGGTGGAGCCGTTCTCGCAGGCATCGGTGAGGGCCCTTCCCACCCACATGGGCTTCATCTCTTCCTCAACCTTCAACACCGTGTGAACGTATTCGTCGCGCGTATAACTGCGATTGTAGCCGCTCTCCTTACCCACGAGGTCGGCGGTGCCCATCTCGTCGTCCCCATGAATTAACACCACCGGACGACCTAGAAGCTGGGCCACGTGGAGGGCGAGGGTGGTCTTGCCGCTCCCCGCCGGACCACAAAGATGAACGTGCAAACCATCCTTGATATAGGCCAAAGTGCGGTCCACCAAGTCCTTGACAGAGGGCGTCTCCACGAAGTCCGAGGGGGGATCCGTGACCACCTGAGTTGGCTGGGCCGGTGACTTTTTCTCCGCCTGAGCGGGACCAGGGACAAAGGTAAAGTCCTTCTTACACCACGAGCATGTGTAGCGACGCTCACGCCCGGCCTCCACCCGGACTTCTTTACGGCACCAGGGACAGGTCTCTTTCACCATCTCTTTCACCATCTCCATCAGTGGTCTCCTTTTTCCGAAGACTCGAGATGCTCCGCGCCAGGTCGCGAAACCGGGAGCACAGCCGTAACCTCCGTGCCCACGCCTGGATCGCTGTGGACTGAACACGCTCCATCCACGGCCTCAGCGTAGTCTTGCATGGTTCCCATCCCCTGTCCGTAAGGAGGGCTTTCCCCATCGAAGCCCTGGCCGTCGTCCCACACCGTGAGACGTAACCAACCTTCTCGAGACGAGTCCAGCCGTACGGTGACCTTGCTGGCCTTTGCATACTTGACCACGTTGGTCAGGGCTTCTTCGGCGATGCGGTACGCCGCCAGCCCCACCTGCTCTGGAAGCAAGTTACGGTCGGACCGCTCCTGTTTCACCAGCTCTTCATCCAGCTCGATCTCAATCGCCAGAGCCGCTCCAAACTGATCGCGGAAGGACTGAAAGGCCGGGACGAGCCCTTCGCCGAGAGTTGAGGGGTAGAGCTGACGGCTGAGAACGCCCACTTGTTGCTCGATCTTCTGGTTCAGCCCGTCGATCCCGTCGCTGAAGAGCCGAGGTGTTTCCGACGCGGAGCCGATCCCTTTCAGGAGCTCTTGCAGGTGGCCCTTCAAGACAAGGAGCCCTTCCTGCACTCCATCATGCAGTTGCGCGGCGATGTCCCGACGCACGCGCTCGATGCGCGGCGATCAGCCGCTGTCGCGAGCGTCGCAGCTCCCCGGCTTCGGCGAGAGCGACCCCTTGCCCGAGCAACGCCTCGGCCGCCGCCTTCCGCGCAATGGCATAACGCATGGAGCGTGCCAGCAGCTTGTTCTCCACTTGCCCCTTGACCAGATAGTCCTGCGCCCCCTCCTTCAGTGCCTGATCCCCCAGCGATTCATCCTGGAAACCCGTGAGCACCACAATGGGCACACTGGTGCTTGCGCCTGCGTCAGCACAAGGGTATCAATGCCGTGACTGTCCGGTAGCCCCAGATCCAGCAGCACCACGTGGCAGGTCTCTTTCCAAAGGTATTCCAGCGCCTCGCTCAGCCGCCTGACGTGGGTCATCTGGAACTGCCCGGGCAGAGCTTCCTCCATGCCCTCGTACAGCAGGCGGGCATCGCCTAAATTGTCTTCAACCAGCAACACGCGGATGGGTTCAGATGGCATCGCCTTCTCCTAGTTCGGTGGCAGTTTCACTATCGTGAACCAGAATTCCTCGATGGATTTGACTACCGCGCTGAACTGGTCCAGATCGACCGGCTTTGTGATGTAGCAGTTCGCGTGGTGCTCATACGTGTTGAGGATGTCCTGTTCGGCGCTGGAGGTGGTCAGGATGACCACGGGGATGCGTTTCAACTGCTCATCGACCTTGATCTCCGTCAGCACCTCACGGCCGTCTTTCCTGGGCAGGTTCAGGTCCAGCAGGATGAGGTCCGGACGGGAGGCCTGGGCGTACTTGCCTTCGCGACGCAGAAACGCCATGGCCTCGACCCCGTTGCCGACCACGCTCAGATGGTTGAGCACTTTGAAATCCTTCAAGGTTTCCTGGGTGAGGCGGACGTCACCAGGATTGTCTTCCACCAGGAGAATTTCAAAAGGCCTGCTCAACGCTGCCTCGCTCATGGCCCTTGTTTCCTACGGGAATTGTGAAGGAAAACGTGGCGCCGCTCCCGAGTTGCGACTCCATCCAGATACGCCCCCCGTGACGCTCCACGATCTTCTTGCAGATGGCCAGGCCGATGCCCGTGCCGGGGTACTCTTCTCTGGTGTGCAGACGTTGGAAGATCACGAAGATGCGCTCGGCATATTGAGGATCGATGCCGATGCCGTTATCGCGGACGGAAAAGACCCATTCTTTTCCTTTTTGCTCTGCCGAGACCTGCACCCGGGGCGGCTCGTCCCCGTGATACTTGATGGCGTTGCCGATCAAATTCTGAAACAACCGACCGATTTGCATTTTGTCGGCCATCACGGTTGGTAGCGGGCCGCAAGCCACCGCCGCGTCGCTCTCTTCAAGCGTCACCTTGAGATTGGCGAGTGTCTGATCACAGACGGCCGTGCAATCGGTAGGCTCGAATTCCTTACCACGCGTACCCACTCGGGAGTAAGCCAACAGGTCGTTGATCAGACTCTGCATCCTGTTTGCGCCATCCACGGCGTAAGCGATGAATTCGTCGGCGTTGGCGTCCAGTCGCCCCTTATAGCGCCGGGCCAGGAGCTGGGTATAGCTCGACACCATGCGCAATGGTTCTTGCAGATCATGGGAAGCGACGTAGGCGAACAGTTCCAGCTCCTTGTTGGAACGGTCCAGCTCGGCCATGTCGCGGGCGGCCTGGACCTTGATCGCCTCGTGCAGTTCGATGATGCGTTGCCCGGCGCGAAGGCGGACTTTCAGTTCTTGTTCCTCGAAGGGCTTGCTCACGTAGTCGTCGGCACCGGACTCCATGCCCTTGACGACGTCCTGCGTCCTGGCCTTTCCGGTAAGCAGGATGAGATAGACGTACGGTGCCTCGCCCTCCAAGTGGGCCTTGCGGCAGATGTCGACGCCGTCCAGGCCGGGCATCATCCAGTCGAGGATGGCCAGGGGGGGCGCATCGGCCCGACGGAGGATCTCCCAGGCTTGCGCGCCGTCCTCGCCGTCACCACCTCGTAACCCCAGTCCTCCAGCACGCTCTCCAGCAGCAGGAGCGCGGCGGGATCGTCGTCGGCGATCAGGATTCGCATGTGGCGCCTTCTCTTTGCAAGAGTTTCAAGGTGTGCTCGAGTTGAGCGACTTCGACTTCCAGCTCGGCGCACACGGCGTCGGCCTCTGCGTGATGGCCCTGGCGTCCGGCCTCTTCCAGGCGAGTGGCGACTGCGACGACCCGGGGGTGCTCAGGTTGACGGCGGACCCCTTCAGCCGGTGGGCCGCCCGCTCCAGCGTCGGGAGGTCCCCCGCGGCCAGGGCCGCGCGGATCTGGGCCAGCAGCCCGGGGCAGTCGGCCAGGAACAGCCCGGCCATCTTCTGCAGCAGCGTCCGCTTGCCCCGGGCCCGCGCCAAGGCCCTCGGCAGATCGAACACCACCTCGTCGGCGCCTTGCCGGGCCTCACTGCTCCCCTCCGGCTCAGGCCCGTACGCCGCGGGCTCACCCCCCTCGACGACCGCGAGGAATTGCTCGGCCCGGATCGGCTTGGCGATGTAGCCGTCCATCCCCGCCGCCAGGCACCGCTCCCGGTCCCCCTTCATCGCGTGCGCCGTCATGGCGAAGATCGGGATGTGGCGGCCCGCGCCGGCCTCCCTCGCGCGGATGGCGGCGGTCGCCTGGAACCCGTCCATCCGGGGCATCTGAACGTCCATGAGCACCAGGTCGAACGACTCCCGTTCCAGGATGTCGAGCGCCTCCCGGCCGTCGTTGGCCACGACGACGGTGTGGCCCCGCTTTTTCAGGAGCGTGACCGCCAGGAGCTGATTGACCGGGGCGTCTTCCGCCAGCAGGACCCGGAGCCGACGCGAGGGCGGTGGCAGGGCGGCTCGGCCCCGGCGAGGACGGTTTGTCCCGCGTCACCGGCGCGACGCCCAAGACGGCAAGGATGGAATCGAGCAGGTCCGATTCCTTGATGGGCTTGCGAAGATAGGCGGCGATGCCCAGAGCCCGGCAGCGCTCGGCGTCGTCCCGGAGGTCGGCCGACGAGAGCATCACGACGGCCGTCCCGGCCAGCTCGGGGTTGCGCTGGATCTGCTCGGCGACCGCGAAGCCATCCATCTCGGGCATCATGGCGTCGAGCAAGATCAGGGGGTAGGGCTCGCCTGCGTCGACGGCCTGCCGGATCGCCGCGAGGGCCGCCGGGCCGCCGTCCACCGCCGTCGGCCTCATGCCCCAGGCGGCCAGCAACTCTTCGAGCACGAGGAGGTGGGTCGCGTTGTCGTCCACCACCAGGACCGGCAACCTGTCCAGGTTAAACTGCCGGGTCGAGGGCCGACTCACGACACCGTCGTGAACCCCGAGCTGCGCCGTGAAGTGGAACGTGCTGCCCTGACCGAGCCGGCTCTCCACCCAGATGCGGCCGCCCATCGCCTCCGCCAGATACCCGCAGATGGCCAGTCCCAGCCCGGTGCCGCCGTACTGCCGCGTCGTCGAGCCGTCCAACTGGGTGAAGGCGGTGAAGATGTGTTGCTGCTTCTCCGGCGCGATGCCGATGCCGGTGTCGCGGACGGTGAGGTGCAGCGAGACCACCTCCCCGGCCTGCGACTCCCGCTCGACGCGCACGGCGATTTCGCCCTGCTCGGTGAACTTCCGGGCGTTGCCGACGAGGTTGACGAGGACCTGGCGCAGGCGCCTCGGGTCGCCCACCAAGGTGTCGGGCACGTCGGGGGCGACCGAGTGGGACAGCTCCAGCCCTTTCTCGTGCACCGGCATCGCCAGGGTCTCCATGGCGTCGCCCAGGGTCTCGCGGAGGCTGAAGGGGGTCGACTCCAGCTCCAGCTTCCCCGCCTCGATCTTGGAGAAGTCGAGGATGTCGTTCAACAGCCTCAAGAGCGTCTCGGCCGAGGACCGAGCCAGGCCGAGTAACTCGCGCTGGCGCGGCGCGATGTCCGAGCGGAGGGTCAGGTCGAGCATACCGAGGACGCCGTTCATTGGCGTGCGGATCTCGTGGCTCATGTTCGCCAGGAACTCGCTCTTGGCCCGGCTGGCGGCCTCGGCAGCCTGTCGAGCATTCAGGGTCTCGGCCAGGACCCGCTTACGTTCGCTGATATCCATCATCGAGCCGATCATCCGCACGGGACTACGCGCCCCGTCACGAATCACATAGCCGCGATCGAACACAGCACTGTACGAGCCGTCCTGGTGACGGAAGCGATACTCTCCCGACCAGAACGACCCGTCGCCGTCGAGGACCGCCTGGATGCTCGGCTCGACCCACACCCAGTCCTCCGGGTGGACGCGGTCGGACCACCAGGTACGGTCGGTCCCCACCTCGTCGGCCGGGTAGCCGAAGAGAGACTCGACGCATTCGTTGATCCAAATGCCGTTCGTGGTCAGGTCCCAATCCCAGATCGCGTCGTTGGTCGCGCGTGTCAGGATCTTGAACCGTTCCTCACTCGTCCGTAGCTCCTCTTCCGCCCGCTTCCGCCCGGTGATGTCCTCGAGCGTGCCGACGTGGCCGCCGAGGTCGCTGCCGTCGGCGGGGACCACCGCGGCGCGGGCATGGACCCAGCGGACCTCCCCCTCTGATGTCAGGATCCGATACTCTCGCGAAAAATCGCGGGCTGCGAGCGCCGCCGACATCCACTCCGCGAACACCGCTTCACGGTCGTCGGGATGGAGCGTCTTGGCCCAGCCGTGGCCAAGGTTCTCGCCCGAGGCGATCCCGATGATGGAAAGGCATCGCTCGTTGGCGTAGATGTACAGGCCCTCGGCGTCGGTCTGGAAGATGCCGATCGGCGACGAGGCGCTCAGCGAGCGGAACCGCTTCTCGCTGGCCTTCAGCTCGTTCTCCACTCGCCTGCGCTCGTCGAGTTCGGAGCGCAACTGCTCATTGACACGATTGAGCTGGGCCGTCCGCTCGACCACCCGGCTTTCCAGCACGTCCTCGGCCTGCTTGCGCTCGGTGATGTCGCGGGTGACCTTGGAGAAGCCCCGGAGGTGGCCGGAGCCGTCGCGCATCGCCGTGATGACGACGTTGGCCCAGAACGAGGAGCCGTCTTTGCGGACGCGCCAGCCCAGGTCTTCGGAACGGCCTGAGTCGGACGCCACCCACAGCTCGTTCTCCGGCTTTCCGGCCCGGAGATCCTCCGGCGGGTAGAAACGGGAGAAATGCTCGCCGAGGATCTCGTCGGCCCGGTAGCCCTTGGTCCTCTCGGCCCCCGCGTTCCATGTGACGACGCGGCCGTCGGGATCGAGCATGATGATGGCGTAGTCCTTCACGCTCTCGATCAGCAGGCGAAACCGCTGCTCGCTCTCGCGGAGGGCTTCCTCCTGGCTCAAGGCATGCCGCATGCTCTGCTCGGCCTGACTCTTAGCGGCGCGGAACGACCCCATCGGCGCAGAGTACCGCACCCTCCAGCAAGAACACTCCCAGCCGGAAGCCGTCGTTGAGGCTGTGAATCCTCAGCGTGCCGAAGGGCGGGAAGTAGAAGTAGTTGCAGACTAGCGCCGACAGGGCGATGGCCACCAGCGCAGGTCCGGTGCCGGAGTACCGGGCGATGACCATCACGGCGCTGAGGAACAGGATCAGGGGCGGACCCCCGCCAAAAAGCGAATCGGTGATCTCTTTGATCCCCATAACCAGCGCCACGGCGACGACGGCACTGCCGTAACGCAGAAGCGTGAGGGGCAGCCTGGTCATACCATGCCCCCGATCCGCTCCGGCCGACCCCACCCCGGGAAGCCCTCTCGGGCAGCGAGCAACCGCCTCGACCCGGCATTGACAAAGGGCGTCTCCACGAAGTCCGAGGGGGGAGCCGTGACCACCTGAGATGGCTGGGCCGGTGACTTTTCCTCCGCCCGAGCGGGACCGGGGATAAAGGTAAAGTCCTTCTTACACCACGAGCATGTGTAGCGACGCTCACGCCCGGCCTCCACCCGGACTTCTTTACGGCACCAGGGACAGGTCTCTTTCACCATCTCCATCAGTGGTCTCCTTTACCGAAGACTCGAGATGCTCCGCGCCAGGTCGCGAAACCGGGAGCACAGCCGTAACCTCCGTGCCCACGCCTGGATCGCTGTGGACTGAACACGCTCCATCCACGGCCTCAGCGTAGTCTTGCATGGTTCCCATCCCCTGTCCGTAAGGAGGGCTTTCCCCATCGAAGCCCTGGCCGTCGTCCCGCACCGTGAGACGTAACCAACCCTCTTGAGACGAGTCCAGCCGTACGGTGACCTTGCTGGCCTTTGCATACTTGACCACGTTGGTCAGGGCTTCTTCGGCGATGCGGTACGCTGCCAGCCCCACCTGCTCTGGAAGCGAGTTACGGTCGGACCGCTCCTGTTTCACCAGCTCTTCATCCAGCTCGAGCTCAATCGCCAGAGCCGCTCCAAACTGATCGCGGAAGGACTGAAAGGCCGGGACGAGCCCCTCGCCGAGAGTTGAGGGGTAGAGCTGACGGCTGAGAACGCCCACCTGTTGCTCGATCTTCTGGTTCAGCCCGTCGATCCCGTCGCTGAGGAGCCGAGGTGTTTCCGACGCGGAGCCGATCCCTTTCAGGAGCTCTTGCAGGTGGCCCTTCAAGACAAGGAGCCCTTCCTGCACTCCATCATGCAGTTGCGCGGCGATGTCCCGACGCACGCGCTCATGCGCGGCGATCAGCCGCTGTCGCGAGCGTCGCAGCTCCCCGGCTTCGGCGAGAGCGACCCCTTGCCCGAGCAACGCCTCGGCCGCCGCCTTCCGCGCAATGGCATAACGCATGGAGCGTGCCAGCAGCTTGCTCTCCACTTGCCCCTTGACCAGATAGTCCTGCACCCCTCCCTCAGTGCCTGATCCCCCAGCGATTCATCCTGGAAACCCGTGAGCACCACAATGGGCACACTGGGCACTTGCCCCGCGTCAGCACAAGGGTATCAATGCCGTGACTGTCCGGTAGCCCCAGATCCAGCAGCACCACGTGGCAGGTCTCTTTCCAAAGGTATTCCAGCGCCTCGCTCAGCCGCCTGACGTGGGTCATCTGGAACTGCCCGGGCAGAGCTTCCTCCATGCCCTCGTACAGCAGGCGGGCATCGCCTAAATTGTCTTCAACCAGCAACACGCGGATGGGTTCAGATGGCATCGCCTTCTCCTAGTTCGGTGGCAGTTTCACTATCGTGAACCAGAATTCCTCGATGGATTTGACTACCGCGCTGAACTGGTCCAGATCGACCGGCTTTGTGATGTAGCAGTTCGCGTGGTGCTCATACGTGTTGAGGATGTCCTGTTCGGCGCTGGAGGTGGTCAGGATGACCACGGGGATGCGTTTCAACTGCTCATCGACCTTGATCTCCGTCAGCACCTCACGGCCGTCTTTCCTGGGCAGGTTCAGGTCCAGCAGGATGAGGTCCGGACGGGAGGCCTGGGCGTACTTGCCTTCGCGACGCAGAAACGCCATGGCCTCGACCCCGTTGCCGACCACGCTCAGATGGTTGAGCACTTTGAAATCCTTCAAGGTTTCCTGGGTGAGGCGGACGTCACCAGGGTTGTCTTCCACCAGGAGAATTTCAAAAGGCCTGCTCAACGCTGCCTCGCTCATGGCCCTTGTTTCCTACGGGAATTGTGAAGGAAAACGTGGCGCCGCTCCCGAGTTGCGACTCCATCCAGATACGCCCCCCGTGACGCTCCACGATCTTCTTGCCTTTCAGGCTGGCAACTCCCAGACCTCGATCGGCATTTCTGTCAGGTCCTGCCGTCTTGGCGCTTCCGCTCGGGTGGTGAAGTCGATCGCGGCGGAGACGGTGCTCAGATCTGCTCCACCAGCGTCTCAAGCCGTGGCGGCAGAAGATGTGGCTGTCGCCCAAGGTGCCGCGACGCGAGTTCGCCGCTCAGGTCCAGGAGATCTGCGACCTGTACACGCGGCCGCTGCGAGCCAACGAGATGGTGCTGTGCGTCGATGAGATGACCAGCTTGCAGCCGCGGCCGCGGAAGTCGGAGACGTTGGCGACGCAAGCAGGACCGGCCGACGCGGGTCGAGCACGAGTACGGCCGCTGTGGGGCGTTGAACTTGTTCGCGGCGTTCGACACGCGGACGGGGGAAGGTCTACGGGGTGACAGCCTGGCGCGAAAGCGGCAGTCGGAGTTTATCGCGTTTCTGGAGCAGCTGGAACGGGAGATCCCGGCGTCGGTGACGACGATCCATATCGTGCTGGACAACTTGCGGATGCACACGGGGAAGCAAGTGCAGGCGTGGCTGGCCAAGCATCCGCGGTTCGTTTTGATCACCCGCCGGTGCACTGTTCGTGGATGAACCAAGTGGAGCAGTGGTTCGGCATCCTACTTAGGTTTCAGAAACAACGATTCATCTCTGCGCGGGTCCTTCAATGCCGAGTATAGAACGTGTGGCGATTGATGCGCTCAATTTACGCCTAATTGGCCTTAACCCAACATTGACACTGGTTGCGCATTCCCATCCGCGGCCGATCAGCCGGAGTCTGGGCAAAATGAGGACCCCTGTGAAAGGGAAAACCCGCCAGCAGGTGAATTCGCCACCATTCTCACCGTTCAGGGCCAGCGTGCACTGTGTCGGACGTCGGCGATCGCGGCGTGGAACCGCCTCTGGAGCACGGCGCGCGCCTTGGCGGCCAGGATCAACGATTGCCCGACACGCGGGCCGGCACCCCACGAGACGCCCTTGCGGACCTTCCTTGTCGCCTCGGACTCGTGCGGACGGCTGGCGCGGACGAGGTCGCGCGCGTAAAGGAAGACGTGCTCGGCCACCGGCACCCGGCGGACCGAGACTTCAGTGTGACGCCTGGATGTGTGCATGTCAGGGCGCGAGCGTCGGCGCGGAATGAGCCGTCGGCCTCGTCACCGAGCAAGGCCTGGTCACGACGAACCGATCGAGCTCGATGCCCTCGGCGGAGACCTGCCGGACGGTCAGCGTCGCGGCGGTCACATCGACGACGGTCAGGGAGTGCGTGTTCGAGACGAACCTGGCGGTGAACTCCTGCCAGGACGCGGCGTCGTTGTGCTGGTCAACGTTATAGAGCCGCGCGCCGCCTGCGCCGGTGACCAGGTAGATCACGCCGTCGGGGCGGGTCCGGTTCCGACCATCGAAGGTCCGGTCGAGCTTCCAGTGGCCCTTGACGCGGCCCTCGGGGTCGATCGTGCGGCCGTCGGCCGCCCGCTCCGGCACGAAACGGAGCGGGTACGAGCGCTGGTAGTTATGGATATGCCCGCTGAAGACGAGGGCGACGTGGTATTTCTCGAAGAGATCCACCAGGAGGCGCGTCCGCTGCTCGTCGGAGTGGGCCTTCGAGGAGTGGAAAGGGGGCTGGTGGAAGGCGACGAACCGCCAGGCCGACTTCCGGGCGGACGCCAGGTCGCGCTCCAGCCAGGCCCGGAGCGCCGGATCGGCCCAATCGGCGTAGGGGTTCGTGTCGAGCACGGTCCAGTGCGCGTCGCCGAAGTCGAACGAATAGTTCGCCATCCGGGGGTAGGCCGGCCCGGCCGTATCGAGGAAAGCGCGCTGCCGCGTCTCGGCCCCGCGCAGGATCGGCGTGTTGGCCGACCCCGCCGCCCCGATCGGGCCGTTCAGGGGCAGCGACCAGACGAGGAAATAGGCGAGCGCGTCGGGGACCGCATCCAGGTCGCGCTCGATCAGGTCGTGGTTGCCGGGCGCGACCAGGAAGAGCGTCGAGCGCAGGAGGGCGCCCCCGACCTCGGCGACGGCCGCCCCGCGTTGTAGATCGGGAAGAACTTGTCGAGGTACTCGGTGATCCGGCCCTTGAAATAGACCAGGTCGCCGGTGAGCATCACGAAGTCGGGCCGGGCCAGAAACGCCTGATAGGCGACGGCCTTCTGCTCCGAGGTGTCGGCGCCGCCGTCACCGAAGGCGACGAACCGGTGCGGCTGGCCCGCCACCTTGCGGGCGCAGGCGCGGGCCTCGAAGACCGGCACGCCCCCGCGCCGGACCCGGTAGGCGATCTCCGAACCCGGTGCCAGCCCCGAGGCGTTCGCGATGGAGCCGGCGCGGCTCGACCCCTGTGACGACGACCCGACGCCACGTCGGGGCGCCGGTCCTCGTCCACGAGGCATCGGCCGCGGGCCGGACCTCCACCGACCAATCGGCGTCGCGGTCCTCGCCCTGCCAGAGCACCACGAGGCGCTCGGCCACCGACCCGGTCGGATCGCCGAGCTGCACGTACGGCTCGACCAGGAACACGCCGTCCGAGGCGCGTGCACCCGCCCCTCGACCCGAGAGCCGACCCCATCGTGCGAGGCCGAGCGCCGTCAGGCCAACCAACACGACCAGTACGAACAGCCTGCGCCTGCGGCGGACATTCATGACGCGATCCCGGGAGGGTGGGCCAAGGCGGCAAAGCGTGCGGCGGGCGAACCATCTGCGTTCGCTCCTTCTTCTCGGTACCTTCGGTCTGCCGGAATGTCGTAACAAACAGGGCGTCTTTCCACAACGGACAATCCGGTCGGACCCGCCGCGCATGGGTTCCTGGGCCGGCCCGGAGTGGTCCGTCGTTTGCCGTTCAGGGACCATCATGTTCCACCAGGGGATCATGCCCCGATGCCGAGGCCATGATGGTAAGGATTTGCCCAACCCGTTGCCGTTCGATTCTCGGTTCATTTAAGATCATAGGGTGGAGGCGTAAACATCTTCGTAGGGCTCTGCCCACCGATCCGATCCCCTTGGCAGTAAAGGTGTTCAGAATGGTGGGCAGTGCCCACCCTACGAAGAGTGGTCACGGTCGGCTTCACCCAATGTCTGGGAGAGAACCGCCTTCGCGCGATCCATGAGGAGCGTCACCGATGGCCGCGATCGTCTTCGTTCACGGGATCGACAACCAGCGCGAGACGCCTGACCTCATCGAGGCGGCCTGGCTGCCGGCCCTGGCTGGAAGCGTGCGCCTGGCAGGCCGAGCGGACCTCGCCGACCGGCTCTGGCCCCCGCGCACCCGGCCCGACGGGATCGAGAGCCGAGTGGCCTACTACGGCGTTCTCTTCCGGGCGCCCGACCAGATGGGCGGCGGGGACGATCTCCGCGACTTGACGCCGGAGCAAACCGTCCTGGCCGAGGCCCTCGCCCTGGAGTGGCTCGAACGGGTCGCCGAGCGCGCCCGGCCGCGAGCGCCGACGCTGACCAGGCACGTCTCGCGCTCGACATCACACGGGAGCCGGAACGGGCTCAGGCCCAAGGTCGGGGGAACGTCCTGCGACAGGCCCTCAAGACACTCGCCCGCCTCTCCTGGATTGCCAAGCCGGGGATGGCCGTCGCCGAGCGGTTCGTCGTCACGGCCTTGACCCAGGTCTCCCGCTACCTGACTGACGAGACGATCCGGGCCCAGGCTCGAAAGGCGGTGCTGGACCTCGTCGACGCCGACACGCGGGTGATCATCGGCCACTCACTCGGGTCGGTCGTGATTTATGAGTGTGCGCACCGATTGACGCGCCCGCTGCCGCTGCTCGTGACGCTCGGCTCGCCGCTCGGGCTGCGGACGATCGTGACCGAGCGCCTGAGCCCGCCGCCGTCGTTCCCGCCGCTGGCGACCGTCTGGCTGAACGTCGCCAACCGCGAGGATGTCGTCGCCGCCGAGCCCGACCTCCGCCCCCTCTTCGGCGGGAACGTGCCCGCCTCGTCGCGATTCGAGGGCGTCCGGTTCGACGAGGCGTGCAAGGACCCCCATCGCGCCGAGACCTACCTCGGCCGAACCGCCGTCGGCCGCGCAGTCATTGAGGCCCTGGCGTGACCAACGGCTCCAGCTCTCCGCATCCGAAGATTCGGATCACGTCTTGAAATTGCCGTGTCGACGGGTGATCGAGGCCGAATCGTGCCTTGGCACGCATCAGCCCTTCGCGCAGTTGCCGGCATCCCTCCGCCTGGTCGCCATTTCGGATAGCCCAGACCGCAACGAAACTGAGGGTGTTGAGCGTGTCGGGGTGGTCGCGGCCCAGCACGCGCTCCTGGTCCGGCAGCAGGGCGGAAAACAGCCCCAACGCCTCCCGCGCCTCGCCCACACGGCCGGTCCAGGCCGCGATGTTGTTGCGGGTCGTGAGCGTGTCGGGGTGGTCGCGGCCCAGCACGCGCTCCACGTCCGGCAGCAGGGCGGAACACAGCCCCAACGCCTCCCGCGCCTCGCCCACCTCGCCGGTCCAGGAGGCGATGTTGTTGCGGGTCCTGAGCGTGTCGGGGTGGTCGCGGCCCAGCACGCGCTCCTGGTCCGGCAGCAGGGCGGAAAACAGCCCCAACGCCTCCCGCGCCTCGCCCACACGGCCGGTCCAGGAGGCGATGTTGTTGCGGGTCGTGAGCGTGTCGGGGTGGTCGCGGCCCAGCACGCGCTCCGGTCCGGCAGCAGGGCGGAAAACAGCCGCAACGCCTCCCGCGCCTCGCCCACCTCGCCGGTCCAGGAGGCGATGTTGTTGCGGGTCCTGAGCGTGTCGGGGTGGTCGCGGCCCAGCACGCGCTCCTGGTCCGGCAGCAGGGCGGAACACAGCCCCAACGCCTCCCGCGCCTCGCCCACACGGCCGGTACAGGCCGCGACCCAGCTTCTCGAAACGAGGATGCTCGGATGGATCTCGTCGAATCGATTCCGGAACCGGGAGAGCCACTGGCGCCGGCGTCGAGGTTTTCCCTCGGATCGTTCGACTCGCGGTGCGACAAGCACGCGAGTGTCCGGTCAACGTCGCCTATCGCCCACAGGTGGTCCGCTTCGCGGAGAAAGGCGTAGCGGTGGAGGGGGTCGTCACGTTTATGCTGGGAGGACGGGGCCAGGGCTTCGATGGCCTGGACCATGACCCGGTGCGTGGCTTCGGCATCGAGCGTGTAGCCCGCCCGAGAGGCCGACGGGCCGAGCAGGTATTCGGCCAGGGTGGTGTGGAAGAGGCCGGCGTGCTCCCCCGGCGCACCCGCATCCCGGCGCACGACGAGGCCGCGCAGGGCGGAGAGGACGGATCGGACGCCCTCCTCATCCGCCGGCCCACCCAGCTCCTGGCTCGCGCGGACGAGCAACGGGAGCGGCAGGACCGGCCCCGGGCCCGCGACGGCTAGCGGGGCGAGCACGGGGCGAAACCGCCGATTCCAGGCGTCGCCGGCCGGCTTGAGCAATTCCTTGTAAGCCCCGTTCACCGTGTCAGGCAGGCGAGTGAGATCGATCTTCGGATTGGTTAGGACGGCTTCAGCCAGCAGGTGGGCAACGAGCCAGAGATCCCCGGCCCGGTCGAGGATGGCCGGGCGCGCCGCATCCGGGACGCGCCGGCTTGTCAGGTAACGGTCGAAGTCGTCGCGCGGGGTCGGGACGTGGTGGAGCGGATGCCCCGGCGGGCATCCGGGCGTGTCGGGCCGCGTGGTGATGACCAGGCGCAGGTGGCTCGGACGCTCCGCGAGCGCCACGCCCACCGCCTCGCGGGTGAGGTCGGAGAGCTGGTCGAAGCCGTCGAGGACGATCCGGACCTGGGGCGGGCCCGCCAGGTACGCCAGCGGCTGGAGCACCATCTGCGGCAGGGGATCGAGCGCATCGCGCTGCGGGCGAGGGACGCTCCGTTCGAACTCCGCGACGGCCCCGGGGAACCCCGGCAGGGAGCGCTCGAGCTGCTCCTTCAGGTCGCTGGCGAGTGCGCACTCCGTGGTGATCTTACCGCCGAGGATCGCGACGGCGTGCACGAACCCCGCCGGGACGCGCCCGCAGGCGACCTCGGGCCGGGCCAGCGCCGCCGCCAGGGTCGACTTGCCGACGCCGGCCACGCCCTTCAGCACCACCACCGGATGCGACCGGGAGGCCGCGACCAGCTCATCCAACTGGGGCGTGGGCTGGAAATACCAGGTGCGCTGCAAGATCTGGGTACGTCCTTCGCTGTCCTTCCAGAAGACGTCGCCGGGATCATGCGCGATGTTCCGCGCGAGGTAGAGGCGGTCGTCGTTCGCGTTGAAGGCGACGTGTTGCGACGCGCGATTCCGCTCCTTGAGGCGACGGTGGATGTCCCGGCAGTGGATTCGCTTCGCAGTCTCGGGGTCCCCGCGTTCGAGGACCTCGATGACGGCCCGGGTGAGCGGCGCGTTGGCCGTGGCGCGGTCGTCGGTGGCGGTCAGCAACTCGAAGTCGACGTTGCCGCGCAGGGATTGGGCCCATCGCTCCATCGACTGCCAGGCCCCCGCCCCGGCGTGGCAGGCATCCAGCAGTACGACCAGGCCGCCGTGGCCCTGCCAAAGTTTGATGCGATCCTTGATGAACTCCGCGAAATGGATCGCCTCGTCTGACGTGGCCTCGCTCGCGTCGGTCGGCATGAGGTAGAAGTCCCCGCTCCTTTCGTCTGAGAACTCGCCGTGCCCGATATAGACGAGGATCAAGCTTTCTTGTGCCCTGGCCGCGTCCTCGATGGCCGCCTTGATCGCTCTCTTGGCCTCGTCCACCGTCGGGTCGAGGAGCAAGCCGGACAGGCGGTTCTCGCCAGGGACGCCGACGCACTCGCCCGGGCCCGGATGGATCAACAGCGCGTGGAGGCGCTCGGCGACCTCCGGCAGGAAGCTCAAAGTATTGAGCCTGCCGCACTGCGATCCGATGATGAGCAGCCGGCGATTGGCCATGAGGACGAGCCACTCCGACGTGGCAAATGAATGATCCAACGCGATCGTTTCTATCATGGCGGAAGGAACGCCGCTTGTCCATCCAGTGACGAGGGCGACGTGAGAGGTGATCGTTGCTGACTTGGTCCGCTCAGTGCGACTTCCCGAGACCAAAGGCGAACTCGGCCCAAGCCGGTCCGCCCCGCAACCCAACCGATACTGTTGGCGGCAAAACTTCGTGGCGCAATTCCGCGGCACAACCTCATGTCGCGTGACACGGGGAACTCCGCCGCCCTCCCGGTGACGACGGTCTCCGGCTCGTCCGGCATCCCGAGTTTCACCGATCCGCCCAGGCGTTCGGCCCCCAGCGCTCCGGGGAGTACGCCGACCCCGTCCCTCCGGCGACAAATTGGCTCCACGACCTCCGAGATCGCCCCGGACTCTCAAGCGACCGGCTCGGAAACGGCAAGCAATGTCCTCAGTGTGTCCGCACTCACGGGCTTGACCAGGTGGAGGTCGATCCCTACCTCCCGAGAACGAAGCCGATCCTCCTCCTGGCCCCACCCCGTCACGGCGACGATGCAGCGCCCCGGCGCATTCCGGTCGCTCGCGCAGGCGCATCGCCACCTCGTAGCCATCCATGACCGTCATGCCCAGGTCCAAGAACACGACCTCCGGTTGAAATAACCCGGCCATGTCGAGGGCCGTTGGGCCGTCGTAGACAACCCGCACGTCCTGACCACAGAGCAGGGTCAGCAGCCGCCCCAGGCCATCGGCCGCAATGGCGTGATCATCGACGATCAGGATGCGCCGACGGGGCAAGACCTTGGGGATATCCGGCCGGGCCGACGGCGACGAATCCACTTCGACGGCCTGCGTCCCCGAGAGCACGGGCAACCGGACGACGAACTCACTGCCCATTCCCGGCCCCTGGCTGTGGGCCGTGATGCTCCCGCCATGCATCGCCACGAGATTCTTGACCAGACTCAGCCCGATTCCCATCCCGCCGAGCGATCGGTCCCGTTGGTGTTCGTCCTGAACGAATAGGTCGAAGATCCTCGGAAGCATCTCGGGGGTGATCCCGATTCCCGAGTCCCGGACCCGCACCACGACCTCGCCATCGTGGCGCTCGACGATCAGCCCGATCCGCCCCCCAGCGTCCGTGTACTTGGCGGCGTTGGTCAACAAGTTCAGGAGGATCTGCTCCAGTCTCGTCGGGTCGGCCTCCAGTCGAAGCGGCTCCTTTGGAAGTGATATATGGATTTTCTGATGTCGCTTATCCAGTTGGGGCTGGACCGTCTCAACCGCCTCTGCGACGACGGTGGCCAGCTCCACGATCTCCTTTTGCAGTTCGATCCGTCCCCGACTGATCCGGGAAACATCCAGCAGGTCATCGACGAGCCGTTTCAGATGGCGCGTCTGCCGCGCGATCATCGCCCGCTCCCACTCGAACTTGGCTCCAGTCATCTCTGCATAATTCATCAGGTCCAGGGCCGTCTGAATCATGGCCAAGGGATTGCGAAGTTCGTGCGACAGCACCGCCAGGAACTCCTCCTTGCGGCGATCGGCTTCCCGGAGTTCCTCCTCGGCCCGCTTTCGCTCCGTGATGTCGATGCAGGAGCCGATGTACCCGGAAAACGCGCCCTCGAGGGCGATCCTCGGGACCCCGGTGTCGAACACCCAACGATATTCGCCGTCGTGCCGCCGCAGCCTGTACTCCATTGTGAACGGCTTGCGGGCGTCAGACGCCGTGATGTAGGTCTCCAGACATCGCCCCAGGTCGTCGGGATGGACGCCCTCGGCCCAGCCCTGGCCCGCCTCCTGCTCGATGGTCCGGCCCGTGAAGTCGAGCCATTGCTTGTTGAAGTAAGTGCAGTGCTTGCTGCCGTCAGAGCCCCAGATCAGGACCGGTGTAGCGTCGGCCAGCGCGCGGAACCAATCCTCGCTCTCCCGCAACGCCTCCACATCCCGCCGACGCTCAGTGATCTCCCGAAAGATGATGACGACACCCGTAAGCTTGCCCTGATCGTCCTCGAGAGGAACGGCGTTGTGCTCGACGCACTTCGCCGTCCCGTCCCGGGCGATGAGGACCATGTGATCGCCCGCGAGGACCACCTCTCCTTCCCGAATGATCGGGGCGACGGGGAGGTCGGTCGCCCTGCTGGTCGCCTCCTCGACCGTGCGGAAGACCTCCTTCAGAGGGCGACCCGCCGCCTCATCCGCCCTCCAGCCGGTGAGCCGCTCGAAGACCGGATTCAGGGAGGTGACACGTCCCTCGGAGTCGGTCGTGATCACGGCATCGGCGATGCTGGCCAGGGTGATGCGGAACCACTCCCGCTGGACCTGCTGGCCCTCGAGTGCCCGACGGGCCTCGGAGGCGCTCGCCTTGGCCTGACGTTGGGCGGCACGCAGAGACGCGCCGAGCACGGTGATGGTCAGCCCGACGGCGAAGAAGGCGAAGGCGATCTGAGACTTGAGCCCGAAGATCGGCGGTGAGCCACGAGGTTGCAGGGGGAAGTCATCGACCGACAACCAGGAGAGGACGACGGCCAGGAGCGAGGGGCCGAAGCCACCGTAGCAGGCGGTGAAGACGATGGCGACGAAGAAGGCGAGGAACGGGAAGCGATCGCCCAGGAGTGGATCGAGGGCAAGTCGGATCGTCGTCGCCAGGATCACGGCGAGCAATGCGCTGCCATAGCGCAAGGACGACTCCCACATGATTTTTGGCATATCATCTTCGTTCGTGATGCACCCGTCGGCCTGGCTGAGCTCTGCCCGGAGAGGGTAACGAATTATAGTTTAATAAGACGTTCCTTGAACGCCAAGGGTGATGAAACGTTTTTAGGAAACGATCAGCGGCTCCAATCCGCAATCCTCTCGAGCTGGCGCGTACCCTCCGGCAGTCACGATTCAGGGCGACCGGCTCGGCCTCTCGTTGTTCGATCGGACCCAGGTGCCCGCCATGGTCAAGACTCTCGTTGATGCGAGGCTGAACGCCGACGGTCGTCAGTCGTTCGAGGAGGCGCCTTCGCTTCACGAACCACGACCCACTCACTTCTCCGCGGCGGGTGCCGAGGGTCGAGCGACGGCGATCCCCAGGCCGATCTCGTTGGCGGCGTCGTAGGCCAGCACGGCGTTGCGGTGCGGCGTGGTGAAGTCGGCCGACAGCAGCATCGTCTTGACGGCCTGTCCGCTCGCGGGCCGCGCGGAGCCGCTCGACCAGCGCCGGCATGGCGGCGGCGACCGGTTCGCGGTCGATCCTGATGGCCCCGGCCGGGTCGATCTCGACGAGGATGTAGTCGTTCATCAGGTCGTCGAGGCGGCGCGGCCGCCCCTGGCGCGGCCGCCGCCGCATTGCGGCTCTCAGGGTTGGGCTTGGGGACTTCCAGGCTCTTGTAGAGCACGGTCGTCGCGGTGACCAGGAAGAAGAGCACGAGTTGAAAGGCCACGTCCACCATCGCCGCCAGGTCCAGCTCCTCGACGCGCTCGGGCGCGTTCCGTGACAGGGTGAACTCGGCCGCCTCCTCGTCCTCCTCCTGGGGGTCGAACTCCTCGGCCGGCACGTCGCCGACCGGCAGGGCCAGCCGGCTCTCGTCGGCGAACGGCGCGAGCTTGAAATCGTCCCGGCTGCAGGTGAACGTGCCGCCGGTCGAATCCGCCTCGTCGCCCTCGCCCTCGTCCTCGCCCTCGCCCTCGATGATGGTCGCAGCGCCGGTCTTGACGTCTTCGTCGTCATCCAAATCCTCGGGGAAGAGGGAGGGGCGCCGGCGTCGGCCTCCTCGGGCGGGGGGCGGACCCGGACGCGGGTTCGCCCAGCGCGGGCAGGTCGGCCAGGCGCGCCCAAAGGATGGTGGTGCCGGCGGGCCGGATCAGGTCGTCGTCGCGGAGGTCGCCCCGAGCCCGCGCCGCGCGGACCTCCCCGGTGGTCAACGACCGCTCGATCTCCAGACGATCGCCGTGAAAAACGTCCCAGTCGCCAACGTCGGCTCACCTCCGCGGGGTTCGCTCCGCTCACTGTTGCGGCTCCTGGACGCCGATGTGGAGCGTGACGCCCTCCACCTCGGTCACGGCGGCGGCCAGCTTGAGGACCTCGCCGTGGGGAACCGCGCCGTCGGCCTGGAGGACGACCTTGTGCCGACCCGCCTTGGCCCCGTCGGCCACGGCCTTGCGGACCTGGTCGAGCGTCGCGGGGGACCCGTCGCCGTCGCCCAGGAGGATCCGGGGCTCGGCGTCGGACGGCACCGGCTTCAGCAGCGTCAGGAACGTCGCGGCCGACTCCTCCACGCCCACGCCGTGCCGCGCGGGGGGGACCTCCACCTTCGCGCCGCCGGCGATCTGCACCGAGAAGAGCATGAACGTCATGAGCTGGAAGACGACGTCGACCATCGGCGTCATGTCGATGTGCTCGTCGCGTTCTTCGGTGGCCTGGCGGCGGAGGAGCATGGATCATCCCTCAGGGCCCGACGCGACGCTAGGACCGGGGCAGGACTGCGCGGACCATGCCGGAGGAGCGCGATCCGGGCATGTTCGCCTGCGCCGGGGCTTCGAGCTGCTTCGAGGATCTCCAGGAAGTCCTGGAGCTGTCGCTCGGTCCGGTCGCGGAGGCGGCGGAGCTTGGCGTGGATGTCGTTGCCCAGGATCATCATCGGTGTGGCGATGAGCAGGCCCGAGCCGGTGGCCCAGAGCGCCAGGCTGATGTCGCTGGCCAGGTCGGTGGGGTTGACCTTCTCGGCGCCGCCGATCCGACCGAAGGCGCCGATCATGCTGGCCACCGTGCCCAGCAGTCCGAGCAGCGGCCCCATCCGCACGATCGTCGCGATCGACGCCAGCCGGTTCTCCATGCCTGCGACGACCTCGGTGTGGAACTCCATGACCAGGAGTTGCTTGACCTTGGCGATCCCCTTGTCGCGGTTGCTCAGGGCGACCGCGATGAGCTGCGCCAGCGCCGTGTGCCAGTAGGGGGGGCTTTGACAGACGGCGATGGCGGCATCGATTTTGCCCGCATGGGCCCAGTTCATGCACCTGCCTGAGCAGGGGGGCGGGGTGGCGGAGCGACTTCTTGGCCAGGCTCCGATAGAGCAGGATCGCGTTGTAGACGCCCCAGACGGCCAGTCCGGCCAGTGCCACATAGATGACGTAGCCGAAGGCATCGATGATTATCGTGATATTCATCAACGGTTTCCACACGAGCGAGTGACGTCGGGGAAAGGTCGGATGGGGGAAGGACGGGCGTCGCATGCGGACCTGCCGGCCCGTCGTTTATTGTGCCGTGTCCGGGACCCGTCCCGCAAGGGCGCCGGTCCGTCCCATGGCGTCCACTGGCTTGCCAGCCGCGCCCGGCGTGTCACAATTACGCGGGCCTGGTGATTTTCTCGAGCCGTGACGTGAGATTTTTCGCCATCCAACAGGTCTTGCCATGCCGCGTACCGTGCTGATCGTTGACGATGAGCGCGACACCAACGACATTCTGGCCAGCCTGATCCAGGCGTGCGGCTTCGAGCCGGTCCAGGTGTTCGTGGGCGCTCAGGTGGCCACTGCCGTCCGGGATCATGATCCGAGGCTCATCCTGCTCGACCTGATGCTGCCCGACCTCGACGGGTTCGCCATCTGCGATCAGCTCAAGCGCAATCGCGAGACGAACCTGATCCCGATCATCATGGTCACCGCGTTGCACGACGCGAACCACCGCGCCGCGGGCGTCCGCGTCGGCGCCAACGGCTACCTGACCAAGCCCTTCGTCCCCAACCAGCTGTTCAAGGCGATCGACAAGGCCCTGGCCTGGCGGCTCGAGCACGAGAGCCGAGGCACGGACGGCGAGATCAACTTCGACGTCCGGAGCGAGACCAGCTACCTGCAGCAGGCCAACGACATGCTCGCCGACTTGTTCGCGCACACCCCCCTGACCGAGCGGCAGATCAAGGACCTGAAGCAGGCCATCATGGAGATGGGGGGCAACGCCATCGAGTGGGGGCATCGCAAGAACGCCGATCTCGTGCTGCAGATCACCTACCGGATCGACCCCAAGGCCGTGACCCTGATCATCCGCGACCAGGGCCCCGGCTTCAACTTCCACGAGCTCCCCCACGCCGCCTCCGACGAAGACCCGATCGGCCACCTCGACGTCCGCAACGAGATGGGCATCCGCGAAGGCGGGTTCGGCATCATGCTCGCCAGGGGGCTCGTCGACGAGTTCCGCTACAACGACAAGGGCAACGAAGTCACCCTGATCAAGCGGTTCAAGACGAAATAGCCCCGGTCGTCGGCGGGAGAAGGGACTTCGCGACGATCGACGATCAGGAGCCCGAACGAGACGATGTCCCCCCAGGCGCGACACGCCCTGACCCCAAACCTCTCCGGAGGGAGAGGAGAGGGAGTCGAATTTCCCCCCTTCTCCCTCCAGGAGAGGGCCGTTCGTGTGAGGGCGTCTCAGCGAAGCCTGTAGATCGCGTTCGCCCCTAGCTCCTCCTCGATCCGCAGGAGCTGGTTGTACTTGGCGACCCGGTCGGAGCGCGAGGCGCTGCCGGTCTTGATCTGGCCGGCGTTGGTCGCCACGGCGATGTCGGCGATCGTCGCGTCCTCGGTCTCGCCCGAGCGGTGGCTGATGACGACCGAGTAGCCGTTCCGCTGCGCGAGCTGGACCGCGTCGAAGGTCTCGGTCAGCGTGCCGATCTGGTTGACCTTGACCAGGATGCTGTTGGTGCAGCCCTTGGCGATCCCCTCGGCCAGGCGCTTGGGATTGGTGACGAAGAAGTCATCGCCGACGATCTGGACCTTGGCGCCGAGGGCCTGGGTGATGGCTCGATAGCCGTCCCAGTCGTCCTGGTCAAGCGGATCCTCGATCGAGATGATCGGGTACTTCTCGATCCAGGCGGCGAACAGGCCGATCAGCTCCTGACTGCTGAAGAGGCGGTCGGGGTTGGACTTCCAGAACTTGTATCCCTTCTTGCCGCCCTCCTCGAAGAGTTCGGAGCTGGCGCAGTCCAGCGCGAGGGCGAAGTCACGGTCGCGGCCGGCCGCGTAGCCCGCCTTGTCGATGGCGTCGAGGATGTACGTGATCGCCTCCTCGTTGTCGAGGTTGGGGGCGAAGCCGCCCTCGTCGCCGACGGAGGTATTGTGGCCGGCCTTCTTCAGGACGCTCTTGAGGTTGTGGAAGACCTCGGCGACCATGCGGATGCCTTCTGAAAAGCTCTTGGCGCCGATCGGCATCACCATGAATTCCTGGAAGTCGATCTTGTTGTCGGCGTGCTTGCCGCCGTTGATGATGTTGGCCATCGGCACGGGAAGCACACGGGCGTTGGTGCCGCCGAGGTAGCGGTACAGCGGCAACCCATGCGCGGCGGCGGCCGCCTTGGCGGCGGCGAGCGAGACGCCAAGGATCGCGTTGGCGCCGAGCTTGCCCTTGTTTTCGGTCCCGTCGGCCTCGATCAGCGCACGGTCGAGGCCCGCCTGGTCGCTCGGGTCGCGGCCGAGGGCGACCTTCGTCAGCGCGGTGTTGACGTTCGCGACGGCCTGGGTGACGCCCTTGCCCAGATAGCGGCGCTTGTCGCCGTCGCGCAGCTCGACCGCCTCGTGGATGCCGGTGCTGGCACCAGAGGGGACGGCCGCCCGGCCAAGTGTCCCGTCGGACAGGACCACGTCGACCTCGACCGTCGGATTGCCTCGGCTGTCCAGGATCTCTCGGCCGCGGATGGCAGCGATGGGAGTGAGGTGGGTGCTCATCGTTACGTTACAACTCCTCGTTGGGGATCTCGGGTTCAGGACGACAGATGCCTACCTCTTCAGACGCTCGTCCCGTTCTCCGCCCTCGGTCGATCGGCATGCTCCATCCTCGATCGCGTCTCGAAAGCGGACGTGCCTCCCGTTCCGGATTTCAAAATCTCAAATCTCAAGTTCAAAGTCTCAAATTTGAAATCACAGATCATCGGGAAGAGCGGACCTCACAGAGATTGTCTCCAAGCTACGGGACTTCAGTCCCGGAGGTATCTGGCTCATGGAACGGCTTCATACGGAATATCCGGGATTCTCTCTTCCGAAGCAAGAGTCAGGCGCACGGCGGTCTCCCCCTTCGTGGTGGGAAGGAGCACGAGGGTCGGTTGTCTCCATGGGAAGAGGCGGAGACCGCCGCGCGTTGAGGCCTCAGGGTGCCAGTTCTCGAGGCGCTCACCCGATTCGGGAGAGTGCACGGGGCGGGGCCTTCCGTCAGGCCGCGACCCGGACACTCTCTCCGTCGGCGGGACGGGGCGGCACACGCACCGCCTCGGCCCGGTTGCTGCGACCTCCTTACATTGTGGCGACTCGGTCGCGTCATCGCCACGCCCTAGCTCGGCCGGCACCCCGGCCTCGACGATCAGTTCGAGGAGGCTCCAGAGACCCTCGACGACCCGCCGCACCTCGGCCTGGGTCATCGCGATGACTCCGAATCCGGCCCCGGGGCCCTCGACTCTCGCGGCGGCTCGGGGCCGCCCTCCCCGGGCCATAAGGTTATCGGCGCGGCGCGGGGCTGGCTTGACACCGGCGCAATTCAGCGACCCGGCCCCTCGGCGACCCGCAACAGCGGCACGACGTATTTCCTGAGAAACGCCGGACTGTCCGGCCCCATATGACCTCCGAAGTACCACGTCCTCACCATCGCGGCCTGCCAGCGGACCTGGCGGAGCTTGGCGTATTGCGCCCGACCCGAGGCGTCGAGCGACCCGGGCCTGCGGAACCCGACCAACCCCGCACTGACGGTCCGGACCCGGTCGATCGTGCCGAAAACCCGGGTCCCCAGGCCGAGGACGACCACGTCCAGCGGCGACCAGTAGACGACCATCTCGCGACGGACGGCGCGCAAGGCGCGCGACAGGTCGTAGGTCGGCGACACGGCCGGCGAGAGCAGCACCGCGCACTCCACTGCGGCTTCGGGCAAGAGCTCCAGCGCCTGGATCGCCAGCCCCGAACCCCCCGACTTGCCGACCAGGAACACCGGGGTCCCGGGATGGCTCGCCCGGAAGGCGCTCACCTCGTCGGCAATGGCGCAGGCCCTTGGCATCACGGTTCACGACATTGGTCAGGTCGGCGTGCCAGCGGCCGAACCCGTGCCCCCACGGCACAATCCGGACGGTGTGCGTCGTCCGCATCGACCCCATCACGTACCGCAGCGCCGTGCCGCAGAGGTCCAGTCCCCCGCAGCCGTCAGCCACGAGGACCAATCCCTGGCCGCCGCCATTGGTCGAGAGGTCGGGCGGCTCGCCGTAGCAAGCCCGATAGAAGCCTTTGAGCAGGCTCGAATAAAGGAAGATCATGGGAGAAGTTTACCGCAGAGGCCCAAGGGATGGCCAGTTCCGCGCCGCGATCGGATCGCGCGGGGCGCCACGCTCACGTGGCCTTCTCAGGCCGGGGTGGGGTGGGCTCGATCTCGGCATCTTGCCATTTCATGGCGCGGGCATGGCGCATCGGGGCGATCCGGAGGATGACCTCGCCTTTCTGGAAGAGGCGGACAGTGCCGGTGGACTGGCTCACGACGACGGCCAGCGCGGTGGTGACGTTGGTGATCGCGGCCGCGGCCCAGTGGCGGGTGCCGAGGCCCTTGGGCAGGGTCAGCCCGGTGTTCGGGGCGTCGATGAGCTGGCAGGCGGCCTCGACCGTGCCGTCGCGGGCCACGACGAAGGCGCCATCCATCTGCGCGATCTCCTTGATCGCTTCGCGGACGCGGAGGTCGCGGAGGTTCCGCTCCATGCGGCGATAACCCTTGAACGGGTCGAAGCCAAGCGTCCGGGTGCGGGTCAGGACGTTGCGGACGTCGCCGACGACGATCAGCGTCCCGACGGCCTTACCCTCGCGCCCCTCGCGGCCGATCTCGACGGCCACGTCCACGACCGCCTTGAGCGTCTCGAACGGGACCGAGGTCTCCAGCGCCCGGAGGTCGCGCGAGCTGAGCCGTTCCAGGTGCTCGCCGAGCCGGACGACGGTCAGCGAGTCGAGCGTCTCGGCCTCGAAGCCCGAGTAGACCACGACCACGCGGGCACCCGCCCTGAGGTGGTCGTTGGCGACGGCCTCGATCAGGGCCAGGGTGATCCGCTCGTGGAGCGCCACCTCGGTGACCTCGACCTCCACGGCGATCAGGCCGGCCGCGGCGATCGCCTCCAGGTGGCGGGCCGCGGCGATCGCGACCAGGACCCGGACCTCCTTGGCCACCGCCGGATCGCCTTCCAGTCCATCGGCCCTTCGGGCAGGATCAGCACGCCCACCGCGCCGAGGCGGCCGACGGCGTCGCAGGCCAGCCCCAGGAGGCTCGTCGTCGCCTTGGTCAAGCCGGTCGGCGTCATGGCAGGGCGGTCTCGCTCGGGTGCGGTCAAGGGTTCGGATCGGATCGACCCGACTCGCCCCCGGCCCCTGTGACCGGCCGCGAGAACACCACTGTAGCCTGCCGGGCAGGCCCGGGCAATGTCCCAGGTGATCATGTGAGCCCATTAATAGCAAATCCGCCCCTTCCGCATCGCCCGGATGCGTCGGGCCGCGGCGGAGGGGGCGGATCCGGATCGACGGACACTCCGGTTACTTCGGCATATCGTCCTTCTTGGAATCGTCCTTCTCGGACGCGTCATCCTTCTTGGTGTCGTCCTTGGATTCGTCCTTCTTGGCCTCTTCCTTCGCCTTCTGGTCCGCTTCTTCCTTCTTGGTTTCCTCTCGCTTGGCGGCTTCCTCCTTCTCCTTCCTCACCGCCTCTTCTTTCTTGGCCGCCTCTTCCTTCTTCTTGGCTTCGTCCTGGGCTTTCTGCGCGTTGCCCTTGGCTTCGCGGACGGACTTGATGTGGCGATTGAGCATGTTCGCCCGTTGGTCGTAGAACTGCTTGAGTCCCTGCGACGGGGGGGTGATCCGGATGTCGTTCTGGGCGACAATGCCTTCGAGCTTGCCGTAGCCGGTGAACCAGGCGGCGAAGACCTCGGGGCTGACACCGGTCTTGGCCTTCAGGCTGCGTTCATCGGTGGCGCGGCCGTTGACCAGGATGTCGAGGATCGGTGGCGGGTCGATCGTGGTTTGGACCAAGCCGGCGTCCTGCGCCGCGACGATCGCCTCGGCCACGGCGCGGCGAGCGTCTTCGAGCTTCGCCTCGACCTCGGGCGGGATGGGCGGCAGGGGCGCTTCGACTGCGGAAGACGTCGGCGTCTCGGATTTCGGCGCTTCGACCTTCGGGGACTCGGGTTTCGTGGAATCGGCCTTGAGAGTGTCCTTCTTCTCACCCTGGCCGAAGAGGCGAGCGGTCGCGCTCAGGCTGAGCACCAGAGACAGCGACAGAGCGAACGTGGCAAATCGACGCACCAGAAGATCTCCTTTGGCTGGGAACACGATCCGGGTTTCGGCGGCTAAATCCACGCACGGAGGCGGGGTTTTGCAGAGTGTAACGGTCGTGGGGCCCCCATACCAGGGACATCGGGCCCCGTGCCGGGGCGAAATCTTCGGATCATCCCTCCGGGGCCGCGCTCCCCGGAGGGGCCGTGCCAGGCGTCGAATCGTGGGGAGGATCCGGCCTCCTGGCAAGGGCCCGGATCACGATCCTCAGGCTGATCGCGGCCCACGCCGATTCGAGAACCAGGACGCCGAGATTGAGCGGCACCAGCGCCGAGACGGCCAGCAGCATCGAGCCGATGAGGTTCAGGAGACCATACGGCAGGCCATCGCTCCGCAGGCCAGCGTACTGCTGGGCGCCATAGCCGGCCAAGATCATCGCGGCGCCCAGCATCGAGAGCGTCTGGACCAGGATCGCGTTCATAGGGATTGGCTTCGGATTCGGATTCCGGACGCTTCTCCAGAAACTCTCGTGCCGAGAGCGCCGAAAATCCCAGAAAATCGGACCATTCCGTCCGACGGGACTGCACGAAATGAATGTTCTGTCAAGTCGAGGCGGGAACAGCACGCCGCGACGGCGGCGGATCGGGCCAAAAGTGGGGGAATGCAATGGGGGCAGTCGACCTCGCGGCCCCCGCGAAAGGCCCAGCCGGCGCCGGAAGGCCTTAAAGGGCAGGAACTTCTCCTCAAGCCTCCCGATTCACCTGGGTTCCGTGTTGCCCCGACGTCGGCGGCGGTGTAGGGTGCGGATCAGCATTCCCACACGGATTCGAACGTCGGGGGCATCATGGCGAACGTCGATGATGAGATCACGATCTCCCGGTTGATCATCGTGCTCCAGGTGATCGTCGGGCGCTGACGGCGGGGCTCGTCGTGTTCCTGGGGATCATCGCCTCGATCAAGGCGCAAGAACGAGGGCAAGCCCCTGGGGCCGCCTCGACCCCCTTCGATGAGGTTCACCTCGGTCGCGATCGCGCTGGCGGCGGCGGGCCTGACGGCGTCGGTGCTCGCCTCCCGGGCCGTGGTCGCCGGTGCGCGGCGGCGGATCGCCAAGGGGACCTGGAGCCATCCCGTCTCCCGGGACGGCGGCCCGACGCTGCTGCCCTTGGCCCCGCCCAGCGACGTGATCAAGCTGGCCTCGGTCTACCAGACCCAGTTAATCCTCGGCGCGGCCTTGACCGAGGTCCCGGCATTCTTCGCGCTGATCGCTTATCTTCTCGAAGGCACGCCGCTGGCCCTGGGCCTGGCGCTCACGCTTCTCGTCGGGTTGATCGCGCAACTTCCCGACCCGCGCCCGGCTGGGGCACTGGATCGACCAGCAACTCCAGTGGCTCACCTTTGAGCGGCAATTCGGCGATTGAGAGCGGTCGGGTGGTGCCCCAGAAGAATCGAATGAGCGCCGTAACTCCTTGTGAGCCATGGCATCGAACTGCTCGGCTCCCTGAACCGTAACCTTGTGTGCTGAAGAGGGTGAAGCCGTTCATTCAATTCTTCTGGGGCACCACCACTTCTTCTACGAGGCCTATTATTGCTCCCAGGCTATGTTCCAGGTGGGAGAGAGCGAATTCCTCGCCTCCTACTCCAAGCTGGTCGCGATCTTGCTCGAACACCAGGACAAGGACGGCAATTGGCTCTCCGGGGATGGCAACGATCGCTCGGGAGAGCGCAACTACTGCACGGCGATGGCCGTCCTGGCGCTGGCGGTCGAGTATCGCTACCTGCCGATCTCTCAGAGAGAGGGCCGCGTGGCGGGATGGCCCTGACGTAAATGACCGCCGAACCCGTTTGTTACAAGTAGTGGCCCTTGACGTAAGTCCAATGATTTCATCGAAACTGGGAAGGATGCGGAAACAAGAGAGACCCTCCTGACGGGTTCGGCGAATCTTTACGCCCTGACGGTCCCCCATGAAAGGACCGCCGGGGTGAGGGCGCCTTCGGGACGATTCATCCGTGTCCCGACGAGTTGCCCACGGTACACAAGGGTGAGTAGGGAAACACTGTTGGCTCACAAGTTTTAGACGTTTGCGGATGTCTCATTGTTGGCCGCGTAGGGTATACTTGGCGGAGCATTTGACATTTCCCGTCCACGTCTCCTGGTCCAGAAGAAAGGATCGAACCGCAGGCTGACCTCCGATTATGCCTCCTGGTTCCACAACTGGCGGTGAATCCGATGCGATGGCGACGGCGGCGGTGGCCGGAACGAGAACCCCGGCCCAAGGCACGAACGCTCTCCGCAGAGGAGCAAAAGAAGCTGCTGGCGACGATGGCCAAGGAGATCGCCTCGTCGCCTGTGCTGACGGGACTCGGTGTTCAAGTGCGGTTACAGCGGGGCCGGTTCACTCTGGAGCGTCCGCTCGGTGAGGGGGACTCTGCCGGGGTCGAAGCCTGGGGCCGAATCACGCCGCTGGCCGACTCGGATGATCTGTTGCTGGAGCAGGAACGCCGCAAGGGAAGCTGGTCCGAGATCGCCAGGGGATCGGCCCTGAAGCTGATCAGGACAATCGCCGGCGACACCAAGGGGACGTTCCACGGGCTTGGCTTGCTCGACAAGGCGTTGCGACAAGTGCCGAGGCATGACTGGTGAAGCGGAAGTGGCGGCCGTGGGGCTGGTGAATGATCTCACGAGACCGGGATCAGCCGGGAGGGACGCATGGCGAAGAAAAAAGCGGCGAAGCAAGAGACCCGAACCGAGTTCCTCCGCAAGATTCTGAGCAGGAACCCGGATCTCGATCACCATCAGGTCAATCTCCAGTGGGCCAAGAAAGGTCATGCCGGGCAAATCAGCAGCGCCCTGTTCTATCAGGTCAGGGCCAAGCTGGGCATCAAGACGGAGTGGTGCTGGGTCAAGGTGTCGGAACCTGAAACAGCCAAGGTTGCGGAATCAGGCCCGAAGCAAGAAGACGTGGCGAAATCAACGAAGACCACTCCCGCCAAAGCCACGGGTGAAGTCTACCAGTTCAAGATCACACTCATGGACACCCAGCCCCCGGTCTGGCGGCGTATCCAGGTGGAGGACTGCACCCTCGATAAGCTCCACGAGCACATCCAAACGGCGATGGGCTGGACGAACTCGCACATGCACCACTTCAGGATCAACGACAGGCTCTTCGGTGATCCCATGCTGATGTCCGAGAATTTCGAGGAACTGAAATACGCCGATTCCACCACGACGAAACTGAGCGACATCCTCCCCCGGAGCGGGGAGCGGTTCCAGTTCGAGTACGAGTACGACTTCGGGGATTCCTGGCAGCACGAGATTCTCTTCGAGGGCCGCTTGCAAGCCGAACCGAAGCAAAAGTATCCACTCTGCCTGGAAGGTCAACGGGCCTGCCCACCCGAGGACGTGGGGGGCGTTTGGGGATACGCGGACTTCCTCGAAGCCATCACCGACCCCGAGAACGAGCAGCACGATGAGCTTCTGGAGTGGGTCGGCGGGAAGTTCGATCCCGAAGCGTTCAAGACCGTGGATGCGACCAGGAGGATGAAACGTGGGCTGCCGAACTGGAGGAAGATGCGGTGAGGCCCGGTGATGCGCCCGCGAGGAGATCGGCAGGAAGGGGATCGTCCCAGAGCTTATATTTGGAACTTGACAGTCCCCGTAGGGTAGGTACTGGCCACCATCCATCAATGATTGTGGTGGGCAGTGCCCACCCACCCCTTTCAACATTTACGGAGGATCTCGTAAACTCTTGTGCTCCAGTCCACTAGGATCTGCAGCACGGAGACGAACCCATGCCCTCACAACCCCGGATCGAGACCGCCTTCGAGATCAGCCCCTTATGTCCTGCCACGATATCGACTTCGTCACATTCCACCGCACCGGTGAGCGTGACCTCTGGCGTCCGCTCCACACGGCCTTCACGCAACTGGGATGTCATCTCCAGAGCGTCATCAGGATTGAAATCAAATTCTTGAGCAATTTGCTCATTCGACAAATTCAGTCTTATAAAATACAAGCAGAGAATCCCAGCACGCAGCGGTTCGTGGTGACCGGCGAAGATGGTCCCTGTCAGGTCATCGAAGCGTCTCTGACAGGCGGAGCATTCATAGCGTTGGCGGGCGGGCTGGGTGTCATCGTGCCCCTGTGTGATCCCCTGGGGAGGAGGCCCAAGGGGGACAGGTCACTCCGTCGGGCCAGCACACGACCGCACCGTCTCGAAGCACTTGAGATCCTCAATCAGGTTCCGAATCTTCAGCATCAATCGAGCATCATCCGCGGCCTTGCGTGCGGTGGGAGTTCGTGAGAGCCGGGTCAGGTCGATCAACGATCCAAAGCGGATGAGAGTGCCTGATTGGATGGATTGCAGAGAGGTTCCCGAAACGCAGGATGATCCACCTCCGTAACCGCCTCTCATCAGGAACCCGTATGTCATGGGGTCCGCACCGACGAACCCCACGCGAGCATGCCGGCTTTCGACGCTTCGACGCGGAGCGGGCCCGGCAGCCCGGCGGGCAGCGGATGCACCTTGGGGTGCAGCGCGTGCAGGATTTCCAGGCTGTCCACCAGCCGCGGTCCCGGACGACTGAAGTAGTGCGAGCCGTCGCTCACGTAGACGCTGCCGGAGCGCACCGCGGGCAGATCCCGCCAGGCGGGGACGGACCATAACGGCGGCAGATCGTGGAGCGTCCGCTCGACGCCGAAGCCGCAGCAGGCGAGGAACACGACCTCCGGTTGCCAGCTCAGCACTTCGTCCCAGCCCAGCGCGCGCGCCGGCCGCCCCTCCTGCCCGAGCCCCTCGACGCCCCCCGCCAATCGGACGAGCTCGGGACTCCAATGGCCGCAGGAGAATGGTGGGGCGAGCCACTCCAGCAGGGCAACACGGGGGCGGCGCTGCAGCTCGGACGAGCGGACGGCGATCGTTTTGACGCGGGCCGTCAGCGCACCGATGACATGCTCCGCGCGGTGGTCATCCACCCTCGTGGCCGCTGCCACCTGCCGGATGGAGGCGAGGACCTCCGGGAGGGTCTGTGGTTCGAGATTCAGCACGCGCGGGCGCCGGGCAGCGCACAGGCCGCCGCCCGGACCTCAAGCTCGGCCACCGCACAGACGTCGCACAGGGCCTGGGTGACGATCAGGTCGGGCCGGAGTTCCTCCAACACCGGCAGGTCGAGCGAGTAGAGAGCCCTCTCCGTCCGCAATCGTCGCGCACCAGCCGGTCGATCTCGCCGCTGGCCGCCTCGGTGGGGATGAGTGTGCGCGTGACTTTCGGCAGCCGCCGGACGGATTCTGGGAAATCGCACTCGTGGGTGACGCCCACCAGTTGATCTTCGAGCCCCAAGGCGCAAATGATCTCCGTCGCGCTCGGGAGCAGCGACACGATCCTCATGAGGCGACTCCGATCTCCGTCAGGGCCAGCACTGGTTCCCGCCATGTCGGGAACCGCGATTGTAAGCTGTCATACACGGCCGGATGGGCCGGTGCAAGCCGCGTGGTCGATCGCGACGTATCCTGTCTCGGGATCGGTCTCGAGCCGCGGGTTCACCACGACCATCTCCCCGCGGTCCATTGACAACTGTCACACCCGCCAGACCCTGAACGCCAGACCGCGCATGGAGGTCTATGTGCCTAAGCGCAAGAATACGCGCCGCGCTCCTGCACCGCAACCCCTGCCGCAATATGAATGGCCCCGGATGAGGAATAGGTGAGGAATAGGGGTCAGAACTGCTCTGTAGTTCTACTGTCACAGTCAAGTAGGGTAAGTCAAGCTCCGCGCCGACGTACCGCCCTCGGAGGTTGTGTCGGCGCGGAGCTTGACGCACCCTGATATGGTTGTCGTCGCAATTTGCGTGACCGCAGGCACTTATGGAAAGCCGGTTAATTCCTTAGGATTGGCGGTGCCGGAGGGCACGATGATTGCCCGGAAACCAAGACGCGTATATGGTTGCGTCACGGAGACACCGCTAGACACACGAAATTCCTCCGCGACGCAACCATAGTGTCTACTTGACTATGTCGAGTCCAAGATCCGCCTGGGAGAGGGCCGCCTGGAGTCGCTCCGCGCCCAGCGTGCCCAGACGGGGATCTCGGGCAAGGGCGTCAAGACATTGGACAAGCAGATCGAGAAACAGGAGGCGCTGCTTTCGGAAATGCGGGACTTCGAGGCAAAGCTGCGCCGGGCGGCGAACCTGCACCTCGAACCCGACCTCGACGACGGCGTGGTCCTCAACACATTGCCCTCCTCCGGGAACTGGTCCCCTGGAAGGAGGAGAAGGCGTACTGGGACAAGTTGCTGGCGGGCCAGTACGAGTGGTCGTCGATCGGGAAACAACTGCGTGCCAAGGGGATGGTAAAAATGAACTTGGTCCTTGCTCCCGAGAGCACGAGGGAAAGGGCCCATCTACCAAGGACAATGGTCCGAGGACAGAGGGCAATGTCATGCCGACCGTGACCATCGAGGAAGCTCAGGCAAAGTTGCCTGAACTGATCGAGAACCTGCTGCTCGCCGAGGAACTCGTCATCACTCGGGACGGGCGTCCCATCGCCCGTCTGATGCGGGAGAAACGCACCTCCTGGCCCTGCCAGCCGGGGACCGCCAAGGGAATGCTGACCATCCACGAAGACGATGACGAGCACCTGGCCGATTTCCGGGAGTACTAAGATTTTACGCGGTTGTACAAGTTTCTGTACAGGAGGTGGCCGAAATTTGCCTTGCCGCGCAAACGCTATCTTGCTCACGAGGCCGACGCGCCTCGGATCCTTGGCATGTCGGACGAAAGTCAGGTCGGACGCGGCGCACCGTCCGGCGCTCGATCCCGGACGGATCCCGCCGTCCGATCCCGGGCGGGGATGGCCCCTGCGCACCCTCCGACGTGGAGGGGCGCACGGATCGGGGGCAAGGACCTCGGGAGCCGCGCAGCTCATCCCCCTTGGCCCCCTGGACTTTTCGGGCTGAGAGTATGATCAGACGTGAGCTTGGCGGCATCCCGGAATTCCGGAGGATCGGGGGGTGACCTGGTGGAGCCGTGACGCCGAGCCTTCCCTCGGCCCTCACGCGAGGGGCAGGAGGAGGCCGGACAGGATCATCGGGCTCGTGTCTCAGACGGCCAGCCCCTTGGCCCTCGCCAGGGTTTCATACAGCTCGGCGAACCGCGCGATCATGGTGTCGGCGCGGAACTCGGCCTCGACGCGGGTGCGGCCCTCGGCGCCAAGCCGGCGCGCCAGGTCGCGGTCCTGGAGCACGGTCCGGATCGCCTCGGCCAGCGCCGGCGGGTTGCGCATCGGGACGAGCAGGCCAGTCCGGCCGTTGGTGACGACCTCGGTCGTCCCCGGCGCGGCGGTGGCGACGACCGGCTTGGCGAACCGCATCGCCTCGAGCACGATGTTGGGCAGGCCTTCATAGAGGCTGGGCAGGACCAGGAGGTCGGCGGCGGCCAGCAGCCTCGGGACGTCGTCGCGGTGGCCCAGGAACCGAATCCTGCCGTTGAGCCGGAAGGCATGCGCTGTCTCTTCGAGCGTGTCGCGCAACGGCCCGTCGCCCACGATCAGGGCACGAAGGTCGGGCCGGACGTGCTGGAGCAGGTCGAGCGCCGCAATCAGGTCGGCGACCCCCTTCTGCGGGGCCAGCCGGCCGGCGAAGAGGATCAGGGGGGCGTCGTCGGGCCAGCCGAATTCCGCGGACCCGGGCCGGATCGACCGGGGGGGGCTCCTCGTCGGCGATTCCCGAGGGGATCATCGCCAGGCGGTCGTCGGGAACGCCGGCCTGGCGATAGAACTCGACCACCGCGCGCGAGTTGCCCACCACGCGGTCGGTCATCAGCGCCAGCCGGCGGTCGATGGCCAGCTCCGCCCGCCCCTTCCAGAGGTCCACCGCCATCTCGACGGTGACCATCACCGGCACCCCGGCCAGCCGGGCCGCGAGCCGGCCGTAGGTGTTGGCCGCGAAGATCCAGGTCTGGATCACGTCGAATCGCCTCGACTTCAGGAACCGGACCAGCCGTGCCAGGGCGATCGGGTCGAGCTGGAATCGCTTGCCGAGCGGCGTGACGGCGAGGCCCGCCGCGCGGAGGTCGGCCTCCAGCGGCCCGAGCCGGGTCAGGGCGGCGACCTCGACGCGGAACCGGTCCCGCGGCAGACCCCTGGCCAGCAGGACCATCTGCTTCTCGGCCCCCGAGCGATCGAGCGTGGGGATCAGTTGCAGGACGTTGAGCACGAGGCCGCTCCCGGGTTCGTGGGGGACCGCTTCTCCTGGATCAGGCGCCGGAACAGATCCATGTGCCGCCGTCGCGCGGCGGCGATCGAGAACTCATTCCCGACCCGCTGTCGCGCGGCGCGTCCCATGTGGACCGCGCGGTCGAAGTCGGCCCACTGCTCCAGGATCGCACGGGCCAGCGCGTCGGGGTTGTCGGGGGGCGAGCCGTCCGTCCTTGAAGTCGCGGACCAGGCGCTGGTTGCCGGGGATCGCCAAGGCGACCAGCGGGATGCCCAGCGCCATGGCTTCGAGCAGGGCGATGCTCGTCGCCTCCCCGCGCGAGGGCAGGACGAAGAGGTCCGCCGCGCGGAGCACCGCGCCGGGATCGGCCGACGGGCCGAGCAGCTCGACCGTATCGCGCAGCCCGAGCCGATCGACCAGCGCCTCCAGCGCGGGCCGCCGGGGACCCTCGCCGATCAGCGTCAGCCGCGCCCGGGGATATTGCGTGAGGACGCGGGGCCAGGCAGCGACCAGGGTCTCGTGTCCCCTTCTCGGGCGCGAGTCGGCCGACGGCGATCGCGCGACGCGGCGCAGCGCGCCAGTCGGGTCGGCACCGCCAGGGCGACTCAAGCACGGGGACGCCGTTGGGCAGCTCGTGGATCCGGGCCGCGTCGTAGCCTGCGCCGAGCAGCTCGGAGGTGATCGCGCGGGAGATCGAGACGAAGGCCTCGGTCCGCCGGCAGCGCCGGCCGATGGTCCGGCCGAACCGCCCCCAGGACTGCCAGGCGAGGTCGCCGGTCGCCTCTGCCCCCTCGGGCCGGAGCACCACCGGGAAACCCAGGCTGCGGCCCTCGCCGATCGCGACATAGGCATCGTGCTTCAGCATCGAGACGTACGCCAGGTCGATCAGGTTCCGGGCGAACCAGCGTCGGAGGTTTCGCATGTAGAGCCAGGTCCCGACGAACCGGACCCGCGACGTCGCCAGCCGGACCACGGTCACGCACCCCGGCGGCGCGGCAATCGCCTCGACCGTCGCCAGCCCCGGCCTCGCGAAGTCAAGACGGTGACCTCAGCTCCCTCGGCGGCCAACGCCGATGCCAGATAACTCAAAACCTTCTCGGCCCCGCCGATGAGCGGCGGATAGCGACGGGTGATCAGGGCGAGTCTCATGGGGAGCAGGCAGAAGGCGGTAGACAGGAGGCACTGAAGACGAATTCCGGAATCTCTCGCATCGTTCGCCACCTGTATCTCTGGGCTCATTTGACGGCCTACAGCCTACCTACTCCGACTTGCCTACTCCGCCCTCCGGTAAAATGGCCACGTAAGGTAGGTGGCGATAGTCGTCCGCGTAGTCCAGTCCGTAGCCGACGACGAAGGCATCGGGGATGGTGAAACCGCAGAAGTCGGGCTCGAGATGGACTTGCTGGCGGCCGATTTTGCGGAGCAGGACGGCGGTCCGGACGCTCCGGGCGCCGCGCTCGGTCATTTGCGGGACGAGGGTCGCCAGAGTGTGGCCCGTGTCGAGGATGTCGTCCAGGAGCAAGACATCCCGACCGGCGACATCGGGGAGGAACGCCTCGTTGAGGATCAGGGCGCCGGCGGTGGTCGTGGATCCTTTGTAACTGCCGGCCTGCAACAGCGCGACGCGTAAGGGGAGCTGGATTTGCCGGATCAGGTCGGCCAGAAAGACCAGGCTGCCGGTCAGGACGGCGACGATCGTGAGGGGGCGGCCGTGGTATTCGGCCTCGATCTGCCGTCCGAGCTGGCGCACCCTTTCCTGGATCTGGGCCTCGCTGAGCAAGATGTCCACGGCGCGGGATCCAAGGGTTGGGACGGTGGCGACTGGCGGTCGGTCGCGACGGGGCGGGCGGCCGACACTCGCGTTACCATCATCGCCGCAGCGGTGACCCGCTGCCAAGAGCCGAGAGCCTCGATCGGATCGCCGCAATCCTCGGCTCGCTCCGTCGTTCAGTCCGCGCTCCGCGTCGCGCAGTCGGGAGCCCCTGACCCGGACGATGCTCAGGCACGCCAGCATCGACCAGACAACCAGCGACAGCGGCTCGGGGGTGTTCACGTTGGGGGGCAGCGGAGTTCCGGGGGACGAGGTCAAGGGCGTGCTCGGCGACGTGGACGTCTCGGAGGAGGACGAGCCGGAGCCATTCACCAGCTCAAGACTGAGACCCGGGGTATTGGGAACGTACTGGACTTCGTGCGGCGGATTTTTCGCCTTCGTGTAGTCAATCAGATTCAACTTTGGAGGACTTTGTCCCTTAACGAGCGGCAACTGGAAATCAAGCTGGTTATTGGGCTGAAACCCCGGCGGACTGAAGTCCAACCCGACCACCTGGACCGTGCTGCCCGCGTTCGACAGACCCGAGGGGATCTGCCCCGCCACCAAAAAGCCGGCCAAGTTTGCGGGATCGAAGCCGGTCCCCTTCGGATTGAGCAGCGGGTTGGTTTGCGGTTGCAGGTTCAGGTTGGGCTGGTCGGGAGAGAAGGCGATCTGCTGGATCGGCCGGGCGTTTGGGGGAGGAGTTTGTGGAGGTCGATAGGTACTTCAGACTGTAAGCAGCGGTGAGAGGATCGGCGAAACAGCGCAGCGGGCGGTGCGGCGAGCACGAGGGTAACCGCGAAGATGACCGAGACAATGATAGGGCGAGAGATCACGACAGGCTCCTCCTTGAACGAACGCGTTTCGATCCTTCAGACCATTCAGTCGCGCCATTCACCGAACCCACACACCAACCGATCCCGCCGGTCGGGAACAGAATTTCCCAGGCACGTCGGAGGGATCACGCATCCTCCATGAGACCACCGGCCAGCCTGGTCTGTGCCGATCCCTGAAAGCTCCAACGCCGGGGAGGACCGCTCGAGGTGCGACGCGAGCCGAGGCCGGGCATCGAAAACCAACGGGCCAGATTGTGCACCGGGTGGGTGGGAGGGTCAAGATTGGTTTTGCTGATTGTTCCGACATGATTGGGCGTAGGCAGGGCGGTGTCGACGGTGTAAGGAAGGGTTCCGGAATCTCTCGCATCGTTTGCGATCCATCATCTCCGTACTTATTGCAGTCACATCAAGCCCGTTGTTCAAAGAGGCATGGGGTCATGCTCACGAAGATGTGGGCATGCCACCCGGCCGCGGTCTCCACGCCTCTCCGGAGACGGACTCCTCGAGCTGGCTCGCTCGCGAGGCCTGGCCCCTTGTGTGACGCTAAGGCACTGTCATGAAATAACTTGAACATTCAGGCTGCCTTGGGTGGCTGGGGTCTCGTCTTCGAGACCCCATACGCACGGACTTTAATAGGTGTATTCCAGAAGTTCGGGGTTCTTAAGGAGTTGGAACCAGCTCGGCTTTTTCTTCCGGACGTTGACCCGGGCCTCGGCCGCAATCGCGGCTTGCATTCGGCTCAAGGCGTCGCAGAGCCGAGCGACATCGCCCAGCGCTTCCTGCAGCACGGTGATCCAGTCGCGCAGCACCGCGGCGGCTTTCCTCAAGCTGCGCCGGGAGTCGAGCCAGGTCATCGTCAGGAGCAACCCATGTTGAAGGATCACCCCAATCAGTTTCGCCCAGAATTCCGCCCTCTGCCAGGCCACGCTCTGGGACTCCGCGTGTGTCGCCAGACGGTTGTGCGACTTCCAAAGTTTGAACAACAGTTCAATCTGCCACCGGGTGCGGTACAGGACCACGACCTCTTTCCAGGTCAACAACTCCGTGGAGCAGTGGGTCACCAGGATCGTCCAATCGCACCACTGCAGGTGCGCGCGCGTGGGCGTCCGGCCGCTCTTCTGCGCCTTCTCGTATGCCTTCTGGCGCCGGCGGGCCGCCACCTCCGGCGGCACGCGCAGCGCGATCAACCGGCAGGCGACGCGTGCCGTGCTCCCGAGTAGGACCGCGATGTCGAGAGGCCCGTCCCACGGGTGTCGTCGCAAGCATTGCCACAGGTCCAACGGCGTCCCCTCCGGGGTGAGGACCACCGTGCCCGGTTGCCAGCGCGCGATCCAGAAGGCGCCGGCGGCGGTCCACCGGCGGAACCGTTTCAGGCAGAAGTCGCCCAGATCCCACAGCGACAACGACCCGGCCGGCGGCGTCTCCTCGACGGCGGCGCTCTTGGCGGCGCTGTGGCGGCCGGGTTCGAGGAGCACCTTCAGCAGTCGTCCCGTGGTCAAGTCCCAGAGGACCTGAATCTTCAGGGCCGCTGTGCCGGAGCCCGACTTGCCGCCGCAGCCAGGGAATTCCCGGCGCAGTCGGCCGGCAGCGTCACCGTGGTGCTGTCGCCGATGCGGACGCTGGTGAACTTCGCCAGCAACGGGGTGTCGACCGGCGTGGACGCCACCATGTGTGGCATCAGGCGCTCGAGCACCGCGCGCAGGAAGCTCACGAGTTGGGGTGTAAAGCGTTTCTTCAGGGCGCGTTCGGTGATGATCAGGCCGAGTTGGGCGGCGCTGGAGACGTAGTTCTTGGTCTTGGGGCTGGGGCATTTCAGCAGGGTGAAGACGAGCATCTTGAGCAGGATCTCGGCGGAGAACTTTCGGAGGCGTTGGATCAGTCCGGTGCGCCGGCCGATCGGCTCGAGGTCGGGCCCCAAGACGGTTTGCAGGGTCGTAGCGATCTGGGGTATGCTGCTCATCGGGAAGCTCCTGATTTCGAGACGGCGTTGCAAGCCACAACATGTCTAGGGATAAGGTCTTCCCGCCTCTTTTTCCACGCCAATTCCGTAAAGTCCGTGCGTATGGGGTCTCGTCTTCGAGACCCCGGCGCTCGCCTGCGACAACGCCTCAGCCGGGGTCTCGAAGATGTCACGCGACAATAGGTTTGGCCGCTAATCCGGACAACCAGTTTTGCCGCGCCGACGGTCCCGCTGCCGGTGCCGGGTCACGTCCATGCTCCGGACCCGCTCCGCAGTCAGCTCCTCCGCTTTCTGGCGGCGGTAACACACCCCGTTCGGGCCTGCGTAGACCCACTCCACCGCAAGGGGGTCGAGGCTTATGTGCACATCCTGACCACACAAATTCCTTCCCACGTAACGGCTCTTGTTAGACACCGAGACCGTTCCACTGTTGTCTACCCGTCGGACCAATACATATTCGGCGAGATGGCTCAGCACGGGCGTCAGATCCCACAGCGCCTCTTCCTCTTCAGGGCGGTAGACCCGCCCCGAGTGCTTCAGGCCGGGGAATGCCTCCATCCGGCTCAGCCCCTTGATTCGCGGATCCAACTCGCGTTGGATGTGATCCTGTTCCTCCAACCGCTGACGCAGCTCGGCCTCATCACGGCAGGCCCCCGGCTCCGCCCACCGCTTGCCCGTACCCTGCGACCGCTCGACTACGCCGTTGGCTTGAGGGCGTCGCGGCGGGTTCCAGATCACGCCCACCCCCAACCCGATCAGCCACCACGCCAGTTCGGTGGGCAGTTCTCCGGTCGAGCCCCACGGCGCACCGTTGTCCACCCGCACACGCCGCGGCGGCCCCCAGCGGGCGAACGCCGCACGCAGTTGTTCCTGGGTGCCGGTCGCCGGGACGGAATTCCAGCGTCCGAGGGGGGAAAACCGCGGTGTGCCACACCGCGCCAGGGAACTCGTCGGCGACCCGCAGCCAGGAGACGGTCGCGCCACTGCCGAGTCGGATCTCCTCAGCCGCGTCGACCTCCCAGATCTCGTGAGGGGCGGTCGCCCGCCCCTCCGAGGCTCGCGGCCGCCGACCCGGCGGTGCCGGGCCGAGCCCGGCTCGGGAGAACCACCGCTGGAGGGTGCGGGCCGCGGGCAGAGGGCGGACGCCTTGCCGATCCAGAGAGATGCGGATGAGGACGGCCCCCCAGCCGGGGTGTTCGCGGCGCAAGAGCAGGGCCGGTTCGGAGGCGGGGTGGTCCGGCGGTGGGGGCGGGACGGGGCGGTGGGCGTACGCGGGAGCCACACTGCTGCCGGGCCGCTCCCGCCACGCTCGGACCAAGTTCCGCACGGTGCGCGGCGCGATGCCGAAGGCTTGGCTCAACTGAGTGACGGTCGCCCCGTGTTCGAGGCGGCGCCTCATCGCTTGGCGGATGGGCAGCGGTACCGGGGCTGGCATGGGCGGAGTCTCTGTGGTGTTGTGGCGAGATCAGGTCGGAATCACGTGACTATACCCGGACCGTCGGCGCGGCAAAACCGGTTGTCCGGATTAGCGGCCAAACCTATTGTCGCGTGGTAGCCGTTCACACCCCGAAAGCAGATGTATACTGAACAAGGAGTGTCGTGATTTCGCCGGATTTGCCGGTTTTTCCGACGATATCGGATCAGCTTACTGAACAGCTCATGCGAACTGACGTTGATGCCGGAGGCTAGCGATCAACGGGAAAAACCATGAAGCGTTCATTAGATTGACAGCCCGAGTGCGTTTCTCCCTACGATTTCCGTTGTATCGTCGATCGGTCTCGTATACTGAACATCCGCTTTCGGGGTGTGAACGGCTACGTCGCGTGACAAAGACGAGACCCCAGCCACCCATATTTCGCCCATATTTTCACGGAACCACTAATAGATTGTTCAAGTTATTTGTTGACAGTTCCTAAGGGATGATCCTCACGGGTCACGGTCCCCGCGCCGAGAATTGACGATCACTCCGTCGCTTGATGACGACGGCTTCTGGGGCCGCCCCTGGTTTCCCGAATGACCATCAGGTACAGCAATTCCCGGAGGTGTTCAGTAGTGTCAACAGGGTGGCATACTCAAAATCCCCTGTAATTTCCCTTGTTGGAGACCGATCAGGTAGAAGATATACTGTACAAGAGTTTGCGAAGTGTGTTTTCTGAAACCCCTTGTTTTTACCTTGCGAAACGGCTGTCCGGGAATTGCTGCCATCAGTACGACTTCCCAGGGTTCTTGGGGATCGGGCCAGGGAAATTTTCGCCGTTGCACTCCTTAGGTGGTGTCCCAGTTGGATTGAAATACTCGCCGGAAGCCCTTTCAGCACAGAAGCCTGGCTCCCCGAGGCGAGCTCGACCCGTAAATCCTTATAACGGTAGCGCTTCCCGTTCCATTTTTCAATCCAATTGGGACACCACCCGTGGAGGAAGAGGCGTCGGGGGCCGGCGAGCGGAACGGATCGGATTGGTTCGGTTCGTCGCTCATGAGTGCGCTATTCGGGATGGGTCGCGGAGGAAGCCTGCGTCGCCTGACCCTGACCGCTCCGGGAGTGAATGCCGCAGACCTCGTCCGTACAGGGGACGTCGCGGGGTCGCGACGCAGCGAGCCGCATGATACGCGCGGCGACCCGCCCAGGTGATGCCGGGCAGCGAGCCGACCAGCGCCAGCGGCCAGGACAGCGGGATCCAGAGCCCGAGCGTCCGCAGGGCGTCGTAGCCGGCGACCACCCGCCCATCGGCCCGGACCAGGTGCATCGCCCGCAGGCACGCCTCCTTGGTCAAGCTCGGGTGGATCGTGGCCACGTTGATGGCGGTCAGGTCCACAGGCTCGATCACGCGGTCGGGGTCGCCCGCGGCGATCAAGGCCATCGAGGCCCGACAGCGCGGGCAGGCGCCATCATACAGGACGCGCCCCGCCGGCGACTCCCGCCCGGCAACCAGGCTTCGAAGCCAGGGCCCGGAGGCGAACGCGAGGTTGCCCGCCAGCATCGCCAGGCCGAACTCGATCAGGCCAGGGGAGGTCAGCCCGATCCCCGCGTGCAGGAGCACGACCGCGACCAGCAGCAAGGGACGGAACTTCCGAACCCAGATCAGGATCGGGTAGCTCAATTCCAGCGCCAGGCTGGTGTGGGTCATCATGTTCAGGAGCCAGGGGTAGGCGACGAGCCAGGTCAGGTCGAGCTGGCGAAACTCGGCGGAGGCGAGCACGCCCCAGATCGCCAGCCCGCTCCACCACGCCTGCCCTTGCAGCTTGGCCAGGCCGGCCATGCCGTAGATCAAGGTCAGGTGCAACTGGATCAGCCGCAGCGCGAGATTGGCCGAGATCGTCGGCTCAGGCGCGCCCGGCGAGACGACCCAGCGGCCGTCGTGCCGACGTCGGGCGACCGCGGCGCGGGCCGCACGATACCGCGCCAGGAAGCGGTCGAGCGAAACCGCCTGGCCGCTCGCCCCCGTGACCGCCAGGTAGAGCGCCCAGGTCGAGACGACCTGATCGAACCCGAACAGCGCCATCGGCACCCGGCGGACCGTCGAGACCACGATCACCCAGGCGAGCACGGCGGTTACCCGGCTCCAGAGCCCCGCCGTGTAGCAGGCCAGGACCGCCAGGCACCCCAGCCAGACCGGCCGGAGCAGCCCATCGGGCACGAGGAACCAGAACGACCAGGCGTAGGGCATCTGCTCGCTAAGGTAGCTCCGGACGAGTGTCGGGTCGGCCCAGCCTTCGGAGCCGAGATACGCGTGCAGTTCGAAGCCGTAGACCCAGAGGTTCCAGGTCAGCAAGAGCCCGAGCGCCACGCGAATCAGCCCCAGGGTCGTCGGGTCGGCCGGCCGGAAGAAGAAAGCGTTCCAGGCTCGGACGGCGGTGCCCAAGAGATCGGCCAGGTAGGCCGCCAGGTCGTTCAGAAGGCGTCGCACGAGAACACTCCAATTCGTTCCGGCGTCGTGAAAAACTCTTCGGCGTCCAGGTCCACCCGCGCCGCCCGGCGTGGCCAGGGCCTCGCGGACGCGCTCGGGATCGGGGATCAGGTGACTCTGCACAAACAGCGTGACGCCGGCACAGCCCGGGTGGGTCTTGCAGAGATGCCGGGCGTACGAGGCTGCCCATCGGCTCCGGCGGCCGTCCCCCGTCTGAAGCCTGGCCTGCTCGAAATCGACCGCCAGGTGGTTGGCCAGCGCCAGTTGCCGCTGGTACCGCAGCCTCGGCTTGAGCCCTCGCTCCGGCAGGCGGACCGTCGCGTCGGGCCGGCCGTCGGTGAAGTGCAGCGTCGCGGTCACCACGGGCGTCGGACCCGGCTCGGGCGCGTAGTAACGATAGGCGTATCCCTGATCGATCCACTGATGATAGGGGGCAAAAGCCTGCGCCAACTCCCGCTCCAGCGGCGACGAGGGAGGCGCCCCGATCGCCCCGGCCAGGAGGGCGACGATGTGGACGAGCAACGCGGCCGAGACCACCCCCCGCGCCCAGCCCGGCCAGCACCTCCCCGAAGGCTCGCCCCGGTCGATGGAATCAGATTTGCGGATTGTGCTGTCCCGCAACTGAGCACCCTCACAGAGACAAGAATGGGTCTCTTTATGGGTAGGACCTCGCCCGATCCGACCCCGATCGGCTGAAGCTATCCTAACCCCGACCGCCCTTCATCGCCAGGATGGTTGAAACATCTGTCGCGCACGGTCCGTTCTGAAAACCTATCGCAAATTCGCGGGACACCTGCGTTTCCACTATTTTTACATAGACAGGTTGCAACCCATTGCTTTGCGGATTAGAATTTGCGGTACATGAGAAGAGAGTAACGAATAAAGGCAACTCGGCGGGTCATCGCGAAAAGGCCGAACGGCTCAAGGGGGCGAGCCTGGCCTTGAGATGTCCCACCGATAACGTGTAAGTCGTGTTCGTTGCCGACCCCCGTTGATCAACTTCGGCTCGCAACTGGGAGGTCCGAAATGCAGGGGACGATCGTTATGTTGATGGCCCTGAGTGGCCTGGGATGTCATCACAAGGGCTGTGCTCCGGTCGTCGCGCCGACGTGCTACTCGTCGTGCTTTGGCGGCTGCTACGGTGGCGGCTGCTTCGGTGGCTGCTATGGGAGTGTCGCGCCGATCAGTTACACCACGTACGTCGCGCCTCTTGCTACAGCGCGTGCTACTCGCTCTGCTACAGTGGTAGCTACACGGGTTGCTTCGGTGGTTGGATGGGTGGCTACGGTGGCCACCGCAGGCATGGCCTGTTTGGCGGCCTGTGCCACAGGCGTGCCGCCTGCTATGAAGTCGCCAGTTGCTACGGCGGGTGCTACGGCGGCTGCTATGGTGATGGCTGGGGCGGCTGCTACGGTGGCGCGGTGGCCTATGCGCCGCCGGTCTACGGCAGCTACACGCCGGTTGTGACGGGTTCGAGTCAGGTCTGGCCGGCGGGTCAAGCGTATCCCTCGGGCCCGGTGATGACCCCGCCCATGACAGGCGGCGAGCCACCCCCGCCGTCGCCGGCCGCGCCCACTCCGCCGGCCGAGACCGCGCCTGCTCCCGAAAACGTGCCTCCCCCGCCGGCTCCCAAGCCTGGGAACCCGCCCGCAGTGTGATGACCCGCTCCGCCCCGGCATCAACCCTCGGGTGGGTCGGGGCGGACCGGATTGGGTTGGGTTGGGTTGGGTTGGGTTGGAAACAAAGAGGGGCGGAAGGTCCCACGGTCCATCGGAGCCACAGGGCCCGATGGACCTTTTTTTGGTCGAGTGATTCTCTTCCAGGGGCGGGCTCCCGCGATTCCTCGGAACATCGCCCGGATGACCTTACGAGACGATCCCTAGAACTGATCAGGGGGAGGAGGCGCCAGGTATCGGCACTGGGGACGGGCTCGATCGTGCGGCCGAGGTGGAGACAGGATCGCTTCATTTCTTCGGGACCTTGACTTATAATTCAACGATCCGCGATTGAGCTAAAAACTAGCGAAAAAGCGGTGATATCGTAAATCGTTTGCCCGTCATGGTTTATGCGACGAGAGTCGCCGCAACCCCTTTCAGGAAAATCCTTTGCGGAAACACCAAAATTCAGAGACTCCTCGCTGATCTCCACCGGTGTACGGGTGATCTATTCACGACGAACTCCCGAGAAATCCCGGCCCCAACAAGATCGAGAGCGAGTCGTTCGCTGGGATTTCGCCACGACCGGCCCGAGAACACCAAAAAATGCAGTTAACCATCAATGGCACAGAAGCTTGCATCAAAACCGTGGTGGGGATCAGCGAGGAGTCTCAAAATTCATCGGGCTTTTAGCTCAATCGCGGATCGTTGTTATAATTCGCGATGCCAGGTTCCCGGGTGGGCGAGGCCGTTGGCCTTGAGCGATTCACCTAAATTTAGGGAGGGATCTGTCGGGATGGAAAACGGTGCCCAAGTCCTCACGCCCTTTATCGCTCAGATCGGCTTAATGCGGCCTCCGACCGAGGAGCACGAGCGCCGGGAGTGCTTGCTGCGCTTCCTGGGTGAGACGGTCTGCCGCCAGTTGGGAATCTACCGGGTCCCCGAGGATCTGGTCCTCTCGGTCGTGATTCCCATCTACAACGAGCGGGACACGATCCGCGCGATTCTTGCGCCGGGTCCGCGCCGTCCCGGTCGCGAAACAGATGATCCTGGTGGACGATTGCTCGCGAGACGGGACCCGCGAGATCCTCCAGCAGATGGCGGCCGAGGAGCCCGACCTGACGATCATCTTCCACGACCAGAACCAGGGCAAAGGGGCCGCCCTGAGGAGCGGCTTCCAGCATGCGACCGGCCAGATCGTCCTCGTCCAGGACGCCGACCTGGAATACGACCCCGCACAATACCTCCAGTTGATCCAGCCGATCATCGAGGGCAAGGCCGACGTCGTCTACGGCTCGCGGTTCATCGGCGAGTCGCACCGGGTCTTGTACTTCTGGCATTACCTGGCGAACAAGTTCTTGACCCTGCTGTCGAACATCTTCACCAACCTGAACCTGACCGACATGGAGGTCTGCTACAAGGTCTTCCGCCGCGAGGTGATCCAGGGCATTACCTTGAAGAGCAACCGGTTCGGGTTCGAGCCCGAGGTGACCGCCAAGGTCGCACGGTTCCAGATGCCGCCGATCGACGGCCAGCCCGGCCGGCGCTGCCGGATCTACGAGCTGCCGGTCAGCTACAACGGTCGCGACTACCGCGAGGGCAAGAAGATCGGCTGGAAGGACGGCGTGCAGGCACTCTATTGCATCCTGCGCTACGCCTTCGCAGACTGAGCGGGTCGTCGGAGGAGCCCGCGGTCCGGAGCCAGCAGTCAGGGAGCGGTGAAGAATCCCGGAATCTCGCGAAGCGTTCGCCACCTGTCATTGGCGTGGGGATTTCCTCCTGATGACTGGCTACCGATGATGAGCAAGGAGTCCCTCATGCCGCGCCTTCGCCTTGGGTCTTCCATGCTGGCCGCGCTCCTGCTCGTGTGTGGCGTGCTGGCGGGGCAGGAGGCGCCGGCCCTTGCTCCGGCCAAGCCCGACGCCCCGGCGAAGGCCCCGCGCCGAGTTCGGCGCGACCCGCCCGGGACCTTTATGGGGCGGCGGATCGCCCAGGTCATGTCCTTCGAGGGCGCCGATTGGCTCGTCCGCGAGACGCGCGAGCAGGAGGAGCAGCCCGAGGCAATGCTCGACGCCTTGCAGATCGCGCCCGGCTCGACCGTGGCCGACGTCGGCGCGGGGGTCGGCTACACGAGCCTCCGGCTGGCGCGTCGGGTCGGGTCGGACGGGGTCGTCCTGGCAACCGACCTCCAGCCCCAGATGCTTCGAATGCTGGCCGAAAACGCCCGTGCCGCCGGGGTCAAGAACATCCGGGCCATCCGCTGTACACCCACCGATCCCGGGCTCCCCGAGGGCCGGGTGGACCTGATCCTGATGGTGGACGTCTACCATGAATGTTCCGCCCCTGAAGCCACCCTGAAGGGCATCCACAAGGCACTGAAGCTCGGCGGCCGGCTCGTCCTTGTCGAGTTCCGCGACGAGGACCCTGACGTCCCCATCAAGCCCGAGCACAAGATGACTGTCGCGCAGGCCCGCCGCGAGGTCGAGTCGCAGGGGTTTCGCTTCAAGGAGTCGCTCGAATTCCTCCCGTGGCAGCACATCATCATCTTCGAGAAGCCGGAGGAGGAGAGGAAGGAGAGGAAAGAGAGCGATCTCCCGTAAGATGGATGAAGCGGGGCGTAACCCACCGTTGGGGTTGAAGGATCGATGAGCTGCGCTCCGTTCCACTCGCCCGATGAATCCGCCGACCGAGAACCGTGTCATCCTCCTGCGCCGGGATTCCGAATCGGTTGCGGAGGTCCACGATCAGCGCGTCGAGATCCTGGGGCAAGGGGGCCTCGACGTGGACGTCCTGGCCGGTCAGAGGGTGCCGGAAGCCGAGGACCTGGGCGTGGAGGGCCTGGCGGTGGAACGTCGCTTTCGAGCGCGGCCGCTCCCGAGGGCGGTAGATGAGGTCGCCGACGACGGGGTGGCCGATCTCGGCCATGTGGATCCGGATCTGGTGCGTCCGGCCGGTCTCGAGCCAGCACGCGACGAGGGCAGCCACCGGGCCGAATCGCTCGATGACGCGGTAATGCGTCACGGCGGGCCGGCCTTGCTCCGGCCGGCGAGCGACGCCGCGGCGCAGGTCGCCGCGGTCGGTCACTAGCGCCTGCTCGATGGTGCCTTCGGACCGGGCGGGCACGCCCTCGACCACTGCCAGGTATTGACGCTCGATGTCGTGCGCCTTGAATAGCGCCTGGAAGGCGCGAACGGCCTCGGGCGAGCGGGCCAGCGCCAGCGCGCCGGAAGTGTCCTTGTCGAGCCGGTGGACGACCCCGACAAACGGCCGCTGACCGCCGTGCCGGATTGCCAGATAGCGGCGGACTCGCTCGACCAAGGTGTCGCGCTCGCGGTCGGGCGTGGGGAGGGTCAGCAGCCCGGCGGCCTTGTCCACGATCAGGACGTGGCGGTCCTCATGAAGCACGCGGAGCTTGCCAGCGACGGTCCGCGCCTTGGGACGGTCGGGGAAGTACTCGATGGGGGTCTCGGGCTCGACCTCGCGCCCCGACTCGTCGCAGCGGTCGCCCGCCACATCGATCCGCCCGTTGCGCACCGCGTCCTGCGCGGCCCTGCGCGACAGGCCGAACCGCTCGGCGACGAGTTTATCAAGACGGATCGGCATGCAAGAGGATTTCTCCGTTGCCCGTCCCAAGACGGTGACGCCAGGCCGCCGACACGCTGCGCCGGACCACGAGCGACCCACCGAACGATCGCGTTCCTGGAGGCAGGGCGGCCTTCCAGTCCTTGATGGCCGCCCCTCCCGCAATCTTTCACCGGCCCGAATCGCGGCGAGGATCGCGGGCATTCTCCATCGTGAGAGGCCGCACCATCGTGGGGGCCTTCCGTGACCTGACGGCCCCTATTGTACCCGCTGCGACGCCCATTTTCCAACCCTCCTCTCCCGCTAAAAAAAGCCAATAATAAAATTATCAAATTTGGATTTGAGTAGAACATCAGGATCTTCACGCTCCCGATTCGAATGTCGTCGCGTGGGCGGGCGCAGGCCACGATCGTAAGATCGCCCTGGTGAGACTTCTTGCCGATCCCGACAGGGGATCGACGCACGATCACAACACTTCAGAGACATCCTCTCGTTCCCATGCTCCGGACGGCACTCGACACCCGGGAAGCACGGATCAGCGCCGGGCCCAGCGCCGTTCTCTGGACGATCGCCTCTCAAAATGGTTAGAACAGCCTTACCCTCGGCCCGACCGGACATGTCGGGCCTTGTTGCGCGGACCGATCACGTTCACGGAGCGAGCACCCTCATGAAGCGCAGGATTTCCCCGTTCCTCCTCGCGGCGACGGTCGCCTTGACGCTCGGCGCCTCGGCTCGGGCCGACGAGCGGCAGCCGCAGATCCCCGACCTCAAGGTCGAGAAGGTACAGCCTGCCCAACGGTTTGCAGGTCATCCTCCACGAGGACCACACAACCCCCTTCGTCGGCGTCAACATCTGGTACAAGGTCGGCTCGAAGAACGAGAAGCCGGGCCGGACCGGGTTCGCGCACCTGTTCGAGCACCTGATGTTCCAGGGCTCGCAGCACCACGACGACGAGTACTTCGGGCCGATCGAGAAGGTCGGTGCGCAGATCAACGGCAGCACCAACACCGATCGGACCAACTATTACGAGAACGTCCCGAGCAACGCGCTCGAGCTGGCGCTCTGGCTCGAATCGGATCGGATGGGCTTCCTCCTGCCCGTGTTGACCCAGGCGAAGCTCGACAACCAGCGCGACGTGGTCAAGAACGAGCGGCGGCAGCGGGTCGACAACGTCCCCTACGGCCAGTCGCATGAGACGCTGCTCCGGGCGCTCTACCCGCCCGACCACCCCTACCACCACAGCGTGATCGGCTCGATGGCCGACCTGTCGGCCGCCAGCCTGGAGGACGTCTCGGCGTTCTTCCGGACCTACTACAGCCCGAACAACGCCAGCCTCTGCATCGCGGGCGACATCGACCCGGCCGAGACCAAGCGGCTCGTCGCGAAGTACTTCGGCTCGCTCCCCCGCGGACCCGAGGTCCCCGGGATGGCGCCGAGCGTTCCCGTGCTCGCTGAGTCCAAGCAGATCACAATGACCGACCGCATCTCGCTGCCCCGCGTCGAGCTCGTCTGGCCGACAGGCCCGCGCGGCGACGCCGACGAGCAGGCGCTGGACGTCCTCTCGCTGGTCCTCGGCGGGATCGACAAGGAGAACCGTCTCTTCCGCGCGTTGATGTACGACCGCCAGCTCGCCGCGCACGTCCAGGCGGGCCACCCCGCCAGCGCCCTGGCGGGCGAGTTCACCGTCACGCTCTATGCGCGGCCAGGCCAGTCGCTCGACGAGCTGGTCAAGATCGCCGACGCCGAGATCGCGCGGCTCCAGGACGAGGGGCCAACCGACTCCGAGGTGTTCAAGGCGCAGAATACCCAGGAGAGCCAGCTCGTCGTGGCGCTCCAGGCGGCGGGCAAGAAGGCCGACTTCCTCAACAACTACAACGTCGAGTTCGGCGACCCGCTGGCGTACAAGGCCGAGATGTCGCCGGCTGTTCGCCGTCACGCCGGCCGACGTCAAGCGGGTCGCGCGCCAGTACCTGACGAGCAAGCGGACCCGGCTCGACATCAACCCCGGCCCGCCGACGCCCCGTGCCCCCGAGGTCGAGGTCGATCGCGCGTCGCAGATGCCGTCGGTCAGCCCGAAGATCGCCGAGGTCAAGGACACGTTCGACCGCTCGGTGATGCCCAAGGTCGGCCCGACCCCCAAGTTCACCCCGCCCCCCGTCACGCGCCGGACGCTCTCCAACGGCCTCGAGGTCCTGATCGCTGAGCGACACCAACTGCCGATCCTGACCCTGAACCTGGTCGTCAAGGGGGGAGACACGCTCGTCCCCAGTGGCAAGGAGGGGCTCGCCTCGATGACCGCCGAGCTCCTGACCGAGGGGACCAAGACGCGCAACTCGCTGGAGCTGGCCGGCGCGCTGTCGGAGATCGGCGCTTCGATCGACGCCGACGGGAAGCTCGAATCGAGCACCGTGTCACTGACGACGTTGACCAAGCACACCCCCAAGGCGCTGGAACTCTATACCGATGTCCTGTTGAATCCCTCCTTCCCCGAGAAGGAGCTGAAGCGGGTCCGCCAGCAGCGGCTGGCGCTCCTCCGGTCGCGGCTCGACAACGCTGAGGCGATCTCGGGCGTCGTCTTCCCGCGCGTCCTCTACGGCCAGGAGCACCCCTATGGCCGCCCCGACCTCGGCACGCCGAAGTCGATCGCGGCGCTGACCCGCGCCGAGATCGCCGAGTTCCACCAGCGGCTCTTCCTGCCCAACAATGCCAGCCTGATCGTCGTCGGCGACACCACACCGGATGCCATCACGGCCGCGCTGGAGGAGGCGCTGAAGGGCTGGAAGCCCGGCGAGGCCCCCAGTCCCTCGCTGCCCGAGCCGCCGAGCGCGAAGGGGGTCACGGTCTACCTGGTGGACAAGCCGGCCGCCGCGCAGTCGGTCCTCGCGGTCGGCCAGGTCGGCGTCCCCCGGAGCACGCCCGACTACTTCCCGCTGATGGTGATGAACGCGATCCTGGGCGGGCAGTTCTCGAGCCGGATCAACCTCAACCTCCGCGAGGAGAAGGGCTACAGCTACGGCGCCCACTCGCACTTCACCTTCCGCCAGGGACCCGGCCCGTTCGAGGCGGGCGGCGCGGTCGATTCCCGATTCACCAAGGAGGCACTCGTCGAGCTGATCAAGGAGCTGACCGACATCACCGGTCCGCGCCCCGTCTCCGATGCCGAGCTCGCCTTCGCCAAGGACCGGATCATCCGCGGCTTCCCGAACAAGTTCGAGACGACCTTCGGCGTCGCCGGCACGCTCGCCGACCTGGTGCTCTACCACCTGCCAGCCGACTATTTCACGACCTATCAAGCGAAAGTTGAGGCCGTCACCAAGGCGGACGTCGATCGGGTCGCCAAGACCTATCTCGACCCGAGCCGGATGACGATCCTGATCGTCGGCGACCGCGCCAAGATCGAGACCGGCTTGAAGTCGCTGCCTTACGTCAAGGTCGTCAACTTCCTCGATCCCGAAGGCAACCCGCTCCCCCCCGCCGCCTCGGGGACGGACGAGGTTGCCAAGTAACGCAGAGAGCCGCTTCGAACGGCCCGAGGTGGTGCCCACGTCATTTTGGGCACCCCTCAGCCCTCCCGAACATCCCTCCGAAGACGTGGGCAGGTCACCCGTTCCCGCACCTCCCCTGCTCGCCCGTCGCGGATCATCGCAAACCTCGTCCTAAGCTAGGATTGGAAAGATCCTTCGGAAGCTCCGAGGATCGGAGAGAATGGACCGTGACGGCGACGGTCCGTCCCGAGCGCCGGGAGTGACTGGCTCCGGCTCGAAGGGGTGAATCACCGGACGACCCCGGCCGCGGAGATTCTTGTGGCGGGACAGACGGGTTGATTCCATACTTGATGCCAAGGGATAACACTTCAATCCCCCCATCTCACGTCGCGGGAGACACGAGCTGTGGTCTTCCCGAGGACTTTCGCCGCGGTCTCGATCCGACTCTTTCAATCGTCCTGGTTTCTCATCAGGCCCGTATGTGATCGAGGTGAGGCGCGCGACCTGGCACCGCGACTTCCAAGGGACGGACTGCAATGGCGGACTTCCTGCTCAAGCTGTTCGACTCATCCGGCTTCGTGCGGCGTCCTCAGGGAGGGGGGTGGACGCCGGAGCTGGTCCAGATTCACGACATCTCCGACGCGCTGATCTGGCTGGCCGCCACGGCCATCCCGATCATCCTGATCGCTTTTGCGCGGCGGCGTGCCCTTCGGATCCCCTGGATCTTCGGGCTGTTCGGCGCCTTCATCGTCGGCTGCGGACTCACCCACGTCATGGAGGTGGTCACCTCCTCGGTGCCCGTGGATCGGCTCGCGGGCGTCCTGAAGCTGGCCATCGCCCTGGTCTCGTGGGTGACCGTCATTGCGCTGCTCCTCGTCGTGTCCCGGGCGCCGATCCTGCGCAGCCCGCAAGAACTCCAGCGCGAGATCGACGAGCGCACGCGGGCCGAAGAGGCGCTCAAGAAGACGGCCGCCGACTTGACCCGCTCCAACGAGCAATTGCAACAGTTGACGGACGACCTGATCGAGATGGCCGCATCGAAGCACCAGGCCCTCCAGGATCTCGAGCACGCCTACCAGGAGCTGAAAAAGGCCGAGGGCCAACTGGTGCAGGCTGAGAAGCTCTCGGCGCTGGGCCAGATGGTGGCCGGCGTCGCGCACGAGATCAACAACCCCCTGGCCTTCGTCACCAACAACGTCGCCGTGCTCCAACGCGATGTCGGGCTGCTGCACGACATGATCCTCCTCTACCAGGAATCCGACGAGGTGCTCGCGGCCCATCACCCCGAGCTGCTCGCGCGGATCCGAGAACTCGACGACGCGATCGAGCTGGACTACACGCTGGAGAGCCTGAAACGCCTGACCGGCAGGTCGGTCGAGGGCCTGAGGCGGATCCAGCAGATCGTCAAGGACCTGCGCGAGTTCGTCCGGCTCGATGAGAGCGACCTGGACGAAGTGGACCTGAACGAAGGCATCCGCTCGACCGCCAGTATCCTCCTCAGCCGGGCCATCGAGCGGCGCGTGGAGCTCGACCTGGACCTGGCGCCCTTGCCGCCAGTGACCTGCTATTCGCGCAAGCTCAACCAGGTGGTGCACAACCTGCTGGTCAACGCGATCGACGCCTGCCCCGACGGGGGGACGATCACCCTCCAGACCCGCGCCGAGGCTGACGGCATCGCGATCCACGTCATCGACACCGGGCAGGGCATCGACCCGGCCGTGCGCGACCGGATCTTCGACCCGTTCTTCACGACCAAGCCGGTGGGGCAGGGGACGGGGCTCGGTTTGTGGATCAGCTACGGGATCGTCCAGGTGCACGGCGGCCGGATCGATGTCGAGTCGTGTCCCGGCCAGGGTGCGCACTTCACCGTCCACCTCCCGCACCGGTCCGAGTTGGTCGATCGGACGAGGATCCCGGTCGGGACTACCCCCGCCCATCAACTCGCCGGCGACTCCTCATAGCCCCCCGACGGGGGAGGGACCGCCCTCAAATCGGGCGCTCCGGGAAGGGCCACAGTCCGCGGCCGACAGAAGCCTGTGCGACCGCCCCGGGCTTGGCTATAGTGGCGTTTTCCCCGGTCCGACCAGTGATGCTCGGGGCCTCCACGGAGCAAGGAAGGGAGAAACACCACAATGAGCCAGCGAAAGATGCGGGTGGGGATGGCCGGCGGCGGGGGACCGGCCAACTTCTTCGGCGGGCCGCACCGCCGCGCGATCCTGTTGGACAACTCGGCCGAGTTGACCGCCGGCGCCTTGCGGAGCTCGCCCGAGGAGTCGCTCGCCTCGGCCCGCGCTGTTCTTCCGCGCGGCTATCCCGACTGGCAGACGCTGGTCAAGAGCGAAGCCGCGCTGCCCGAGTCAGAGCGGATCGACTACCTGACGATCGTCACTCCCAACGACGCGCACTTCGGCCCGGCCAACGCCGCGGTGATCGCCGACATCGGCGTCCTCTGCGAGAAGCCGCTGACGACCACGCTCGACGAGGCCCGCCGCCTGTACGCGACCGTGGCGGCCCACGACACGCCCTTCCTCGTGGCCTACACCTACACTGGGTTCCCGATGGTCATGCTCGCCCGCACGCTCGTCCGCGACGGCGCCATCGGCGAGGTCCGCAAGGTCGAGGCGTGGTATCCGCAGGGCTGGCTGGCCACCAAGCTCGAGTCCGAGGGCCAGAAGCAGGCGGCCTGGCGCGTCGATCCCAGCAAGGCGGGCGCCTCGGGCTGCGGCGGCGATATCGGGACGCACGCCTATGAGTTCGTCCGGTTCGTCGCCGGCCGCAACGCCACTCGGATCCGCGGCCGCCTCAAGACCTTCGTCCCCGGCCGCGCGCTCGATGACGATTTCACCGTCCTGGCCGAGCTCGACAACGGTGGGATCGCCACTGTCGCCGCTTCGCAGATCACCATCGGCGCCCAGAACGACAACGGCTTCCGCGTCAGCGGCACGACCGGAACCCTCGAATGGTCGATCACCGACCACACCGTCCTGAAGCACTACACCGGAGGCCAGCCGGTCCGGATCTACCGCCAGGGGGCCGAGTACGGCTACTTCCCCGGGTCGATCAAACCCTACCTGCGGCTCCCCTCGGGACACCCCGAAGGGTTCCACGAGGCACTCGGCAACCTGCACCGGACCCTGGAGTGGACCATCCGCCAGCGCCGAGACGAGCCGGTCCCCACCCCCTTCGAACACCCCGGCATCCTCGACGGTGTCGCCGGCATGGCCTTCGTCGAGGCTGCCGTCGCCAGCTCGAACCAGGACGGCGCCTGGGTCGAGGTGCCCAAGGTCGGGTGATGGTCGTCGTGCGTCGTCCAGACCTCACGTCCCGGGGGATTTCGTACGCCTGATCTGATGCTTGCCTCTTTGAACTTTCAAGCTTGAAAATTGTGAGGACTGCGCACGGAATTCCTGGCCCCGATCAGACCGACCCGGCGAGGAGTGACGCATGAAAGACCCCCTGGTGCGGTTCAGCGTCGCCATCGGCGGCGAGTTGCTCCAGAAGTTCGACCAGTATCGCGAGATGCACCACTATCCGAACCGGAGCGAGGCGGTGCGTGGCTTGATGCGCGCGGCGCTGATCGAGGATGTGATCGCCAACGACGAGAGCGAGGCCATGGGGGTGGTCACGCTGATCTACAACCACCATTCCGGCCGCGTCTCCGAGCGGCTGACCGAACTCCAGCACCTGCACTTGAACCGGGTGGTTACGACCACGCACGTGCACCTGGACGCGCTCCGCTGCTTGGAGGTGATCCTGCTCCGCGGCCCCGCCAAGCTGATCCGCGAGCTGGCCGACTCGCTCATCGGGACCAAGGGGGTGGAGACCGGCCGCCTCGTCCTGTCGTCGGCCGCGCCGATCCCCGACCACCTTCCCCATTCCGAGGGGACGCCCCATCATCCCGATCACGGCAAGGGCACAAACCACCATCACGGAAGCGGACGACCCCCCGAGGTAACATGATGCGAACGGTTCAAGCCATCATCCTCGTCATCTTCCTGGGCGCGGTCTTGATCTTCGCGATCCAGAACACCCAGCCGGTGACGGTCTGGTTCCTCAAGGTGAGCGTGACGGCCCCCGTGGCACTGCTGGTCCTGACCATCTACGTCCTGGGGATGTTGAGCGGTTGGACGGTCGTCGCGATCCTGAAGGAGTCGATCCGGCGGGTGGCCAAACAAAAACATTGAGACATGAGTTTTCCATGGCTCGATCGGGTCGAGGAGAGGGGGCATGCCCCTCCGGTGTGATCCCGGGCGACTCACCCTGACCCGGCCCGGGACACGAGGGACCGATCGTCGCCACGACCAATGCCAGGCCTTTCCGCGCGCTCGGTCTCGCCATCGCCATGCAACGGGTTCGTCGCAGACGAAGCACGAGCGGCCTCCCGGACGCGGGCGGGGGAGGCGCAGGAGACTCGGCGATTCGAGGCCGACCGCCCCCATCCGGTCCCTTGCCACTCAGATCTGGCCCACCCAGGTGGTCTCGGCGACCTCACGCCAGCGGGCCCGGATGGCCTCGAATAACTCGCGGGGCAGGGGCCCGGCCTCCAGCAGTGCGGCGTTCTCCCGCCAGCGGCCCGGCTTCGCGGTCCCGACGATCGCCGTGTGCACGCCCGGGACGCTCAGCGTGAATCGCAGCGCGACGGAGACCGCCCCTTGCGAGTCGGCCCGCAGGAAGTCGTAATCCAGCGCCTGGAGCCGCTCCCAGTAGGGCTGGTAGTAGGCGTTGTCCGGCTTCTCGGCAGTGGCGCCAGACCGCGTTGGCGATCGGCCGCTTGGCGATCACGCCCATCTGGCGTGCGCGGGCCAGCGGCAGGGTTAGCTCGATCGCCTCCTGGTCGGCGATGCTGACCGAGGTCTGGAGGGCGTCGAAGGCGCCGCGACTCGATCGCGTACCGCGCCGCCTGCGCCGTCCCCGCTGTAGCCAATGTAGCGTGTGTACCCCTTCTCCCGGGCCCGCTGAAGGGCCGTGATCACGTCTCCCTTGCGCAGCTCCTCCTCCGAGCAACTGTGGAGCTGGATCAGGTCCACGCCGGTCGGTCTTCAGCCGCTGGAGGCTGCGCTCGATGCTCTGCAGCAGCGATTCCGGCCGCCAGTCCTCCTGGCCCATTCCCTCGGGGTGGCCGCACTTGGTGAACAGATAGAAATCGTTGCGTCGCCGCGCCACCGCCTGTCCGATCAGTTCCTCGCTGTTGAGGTAGCACTCCGCGGTATCGATCACATTGAGCCCGGCATCCAGCGCGTCGCTCGAGCAACCGGGCGACGACGTCGGCCGACGCCCGCTCGAAGCCGATCTCCGCGCCGCCGAAGCCGAGCACACTGACTCTGCATGTCGGTCTTGCCGAACTGTCGCGTTTCCATGAAGCATCTCCCGTGACGTGATGGGTACGGACAGGCATCCAAGGAAGTCTCAAAAGGGGTGAGAGTGCACCCGGCCCCGGCCGGCTGCGCTGCGGCTGGGGGGGCGGGGCGGGTTACGACCTCGACGTGCCGCTCGCGCGACTCGACCCCGCAGGCGCTCGGCTACGCCACGCCGTACTTCTTGAACCACTCCAGCATCCGCCTCCAGCCGTCCTCGGCCTTGTCCTTGCGATAGCTCGGCCGGTAGTCGGCAAAGAAGCCGTGGGGCGTGTCCGGGTAGAGGACGATCTCCGCCGGCTTGTCGGCGGCTTTGAGGGCCTCGCATCTGCTCGACCGTCTCGAGCGGGATGGCCGGATCGGCCCCGCCATAGAGACCGAGGACCGGGGCCTTGAGCGAGCCGACCAGGTCGAGGGGTGCTTGCGGGTGCAGCTCTTCCGTCGGGCCGACCAGCCGCCCGTACCAGGCCACGCCCGCTTTGAGGTTCTTGTTGTGCGCCGCGTACAGCCACACGATCCGACCGCCCCAGCAGAACCCGGTAATGCCCAGCTTCGCCGTGTCCCCCTTGCCGGATCCCTTGGCCCAGGCGACGGTCGCGTCGAGGTCGGAGATCACATGATCGTCGGCGACCTTGGAGACCACCTTGGAGATGATCTCGCGGATGTCGGCGATCTTCGCGACGTCTCCTTGGCGAGCGTAAAGCTCGGGTGCGATGGCCAGATAGCCCAGCTTGGCGAGTCGTCGGCAGACATCCTTGATGTGCTCATGGACGCCGAAGATCTCCTGCACGACGAGGATGACCGGGAACGGCCCGCCGGTCGGCCGGCATCGCCCGGTACGCGGGGATCTCGCCATCGGGCACGGGGACCTTCACCTCGCCGGCCTCCAGACCCTGGGTATCGGTCGTGATGGTCTGGGCGGAAACCGGCTGCACCGCGAGGGCGAAGCCGGCGGCCAGCGAGGTGACGACGAACTCCCGCCTCGTGAGATCGACCTTCGGCAGCAAGCGGAGCAGATCATCTTGCATCGATCATGTCCCTCCCTCAGTTGGTTGCGAGTCGCCAGACGCCGGTCCTCGCCTTGAGAGCCGCGTGGACAAGGGCACCATGTCCCAGCCACCCACCGCGACCGGAACGAACCCGGCGCCGGTGTATGTAATCAGGAGCCATGATATCCTCCCTCCCCCTCGGAGGCGAGAGTCGGACCACACGGGACCGTATTAAGAAACTATCTCAGAACCCCCTGCCGAATGGCTGTAAGGCATTGCTAGATAATGAGTTAGATCGCGATTCTAGTGTATTGAGGCCAGGTCGTTTCCCGACAAGGACTTGTGACCGTTCGGCCGGGGTTCTGGGATTGTTTCTAAGCCCTCAACACGCGAGGTGCGACAATTGACATTAGGCTGACAGTGGGTTTGAGCCCTTGTTTTTCAGGAGAAGATATTCTAAGGAATTCGGAACCGGGTATCGTTCTCGAGTGAGTGCCGTTTCTAATTCCTTCAGTTCGTTTGACCCTTGATTTTAAGGGGTTTGAGGCACTGTCAGTATCATGTCAATCGTTGCACCTCGCTTGTTTAAGGATTAAGTTGCGCGGTGGCCTTCAGCCCCGACGGTAAGGCCCTCGCCTCCGCAAGTGACGACCAGACGATGCGGCTGTGATCGGCACGCACGATTTCGCCGCCGCCAACGCCCGCAGCCGGGACCACCACAAGAAGGTACCGTCCCAAATTGATCCGGCGGCTACTTGACACGTTCAGTAGTGGTCGTTTGGCTCTTGTTGGCGCAACTGCCGTGAATCACGAGGGATAAATGCTCCAGTCCGTGCCTCACTTTGTGCCGTAAAGTGTCAAGTTCGTACACTATGCTCTGTGCCCCACTTTGGGACGATCCCCCAAGAAATGGTGGCTCATGGGCCCAAATCGATGACCGACCGGACCTGGTGCTGGCCCAACCACTTACAGCCAAACCACTTAAGCGACCTGTCAGGCGGGATGGCACCGATTTAGGCCCATGAGCCGAAGTGGTTCTCCCCCAATGAGCCGGCCTACGGTCTTTTTGGAGCCCGGCTGCTCAAGCTCAACGACCTCCGCGCCAAGGGTATCTGGCCGATGGAGTGACAGCCAGGCGAACTGCGGCCGCCACGTTGTTGTGGTTGTGCTGCCGCCACGAGACCCGATGGATGGTCAGGCGATGACCCGGAGTTTTCTCAGCCGCTCGATGGCCGTGTCCAGGGTCGAGTCCTGCTTGCAGAAGCAGAACCGGATGTATTGCCGGCCGAGCGCTTTATCGAGGAAGAAGCTGGAGCCGGGGACGGTCGCGACGCCGAGGTTGCGGACCAGGTGGCGTGTGAAGGCCACGTCATCGGTGGCGCCGAAGGCGTCGATGTTGGTCATCACGTAGTAGGCGCCGTGGGGCGGCTCAAGGTCGAAGCCGATCGTGAGCAGGGCGGAGCAGAGCCGGTCGCGTCGGGCCTGGTAATCGGCAGCCAGCTTCGCGTAGTAGTCGCGGGGCATCCGGTAGGCGAACGCGCCGGCCTCCTGGAGCGGCGCGGCGGCGCCGATCGAGACGAAGTCGTGGACCTGGCGGAACGCGAACGTCAAATCCGGCGGCGCGATCATCGTGCCGATCCGCCAGCCGGTCACCGCGTAGGTCTTCGACATCCCGCTGATCGTCACCGACCGCTCGCGCATCCCTTCCAGCGACGCCAGCGCGACGTGACGGTGGCCGTCGTAGACGATGTGCTCGTAGATCTCGTCGGTGATCGCGATGACGTCCCATTTCCGGCAGAGCGCGGCGATGGCCTCCAGCTCCTCGCGGGTAAAGACCGTGCCAGTCGGGTTGTTGGGGTTGCAAAGGATGATCGCCTTGGTCCGATCATTGAAGGCGCCGGCCAGCTCGTCGAGGTCGAAGGTCCAGCTCGGGGGCGCAGCGCGGCGAACCGGGGGATCGCACCGGCCAGGACGCAGTCGGGCCAGTAGTTCTCGTAGAACGGCTGCGACAGGATGACCTCGTCGCCGGGGTTGATCAGCGAGAGCAGCGCCACGAGCATCGCCTCGGTGCTGCCGCAGGTGACGGTGATCTCGGTCTCGGGATCGACGTCCAGGCCCAGGTGCCAGGCCGCATGCTCGGCGATCGCCTGGCGGAGGCCGGTGGCGCCCCAGGTGATGGCGTACTGGTTGATGTCCGCTTCGATCGCGCGGCAGGCCGCCGCCTTCAGCTCGCTCGGCGCGGGGAAGTCGGGCATCCCCTGCGCCAGGTTGACCGCACCGTATTTCCGCGCCTCGATCGACATGCCGCGGATCACGCTCTCGGTGAACTGTGACGCCTTGTGCGAGAGCAGGGGGTGTTGCATGGGAATCGCAGCAAGGTGGTGAAGGTGTGAGCCGCACGCCATGGCGGTCGGACGTGTGCCCCACGCCCGTCGAGGACCCATTGTCGCCCAACCCGAGGAGGCTCCGCAACATCGCTTCGACCCTCCCTGCCACTCCCACCGCCCGATCCGATGCCGGCCGCGCCAGACGAACCGGAAAATCGGTCCGACGCCCGATTCCACGTCGGGGGGTCGATCCGTGCGCCGATACAGAAGGCGATGTTGGGGCGCACTGCGTGGCGCGTTCCCTCGCGAGGATGACGGGAAGTCAGGGAGGTCTCAGATGTCGGTAGATCGCAAGGAGGGCCGCCGGAAGGACCGTCGGGCGTTTCGGCCGACGCTGGACGGCAATATCGGGCTCGAGTCACGATTCCTGCTCTCGACCCTGCCCGGGCAGGTTTTCTTGAACAATCCCCAGCCGGGGGTCGCCTTCAAGTTCGGCCAGCCGCCGCTCCGGTCTGGGACGCACGCGAAGCCGTTTCGCATCGCCGTATTCCCGCGCGGACCCTCGGTCAAGACCGAAGTGGCGCACGGCGGGCAGAGCGTGGTCGTCGGCACCCCCGATGGCAGCCATTTCCGGATCAGCTTGACACAATTTGTCCCGACCCCGCCCACGTCGACGACCGGGGCAGCCGTGGAGGTGACGCAGCCGCCGATCCAGGGGCAAATCCCGGGCGCTGGGCCGATCCAGCCGATTGGGACCGTCCGCGCCTATAAGATGTCCGGCGGCAGGGTCGGCCTCATCGTGGATGGGACGACGACGCAGTCCGAGCTGGACATCAGCCCCCTTCCGTTCCCCCAGCGCAAGGGCTACGCGCACAGCTTCGCCTACGGGTCGACCAACCAGTCGCGCCTCCTGAACATCGGCCAGATCATCGTCAACAGCGGCGTGATCTCGGCGATTAACGGCTATCACACGGCCGACCTGTCCGGCCCGCTGGTGATCTCGGGCACGCAGCCCGTGGACCGGATCTCCTTCGACGCTCTGCTGCCGGGCCCGCCGGGCGGGCCGGGCGCCTCGATCGTGACTGGAGGCGACCTGAACACGCTCGACGTGCTCAACGGCGTCACGCTGGCCAGCGGGGGCAGCATCAACATCGGCCGCGACCTGAACCTGATCAACGTCGGCCAGAACTTCGATCTCAGCAGCGGCGCTTCGCTCTCCGTCGGCCGCTTCCTGGGAACCACACCTCAGCCCCCCAAGGGGACGGCCACCGGGTCGAACTTCCTCGCCCTCAATCAGGCGCGGTCGGTACCGGCACGAGCACGATCGTCCCCTCCCTGACGGGATACATCCAGGGCAACATCATTCTCGGGACGAACGGCAAGATCAAGGTGGGCGGCGGGATTGTCAACAGTTCGCTCACCACCACTGCGGCGGCGACGACGGTGGCGACACCCTCCATCTTGCTGGTCAATGGCAACGTGACCGCGTCCTCCCCAGGCCAAATCAACATCCCCAACATCGTGCCATCCAACACGTTCTCCTCGGTTGTTCCCAATCCCTCACCGCCCCCCCCCACCCTGCCCGTGAACTTCGTCGCCCGGAACAACATCATTGTCAACGGCGTCCCTGTCATTCCCCCGCCCCTCTCCGCCAACCTCGACCAGGCCAGCGTGAGCCCCGCGGGGAGCAACAACGCCATTACCAACCAAGCTCTCTTCACCGGGGCGTCGACCCCCGGCGCCACGATTACGTACATCAACAACATCAATGGCCAGCCGACCACTACCACGGCCGACAACCTGGGCCACTACAGCATCATCGTCCAGCTCCTCACCGGGACGAACGCGTTCACTGTGCTCTCGAACAACGGGTTAGGCTTGATCACTGTGATCCAGAGCCCCTCGGTGACCTTTTCGCCGCCGTGATGACGGTCGCGAGCCTCGGGCTCAAGCCCCGCAGTCGTGACGGAATGGTGAAACGAAGCCCAGGGTCTCCTCTTCGGCCGGTCCTTGCATCAGCGACCGGCCGGCCCCGGTTTGCCCTCCCATCTTCCAAGACGCTCCAGCGCCCGCGACTGCCCCACACACCGACGGGTCGGGGTCATCGTAGCGCGCCTGGAGCGTGGGCCGAGCCGCCGAGGTCCCGATCTGCCCCAGGGCCCAGGCGGCCGAAAATGACGGATTCCATGAGATCGCCCGTTTGTCATTTGCCATGCGTCATACTTCATTTTAGCTGGTGATCCCCTTGGTCAGGTGCATGAAGGCGGTCTCCAGGTTGATCTCGTCCTCCTTGAACAGGGTCAGCTCGTAGCCCTGCTCGATCAGGCGATTGGCCAGGAAGCTGTACTGGTTGACTCCCTCGTTCATCTTGACGACGAGCACGCCGTTCTTGTCCTGGACGCTCTCGACCTCGGGCTGGCTCTCGAGCAGGTGGGCGGCGGCGGCCTGGCGGTCGGCGACCCCGATGTTCAGGACGATGTCGGTGCGGACCTGCTTCATCACGTCAACGACCGCGCCGTTGACCAGCAGCACGCCCTGCTCGATGATCCCGATCTTGTTGCAGATGTCGGCCAGCTCGGGCAGGATGTGGCTCGACACCAGGATCGTCTTGCCCATCAGGCGCAGCTCCTTCAAGAGCTGCGCGGATCTCGATCCGGGCGCGGGGGTCGAGGCCCGAGGCCGGCTCGTCGAGCAGGAGCACCTGCGGGTCGTGCAGCAGCACGCGGGCCAGGCCGAGCCGCTGCGTCATGCCGCGCGACAGGCTGGTCACCAGCGCATCGCGCTTGTAGGTCAGGTCCACCAGCTCGAGCACCTCCTCGCAGATCTTCTTCCGCGCCGCCCCCTTGATCCGATAGGCGGCGGCGAAGAATTCGAGGTACTCGATCACCTTCATGTCATCGTAGACGCCGAAGAAGTCGGGCATGTAGCCGATCGAGCGGCGGATTTCCTTGGCGCCGGTGTAGATCGAATAGCCGCAGACGGTGGCCTCGCCCCAGGTCGGGTTGAGCAGCGTCGCGAGGATCCGCATCGTCGTCGTCTTGCCGGCGCCGTTGGGGCCGATGAAGCCGTAGACGTCGCCCTGGTCGAGCTTCAGGTTCAGCCGGTTCAGGGCGTACAGGTCGCCGTACATCTTGGTCAGGTCGCGGGTCTCGATCATCGCCGCGCGCCTTCTCTCGCAGGGAAGGTGAAACCTGCTTGAATCGCTGGAATCTCGCCCACCTCGAACGATCGGGATCTCACTTCAGCCCAGGCGTGGCGTCGTCCTCGGCATTGCCCAGCGGCAGGATCACCCGGAGCATCGTCGTCTGATCGACCTTGGGCGTGCTGGGGGCGTGTCGCAGGACCAGCCGCGACGCCGGCCGATCGATCCGGCCCACGAGCATCGGCCGGTCGAGCGCGAGCTGGCCGGTCAGGTCGAGGCCGGAGAGCGTGTTGCTGGCAAGCCGCGCCTCGGAGGTCGCGGTCGCGGCGCTGTCATGGAACATCAGGCCGAGGATCAGGTCGGGCCGGCTGATCTGGAACTCCTCGCCGGCCCAGGGCTGCCGGCTGAGATATTTGGGGACGTTGTCCCTGAGAGAGCTGGACAGGTGCCGGTTCGGTTGCAGCTCGATCCGGATGGGCGTCCCGGGCGCGATCGTCCCGAGGGCATAGACCTGGTCATGATAGGCGAGCAGGGCGTCGTTCAGCGGCACGCCCAGGCGGCTGGTGACGGTCCCTTCGAGGCGGTCGGGGCCGGCCGGCTTCAGGTCGGCGTCGAAGAGCGCCGGCCCGGGCCCGAACCAGCGGGCATTGAAGCACTTGGTGCTCCAGATCGGGACCCGGACGCCCTCCAGCGACTCGATCCCGCCGACCGGCTCGTACGCGTAGCCGCTGTTGCCGAGGCCCATCTGGCCGCCACCGCCCATGCCGCCGAACCCGGGCTCGGGGACGCCGAACCAACTGAGCACCACCTCGGTCCCGGCCGAGGGCCGCGCCGGCGTGTCCTGGTCGGCGGGGACGTCGCGGTCGAGCGGTAGCGGGACGACCGAGATGGTATAGTCGCGGTTCTGGGGACTGAACACGTCAAAGAATGTGCTCCCCCGCGCCAGGCCCGACGGCTGGTCGACGTCCACGATGTCCATCTTGTTGACCCGGAGGTCGTGCCCCTTGATCGAGTACGCGGCCACGTAGGCCAGCAGGCTGACCGTCACGACGATCACGGGGAAGGTGATCCAGGTCAGCTCCATCCGCTTGAGGACCTTTTTCAGGAACAGGTAGTCGCCCGGTCCGATCAGGAGGATGTAGAGGAAGATGAAGAAGGCGACCCAGCCGAACGACACGGGCTTGACCGTGGCGAACTGCTCGAGGGCCTGGCGGAGCAGGCTCGCCAGGTCGGTGATGTTCGACTGGTAGATCCGCCCCCGCTTCCCGATGACCATCCGCTTGTTCCCGGCATTGGAGAGATCACCTCCCTGGCGACGGAGGTCGAGCGCCCGGACCCAGAACAACGGCCGATCGCGCCAGTCGGAGAAAGGGCGCTGGTCCACGTCGAACGCGACGACCGTCACCCGGCCGAACCCAGACGCGCCGCGGACCACCAGGGGGACATTCCCGCCGGCGCTGAGCAGCACCTTGCCGCCCCGCGACTCGATGTCTTCCAGCTTCGTGACGGAGAGCGGCCGCGCCTCGACGGGGGCGATCCGCCTGGACCCGCCGACCCAGGGGACCATGACTTCCAGGTCGCCGACCCGCTCCGTGCCGGTGGGCAAGGCCGGGAGGATCGGACCGAGCACGCTGTCGCGCACCTCCTGCCAGCGACCGCCGACGGCGACGACGAGATGCCCACCCCGACGGACCCACTCCACCAGCGCCTGGCCGCGCAACGGGAGCACGGCCATGACCTCGCGGTCGTTGGTATCGATCACGACGGCCCGCGCCGCGTCATAGCCATACCAGCGGCCGGGCATCGATCTGGTCAGCTCGGAGCCGAGCCGCGCGACCGTGACCTCCTGGCCCGGCTTGTCGTTGTCGGCGCCGAAGCCGGGCAGGCCCGGAATCCCCTCGACCCCTTGTGGCTGGCCCAGCGTCAGCAGCAGGGTCTCGTCGGGCGCATCGCGTCGACCCGCGGCAGCGACGAGCCGACCACGCTCGCGCGCCGCCGGCCTCGCTGGTCGAGGAGCCGGATCGTGAACTCGGGATCGCTCGTCCCGGGACGCACGTAGGTGGTGAACCGCTGGCTCGCGCGCCCCGACCTCGACCACCTGGCGGATCGCCGTCGGCGTCCCGTCGTCGTCGGGGACGACCACCTCCATGATCCCCGAGAACCGTTCGTCGCCCGCCCGGAGCTGCACCCAGACGGGCGTCCACGACCCCACCTTGCACAGGTTGTTCTGCGAGCCGCTGACGAACCCGACTCGCAAGTTCTCCACCTCGATCGCCGGCCGCGCCGGCGGCGCCCCCCGCCGGGACGGCCAGCAGGCTCGCCAACACCATCGCCAACGCCCCACCTTCCCGACGAAGTTGCATCCGGCGGCCCTCGATCCGATCCGCGGGAGATCGATCCCGGAAAGACAGATTTCAAAATCTTCCTATCTCAAATTTCAAATCCTAAATTGAGTTTCAAATCTCAGACATCAAGTCTCAAATAAGGTTGGATTTCGGACGCCACATTCAAGGACTCGGAGGGAGAGCAGGTCATTCGAGGAGCCATCGCTCCCCCGCAAAGCCATCCGCCGCCGCCTCATGGCTTCTCCGCCGGGTCGCAGACACAGGGCATGGCCTGGCATCCCGGGCAAGCCATCCCGTACTTTCGCCAGACCGCCGCCTCGAGGTCGATCCCCCGGATGTTGGCCAGCGTGGCGAGCCAGGCCAGGACGTCGGCCATCTCCAGCGCCAGCTCCTCGGGTGTGCCCGACCGCAACGCGGTGGCCAACTCGCCGAACTCCTCGGTCAGCCAGAGGAACGTGGCCGCGTCGCCCCGCGCCTCGTCCTTGGCTCCATACATCTGTCGGATCATCTGCTGAAGGGCGCCCAGGGTCAAGCCGCCCGCTGGTTTTTCGCTCATTGGGACTGAAATCTTACAAAGATGCGCCCCGCGATTGCAAACGCCCAGGTCCGGTGAGTGCCCTTGGTTCCAATGACACCCTTCTCGTCTATTGTTACAATGGTCCTCACGAGCCGATACAAGACGAGATCATTCCTATTGAGAGCGTGATGATCATGTCGACGGTCCCATCGACCCCACCCTCCTCCGAGGTTGACTACCCCACCAGCGATGGGCGGCCCATGGGCGAGACCGAAGTTCACCGCGACGATATGATCAGCCTGATCCAGGCCTTGCAGCACCACTTCGGCAACGACCCGATGGTCTGCGTCTCGGGCAACCTGCTGCTCTATTACGTTCCCGGCGACAAGCGGCGCCACCTCTCGCCCGATGTGTTCGTGGTCCGGGGTATCCCCAAACGGGAACGCAAGTACTACCTTGTCTGGGAGGAAGGCCGGGCGCCCGACTTGGTCATCGAGCTGACCTCGCAGTCCACGAAAAAGGAAGACCTGAATAAGAAGTTCAACATCTACCGCGACACGCTGCAAGTCAGCGAATACGTCCTGTTCGACCCGTACGAGGAATACCTCAAACCCTCGCTGCAAGGCTATCGGCTGGTTGAAGGCCAGTATGTGGCGATCGCGCCCGAAGCGGGCCGGTTGCCCAGCGCGGTGTTGAACCTCCATTTCGAGCGCAGCGGAACGGAGCTGCGCCTTTATAACCCGCAGACCGGCCGCTGGCTGCCCACGGCGCAAGAGATCGCTGCGGCCCTCCAGCAGACTGAGGCCACCCTCCAGCAGACCGAGGCCACCCTCCAGCAGACCGAGGCCACCCTCCGACACTCCGAGCAGGCGCGGCGGGCCGAGGCCGAGGAGCTGGAACGGCTGCGCCGCGAACTGGAGACGCTCCAGCACCGTTTGTCCGGCGCTCCTTGAGGGCGCGTAAACGCACCGATTTCCCGCGTTGGTAAGAAGATCGGCGACTTTCCCGCTCAATCCCCGATCTCCTTGCGCAACTTCTTGGCCTCGGGGTGGTCGGGGTCGGCCTTGAGGACGGCGTCGAGGGTCGCCTTGGCCTCGTCGCGGCGGCCGAGGCCGAGCTGGGCCCTGGCCAGCTTGACCTTCAGGTCGTTGGGCTTCTTGGCCTTGCAGGTCGAGCGCGGTCTGGTACTCCTCGATCGCCGGCGCGTACTTCTTTTGCGCCGCCAGGGCGTCGGCCAGGAGGACGTGGTCGGCTGGGTCGTAGACGTCGATGTGCAGGCACTCGGTCGCCCATTTTTCGGCCTCGTCGGGCTGGTTCGCGGCCAGGTGCTGCTCGGCCAGGGCCTTGCGCACGTCGAGGTCGTCGGCGTCGTTGGCGGCGATCATCGCCAGGTCGGCCAGGAACTTGGCCGTGTTCTTCTGCCGCAGGTGGACCCGCGCCAGGCCGGCGATCCACTTGGTGTGGAACGGGTCGTCCTTGCGGGCCAGCTCGTAGAGCTTCTCGGCCTCGTCGAGCTGGCCGGCCTTCATCTTGAGCTCGGCCAGGAGGTCGACGACCCGCTCGTTGGGCTTCTTGGGATCGAGGGCCGGCTCCGAGCAGCGCCAGCGCGGCGTCGTCGTCGCCGATCGTCACCAGCAGCCGGGCCTTGACGTAGCTGGCCAGCGGATGATGCGGCTTGAGCTTCAGCGCCTTGTCGGCGAACGGCCGCGCCTCCTTGTAGTCGCGGCGGGCGAAGTGCTCGTAGGCCATCCGGGCGTTCAGGTCGGGGTCGTCGGGCTTCTCCTTGAGCTGCCGCTCGAGCTGCGAGAACTTGACCGGCTTCTCCTCGTTGACGCGGGTCCGGATCGTCTTGACCACCTCGTCGAGGTAGGTCAGATAGCCCTTCTCGAAGTCGGCCTTGTCGACGTGGAAGCACTCGTCGATGGCCCGGTCGGTGGTCAGGCCCCGGCGGTAGGCCACGAGCATCTTGATCAGGGCGTCGTCGCCGAATCGCTTGAGCATGTACCGGGCATAGAGCTGGGCCTGGCAGTAGGCCATCTGGCGGTCGTCGGGCTCGTTGGGGCGGATGAAGCCGAGGTTGATCGTGTCGAGGTTCAGCAGCTTCGACCGGGTCGGGAACGCGCTCCAGGAGCAGCTTGTTCCACTCCTGGGGGCGGGGATAGCCCTCGCTCTCGACGGCCAGGGCCTCGGTGTACCAGTGGGGGATGTTGAACTCGGTCTGCTGCAAGGTGATGACGTGGACGACCTCGTGCTTGAGCACCCGCGCCCAGTTGAACGGCTTGTTGGTGGCCCGCGGGCTGGCCAGCGCGACGACCTTGCCGGTGCAGGCGCCGACGGTCGGGATGAACGGCAGGCCGATCGTCCGGCCGCTGAACCACTGGTGGTTCTTCATGATCTCGATCTGGGTCAGGCCCGGCGGGGCGTAGCCGAACCGGCGCGGTCAGCTCGTCGTAGACCGACTCGAGGTACCGCGCCATGTACTTGCCCAGGAGCTCGTCCTGGGTGGGGTCGACAGAGACGCTGTAGTGCTCGGTCTCGACGGGCGTGTACGACGCCATGTGCTTGAGCACCTTCATCATGTTGTCGGCGCGGACGTTGAACGGGTCGGCGGCGAAGGCCGCGTCGAAGAGGTCGCTGGCCTCGGTCTCGCGGCCGATCTGCATGTAGAGCATGCCCAGGCCGATCGGGGCGTCGGCGCGCGTGGGGTCGGCGGCGGCGGCCAGCAGGAAGGCGCGCTCGGCCGAGAGGTACTTGCGGCGGTCGGCCAGCCGCTCGCCCAGCGCGGCGTAGAAGGTGGCGGGGTGGGGGTTGTTGGCCAGGGCCGTCAGCCTCGGCGGCCGCGGCGCCGACCGGGTCGACCAGCAGCCGGCACGAGGCCGCCAGCCGCGCCAGCGCGTCCTCGTCGCGAGGGTTCTCGGCGACCGCCTTGCGCGCGGCGGCCAGGGCGTCGTGGAACCGCTCGTCGGAGATGTTCAGGTCGGCCAGCAGGACGTGCGCCGGGGCGTAGTGCGGGTTGATCGCCAGGGCCCGCTCGGCCTTGGCCCGGCCGGCGGCCAGCCGGTAGCCCTGCAGGTCGGCCTGGCCCAGCGTCACGAGCACCTCGGCCGCCAGCGGGTTGATCTGCAGGGCCCGGGCCAGCTCCTTCGCCGCCGGCCGCCTCGTTGTAGCCCGAGAGGAAGAGCCGCCCTTCGAGCCAGGGGGCCTGCCAGCAGTGTGGGTCGGCCCGGAGCGCCGCCTCGTAGATCTCGTTGATCACGTCGTTGAGCGAGTCGCTCAGCTCGTCGCCCCGCGCCACGGCGCGGTAGTACCGCTCGGCGGCCTGGCCGACGATCAGGAGGGCCTCGGGCGTTCTGGGTAAGCTCGGCCGGGCGGGCGTTGTAGTGGTCGACGAACCACTTGCAGGCCTGGACGACCGTCGTCGCGCTTCCCTCGGGCCTCCAGCAGCCGGGCCGCGACCCAGCGGGCCGCGAGATGGTCGGGGTCGGCCTTCAGCGCCTGCTTCACCGACGCCTTGGCGCCGTCCCAGTCGCCCCGGTCGAACTGCAGGTCGGCCAGCCGGGCCGCGAGGTCGGCGTTCTCGGGCTGCGCCGCGCCAGGTCCGGACGCCCTCGATCGCCTTGGCATATTCACCCTGGCTGGCCAGGGAGTCGGCCCGGTCCAGGACGACCCGGGCCCTGGTCGCGGGCGACAGGTCCCCCGGTGCCTTCAGGAGTTCGTCGTAAGCCTCCTGCGCCTCGGCATAACGACCGTTTTGCCAGAGCCGCCGCGCCTCGGAGATCCCGTCGGGCTCGGCCGCCATCGCCACGATCAAGCTGCAGAGAATCTCGCGCAACATGCCCACCTCCCGTTCCCTCCACGTTAACATAGGACAATGGGGATTTGAATCATCGAGGGGCGCACGCGCCGAAGGTACCGGGGTCGAGCGATGGACAAGACCGTCCCGCAATATCGCCTGGTGGTCTTCGAGGAGATCGATGATCCGCAGGGGGTCCGCGACCTGGTCTGCCGGGTGACAGGGACCCACCCGACCGACGCGATGCAGTGGATCGCGCGGGCGCCCGGGGTCTGGCCGCATCCCCTGCTCGAGAAGCCGGTACGCGAACTGCTCGACGGCCTGTACGATTTCGGCGTCGCGGCCGAGGCGTGGCGCACCGACCAGTTCCCCGACCTGTCCCGGCCGCGCACCATCCACAACGCCGCCTGCTTGCCCGAAGGCTTCCGCGTCCAGGGCCTGCGCGGCGAGCCGACCCACTGGGTCCCCTGGGACAAGCTCGAGTTGATCAGCGCCGGCCGGATCGACGCCGAGGACGAATTCCGCTCGGTCGGCCCGCTGAACTGGCCCTCGGCGGTCGCCGCCGGCCTGCGGGCGCTGACCTTCCGCCACCCCGAGACTCGCCCCCCGCCGCGCCCCGCGCATCCCCGCGCGACCCGATCGGAGAAGTCGTCATCATCCGTCGCGACCCGCTGATCGCCTTCCGGATCGTCGAAAACCAGATGAACTACGCCTACCTCGGCGGTCGCCTGAGCACCTCAGCCGCCGAGAACTTCCCTCTCTTCCTGGCCGACCTCTGCGCTCGCGCCGATCAGGCTTATCTCACCCTCACCCACACATGTGATCCTCGAGCGCGGCGAGCCGAGCGAGTACACCTTTCCCAGCTCGCAGGCGCTGCTGGACTATTCGGCCCACCGCCTGCTCTGGAGCTGGTACCGCCGCGACCGTGATGCGCGGACCTCGTCCGAGTCGTGAGCCGGCACCGTCCCCGAGAATCGATCGCGGCCCGGATTTTTGCCATTGATCCGTGAGGGTGAGCCGTTATCGTGAGCACGGGAACGGGTCGGAACCCATCGACCCGGAGAAGGAACGTGCCATGATGACAGCGCCTCTGACACCGGCGACCAGGACAGGATCTTCCTCTGACCGGTAGGATGCCATGGATCTCGAACGTCTCCGCCGGCCGGGAGGGCCGAGGCTGCACCTGTTCTCGGCGAGCGAGTCGGACCTCTGCGACGTCGTCTGGTCGCTCAAGACCTTGACCCCCGCGCGAACGGTGTCGCGGATCGTTCGGGGTCGCAAGGCCGAGACCAGCCAGGAGCTCTTCGATGAGTTCGCCGCCGTGTTCCAGTTCCCCTACTACTTCGGCGAGAACTGGAGCCCTGGATGAATGCCTGGCCGACCTAGAATGGCTGCCGGCGGAGGCCTACATCATCTTCATCAGCAACGCGGCCCAACTCCTCGAGCGCGAGCCTCCCGAGGAGTTCCGGCACTTCCTGGACCTGATCCAGGGCATCGCCGAAGAATGGGGCCAGGCCGATCCCGAGATCCCAGGGCGGCGGACCCCGAAATCCTTCCATGTCGTCCTGCACGCCACCCCGGAGGACGAACCGGTCCTGGTCCGGAGGCTCCAGGAGGCGGGCGTGTCCTTCGACTCCTGAACGGCGGACGGTGCATGAGGAGTTGTTTCCGAGCCACAAACGATGGCCCTGAGACGCCCAAGTTTGAAGACGTCATGATTCTCCTTTGCATATTCGCCATCCCCTTGTTACACTTACCTGCCGAGTAACGGCCTGGAGAGGGAGGGAAGGCCCGCGGCGACGGCAGCCACCCCCACCCCGCCGCCCGATCCCACCGAGGTAGGTAGCAGGAGAGAAGATTCCGTGCCGCAACACGACCGCTACCTGTTCACGAGCGAATCGGTCTCGATGGGCCATCCCGACAAGATGGCCGACCAGATTTCCGACGGCATCCTCGATGCGATCCTGGAGCAGGACCCCTACGCCCGGGTCGCCTGCGAGAGCTTGCTGACCACGGGGCTGGTCTGCCTGGCCGGCGAGATCACCACCAAGGCGATGGTCGATTACCCGACGCATCGTCCGCCAGATCGTCCGCGAGATCGGCTACACATCCAGCGACATGGGCTTCGACGCCACGACCTGCGCCGTCATGGTGGCGCTTGGCAAGCAGTCGCCCGACATCGCCCAGGGCGTCGACGAGGACTCCGAGCAGGGCAAGGACATCGGCGCCGGCGACCAGGGGATGATGTTCGGCTACGCCTGCAACGAGACCCCCGAGCTGATGCCTCTGCCGATCGCCCTGGCGCACCGGATCATCAATCGGATCACCGAGCTGCGGCAGAACGGCACGATCCCCTGGCTCCGGCCCGACGCCAAGAGCCAGGTGACCATCGAGTACGACGGCGCGACCCCCGTCCGGGTCGACACCGTGGTCGTCTCGACGCAGCACGCCCCCGACGTCACCCACGCCGAGATCGTGCGAGACGATCAAGAAGGAAGTCATCCTGCCGGTGCTGCCCCGCGAGCTGGTCAATGACGCGATCATGCTATCACATCAACCCGACGGGCAAGTTCGTCGATCGGCGGGCCCGCACGGCGACTCGGGCGTGACCGGCCGCAAGATCATCGTGGACACCTACGGCGGCATGGGCCGGCACGGCGGCGGCGCCTTCAGCGGCAAGGACCCCACCAAGGTCGACCGCTCGGCCGCCTACATGGCCCGCTACGTCGCCAAGAACATCGTCGCCTCCGGCCTGGCCGAGCGGTGCGAGATCCAGCTCGCCTACGCCATCGGCGTCTCCGAGCCGGTCAGCGTCCACGTCGATACCTACGGCACCGGCCAGCTTCCGCGACTCGGCGATCGCCGAGCTGGTCCGCCGCAGCTTCCCGCTGACCCCCTCGGGGATCATCAAGCACCTCGACCTGCGCCGGCCGATCTACCGCAAGACCGCCAGCGGCGGCCACTTCGGCCGCTCGGAGCCCGAGTTCACCTGGGAAAAGACCGACAAGGCCGGGGCCCTGCGCCAGGCCGCCGAGTCACTCGGCCAGACCGCGGGCGCCGCGTGCTGGCCTGATCCCATCTCCTCGGAACGGCCCGGGCGGGCTCGCGCCGCCCCAACCGCACGGACATCAGGACAGTTACGGATCGGGTGATCGTTTGTTAGTAACATGTGTGCCCCAGGGTCCGTCTTCGGAACCCGGGCGCCTGGGCATGTCTCAGGGGTCGCTCTTGTCACCCCGATGCGCCCTCACCCAGCCCTCTCCTGGAGGGCTGGGTGAGGGCCTTCGGGGGATAGTCTTCCCCCCTCGCTCCGGATGATCCGCCGATGTCCTCAACGCTGGAACGTGCCGCCCGCACTGCGTTCGTTGAATTCTTTGGCGCAGCGCCGACCGTGCTGGCGCTGGCACCAGGGCGGGTTGAGTTGCTCGGCAATCACACCGATTACAATGGCGGGCTCGTTCTGGCCGCGGCGATCGACCGCATCACGCTGGTCGCCGGTCGGACCGTCCCCGGGCGTGTGGGGCGGGTGCGCGCGCTCAACTTCGATCAGAGTGGGCGGTTCGATCTCGCGGCGGGGGCGCGCGGCGCCGGGATCGTGGGAGCGGTATGTTCGAGGGGTCGTCTGGGCCTTGGAGGAGGCGCATGGGCCCTTCGCGGCCGGGTTCGAGGCCGCGATCGCCGGCGACGTCCCCCTCGGCGCGGGCCTGTCCAGCTCGGCGAGCCTCCAGGCGTCGGTGGCCTTGTTCCTGCTGCGGAGCGGGATCGTGGGACAGGGGGCCTCGGCCGACCTCGACGACCCGGCCCGGATGGCGCTGGCGAAGGCCTTGCAACGGGGCGAGAACGACTTCGTCGGGGTCCAGTCCGGACTGCTTGACCAGTTCACGGTCCTCTTCGGCCGCGCCGGGCATGCTCTGAGCCTCGACTGCCGGAGCCTCGACTTCGAGCGGCTCTCGCTCGGAGACTCCGCGCCGGCGATCGTCGTCTGCGACTCGAAGACGTCGCGCCGGCTGGCCGACGGGATGTACAACCGGCGCCGCGCGGAGGGCGAGCGGGTCGTGACCTTCTTCCAGGAACGCCGCGGTTGCGAGGCGGTCCGATGGCTCCGCGACGTGGCGCTCGAGGATCTCGACGCCGCCTGGAACGACCTCGACCCGGTCGGCCGGCGCCGGGCGCGGCACGTCCTGACCGAGAACGCGCGGGTCCGGCAAGGGGCCGAGGTGCTCCGCGCGGGCAACGTCGCGACACTAGGCCGGCTGATGTCGGCATCGCACGTCTCCAGCCGCGACGACTTCGAGAACAGCGCCCCGGCGCTCGACGCGCTGATCGAGGCCGCCGAGGCCGCACCCGGGTTCCTCGGTGGCAAGCTCTCGGCGCCGGCTGGGCCGGCTGTACCGTCAATCTCGTCGCGTCGCCGCGGGCCGACGCTTTCGCCGAGGTGGTCCGCGACGGCTACGCACGCCGGACCGGCACCATCCCCGACGTCCATATCTGCCATGCCGCCGAGGGCGCCTCCAGCCTCCTGATCATGGGCCAACAACCGACATCGACGTCCGTATTCCCTAGGAAAGGCGATCCTTAACTCGTTGCTCGGGGGCTGAATTGCGGGAGGGTCGCATGCTCTGGGCGCGCATCCTGGCGAACGTCATCGCCGTATTCCATGCACTGTTCGTGACCTTCCTCGTGTTCGGGATGGTAGCGATCATCGTCGGGCTGATGTCTCGGTGGAGCTGGGTCCGAAACTTCTCCTTCCGCGTCCTCCACCTGTCCGCCATCGGCGTGATGACCGCGCAAGCACGGGCCGGGATTCGCTGCCCGCTGACCGTCCTGGAGAACGACCTGCGCAAGCTGGCAGGGCAGGGCAGGGCAGGGCAGGGCAGGGGACCTATCCGGGCGCGTTCATCAGTTCTGGGCACACCGGCTCATCTTCTTCCGCCCAAGCCCTGGGTCTTCGCATGCGCCGACACCTTGTTTGGCCTGGAGGTGCTGGCGGCCTTCGTGCTGATGCCACCCCGGTGGCCCGGTCGTCCACCGGACCACCGGACCAGAGCGGACGGAAAGCACTTGACGGCGCCCCTGCGTGAGAATGACCGATGACAGATCGTCATAGGAGTTACGCAGTTGGTACTTTGGGTAATTTCCCTCGCCGAGAAATTGACGAGAAGTAAGGACTTACGTCGAGGTCATCTTGCCTAGAATACCAACTGCGTAACTCCTACGTCATTGACGGACGACAGAGGACCAGCGCTCATTGAACGTCGAACTCCGTGGAGAGTCCCCCGGCATCGCTCAACCGGTCTTCCCTTTCGCCTCGAGAAATGTTTTGATCCTTGATCGGGAATCCGAGTACGGCGGAGTTCACACCCCCTTTCTTGCACGGAGAAACCTCGATGCGGAAGGATCACGGATTGCGAATAGGATTGACGGCCCTGATCATGCTGATCGCGCCGGCGCTGGCGACGGCCGAGACGTGCCTGTCGCCGTTCGTCAAGCGACTCGACCGGCCCGAGAGGTTTCTCTACCTGTTTTGCGTGGACGCTGACGCCAAGGACAACGACTTCATCGCGGTGATCGACGTGGACGTCGATAGCCCGACCTACGGCACAATCACGTACACGCTGGACCTGGGCAGCAAGGGGAACGAGACGCACCACTGGGGCTACATCGATGACCGGACACGGATCTGGGCGGGGGGCCTAGGATCGAGCCGGATCTGGATCCTCGACGTCGCCACCGACCCGGCGCACCCCCGGATCGAGAAGGTGCTCGACAACGTGCCCGAGAGCACGGGCTCACGGGGCCGCACACCTACTACGCCCTGCCCGGTCGGATGTTGATCAGCTTCCTGGGTGCGGCCGATGGTGGGCTGCCCGCCGGGATGGCCGAGTTTACCAACGACGGCAAGTTCATCCGTCGGATCGAGAACCCGAGCGACGCGCCTTACGGCTACGACGTGGCCATCAAGCCTGAGTTGAACCGGATGGTCTCCAGCAGCTTCACCCCGCTGCGGAACTACCGGAAGCCGCTGGCGCAGATGGACCTGAAGGACCTCGGCAGCGAGATGGTCATCTGGGACTTCAAGGCGCAAGCCGCTGCAAGTCGGCAAGACGGGCCTGGCCCCGCTCGAAGTCCGCTGGAGCTTGAAGCCGGGGAACAACTACGGGTTCACCAACTGCGCATTCGACAACTCGATCTGGATGTTCCGGGGCCAGGACGACGGCTCGTACGAGTTCAAGAAGGTCGCACAGACCGGCGCCCTGCCCGCCGACTTGCGGCAGAGTCCCGAGGACCGCTACCTCTTCGTCAGTTGCTTCGGCGACAACCTGATCCAGCAGTGGGATGTCCTCGACCCCAACGCACCGAAGCTCATCAGCACCGTCTCACCCGGCGTGCAGCCCAACATGATGCATGTCACCGGCGACGGCAAGCGGATGTACGTCTCGAACTCGCTGCTCTCGACCGTCGACCACGCGGGCCGGTTCTACGTCCGCCTGATCCACGTCGGCCCCGACGGCATGAAGGTCGATCCGTTCTTCAATATTGACCTCAACAAACTCCCGACCGGACCGGCACGAGGACATGACATGCTCCTCAACTGAAGATGCATAAACAGCGACCTGAGTAACATTTGGAGTAACGTTCCTCCGCTCCCGAGCGAATCGGCACTTTTTACTCTACAATCTGCCTGTGAGGGCAATGGCCCTGCGGTCGGAAACCTCTACGCCACGCCCCACACCTTGGCCGAGGACCCGGAGCGTTGGCTGGCCGACGAGCCGGTCACGGCAAACCACGAAAACTTCGGCGAGACTCTTTCTCGGTGGCCGCGGCGACATCGCGTCTTGGTGTGGAGCAAGCGGCCTTGCTTTTCGGAGTACTGACCTCGATCGGGGTCTTCTGGCTGCTACGTCTGGGTTGAAGAAGCGCCGCGTCAGGCGGCACCGAGCAGTTGCGACAGGACGTGCTCCGCCCGCGCCCGCAGGTCCGCCGCCCGCTCCTCCCCGAACCGATCCCGGACCCAGGCGTATCCCGCCGCCAGACCCGAGCAGCGTCGCGTGTTGTGCGCGTCGGTGGCGAGGACCACCTCCGAAGAGGTCGCCAGCAACTCCTCCCCGCTCGCACAGGGCGAAGGGCCGTGGTGGCCCAGCAGCGAGTCGACCGTCACCTGCAGCCACGCCCCGGCCCCGACCAGGTCCCGGAGCCGGGCGGGATCGTCGCGGAAGAAGCCGTGCCGCTCGGGGTGGGCCACGATCGGCGTCATCCCGCGCCTGCAACCAACCCACCAGTTCCACCGCATCGGATGGGTAAAGCCGCGCGTCCCAGTTGAACTCCAGCAGGGTGAAGGCTCGGCCGTCGCCGAGGTGACAGGTACAGCCCCTCCTGGAAGTCGCGACGGTAGGCGGCCGAGTCCGTGACCTGAACCTCGGAGCCGGGCAGGATCGCCAGAGGGACCCCAGCCTGTTCCAGCTCCTCGTTGATGCGAGCGACGTGCGGCAGAATGTCGGCCCTCAGCAGGCGCAGGAAGCGATGGCAGTGCGGCGTGGCGGCGATGTGAGTGATGCCGTCCTGCGCAGAACCGGGCCATGGCCAGCGCCTCCTCCAAGGAAGCAGGGCCGTCGTCGACTCCCGGCAGGATGTGGCAGTGCAGGTCGAGCATCACTCGCGTCGTGCCTCGGAATGCGTCAGGCCGCGAGGCGTGCGCGGCCGGTCTTCACAGGACTGGCGTCGATGATACCAAAGAACACGGCGACGTGTCGGTGACGAGCTTGCCCCAGGTCAGTGCCTTCACCTCAGTTCCGAGAGCAGCACGCTCCTCGGGTCCGCCGCCCATTCGCGCAGGAACTCGCCGAACGATTCGGTCTTCCCCGGCAAGTGCTCGCCTCCGTCGGTCGTTAACCTTGGAGTGAACGACACTCTGAGCCAAGGTCGAGAAGACCGAGGGTCGCCTGAAACTCTGCGCTCTCTCCCCCTCGATGCGCGAGGCGTTCCGGATCACCGGGTTCGATCGCGCGTTCGAGATCTACGGCGAGGAGCAAGCAGCATTGGATGCGTTTTATCCCAGCGACCTCAAACGTCCGCAATCGAGGTGATCAGCCTTGGTGGTCTCGGTTCAATGTCTGCCCGAGGGTTGCGCCGTCGGTTCTGCCCGGGGCTCAAGCTCGGGCACCCCCACTGTGGATTCTGGACCGAGACCAACAAGGCTGCCACCCGAGACGCCCCCCGACCGCTCTTGAGGGGGTCGTGCCCAAGTGGCCGGTACTGGGTTGGGAGCAGATCGATGCGAGATCCTCCTCTCGCATGCCTCCCATTCAGCGAGAGTGCAGTGATACTTGCGGCACTCAAATTCGCAGACGGCAATATCGTCCGGGACGTCCGCGATCAACTGGCGCATCAATCGACGCCGGAACTCGCGGACGTTTTCGAAACACCCAGCGATCCATTCATACATCCACACTAATCCACCTCACTGGAGGATAGAGTCGCGGTTTAGGAGGAAGGGGGCAAGCCAATCTTCCCCGAAATCCTGTGGTCATTTTCCCCATCGGCTCCCCTCTGATCGTCGGTTTTCGCACGGTTGCTGCCGTCCTCCCACCATCGACTCGGCGCACAAAAAACCCCAGCCGTGCGATGTCGCACAGTGGGGCTGTCGTAACCGAGACCAATTCGCCCGCCTTGAGCTCTGGTCACCGTCGCAACGATACGCCACGCCATGATGAACGTCAATATTCAAGCAAGGCTCTTCCTGTGTTTCGGGGACCCAGGCCCTCGCATTTTGCCTTAAGTCACCGATATGCAAGGACTTGCGGCAGAGAGGGCGAGCAGCCCCGCTCCCCGGCATAAGTCCTTCAGAATTAGAGAATTATGGCGGACTTGGAGTGATCAGGTTTCCGAAGCACAGGAAGAGCCTCATTATATTGATCCGCGCCGAGCCGGAACGCCACCCGAATTCAGTCGGTGCGGATCATTAACTCCTCTGGACAGCCCGAGCAAACTCGATCAAAATTCCCCGAAAACAAGGGGGTTCTCGTGATCCTGACATTGGCCTCGATCGTTCTCGCCGTCGGCCCGCTGGCCGATATCGGGTCCGCCCCACCAACATCGTTGAGCGACGCGACAGGTCGCCTCTTCTCGCTCGACTCGCTCGCGGGAAAAGCCGTGATCGTGTCGTTCATCTACACGACCTGCAACGGCACCTGCCCGGCGACGACGCACACGCTGTACCGGGTCCAGCAGAAGCTCAAAGACGCCCATCTCTGGGGCAAGCGAGTGGAGTTCGTCTCGATCAGTCTTGACCCGACGCGCGACACGCCCGAGGTCCTTGCCAGCTATGCGCGGCTCTACGATACCGACCCCGCCTCCTGGCATTTTCTGACCGGCCCTCCCGAACAGGTGGCCCGGGTGATCGCCGCGTGGGGGATGTGGGCGAAGATCGGCCCCTCGGGGGTGCTCGATCACCCCTCGCGGATCTTCCTGCTCGATCCCCGCGGCCATCAGCGCGAGATCTACAACCTCCAGTTCCTCAAGACCGAGACGGTCTTGCAGGACATCAAGACGGTCCTCGCCGAGGGAGAGGATCCCTGAGCTTCGAAAAGGACCGCCCATTGACCAGCATCGCGACTGGCCGAGCCCGTCGGATCTACGTGATCCTCAACCCGGTGGCCGGCAGTTGCACGCCGGCCGACGTCCGGGAGGCCCTCCGGCGCGCTTCTCGAGCGAGGCGACGTTCTACGAAATCCACGCGGTGACCGGGGACGACCGCATCACGGACCTGGTCCCCGAGGCGCGGCGGCGCGACTTCGACCTGGTCGTCGCAGCGGGGGGTGATGGGACCGTCGCGGCGGTCGCCGACGGCTTGGTGGGGGCAGAGACCTCGCTGGGGATCCTCCCGATCGGCACCGCAAACGTGATGGCACGCGACCTGGGCTTGCCGCTCGACCTGGACGGGGCCTGCCAGCTCCTGGCCGGGCCACACACGATCAAGAGCCTCGACGCGATGCAGGTCGGCGACCGCTCCTTCTTCACCCAGATCGGCATCGGCATCGACGCGATGATGATCCGCGACACCAAGCGCGAGGACAAGCGCCGGTTCGGCCGGATCGCCTATCTCTCGACGGCCTGCACGCCGCCTGCTCGGGTTCCAGCCCCGGCGGTTCTTCCTGGAGACCGACGGCCGGCGGAGCCGTCATCGTGCCTCTCAGGTCCTGGTCGCCAACGTGGGCCTGCTCGGCCAGCCCCCGCTGCGCTGGGGGCCCGACATCCGCTCCGACGATGGCCGGCTCGACGTCTGCATCATCCGCGCCCGAACCTTGTTCGATTACCTGGGATTGCTCTGGCACGCCCTGCTCGGGCAGCACAAACGCAACCCGAACATCCGCTACCTGATCGCCGAGCGGCGGATCGTGATCTCGACCCGGCACCCGCTCCCCGTCCAGGCCGACGGCGAGATCATCGGTGAGACGCCCATCAAAATCCGGGTCGCGCCCCACGCCGTCCGGGTGGTCGTGCCAGCCGAGCGTCCCGCTTGAGGTGAGGCGGGGCCCGGGACTCCACCCCATCCCGGCAATGTCCAATTTGAGATGTGAAACTCTAAATATAAAATTTTAAATTTGAAATCTCATCTTTCCGATCACCCGAGCGGCAGCCGAAATTCCCGGGGAGTGGCCGGCGTTTTCCGGAGGCCCGAGGCGGCTCAGCAGAACGGCCGGAGCGCCTGGCGCATCGCGGTGGCGGTCGGATAGCGGTCGTTCGGATCGCGGGCCAGGCACTTCTCGATGACGGCGGCCAAGGCCGGCGGGACGTCGGCGCCGGCGCTTCCGGATCGGCACCGGCGGCTCTTCCAACATGCGGATCAGGTCGCCCCCCTCGGCCACCTCGTCGTAGATGAACTGGCCGGTCAGCAGGTAATAGAGCGTCGCGGCCGTGGCGTAGAGGTCGCCCGAGGGGAGCACCGTCTTGAAATCGAGCATCTGCTCGGGGGGCATGAACGGGACCGTGCCCCGCATCTCGCCCGAGAAGGTCAGCCCCGAGAGCCCCAGGCCGCGGAAGCTCTTGGCCAGGCCGAAGTCGGAGATCTTGGCGATCAGGCCCTCCGGCTGCCGGCCGATCAGGATGTTCTCGGGCTTGATGTCGCGGTGGACGAAGCCCAGGCTGTGGGCCTGCTCCAGCCCCTTGAGGACCTGGCAGGCCAGCCGGCAGGCCTGCGTGGATCGGGTAGCGGCCCGGCTCGGCCTTGGCCAGGGCCTCCAGGTTCGTGCCCGCGACGTACTCCATCGCGAACCAGAACTGGCCGCGGGTCATCCCCTGCTCGTAGCCACTCGACGATGTTCGGGTGCTTCAACTGGCTGATGACCGACATCTCGCGGAGGAAGCGGTCGATGGCCGAGCGCGCGGCGGCCGTCTCGGGGACGATCAGCTTCAGCGCGACCATCTGCCCGGTCTGGTTGTGCCGCGCCTGGTAGACGACCCCCATCGCCCCCCGGCCCAGCTCGCGGAGCGTCGTGTAATGCGGGACCGGCTGCGGCAATGCGCGCCGCCTCGGAGCGGCAGAGCGTCGCACAGCCACTCGACTGGCTCGCCGATCTTCGGCTTGGAACCGCCGGCCACGTCGATCCCCGGTGGCGCGGGCGTGCCGCAGCCCGGCGCACAGATCGGATCGCCAGAGCGACGCGTGTGCAGTGTCGTCCGTCCGGCTGCCGCATCTCCGACGCCGGTCTCGACCCGACCGCCGCCGCCTCGACCCGGACCCGGAAGACGCTCTGCCCCGCCGCGATCAGGTCGCCCGAACCAGCCGGACCCGCTCCACCCGCTGGTCGTTGACGAAGGTCCCGTTGGTGCTCCCCAGGTCGCGGATCTCGCACCGCGGCGGATTGATCTCGATCAGGAAGTGGTCGCGCGAGAGCGCCAAGTCCTCGGGCATCGGGCAATGGACGAACCGCGACCGCCCCACGATGAACGTGTCGTGCCGGTCGAACACGAACGAGCGGCCCTTGCGCGGGCCTTGCAGCACATCCAAGATGACTCGCATTGTCGCGCACGGTGGTCCTTCCCGCGTTTAATCTTGACTGTGTGGCATTATATCCACTAGCTCTATGCGAGCCGGGGTCAATTGTTCCGAAAGATCCCGAGCGAAACACGATGGAGTCGCGGCTCGACGTATTCCGAGGCAGGTGGTGTGGCTTCCAGTCATCGTTTCGAGACTTTAGCAACGCTTCGCCAACTCAGACTCACGATGATGACAAGCATTGATCATTGCTCGTCCGAGGTGGACGAGGCGCGTGCTGCAGGGTCGGCCGGTGGTGGCGCTGGAATCGACCTTGATCGCCCACGGTCTACCCTGGCCCGACAACCTGGAGGCGGCGCGGGCGGCCGAGGAGGCCGTGCGGCAGGGGGGCGCGATGCCCGCGACGATCGCGGTCCTCGGCGGCGTGATCCGGGTCGGGCTCTCGGGCGAGGAGCTGGAACGGGTGGCCCGCTCGGGGACGTTCCTCAAGGCGGGCCGCCGCGACCTGGCGGCGGTCGTCGCGCGGGGGCTCGACGCGGCGACGACCGTCTCGGCCACGCTCTGGATCGCGCGGCGGCATGCGGATTCGGCGTGATGGCCACCGGCGGCCTGGGCGGGGTCCACCGCGACGCCGCGACGACCTTCGACGTCTCGACCGACCTCGACGAGCTGGCCCGGGCCGACGGGGCGCTCGTGGTCTGCTCGGGGGTCAAGTCGATCCTCGACCTGCCGGCGACCCTCGAAGTCCTGGAGACGCGCGGGGTGCCGATCGTCGGCTACCGGACCGACGAGTTCCCGGCGTTCACGACTCGTTCGAGCGGGCTCCCCCTGGAGGTCCGGGCCGAGTCGCCCGGGAGAGCCGCGGCCCTGGTCCGGGCGCACCGGTCGCTGGGGCTCCCCGGGGCGGTCGTGCTGGCCCAGCCGGTCCCCGAGCCCGACGCACTCGACCGCGACGCGATGGAGGCCGCCCTCAAGGCCGCCCTGGACGAGGCCCGCGCCCGGCAGATCACGGGCAAGGCGGTCACCCCGTTCCTGCTCGACCGCGTCCGGCAGGCGACCGAGGGACGCGAGCCTCCGCGCCAACCGCGCCCTGATCGTCGCCAACGCCCGGCTGGCCGGCGAGGTGGCGGCCGCCCTCCGGTGAGCCGACCGGCCGCCGGCGCGAGCCCCTCGGCCGCTACCGAGCACCCTGCGGCGTGTCGATCTGGAACGTCTTGAGCAGGGTCTCGACCTGCTTCCGGAACGCGAGGGGCGGGTCCTGCGCGGTCAGCGACGTGACGAAGAGACTCCCGGCCTTGGCCCGGGAGAACAGGACCAGATAGTAGTCGGCATGGACGCGCTGGAGACCCTTGGTGCGGGGATTGCCGAGGCTGAGGGCGGCCTCGATGCGATAGACCTTCATCTTGGCCGCAGCCCAGTCGCCCTCGGGCAACCATTCCGAAGGTCCGCGGATCACTTCGAACCGATTGCGTGTCCACTCCGCGTCGAGCCGTTTCCGATAGAATTCGGGGTCGCGGCGCTGACGGGCGGCCTCGGAGTTGCCGGTCTCGGTCTGCAACTTGATGTCGATGGTGTCCGGCCCGGCGGGCCTGAGAGCGCTCAGGACGACGGCATTGGCATCCGGCTGCGGCATCGGCCGCATGTGCTGGGGATGCCGGAACTGGAACCGGCCGAGCGGGTCGTCGTAGGTCAACCACGAGTTCGCCTCGGTCAGCGTCGGCGGTGCTTCGGGGAGGGGCGGCAGAGTGGTCCCCTGGGCAGCGAGCTGGCGTTCGAGGACCACTTCCCGGGTGGTGATCTGCCGGAGCCGGCCGTTAGTCTCGGGCAGCCCGGTGGACGTGGACAGCGCCATCCGGACTTCCGTGATCGCCCCCCGCGCGTTCACCGTCGCTTCGTCGCCGCCCCCGATGTCTGGGGTCGCGTCGGCCTGAGCGGAGGGGGCCGGGAACCGGAAATGGATCCGCGCATTGACCAGCGTCTCGCCGGTCGAGAGCGCGACACGGCCGGTCACGCCGATGACGGCCTCCCAGTTCGGCCCCTTGGCGCTTTTCCGGACCTCCAGCAGCGTGCCCGTCAGCGGATCGCCTCGGAGCGGGCGATCGCCCAGCAAGGCACGGATGGCCGTCCTGGGGACGCGCCACTTGTCGCCGATCCGGCTGGGCAGGGCTGGCAGGATGGCGGCCAGCTCGGGCAAGAAAATCTGCCGTTCGATGAACTGGAACTCCTCCTCCCGTAAGCCGCGCTCCTTCGCGAGGCTCAGGACCTGAGGGGCTTCTCCCGGCTGGGCCTGATACCAGATCGCCAGCCCTTTGGGCAGGAGCGGGCCGGAGGACTTGGGCAAGGGGTCGGGGGTCCGCTGAAAGCTGTCGTAGCTGCGGACCACGGCCGAGACCGTGTCGGCCCCGCTCAGCAGCGCCGGCCGCTCAGTGTATTTGGCCAGGGTCGTCCACTCGTCGCGCTCCGGGGCGCCCTGGGGCTTCTCGATGAGGACCTTGTGTCTCTCCCAGACGGCGATCTTGGAGGGTCCGATGGCCTCGAGCTTCGACCGCTCCTCGGTCGCGCTGTAATGCTCGAGGAATCGGAACCGGGTGGTCAGGTCGGCCACGCTCCGGGTCGCCGCGGGCGGAGATGGGGGCGGCTCCTGCGCGGCGCGGGCCGGGTGTCGAGAGACCAGGCCCACCGCGACCGCCGCGAACCCTCCGCACCAGACCGGCACGATCGATCGGCACCGCCTCATGCAAGACTCCTCGCTACGGTTGGGAGGGCGACCCTGTCCACTTGAGCGAGCCGATCAGCCGGAGGTCTTGATCGGCGAACGTCTTGGCCTGATCATCCGCCAGGGTGAAGATGGCGAGCAATTGCTCGCCATCGGGGTTGGCGACCAAGTAGTAGTCCCAGAGCACGCCGAGGTCCCCCTCGTGCCCTTGCACGGTGACCTTGTAGCGGAACCCACCGGCCGGGTCGCCGTCCACCTCGCCCGCGCCCACGAACTGACCGAACCGACGGCCCAGGGCGCGGCGGATGTCGTCCCGGAATTGCTCCAGGTCCTGATGCCGGCCCTTGCCCGCGTTCGGCCCGAGTGACAGGTTGGCCTGCGCGACGACCACGCCCCGGCGACCCGCTTCAGGACCGTCACACGCCGATCCTCGTAGTCGATGTGCCAGTCACGGTCGTGGAGCAAGGTGTACTTACCGTGGGGCGTCGTCAAGAGGAGCAGCTCGCGCCCTGGCTCGGGGTCGAGCGGGACGCCGGAGAGGACGGTGTCGGCCAGCGCGGCGGGGGTCTCGAGCGCTCGCCGGGTGATGGTCAGGGTGCTCTTGACGTCCAGCTCATTCTCGACCGGGCCAGCCTTGCGGACCTCGGACCGCTTCACGGTCAGCCGATCGATCCGGCCCGCCTTGCGGTCGAACGTGAACGACCCGTCGCAGGCGATCGTCCCCTCACCGCCGAGCACCGCGCCCCGGACCTGGCCGGTCAGGCGGACCTTGGCCGAGCCATCGTCCACCGCCTCCAGGATGGCGTCGAGCGCGTTGCTGTTCAGGGTGTCGTACACGCTCAAGGCGCGCGCCGCCTCGTCCCCGACCCGCCATCGATCCCCCACCGCGACCGGCTTCCCGGGCAGCAAGGATGCCAGCGCGAGCGGGTCGCCCGCCGCCCTGGACCAGCTCCAGTTCGGGCCGAGTCAGCGGCCCGCCGGGGCTGAACACGACGACTCCCGTCGCGCGGTTCGGCGACCAGCAAGGAGACCTCGGGCCGGAGCACCGCGCCCGTCGGCCGGATCTCACCGTTGATGGCCGAGGCGGCCTGAACCACCCACCGCGCCACCCGACGCGCCCGCCCCTCGGCGTCGACGTTCACGACCCGCTCGGCGAAATCGAGCCGCGTCTCAACCTTCAAGGCCATCCGCTTGCCCGGCTCGGCCTTGGGAGTGCCCGACGGCGGGGCGGGCCGGTAATGGCCGTCCGCCTCCAACGTGATGAGCACCTGCGTCGAGTCCCCCACCCGGGCCGACTCGCGGAGCGTGGCCGGCGTGGCCGACCCGACGGCGCCCGTCCCCATCATCAGCGCCCCGAAGCCGACCACACACCACCGGCAATTCGCCATCCCTAGCTCCTCCCCTCGACGCTCGCCCAGTCTCCGTGAGTCGATGAGGGCCGGGTGGACAAAACCCGACATCCAGATCGTTGGCGATACGGTTCCCTCCGCTCGCCCCGACGATTCTCTCGAAGGATTCGGTCCCCTTGCGGCTCTCTCACTCTAGTAGGACTCCGTCGCCACTGTCAATTCGGCAAACCCCGGATCGATCGCCTCGCCACCCCCTACGGCCCATCCTAAATCCTTGCCGCGGTCGGGTCCACGGACCGCGAGATCCGGAATCCCGGAACTCAGCTCACTCTGACTTCAGGTTATTTTGCCGTCCTCTCGTGGGATCGCGGTCTGAGCCGTGCTTCGCACCTGGCTCAGACTCGCTCACCACTCGCTCCACCTCCCCGGCTCGGAACTCGCCACAGCGAAAGCCCAGGAGGGCGAGCCGGCCGCCGGGATCGATCCTGGCCCGGCACGCGGCACGCACGTCGCGCGCGTCCGAGAGCCACGAACCGCCCCGGAAGACCCGGGCGGCAGACGCTGACGCACCCCCTGCCGAAGCGTTTGAATCGGCTCGATAATCATCCAGGCACCATTCATACACGTTCCCCAGCATGTCGTACAAGCCCCACCGGTTCGGGGCCTTACCACCCACCGGATGCGTCCCACCCCGCTTCAGGGCGTACTGCGTCTCCGCCCAGGACGAGATGTCCTCGCCTTCGCCCAACTCGTAACCCACCCCGCAGTTGCCCCCGTACCACGCGATCCCGTCCAAGCGCGGCGCGTTCCTCGCGCCGACGATCTCCAGATCCCCCGCGTAGGTCGCCCCCGTCGTCCCCGCCCGGCACGCGTACTCCCACTGCGCCTCCGACGGCAGCGACAGCTCCAAACCTTCCAACAGGCCGTTCAGCCGCGTCACGAACCCCTGGCAATCCGCCCAGCTCACCCCCTCCACCGGCCGGGTCGGCGACCGGAACCGGCTCGGGTTCGAGCCCGTCACCGCCTCCCACAACGCCTGCGGGCACGGCGTCTCGAACAGCCAGAACCCTTCCGAAATCCGCACCGTGCATTGCGGACCTTCATCCTCCCAGCGACCCGCTTCCTCCGGCGGCGAACCCATCACAAACCGGCCGGGCGGGATCCAACGCAGACGTTGACCGACCCCCTGCACACGGAACAAACACCAAGGGCCGTAACGGTCCTCGCCCCACTCCCAGGCCCACGCCGGCGGTAGCCCTTGAGCCAGTGGATGGAGTATTTTGAGGGACGCGCGTGGGGCGGTGTTAACTTCGCCGCTTTTTGGCATCGTTTCTTCAGTGGTAAATGGCACGGTGAGGCTGAGGCCACGGGCCTACGATCGATACAGTGGATGGGCTTCCCGTTTTCAGGAATCGAAGAGGCTTGGAAGGTCGCGGGAGCCGTGGGCTACTCGAATGACCTGAATGCCATCCTCGATGGGACGGTAGAGGATGAGGTACTTGCCGGCGTTGAAGCTCCGGAGACCGGGGGCGAGTTCCTCACGGCTCCGCCCCATCCGGGGCATCTGAGCGAGGGACTCGGTTTTCTCTTTGAAAGTCCTGGCGAAGCGGTCGGCCGCGGCGGGGCTGTGGTCGTCGAGGGAGTCCAAAATCTCTTCAAGGTCTTGCTCGGCCTGTTCAGTGCGTTCGACGCGGGCCATTAGCGGCCCTCTTGAACCTTGGCCTTCCGGTTCCTGACCCTGGCCAAAGTTGCGTCAAGGTCGAGAGGGGCAACCTCTCCCCGGTCCGCCTGCTCGATGCCGAGGGCGGCAAACTTCCGCAACTCTTCGAGCTTCAGCTCTCCGAGCTGGTCCCGCTCTTCCAAGAGTCGGAGGGCCTCACGCACGACCTCGCTCGCGGAGAGATACCGACCGCTCTCGACCTTCTGTTGAACCAACCGCTCAAGTTCGGGGGTAAGTGATACGTTCATCCAACCTGGCTCCTCTTGCTCAAGACCATCTCTTGGGAATTTAGCGAGCTTAGCAAAATTTGTCAAAGCTTGTTATGAGGGACGCCCAGGGAGGGTAGAACGGGACGATGGTGCCGGATCGCTTCGAAGAAAGCGTGCCAGTGACCGTAGAACTTAACAGGGCGGACATGGTGATCATGGGCCGTTCATGATCCATGAGAACGACCGATCGGCGAGCTTTCGCCCCCGCATCCGCGGCGACTACTTACACGCCGACGGTCTCTTCATTCGCCACCGCCGGAGGCGGCGGACAGGAGGCCGGTCTGTTCCCGAGGGGGCGATCCCGCCCCGTCGTGAGCTCGCCGCAGCGAAAGCCCAGGTTGTCGTTCCGGTTGCCGGGATCGTTCCTGTTCCGGTACGCGGCACGCACGTTGCGTGCGTTCGAGTTCCACGAACCGCTCCGGAGGACCCGGGCGGCAGACGCTTCGACCAGCCACCGGATCCCATTAGACGTCATCGTGCCACTCCGTGCCAGTCCAAGACATCAAACGCGCGCAGTCTCCAAGCCCGAGCGTCGGCATGTCGCCGTGATGGCGTGGGCCGTATCGTAAGCGTGTTGAAGTTGAACGGCGTCGATGCGGCCTGCCCGATAATCCTCTTCACACCGACGCCGAGCCTCGATGTACCCCCTCCGCCGACGCTGTGACAGCCGGACTGTCCCCGGCCGGACGCGAAACCCGCAGATCGTGACGCCCCGCTCGCTCCGGTTCATCTCGACCGGTTCCTTGGCCGTCAGCAAGAGTCGCCGGGCGAGGAACGCCTTGACCTCGTCTCTGATCCACATGGCATCAGACCGCGTGCGCGTCCAGAAGACGAAGTCATCCATGTAGCGAACCAGGCCTTCGACACCGCATGTTTCCAGGAGGAATCGGTCGAGCGGGTCCAAATAGTCATTGGCGAAGATTTGTGACGTAAGTGACCCGATCGGCAGCCCCTTGCCGGGGGCGTCCTCATGAGCGGTCACGATCCGGTGAGTGAGCCGCAGGACGCCCTCCCCCTTCAACCGGGTTCGCAGCCGCCGCTCCAAGACATTGTGGTCGATACTCGCGAAGTAGGCCCGAACGTCCATCTTCACGTACCAAGAGAACCGCCGTGCGTGCTGTTGCGCACCCGGACCGCGGCGAGTACCCCTTTGCCGGTCCGGCAAGCGTACGAGTCGTCGACGAGTGCCCGGTCCAACACGGGCACGATCGGCCGCATCAACGCGTGATGCAGCACACGTTCGCGAAAGCAAGGGGCATAGATGGTCCGGGGCTTGGGGTCGCGGATCCGAAAGCGGCGGCCCTGTCCGACCTGGATCGAGCCGTCAAGGATCTCACGGTGGAGGTCTTCGATGTTTCGGTCCAGGCGGTCCAGGAAGTCGCTGACCTCGGAACGCCGGCGTTTTCCGCGGGCAGCACGGAACGTCGCCTCCGCGAGGTTCGTCAAATCGGCGACGTCCGCCAGATCGATGCGAGTCCGTTTCATGCCGGGCCCCGACCGTCCGCCTCGGTGGCGCCCGCCGAACCATTGCCGTGGGTCTTGAGGATTTCGAGGAACGTCGCTCCGTACTTCTTCGCACGCGCCAGACCAACGCCGCTGATCTGCTCGAGGGCTTTCATGGACGTGATCTTCTGTCGGACCATGTCCGCGAGCTGCTCGTTGGTGAACAGCGCGTACGCAGGGACCCCCTCCTGCTCCGCAAGTGTCTTCCGAAGCGATCGGAGCTTCGCGAAAACCGTGAAGTCGGCGTCGCACAGCACCTCACGATAATCGACGCGTCCGCTGCGTTTTTCGGCCACCGGACGTTCGGCGGAATCGAGATAGCTGACACAGATCGCCCAGGCGCTGTTGGAACCGTCCGGCACAAAATGCCGTTCGACGGTGAGGATTCGATGGTGCGACAAGAACCCGTTCAACTCGCCGGCCGCGCCGCACTTCTTGAGCGGGGATCGTGAAGAACCGCATTTTCATGACCATTCTCCCTGCAAACACCCAATTGTATCGGCAAAATAGATTGTAAAAATTTCAAAAAATTTCAAAAAAAGCGCGTCGGATGTCCCGCTCGTGGATTCGCGGTCTGAGCCGTGCTCCGCACCTGGCTCAGACCCGCTCACCACCTCGCTCCACCTCCCCGGCCCGGAACTCGCCGCAGCGAAAGCCCAGGTAGTCGACCCGGGTGCCGGGATCGAGCCTGCTCCGGGACGCGGCACGCACGGCGCGAGCGTTCGAGCTCCACGAACCGCCCCGGAGGACCCGGGCGGCAGACGCCCCCGAAAGCGCAACCGGATCATCGCGCAGCGACTTTTCATAGAATTGGGAATCATAGGAATCCTGACACCACTCCCAGACGTTCCCCAGCATGTCGTACAGGCCCCACCGGTTCGGGGCCTTACCTCCCACCGGATGCGTCCCACCCCGCTTCAGAGCGTACTGCGTCTCCGCCCAGGACGAGATGTCCTCGCCCTTGCCCAGCTCGTAACCCACGCCGCAGTTGCCCCCATACCACGCGATCCCGTCCAGGAGCGGCGCGTTCCTCGCGCCGACGATCTCCAGATCCCCCGCGTAGGTCGCCCCCGTCGTCCCCGCCCGGCACGCGTACTCCCACTGCGCCTCCGACGGCAGCGACAGCTCCAAACCTTCCAACAGGCCGTTCAGCCGCGTCACGAACCCCTGGCAATCCGCCCAGCTCACCCCCTCCACCGGCCGGGTCGGCGACCGGAACCGGCTCGGGTTCGAGCCCGTCACCGCCTCCCACAACGCCTGCGGGCACGGCGTCTCGAACAGCCAGAACCCTTCCGAAATCCGCACCGTGCGTTGCGGACCTTCGCTCTCCCAGCGTCCCGCTTCCTCCGGCGGAGAGCCCATCACAAATCGGCCGGGCGGGATCCAGCGCAGACGCTGCTGAACCGTTTCCCCCATCAGGAATTCTGCCCACAGGCCGAACACATCCCGGCCGACCGCCGAGGCCCAAGCCGGGCGCGTCATGACCTCAAGCACCAGCTCTTCGACGTCGGACAGGATGCGGATCGAGGGGAGGCTTTGCATCACCAAGCGATCGCCATCCTCATCCAGCCGCGTGAGCCACCGGGTTCCGCTCGTGGGTTCGCGGTCTGAGCCGTGCTCCGCACCTGGCTCAGACCCGCTCACCACTCGCTCCACCCCTGGCTCCGCTCTTGCCGGACCTGAGCTCTGGAACTCGCCGCAGCGAAAGCCCAGGGCGTCGCGCCGGTTGCCGGGATCGCACCTGAACCGGGCCGCGGCACGCACGTAGCGTGCGTACGAGGCCCACGAACCGCCCCGGAGGACCCGGGCGGCAGACGCTCCCAGCGGCGCGACCGGATCATCGCGCGGCGACTTTTCATAGAATTGGGAATCAAAGGAATCCTGACACCACTCCCAGATGTTCCCCAGCATGTCGTACAGGCCCCACCGATTCGGGGCCTTACCACTCACCGGATGCGTCCCACCCCGCTTCAGAGCGTACTGCGTCTCCGCCCAGGACGAGATGTCCTCGCCCTCGCCCAGCTCGTAACCCACCCCGCAGTTGCCCCCGTACCACGCGATCCCGTCCAAGCGCGGCGCGTGATACTTGCCGACGATCTCCAGATCCCCCGCATAGGTCGCCCCCGTCGTCCCCGCCCGGCACGCGTACTCCCACTGCGCCTCCGACGGCAGCGACAGCTCCAAACCTTCCAACAGGCCGTTCAGCCGCGTCACGAACCCCTGGCAATCCGCCCAGCTCACCCCCTCCACCGGCCGGGTCGGCGACCGGAACCGGCTCGGGTTCGAGCCCGTCACCGCCTCCCACAACGCCTGCGGGCACGGCGTCTCGAACAGCCAGAAGCCGCGAGTGATTCGCACTGGGTGTTGAGGGCCCTCATCGGAGTCGCGTCCCGCTTCCTCCGGCGGCGAGCCCATCACAAATTGACCGGGCGGGACCCAGCGCAGGCGCTGCACGACATCCTGCACGCGGAACGAACACCAGGGACCGTACTGATCCTCCCCCCATTCTGACACCCAGGCGGGGCGCTGGCCCCGAGGCCAGAAGCGGTCGGGCAACCGGGAATCGAACGGCTCGACTTTGATCAACGTGTTCCGGGTGCGGATCAGCCCGACCAAGCTGCCCGGAGGCGCAGCTTCCGCCCCTGGTTCTCGAACCGGCTGGGTTCTCGGCCCGGTTCGTGCCACGAGGCTGTTCGCGACCTGGCGCAGCTCGACGGTTCGCATAGAACCCTCGCGTGGGGGAAGCCGCGCGGGGTCCAGGCCGTCCGGCGGGCGATCCTCGCGCGACCCGATCAGGGACCAGATTTCGTGCAAGGCATCGCCCGCCTTCCCCTGGTAGGCCAACTGGGGCAGGCGAACCAGAACCCGGCGGAACCACGTCGCCTCGTCGCCCTCGGGATTCTCTGGAGCGCCGATCTCCCGCAGGAACCGTCGTTGTTGCTGGAACCACCGTGTCGCCTGCTCAAGATCGTTTTCGGGGAGCCCCACCTGCGCAGCCTCGTTTTCCAGGCCGAGGAGCTCCGCGAACCAAACGCCCGGATACATGCTTTCGCGAACCTGCTCGGTGAGCTTGTAGACCTTCCGCCGCAGTTCCGCCGGTTGGGACTCGATCCGGGCCCGGAGTTGCTGGGCCGCTTCCGGCCGGAACGCCGCCGCCTCGCAATGCCGGCTTTGGAACGCCTCATGCTGCCAAACACGCGATTCGATCCCGGCACCCGACGGCCTTCGACCAGCATCCGCCGGACCTCACGAATCATCCGTGGCTCCACGCGCAGCGCGAACGACAGCAGCGTGAGGATGCTCGTGGTAACCCGCTCGGTCTCTTCCGGACTCAGTACGACGTTTCTCGATTCGATCGGGTCTTCCCAGGGGATGATCGTCCAGTCACGGGCCAATTCCTCCGGAACGACCCCCGCGTCACAGGGGACCAGCGCGACAGTTCGATGACTGTTCTTGCGATAGCGACCCCCCCATTCAACCCAGAACCCCTGAGAACTGCCCCCGTCAAGGGCCAGACAGCCGAGGTCACCCAGCACGACGACCGTCGTCCCCGGTTCGGGCAAGGCATACTTGGCTTCCCGTCGGGGCCAGCACAGGCGAGGATCGCATTCCCCTTCTCCGAGGACCGCGACCTGAAAACCATCACGGGGATAGACACGGCTCAGAGACCGAACCGCGTCGTCTTGATCTCCCCAGTACGGCGCCAGCCGACGATGACGATCGACGATGACATGGATCGATCGGCCCCACGACTTGCGTGAACGACGCGGCAAGGCATCGAGGAAGAGACCCCGGCTCAGGAGCTCGACGATCCGCTGCACGTCGGGTTCGCCACTGGTCCTTGAGAATGCGGACACGCGGCGCAACCTCGTGAGGACGGCGGCGCCCGAAGCCAAGGGAGAGGGCGCGGGGGGTGTCCGCTCGCGTCGTTCCTCGGTCCCCGGGTCATCGTCGGGGAGAACTGTGGGAGCGGCCGCGCCGACGGCGATGAGGCGTTCGCGCACAGCGAACGATTTGGCGTACCAGAAGGGCGAGAGGGTCATCTCCTCGACCATGACCGGCGAGTCGGGGGGCGGGGCTGCGATGGCCGACAGGCTTTTCCCTCCGCCTCACCGACACGTTCCGACGGTTCCGGGGCCAGGCGTTCCAGCCCCAAGAGTCGGGCGACGGCCTCCTGCAACTCGGCCCCACCGGACCCAAACGCCCGAACCAGATCGACTCGCCCCGTCAAGACATCCTTCATGGTCCGACCTGTTCGTACTTGCGGACCGCGTATTTCGATACGGACTTAAGTATCTTCTTTTGACGATCCACGTCCCCGGGCTCCAGATGGTACACTGCGCGAAGCAGGTCGAGATATTCCGCCTGGCCGGGCAGCGGGGACACGTTCCCTTCCCTGGCGGCTCGTCGATCGGCGACCAACAACTCGGCCGCCTCGCGGAGCAATTCCTTCGAAATCTTGGCCCACTTCGGGAAATGGGCCTCCGCTCTTGTGATGAGGTGCTCGACCAGCTTGGGATCGTCCCGAGGCAGCTTCAGCTCCAAGACCAGACAACGGCGCACGAACGCGTTGGGAAGAACCCGCTCCTCGTTCGTCGTGATCACGACGAGCGGCGGTTCCCCCCGCACCTCGACCAGTTCGGTTTGCCCGAGCGGGGTGAAGCGGCCGGAGCCCAGCGCTTCGAGGAGCCCGTTCGGGACATCCGAGTCGGCCTTGTCGATCTCATCGATCAGGACGACGCATCCGTTCCGAGGGTCGTCGCCCGGACCGCATCGTGGGAGAGGCGTCTTGGTGCGGTTCGCTCGTTCGCAAGCATCGTCCCAGTCGAAAGCCCACCACAAGGGGCCGGGACGTACGTAGTTGCCGACCGCCAAGCGCGACCCGTAGCTCCTCGCCCCCGGTGCCCCGAGGCTCCCCTTCATCCGACGCCCTTTGACCATCCGTCTTGGAGAGAAACGCGGCGGCAACCTGAGCGTCCGCCAGGCGCATGATCGCATCGAACTCCCACAACAAGTCGCGCGATTCCGTCCGTGAGTCGACGACTTTCTGCACGAGCGGCCGTTTGAGGACATTGGCGGCCGCCGCCGCGAGCTGGGTCTTGCCCACGCCCGGCTCGCCGCGCACCAACAAGGGGCGCTTCGCCGCCAGCGCGGCGCGGATCGCCAACGCGCTCTCGGGATCGAAGAGGTGATACTGCTCGGGAAGGCCAGGGCGATCAATCAGCTTGACGGGGGTTTGACAATCGATCACGGGTGGAACCGGCATCCCGCATGTCTCCTGACCCTGATACTTGTCGAGACGTGACCCACGTCCACGGCAGAGATTCTATGCATTATTTATTTAAATTAAACCGTGTATTAAGACATCTGATGAAGTACATCTCCCGTTCGAGCGTTGGGCTTTGAGAGTCCAATTCGATGAACACCAGGGGCGGAACCAGCTCGCGAACTTTCTTGAGGATTTTCTTCAGGTTCTCCCGCTCCACGGGTGTTTCCGGAATCGCCAGTGCACAGTAGTGCGTCCGACCGGTTAGATCCTTGGCCGGCCCCAGCCAGCCGCAGAGTTCCTTCTTCAAATGTTCCGTTCGAGCCGCGACATCTTTGCCCTCGCCCTCTGATCGAGCCTTGCCCAAGGGGACGCCCGTTCCCGTGGCAAGATCTCTGAGAACGGCCAAGACCTGGGCGTCGAGTGAGAGGTCGCCGATCGCGACCGGTTCGAACGGGATTGAGTTCTTACCCCGAGGCTCGCCCGGAACGTGGGGGAGGAAACATGTACGCTCCCCGTCGACGCCCGCCATGAGGATCTCCGCGCCCGTCTCCCTGGCCACGGTCCCCTCGATGAGCACGGCTTTCTGGAATTGAAGCTGACGCCACGCCCTGTCGACCGCCTCACGAGAAAGGTAGAGGGGCAAGATCAGGTCGACACAGTCCGCGATCCCATCGGCCGCCCGGCTCGAGCCTTCCTTCGAGAGATCGACGTGAAGCCGGACAAGTTTTGGAATCGTATGCTCATCTTCAGCGTCAAGCAAAACGGCCGTGATCCTTTTCTTCAGCCGGTCCTCGTCGTCCTGCACGCTCGCGATCCCCAACGCCCCGGCGACACGGCCCAGCATTCGCTGGCCCTGCCCCTCATCCCGGCCGAGCGTCCCCAGGAACCCTTCGATATGACCCCGGATCCGGCCTCGATATGCTCTCCACCGGTCATTGTCGTGGGCACCCGAGGGCTCGGACCCGTCCCCTCGGGCTTCCACCTTTCCTGAACTCGATCCGGCGGAGGCCGCCGCTACTTCACCTTCCTGGGCAGCGCGAGGGCCAGGGAGCGTCTCATTCAGTCGGGCGCGTCTCTTGCGTTTGGGTGTCTTTCGCTTCGACCCGTCCGGAGCGTTGTCCCCGCCATCTCGCGGAGTCGCGAGGTTCTGAGCCGTGGGAGATCCGGGTTGTGGGACCTGGCCGAATGGCCGCGAGAGGCCGTCCCCGTCCTGGCCCCCGTCGGACACGGGGGCCCAGTCCGTCCGGCCCGCCGCCCGTACCTCAGACGGGAAGGTCCGGAACTGCTCCAAGGCCAGACTCCCCAGGGCTGTGATCGAGGCGCTCAGACCAACCTCGGTGCGGGCGACCTCGACGTAGCCCTCGCGTTCGATGGTCTCCAGCCAGTGCCGTACGTTATTCAGAGCGATCCGGGTAGACTGGGCAATCTGGGAGTCCTCGATGTAATTCTGGGTCTCCCTTTGAGCGTCGAGGATCGCTTGCAAGACCATTGGCTGAGCACCGATCAGCTTGGCCATAAATCCGATACACCCCCAGCTTCAATAACAAGAGGCTGCTTCCTTAAAGAGTGTTTAGATGGCATTTTCGCCTAAGTGCTTTATAACCTGAACAGTCATGGGATGCAATTCAGGCCGCCCGGCTACTGTAACGGTTTTGCAACTCTATATCTGGAAAACGACCTGTGGAACGATTCTCCCTAATTTTCCAGATAGTTGATTTTATGAGCATTCATGGCATTTCGTAGGCCCTTTGTTTTCCAGGCGACCACGCATGCATGTAACACGCAACATTTTTGTTTCTTCACAGATTTCGAGGGGACGATCCGACCACTAACTTCTTTTCATCAAATGACTTGCGCTATCCATTATAGTAGAAGTAACGAGATATCATCAAAATGGAAAACATTGCGGAGTTCCCGAGATCGCGGGACTTTTTGAAACTCTATGGTCCGCGCCCACACATCCGCGGGAGCTGTGTCCAAGAAATTTCTTTATTTTGCTCTTTTTTTCTGTACCAAGAGACCCCCGGAAGCGCATGATTGAAACGTCCGTTTCAAACGGCCGTTCGGTTCGCCTTGAACGGTTGGTCGCAGGGCCTTCGGGCGATTTTTCCGGAATAATCGATCCAAAGGCACTGAGTTTGCGTAGTTCAATGGGCGAACTTCGTTGGCCACCTCGGCGTCTCGCTCGTTTCGACGTGAAAACCGCGGCTCCTTCCCCAAGAATGGCCCCGCGAGGACGAACGACTGCGGGGCCATTCGGGACAGGGGAAAGAGACACGCGGTCGCTCGAGGTCATCTGCGTTGGGGAAGCGCTCGCTCGCTGGGAGGTCCGACATCTTGAGGGTGGGGGGCACTGCCTGGCCCGGGGGAGAGTTTCGAGGATGGGGAGCAGCTACTGCCATCCAGCGCTGAAGCAACTCAAGGAACAGCAGGCGCGGTTCGCTCCGAGGGAACGTCGTCTCGAGCAGATCGACCGGGCCGAGCAGCTCCTGGGCGAGATCGAGACGCACAAGTGCTACCCGTACGAATATCTCTGCTATCGGATCACGGGGTTCCGCCCGGAGGGGACGCCCGCGCTGGTGCTCGACGGCAGTGATGTCCGGCATGACCTTCGTATGTTCGTCGAGGACCTGTCGCGTACGGTCGGTCAAGCTGCCGAGCAGGCGGCCGAGCCGGTCCTGACGGTCGACGCGGTGAGTCGCCGCTTCAACGTGTCGCCCCGAACGGTGACGCGGTGGCGGCGTCAAGGGCTGGTGGCCCGTCGTTTCATCATCGACGGGCGGACCAAGGTCGGGTTCCTGGAATCGAGCCTCTCGCGGTTCGTGGAGACGCATCGCGACCAGGTCGATCGGGGGACCCGGTTCCGGCAACTGACCGACGCGGAACGGGACGAGATCGTCCGCCGCGCCCGTCGCATGGCGCTGGTCAGCCAGGCTGGCCTGGTCGAGATCGCGCGGAGGATCGCTCGTAAGATGTCACGCTCCACCGAAACGGTCCGTTCCGTTCTGAAAGCCTACGGTCGCGATTATCCCGACCGGGCCATCTTCCCGCCCGCGACGGGCCCGCTCGACGAGGAGGCCAAGGGGCAGATCTACCGCCTCTACCGCCGAGGGGTCTCGGTTGAGGTCCTGGCCGCTCAGTTCGGCCGGACCCGTTCGAGCATCTACCGCATCATCAACGAGATGCGGGCGCGGCGGATCCTCGGCGTCCAGCTCGAGTACATGCCGCACCCGAGCTTCGACGCCCCCACCGCCCGCGCCGAGGTCCTCGGCCCGCTACCCGCGCCGGCCGACGGCAAGGCGCCCCGCCGGACCAAGGCCCCCAAGGGGCTGCCCCCCTACCTGGCCGACCTCTACGACGTCCCACTCCTGAGCCGCGAGCAGGAAGTGCACCTGTTCCGCAAGATGAACTATCTCAAGTACCTGGCTAACCGGCTCCGCGACCAGATCGAGCCCAGCCGGGCACGGACGGCCGACCTCGACGAGATCGAACGGTTGCAGGAAGAGGCGCTGGCGGTCAAGAATCAGATCATCCGGGCGAACCTGCGGCTGGTTGTCTCGATCGCCAAGCGGCACGTCGGCCCGTCGAACAACTTCTTCGAGCTGGTCTCCGACGGCAACATGTCGCTGATCCGCGCCGTCGAGAAGTTCGACTACGCCCGTGGCAACAAATTCAGCACGTATGCCTCCTGGGCGATCATGAAGAACTTCGCGCGCACGATCCCCGAGGAGAACTACCGCCGCGACCGGTTCGTCACCGGCCACGAGGAGATGTTCGAGGCGGCCGCGGACACCCGGATCGACGAGCACGAGTACGAGAGCGCCCAGAAGCGGAACCAGGAGGCGGTCAAGGGGATGCTGGGCCGGCTCGACGACCGCGAGCGGAGGATCATCGTCAGCCGCTACGGGATCAACGGCGCCAGCGAACAGACCCTCGAACAGCTCGGCCGCGAGCTGGGGATCACCAAGGAGCGGGTCCGCCAGATCGAGTCGCGGGCCCAGGAGAAGCTCCGCAAGATCGCCATCGAGGAGAAGCTCGACCTGCCGATGCTCTGACCTCATGACCCCGCCCGCATTTTCGACACCACCCCCTTGCCGGGCGGGCAGCGCCGCAGTACGATACTCACTTGAGGCACTACGACACAGGGTCCGATTCCACCCGACCGCGTCCGCACCGGCAGCCCCAGGCCCTCGCCGATGACCGAACGCGGTCGCGTTCGCTGGTCACTTCGGCGACTGCGAACCGGTCCCGGACCCGAGGTGTCGACTTCGCATGCGAGAACTCCGCAACACGTTTCGCGACCTCGACTGAGAAAAAGCTCTTGCATGGAAGGAGCGCGACGGTATCATTGGGAATTTCACGGCCTCGTGGTCGCTGGCGTAGCTCAATCGGCAGAGCACCGGTTTTGTAAACCGACGGTTGTGAGTTCGACTCTCACCGCCAGCTCTGCTCGGCTGCATCGGAGGGAGAGGCCTCGATCATCGACCGGAAAGCTCGGAGACGCGGCGCCGGATCGGTCCCGGCGAGGCTCTTCCGACTCAAACCGGGTGGATACCCAAGCGGCCAAAGGGGCCAGACTGTAAATCTGGTGGCACTGCCTTCGCAGGTTCGAATCCTGCTCCACCCATGCCAATCGAGCGGATCCTGGAGAATATTTTGGCATCGAAAAAAGCACCCTGGAGGGATCTCGCGACGTCCCGGCGGGGAGGGGAGACGGAAGCCGGCCGGTCAGCCGAAGGAACCATCGCGGGTGTAACTCAATGGTAGAGTACCTGCCTTCCAAGCAGGCTACGTGGGTTCGATTCCCATCACCCGCTCTCGCGGCCGGGCCAGGCGGAGGATGGGCCGCGTCACCCTCGTCTGATTGCGCGACGTGACGGGCCGGGAAGAAATCACGCAGATGCTGCCGTGGCTCAGTCGGTAGAGCGCGTCCTTGGTAAGGACGAGGTCCTGGGTTCAAATCCCAGCGGCAGCTTTTGGGCATGGCCCAAGTTCGGGCGGTACGTGCGTTGGACCCAACGGTCGGCCCCAGGCCGTTGGGAGACCGCCTGAAGCGGATCACGTGGTTGACGTGTGGGGCGGCTTGGGCGGTTGGCCCACCAATTGACCACAGGGATGCCGTGAGGCGTTGAGCAGCAATGGCTAAGGAAACCTTCACCAGGACGAAACCCCACGTCAACGTGGGCACGATCGGCCACATTGACCACGGCAAGACGACCTTGACGGCGGCGATCCTGTCGGTGCTGGCTTCGCAAGGGCTGGCCAAGAAGAAGGAGTACGCCGAGATCGCCAAGGGCGGGACCGTCCGTGACGCGAACAAGACCGTGACGATCGCCGTCTCGCACGTCGAGTACGAGAGCGACAAGCGGCACTATGCCCACATCGACTGCCCGGGTCACGCCGACTTCATCAAGAACATGATCACCGGCGCGGCCCAGATGGACGGGGCGATCCTGGTCGTCTCCGCGGCCGACGGCCCGATGCCGCAGACCCGTGAGCACATCCTGCTGGCCCGCCAGGTCGGCGTCCCCGCGCTGGTCGTCTTCCTGAACAAAATCGACCTGGTCGATGACGAGGAACTGCTCGAGCTGGTCGAGCTGGAACTCCGCGAGCTGCTGACGCACTACAAGTTCCCCGGCGAGGAGATCCCGATCATCCGCGGGTGCAGCCGCCCGGCGTACGAGAACCCGACCGACCCGAAGGCGGCCCAGCCGATCCTCGACCTGGTCAAGGCGATGGACGACTACATCCCCGAGCCGGTCCGCGTGATCGATAAGCCGTTCCTGATGCCGATCGAGGACGTCTTCTCGATCAAGGGCCGCGGCACGGTCGGCACCGGCAAGATCGAGCGCGGCGTCGTCAAGGTCGGCGACGCGGTCGAGATCGTCGGGTTCGGCTCGAACAAGAACTCGGTGGTCACCGGCGTCGAGATGTTCCAGAAGACGCTTGACCATGGGCAGGCCGGCGACAACGTCGGCGTGCTCTTGCGCGGGGTGGAAAAGAACGAACTGGAGCGCGGCCAGGTCGTCTGCAAGCCCGGCTCGATCACGCCGCACACCAAGTTCGAGGCCGAGGTCTACGTCCTCTCGAAGGACGAGGGGGGGCGGCACACCCCGTTCTTCAAGGGCTATCGACCCCAGTTCTACTTCCGGACAACCGACGTGACCGGCTCGGTCCTGAACCTGCTCGCGGAAGACAACAGCGAGGCCGAGATGTGCATGCCGGGCGACAACATCAAGATGACCGTCGAACTGCACACGCCCATCGCCATGGAGGAGAACCTGCGGTTCGCCATCCGTGAAGGGGGCAAGACCGTCGGCGCCGGCGTCGTGACCAAGATCCTTCAGTGAGAGCGAGGCCGAAGCCGCCGACGCTCCCGGCCGGCCTCCCGTCGTGATCCTTCGGGTGCGGCCCTTTCCATGCGGGGAGGGTCGCCCCAGACATTGTCGGGAGGGGACGTCCGGTCGAGGTCGGCGCGGATGCCGGCGCAGGAGGAGGGTGATGCGTGAATATGTCTGGCTCGAGTGCACCTCGTGCGGGGAACGGAACTACCGGACCCAGAAAGAGACGCGAGGCGCAGAGCGCCTGGAACTGAAGAAGTACTGCCGACGCGAGCGCAAGCACACGCCGCACAAAGAATCGCGGAAGAAGTGAGCTGACGTGAGCTGGAACGGCCGGCCCGGCCCCGCGGCGATCTTGCCGCGTCCCGCTGTCCCATTCAAGGCGTGGTCCAAAGGCCGGAAGGGTGCCCGAGATCCGGCGCGCGTGCTACGAGCGTAGCTCAATTGGTAGAGCACCGGTCTCCAAAACCGGCGGTTGGGGGTTCGATTCCCTCCGCTCGTGCTCCTCGCCACTCGGGTCCGGGCCGCCCTTCCCGCCATCAGGATGATGGGCCGCGATGAGGCCAGGGGATACGAAGGGGATCGTCAGGGGAGCTAACACACCGCCTTCCGAGGATCCACCTCTTCGGGGAGAGTGGGTTTCAGGAGGAAATTCGGTGAGGGGACTCCCGGGAGGAGACATGGGATCTCCTCCCGATGCGCCCGTGGCCCTCGAATGGTCTCTCCGAACCCCCCGCGGTCTGTCCTCCTCGGGCCCGAGCCCGCGATCGGAATCAGCCATTTTCGTCCCCGGATGCGAGAGAGGTGCCATGGGCAAGGTGAAAGACGGAGAGCCGGCGTCGAAGGTTTTGAAGCCCGCGAAGGGGGGACCGGCCGGAGGCTCCCGGCGCCGCATTGCCCCGTTCCTGGTGAACCTGTTTCGCGCCGACTTGTACAAGCCGATGCAGGGCCGCTACGCCCGGAACTACACGGCGCTGGGCCTGGGGGTCCTGGTGGCGCTGGGGCTCTGGCGGTTGTACGAGACCCTGATCACCTCGTCGGACGCGATCCGGTTCGGGGTCCCGGTGATGGTCGGGCTGGTCCTCGGCTGGCTGATCTTCCGGGTGGTCGAGTATCCCCCGTTCGTCGAGTTCCTGATCGCCACCGAGGCGGAGATGAACAAGGTCTCGTGGACGAGTCGCGACGACCTGTACCGGGCGACGACGGTGGTTCTGACGACGGTCATCTTGATGGCGGTCTTCCTGTTCGGCGTTGACTGGCTCTGGTCGAACCTGCTTCAGATCATCGGCGTCTTGAAATTCGGAGGCGGAGGGGCGTTCGGTTCGAACGCCGGTTGATCCCGGCCCTCCGATCTCGTCGCCGGCTCCGGCGTGAGTTTCGTTCTTTATTTCCCCGTGTAGTTGGCCTCCTTCCCCCGCGTGGCGCCGCATGAGTCACCCGACCGATGAGATCCCCGAGCCGGTCTCGCCGCGCGACGAGACCGGGTCCCCGGAAGCCCCGCCGGCCCCGCCGACTTCGGAGGAGACGGCGTTCGAGATCGAGGAGCAGACCCCGGACGGCGGTCGGCTGACCGCTCCGGAGCCAACGCCTGCCGTCGCCGCCTCGGTGCCGGCAGCCGTACCCGCTGGTCCTGCCGCGGCCGCGAGCCCGGACGACGATGAGCCGCTCCCACAACTGGTCTGGTACGTCCTGAAGGTCCAGAGCTCGCGCGAGGATACGATCCGCGATGCCCTCGAGCGCCGGGTCAAGATCCAGGGCCTCCAGAAGTATTTCGGCCGGATCGTGGTCCCGACCGAGAAAATCACCGAGATCCGCAACAACAAGAAGCGGGTGGTCGAGCGGAAGACCTACCCCGGCTACATCATGGTCGAGATGGAGCTGAACGAGAAGACCTGGTTCGTCGTCCGCGAGACCCCCGGCGTCGGCGACTTCGTCGGCGCCCATGGCACGCCGACCAAGATGACCGAGACCGAGGTCAACCAGATGCTCGGCCAGCAGGACGCCTCCTCCACCGAGCAGCCTCCCAAGGTCCGGATCGATGTCGAACGGGGCGACCGCGTCAAGATCAAGGACGGCCCGTTCGAGAACTTCGAGGGGACCGTCGAGGAAGTCATCGAGCAGCGCGGCCTGGTCAAGGTCATGCTCATCATCTTCAACCGGCCGACGCCGGTGGACCTCGAATACTGGCAGGTGGAGCGGATTTGATCGGGGGACGGCCACTCAGGCGTTGTCAGGAAATAACTTGAACATTCAGGCTGCCTTGGGTGGCTGGGGTCTCGCCTTCGAGACCCCGGCACTCGCCTGCGACAACGCTTCAGCCGGGGACTCGAAGACGAGACCCCAGCCACCCGTGCATATTTTCACGGAGCCACTCATAGATTGTTCAAGTTATTTGTTGACAGTTCCTGGAGAACTAAGTTTGAGGGGTGGGTGCTGGTCGGTTGATTTCGAGTCAAGGGGACGAGCGAGAGCCTCCCGACCCGCTCGGGCGAGCGGCCTCGGCCCCCCCCATCCAAACCTGTCGATCGAACCTGCATCCCTTCCACGATTTTCACCACGCACACCGATCTCTCGATCCTTCTCGAATGGGAAACATGCGGCCATGGCCAAGGTGATGACGGCGAAGGTGAAGCTCCAGTGCCCCGGCGGTCAGGCGACCCCTGCACCCCCGGTCGGGCCGGCGCTGGGGCAGCACGGGGTCAACATCGGTCAGTTCGTGATGCAGTTCAATGAACGGACCAAGGACATGAAGGGGACGACGATCCCCGTCGAGATCACGATCTACTCCGACCGGTCGTTCGAGTTCATCACCAAGAGTCCCCCCGCCGCCATCCTCCTGAAGCAGACGGCGGGCATTGCCTCGGGCTCGGCCGAGCCGCACAAGACCAAGGTGGGTACCGTCACCGCCGAGCAGGTCAAGAAGATCGCCGAGACGAAGTTCCACGATCTGAACGCCCGCGACCTCGAGCACGCCTGCCGGATCATCGCGGGAACCGCGCGGAGCATGGGGATCGAGATCAAGGGATAAAATGAGATTGATCATCAATGCCAGGGGACGTGGCCGGCCGGCCCGCGGTGGACTCCCGACACCGCGCCTCGGGCCATGGTTCTCACTCTGGCACCATCATTCGAGAGGCCCCGGCGCGACCGCCCGCCGGCGACTCGCCCCAATCTCGGGGTGATCCGGCGGCAGCCCTCCGGAAAGGAGCGCGACCTTGTCCTATCATTCGAAGCGTTATCGTGCGTTGCACGAGAAGGCCCCGGCCGATCCGGTCCCGCTGGCCAATGCGATCAAGCACCTGAAGACGTTCAATACGACGAAGTTCAACCAGACGGTGGAGGTCGCGACGAACCTGGGGATCGACCCCCGCCAGAGTGACCAGAACGTCCGAGGCTCGGTCGCCCTGCCGCATGGGATCGGCAAGAGCGTCCGCGTGGCGGTGTTCGCGCAGGGAGACAACGCCGAGAAGGCAACCGCGGCGGGCGCCGACATCGTCGGGGGCGACGACCTGGCGGCGAGGATCAAGGGTGGGTTCCTCGACTTCGACGTCGCGCTGGCCACGCCCGACATGATGGGGGTCGTCGGCCCGCTCGGCCGGTTGCTCGGCCCGCGCGGCCTGATGCCCTCGCCCCGCTCCGGGACGGTGACCACCGACATCAGCTCGGCCGTCCGCGAGTTCAAGGCGGGCAAGATCGAGTTCCGCAATGACAAGGGGGGCAACGTCGCCGCCCCGGTCGGCAAGCTGAGCTTCACCGAGACCCAGTTACTCGAAAACATCAGCACGTTCCTGAACCACCTCCGGTCGGTCAAGCCGGCGGCCGCCAAGGGGACCTACATCCGGTCGATCACCGTCTCGGCCACCATGAGCCCGGGTATCCCGGTCGTGGCGTGACCGACAGCCGACCCCGCGCGAGGAGCCGGACGCGAAGATGAGCAAATATGTCAAAGAACTGATGATGGATCAGCTCCGGTCGGACCTGGACGGGAGCCGGTCGGTCCTGATCCTGGACCTGAAAGGGTTGGACGCGATCACGGAATACCAGCTCCGCCGCGATCTCCGGAAGAAGGCGATCAAGGTCCGGGCACTGAAGAACTCGCTGGCGCGGCGCGTCTTCCGCGACATGGGGATGGACGGGCTCTCGAAGTACCTGGAAGGCCCGTCGGTGGCGGTCTGGGGGGGCGACGGCATCGCCGAGCTGGCCAAGGAGATCTCCACCCAGGTCAAGAACCTCAAGAAGCCCGAGATCAAGGGCGGTGCGGTCGATGGGGTGGTCATCGGGCCGGAGCAGGTCGAGGACATTACCAAACTGCCCAGCCGCGAGGCGCTGATCGCCCGGGTGGTGAGCCTGGCGCTGGCTCCCGCGCAGCGGGTCGCCGCGCTGGCCAACGCCCCGGCCGCCGGCCTCATGAGCCAGTTGCAGACCCTGTCCGAGGAGGCCTCGGGCGCGGGCGAGGCCGGGGCCAACGCCCCGGCGGAAGGAAGCTGATTGACGCGCAGTGGAAACCCCGCAGCGCACATCCCTCTGGGGTGGCGGTGGCGCGAGGTTTGGATCGTTCGGTTGAACCCCCAGGCTAGGGTGCGTGAGACGCACCGGGATCCGAGAGGTTGACGGTGCGTCCCACGCACCCCATGCAGGAAAGGACCTGTCGAGTCATGGCCACCGCCGAGACCGCGAATTTCGCCGACAACATCAAGGCCCTGGGCGACTCGATCGTCAAGCTGACCGTCCTCGAGGCCAAGGCGCTGGGCGACTACCTCGAGGTCGTGCACGGGATCAAGCCCGCCGCCGCCGCCGTGGCGGCCGGCCCGGCCGTTGCCGCCGCCGCCGCGCCGGCCGAGGCGGCCGCGGCGCAGACCGAGTTCGACGTGGTGCTCGAAGCCATCGGCGCCAACAAGATCAACGTCATCAAGATCGTCCGGGCCGCCACCGGGCTGGGCCTGAAGGAGGCCAAGGACGCGGTCGAGGCCGCCCCCAAGGCGGTCAAGACGGGCGTCTCCAAGGAGGATGCCGAGAAGCTCAAGAAGGAGCTGGAAGAGGCCGGCGCCACGGTCAAGCTCAAGTAAAGGACATCCGCCCCGAAGAGGCCCGTCCCGTCCGCGACGGCGGTCCGCTTCGGCGTCGTGCCGAGGCCGGAGCGCAGGTCGCACCATTCGGATCGCTGGATTCGCCCCGGCGCCGGCCCCTTGGTCGGGCTCCGGGGTGTCTCGGTGCGCAGGCGATGGGGAAAATGCTCCCCAGGAGATCCGCCCCTCTCCCCGGTCGCGAGCCGGCCCGATGGGCCGCCACTCCCAGCCGGTTCTCCGGAATGTTCGGCACCCCCGGCGGCCAGACGAGACCGCCGGTCGCCCGCGCCCACCCATCTCCGCTAGAGGAGCGCGACGATATGCCCACCGCGACCACCGTGCGTCGAATCACCCCGGCCAAGCAACGGAATTTCGGCCGGATCTATGACGTGTTCCCGGTCCCCGACCTGACCGAGATCCAGACCCGCAGCTACGAGCGGTTCCTCCAGGCCGACATCCCGGCCGAGCAGCGGATCGAGAGCGGCTTGGAGGGGGTCTTCCGGGAAATCTTCCCGATCGAGAGCTATGGCGATAAGACGCTGAGGCTGGAATACATCAAGTTCGACCTGGGCAAGCCGCGCTACGAACCCGACGAGTGCCGCCAGCTCCGCCTGACCTTCGGCCGGCCGCTGCACGTCTGGCTCCGCCTGAACAAGGGAGAGACGGCGATCGAGGAGTCGGTCTACCTCGGCGACATGCCGATCATGATCGGCGGCGGCGAGTTCATTATCAACGGCGCCGAGCGCGTCGTCGTCAGCCAGCTCCACCGCTCGCCGGGCGTCGATTTCGTGGTCGAGATCGAGGCCGGCGACCGCAAGCTCCACGCTTGCCGGATCATCCCCGAGCGCGGGAGCTGGATCGAGCTCCAGGTGACCAAGAAGGAGACCCTCGGCGTCCGGATCGACCAGTCGGGCAAGTTCTCGGCGATGACCCTGCTCCGCGCGATGAGCCCGCAGTATTCGAGCGACGAGGAGATCCTGGCCGCCTTCTACGAGACCGAGACGGTCTCGACCGGCGACCCCAAGGCGGCCTCGAAGCTCGAAGGGCGAATCGCCTGCGGCGACGTCGTCGACCCGACCACCGGCGAGGTCCTGATCGAGAGCGGCATGACCATCTCGAAGACCTCGGCGCAGATCCTGGCCGACGCGCAGCTCGGCGCCATCGCCGTCCTGAAGGAGGCCAAGGACCCCCTCATCCTCCAGTCGCTCCAGGAAGACCCGACCACCGACCACGAGAGCGCCTTGCTCCGGATCTACCAGCGGCTCCGGCCGGGCAATCCCCCGCAACTGGAGAAGGCCAAGGAGCTCTTCCACGAGAAGTTCTTCGACACCAACCGCTACCGCCTGGGCAAGGTCGGCCGGTTCCGGATCAACCGCAAGTTCAATCAGGACGATCCCCGAGGACCAGATGACCCTGGACCCGATCGACTACGTCAACGCGATCCGGTACATCCTCAACCTCCGCAAGGGGAGGGGCCACGTCGACGACATCGACCACCTGGGCAACCGCCGGCTCCGGACGATCGACGAGCTGGCCGCCGACGAGCTCCGCAAGGGGTTCCTCAAGCTCCGCCGGACCGTCCAGGAGCGGATGAGCCTCAAGGACGCCGAGGACATGACGCCGCGGTCGCTGATCAACCCCAAGAGCATCAGCGCGGCGATCGAGTACTTCTTCGGCCGGGGCGAGCTGTCGCAGGTCGTCGACCAGACCAACCCGCTGGCGCAGCTGACCCACGAGCGCCGGCTCTCGGCGCTGGGCCCGGGCGGCCTGAACCGGAAGCGCGCCGGGTTCGAGGTCCGCGACGTGCACATCTCGCACTACGGCCGGATCTGCCCGATCGAGACCCCCGAGGGGACCAACATCGGCCTGATCAGCTCGCTGGGCATCTACGGCGGCGTCGATGAATACGGCTTCCTCGTCACCCCCTACCGCCAGATCAAGCACGGCAAGCGCACCGAGAACGTCGTCTGGATGCGGGCCGACGAGGAGAGCGAGGCCTACCTCGCCCCCGCCGACGCCCCGATGGACGAGCACGGCAAGCTCAAGGGCCCGAACGTCATCGCCCGCTACCAGACCGACTTCCACACCATCCCCGTCGATCAGGTCCAGTACATGGACATCTCGCCCAAGCAGATGGTGGGCGTCTCGGCCGGCCTGATCCCGTTCCTCGAGCACGACGACGCCAACCGCGCGCTGATGGGCTCGAACATGCAGCGCCAGGCGGTCCCGCTCCTGGTGGCCGAGCCGCCGATCGTCGCCACGGGCCTGGAGCGCTCCGTCGCGATGAACTCGGGCATGATCGTCAAGGCGCCAGCAGGACGGCACGGTCACCTACGTCGACTCGACGCGGGTGATCATCGACCACAACCAGATCTACAAGCTCCGCAAGTACGTCGGGCTGAACGAGCGGACCTGCCTGAACCAGAAGCCGATCGTCAGCGTCGGCCAGAAGGTCAAGAAGGGGGACATCCTGGCCGACGGCGCCTCGACCTACAAGGGGGAGCTGGCGCTGGGCCGCAACGTCCTGGTCGGGTTCATGGCCTGGGACGGCTACAACTTCGAGGACGCCATCATCATCAGCGAGCGGCTGGTGAAGGAGGACGTCTACACCTCGATCCACATCGAGGAGTTCGAGATCGAGATCCGCGAGACGAAGCTCGGCCGCGAGGAGTTCACCCGCGACATCCCGAACGTCTCGGAGAAGGCGCTGCGGAACCTCGACGAGAACGGGATCGTCCGGATCGGCACCTACGTCAAGCCGGGCGACATCCTGGTCGGCAAGGTCGCGCCGAAGTCGAAGAGCGAGCTGACGCCCGAGGAGAAGCTGCTCCACGCGATCTTCGGCCGCGCCGGCGAGGACGTCAAGAACGACTCGCTGGAGGTCCCCTCGGGCGTCGAGGGGATCGTCATCAACACCCAGCGGTTCAGCCGCCGGATGAGCCTGAACGAGGACGAGCGCAAGGCCTTCGAGAAGGAGCTGAAGGATACCGAGCAGGCCGAGAACGTCAAGATCGCCGACGAGTACAAGCAGATGATCAAGGCGCTGGAGGAGGCCGTCGGCGGCCCGGTGCTCGACCCGACCACGGGCAAGCCGCTGGGCCGCGACCAAGGACCCGAAGGAGCTGGCCGACGAGAGCGAGCGGTTCAAGCTCGAGGCGCTCGACCTCCGCAGCCCCGAGCGCACCGTCGAGGCGCGCAAGGTCGTCCGCCAGTACGCCGCCGGATCGAGGCCCTGCGGGATGAGAAGGACCGCCGGCTGAACAGCCTGAAGCGGGGCGACGAGCTCCCCTCGGGCGTCCTCCAGATGGTCAAGATCTACATCGCGACCAAGCGGGTCATCTCCGTCGGCGACAAGATGGCCGGCCGCCACGGCAACAAGGGGGTCATCGCCAAGATCCTCCCCGAGGAGGACATGCCGTTCCTGGCCGACGGCACGCCCGTCGAGATCCTCCTGAACCCGCTGGGCGTGCCGAGCCGGATGAACGTCGGCCAGATCCTCGAGACGCACCTGGGCTGGGCCGCCGCCAAGCTCGGGTTCCAGGCGATCTGCCCGGTCTTCGACGGCGCCAGCGAGGAGACGATCCGCCAGTGCCTCAAGGACGCCGGCCTGCCCGAGAACGGCAAGGCCCAGCTCTACGACGGCCGCACCGGCGAGAAGTTCGACCAGCGGGTGACGGTCGGCTACATCTACATGCTCAAGCTGCACCACCTGGTCGACGACAAGATCCACGCCCGCGCCACCGGCCCCTACTCGCTGATCACCCAGCAGCCACTGGGCGGCAAGGCCCGCTTCGGCGGCCAGCGGTTCGGCGAGATGGAAGTCTGGGCCCTGGAGGCCTATGGCGCCGCCTACATCCTCCAGGAGCTGCTCACCGTCAAGAGCGACGACGTCGAGGGGCGGACCAAGATCTACGAGTCGATGGTCAAGGGCGAGAACACCCTCGAAGCCGGCACCCCCGCCAGCTTCGACGTCTTGACCAACGAGATCCGCGGCCTGGGCCTGAACATGCAGCTCGAGAAGAAGCGGATCTGAACCGTCGTCACCCCAAACGAATTCCGGGCGGCCTGCCCACGAAGAGGGGGGCAGGCCACCTCCCCGATCATAATTGATGTCTACACACAAGACGAGGTCAACGGAAACGAGTCAGGACGAGGGATTCAACCCCGCTTTCGGAAAAAAATCCGCCGTGTCAAGCAGATTTTCCTTGGAATTGGCCTTGAGATTCGCGTAACATCAACAGGAACCGACTCCATCGGCAACTGGCGCAGACCCCGTTCGGGGTGCGCGTCTGCCTCGTTGTTCGAGGTCTTCGGCTTGGAGCTGGAGTCTTCGAGTGTCCGGCGACGGAGGAGGCCGGTGTGACGCCAACGGTCCTGGATGACCGTCTGAACCGCAGCGATCCTCTCGAAACGAGAGGGTCAGCCTGCGGACTTTTTTTTCGACGACGCCCCCGACTTGGAACGCGATGTCCGATCGCTTGACCGACCGCTGAGCTGAATTGACTTTCCCCCGAAACCACCCCGCTTCGGCACGGCCAAGTGCGTGCAGAGGAGAGTGTCTCGTGAGCATGGGCGAAAGTGCCTACGATCGTATCAATGATTATGGCGCCGTCAAGATCGGGCTGGCCAGCCCGTACGACATCCGAAGCTGGTCGTTCGGCGAGGTCAAGAAGCCCGAGACGATCAACTACCGGACCTACCGGCCCGAGAAGGACGGCCTCTTCTGCGAGCGGATCTTCGGGCCCGAGAAGGACTGGGAATGCGCCTGCGGCAAGTACCGCGGGATGAAGTACAAGGGGATGATCTGCGACCGCTGCGGCGTCAAGGTGACGCACTCGCGCGTCCGTCGCAAGCGGATGGGGCACATCGAGCTGGCCGCGCCGGTGGTGCACATCTGGTTCTTCAAGGCGATGCCCAGCCGCCTCGGCACCCTCCTGGACATGAAGACGACCAGCCTGGAGCGGATCATCTACTTTCAGGATTACGTCGTCATCGACCCGGGCGACACGCCGCTGAAGGAGCGGCAACTGCTGACCGAGGAGGACTTCCGCAAGGCCCGCGAGCAGTTCGGCGATAGTTTCCTGGCCGACATGGGGGCCGACGCGATCCGCAAGCTGCTGGCGCGGCTCGACCTGGTCAGCCTCTCGAAGCAACTGCGCCAGGAGCTGTCCGAGACCTCCAGCAAGCAGAAGATGAAGGACCTGACCAAGCGGCTCAAGGTCGTCGAGTCGCTGCGCGACTGGGACAACCGGCCCGAGTGGATGGTCCTGGAGTGCATCCCGGTCATCCCGCCCGACCTCCGGCCCCTCGTGCTGCTGGACTCGGGCAACTTCGCCACCAGCGACCTGAACGACCTCTACCGCCGGATCATCAACCGCAATAACCGGCTCAAGAAGCTGGTCGACCTGAACGCGCCCGAGGTCATCATCCGCAACGAGAAGCGGATGCTCCAGCAGGCCGTCGACGCCCTCTTCGACAACAACCGCTGCAAGCGGCCCGTGCTCGGGTCGAGCAACCGACCCTTGAAGTCGCTGACCGACATGATCAAGGGAAAGCAGGGCCGGTTCCGCGAGAACCTGCTGGGCAAGCGGGTCGACTACTCGGCCCGCTCGGTGATCGTCGTCGGCCCTGACCTCCGGCTGCACCAGTGCGGCCTGCCCAAGAAGATCGCGCTGGAGCTGTTCCAGCCGTTCATCATCCGGCGGCTCAAGGAGCTGGGCCACGCCGACACGATCAAGTCGGCCAAGAAGATGCTCGAGCGCAAGGTCGAGGAGGTCTGGGACATCCTCGAGGAGGTCATCCACAACCACCCGGTCCTGCTGAACCGGGCGCCGACCCTGCACCGGATGGGCATCCAGGCGTTCGAGCCGGTCCTGGTCGAGGGCAACGCGATCCGGATCCACCCGCTGGTCTGCAAGGGGTTCAACGCCGACTTCGACGGCGACCAGATGGCGGTCCACCTGCCGCTGTCGATCGAGGCGCAGGTCGAGGCGATGACGCTGATGATGTCCACCAACAACATCTTCAGCCCCGCCAACGGCAACCCGATCATCAGCCCCACACAGGACATCGTCATGGGCTCTTATTACGTCACCGTCCAGCGCCCGGCGAGCCGGGCGAGGGGATGACGTTCTCCAGCCCCAACGAGGTCTTCCTCGCGTTCAGCCAGGCGCAAGGTTGGCGTCCACGCGATGATCAAGCTCCGCCTGCCGGCAGCACAAGAAGCTCCGGGGCGAAGGGGAGAAGGAGTTCACCCCCGGCATGATCATCAAGACGACCGTCGGGCGGGTGATCTTCAACGACATCCTCCACCCCAAGATGCCGTACTACAACATGGCGCTGGGGCAGAAGCAGCTCCAGGGGATCATCGCCGACTGCTACCAGATCCTCGGCCGCGCCGAGACGATCAACCTGCTCGACAACATGAAGGACCTCGGCTTCCGCGAGTCGACCCGCTCGGGCCTCTCGTTCGCCACGGATGACCTCAAGACGCCCTCGTCGAAGGAGCAGATCCTCAACGATACGGAGAAGGAAGTCACCAAGGCGGCCAAGCTCTATCAGCGCGGGATCATCACCGAACAGGAGCGGTACAACAAGGTCCTCGATGCCTGGACGCACGCCCGCGAAAAGATCACCACAGAGATGATGGAGCAGCTCCGGAACGACATCCGCAACGGCCAGGTCTACCTGAACCCGATCTTCCTGATGGCCGACTCGGGCGCCCGCGGCGGCGTCGAGCAGATCCGCCAGCTCGCCGGGATGCGCGGGCTGATGGCCAAGCCCTCGGGCAAGATCATCGAGACGCCGATCAAGGCCAACTTCCGCGAGGGCCTGTCGGTGCTCGAATACTTCAGCTCGACCCATGGCGCCCGCAAGGGACTAGCCGACACGGCCTTGAAGACGGCCGACTCGGGCTACCTGACCAGAAAGCTCGCCGACGTGGCGCAGAACGTCGTCATCACGATGGAGGACTGCGGCACGTCGCAGGGGATCACCAAGGGCGTCATCTACAAGGGCGAGAAGGTCGAGGTCTCGCTCGTCCAGTCGATCCGGGGCCGCGTCAGCCGGGTGAACATCGTCAACCCGATCAGCGACGAGGTGGTCGTGCGCGAGAACGAGATGATCACCGTCGCCGCGGCGCGGAAGCTCGAGGAGATGCAGATCGAGAAGATCCAGGTGCGCAGCCCGATGACCTGCGAGGCGTCGCTGGGCATCTGCCGCCGCTGCTACGGCATGGACCTGGCCACCGGACAACTGGTCGAGCCGGGGATGGCCGTCGGGATCATCGCCGCGCAGTCGATCGGCGAGCCGGGCACGCAGCTCACAATGCGGACCTTCCACATCGGCGGCGTCGCCACCCGCGGCGTCGAGGAGAAGGACCACAAGTCGAAGCGCGAGGGTCGGGTCAAGTACGTCGGGATCAACCTCGTGGTCAACGACGAGGGCAAGAAGATCGCGCTGTCGCGCAACGGTGAGATCCAGATCCTCGACGCCAAGAACCGCGAACTGGAGAAGTACGACGTCCCCGACGGCGCCGAGATGAAGGTCGAGGACGGCCAGATGGTCATCCGCGGCACGATGCTCTGCGAGTGGGACCCGCACAACATTCCGATCCTCGCCGAGGTCGGCGGCAAGGTCCGCTACGAGGACATCGTCGAGGGCGAGACGATGAAGGTCGAGTACGACGTCTCGGGCCACACCCGCCGGACGATCATCGAGCACAAGGGGGACCTCCACCCGCAGATCCTGATCGAGGACGCCGAGGGACACATCCTGGCGTATAACTACATTCCCGAGCGGGCGGGCATCGAGGTCCAGGAGGGCGCCCAGATCACTGCGGGCACGCTCCTGGCCAAGACCCCGCGTGAGGTCGGCGGGACGCAGGACATCACCGGCGGCCTGCCGCGCGTCACCGAGCTGTTCGAGGCCCGCCGGCCCAAAGAGCCGGCCGTCATCGCCGAGATCGACGGCCGTGTCGAACTCCTCGAGGAGAAGCGCCGCGGCAAGCGGACAATCATCGTCAAGAACGAGAGCGGGATCGAGCGCGAGCACTTGGTGCCGCACGGCAAGTACCTTCGCGTCCACGGCGGCGACCGCGTCCGCGCCGGCGACGCCTTGGTCGAAGGGCCGCTCGTGCCGCACGACATCCTCCGGATCTCGGGCGAGGAGGCGGTCCAGCGCTACCTGCTCCGCGAGATCCAGAACGTCTACCGCTCGCAGCGCGTCGAGATCGACGACAAGCACCTGGAGATCATCGTCGCCCAGATGCTTCGCAAGGTCCGGGTCGACTCGGTCGGCGACACGGGACTCTTGCCCGGCTCGGTCATCGACAAGTTCGAGTTCCGGGCCAAGAACCAGGAGCTGATGAGCTGCGTCAAGATCAAGGACCCGGGCGACACCGACTTCCGCCAGGGGGACACCGTCCCGCGGGAGCACTTCGACCAGGAGAACCTCCGGGTCGAGTCGGCCGGCGGCCGCAAGGCCGAGTGGATCAAGCCCAAGCCCGCCTCGGCGAGCACGCAGCTTCTCGGGATCACCAAGGCGGCGGTCCAGTCCGACAGCTTCATCTCGGCCGCGAGCTTCCAGGAGACGACCAAGGTCCTGACCGAGGCCGCGCTGGCGGGCAAGGTCGATTACCTGGTCGGTCTGAAGGAGAACGTGATCCTTGGACACCTCGTCCCAGCCGGGACCGGATTCAAGTCGCACCAGGAGGCCGAGGTCCGCATCCGCCCCGAGGCGCTCGAGGCCCTGGCCGAGAAGGGTCCCGGCTACAGCCGCTATCCGCGCGAGGAGCCCGCGACGACCGCCGCCGAGGCGAGCGACTGACCGATCGTTCTCCCCAATTCCCCACGCGCCGGCCCGCACCTCTCTCCGGAGGTGGCGGGCCGGTGCTCTGCCCGCTCCCGGAGGGTCAGGCCCATGGCCGACAGCCCGTTGGAAAAACCCGCTCCCACTCTCGAGACGATCGAGCGCTCGGGGGACGACAGCCCATCATTCCTCACAGCCCCGCCGCTTCCCGAGTCGACCCGCGCCCCCTCCGAATCGGCCCGGCCGATCACGGCCGCGCCATGACCTTACAGGAGTTCCTCGAGGCCGAGGAGGAAGAAGGCTATCGCTACGAACTGGCCCGGGGAGTCCTCGAAGTGACCGAAGTCCCCAACGATCCGCACGGCCACGTCGTCTGCAACCTTTATGATGGCATCGCCCGCTACCGTCAGGAACACCCCAGCGTCATCCTCCGCTACGGCGGCGCGGGGGAGTTCCGCCTCTGGCTCCCCGGCATGGTCTCCGGGCGCAATCCTGATGTCGCCGTGGTCCTCCGGGGGGCGCCCAAGGATTACCGGAAGCGTCGCATCCCCACGCTGGCCATTGAGGTCGTCTCCGAGGGCGGCGAGGAACGCGACTACGTGACCAAGCGGCAAGAATATCTCGCCTATGGCCTCCTGGAATACTGGATCGTCGATCCGCACCAGCGTCGCGTGATAGTCCTCGTCCGTCACGGCGACGTCTGGGCCGAACGGGCCTTCGAAGGCGAGCAGCGGATCGAGAGCCTCGTGCTCCCCGGCCTCGCCCTCCCCGTGGCCGACCTCTGGGTTGACTTCCAGGACGAGGAGAGCCAGGATTCATGAATCAATCCGATTTATTATATATATTTATACTACAATTCTAATAAAAGTTGAATATCTATTCATGATGTAGTGTGCTCCTCCGCGCTTCAGAGCCGCGCGGCCAGCGCCTCGACGAGACGGTCGTTGGCCGCTTGCCAGCGATAGCCCTCGGCGATCGTCCCGCCCAGCGCGGCACGTCGGGCGCGCTCCTCGGCGTGGTCGAGCAGGTTGCAGAGGGCGACTCGCAGCGAATCCTCGCATTCGGGGTCGAAGTACCAGCCCGCTGCGCCGCCGACCTCGGGCAAGGCGGTCGAGTCGGCCAGCGCTACGGGGGTACCTTGCGCCATTGCCTCGACCGCCGGAATGCCGAAGCTCTCGCAGAGCGAGGGAAAGACCAGCGCGAGCGCCTCGGCATAGGCCGCGCGCAGGCGCCTTGCCCTGGCGATAGCCGGGCATCCGGATCAGGGCGCGGCGGCCGGCCGCCGCGATCGCCCCGCGCAACACCTGGGTCTCGGCCTCGGAGCCGGTCCCGAGCAGCACCAGGGCCAGCTCGCCCCGCGCCACCTCGGGCAGCTTCGACGCCGCCCGGACCAGGCGGGCCAGGTTCTTCCTCGGCTGGAAGTTGGCCACCGAGAGCAGGTAGGGGACCCCTGGCGGCAGCCCGAGATCGGCCCGGACCGAGGCCCGCTCGCGCTCACTCGCCGGCTCGAAGAAGAGGTCCTCCGCGCCGTTGGGGACGTACGCCACGCGGCCCTCGCACGCGGGGAACGCCCTCAGGAGCCGCTCGGTGTTGAACCGCGAGACCGACAGGATCAGGTCGGCCCGTTCGAACGTCCGCGCCAGCCGCTGGCGCACCCTGGGATGACCCTGGAGGTTCTGCAAAACGTCATGGCTGGTCACCGCGCGGCGCGCCCGACGGGTGGCCACGCCGTACTCGGCCGGGCTGTACACCCAATCGACGGCGCCCGACCACCACTCGACCGGCGGCCACGAGGCCATCCGCCACCAGCGCAGGGCGTCGCGGGCCCGGACCGGCAACTCGCGCCGCGGCATCGCGCCCAGCGACTCCCAGTAGGCGAGGCCGTCGGGCTCGGTCATGCGCCCCGCGATCAGGGTCAGCGCCACCTCGGGCCGACGCGCCAGCCGCTCCAGTTGCGCCAGCGCATGGCGGGTCACCCCGGTTGGACCCCGGCACCCATCCAAGTCATAGATCAGCGCGACCCGCATCGCGGTCGAGGGTGATTTCGGAGTGGTTTTCACCGCCATGGACATCATGCCCCTCCGGTCGCGCTCCTCTCCAGAAGAAGATCCACCCCAGCAGCACCACGATGCTGAAGAGAAACCCGACGCCACGAACACGCGACCGTCTCGTCATCCTCCTCGTCGCCTCCACTCCTCATCGGGATCCTCAAAAGTCGTCGAGGTCTCGCGTGCGGCCTCCCCCCCTCGGCGCCTGATCGTAGGGCAGGGAGGTTCCGCCTGTCAATTCCTTCACTCGAACGGCCGAACGACCGCTCATGCGCTCATTATTGGCAGGCAATGGCAGCTTGACAGGCAATGGCGGCGCGGTACACTACTTGTTTTCGGCGTTGTCCGGTCGGCGGTGCGCGTTGCGCGGCGCTGCGGTCTCGGATTATTTATTGGAATTGGGAATGCTCGCACGCCATCATCCCGCGACAGGATCGTCTCCGGCCGGATGAACGGAACTCTTGACAATCATGCCCACGATCAACCAGCTCGTCCGTAAGCCACGCCGGCCGGTGGTCTACAAGACCAAGGCGCCGGTGCTCGAGCAATGCCCCTTCAAGCGCGGGGTTTGCCTCCAGGTCAAGACGATGACGCCCAAGAAGCCGAACTCGGCGCTGCGGAAAGTGGCGCGGGTGCGACTCTCCAATGGCAAGGAAATCACGGCCTACATCGGCGGCGAGGGACACAATCTCCAGGAACACTCGATCGTCCTGGTCCGCGGCGGCCGCGTCCGCGACCTGCCGGGCGTTCGCTACCACATCGTCCGGGGCGTCCTCGACAGCCTCGGGGTGGCCGACCGCAAGCAAGCCGCGTTCCAAATACGGCGCCCGCGGAAGGGCGCCGCGCCGACCAAGGGCGCCGCCCAAGAAGAAGTAAACCCCCGATCTTACAGGACAGACAGAAAACCTGTCTCCTTCCTCGAGAGAGACGGGTTTCTCAAGGGGTCGACGAGTACCTCATCAGGATCTTCCAGGACGAACGCGCATGGCCCGCAAGTTCACCGCCAGCAAGACCCAGCTCCGGCCCGATCCTCGGTACGGCTCGAAGCTGGTCAGCAAGTTCATCAACTGCCTGATGCACGACGGCAAGAAGAGCGTCGCGCAGAAGGTCTTCTACAGCGCGATGGAGCTGATCGAGCGCCGGCTCCCGAACGAGAACCCCGTCGAGGTGTTCACCCGCGCCGTCGAGAACGTCAAGCCGATCATCGAGGTCCGCTCGAAGCGGGTCGGCGGCGCCACGTATCAGGTCCCGATGCAGGTCAACAAGACCCGCCAGCAGACGCTCTCGATCCGCTGGATCCTGATGGCCGCGCGCGAGAAGAAGGGCCGCCCGATGGCGATCAAGCTCGCCGATGAGCTGATCGCCGCCTACAACCGCGACGGCGCCGCGATCACCCGCCGCGAGAACGTCCACCGCATGGCCGACGCCAACAAGGCGTTCGCACACTTCGCCTGGTGAATCCGAGGACAACTCTTCAGAGAATCCGTGAACATTCTCCGCGACGAGCCTCGTAGGACACGCCATGCACGAAGACTCTGCAACTCCCGAGGACCGGACCGAGATCAGCGTCGTCGTCCCGCTCTTCAACGAAGAGGAGAATGTCAGGGAGCTCCACCGCAGACCGGGCCTCGCGTTGAGTTCGCTGGAGGTTCTCTACGAGATCCTCTTCGTCAACGATGGGAGCCGGGATGCGACCCCCCCGGATCATCGACGCCTTGGAGGCGCAGGACCCGAACCTGTCCGTGATCCACCTGAGCCGGAACTTCGGCCACCAGCCCGCGGTCTCGGCCGGCCTGAATTACGCGTGCGGCCGCGCCGTGATGGTCATGGATGGCGATCTCCAGGACCCTCCCGAGGTGATCCCGCAGTTCGTCCGGCTCTGGCGCGAGGGCAACGACGTGGTCTACGCCGTGCGCCAGAAGCGGAAGGAGCAATGTGTTCAAGCAACTGGGCTACCTCACGTTCTACCGGCTCCTGAAGGCGATCAGCGAGATCGACATCCCGCTCGACTCGGGCGACTTCTGCCTCATGGGAACCGCCGGGTCGTCGAAGCCTTGCGGAGCCTCCCCGAGCAGGCCCGATTCGTCCGGGGACTGCGCACCTTCGTCGGCTTCCGCCAGGTGGGCCTGGCCTACGAGCGGGCCGCGCGCGAGGCAGGGAGGCCGAAATACACACTCGCTGCCCTGGTGCGCCTGGCCGTCGACGGGCTCGTCAGTTTCAGCAGCTATCCGCTCCGGTTCGGCACCACCTACCTTGGCATCGCGACGGCGGCCTGCGCCGCCGTGCTCATGGTCTGGGTCCTGGTCGATGCTCTGGTCAACCACACCGCCCCCCGCGGCTGGGCGAGCGTGCTCGGGGTCGTGCTGTTCATGGGCTCGATCCAGCTCATCAGCCTGGGCATCCTCGGCGAGTACATCCGGCTCATCTTCCTCGAGTCGAAGCAATGGCCGGCTTACATCGTCGCGGCCTACAAGGTCCGGTCGGTCCCGGTCCCGGTTGAGAGCCGCGTGGCCACCGAGGAGTCGCGGGGGACGAGGTACGAAGAGGAGGTCTGCCCGTGATCACGACCTGGTCCGAGGGGGTCGCCGACCAGAACATGGCCGAGGACATTCTGGTCGACCTCGCCAGCCTGATTCGGCGCCATCCCTGGTGGAAGGCCCGGACAGACCTGACGCTCGCCCTGCTCGACCGTCTGGGGATCCGGCCGCCGGCGCGGGTGCTCGACGTCGGCTGCGGCTGGGGGACGACCCTTGAGGCCCTCGAGGACCATGGCTACGGAGCGGCCGGCATGGACATCTCGCGGCGGACGCTCGAGGAGCTCGACCGGCCCGATCGCATGCTGTTCGTCGCCGACCTCGCGCGTGCTCTGCCCCCCGAGGCCGGCGGCTTCGACGCCGCGCTCGCCCTGGATGTCATCGAGCACATCGACGATGACCGGGACGCCGTGAGCAAGCTCGGTCAGCTCGTCCGCGCCGGGGGAGTCGTGCTCGTGAGCGTCCCGGCCCTGCCTGAATTCTTCGGCGAGTTCGACGCGATCCAGGGGCACCGACGCCGCTACCAGCCCGAGACGCTCCGGGCGGCGTTCCGCGACAGCGGACTCGAGGTCGAGCGTCTCTTCTGGTGGGGTCAGTGGCTCGTCCCGATGCTCCGTCGGCAACGGCGCAGGAAAAGGGGGAGTCCGGCGACACGGCGGCACAGACCTACCGCCGCTACCTGACCCTGCCCCCCTGGCCCGCTCCCCTGGCCCTGCGGTTCGGCTTCGCCCTCGAGAAAGGAAAGGCCCTCGAAGGCAAACTGCAGACCGGGACCTCCCTGTTCGCCATCGCCCGCCGCTCGTCGTTAGCGACATTGCCCAAGAGGTCGATGGCTGTCACCGTCAAACACAGTGCCGTCGTCGCCGAGGCTCTCCGACGTTCATCATGCTCCATTTGACCGGCTCCTGATCGCCCGGGCGATGGCCGAAGGAGTGCCGATCCAGAGTGGAGACGCGGTTTTCGCTGCCTACGAAGTCGCGGCGCTGGTGAGGTCGGCGTGCGACTCGCGCTGTGCTCCGCCGTGCGCGGCGTTAAGCTAATAATAAGAACGTTCTGCGACCCGGCCCTCGGCCGACGTCCCCCATTGACCGCCCCGGATGGCCACCATGGACAGCGACCCCGCCCATCTGAAGTCGATCCGCAACATCGGAATTATCGCGCACATCGACGCCGGCAAGACGACCACGACTGAACGCATCCTCTATTACACGGGCGAGATCCACCGGATGGGCGATGTGGACAAGGGGTCCACGACCACCGATTATCTCGAGGAGGAGCGCGAGCGGGGGATCACAATCGTCGCGGCGGCGATCACCTGCCACTGGAAGGACGCGACGGGCCAGCCGATCACGATCAACATCATCGATACCCCCGGTCACGTCGATTTCACGGCCGAGGTCGAGCGGTCGCTCCGCGTCCTTGACGGCGCCATCGTCATCTTCTCGGCCGTCGAAGGGGTCGAGGCGCAGAGTGAGACCGTCTGGCGGCAGGCGACCAAGTACCACGTCCCCCGGCTCTGCTTCATCAACAAGATGGACCGCATCGGCGCCGAGTTCGAGCGGGTCTTCGCCGAGATCCAGGAGCGGCTCGAGAGCCACCCGATCCCCGTCCAGATCCCCATCGGCGCCGGGCCGGAGGGGACGATGGGCGAGTTCCAGGGCCTGATCGACCTGCTCACGATGCGGGCCCTCCACTTCAAGACCGAGGACCTCGGCTCGACCTACACCGAGACCGCGATCCCCGAGGACCTCCGCCCCGAGGCCGAGGCCTGGCGCGAGAGGATGCTCAACGCGCTGGCCGACTTCGACGAGGAGTTCACCGAGGCCTACATGGCGCACCTGGAAGGGGCCGAGCTGACCGAGGCGCAGCTCGTCGCCGCGCTCCGCCGGGCGACCCTGACCGGCCGGGCGCAGCCGGTCCTCTGCGGCTCGAGCTTCAAGTACGTCGGCGTCCAGCGGCTCCTCGACGCGGTCGCGGCCTACCTGCCGAGCCCGCTCGATCGGCCCCCGGTGGTCGGGCACCACCCCAAGAAGGGGACCGAGATCACCCGCAAGCCGCGCGTCGAGGAACCGTTCTGCGGGCTCGTCTTCAAGATCACCAACGACCAGCACGGCAACCTGGCGTTCCTCCGGATCTACTCGGGCGAGCTGAAGGCGGGGAGCCGGGGCTACAACCCCGGCAAGGACAAGAAGGAGATCTGCTCGCGGCTTTACCACATCCGCGCCGACGAGCGCGAGAAGGTCGAGCGCTCCGAGGCGGGCGACATTGTCGGCGTCGTCGGCTTGAAGGAATCGGTCACCGGCGATACCCTCTGCGACGCCGCGCACCCGATCCTGCTGGAGCGCATCGAGTTCCCCGAGACCGTCATCAGCATGTCGATCGAGCCGGTCAGCTCGGCCGACAAGGGGAAGCTCGCCGACACCCTGAACGCGCTGTCGCGCGAGGACCCGACGTTCTCCTTCAAGTTCAACGAGGAGACGGGCCAGACGCTCATCTCGGGGATGGGCGAGCTGCACCTGGAGATCCTCAAGAACCGGATGATCCGCGACTACAACCTGAAGGTGCACGTCGGCCGCCCCCGGGTCAGCTACCGCGAGACGATCAAGCACGCTGTCAAGCGGGTGCAGGGGACGTGCATCCGCCAGACCGGCGGGTCGGGGCTCTACGCCAAGGTCACCATCGACCTGGCGCCCGAGCCGCAGCCCAAGGGGGCGCCCGTCCTGGCGTTCGTCAACAAGCTCAAGGGGGGCGTCCTCCCCTCGGAATTCCTCCCGGCGATCGAGGCGGGCCTGCGCGAGGAAGCCAAGTCGGGGGGCCGCACCGGCTACCCGCTGGTCGACCTGAAGGTGACGCTGGTCGACGGCGACACCCACGACGTCGATTCGAACGACCTGGCCTTCCGCTTCGCCGCGTCCGACGCACTGCGCAAGGCGGTCCACGAGGCGGGGGCTGTCCTGCTCGAGCCGATCATGAAGCTGGAGATCGTCACGCCCGAGGAGTACCTGGGCAACATCACCGCCGACCTCTCCAGCCGCCGCGCCCTGATCGACAAGACGTTCACCCGGGGTAAGCTGATGGTGATCGAGGCCCGCGCGCCGCTGGAGAAGATGTTCGGCTACTCGACCGCCGTCCGGAGCCTGAGCCAGGGCCGCGCCAGCTACTCGATGGAGCCGCTGGAATACGCCCCCGCCCCCGAGAGCCTGCTGGAGAGCCTCTCCGGAGGATGACGATCCGGAGGATCGCGCCTCTGCGGCGGGCGCTCGAATCCCCTCTCAGTAATTCGACCACCCGTGCCTCCTCACCTTCCGCACCGATCGGGCGGGGAGGTGCCTGACGGTTACCTGAGGTTCCGTGCTCGGAGCCGGCGCCATACGCGATGGAGAGCCGAGCGTTCCTGCACACGATCGATTTCACCCTCCCGCGCAAGTTGGGCGATCGCTGGCCGGTCGTCATTTTGCCAGGACCCTTCCTGCAAATCGCGTGAGCGCGCCCGGAATTCACCCGGCAGGCTCATTAGAAGGGGGTTCTGGCGAGAGCGTTCGACCCAGGCGCGATCCGCTCGCTCGAAACCGCTCGTGGAAGGGCGATCGAAAAAAAGCTGCAGAGGATGCATTGACGTAAGCCCCGCCTGCTGTTACATTCGTACTTTCCCGCATGACATGACATGCGGAGTTGGAACTTCAGGCCGTCGGGTCGGCGATCGTTTGGCGAAGGGAACTACGCGTGTCGGGCATCAGCAACGAACGGATACGCATCCGCATGGAAGCGTACGATCATACCATCCTTGACCAGTCGGCCAAGGACATCGTCGACACCGCGAAGCGGACCGAGGCCATCGTCCATGGGCCGATCCCGCTGCCGACCCGGATCGAGCGCTACACCGTGCTCCGGAGCCCGCACATTGACAAGAAGTCGCGGGAGCAGTTCGAGATCCGGACGCATAAGCGGCTGATCGACATCGTCCAGCCGACGAACAAGACCATTGATGCCCTGAACAAGCTCAGCCTGCCCGCAGGCGTGGACATCAAGATCAAGGCATCCCCCGCGGGGGCGTGAGCGGAGCGGATCGTCGCCGATGCGGCGCGGTGGGGATGGGCCGGGGCGGCCCAGGCGTCACGGGGGTTCCTTGCGAGGCCCGTGACGCCTTGTGGTATCATCGGGAGCCGCGTGGAAAAGAGAATTCTTCACCGTCTGCCCGCATGAGGCGCCGTGGCCCGATGCCACACGCTCCCCTTCAACATCGAACGACAACGACCGGAGCCAACGTCACCGGGCGGTGCCGCCAACCCGGCAGTGGGATGAGGAATGACGGAGTTTCGTGATGCGCGTCGGACTGCTCGGCCGCAAAGTCGGCATGACCCAGATTTATGAAGCCGACGGCACCGCCGTCCCGATCACGGTCCTGGAATGCGGCCCGTGCACAGTGCTCCAGGTCCGGACGGCGGAGCGCGACGGCTACCACGCCTTGCAACTCGGCTTTGCCGATAAGAAGCGGAAAAGCGCGACCCAGGCCGAGCGCGGCCACGCCCGGAAGGTCGATGCCGAGCCGAAGCGCTACATCCGCGAGATCCGCCAGGATGGGCCGATCGACATGACCGAGGGCCAGACCTTGACGGTCGAGGTCTTCGGCCCGATCGGACGCGTCGATGTCATCGGCACGAGCAAGGGGCGGGGCTACTCGGGCGTCGTCAAGCGGCACGGCTTCAAGGGGCTCCGGGCGACGCACGGCGTCAAGCGGATGCACCGCCACCCCGGTTCCTCCGGCCCCGGCGCCGACCCGGCACACACCCGCAAGGGCATCCGCAAGCCCGGCCAGTACGGCCACGCCCGGGTCACCGTGCGGAACCTCAAGGTCGTCCGGATCGATCTGACCAACAACTTGCTCCTGGTCCGGGGGCCGTCCCCGGCCCCAACGGCGGGTACCTCACGGTCCGCCAGACGAACAAGGTCTGAACGGAAGAACTCACCCCAAAGACATCAAGGGCCCAAAGGGATTCGCGGGAGACCGAGCGACGCGACCCGAGCGGATCTTTTCTTTGTCCTTCGTGCCTTTGTGGTTAATCTCTGGGTTTTCCACATGCTGACGGTACCCGTATACAACCCCGCCGGCGAAAAGGTGGGGGAGGAATCGATCGACCCGGCCGATTTCGGCGGCGCGGTCAACAAGCAGCTCTTGCACGACGTCGTGCTGATGCACCAGGCCAACCGCCGGGTGGGCACGGTCAACACGCGAGGCCGCGCCGACGTCGCCGGCTCAGGCAAGAAGCTGTTCCGCCAGAAGGGGACGGGCAATGCCCGCGCCGGCGCCAAGCGGACCAACAAGCGGAAAGGAGGCGGCGTCGCCTTCGCCCGCCGTAACCGCGACTATCGCTACTCGATCCCCAAGAAGGCCGTCCGCGCCGCGATCCGGATGGCGCTGCTGTCCAAGTTCCAGGACGGCCAGGCGCTGGTGGTCGATGGCCTGGCGCCGTTGGAGCCCAAGACCAAGGAGGTCGCGCAGGCGCTGCGGGCGATCCGCCGGCCCGACCTGACCGAGGCCGAGGCGACCGTCGCCGTCGGCGAGACCAAGGCGCAGAGCCGGAATCGGACGCTCGACCGCCGCACGGTCCTGATCGGCCTGCCCGCGCACGACCCCATCTTCTACCGGAGCGCCGCGGAACATCGAGGGGGTCCAGGTCGCACCCGTCGCCGAGTTCAACACCTACGACATCCTCAAGCAGCGCTACCTGCTGCTGACCCGCGAGGCGCTGGCCGTCCTCAAGGAGCGGGTCAAGGAGAAACCGACCCGCCGCCCGGCAGCGAGCACCGCCGCAACTCAAACCGCCGCCGCCGCGCCGGCGATCTCAGAGGACTGAGAGAGATCATGGTCACACTCCGCCGTCCCCCGCAATATCAGCGCCCCGGCCCGAAGCTGGAGCCGTACCAGGTGATCCTCCGCCCGCTGATCACCGAGAAGGCCACGCACCTGTCGGAGCGGCACAACGCCTACACGTTCGAGGTGAACCCGCTGGCCACCAAGACCGAGATCAAGCACGCGGTCGAGGAGCTGTTCGACGTCAAGGTGGCCGACGTCCGGACCCAGAACCGCCGCGGCAAGCTCCGCCGCCACCGGCTCAAGATCGGCCGGATGCGGAACTGGAAGAAGGCGATCGTCGCGCTGCACGAGGATTATCGGATCGATTTTTATTGAAACAGAGCCGTCGCTCGTCGGCGATCCGCCACCGGCTCCGGGCACTCGCATCGGCCGTGCCCTTCCGAGCCTCGCGGGTCGGGAGCCGAGACGTCGATGGCGATGAAGGATGCGACCGCGTCATGGGTATCCGCTACTACAAACCGACCAGCCCCGGGCGGCGCAACGCCTCGGTCAGCGACTTCTCCGAGCTGACCGACAAGAACAAGAAGCCCGAGAAGAGCCTGACCGAGCCGCTGAAGAAGAAGGGGGGCCGGAACAACCAGGGGTTCATCACCGCCCGGCACCGCGGCGGCGGCCACAAGCGGATGTACCGGATCATCGACTTCCGCCGCAACGACCACGACGGCGTCCCGGCGCAGGTCACGCACATCGAGTACGACCCGAACCGCTCGGCGCGGATCGCGCTGATCGTCTACCCCGACGGCGTGAAGCGGTACATCATCGCCCCCGAAGGGCTGAAGGCGGGGATGACCGTCAACAGCGGCCCGAACGCCGAGCCGAAGGTGGGCAACTGCCTGCCGCTGGCCAAGATCCCGACCGGCATGACGATCCACAACATCGAGATGCAGCCGGGCGGCGGCGGCAAGCTCTGCCGGTCGGCCGGCGTCGGCGCCGTCCTGACGGCCCGCGAGGGCGACTGGGCCCAGATCACGCTGCCCTCGGGCGAGGTCCGGCGGATCCCGGCGGCCTGCCGGGCCACGATCGGCGATGGTCGGCAACGCCGACCACATGAACATCCGGCTCGGCAAGGCGGGCCGGAAGCGCTGGCTGGGCCGCCGGCCGCACGTCCGCGGCGTCGCCGATGAACCCGGTCGACCACCCGATGGGCGGCGGCGAGGGCCGGACCTCGGGCGGCCGGCATCCGTGCTCGCCGACCGGCAAGCTGGCCAAGGGGGGCAAGACCCGCCGCCGCCGCAAGCCGTCGAACTCGGCGATCATCCGCCGCCGCCGGAGCGTCCGGTACGGCCAACTGAAGATCTGAGCCGGCACGCCGCTGGCCGCGACCTCCCGTGTGACACGGGATGACCTCCGTTTCGCGTTTCGAGACTCTGACCTTGGAAGGTCCGGGACCTGACACTCATGGGACGTTCGCTGAAGAAGGGCCCGTACGTCGTCGAGCGGCTGCTCGAGAAGGTGTACCGGGCCGAGCAGACCGGCAACCGCGAGCCGATCAAGACCTGGGCGCGCGCCTGCACGATCGTGCCCGAGTTCATGGGCAAGAACTTCGCCATCCACAACGGCCGGAACTTCATCAAGCTGTACGTGACCGAGGACATGGTCGGCCACAAGCTCGGCGAGTTCGCCCCGACCCGGACCTTCCGCGGCCACGGCGGCAAGGCCGCCAAGGGCGGCCGGTCGGAAGTGAGCTCGAGGGACGGGAGTGTGCGCCCGCGCACCAACGCTCGAAGAGTCACGAAGATCGGTACGCCCGACGCCACTCCCCAAGACGATGGCGTGAGAACCCGGCCATGAGCCTCACTTGCTGAATACACCGCCACCCACCGCTTCGCCCGGATCTCGGTGCGCAAGCTCCGGCCGATCCTCGACCTGGTCCGCGGCAAGTACGCCGACGACGCCATGGACATCCTGAAGTACATGCCCCACCGCGGGGCCCGGATGATCGAGCAGGTGCTCAAGAGCGCGATGGCCAACGCCGAGGACAAGGGCGTCCGCAACGTCGGCGACCTGGTCGTCGTCGATGCCCGCGGCGACGGCGGCCCGATGTTCAAGCGGCTGATGCCCCGGGCGCGGGGCATGGCCTACATGATCCGCCGGCGCAGTGCGCACATCCTGATCGGCCTGGCCGACCTGAACCGCCGTCCGGCACAGCGGCAACGTCGGAACGACGGATCGGGACTAACTCCAAAGGACGCTGATCCATGGGCCAGAAGGTTCGACCGACCGGGTTCCGCGTCGGGATCATGGAGGACTGGCGGAGCCGCTGGTACGCCTCCAAGCACGAGTTCAGCGACCTGCTGGTCGAGGACTTCAAGATCCGCAAGTTCATCAAGGGGAAGTACAGCTTCGCGGGCATCCCCAAGATCGAGATCGAGCGGACCCGCGACGCCGTCACGGTCTTCCTGTTCACGGCGCGGCCGGGCGATCATCATCGGCCGCAAGGGGGCCGAGGTCGAGAAGCTCAAGGAGGAACTGCAGGAGCTGACCGGCCGGCGGATCGAGATCAAGATCGTCGAGGTCACCCGCCCCGAGATCGACGCGCAGCTGATCAGCGAGGACATCGCCGAGCAGCTCCAGAAGCGGTCGAGCTTCCGGCGGACCATGAAGCGGCCCTCGAGCAGACGATGGACGGCGGCGCCGAGGGCGTCAAGATCCAGCTGTCGGGCCGGCTCGGCGGCTCGGAAATGTCGCGGACCGAGTCGGCCAACCTGGGCTCGATCCCGCTGAGCACGCTCCGGGCCCGGATCGACTACGGTTTCTCCGAGGCCAAGACGGCGCAGGGCCACATCGGGATCAAGGTGTGGGTCAACCAAGGCGATTATCTGAAGACGGAGGGCGGCACCGATGCCCATGATGCCCAAGCGGGTCAAGTACCGAAAAAGCCAAAAAGGCCGCGTAAGAGGTAACGCCACCCGCGGCAACTACGTCGCCTTCGGCGAGTACGGCCTCCAGTCGCTCGAGCCGGGCCGGATCAGCGCCGCGACGATCGAGGCCGGCCGCGTCGTGGCCAGCCAGTCGGTCAAGGGGGGCGGCAAGCTCTACATCCGCATCTTCCCCCACAAGAGCATCACCTCGATCCCGGCCGAGACCCGGATGGGCAAGGGCAAGGGTGAGGTCGAGTACTGGGCGGCCATCGTCAAGCCGGGCACCGATCCTCTACGAGATCGGCGGCGTCAGCGAGGAGCTCGCCCGCAGCCACCCTCGCCCGCGTCTCCTACAAGCTCCCCGTCGCCTGCCGGTTCGTCACCCGGCGGCCCACGCTGTAGAATTCGACCTCGGCTCTCGGGCCCCGACCGCCGAGTGAAGACCTTGCAGGGCCGCGAGTCGCTGACTGTCGGCCAAGGGCAAGACGACCGCGCAGATGCCGCCAGGAACCCCGGACCATGACCAAGCCCGCCGAACTCCGCGAGCAGAGCGACGAGCAACTCGAACTGCTCCTGAAAGAGACGCAGCAGAACCTGTTCCGCCTCCGGCTCCAGAGCGAGACCGAGCGGCTCGAGGCGCCCAGCGAGATCATCAAGGCCAAGCGGGAGATCGCGCGGATCAAGACGATCCTCCGGCTCCGCGAGATCGAACGCGAACGGTCCGCCGCCGTCACGGCCTCGACCCCCTGATAATCGTTCGGAAGACAGCGGCAAGAGACCCATCGCCGCGCCGGCGATGGGTCTCGACGTAAAGGAGCCCGCGATGAGCCAACCGACACCCCCACCCGCCCGACCGCCGTCGCAAGACGGAGATCGGGGTCGTGACGTCCGACAAGATGAACAAGACCCGGCGGGTCGAGGTCGAAACGCTCGTGCCGCACCCGAAGTACGGCAAGCTCCTGCGGCGCAGGACCGTCTGCCACGCCCACGACGAGACCAACCAGTCGCACATCGGGGACGTCGTCGAGATCATGGAGACCCGCCCGCTGTCCGAAGCTCAAGCGGTGGCGGATCGTCCGGATCGTCCGCCGGGCGCCCAGCAGGCCCTCGCCGGCGAGGGCGAGGGCGAGGCGACGGCGCAGGCCGGGTCCTGAACGCCGGCCCCGTGGCAAGATCTTGTCGCTTCTCGATCGGGTGGGCAGCGCCCGCCCTGGTCCTTCGGATCCAGAAAGGTCGGCGCCGCTCACCCGACCCCTTGAGGCGCGCCCCCACGCAGGCCGCGTGTCCCATGATCCAGATGCAGACTCGGCTCGACGTGGCCGACAACACCGGGGCCAAGGAAGTCATGTGCTTCAAGGTCCTCGGCGGCAGCGCCTCGCGCTACAAGCGGCGCACCGCCGGGCTCGGCGACATCATCATCGCCAGCGTCAAGAAGGCCACCTCCGGCGGCGACGTCAAGGCGGGCGACGTGGTCCGCTGCGTCGTCGTCCGCGTCCGCAACTCAACCCGACGCACCGACGGCTCGTACGTCAAGTTCGACCGCAACGCCGTCGTCCTGATCGACAACGAGAAGAACCCCCGCGGCACCCGGATCTTCGGCGCCATCGCCCGCGAGCTGCGCGACCGCCAGTTCATGAAGATCATCAGCCTGGCCGCCGAGGTGGTCTAACCCCGAAATCACGTGATCAGTCGCGAGGTGCTCGCCATCGTGCACCGTGAAAGACGGCGAACCGCCCCGACGACTCACAACCGGCCATCAACAACTCAGAACGAGCCATGCATATCCGCAAAGACGACCAGGTCGAGGTGATCACCGGCGACGACAAGGGGACTCCCGACAGCGCCGGATCGCCAAGGTGCTCCGCGTCCTCCCCGAGAAGAACAAGATCGTCGTCGAGGGGGTCAACCGGGTCTACAAGCACCTGAAGCCGAGCGCCAAGAACCAGCAGGGGGGCCGGCTCTCGAAGGAGATGCCGATCGACGTCTCGAACGTCATGCTCTACTGCCCGGCAACTGCAGGCGGGGCGTCCGCGTCGGCCACCGGTTCACCGAGACGGGCCAGAAGCAGCGCTACTGCAAGAAGTGCCGGCCGGCCTGGGCAACGTCGGCCCGGCCAAGCCGGCCGAAAGCCATCGAGCACCAAGATCGAGGGCATGACGGAACGACCGCCATGGCTCGCTTGCTCGACCAGTACAATAGGACCATCGCGCCGGCGATGGCCTCCGAAGTTCAACTTGACCAACAAGATGGCGATCCCCAAGCTGGAGAAGATCGTCATCAACATGGGGGTCGGCCGGGCCACGCAGGACAAGGCGCTGCTCGACGCGGCCGTCGAGAGCCTGGGCCGGATCAGCGGCCAGAAGCCGCTGGTGACCAAGGCCAAGGTCTCGGTCTCGGGCTTCCGGCTCCGCGAGGGGAACGAGATCGGCTGCAAGGTCACCCTCCGCGGGCGACGGATGTACGAGTTCCTCGACCGGCTGATCTCGATCGCCCTGCCTCGTATCCGCGACTTCCGCGGCGTCAACCCGAACAGCTTCGACGGCCACGGCAACTACACGCTCGGCCTGGCCGAGCAGGTCGTCTTCCCCGAGATCGACGCCGACAAGATCCAGCACACCCAGGGCATGGACATCACGATCGTCACGACGACCGACAGCGACGACCAGGCCCGCGAGCTGCTCCGGTCCTTCGGCATGCCGTTCCGCCAGCCGCCAGAAAGCCGGGGCGGCGAAGTGATGCCCCGGAGTCCGTGCCTCGTCGTCCGTCCCCGAGGTGTGAGCCCGCCATGTCGACCAAGGCCCAGATGATCAAGTCGCAGACGCCCCGCAAGTTCGCGGTCCGGCACCGGAACCGCTGCAAGCTCTGCGGCCGTCCCCGCGCCGTCTATCGCAAGTTCGGCATCTGCCGGATCTGCTTCCGGAACCTGGCCAGCCGGGGCCTGATCCCGGGCGTCAAGAAAGCGAGCTGGTGAGCGGCAGGGTGGGCGAGGCCCACCGCTGTTGCTGGACGAGGGGCGGGCTGCCTCCCCGTCGCGAACCTCCCCGCCGCGCCGACGCGGCCCGCCCCGGAGATCGTCTCGCCGGGCCAGGTGCGTTACCCGCGGCGGATGACGGGAACCGCCCCTGCCATGATGACCGACCCGATCGCCGACATGCTCACCCGGATCCGGAACGCCGTCCGGATCGAGCGCCCGCTGGTGGAGATGCCCACCTCGAAGATGCGCCGGGGGATCGCCCAGGTACTGAAGGACGAGGGATACATCTGGGAGTACGAGGAGATCGACACCGTCCCCGCCAAGACGCTCCGACTCCACATGAAGTACGGCCCCAACGGCGAGCGGCTGATCACCCGGATCGACCGCGTGAGCAAGCCGGGCCGGCGGGTCTACAGCGGGTACAAGGACCTCAAGCCGATTCTGGGGGGCATGGGGATCCAGATTCTCAGCACGCCCCGGGGCGTCGATCAGCGACCGCCGCGCCCGCGCCGAGAAGGTCGGCGGCGAGGTCCTCGCCTTGATCCACTGAGAGTCGCTCTCCGGCGCCGTCCGGAGGCCTGCACCCCGAGAGGCGCGAGGCGTTTGGACGCCGTATGCAGTGCGGCTCCTTTCCATCAAGTCAGCGCCCCGATGCGCTCTGTCGGCGAGGATGGTCGGACGCCTTCGAGGGTGTCCCGTAGCGAGAGGATGATGGTGCCATGTCCCGAATCGGTCGCAAGCCGGTCCCCGTGCCGGCCGGTGTGAAGGTGTCGGTTGCCGACTCGACGATCCAGGTGGAAGGCCCCAAGGGCAAGTTATCATACAACTATCGGAGTGAGATCGGCGTCCGGTTCGACGAGTCCGCGAAGCAAGTGATCGTCACCCGGCCCGACGATGAACGCCAGAACCGCGCCCTGCACGGCCTGACCCGCAGCCTGATCGCCAACATGGTCCAGGGAGTCACGTCGGGCTACATCAAGAAGCTCGAAATCGTCGGGGTCGGCTACCAGGCGCAACTGAAAAAGGCCAACACGGTGGCGCTCCAGGTCGGCTACGCCAACCAGGTCGTGCTGGAAGCCCCGCCCGGGGTCAGCGTCACCGTCCCGGACGCGACCCACATCACGATCAGCGGCCCCGACAAGCAGGCGGTCGGCCAGTTCGCCGCGGTCGTCCGCAAGGTCCGCCCCCCAGAACCCTACAAGGGCAAAGGCATCCGCTACGAGGGCGAGGCCGTCCGCCGCAAGGCGGGCAAGGCGTTTGGATCGAAGTAGTCCCCTGTTGCGGGTGTCCGCCGCCCGTGCAGCGCCCTGCGCGGCGTGCTGCCCCCGCCGACGGACAAGGGCCCGAGAAAGGGCTGGGCGTCCGGTCGGGATCGGCCGCCCCGAACCCCTGGCAAGGAAAAGGATCATCCGGTGAGTCAACGCAGCCTCGTCCAAGTCCAGCGGCAGCGGCGCCAGCGGCGCGTCCGCAAGCGGCTCTTCGGGACGCCCGAACGGCCTCGCCTGGCCGTCTTCCGGAGCTCGAAGCACATTTATGCCCAGGTGATCAACGACGTCAACGGCACGACCCTGGCCGCGGCCAGCACGCTCGACCCCGAGATCCGCGTCCGGCAGCCGTACGGCGGCAACAAGACGGCCGCCGCGGTTGTCGGCCGCGTCATCGCCGAGCGGGCCAAGCAGGCCGGTATTGACAAGATTTGTTTCGACCGCCGAAGCTACAAGTATCACGGCCGGGTCCAGGCCCTGGCCGATGCCGCCCGCGAGGCGGGTTTGCAATTCTAGGACGACAAAGGGGAACCCGTCGTGACGAGCGACAATCGGGAACGCGACCGTGGAGAATGGACCGAGAGCGTGGTGGCGATCCGTCGCTGCGCCGCAGTGGTGAAGGGGGGCCGCCGTTTCAGCTTCAACGCGCTGGTCGTCGTCGGCAACGGCCGAGGCCAGGTGGCATGGGGCTACGGCAAGGCGAACGAGGTCCCGCCCGCCGTCGAAAAGGGCGTCAAGGACGCCCACAAGCAAATGAAGCGGGTCAACCTCAAGGGTGGGACGATCCCCCATCGCGTCCTCGGGCCGCTTCGGCGCGGCTCGGGTGGTGATGCTCCCGGCCAGCCCCGGCACCGGCGTGATCGCCGGCGGCGCCGTCCGCGCCGTGGTCCAGGCCGCCGGGATCACCGACATCCTGACCAAGAGCTTCGGCTCGACCAATAAACTGAACCTGGTCAAGGCGGCGATCGACGCCCTGACCAAGCTCCGGACCAAGGACGAGGTCGCTCGTCTTCGAGGAGTGCCCCTCTGATGCAACTGCACGACGTCCACCAAGGGATCACAAGCGCAAGAAGCGGAAACGGGTCGGCCGGGGGATCGGCTCGGGCCACGGTAAGACCGCGAGCAAGGGGCACAAGGGACACTCGTCGCGGCAGGGCTTCAAGCTCAGCCCGCTGTTCGAAGGCGGACAGATGCCCCTGGCCCGCCGGGTCCCGAAGCGCGGCTTCTTCAACGGAGCCTTCAAGAAGGACTACGCCATCGTCAACCTCTCGTCGCTCGACGCCTGCTATGAATCCGGCGCGGTGGTCGATGAGGCCGCCCTCCGCGCCCGCAGGCTGGTCAAGGGGCGGCACGACGACGGCGTCAAGATCCTCGGCGACGGCGCGCTGACCAAGGCGCTGACCGTCCATGCGACCAAGTTCAGCGAATCGGCCGCCGCCAAGATCGTCGCGGCGGGCGGACAGGCGATCGTTGTCCAATAGCTCTCAGAGGTCTGATGGCGGATGACGGCGGCCGGATCTCGGATCCGAGGCCGGAAACGTCGCCATCAGCGACCGGACCTTCAGAATCCCTGGCCCGGTGCGTCGCACGCCCCCCTTCGGAGAGGTGCTCGTGGGCAAGCTCTACACAATCCTGTTCAAGGTCCCCGAACTTCAGCGCAAGATCCTGATGACGGCCATGTTCCTGGCCATCTATCGGATCGGATTCTACGTCCCGCTGCCGATCGTCAACCAGGACCAACTGAAGAACTGGCAGGAACACCAGAGCACCAACGCGGCGGGCAAGATCTTCGGGACCGTCGCGATGTTCGGCGGTACCTCGATCGGCATGAGCACCATCTTCGGTCTGGGAATCATGCCCTACATTTCCGCGTCGATCATCTTCCAACTTCTGGGCAGCGTCGTCCCCTCGCTCGAGGCGATGATGAAGGAGGGGGAGAGCGGCCGCAAGAAGATCAACGAATATACCCGCTACGCCACTGTCTTCCTCTGCGCGATCCAGAGCGCCTTCTGGGTGCAGTACATGATGAGTCCGCAGATGGGGGTGGTCCTGCCCCAGTATCAGACCTTCTGGCATGGCCTGATCTGCGTCTGTACCATGACGGCGGGGACCATCTTCCTGATGTGGATCGGCGAGCAGATCGACGAGTATGGGATTGGCAACGGGATCAGCCTCCTGATCATGGCGGGCATCCTGGCCCGGATGCCGCTGGCGCTGAAGGGGCTTTGGGAAAACGCGACCCCCAGGCTGACCCCGGAGGCGGGGAAGTATGGCATCACCACAATCGTGCTGCTGGCGGGCCTGTTCGTCGCGGTGGTCGTCGGCGTGATCGCGATCACCGAGAGCCAGCGGCGGATCCCGACCCAGTCGGCCAAGCACGTCCGCGGGCGCCGGGTCTTCGGGGGCACGCGGCAATATCTGCCGTTGAAGGTCAACCAGGCGGGCGTGATGCCGATCATCTTCGCCTCCAGCCTGCTCATCTTCCCCTCGTTCATCCTCAATGGCCTGCAAAAAGCCACCACGAGCTGGCGGACCGATACGTGGAACGTCTGGTCGGTGATCGCGACCTTCATCGACGAGTCAGCCCTCGCGTTTCAGAAGCAGAGCTATGTCTACACGGTGTTCTACATCATCCTGATCTACTTCTTCTGCTACTTCTGGACGGCGATCACGTTCAACCCGAAGGACATGTCGGAGAACCTCAAGGACTACGGCAGCTTCATCCCGGGTTACCGCCCCGGACGGCGGACGGCGGACTACCTGGAAAAGGTCATGCTCCGGATCACCTACGTCGGCGCGGCGTTCCTGAGCCTGGTGGCCGTCATCCCCTCGCTCGTGCAGAACGCCCTGAACGTGGACTTCACCATCGCGTCCTTCCTGGGGGGCACCGGGCTCCTGATCGTCATCAGCGTCTGCCTCGACCTGGTCCAGAAGATTGACAGCCATCTGATCATGAGGAATTATGGTGGCCTGGTGAGCAAGCGCTGATCGGGAGACGAAGAGACGCTTCCCGGCGCCGGCTCTCATCCGTCCTCCGAGGGCGCCTCGGATGTTGCGCAAAGTCGAGACTCGTCCCGTGATTAAGCTGAAGAGCCCCCGCGAGATCGCGCTGATGCGCGAGGCGGGGCGTGTGGTCGCCCAGGCGCTCGACCAGGTCCGCCGGCTCGCCGTGCCCGGCCTCACGACGGCCGACCTGGACGAGGCGGTCGCCGCAATCTTCCGCGAGCATGGGGCGATCCCGCTCTTCCGCGGCTACCCCAGCTCGGTGAAGGGCAAGCCACCGTTCCCGGCCGTCATCTGCTCCAGCGTCAACGAACAGGTCGTGCACGGCATCCCCAATCGTCGGCCGCTCCGCGAGGGCGATATCGTCTCGATCGATACCGGCTGCAAGCTCAACGGCTGGTGCGGCGACGCCGCTGTGACCCTGGCCATCGGCGCGATCCGGCCCGAACATCAGAAACTCCTCGACGTCACCTCCGAGACGCTCAACCTGGCCATCCGCGCCATGGCCCGGTGTCGGATCTGGTCCGAGGTCGCGAGCCTGATGGAGCGCTACGTCAAGAGCCAGGGACTGTATGTCATCGAGAAGTTCGTGGGCCACGGCATCGGCCAGGACATGCACGAGGAGCCCCAGGTCCCCAACTTCGTCAGCAAGGCGCTCCGCAAGAACGACATTCGGCTGGAGCCGGGCCTGGTCCTGGCCATCGAGCCGATGGTCGCGCTGGGGACCAAAGACGTCCGGACCCTCGATGATGGCTGGACGGTCGAGACCAAGGATCGCGCCGCCAGTGCCCACTTCGAACACACCGTCGCCATGACCACGGAGGGACCGCGCGTCCTGACCTTCCTCAACGACTGATGGGCCTTGGCCACCGGTCCCTGTGGGTAAGCGTCATCGTTGTGACGATAGCGTTTGTCCAGCATGGCAGAGGGGCCGAATTGACGTAACTTGGCCCTTGACTTCTCCTTGCACTTGTGCCTCCGTCCTTCGCCGGCTGAGTGACCCTCGGCCGAGGAGGATTCATCTTCGGCCATGAAGCGCGAGATGGAGCACCCTATCTTACGCAAGACTCGCAAATCCCAGAGGAAACCGTGCGACCGAACGGGCTTCCCTCTTGACATTCGCTCACTTCTCGGGGGGTGTTAATTTTCCACCCACAATCGTGACACTTACCCGGTCCCTGGCGACGTCGAATTCCGCCCTTGCGAGATTTCCGGACAATCAGTATACTGGCCTAATTCGGCCCAAGCTCGGATGGGTGGCGACGGCCCGGAGGTGGGTTCGCAGCCAGGACCGACCTCTGTGATGCCGAAGGGCGTTGAACGGAAAGCGAGTGTTGAGCCCGATGAAGATCCGATCCAGCGTCAAGCGGATTTGTGAGCACTGCAAGATCGTCCGCCGCCGGGGCAAGGTTTATGTGATTTGCGAGAATCCCCGCCATAAGCAGCGACAAGGCTGAGGTTAGCCGCACGCCATCTCGGCCCCCCGGGGACACCCCCGAGCTCGGTTTTATGCCTCACGGAGATTGGAAGGATGCCTCGTATTCTCGGTGTCGATATCCCGAACGACAAGCGTACGGTGATCTCACTGCGCTACATCTACGGGATCGGGCCGTTCCTCGCCGAGCAACTCTGCGAACGGACGGGGATCAGCCCCGACAAGCGTGCCCGTGACCTGACCGAAGATGAACTGGCCAAGCTGGCCGTGTTGCTGGACAACGAATATGTGGTGGAGGGGCAACTCCGTCGCCAAGTGCAGCAGAATATCAGTCGGCTGCGCGACATTGGCTGCTATCGAGGGCTTCGGCACCGCAAGGGGCTCCCAGTCCGCGGCCAGCGAACGCGAACCAACGCGCGGACCCGCAAGGGCCCGCGTAAGACAGTTGCCGGCAAGAAGGGCGTCAAGGAGATGCGCTGACGCGAACCCCGACCCCTGACCCCTGACCGAGGCCGACACCAGGCGCTTCGGCCTCGCATGCCTGCGGCGACGATGTCCCACGATCTTCGGCCCGGTGGGCCCGGATCGTGGTTGCGTTGTCGCCGCCTCTTGTCACCCTCTCTCATGGGGGTGGTCGTACCTCTTCGGATTTCGGATTCACCCGCCGGGATGCGTGAAATCTGAGATTCGTGATCCGATTTGTCATCTTCCCCCAGGACCGACCAGGGAGCAACGGACCCGTGGCCAAGGCCAAGAAGCGCAAGACACGACGCAACGTGAGCCGAGCGGTCGTGCACATCAAAGCAACGTTCAACAACACGACGGTCACGATCACCGACCCCAACGGCGACGCATTGTGCTGGGCCTCGTCCGGAACCGTCGGCTTCAAGGGGAGCCGCAAGAGCACGCCGTTCGCCGCCCAGCGGGCGGCCGAGACCGCCGCGGCAACGGCGACCAAGTATGGTGTCAAGGAGGTCGAGGTCAAGGTCAAGGGGCCTGGCTCGGGTCGCGAGAGCGCGATCACGGCGCTGCAAGCCTCCGGACTCTCAATCAAGGCGATCGAGGACGTCACCCCGCTGCCGCACAACGGCTGCCGACCTCCCAAGAAGCGCCGGGTCTGAGATCCGGAGCGGGGGATTGTGGCCCGGGAGACCCGCCCTGCGGAGGGATCGGGGTTCGCGGGTCGAGACGCGAGGCATTCGACCCAGGGGATTTGACCCCGCCGGGACCGCGGAAGTTCGGTGTTCGGGTTGCCGAAATCCCGAGAGCTCACCCCGGGGGTCATTTGCCGGATCAGTCCGCTGACGAGATCCGATTCCCGAGGACCCCATGCCCCGCCCCGGGGCTGGAAAACTCGGCCAAACCAACCCGTCGAAGGATTGCTGAGCAACCATGGGACGTCATATTGGACCGGTCTGCCGGCTCTGCCGCCGTGAAGGCTTGAAGCTGTTCTTGAAGGGAACGCGGTGCGACACCCCCAAATGCGCGATCGATCGTCGCGAGGGGGTCCCGGGGATGCACCAGTATCGCCGGGGCAAGGCGAGCGAGTACTCGATCCGCCTTCGCGAGAAGCAGAAGGTCAAGCGGTATTACGGGATCTTCGAGCGGCAGTTCCGCAAGTATTTCGAGCTGGCCAGCCGCCGCCCCGGCAACACCGGCGATGCGCTGATGGCGCTGCTCGAACGCCGGTTGGACAACGTCGTCACTCGGCTCGGGTTCGCGACCAGCCGGCCGCAGGCGCGGCAGATGATCACGCACGGGCACATCAACATCAACGGCCGCAAGCTCGATATCCCGAGCTATCTGGTTCGCCCCGGCGACCAGATCCAGGTCAAGGAGCGCGAGCATTCGCGGAAGCTCGCCGCCAACAACCTGGAGGTCGAGGGCATGCCCCCCGTCCCCGACTGGCTCGAGCGCCTCAGTACCGATCCCCCCGAGGGCCGCGTCTCGCGCTTACCCGCAACCCAGGATATTTCACTGCCGGTCACACCACAATTGATCGTCGAGCTTCTCAGCCGCTAGGAATCCCCGTCCGCCGTCCGCCAGGGATCGCGGCGGCCGCATCATCCGGAAGCCCCCGCGGGTCCTGGCCGATTGCGGGAGGCGGAGGGCGGGACGCTGATCGCCGGCAGCTCTTATTGGAGAGAGCGATGCGCATCCGTTGGCGTGGTCTCGAACTTCCCAGCCGGGTCGTTTGCAACCGTGAGAAATTAACCGACACGTACGGCGAGTTCCACGTCGAACCGTTCGAACGCGGCTTCGGCCATACGGTCGGCAACAGCCTCCGGCGCATCCTCCTGTCGAGCCTGGAGGGGAGCGCCATCACCAAGATCAAGATTCAGGGCGTCCAGCACGAATTCTCCTCGATCCCCGGCATGGTTGAGGACATCACCGACCTGGTCCTCAACCTCAAGGGACTGGTCGTCAAGAACCACTCCGAGCAGAGCCGGACAATCCGGATCGAACGCGATCGCCGTGGGGTCGTCACGGCCGCCGACATCCTCCATGACGAGTCGATTGAGATCATCAACCCCGACCATATCCTCTGCACCTTGACCGACGACGTGCCGTTCGCCCTGGAGATGACCGTCGAGAACGGCCGCGGGTATCGCCCCGCCGCCGAGGGACACACCGACGAACTCGAAGTCGGCGCCATCCCGATCGACGCCATCTTCAGCCCGGTCATTCGCGTCGAGTATCGCGTGGACAACACCCGGGTCGGCCAGCGGACCAACTACGACAAGCTCTTGCTCCGGATCTGGACCACCGGCACACTCGGTCCCGAGATGGCGCTGGTCGAGGCCGCCAAGATCCTCCGCAAGCACCTCAACCCGTTCGTCCAGTACTATGAGCCCGGCCCCGGCCTGCCGACCGACGCCGGCGGCCAGGACGGCCACCGCGCCGAGCCGATCGACGCCGAGCTCGAGCGCAAGCTCGACATGAGCCTGGCCGAGCTGGAGCTCTCCGTCCGCGCCACGAACTGCCTGGAGAGCGAGGGGATCACCACCGTCCGCCACCTGGTCAGCCGGTCCGAAGACCAACTGCTGACGGTCCGCAACTTCGGCGAGACCACGCTCAAGGAAGTCCGCGCCAAGCTCCACGAGATCGGCCTCGACCTGGGCATGAACATCCCCCAGCGGCAGGGGGTCTGAGGCGGAGGTCGGAGTCGTCGGTCGTCAGGAGCCAAGAGGATCATGAGGATGACTGCCGGCTCCGGGAAAAACTCGACTGACTCTGGCTACTGACACCTGACGACGTTCCACACGGATAAAAGATACGCCATGCGTCACCTGAAAGCCGGCCGAAAATTCAAGCGCTCGCCGTCGCATCGACGGATGCTCCTTCGGAACCTGGCCACCTCGCTGCTGGAGCACGGACGGATGGAGACCACCCTGGCCAAGGCCAAGGAGGTCCAGCCGTTCGTCGAGAAACTGATCACGCTGGCCAGGGACGGCTGGAACCTGAACAACTTCCGCCGCGTCCTGGCTGTCGTGACCAAGAAGGACGTGGCCTTCCAGCTCTTCAAAGAGATCGGCCCACGGTTCAAGGGGAGGCCGGGGGGATACACCCGGATCTACAAGCTCGCCAAAGTTCGCCAGGGCGATGCCGCTCCGATGGGCGTGATCATCCTGCTCGGCGAGGAAGAAGTGATCAAGGCGCCGACGAGACCAGCGGTCGTCTGACGCGAGGGAACGGGAACCACGGGGCCCAGGGCCCGCGACGGCCCCGTGGTCCGACTGTTGATGGGAGACGATGTGCCATGTCCTCACATGCCCACGATCCGAGCTGCGTGTTCTGCAAGATCATCCGCCGCGAGTTGCCCTCGGCAACGGTCCTGGAGACCGCCGACGCTGTCGCCTTCCTCGACATCCATCCGGTCATCCTCGGCCACGTCCTGCTCGTCCCCAAGCCGCATCACCCCAACCTGATCGACCTGCCCTCACCGCTCACCGCGCATGTCGCCTCGCTCCTACCGCGGCTCTGCCGGGCGGTCCAGGCGGCCACCGGTGCCCACGGGTTCAACGTGATTGTCAACAACGGCCGAGCCGCCGGCCAGATCGTCGATCACGGCCACTGGCACATCATCCCCCGGTTCCATAACGACCCCGTGAACTGGCCCTGGCCCCACAGCGAATACGTCGGCGATGAATTCTGCCAGATGCGGTTCCGGATCGCGCGTGAATTGAATCCTCAGGGTCGCGACGATTGAGGATGCTCCACCGCCTCGAGGTTCCACGGCAAGAACGGCTGGATGTCCTCCGGGACCTTGCCCCCGGCTTCCGCGCATCGCTCGAAGTACCACGTCAGCCAGCTCCGGGGATTGAGCTTCCACATCGACAGCGTGGCCAAGATCGAGACGAGCGCCGCCGCCAGCCGACCACTCCATTCGGCTCCCGAGCCGTAGCAGTTCTTTCGCGCCACCGCCGGGCCGCGCACGTCGTTCCGAGGCGTTGTTGTCCCTCGGAATCCGCGGGTCGTCCACAAACCGCGTCAGGCCCTCCCAATGCTCGTCCAGGCTTTCCAAAGCCTTCCCACACGGCGTCGCCAGGCCCACCCGGGCCAGTTCCGTCTCCCTCTGGATCTTCATCGCCGCCACGGCCTGATGCAGGCCGTCGTCCGCCTCCCGGAACGCCGCCGAGCCCCTCTCCGCTACCAACCGCTGGTCGTTCAGCCGATCCAGGACGCGAATTTGCCGCAGCCATTGCAGGGCCCACGTCTTGAGCTCCGGCCACCCCTTGCCGACCCGGATGAAGTCGCGCCGCACATGGTCCCAGCAAAACGCCAGGACGATCACCCCGTCCTTGACCCAGCTCATCGCCTTGTAGGCCGCAGAGCGATCGACCACCAACACCCCGCGCGACTCGGCCTGAGAGTGGTTCTCGGGGACCGTGTGACCGCGGCCGGCATCCAGCAGAGAGACCACCGTGTCCGGACCCAACACGGCCCACAACCACCAGCCGTAGCCCTCCTTTCCTTCCAGGACGACGAACCCCGGCCACCGCGTCTCGTCGCCTTGATGCCAGTCCCCGAGACGATTTCGCTCCTGAAGCGCCTGGGAGATCGGCCCCAGCAGGACTTCCAGCCGCGACAAGCCGTCGGTTACGGTGCCCGGTGCCAAGTCCAGACCCAGCAGCCGCCACGAGGCCAGCAAGCGTTATGTCGCACAAGAACTTACGGCGCGATGTTCGCGCGAGACATGCGGAAAGGAGAGCACCCGTCCTAAACGGCGGTCATTGACCTTGCGCATCAGTCGTGAGAATTTCACCGCCCCATGCGGATGAGGAGCTTGCCGTCATAGATTGAAATATCTACATTCGATAGATCCAAACCCGAAAGAATTGCATCGAGATAAATATAATCGTCATCCTGCCAGATCGTGAATGGCTCATCGGTCCAACTAGAAGGTGGATCGCCCCGACGGACTCGGCTGAGGTCAGTCAGCAGGTCTCTCAATGGTCCGAGTACGGGCTGGCGTTGGGCATCTCCTCCATTAGAGGACAGCCCAGAGATCGGGTCTAGGCGGTAGCTCTTGGGATCATGTGGGCTCATGGCAAGCCTCGAGGAAGTCTGTCCCGGAACAGGATCTGCGACAGGTCAGGCACGCAGTTGTAGAGACACTCCCGACCAGTTAGAGAGGGCGACCGAATGGGCGAAGCACCCCCTCTATCCTCAAACAAGCGTAATGGAACGGCCCCAGGGGACATCACCCCGTTGTTTTCAGCCTTTCGCAGAAGGCGTGCTCGAGGGCGCATGTCATTTTCGAGTGAGCGACTCTCCTCATTTCGTCGTTTCAGTTTCTGCCTTGTTTCATGAGCTTTGGGCCACTGACATCCCCATGCCAATCGTCGTATTACGCTTGTTTAAGGTCTATCAGAGCTCAGCAGCCGCTCGTTGTGCCCACCTGGTGCAGCCAAAACAAGCCTCTCATGCAAAAGGACCCTGGAACGGCACATGCCCACGCCTTCGTGGGCATGTCCGGCGGAGCCACGGCCCCGACCACATGCCGCCCATCTTCGGCGGCATGGCATCCAGGGACGTTGCACAACAGGAGCCTGGAAGCCGCACTAGTAAGTCATATTTCCCAGGCTCACCCGCCAAAAATATTTAACTCATGCGAGATAAGGCAGCCGAAAGAGAATCTCTCCATTTTTTGGCGTACAATTGCCTCTGCAGGGTTGCGCAAGTTGGCCATTAGTTACAGAGCAGCAGCTTCACCCATCCCGCTCTTCATGGACGTTCACTCTGCATCTCCCGCCCCATAGCGGCCAATACAAAATGAGGCCGAACCCCTTGATTCAGGCGATCTGAGGCTCATTTTGTGTTGCCCTCAGAGCCTGTGAAAAAATTCAACGGATGTGTGCCAAACCGATGGACACTGCCGTCCCAAGTTGTTAGCCAACAAGAGTTTCGGAGTGGCCCATCTGACGCATCTAGTGTACGGAGGACTAATTTTTCACAAGCTCTCAGAGAAAGAAGGCAACGAATCCCTTAATACCTGAAACACGCGTTAATGAGAGGCCTCCTGGAATCTCACCGCTGGATTCAAGAGCTTTGGTTGAAAGGACTTCCGAGTGGCTTGTCGATTTCAGGTGAGTCCGTCTCCGAATTCCACCGTTTCGGTTCATGCCTTATTTCAGAGACTCTGGAGCACCAACAACCCTCCATGTCAAACCCTCATCGCGCTTTGTTTAAGGGCTTGACCCCTTGCAACGTTGAGATTCTTGGTTATGATGTCCGTTAAGGTCATGGTTTGCAGGAAGGGTCGTGCTCTAAATCCGTTGAACAGCAGTGAAGGTCAACCATTCCTTGAGTGACCAAACACGAATCGTGAAGGAGGTCATCGCCTCGTGCATGCGCCAATCTTTACTGAACCGGTACATCCTCCGCTGCCTTCCGCGTGTTGCGGCCCCGGTCTGTTGCATGATGGCGTTCCACGAGCGACGTATTGATCGTCCCGCTGACCTGCGACGTTCCAACGCCCCCGACAACGCCGCCCACGTCCCCAGCACTACCGCTGTAGCGTGCCGTAGACCTGGCCATTGCGGCCTCGGAGGCCGGCTACGCATCGCTGGTCATCAACGCCGGGACTGCTTCGGTGCGGTCCTTGACCAGCGGGACCGCCGCCACCGCATTCTCCGTCACGCGCACCCCGGCACCACGTCCAAGACCAGTCGATGCTCCGGATCAGAGGCCATGTGGTTCCACCAGTCCCCCCTTGGGAACGGTGATCGGCGGCCGGGTCGAGCGGATTGCAGTTCTTCTGCTTCTTAGAGACGAAGGACCAGTTTCTCGTCGCACTGGACCTCACGGATCCGAGGGGGAAAAAGCCACGAGCGCGTCGTGAGCGTCGTCGGTGTGTTGTCCGGCCCTGCGGGCCAGGCGGACGACGGTGTCGCGGTGGACACCGACCAGGCGTCCGGTGAGGGGATGCCGCAGCCCTCGCCGAGGTGCTGGAAGACGGCGAGGGCCTCATCCTGGGGCAGAAGGCAGTGGAACAGGGCCGGACCCTTGCGTTCGAAGAAGCGTTCCTTGCAGGTCTTACAGTCGAGCACTCGGATGTAGTTCTGTTTGCCGGAGCGGGCGCAGACCGAGAGTTTGCCGGCGTCGCGGACATCGTCGAGGGGGGCAGTCGGGGTTCTGGCAACAGAAGCGCACGAGGTCGTCCAGGCGGGGGAGAGGTCCAGACCGAGGGGGTCGCATGCGGCATGGGATACAAGCCGGATGTGGCACCCGTTCTACGCTGCTCCCCCACTCGGTGTTCAATTTGCCCCGGACACAGCCAGATATTTGATGACAATCAAAGTAAAGAATTTTTGGCGGACGCGGCGCGGGCATTTGACTCAATCTGGAAACCCGAGGGGGGCTTCTGCGACCCCCCCCCCCACAATCCAGATGAACAGGAGGTCCCCATGCTCGCTCTTCAACCCCAACGTCGCGGAACTCCCCGCCCGAATCATGTCCGGGCCACTCGCCCCACCTTCGAATGTCTGGAGGATCGGATGCTGCTCTACTCGACCACCGGGGGCACGTGGAAATACCCCGTCCGGATCACCTACAGCATCGTTCTCGATGGCACTAGTATCGGCGGCACCCCCAGCAACCTGCAGCAGACACTCAGTTCCCATTCGGGCTGGCAGCAGCAGTTCCAGAAGGCGGCTGCCGCCTGGGAGGCGGTGGCTGGCATCAACCTCGTCCAAGTCCCTGATAATGGCGCACCGATCGGCTCCAACGGCAATCAACAGGGCGACACCCACTTCGGCGACATCCGGATCGGCGGCATGAGGCAGTCTCTCAGCCAATTGGCGTTCGCCTTCTCGCCGCAGCCATTCAACGGAGGGAGCAACGCTGGCGACATCTTCTTCAACACCGCCCAGTTGTGGCAGACCAACGGCACGACCTACGACCTCACGACCACCGCCATCCACGAATTCGGCCACGCCTTGGGCATGAGTCACTCGGCGATCACGACGGCCGTCATGTATGCCAGCTACAATGGTACCAAGCAATCGACGACCTCCGATGACCAGGCGGGCCTCCGGTCGATCTACAGCACTCGTCGGCCCGACGCCTTCGATGCCGCCGCGAGCAATAACTCCTCGACCTATGCGTCAAATGTCACGCCGTACATCAACAATATCGCCCAGATCGCTCTGGCCTGCCTCGACATCAGCTCCAATTCCGACATCGACTGGTACAAGGTCACCGTCCCCGCCTCGACCACAGGGAATATGGTCGTCACGATGCAGTCGAGCACCCTGAGTTCGCTCACCCCTAGGGTCACTGTCTATAACGGGAACTTGCAGGGCGGGGTCATGTCGACCGGCTCGAATATTGGTGACACGGTCCACGTCAACACCGCGGGCGTCGTTCCGGGGCAGACCTGGTACATTAAGGCGATGGCCGGCGTCACCGGAGCGGCGGGCATCGGGGTGTATAGCCTGCTGGTTAACTTCGGCTCCAGCTACCAGGCCGCCACCGCGCCGCCCTACACGGTCGTGGCGGCACAGCCCGACCAGAATCCCACCACGACCCCATTGGGAGTGCAAGGATGGTTCATCGGAGGACAGCTCATCCTCTATCTGGGCATACTGGATGCACTCGTCGGTCAAGTCATCCCCGACCTTATTAACGGGCTCTTCCTCATTACTTACGGCACTCTCTCGGGCTACGGCGATACACTGGAGGTCGGCGACTCGGCAATCCATGACCACCATCCCGTCAAGGGAGGGGTCGCGTGCGCCACGCATCACCACGAGCATGATCAGCAACGCGATGCCAACACCTCCGACGATTTCTCCGGCGCACCAATCATCCCTCTGGCCGTCAACACGGATGCCGATTCCAACCAGGGAGGGCCCAGGACGATGTTCCACCACCGAAATGAGGCCCCGAGGCGAGCCGAATCCATGCGGCTCCGGGCCGTCGATGCCGCGCTCTCAGGCTGGCGGCCCGCCGGCCCGCACAGGGCGCGCCCACCGCTCGCCGGGGGACGACCTTCGGAAAGTGGGCCCGCCCACCCCCTGTCACTTCGTCCTCACGACGATCCCCTGCGGGATCGCCGCATGATCACTCACACTTGGCCTCCCAAATTCTTGGCAATGGCTTCCCCATGAGCCGACTCACCCGACCCACTCGTCATCACATCGGCCAATTGCACCCCCGGTTCGAACGGCTCGAATCGCGGCGCCTGCTCTCCCTCTCTCTCGTCGCCACCGACCCAATCAATAACGCCGAAGCTCTCGAAACCGGGCCGCTCGACTCAAGCCGGCCCCTCTCTCTCGTCGCCACCGACCCAATCAATAACGCCCATCTGACCCAGGCGCCGACCGCCCTGACCATCACATTCGACCGCCCCATCGACCCCACCTCGCTCGGCCTCAGCGACATCCAACTCGACCAGGTGGCGGGTGATGGGAGCCTGAATTTGATCGATGACGCAACCGAGGCCCCGGACCCCGGCCCGAACGTCGACCAGCTCCAGCTCGCGCCGGGCCGGGTCCTCGCGCCCGGTCACTACCAGATCGTCCTGGTAGGAGGCTCCGGCCTCCTCGGCACCGACGGCGTGGGGCTGGGTGGCGACGGCACCGACGAGACCCTCGGAGATTTCTGGGTCGTGAAAAAGGGGGTCGGACTTGGCGATGCGAGCAATCTCGGCACCCCGGGGCCCGACCCGACCTCGACCCCGGGCAACCTGAAGTTCCAGGCGGATCCGAAAGATGCTGTGAAGCTCTACAGGATCACCCTGCCCGCCGGCCATTTCTGGCGGCTCGGCCTGGAGGTGACGGCCCAGCGTGACGGCGGGACGCTCGACTCGGCCCTGGCCCTGTTCGACGCCCAAGGCAAGTTGATCGCCACCGACGATGTGGGCCTACCCGACGCCCCGAAAGACCCCTACCTGTTCGCCGGCCTCGATGCGGGGACCTACTACATCGGTGTCTCAGGCAGGGGAGACATCCCTGGCACCCCTGTCGGCTACGATCCGGCCAAGGCGACCCCTGGCTCGATCGACCAGACCCAGACCGGCGGCCCGTTCCCGTTCACGCTCCACGTGGTCGCCGATCCGGAGGATAAACCGACCAAACTCCTGGGACTCACCCTCGACCACGCTGACCCGCTCGACACAACTCCGACCGGCCTGACCCTCGCGTTCTCCGGGGCGGTCCGCCTGGACAACCATGTCGGTAGCTTGACCAATTACCTGAGTCATAGCATTGAAGTGGTCGACCAAGGGGGGCACGTCTGGCCGGTCACGGCTGTGAGCGACAGCGAGTCCGAAGCCCGGATCTCCTTCCTCTTCAATGACCGCTTGCCTCCGGGCAACTACACCGTCCGCTTGCCCTCGCCCGAGCAGGGCGGCTTGGTCGACCTGGCGGGCCTCTCCCCCGTCGCATCTGATCAATCGGCCGGTGTCCTGGGGACCTTCTCTGTCGATCCGAGCGATACGCCCAAGGACCCGCACGATCTCGGCGCCCTCCTGCCCAATGCCGCGCTCGTCGGGATCGCGTTCGACGCACAACTCAGCCCCGGTGATTCGGCCACTTTTCGCATCGTCATCACGTTCCCCACGACTTTTTACACCCTCAAGACCCGGTACTCCGGAGGCCCGCTCGCGATCAGCCGCGTCGGTCCTGATGGGACCATCACAGTTGATCCGGGCAAACCCGATATGGTCAACGTCGGGATTGACAATACCTTGACGCCAGGCGTGTACCAATTCCAGTTGATAGCCACTGGATCTCAGCCTGTCCTCGCCCATTTGGTTCTTGGGACCCCTTTTTCAGGGGAAGAACTGGAATCAATCCTGGGGCAAGTGGAATCAATCCTGGAGAACGGCATTGGGCAAGGTCCCGCGCTGTCCTGGAGGCTCATCGCTCCCTCGACTTTAGGACCACCTCCGCACACTTCAGCACCAGAGACGACTCAATCAACTCCGACGATGGACAGCCCAACATCGACGCTCGCTCCCCCATCGATATTCCCTCCTCCACCGGCACCAGAGACGACTCAATCAACCCCGACGATGGATAGTCCAACATCGACGCCTCCCACCATGACAGTACTCACTCCCTCACCCGCACCAGCAACAACTCAACCAACTCTGAGAATGGACAGCACGATCCCGCCCGGCCTGAAGCTCTCGCCGAGCAATCGGGCTGGCGACATCACGACATCCCTGACCACGACGGTCTCGGTCTCACAGCAAGTGCCGCTGGGGTTGTCTCTCGGCCTTGGCGGCGAGCTCGTCGGCCGTCCATCTTCCGAGGTGAACCATCCTGCAACGGTCGGTGCAGGGATTCCTTCGGAAATGATTACCTTCGCCCCCGGTATCCGTGTCCCGCAGGGAATCGGTTCCGGATTCGCACCGAGCGGCGGACACTTCTCGGATGGCCCCCCTCTCCCCGAGGTCGATGTCGTGCCCGCCGCACCGACCGATGGTGGGATGATCGCGGACTCGGTGTTCTACAAGCGGGCCCGCGGGGAGTCACTCCAACTCGACAAGAGGTGGCCCGACCGTCTCGATGCAGCGATCGCCCGCTGGTTCGACCCCCTGCTCCAGGACGGCTCGAGCACCGAGGGCAGCGACGTAAACTCCTTGACGCCGACCGAGGGCGCCCCCGAAGAGATTGGGCCAGAGCCGGTGGAGGCCGAGCAGGACGGCATCACTTCTGACCCTGACTTCGGATTGGCGGTGACACTGATCATCCTCTCCAGCAATGGGATGAGCCGCTGGTTGGACCGCGAGTGGGGTCAGCCCACACGAAGAGCGGGCCTGACCACCCGCTCGGAATCGCCCACCAAAAGACATCTCCATGGTCAAGGCGTTAGTGCCTATGACATCAATAGTTAGCGCAATCAGCAGGCCTATTACCGTATTGACATCGCCGTGACGGACTGCCATATCCCTTGCTGACCTTCCCACCTCGCTCGCTCCAAGGCGGTGCGACCCCATGGGAAGGGTGACGGACTTACCTTCCATGCTGGAGACTCGCCTCTCCGCCAGGTCGATCGCCGTTTTGACCTGATCGACACTCTCAACGCTCGCCGATCCACCCCGCTCAAGCCCGAGCCGATCCCGCATGAGCAAAGATCATGCTGGCCCGGCAATCTTCAGCATCGCCTCACGTTGGGCTAACGAGACCATCACCTCCACGTCCGCAAATGGGCGTCGGGCTGACATCCCGAGCGTCGCGTCGCTGGTCCTGAAATGCACCCCGAGCTGGTCTTTTCTTTGGCCGGTTTTGTAAAATTATTGGACCGTAAGTCCTTATGCCACATGAGATATCGGTGTCCATTTGCGCATCAAAACTTGAAAAACTGGTGTTCGCAACCCTTTTGACTTCAACATGTTGCGGAGATGTACGGAAAGAGGGTATTATATTAGTCATCAATCTTGTCCCCATCCAGTCAGAGCCGTCAAAGCCGGATTCACAATAATCTTGGCGGGCATTGAATGGCGATTCGACTCCCTATTTTTGAGAGGATCGAGACGATGTCGGGGGACGTTCACCAGGATCCAGATGATAAGGTCCGAGACCATGCTGAGAAAGAGCCGTCGGATCATTCGCTCTTGCAGCGGTTCCGTCAGGGCAATCAAGATGCGGCCGACCTCCTTTACCGTCGCTACGCCCAGCGCCTCCTGACTCTGGTGCGGGCAAAACAAGCACCTGACCTGGCCAGTCGCGTCGATTCCGAGGACATTGTCCAATCGGTGTTCGGGAGCTTTTTTCGAAGGGTCAGTCGCGGGATCTACGATGCACCCGCGGGCGAGGAACTGTGGCACTTGTTCCTGGTCATCACGTTGAACAAGATCCGCGCCAAGGGCGTGTTCCATCGCGCCGCCAAGCGGGACGTGCGCCTGACGATCGGCGACGAGAGCATCGATCAGTATCCGGACGGCCTGAAGTCGGGCGACGACGCTCATGCCCTGCTGAAGATGGCTGTCGAGGAGGCCCTAGACCGTCTGCCCGTCTCACACAGGCTCGTGGTCCAACTGCGAATGGAGGGCTACGAAGTCGCCGAGATCGCCCAGATGACGGGGCGTGGGAAGCGATCGGTGGAGCGCATTCTCGGGGAATGCCGGGAGCGGCTGAGCAGGTTGCTTCTCCTGTGAAGGATTTTGCAAGCCCTTGTCTTAGGCGAACTTGTGCAAGAGGCGGCCAGCCTCTGAGGAGCGGACCACCCTGAACGAATTCAGGGAATTGAGCGGAGGTCCTGGAAAACACGGGACCGCCATCCGGCGGAAATTCGGACACTTTAGCACGCTATTGATGTAAATCCCAGCAGAATTTGATACAAGCCCATGATAATTACGGGCTTGAGACAACTCTCACAGGAAAATTTCGGGACCGTCTCAAATCGATCTGCGGTAAGTTGACAGTGTTTCAGGAGTGGTCGTTTGGCTCTTACTGGCGTAACTGCCGAGAATCACGGGGGATCACATCTCCGGACCGCACTTTGCTTTGTGCCGCAAAGGATCAAGTTCGGACACAGTGCTTTGCGCCCCACTTCGGGACGATCCCAGAATATCTCTGAGATCAATAGTATGAGCACGTTGCGCTTTGATGACGACCCCCATCGGGATGAGCTCGACGACTTCGTCAGGGCCTTCGAGTTGGCGTACTCCCGCAACGGACGCGCCGAGATAGCCGAGTTCCTCCCCCCGCCCGATCACTCCCTTTATGCGGCCGTGTTGTGCGAGCTGATCCGGCTCGATCTCGAATTCGGTTGGGAGCGAGGCTGTCCCAAGGCACTGTCGGAATACCAGCGTGCCTTCCCTGAGCTTGAACACGATCGCGACGGCTTGCGAGCGATCGCCTTCGAGGAAGGCCGCCTGCGCCGGCAGGCGGAGGAGAGCCGGTCGCTGAATGGGTCTCGCCGATCCGACGAGGGGATTTTCGCCAAGGGGATAGGCCAGTGGCAGCAGGAGGGCACCACGGGCCAACAGGCCCGGAGTCATTTTAGCGACGACTTACGGAGAATCGACCCTCGGGATCCCTCCCTCCGCGAGGACGATGGCCAAACTCGGCGCGACGGGGTGGAGCGGGCTGCGCTCGCGTACCACGACTTCCGCAGGCATCACGACAAGGGCGACATCATCGCCCTGGACTCGTGGTGCGTCTCTTTCCCAGGCCGCGTCGACCACGCCCGGTTGTTCCGGGACGTCCATCTCTCCAATCCTCACCTGGCCGATCGCCTGGCGCGCGGCCTGACCACACTGCCCCAGGTGGGCGACAATTTCCTGGGCTTCCAGTTGATCGGAGAGTTGGGCAGGGGGGCGTTCAGCAGGGTGTATCTCGCCCAACAAGGAGAGTTGGCCGACCGACCTGTGGCGTTGAAAGTCTCACCCGTGTTCTTCAGCGAGTCCCAGACACTCGCCCAGTTGCAACACACCAACATCGTCCCCATCTACTCGATCCACCGCGGCGAGGCACTGCAGGCCGTCTGCATGCCCTACTTCGGATCGACCACGCTCAAAGATGTGTACCATGATCTTGCGCGACAAGAGGCGCTGCCCGTATCCGGAAAGGGCCTCCTGAACGCCCTGTCCAACCGCAAGAGCGAGGCACGTCATCTGGGGAATTCCTGCTCACCCAAGGTCGAGACGGCGGAACGATCGGCTGATTTCTCCGAGAAGCTGCCGGAAGGGGCAACGACTTTTTCACAACCCAGACCGCCCACCGAGATCTTGACCATGCTCGAGGGGCTGACCTACGTCGACGCCGTACTGTGGATGGCCGCGCGGCTGACGGACGGGTTGGCCCATGCCCACGAGCGGGGTATCCTGCACCGGGATCTGAAGCCCGCCAATCTCCTGCTGACCGATGAAGGGCAGCCGATGCTGTTGGACTTCAATCTCTCGGAAGACCTCAAAGTCCACTCTGGCGCGGCGGCAGCGGTCGGCGGGACGCTGCCCTATATGTCACCAGAGCAACTCGACGCCTTCCGAGGTGGAGCCCGCCCGGTGGACGCTCGCAGCGACCTCTACTCGATCGGCATCGTTCTCTATGAGTTGTTGACCGCACAGCGGCTCTTCGAGACTCCCGATGGCTCCCCCGATCTCATGTCGCTCGACCTCCTGATCAAAGACCGTCTCGGAGCGACCCCCAATGTCCAGCGTTGGAACAAGACCGTCACTCCAGCAGTCGAGTCCATCATCCATCATTGCCTCGAATCAGACCCGCAGCGCCGGTATCAGAACGCCCGCGAACTCCACGAGGACCTGGAGCGACAACTGGCACACCGACCGCTGAGGTATGCCCCCGAGCCTTCACTCCGCGAGCGCACGTCCAAGTGGGCCAGGCGCCACCCCACCCTGTGCAGCTCCACATCAATCGGCCTCCTGGCTTTGACCCTGATCTTACTGCTAGGGGCTGCGGTCTGGTTCGTGGCCGAGGATCTAAGGAATGCCTCGGCTCGGCTCCATTACGAGGCTTTCCAGACCACCTTTCGAGACTGCCAGGTTCTGCTGAACACGAACGGTGGGCCCCCGGAGCACCTGGAACAAGGGATCCGCCTGACACGTGATGCCCTGGATGGTTATGCCGTCGGGGGGCCTGATCACTGGACCGCCGGCCCCTTAGTGCGGAGCTTGCCGGCCGCCAAGCAACGGGCCCTCTGCGAGGAGGTTTCAGAACTGGTTCTCCTCGAGGTTCGGGTGCGCATCATCCGTGCCGAGCGCCTCCCAGTCGAAGCCCGAACTCCTCCGATCTTTGCAGCGGGGGGTCCTCTGGCTGGACCGCGTTGAACGGTTCGACCCCCACCCCCCCGCCGCCCTGTACGAGGATCGCGGGCGTTTCTTCGCCGCCTTGGGCCGGAGCGACTTGGCAGACCGGGACCGCGTCCTGGCATCAAAATACCCGCCGCGCTCCGTGCAGACTTCTACTTGCTGGGCACCTCGCTGCTGGCCCGCGATCTGCCCGACCGCGCTGAGCCTCCCCTGAGCCGTGCTGTCACGCTCGATCCGCGCCGATTCTGGGCGTGGTTCGCCCTCGGGATCTGCCATTTTGACCAGGGACGATATACGGACGCGGCGTTCGACTTCAGTGCGAGCACGATCCTCGCCCCCGACTTCGCCTGGCCACACCTGAATCGCGGCCTCGCCTTGGCCCGCGCCGGCCGTCTGAGCGAGGCTCGGATGGCTTACGACCGCGCCCTCGAACTCAACCCTGACTTCACCGAGGCTTTGGTAGACCGCGCTCTCGCCTGCTTGGAGCTGGATGACGGGGATCAGGCGACTCGGGACCTGGACCGCGCCATCGCCCTGGGTCGGCGGTCCCCGAGCGTCTTGGCGGCGCGGGCCGAAGCACTCACCCGTCTCGGCCGCCGCGACGAAGCCGAACAAGTCTTCGCCGAGGCGATCCGCGTCGACCCGAACGACCCGATGCCGCTGGTCGCACGCGGATACTCGCGCCTTGCCACAGATCGAACCGGCGCCGAGGCCGACTTCGCCCACGCCTTGGACCTGGACCCGCACAACGCCCGCGCCCATCTCGGTCGGGCCTACCTCTTGAGCGCGATGATCTTCGCGCGGCCCTGGCGCAAGTCGAATTGACCCTCAACGCCGAGCCCAACTTCGGCGATGCCCTCCAACTGTGCGCCCTGCTCCGCGCCAGGCTGGGCAACCCTGCCGCCGAGGCCGATGTGAACCGCCTCCTCCAGGTACCCACACCTCGGCGCCTCTGACAACGCCGCCTGCGCTCTGCGCGCTCCTGTCGCGTTCGACCTCCGATCCCCGGCTCATCCCCCTCGCCCTCAATCTCCTCCGACGCCTCGCTCGAGATCGGAATGCCCCCGGCATGCCTCGCTGACGATCCGGATCTCGACGCCCTGCGGGAGTGTCCGAATTATTCTCGTCTGTTAGAGAGAAAAAACAAATGAATGGCATGCGCCCGCGTCGACCCTCGGCAGCACGCCTCGCGCGATGATCCCCGACCACCCACCGAGTCGGCCCGGAAGGAGTCGAACCTTCATCTCCCGGTTATCAGCCGAGTGCTCTACCGTTGAGCTACGGGACGCCGGCATTTCGTCCCGGCATATCATGACTACTATAAAATATATATAAATTTATAATGTAATTTTTTTTAATACTATAAAATATCTCGCCTCCAAAGGCAGGCGGGATACCAGGCTGTCCCACGCTCTGGATCGAATCCGGCCTCTTCGAGTGGGTCGGGGGGTGCTCGAATCCTCGTCTGCTGTGCTTCAAACAGCCGCTCGACCGTCTCAGCTACCGACCCGTCGCCTGGCACCAGAGAAGACGCGGAGACGGCCGGCGATGTTCGTGCGCCCGGTCCGATTTCTCGGGCGATCGGCTCAAGGGGTGGGGCCGGGGGTGCCGTCGGGCTCGCTCCAGCCCTGGAGGGTCTTGTAGGTCCCGCGACCCCAGTCGGCCAGGTCGCTGGCATACCACCGCGAGAACGGGCGATCGCTCGGGCCGCCGGGTAGGGTTGAGTGCAGGGCGTCGGCGGCCAGGTCGGTGACGAACCGGTACGACGGCCCGTGGGCGATCTCGCGTCCCCTGTCGCGGAGGAGCTGCCCCTGGTGGACGGTTGCGCGGCCTCCCTGGAGCGTGATCGGGCCACGGTCGAGGCCAAAGGCCCTCGGCAGCAAGCCCCCGAAGACGAGGTGCCTGAGCACGACCCGCCGCGTCTCACCATAGGACGGCGCCGGGGTCTCCAGGGCGCGGCCAGGGCCGCCTTGTAAACCTCGGCGCGCGACCGGCCGCCGAACCAGAGCGACGACTCCGCAAGCAGGACCCGCTCAAAAACGCCAAAGAATTGGGCCACCAACGCCGTCTCGGCGACCAGGTGGGCTACGACCGGCCTGCCCAGCCGGCCTGAGACGCTGTCCCCCTCGCGCGGCGGTTCGGCCCCGAGGCCCGCACCGCCGCCGAAGACCTCCTCGAAGAGGCGCGGTAGAACCGCTCGAACAGCGTCGCGGCGCGGGAGTCGTCGCGATAGACGCCGTCCCAATCCTGAAGAAGGCGCGCGTTCTCGAACGGCCCGGCGTGGTCCAGCAACGGTTTCAGCAGGGCCAGGAACCGCTCCGCCTGCGGCGATCCGAGGTCGAACTGGAGGGCCTTCATGTCCGCGACGGTGAACGAGCCGGGGCGTGTCAGGACGGCTCGGATCCGATTGGCCGCGGTAGGGGGCCGCGCACAGGTTGATCGGGTGCCGCGTTCCCAGGGCGTTCAAGTCCTCGTTGGCCGTCGCCAGGAACCCCTCGGGCGGATCCAGGGCGCGGGGCAGGTCCTCGGGAGGGGCGAAGCCGCGCCAGTTGTTCTCCGGGTCCCAGCCGGGCAGGGGGATCAGCCCCGAGACACCCGGTCGGCGCAGGGGCATCTTGCCCGACATCTGGTAGCCGATCGCGCCGTCGCGGTCGGCCAGCAGCCAGTTCCAGGAGGAGTTGCTCACCCGGCCGAGCAGGGCCCGGCCGCGCTCGACCTGCGCGCCTCCGCGATCGCCAGCAGGACATCGAGCGCCTCGGCCCCGGTCTGCTCGCCGCACGACCAGCGCGTGGCCAGGTAGTAGCCCGGCACGCGGGGGTCGCCGTCGAGGGTCCCATGCTCATTCTCGAAGAAGCGGAGCGTCACGGGCGGCTTGCGCTTGCGGAGGATCGTTTCCTCCCGGACGCGGAACGCACACCAGTCCTCGCCGCGGCGATACCGGCCGTCGCGACACTCCTCGACCCAGGAATCGACGCAGTCCATGTAGGCGTAGGTCACGGCCCAGGCGAGGTCCGGGTTCCGTCCGATGACGACGCCGGGGGTGCCCGGCATCGTCGCCCCCATCGCATAACGGCGCCGGCCGCCCGACGACCAGCGCAGGACCGCCTCGTACCAGATGGCCGGCAGTCGGTTGACCTGGAGGTGGGGGTCGTTGCACACCATCGGCAGGCCCGAGACGGTCTTGCGCCCCGCGACCACCCAGTTGTTCGAGGCCGACGCCAGCGGCAGCCCCGGCACCTGCCAGAGCTCCTCCGGCACGATCCGGTCCCCCAGGCGGACCTGGCGGATCAGGTCCTCGTCGAGGCCGCCGAGCTGGCCCGGGAACAGCTCCTCGAGCTGGCGCGGCCAACCCCGTGCTGGATGCACTGGACGATCCAGCGCTCCATCTCCGCCTGGCCGATCGCCAGCGAGATGTAGCCCACGACCTTGCCCGTCAGCGCGATGTCGGCGAACGACCAAGGCTCGCGCCGAGTACCTGCGCCCAGGACCCGGAGCTCCCAGGGGATGCCGAAGTCGCTCGAACCCCAGAATCACGCCCCGGCAGTACGCCTCCAGGCCGGCCCGCGCGGGGCGTGAGCGCCTCCCACTGACTGAGCGCATCGCCGCCGAAGTTCAGGCGGCGAAAGAAGCGGTCGCTGGCCAGGAGCTCGTTGCTGGCCTGGAGCCTCTGGCTCCCCTCGCCCCGGCCCAGGGTCCGGACGAACAGCATTTGCAGGCCTCGGTCCCGCGCATGACAGTAACCCAGGCCGAGCAAGGCGTCGTTGAAGTCGTCGGACGTGACCTGCGCCACCCCCGCGTCGGTCCGCTCGATTCGGACCGTCCCGGACCTGCCGCGAAGCGTCTTCCGATCTCTCATAATAAGGATCCGCCGGGTGATCTCGGCGCCTCAATCCCTGCCTGAATTTCGCCCTGACGCTGGCCCGAGGCGATCTCCCGAATCATCGCATGCACGACCCGGAAGACAAGGCTGGAGAAAGACGTCCGAATCGACCAGTGGCCTGGCTCACCGACCTTCGGTGCCGATGTCGGAAACTCGGCAGGGCAGGGTGGCTGGGGTCCGTCTTCGGACCCCGGTCTACCTTCCTGCTACAGGGGACCGGGGTCCGAAGACGGACCCCAGCCACCCTGCCCAGCCACCCTGCCGTTCACAACCCGCCTGGGCTCTCCAATCTCCCTTGGGGAAAATGCCGAACAGGAGGGAAAGACGTGCTCCGAATCATGAGGAGGGGCACGACGTGAAGTTGGAGCGGAAGAGAATAAGGTGGGACATTCCTAATTTTCGTGGATGATTGAGCAGGATGAGAAAGATAGCAAAAAAATATCTATTCCTCCTATCTTGAAGGATTAGACCACATGAGCCTCGCAGGGAAACGCGGTAGTTGAGAGGCAAATCCGGTAGGAATCCGGTAGCCCTACATCGAAGATTCAGAGCGCGTTGGCGCTGACGACCTCGCCCGTCTGGATTGAGTTGATCGCGATCCAGATCTGGGCGTTGATCGAATTCTTCACGAAGTGGACCGAGCCGTCGCCCCGGAGGGTGTTGATCCCCCCGGTGTGCCAGCTCCGCGCCGGCGAACCCTTTCTTGTCGCCCGCCCCGCCGACGCAGGGGAGCTTGTGGCCCGGGTCGTTCGTGCAGAAGATGGTCTGGTTGAGCTGGTCGCCGCCGACGGCGGCCCCCAGGTAATCTTGTGTCGCGTTGGGCGTGAACCGGGTCATGAATGAGCAACCGCCGGGCACGGTCGACCAGAGCAGACCGCGGACGTCGTTGGTATCCGCCTGGAGCATCTCGGCGATGAAGACCGTCGTGCTCAGCCCGTCGGTCACCGAGCCGAAGGTGAGCTGACCGTTGTGCCCGAAGGCCGACTGGAGATAATTCGTCGTCCCGATCGCGGCCTGCTGCCAGTTGGTGTTCCCCCAGCTCGCCGCGTAGTTCCCCTTCGTCAGGATCGGGCCGCTCAGCGCCCCGCCCCGGAACGAGGTCGGGATCTGGAACGTCCGGACGCTGTCGGTCGGACACTGGAACAGGCCGACCTTGGTCCCCATGACCGTGCTGTTGGCAAAGAAGCCGGCGGCCGGAATGGTGGGCGAGGGTCCCTCGGTGCCCAGAGAGAAATTGAAGGCGTCGTAGAGCGCCTGTTGCTCGAACTGGGGGAGCAGCAGCACGAACCAGGGGGTGTTGGGTGTCCCTGAGAAGGTCGTCGGGAATTTCCCGTCGGGCAACGTCTTCCAGATCCGCCCGGGGACGATCGAGTTGTGAATGGCGTGGTAGTTGTGGATCGCCAGGCCCAGTTGCTTCATGTTGTTGACGCACTGCAACCGACGCGCCGCCTCGCGTGCGGCCTGCACGGCGGGCAGGAGCAGGGCGATCAGGACCGCGATGATCGCGATCACCACCAGCAATTCGATGAGCGTGAACGCGCGACGTCGTCCCGTCATGGTCGGGCCACTCCTGTACGTCAGAGTGGGAAAGGAAGCCACCGAGCGAATGGCTGGCTCAGGTGCCGCAGAGACATTAAAGCCTAACATAACCTTGAGGGACTTGCGAGGCGTGAAATTTAGGTTTTTTTAAGGATTTTACAGATGTTTCAATATCCCATCACGTCCTTTTCGAGTGGCTGCCCTGAAAATATGGATGAGGGTGCGGCGCATAACTCCCCCAGACTCTTGGGGGCAGCGTGGGATCGATGCCTCTTCCGGTGTTTCGGGGGGTTAGTCGCCAAAGATTCGTCATAACCCTCTAAAACTAGTCGACTTAAGCCAGGAGCGGCGGCGCTCCTGGCCCTCCGGCGCAACCCTCTGAAAAATACGAGACTTGTGGCGAAATTGAGGACATAACCCCCCGAAACACCGGAAGAGCCACCGTCCGAATCGAGCCATTGACGGTGTGGGGACTTGCACCCCACCAGATCCGCAGCCTTGTCGGCTGCTCCCCAAACGAACAAAAGCGAACGCCCGCAAGTCCCTCCGCTTCAAAAGGTTGTGGAGATGCGCGGAAAGTGGTATAAGATTGCTGATCGGAGCCGCTTATCGATCCCAGATTGTTCTCTGCTCCTTGCCCAAAAAACGACGTTTTATTAGACTGGGCGTAACTCGCTGTCCGCTCCGCCGCAACTTTCTCATAGAGTCGAGTCTGTTCTTGCTCGACCCTGAACTCAATGAAGTCGTCCCACGGATCGTTCAAGTAGGTCGCCCGCACATGGAGCATCGCTTGCGCACCGTCCACCGTCCCGCGCTTCCTCGTCTGCTCCATGCGGTCCTTGACCAAATGGCGGCACGCCCCCTCCGCCACTCCGCTGCCGATCGGCAAGCCCGCCGCCAAGTATTCGTCATAACGCATGTGCTCTCGGTTGTTCTCCAGGTACTCGATCACCAATTCCAGCCGCTTCCACTTGGTGCCGCCGAGCTTCTGCTTGGTCAGGCGCTGCCACAGGCCCCCGATGACGTAGCCCACGCGGCCCTCCAGCAGGGCGCGCAGCCGCCCCTCGACGAACGCCTCGGCCGCGTCGCTCCCGTCGCGATGGAAGCAGTGCGCCGCCGTCCACAGCCGCTCCATCACGTGGTACAGGTCGAGGACCCCGATCACCTCGTCGAAGTAGACCCGCTGCGCCTCCCACAACGCCCGCTCGCCGTCCATCAGGCAGACCAGCGGCTGAGCGGCACCGCGGTGGCGCACCGCCACTTCGTCGAACATCGCGCAGAAGAGCAGATCCTTGGCCTTGAACGGTTCGCCGTCGATCTCCCGCGTCATCTCTGCCCAGACGTGCTTGTGGACCGGCTCGGGCCGATCCTGGGCACAATCCTTGCGAAACACCTCGTCGACGGTGCGGACGAAGGGGTCGATGCTGGAGACGGCCCCCATGCAGGCCATCTGCTTCTTGTTGGCCTTCTCCCCCTTTCTCGGGCGGTGATGCGACTTGGGGCCTTCCTGCGGTGGGCGACGCATCGGCACCCCCTTGCTCGCCATAAGCTGCTGTCAGGAAACGAAGTCGTAAAAGCGGGCGGCGAGTTACGCCCTATTAGACTTTACACTTCACCTTCTCCGTGCGGGTCGCTTCTAGTCAGTCGATAATTTTCGAATGACGGGTTGGGTTTCCCGAGGCCAAGGGGATTCTGGGCCACGATATCCGTCACTCGAAATTGACGGAGGACTAGTCCTCCGTCAAATTTCGATTGGCAAGCAGAATTTCGTGAGTTCCAAGGGGATTCAGTCCATGATACCCGTCAATCAAAATTTGATGGAGCACTAGCCCATTGCGGTCGATGGGCGCATCACAATGGCGATGATATGCCGAAGATCTCGCTGGCATTGCCCTTGAGATATGGCATCGCTCTGCTCTCTGTCATCCTGGCAACCACGATCCGACTCGCCCTCGATCCGCTCCTGGGCGATCGTATCCCTTTCCTCGCCTTCTTCGTTGCCATCGTCTTCACCGCCTGGTACGGCGGCTTCGGGCCCTCGTTCCTGGCCCTCGTCCTCTCCTGGTGGTCGGCCGATTACTTCCTCCTGCAACGCCGTGGCTCCCTCCCGATCTTCGAGCTTAAGTCCCAGATCGCCTTCCCCTTCTTCGCCTTAGGGCTGACCGTCATCCTGCTCGTCGAGTCACTGCGTGTCGCCCAACGCCGTGCCCAGGCGAGCGCCTCCGAGGCCCAACGGGCACTTGAGAGCCAGCAAGCCCATCGGGAGTGGCTCCGCATCACCCTGGCGAGCATCGCCGACGCCGTGATCACGACCGACTCCGAGGGACGGGTCACCTCCCTGAATCCGGTCGCCGAACGACTCACCGGCTGGGGAGCGCCTGAGGCGGAGGGTCGCCCCCTGGAGAAGGTCTTCCGCACGGTCGAGGAGGCGACCAACAGGGCGACCGACCTCCCCGTCGCCAAGGTCGTTCGGGGAGGAGAGGTCATCCTCTCGGACGATCACCTGGTCCTCATCGCCAGGGACGGAGCGGCGAAGTTCGTCGAGCACAACGCCGCCCCCATCAAGGACGCTCAGGGCAGGATCACGGGCGTCATCATCATCTTTCGGGATATCACCGAGCGTCGGCGGGCTGAGGAGGCGCTCCGGGAGAGCGAGGAGCGGTTCCGTCAGTTGGCCGAACATATCACGGATGTCTTTTGGATGGCCGATCCCCACCTGTCGCAGGCGCTCTACGTCAGTCCCGCCTACGAGGCGATCTGGGGGCACTCCTGTCGCAGCCTCTACGAGCGACCCCAGTCGTTTCTGGAGGCGATCCACCCCGAGGATCGGGACCGAATACTCGTCGCTTTGGGGCGGCAGGCCAAGGGGCAGGCGACCGCCGAGGAATACCGGATCGTGCGCCCGGATGGGTCCGTCCGCTGGATCTGGGACCGGGGCTTCCCGATCGAGGACGAGACGGGTGAGGTCGTCAGAGTCGCCGGGATTGCCGAGGACATCACCGAGCGGAAGAGGGCCGAGGAGGAGGCGAGGCGCTTCAAGTTCATCAGCGATCATGCCAACGACGCCCATTTCTTCATCGATCGAGAGGCGAGATTCCTCTACGTCAACGATGTCACGAGGGAGAGGCTCGGCTATTCGGGCGAAGAACTGCTCACGATGAGCGCGCCCGAGGTCGATCCGGTCTACGACAAGGAGATGTATCAGCAACTCTTTGATCGTTTGCAGCAAGAGCGGGTGCCGCCATTCGAGAGCATCCACAAGAGGAAGGATGGATCGACGTTCCCGGTCGAAATCAGCATCACTGGCGTGGTATTCGACGACCAGCCCTACATCTTCGCTGTCTCCAGAGACATCACCAAGCGGAAGCAGATGGAGGAGGCGCTGCGGGATAGCGAGCAGCGTTTCGCACGGTTCATGCAACATCTGCCCGGCATGGCATGGATTAAAGATATGAAGGGTCACTATGTTTTTGCCAACGACGCCGCCGAGAAAGCCCTTCGCACTTCACGGGCGGAACTCTACGGCAAGACCGATGATGAGGTCTTCCCACCGGAGACCGCCGCCCAGTTCAAGGAGAATGATCGGCGAGCGCTGGCTGCCGAGACGGGCTTGCAGGCGATCGAGACTTTGGAGCACGAGGACGGGATTCTTCATTATTCGATCGTCAGCATGTTCCTCATTCCGGGTCGAGAGGGCAAGGCGGCGCTGGTCGGCGGGATCTCCATCGACATCACCGACCGCAGGCGGGCGGAAGAGGAGGTGCGGCACCAGACCCAAATCTTGAAGACGATCACCGACAACGCCGACTCGGCGCTCGTGATGCTGGACGTGCGGGGCCATTGCACGTTCATCAACCCCGCATTTACCCGCCTCACCGGCTACACCGAGGACGACATCCGGGGCAGGCCGGTCCACGACGCCGTGCACGACAAGTATCCCAACGGTAGACCCTTCCCCAACGAAGAGTGCCCCATCAACAATTCCTATTGGAAACTCAAGCCCATCCGAGGGCACGAGGACATCTTCGTGCGTAAGGACGGGACGCCCTTCCCCGTGGTCGTCTCCCTCGCACCGCTGGAACAGGACGGCGAGACCGTGGGCGGCGTGATGGAGTTCCGTGACGTGACCAAGGAGAAGGCCGCTGAGGAGGCCCTGCGGGAGGCGGACCGCCGCAAGGAGGAGTTCCTGGCGGTGCTGTCGCACGAGCTTCGCAACCCCCTGGCGTCGATCCAGACGGCCCTGGACCTGATGAGGCAGGCAGTGATGACCGAAGCCGAGTTCGAGCGCGAGCGGGCAGTGATAGAGCGGCAGGTGCGGCACCTGACAAGACTCGTCGATGACCTGCTGGATGTCTCCCGGATCAGCCGGGGACGGATCGAGTTGCACAAGGAGTTCGTGGTTTTGGCCGCAGTCATCGCTGAGGTGATCGAGGCGGTCCAGCCCCAAATTGATGAGCGGCATCAGGAACTCCAGATTTCGCTGCCTGAGGAGCCGATTCGGCTAGAGGCCGACCCGACGAGACTGGAGCAGATCCTCCTGAACTTGTTGACCAACGCCGCCAAGTACACGGACGCTGGGGGGCGGATCGGGTTGACCGCTGAGCGTGTCGATGGCGAAGTCATGGTGCGGGTCCGGGACACGGGAATCGGGATCACTCCCGAGATGATACCGAGGATCTTCGATCTGTTCGTCCAGGGCGAACGCCGACTGGAGCGCTCGCTCGGTGGCATGGGAATTGGGCTGAGCCTGGTCAAGAACCTCGTGGAGATGCACGGCGGGAGCATCACGGCCCACAGCCAGGGTCCGGGGATGGGCAGTGAGTTCGTCGTCCGGTTGCCCGTGCTCTCGGGGACGCAGGCCCACGAAGTGGACTCTCCGAAGCCGGTCCTATCTGATGCCCCCGAGGTCTTGCCCTGTCGCCGCATCCTGATCGTCGATGATAACGCCGTTGCGGCCGATGGCCTGGGGAGGCTGCTGGCCCTGGTCTTTGGTCAGGAAGTGCGGGTCGTGTACGACGGCCCGTCGGCCCTCGACATGGCCGGATCGTTTCAGCCGGAGGTCGTGCTATTGGACCTCGGCATGGCGGTCATGGATGGCTACGAGGTGGCGAAGCGCCTGCGGGAGCGACCGGAATGCGCCGGGCGCTGATCGTGGCTGTGACGGGGTGGGGCCAGGAGGAGGATCGGCGTCGCTCCCGGGAAGTGGGGTTCGACCTTCACTTGGTCAAGCCAGTGAATGCGGACGCCTTGAGGGGATTGCTCACCTTCCGAGTTGGTCACTTGAGAGTCCGGGACGGTGTCGGTGGTGTGGGGTAATTTGCCGCTGTGGTGACACCCAGGGGATGCCGAAGCGCTCGAACCCCAGAATCACGCCCCGGCAGTACGCCTCCAGGCCGGCCCGCGCGCGGGGCGTGAGCGCCTCCCACTGGCTGAGCGCGTCGCCGCCGAAGTTCAGGCGACGAAAGAAGCGGTCGCTGGCCAGGAGCTCGTCGCTGGCCTGGAGCCTCTGGCTCCCTTCGCCCCGGCCCAGGGTCCGGACGAACAGCATTTGCAGGCCTCGGTCCCGCGCATGGCAGTTCCTGGTAGGGTGGAGCGACGCGGGATGCCTGGAGAGGTGACGTGGCGGTCAACGCGACAGGGACAGTCCGTCCCGGGGCTCCAAACCCTGGCTGTCGGAGGGTGTAGAGAGGGCCTGGGGCGATGATCTTCATCCATCCGTGTATCGGCAATTCTTACGGCTATCGGCAATTCTTACGGTTATAGGAGTTACGCAGTTGGTATTCTAGGCAAGATGACCTCGACGTAAGCCCTTATTTCTCGTCAATTTCTCGGCGAGGAAAGTTACCCAAAGTACCAACTGCGTAACTCTTAGATTATTTCGAAATTCTGGGTTTTTTCTTGACAAGGGTTGGGCGGAGTGTTGCAATAAGAGTGGATGTCATGATGTTGTCTATCTCGCCGGTCAGGGGGGAATTGCGCTGATTGGATCCCAAACCGTGCCTGACTTAATTCACTGCTTCTAAAGAGGAAAAGTAATTCAGGCGGCTTTCCCGAGCCGGTATTCGGAATCCTCGCCGGGGAAAGGGTTTCGCCCCTCTAGCCAGGCGAAGACCATTTCCTGAAATTCCTCCAGGCTCTTGCACTGATGGTTCCGCGTGACGTGCTCGTGCCATACCCACCACCCCCGCTCGATCGGGTTCAGGTTCGGCGTGTCATTCGGCAGCAGGTGGACTTCGATCCGCCCCTCGTGCTTCCAGAGGGACTCGATCACCTCCAGGGCGGTGTGACTCTTGGTGTGGTCGCCGATGACGTGGATCGTCCGGTACTGCCGCACCCTTCGCCGCGGGTCCTCTGGGTGGCGGAGGAACAGCGCAGCCTTTCGACCCTGCTTGGGGGTGGTCTCCTCGGTGACGAACACCTGCCCGGTGCGCCAGGGAATCGAGCTGGAGATGGGCCGCTCTTGTTGGTGCCCAGCGTCTCGACCTCCGTCTGCGGCCCCTGGAACATCCCCATCCGGCCGATCTTGGGATTGGTATGCACCGCGATCTCGTCCTGCCAGCGGACCGTCGCGCCATCGGGCAGGTTCGCCACCAGGCCCCGCCGCTTGTCGCGCTTGGGATGCCGCTCGGGGTCGGTCGGCCCGAGGACGGGGCGGGGTCGGCGGTCGACCAGGTCACCCTGAGGGAGCCAGCGGCGCACCGTCTCGCGGCTGACGGCCGAGTCGTCCTTCTCCTCGCGGCTGACGGCCGAGTCGTCCTTCTCGTGGAGCCACAAGACGATCGTCACGCCGGCCCAGCGGCTGCGGAGGAAGCCGAAGTCGCGGGATGTCTTGGCGGTCACCCAGTCGACGACGACCGCGACCCAACCGAGCCCGCAGCGAAAGGGGCGGCCCCGCTTCCTCCCGGTCAGGCCCTCGACCCCCTCGGCCTCGAACCGCTTCAGCCAGCGGTCGATGGTGCGGCTGCTCCAGAAGAGGGCCGCCAGGAGGTCGGCCCAGGTGCGTCCCTCGGCCAGGAGGAGCAGGATGAGGGAGCGAAAGCGGAGTTCGGGGTCGGGATCCTACCGGTAGATCGGGAGCAGGTCGTCGCGTTGTTGGGTCGTCAGGGAGAGTGTGGGCGTCATGGTGCATCAGGGGTCGGGTCTCGTGGTGGTCCTCTCCCTGAAATTAGAGGGGCCGCTCACTTTCCCTTTGGAAGGGAGCTCTTGTGTCCGCTTCCGCAACCGCGTTGACTTGCCGGATCTCCCGGGCTCTGCATCAAGCGGTCGATGACCGCTGCCGGCAGAGTGGTCTTCGCCCGGTACGCTGAGGCATTCGGGGGCGACCGGGATGGGGATCGACGCCCCGGACCCGATCGTCCCGACCCTCCGGAAGGCGTTCGACACGCCCGGCCCAGTGGTCGTCCACATCTTCATCGGCGACAAGGATAACCCGAAGCTGTTCGAGACCGTGCGAACCGCCTCCGTTCACTGACCCGAGGGAGTTGCCGATGGACACAGGGATCGCGGCAGCGTTCGCCACGCCGATTGGCCGGTTCCATGCCCGACGCCGGCTCTCGACGGAGGCGAGTTCGGAGAGACTCCGCTGCCCGACGGAAAAGCTTCACGTTTGCTGACTCAGAAAAGAAGGTTGGTATGCACAAGCTTCTGCAGCCAGACCCGTCGGTGATCAAACCACGCGAGCACCCTCCGACGCACGATCGGGCCCCGGACGACCTGGCCGAGGGAACGCCGAAGTGGCTCCGCGACGACCTCGCCGCGATCGTCGGCGAGCCCCAAGTGCTCTCCCGGGCGTCTGACCTTGTCAGGTTCGCGTCCGACGCCAGTCCCTATCGCATGTTTCCGAAGGCGGTGATCGTCACCCGCGACGTGGGCGAGGTCCGGAAGATATTCGCGTATGCCCGGCAGAAGAGCCTACCCGTCACCATCCGGGCGGCCGGGACGAGCCTGAGTGGCCAGTCGCAGGGGGACGGGATCCTGCTCGAGGCCCGGAGGCACTGGGCCGGCTGGACCGTCGAGGATGAGGGCCGTCGGCTCCGCGTCCGCCCGGGCACGGTGGTGTTCCGGGCGAACCTCGCGCTGGCGCCGTACGGCTACCGGCTCGGGCCGGACCCGGCCAGTGCCGGTGTCTGCACGATCGGCGGTGTCATCGCCAACAACTCCAGCGGGATGTGCTGCGGGACGACCCAGAACTCGTACGAGACGATCGCCTCGCTGACCTTCCTTCTGCCATCAGGAACGCGGATCGACACCGCCGAGCTGGACGCCGAGCGGCGGTTTGCGGAGGCCGAGCCGGACCTGGCCCGGGGGCTGCTCGAGATCAAGCGGGAGATCGAGGCGGACCCAGAACTGGTCTCCCGGCTGTGCCGCAAGTTCCGCATCAAGAACACGACCGGCTATCACATGAAAGCGTTCCTCGACGCCGACACCCCGCTGGGCATCTTCCGTCGGCTGCTCGTGGGGTCGGAGGGGACGCTGGCGTTCCTCTCCGAGGCCGTTTTCGAGACGGTGCCGGACGACCACTATCGGCTCACCAGCTTCCTGATCTTTCCGGATATGTATGCGGCTTGCGCGGCGGTCCGGCCGTTCGTCGATCAGGGCGCGGCCGCGGTGGAGCTGACCGACCGAGCGTCTCTGCGGGCGGTCGAGGGCAAGCCGGGCGTTCCGGACCGGTGGCGTCGGCTGCCCGATTCGGCGACCGCCCTGCTGGTCGAGTTCCGCGAGAACAGCCCGGAAGGGCGGGCACGGGCCGAGCGGGCGGCCAACGAAACCTTGGCCGGTCTGAACCTGCTCGAGCCGGCTGACTTCACCAAGGACCCGCACGTCGCCGCCCAGTTCTGGAACGTCCGGAATGGCCTCCTCCCGTCCGTCGGCGGCGCCCGGCCGAGCGGTACCTCGTTGATCCTCGAAGACATCTGCTTCCCGCCAGAACGGCTGGCCGACGGCGCGATCGATCTGCAAACCTTGTTCGCCAAGCATGGCTACGCCGGGGTGGTCTTCGGCCACGCCTCCGCCGGCAATCTGCACTTCATGATCACTCCGTCGCTCGACTCCGACGCTGACACCCGGCGCTTCGACGCCTTTCTGAAAGACGTCGTCGCCCTCGTGGTGGACAAGTACGACGGGTCGCTCAAAGCGGAGCACGGTACCGGGCGAAACGTCGCCCCGTTCGTCGAGCGTGAGTGGGGGCCCAAGCTCACCGGGCTGATGTGGAAACTCAAGCGGCTGGCCGACCCGGACAACATCCTCGCCCCCGGGGTGTTGCTGACGACCGACGCCCAGGGCCACCTCCGCCACCTGCATACCACGCCAACCGTCGAGAACGAGGTGGACCGGTGCATCGAATGCGGGTATTGCGAGCCGGTCTGCCCGAGCCGGAACCTGACCACGACCCCGCGTCAACGGATCGTCCTGCGCCGCGAGATGATGCGACAACCCGACGGCTCGCCGGTCACTGCGGCGCTGCTTCGGGAATACGAGTACGACGCGATCGAGACGTGCGCCGGAGACGGGACATGCGCACTCGTTTGCCCGGTCGGGATCAACACCGGGATGCTGATGAAGCACTTCCGCCACCTGGAGCACACCCAGGCCCAGGAGTACGTGGCCGAGAAGATGGCCGAGCACTGGGGAGAGATCGAGCGGGTCGGCCGGGTTGCGCTGACACTCAACCACGCGGCCCAGCGGATCTTCGGCGGGGTGCCGGCGAAAGGGCTCAGCGCGGCTGCCCGGGCGGTGGTCAGCAGCGAGCTGATGCCGGCGTGGCTGCCGAACATTCCCGAGCCGGCAAAGGTCGCTCTCCCTCCGACCCAGCGGGAGGGGGCCGCGGCGGTCTACTTCTCGGCCTGCGTGAACCGGATCTTCGGCCACTTTGACGGGGATCCGAAGCAGCCGACCCTGGCTGAGGCGATGGTCTCCGTCTCTGCGCGGGCCGGCCTGCCACTCTGGCTCCCGGACGACTTGGCCGGGAACTGCTGTGCCACGGTCTGGCACTCCAAGGGCTACCTGGCCGGCAACACGTACATGGCCAACAAGGTGGTGGACAGCCTGTGGCGGTGGAGCGACGGCGGGCGGCTCCCTGTCGTGTGCGACGCCAGTTCGTGTTCGTTTGGGATCACCAGCGAGATCCTGAGCCACCTCACACCGGAGAACCGGGGGCGGCACTGCCGGATGACGCTGCTCGACTCGATCGCCTGGGCCCACGACTACCTGCTCCCGCGGCTAAAGGTCACCCGGCGGGTCGGTTCTGTTGTGGTTCATCCCGTTTGTGCGGCGCACCATCTTGGGTTGGCCGAGAAGCTGAACGCCCTCGGGGTGGCGCTGGCCGAGAAGGCGGTCACTCCGATTTATGCCACCTGTTGCGGATTCGCTGGCGACCGCGGTTTCTTGCACCCTGAGCTAACCAAGTCGGCGACGACGGAGCAGGTGGAGGAACTCAAGGACTGTCGCTTCGACTCCTACCTGTCCAGCAATCGCACTTGCGAGGTGGGCATGAATCTGGCCACCGGGCAAGATTACCGGTCGGTGATTTTCCTCCTGGAGGAGTTGACCCGTCCAGACTCATGAACTGGCGATGCTCGCATTCCCCAAAGGGGTCCAGCTAAGTAGGGTGACAGAAGTTCTTTGACCATATCCCTATTTCGTCAGCCAGAAGTTCCCCGACAGCACCCGCCCCTTCCGGAGGCGAGCCGCGGGCTCAGGTCGATGATGGATTGGCACGCATCGAGGGCCGATCACTCGATACGTGATCGTCGCTCGATCGCCCACGCCTCCCTCTGGGTGGGCCTCCTGAGGTGGTCCATCGCGTTCCGCTCCGGCGTCGCCTTGGGCAGCAACCGGAAGGAAGGGAAAGGGGACATCGTTCCACGCCGCCGGGATCGAGGTCGTGCTCGACGTCGTCTACAACCACACGGCCGAGGGGAACCACAAGGGGCCGACCTTCAACTTCCGTTGGCTCGAAAACCGCCTTTATTATCTCCCCGACGAGCAAGGCTGCTTCCTCGACTACACCGGCTGCGGCAACACGGTCAACAGCAACCATCCGGTCGTCCGCTCCCTGATCCTCTCCTGCCTGCGGAACCTGGTCGCCGAGGCGGACATCGACGGCTTCCGGTTCGACCTGGCCTCGATCCTGGGCCGGAACCGCTGGGGCGAGGTGATGATCGAGCCACCGGTGATCGAGTCGATCTCCGAAGGTGCGCTACTGGCCCACACCAAGATGATCGCCGAGCCCTGGGAGCCGCCGGGCTGTACCAGGTCAGGAGCTTCCCGGGCGGCGCGCTGGTCGGTCTGGAACGGGATGTATCGCGACGATGTCCGCCGGTTCTGGCGTGGCGATCCGGGCCTGACCTCGGCCCTGGCCACCCGGCTCTGCGGCAGCGACGACCTCCACCACGGCCGCATTCCGCTCGACTCGATCGACTTCATCACCTGCCACGATGGCAGGGTGCCCCGGTCACCCCTTTGAAGGTGGTTCAACAATCTCGCAACGTCTTGTAGCTTAAAATGTTGCGAGATTTCTGATAGAGATACGAATCTGGTACAAATCAGAATCTAATTTATTCGCTGTCCCGAGTTCGGGCCGTCAAGGCCGATTCGGAACGAATTCTCGCTCCAGCGACTTTATCTCGGCGCTAGTAAATGCCCCAGATTACCGCAATGACAGCGATTTATTTGCACCTCGTAGACGGGCAGCCACCTTCAAAGGGGGTGGGTGCCCCGGGTCTACCTTCCTGTTACAGGGGACCGGGGTCCGAAGACGGACCCCTGCCACCCTGCCACCCTGCCACCGCCGGGGACGACGGGCGTCCTCCCGCTCGGGAAGGACGAGTTCTGGTTCGCGCAGGACGACGTCGGCGCCGGCTTGACGAGGGCGTCTTTTTCCTCTTGTCCCCCCTCGACACGGCCAACCAGACCGAGATCGAGCTGACCGAGGAGCAAGAGGCGTTCCTCCACTGGCTCAAGGCCCGGCGCGTCCAGCACGTCCGATTGCTCGGGTGAGGACGATTGGCATCAAGGGTGCCCTCCTGCGCGGTCGTTCGCCCGATGCGAGCACTGGCCCTGGGCGTCGTCTCGGGGTCTCCCCTTTGAGGATGGATCGGCGGAACAAACGATAAAAGACCGCAAGTCTTCCCCCCGTCGTGCGCCGATCTTCCACGGGATGGGGAGCGACTCCCGCCCGCGCCTAGGGAGGGACGTGGTGACCCGTCAGGTCGGGCGTCGGGAGGCCCGTGAGCGATGAATGGAAGGACCCGAACATCTCCGCTCGGGCGGCTGCCCTGGGGCCTGATCGGCATGCTCGGCGTGCTGACGGCCGTCGAGCGGTCCCTGGCGCGGCCCGAGCTGGAGTTCACGCGCGATCCGATGACCCTCGCCTGGCGCGCGAGCGACCGGGCGACGCGGGGCGGAGGGCCGCGGCACGGTGGTGCTCTGCTTCGGCGACAGCCTCGTCAAACTCGGCGTCCAGCCCCGCGTGCTGGAGGCCGACCTGGGCCGATCGGCGTATAACCTGGCGATCCCCGGGGCGCCGGCCCCTGCCGGCTACTTCCTACTGCGACGCATCCTCGCCTCCGGCGCCCGACCGCGGGCCGTGGTGGTTGATTTCCATTCGGGCGTGCTGACGAGCCCGCCCCGGGAGACCCTGGAGTATTGGCCCGAGTTGGTCGGCCCGCGCGAGTTGCTGGACCTGTGCTGGAACGCCCATGATCCCCGGCTCTTCGGCCGCGTCGGCCTGGCCCGGCTGCTCCCCTCGGTCCGGTTCCGACGCGCGATCCGGGACGGCGTGCAGGCGGCCATCGAGGGTCGGGCCTGCACGCAGCCCGACACCCTGCTGGCCCATCTGCGGAACTGGCGGGTCAACGGCGGCGCCGACCGCCGCGACGCCGAGAGCGGGCCCGCCGATCGTGTCGGAGCGGCCGGGCGCGGCCATCGTGCGCGGCTCCTGGCAGCCCTATCCGGCCAATGCGGACTACGTGCGCCGGTTCCTCGACCTGGCGGCGGCCCACCGCCTCCCGGTCTTCTGGCTCCTCCCTCCGCTCAGCCCCGCGCGGCAGGTGCAACTCGAGCAGAGCGGTCAAGACGAGGGATACGTTCGCTTCGTCCGATCGTTGATGGGACGATACCCGAACGTGGTGGTCTTCGATGGCCGGCGCTCGGGCTACGGTCGTGAAGTCTTCATCGATGCGACCCACCTGGATCGGCGCGGGGCGGCGGCGTACAGCACGGCCCTCGCGACGCTGATCGGTCCGCGACTCGACGGCCCCGGACCAGACGCGCGGTGGCTGATGCTGCCGCTGTATCGTGACCGTCCCGGCCTCAATCCCCTGGAAGATGTGGAGCAATCGCGGGTCGCTTTGCGGGCCGGGGCGACTTGGAGGTGAGACGTCTTCGGGTCTTCGGACGGATTGCGGAGAGGAGTGCTGTTAGGGTGCTCGGAAGCACCCTGATATGGTTGGACCCGTCAAGCCCATTTTTTTCGGGATTCTTTCGGCTCCTCGTCCGCGCCGAGGCCGTCGGCGGCGCGCACGAGGAGCGATCCCGCGGGCTTGGATTTCTCCCTCAAAGGCTCTTTTCTCTCCAGGCTCTTCCTCCCCCGCAGGGGCGGCGGGCCAGACCGCGACGCAACGTTACGACGGTTGATCAATCTGATATTCGCGTGTTGGTTAACGCATTCAATGATCCGTCAGGGGCTTCCTCGTTCTCCAGGGCGGGCGTCCACGCCACCAAGGGCGCGGGCCCGAGGGTGCGCCGAGGGTTCCCCCGATCCGTACACACGTCGCGGCCTGGTCGGCCGTCCCTCCGGTCCTGATTACGACTGCTCGGGCATTCCACGACATGACGCTCCGCTGCTCCACGGCTCATCCCGCCAGCAGCACCTCCTCACGGGCAATCGCCCAGACGAACCCCGCCAACTCCCGCGCCACCGCTGTCACCGCCCGAGTCGCGGGCTTGCCCCGTTCCATCAGACGGAACCACCGCTTGTGAAGCCGAGGCTGCGCCTTCCAGGCGATCGCCCGAACCGGCGCCGACACCCGGTCGTTTCGCTCGCGGATCGCCTTGCTCATTCGTGGCGGCCGCCGGGAGTGCCACGCCGACTCCACCAGGGTCCGGCGCCCGTGGCCGTTGCCGGTCCGCGTGATCCGGCCCTGACGGCGGCTCCCCCCGCTGGAGTGCTCCGACGGCACCCGCCCCACGAACGACATCAGCTCCGACGCCGAGGCGAACCGGCGGAAGTCCCCCACCTCCGCCACCAGCGTCGCCGCGCTGACCAGGTCGACCCCGCGCAGGGCCTGCAGCGCCGTCACCAGCGGTGCCTTCTCCCAGGCCGCTACCCGCTCGGCCAGCCGCCCGGTCAGCCGACCCACCCGCGCCGTCGCCCTCTCGACCGCCTCGCGGTAATCATTCATCACGTCTTGTTGGGCCTTGTCGTCGAACTGTTGCTTCGCCAGCCACGCCAGGTGCGCCGGCCCCCACGTCGACCGGCCCTCGAACCAGCGGCCGTGCCGCAGGAGGAACTTCGCGAGCTGGTGTCGGGCGGCCCGCTCGGCCCGCTTGGCATCGTCGCGGGCCCGCTCGAGGTCGCGGATCGCCTCGGTGGCCGGGTCGAGCACGTGGACCAGCGTGAGGTCCCCCGAGCGGAGGTCCTGGGCGAGCTTCTGGGCGTCGCGGCGGTCGGTCTTGACCCGGGCCCCGGGCTGGACCGGGACGAGCGACGGGGCGATGACCTGGCACGCGATCCCGGCCGCGTGGAGCCGGCGGGCCAGGCCGAACCCGGTCGGCCCCGCCTCGGAGAAGCACCGCAGCGACCCCGCCGGCCCGAGCCGCAGCAGCCGCCTGATCAGACCCGGGATGTCGTTGGCGACCGACCCCAGCGACTCCGCCGGCTTCCCATCCCTCACGGTCACGGCGATCGCGATCGAGTCGCGATGGACATCGAGACCGACGAACTGAATCTTGGTACCCTCGTTCATGGACCAGTCCTCCCGGTGTCGGCTCTGCTCTGAAGGCCACAAGCTTCCAGAGTAACCCACGATGGCGTGAGCGACTGGTCCAACCATTGTTTCTACCTGGCTCAGTGTCAGGTCTTGGCAGGAGTGGTTTACCCGAACACGGTGAAAACAGCCGTTTCCAAGGCTGGAGGCATCTGCCAAGCAGGCTTCACCCTATCTGACATCGAACAGCTCCGAGGCTTAAGACGGTTTTCTGTTCCGTTGCGTGCGATTCGTAGCATCTCATCGACCTGTAATGCGTTATGCAAGGAGGTCTTCCGACATTACCCGATGTTCCGCCATCGGTCTGCTACCCCAGCGGGCGTCACCGGCAACGGCGAGGTCCGAAGCCTGGGGGACAACGTAACCTCGATCCTCGGATCGGTCGTGGACGCGCGAGCCGACACGGGGACTGCCAGCATCACGGCGGTCGGGGGCCAGCAGTCCGGGTCAGGTCAACCCAGGTGAAGTGCTGATCAAGGCCGTAAACAGAGACAAGCCCAAGATGCTGTCAGGCTTGAACCAAAAGGTACGTGGTCAAGTACAGGGGCTGCAATGTCCCCTGTCGCGGAGGACGCACCACCGGCCGAAAGGCACGACCTTACTCCGGAGCGATTGAGGAGGTGAACGAAGTAACCCCTGTTGCCTCCCTGTGAGGGAAGGCGGCCTGTAAAGGACGCTGATGAGGCAGCGGAGGAGGGAGGAGGGAGGAAGCCAAGGCCGTTCGGTAATCGATCGGATCGAGGGTGAGTCCACCCACGGACGACATCCCGTGTGATGTCCTCCACTCCTTGAATCTTTGTCCAATGAGACGGTCGCGCGCTGACCGGGTTGATTTCCCCCGAGTTCCCCGAGACGTGCGAGCATCCTCGTTCTCAAGGCTTGGCGACCTGCGCCTTCAGCTCTTCGAGCTGGCGGCTCAGGTGGTCGAGCCGCTCGAGCAGCTCTTCGTGCTGGCGGACGGTTTCCCTGGGCTTCTTGGCCACGATCGAGAACGTGCCACCAGGTTCGAGCACGCAGCGCTCGATCTCGTGGAGCGTCGCGAAACCCTGCCGATGCGCAACCGTCCGCAATTCCCCGACGGTCAAAAGCTCCTTCGCCAGGGCTTTGTGGATCACATGCCCCTCGTTGATCAGCACGGTCGGCCGGCCTTCGAGCACCTGGTCGAGACGGCGGTGCCGGAACAGGAAGCGCACGACCAGGTAGTTGACCGAGAGCAGCGAGAATGCACCGATCAGCCCGCCTGTCACTGAGGTGTCGTTGCCGATGATCGCGTTCTGCACAGTGTTCGAGAGTGAAAGCAGCACGACCAGGTCGAAGGGATTGAGCTGCGCCAGCTCGCGCTTGCCAAAGACCCGCAGGATGAAGACCAGGAAGGCGTAGACAAGCACGGGCCGGATGATCTTCTCCGCCACGGAAATCCCCGGCTGGAACATCTCGATCCAGTGAACGGTTGCCCAGAGCGCAAGCGACGACATGCCGACCCCTCTCCCGATGGTGAGATGGCTGATGGCCAGATGCTCAATGACAGATGGATCAGAGACCAGATGACCAGATCTCCGAGGTGAATTCCAGTTCTCGGATCTGGCATCCGTCTCCTGTCATCAGCCCTCTCATCCTCAGAGCAGGATGCAAGTCGATCGGGGGCACGTCAAATCACATAGTTTTCCACGAACGCTCTCGACTCATGGAACACCTTCATGTCCTTGGGGGTGACGTAGATGTCGTCGCCATCGGCCAGGGCCAGTTGCAGGCAGCGTTCGCGGGTGAGCTGGACGTTAAGGTTGGTGCCGTCGAGGAGGATCAGGTCGAGGCGGACGAGGCCGCCCAGGGGGATCAGCCGGCGAATCCGCGCCGTCCAGGCGGGTCGGCCGTTGCGCTGGCGGGAGATCTCGAGGTCGTGGGGGCGGACGTAGATCATCGACCTGCCGTTAGGGCCGGGGATGTCCAGGGGGAGCGGCGCCTCATCCTCGGCCTGGTCCATGCCGAGCACCGTCTCGAGGCGGAGGATGTTGACCGAACCGAGGAACTCGGTCACGAACGGCGTCGCCGGGTGCTCGTACAGCTCCTGCGGTGGCCCCATCTGCTCGACCTTCCCCTTGTCGAGCACCACGACCTGGTCGGCGACCTCGAACGCCTCCTGCTGGTCGTGGGTCACGAAGAGACTCGTGACGTGCACCTCGTCGTGGAGCCGGCGGAGCCAGGTCCGCAGCTCGTCGCGGACCTTCGAGTCGAGCGCGCCGAACGGCTCGTCGAGCAGCAAAACCTTGGGCCGCGGCGCCAGCGCCCGAGCCAGCGCCACACGCTGCCGCTGGCCGCCCGAGAGCTGCGACGGGAAGCGCTCGGCGTACCCCAGGAGTTGGACCAGCTCCAGGAGTTCATCGACCCGCGCGCGAACCTCGCGCGCCGAGGACCTCGGCCGCTGCACCTCCAGGCCGAACGCGACGTTCTGGCGGACGGTCATGTGCCGGAACAGCGCGTAGTGCTGGAAGACGAACCCCACTCCCCGACGCTGCACGGGCAGGTACGTCGCGTCCTCGCCCGTCAGCTCGACCTCACCCGAGTCGGCCGGCTCCAACCCCGCGATGATCCGGAGGATCGTGCTCTTGCCCGACCCCGACGGGCCCAGCAGGGCAACGAGCTGGCCGGTGGGCACCTCGAACGAGACCCCATCGACGGCCTGAAACCGTCCGAACCGCTTCGAGAGGTTTTTCACCACGATGCCCACGGCAACATCTCCCGATTCCAGCCAGTCGACTCATCCGGGACTCACCACTTCGTGGGAGTGGGGCGCCTGGGGATGGCGGATGGTGAACCCGATCCCCCATCCGTAGGCTCCCAACGCCCACTCCCTATTCCGGCTCCTCATGCGCCTCGACGCGCTTGCGGAGGGCCTCCATGCCGATCAGCATGAGGAACGAGATTCCGGCCAGGAGGACGCTGGCGGCGTAGGCCCCCTCGCTGTTGAAGCTCTCGATGCCGTCGTGGATGTAGAGGGTGGCCGTCTGGGTCCGGCCAAGGATGTTGCCCGAGACGACCAGCAAGGCGCCGAACTCGCCCAACGAGCGGGCGATGGTCAGGGTCACGCCGTAGGCCAGGCCCCAGCGGATCGAGGGCAAGGTCACGCGCCAGAACGTCCGCCAGCGGTCCGCGCCGAGCGTATAGGCGACCTCTTCCTGGTCGATCCCGAACTCGCGGAGCACCGGCACGACCTCGCGGACGACGAATGGCAAGGTCACGAAGGTCGTGGCCAGGAGCATCCCGGGCCAGTTGTAGACGACCCGGATGCCCGCCGACTCCAGCCAGCGACCGAGCGGCGACTGCGGGCCGTACAGGACGATGAGCATCAGCCCGGCGATGATCGGCGAGACGGCGAAGGGCAGGTCCACCAAGCCGTCGGACAGCGTCTTGCCCCAGAACTTCTGGCGCACCAGGACCACCGCGAAGGCCACGCCGAAGACCGCGTTGACCGCCGTGGCCAGGAGCGTGATGCCCAGCGTCAGGAAGAACGCCCGCTGCGCGTCGGGCGAGGCCAGCGCCGCGACGAACGGTCCGAACCCGCCCGCCAGCGCCGCGCGGACCAGCGCCACCGCGGGGACCAGGATCAGAATCGCGAACCAGCCGACGACCACGCCGGTCAGCAACCAGCGGCCCAGCGGGACCACGTGGCGATGGCCCTCGACCCTCGGCTCGGGGAGCGTCTCAAGGGACATGCGCATGCCCCCCCTGGCGCTGGAGCTGGTTCAGGACGAGGAGGATCCCCAGCGAGCAGGAGAGCAGGATGATCGAGACGACCATCGCGCCGAGACGATTGCCGCTCTCGATCTCGCCGAAGATGTACATCGGGGCGGTCTTGGTCGCCAGCGGGCGGTTGCCCGAGACCATGATCACGCTCCCGAATTCCCCCAGGGCACGGCTGAACGAGAGCGCCGCGCCGGTCACGATCGCCGGCTTGAGCGTCGGGAAGGTGACGCGGCGGAAGGTCGTCCAGGGGCTAGCCCCCAGGGTCATCGCGGCCTCCTCCTCGGCCCCGTCCATCTCCAGGAGGACCGGCTGCACGCTCCGGATCACGAACGGGTACGACACGAACAGCAACGCCAGCACGATCCCCGGCTTCTGGTAGATGATGTCCCAGCCGTGCCGGCCGAGGAACGATCCGAGCACGCTCGTCGGCCCGTAGAGCGCCACCAGCATCAGACCCGTCACCACTGTCGGCACGGCGAAGGGCAGGTCGATCAGCGCGTTGACGAAACCCTTACCCGGAAACGGGTAGTGGACCAGGACCCAGGCGGTGGCCGTGCCCATCACCACGTTGATCGCCACCATCACCAGGGCGGTCGCGAACGTCAGTTTCAGGGCGTGCCAGGCGAATGGGTTGGAGATCTCCTTCCAGAAGGCTAAGGGGCCAGGTTCAACCGCCTGGTAGGCCAGCACCCCCAGCGGCAGCACGACCATCACGCCCAGGTACGAGAGCGTGGCCCCGCGGATCAAGAGATCGGTCGGCGTCTGCGTCTTCGTCGGAGTCGCCGGATTCGTCATCGCGTCTTCCCCCCCTTCCGGGTGAAGAGCGCGTCCCAGATCCCGCCCGGGTCGTAAACCTCCCGGTTCACCTTGGTCCAGCCGCCCAGGTCTTTCATGGTGAAGAGACGGGGTGGCAGGGGGGCGCGGCCTGGGACCTTCGCGTCGATTCGGGAGTCGAGTGCCCGGAACCCGTAGTCGAAGAGGATGCGCTGAGCCTCGGCGGAGCGGAGGAAGGCGAGGAAGGCCTCGGCGACCGCGCGGTTGCCGTGGCGAGCGACGGAGGCATCGACGATCACCCCCGGACTCTCGATGAGCAGCGTCGCGGGGGGGATCACGTAGGGGAGCTTCGGTCCCCTTCACCTTGCGTTGAAGGAGGAGCTCGTTCTCGTAGGTGACCACTGCGTCACCGGTCCCGCGCTCGAAAGTGGCCATGCTCTGACGGCCCGAGCCGTCCATGTTGGCAACGCGGGCCTGGACCCGCGCGAGCAGGTCGCGGGCCGCCTCGAGGTTCGGACCGCCGCCCTTGGCCTTGAACAGCCCGGCACCGTAGATCGCGTTGATGTTCCAGCGGGCACCCCCGGAGGTCTTCGGGTCGGGGTAGAGGACGTCCACGTCCGGCTTGGTCAGGTCCTCCCAGTCCTCGATCTGCTTGGGGTTACCCGGGCGGACGCCGATGACCACCAGGCTCCGGCTGACCATCCCCTTGCTCGGGCCGGAGTTCCAATCCTTCTGGACCAGCCCGGCCTGGACGAGCCGTTGCACGTCGCCCTCCAGCGAGAGCACCGCGATGTCGGCGTCGAACCCCGAGGCGATGGCGCGGCTCTGAGCACCCGAGGCGTTGTACGACTCCTCGAACCGGACGGTCCGACCCGTCTTCCGCTTCCAGTGCGTCGCGAACGCGGGCAGCAACCCCTTGTGGAACGCCTCGCGGACAACCGAGTAGGCCCCGATCGTCAAGGTGTCGGTCGCATCGGCGGCGCCGTGGATCCGGGCACAGCCCGAGATCAGACCCAACCACGCCAATCCCAGCACCGCAACCTGCCATGACCATGACCACTTCGACATCCAACCCTCTCCCGGCCCGGAATCTTCGAGGAGCGCGGCGGGGCCGACCCACTCCCCGAAGGAACTCGTGAATGACTCGCAAACGTGCCCTCATCATTGCGCTTTGCGAGAAACTCCGGAAAATCAGATGATCCAATCGCCGACGTAACCTCGTTTCCGTTCGCGGTTTTCGCGGATCAAGTCGGCGAACGTGGTCTGATCCACGATGTCGGAGATTGCCTGCCGCACGCGGCCCCAGAACCCGAAGAAGTGGCACTCTCCCTGGAATTCGCATTCCTTGTGGCGCGACTGGCTGACACAATCGACCGGGGCGATCGGCCCATCGACGTACCGCATGATCTCACCGACAGTCAACTGGTCGGCCGGGCGCGCCAGCCGATATCCCCCCTCCGCCCCGCGCCGGCTCTGGACGAAACCCCCGCCCTTGAGCTGTCCCAGGATGACCTCCAGAAAACGGATCGGGATCAGCTCCCGCTCGGCGATCTCGGCAATCTTCAGTGGCTCAGGCCCCCCATGTTCGGCGAGCGCATAAATCGCTCGGATGGCGTAATAACACTTCGATGAGACGCTCATCGGCACGTCCCCTGCTTAGCTCGAGGAATCTTCTCTATTTCGACCAGACAAGTCAAGATGGAAGTTGACGGAGGAGCTTCGGCTCAAACGAGAGCCATCCTTGGCGTTTGGCGCAGGTGAAGCAGATCCGCTTTTCGTTGTGGAAGAGGTAGACCTCGTGATCGAGGAGCCGGTGAGAGTAATTCTGGCCGGGGGTGTTGAGCGACGTCAAGTTTTCGACGCAGGCACACTGGGCGGGGAAGTCCCGCCGCAGCAGGCTGCGGATCAGGGAAGTGCCCCAGCGGGGGTGCTGCCGCCGCAACGCCAGAGCCGCCTCCGACACTACGTCCGCGGAGCCTCCGTGGTCGCCACCGGGTGGTGAGAGCCGGGACGGATCACCGTCTCGCCTCGGCTACGGAATTGCTGCACCAGATGATGCTCCGTGCGGGGCGGCAGGAACAAACACCTCGGCGATCTGGGCGGTGGTGTGACCGCGTGGCCACCGCGGCCAGCTCAAGGTTCGGATCGGGACGGGACGGGCACAGGCCGCGGCAGAACGATGTCTCCAGTTCGAGCAACGAAGAGGCTCTCAAGAGTCATCGTGGTGGTAAAACCTCTGTCGCGTCCAGCGGCAAAAGTTGATGTCGCGAAACAAAGACCTGGGCCTGGCACCCAGGAATCGTTCGCGATCTGCCATCTACGTGCTGATGCATTTGCTGCTTACTGCCCCTTTCGCCCACCGCGGGGCGGCGGGCGGACCACGACCGGATCAGGACGAAACCCGCCAGGGCTGACCAGAGGGCTGGCGAGACTGGTTCGGGCACCGGGACCACGGAGGATGACGTCGGGGCCGCCGAACAGGGCGGCGGTGGCGACGTCGCGACGTTGTCCGGACTGATGGTCACCCCCGGCGTCAGTGACACCAGCGTGGGCGGGTCCTTCAACACCTTGTCCGTGTTCAGCGCGAAGTGGAGCGAGCCGCCCGGCGCGACTCCGTCGCCGAAGAAGGCCATCCCGAGCCTCTGCTCAAGGGGAGGGTTCGCCTTGTTTTTCGGATCCTGGAGGAACACGACAAACCGGTCCTGATGGAAACCGTGCGAGTCGGGCAGGATCGTCAGCGGCAGGCCCCTTTTCCCGTCTGACAGCGAGGGCGCAGCGACCGCCCCCGGCGGGAAGATGATCGCCTCGACCTGGGGAAGCGGGACATTCGCGTTGACGTGGTTGAAATCCAGTCCGGGACTGGATAATCCGTTGTTGTCGATGGTCAAGTGATAGGTCGGGAGGCCGCTCGACGCGAGGGGGATCGTATCACTGGCGCGAACCGGCGCGGGGCGAACGGCCAGGCACAAGAAAGACGGCCGCGAGGGCGGCCAGGCGGGTGGGATCACGCCGCATCACGACAGGGTACCTCCTTGAAGAAGCCTCCGACCGGAAGGGTTCGCCGATCCTCGAGGCCCTCGCGACCAGCCCATCGGTCGAACCAAGGCGGGCGCGAGCCATGACATGAGTGCGAAATCCGTGACGCCAGCCGGACCAGTCCCTCCCTGCGAAGAAGGGGCCTCGCACAACAGGTCCTTTGTTCCTGCACTAGGAGGCTGTCCACGAAACAGCCTATCGATTCTGTGGACCGCAATGGTTTTGCAGCCTGGGCGGCTTTAGCATGGGGCCTGAACTCCACCGACCTTCTTGAACCGCATCCGAGACCGCTCATGACTCCGCCTGGCGGCAAAGCCTATCGTCCTTGGGACCCCGAACTCTATGCCCAGCAGGCCCACGCGCCCGCCGCCAAGCTCCCGGAGGAGGATCTGGTCTTCTTCCTCCTCGATGTCGTCCCCCAACTCGACCTCTCCAAGATCCATGCCCGTTACCAGGACGAGACCCGCGGCGCACCTCCCTTCGATCCCGCCATGATGACCTGCCTGCTCCTCTATGCCTACTGCGTCGGTGTCTTCTCCCGCCGCAAGATCGCCCAGGCGTGCGAGCGCAACCTGGCGTTCCTCGCCATCGTCGGGGTCGACCGCCCCGACTTCCGCACCCTCAGCCTGTTCCGCAAGGAGCACCTCGACGCCTTCGCCGACGTGTTCGTGCAGGTGCTCCGGTTGGCGCAGGCGGCGGGCCTGGTCCGCCTGGGCACGATCGCCGTCGACGGGACCAAGGTCCAGGGCAACGCCTCGCGGCACAAGGCAATGAGCTATGGGTACATGACCAAGGAAGGGGCCCGGCTGCGGGCCGAGATCGAGGCGCTGCTGAAGCAGGCCGAGGACGTCGATGCCCAGGATGAAGCGGTGCTGGGCGCACGGCGTGGCGATGAGTTGCCCGAGGAGTTGCGTCGTCGGGGGGATCGCTTGGCGACGATCGAGGCGGCGATGAAGCGGCTGGAGGCGGAGGACGAGGCGCGGCGGACGCCGAGGAGCAACGTCGCGAGGAGGCCGACGCCGAGCGGCAACGCACCGGGACGAAGCGCCGTGGTCGGGAGCCCGGTCCGATCGTGGCGACGCCCGCGGAGAAGGCGCAGACGAACTTCACCGATCCCGAGTTGTCGATCATGGCGACGGCCAACAAGGGGTGGGAGTACTGCGGCAACGCGCAGGCGAGCGTCGATGGGGCGTGCCAGATCATCCTGGCCTGTGACGTGACGGCGCAGTGCAACGACCAGCAGCAGGCCGAGCCGATGGCAGCGGCGACCCGAGCGGAACTGGATCAGGCCGGGATCGCACCCGCGGCGGATGAGTCGGGCGCCCGGCCGCAAATTCCTGCGGTCCTGGACACGGGTTACTTCAGTGGTCCGGCGGTGGCGGCGCTGGAGGGCGAGGGCTTCGATCCGTACATCGCCACGGAACGTCAGCGGCACCATACGACGACCACCGCGGCGCCTGCGGAGCCCGCCTCGACGCCTGCAACGCCCAAGGAGCGGATGCGTGCGAAGCTGGATACGGAGACGGGTCGGGCGCTGTACGCGCGTCGCAAGACGATCGTCGAGCCGGTCTTTGGCCAGATCAAGGAGGGGCGTGGCTTTCGCCGGTTCCTGCTGCGTGGTCTGGCGAAGATCCGCGGCGAATGGCGTCTGGTGTGCCTGACCCATAATTTATTGAAGATTTGGCGTTATGGGAGTGGTTTTCTCCGTAGTTCACGCTGCGCTCTGATCAATTGATCAGAGCGGGCAAGAAACGACGAAGGGTGAAGGCTGGACTAATTCTTGGACAGCCTCCTAGATTGTGAATCGGGTCGACGTGGGGGATAGGATTGGTTTTTCCGGATTTTCCGCCTCCGCCCCTTCCTCGCCCCCACCGAGGTCGGAACGATCGAATACAGGAGATGCCCCGACCGTCCAACTCCTCAGGTGAGCGTGTATGCCCGAGGTGCCCACCGGCGTGTTGATATCCGACGAGACCCTGGTCGATCTCGCTCGACATGGGGATCGCCCCGCCTGCGAAGAACTCTTCCGACGCCACTGGGAGACCTCCTACCACGTGGCCTACCGCCTGCTCGGGCACGAGCAAGACACGCTCGACGCGGTCCAGGAGGCCCTCCTGAAGGCGTTCAAGAACCTCAAGAACTTCGACGGTCGGAGCGGATTCAAGACCTGGCTGATACGGATCGTGACCAACGCGGCCCTCGACTCGGGCCGGAGACGACGAAGACGACTGACCTTGGGACTGGCCAACGGCGAAAACAACGGCTCGGATCCGATCTTCGACGACGACCCCGCGCGCGACCTGCACCGGCAAGACCTTCGCCAGCGGCTCGACGCCGCGCTGGACCGCCTGGCCCCGATGATCCGCGCCACGTTCGTGCTGTTTGCCGAGGCGGGTCTCAGCTATAAAGAAATTGCCGAGATTCAGGAGATCCCCCAGGGCACCGTCATGAGCCGGTTGCATTATGCTCGACAGAAGCTCCAGACGTATCTGAATCTCGAGGGAATCGAGGGAATTTGAGCCCTGAGGTCGGGCGATGGACTGGAGGAAGGTCGAGCAGCTCGGGGGAGGGATGCCATGCGTTGCGTGGATGTCATTCGTGAACTCGCGGTCCCGACCGACGGCCCCGCGTCGGCCGGCCTGGCCGAACATTTGGCCGGCTGCCCGCGTTGTGCCGCCTGGGCGGAACGTGACGCCAAGCTCGAACGACTCTGGGAGGCGACCCGGCCGCCCGTACCCCCGCCCGCCGCGTGGGATGCGCTCTGGGCCAACGTCTCGGCGGCGCGTGAGCCGTTCGCCGTGCCCACCCCGACGGCGGCGCACCCTGCCGCCCTGCCTCGCCGCTGGCGCCGCGCGGCACTGACGCTCGCCGCGGTCGCGCAGGCCGCCGTCGTCCTGGTCGCCATGCTCGTCCTGTCGCGTCCCGCCCCCCAGCATCAGTCCCTGTCGGTCGTCGCGACGGCCCCGCCACCCGCCATGCTCCAGATCGTGATTGACCCGGGGGCGTCGTGATCTTCGGCCCGGACGGTCAGGTCCGTACGCTCGCCCAGAACGAGAACTCGGTCGATCGCTACTGGACCATGTTCAACGCCGTCGAAGCGATGGCACCAATGCCATGACACGACCGGCCGCGCTTCGCCTCCCGATGAATAGGTGGATGGCCATACTGGCCCTGGCCGGCCTGATCCTCGCGGCCCCGCTGGCAGGTCGAGCCCAGGCGGCGGCCGCGCGTCAGGTGACGGTCTTCGCGATCGTCGCCTCGCCCCGCGATCCCGCGATCGACCCGAAGCTCGAACCGATCGCGCTGCAACTGCGCGACCTCCTGCCCCATCACGGCTTCAAGCTGCTCGACGTGCAGAGCAAGCGCCTGCTCGCCAGCCAGATGGTCAGGTGCCACCTGGGCGGCGGCTATACCGCAGCAACGACCCTGATCGTCCCGCTTGACACCAACGGCAAGGTTGAGCTTCGGTGCGAACTGTTGCTCGACGAGATCAGCCAACTCGAGACGCTCGTCGCAACCCCCCCCAATCAACTCTTCTTCTGCGACAAGCTGCTCATGGACGGCTCCCATCTGCTGATCGGCGTCGGCGCGATGACGGCGTTCCTGCTCCTCACGGAGACATGGCTCGACGATTTTTCGCGTCAAGAGGCCGTCAGGGCGATCTCCTTGAGCATCTCCCTGCCATCGCTTGCCTACCTGAGATTCATGCGCAGGAGGCCGTTAGATTGGTTGTCAGTGATCCAGTTCAGGGGGTTGGGCCTCGGGGCGAGATAGCCGTTTGAGGAGAGGATCACGCATGAGCGAGCCCTCAGGCTGGTCATCGCGGTGACCATCACCGGCGGGGTGGCCTGGGCCAAGCGAGCGTCGCGCAGCGTGCCCCGGGATTAGGAGGTCCTCACCAACCGGGGCACGCCGCGCGACGCTCGCTTGGCCCAGGCCACCCCGGACATTACCTTTCGAACTTGCTCTAAGCCTAAAACAAGCGAGGTCGAGCAATTGACATAAGGCTGTCAGCGGCTCCGATCCCCTATTTTCCAGGAGAAGACGATCCTAGAGAATTCGAACTGGGGTGTCATTTTCGTGTACGAGCGCTTTTCCGAATTTCTTCGTTTCGCTTCAATGCGGATTTTCAAGGGTCTGAGGCACTGTCAGTACCGTGTCAATTGCTCAACCTCGCTTGTTTTAGGTCTAAGTTCGGGTTTCGCACTTTTGAGTGGTTTCGTTTCGATCGCTGACCGAGCGGCATCTGCCTCAGAAAAAGCAGGACTGCTGGCGAGCGCACGCGCCGAAATTTCGGCGCACAGGCAGTTGTATAGTAGATTACTGGATTACTGGACGAAACTACTGTTCGAGTGGAGGCCCCATAATTCTTGCTGACGGCTGCACGCTGCAATTGCGGGCAATTCAAGCTCGGAAAAAGTGCGAAACTCGAACTAAGGGCTTGCAGAAATTACCCTGGCTCTTCCTGGGTTTCGGGGACCTAACCACTCCAAGTCGTAAAGCTTCGCCCAACCCGTTATTGCGAGCCAGTCGGTCCTTCCTTTGAGGTTGGGTCCGCGTTACAAGCGTTCTCGTTATGGACGGCACGCTTGTCGAGTCCCTTCCGGCCACCGAGCCGGCTGATCTGTCCGACCTGGTGCGGCAACTTCTGCCGCGAAGTCCTCGACCTGCGCCAGGAAGTCGACGAGCCTGCGGCGCGAGAACGCCGAACTGCGGCAACAGGTCGGGTATTGGAAGGCGATGCACGCTCGGGCCGTGCAGCGGGCCGAGCGGCTCGAAGCCGAGGTCGAACAGCTTCGCGGCGAGAACCGCAAGCTCCAGGATCAACTCTTCGGTCGAAAGAGCGAAGCCGCTTCGTCCCAGGACCGTTCGAATCGTCTCGAAGGGGAAGACGATCCGGCACCGTCCACGCCGCCCAAGCGGGGCCAGCGGAAGGATCGGCCCGGTCCGACACGGCGGGACTACAGCCACTTGCCCGTGGTCGAGGAACTCCGCGAGTTGCCCGAACCGCAGCGCGTTTGCCCGCAGTGCGGCGCGGCGCTCGTGCCCAGCGACACCGAGGATTCCGAACAGATCGAGATCGAGGTCCGAGCCGTATCGCCGGCGCATCCGACGGCGACGTTATCAGCGGACGTGCTCCTGCTCGAACTGTCCTCGAACCTTCACCGCGCCGCCCGCGCCCAAGCTGATCCCCAAGGGATTGTTGGGCGTCTCCGTGTGGGTGGAGATCCTGCTCGACAAGTTCGCCAGCCACCGGCCCACGGAGCGGTTGCTCGCCCACTGGCGGTTGCTCGGTCTGGACGTGGCGGCGGGCACCGTGGCCGGCGGCCTGGAACGCCTCGAGCCGTTGTTTCAGCCGCTCTACGACGCCCTGCTGGCAGCGCAACGCCGCGAGCCGCGTTCGCCCAGGCCGACGAGACCCGCTGGATGGTCTTCGTCGACCAGGAAGGCAAGACGGGACATCGCTGGTGGCTGTGGGTCTTCCTGGGCGAGGACACCGTGGCCTTTCGCCTCGACCCGACCCGCAGCCACGAAGTGCCCGAGGGGCATTTCCCGGCGGACGCCGACGTGGTGCTGATGGTCGACCGCTACTCGGCGTACAAGGCGATGGCCCAGGTGAAGCTGGGGAACGTGGTGCTGGTCTTCTGCTGGGCGCACGTCCGCCGCGATTTCGTCAAGGTCGGCAAGGGCTGGCCCGAGCACAAGGAGTGGGCCTTGGCCTGGCTCCGCCGCATTCGCGACTTGTATCGCCACCATCGTCACCGTCGCAGCGCCCAGGCCGGCGGCGCCGAATTCGCCGCGGCCGACGCCGCAGTGCGTCAAACCGTGGCGGCCATGCAGGCCCAAGCCGATGCGGAGTTGGCGGACCCGAAGCTGCCGACTCCCTGCCGCAAGGTGCTGGCCAGCCTTCAGGAACACTGGGCCGGCCTGACCCGCTTCCTGGACGATCCGCGGATCCCGCTGGACAACAACGCCTCCGAGCGTCAGGCCCGCGGCCCGGCCTTGGGCCGCAAGAATTACTATGGCTCGGGGGCGTTGTGGAGCGGCCGGCTGGCGGCGATGCTCTTTTCCCTGTTTGCCACGTTGACCTGGCCAAGATCAACATCCGCACCTGGCTGACGTGGTTCCTGGAGAGTTGTGCGGAGAACGGCGGCCAAGTCCCGTCGGACATCGATCCGTTCTTGCCCTGGAAGATGTCGGAGGAAAAGCGCCGCGCGACAGGGCCAGCGCAGAACTTTGAGCAAGTCTGGTAATCTAGGAGAACTCGCGCCATGAGCTGGCCTGCGCCCCATTTCTTGGTCCAGCCATAATGCGAATCTATCCGTGCGTTTGTTCAGGAGGCTTTCCGTCAAGCGGGTCCTCTTCGATAGGCACGTACCTCGCGCCAGTGGCCGCGCACTCGGCCGGTGTCCGATCTCCCAACGAACTGTGCGGGCGTTCCGTATTATACTCCTCCTTCCAAAGCGCCCCCAACGCCTGGGCCTGGGGCTCGTTCTCGAACTCCTCCCGGTCCAGGAACTCCTCGCGGAGCTTGCTGTGGAACGACTCCGCGGAGCCGTTTCTGCCACGGGCTGGCCGGCGCCACGTCCAGCGCTGCGGAGCCCGCCCCTTCCAGCTAACTCCGCACCACCTCCGCGGCGAACTCCGGGCCGTTGTCGCTGCGGACTCGGTGCGGCGGGCCGCCACGCTCCGCCGCCACGCCGGCCAGGATGGCACGGCTCTCTTCGGCCGTCATGCCCCGGCGCGCCTCCAACGCCAGGCATTCACGTGTATACTCGTCGACCAGACTCAGCCACTTCAGGCTCCGGCCCTCGCTGGTACGGTCGAAGATAAAGTCCCATGTCCCTACATCATCCTTGCCGCGCGACGGCCGGAGGTGGCAGGCGTTGACGTCCTGCCCGTGCGGCCGCCGGGGCTTGGGCACGGCACGAGGTCCGGCCAGTCTCAGCCCCGACAGGCGCCAGATCCGCCGCACCGCCTTCTTGTGCACCGACCACCCCTCGCGGACCAACAGCGCCCAGATCCGCCGGTAGCCGAACCGCGGGTGCGTGCCGGCCCGTTCCTCGACACGCCGGGCCAACGCCGCGTGCGCGTCCCGCGCGACGGGCGTGTCCCGGAGGCCGGAACGGGGCAGCCCCAGCGCCCGGGACGCGCACCGTTGCGACACGTTGAAGTGTTCACGTATCCCTGCGGCGATCGATCGGCGTCGGGCGGCGGTCATGGCTTTTTTTCAACGGTCCGGCAAAGGGCTAGAAACCCGTGAATTCCTGACGTAACGTGAGAACTGGTCTCGGGAATCGATGGCTGGTTCATGGTCACGGAGTTCGGCAGGATGGCTTACCAATGGCCCGCGGACACGGATTTCTCGCTGTGGGAACTCGACGTCCTGGACCGGAACTGTCCGGTCTGTGGACGGATGATGCACATCTGCGATCATCGCTCTCGCCGCTTCCATACCTTGGACGGTCCAGTGCAACTGATCTGCAAGCTCAATCACTGTCCCGATCGGGCCTGTCCGGGACACGCCAAGACCAAGAGCCCCGAACTCGAAATCACCCTCGCTCTGCCCCAGATGGCGATCGGTTGGGACGTCTTCTGCTGGATCGGGCATCGCCGCTGTTCGCGCCACATGGCGATCTCCTTGATCCAATCCGAACTCCTGGACGACTACGCGATCCAGCTCTCCGAAGATGCGATCGACCAGTATATCCGACGGTACCAGGTCATGCTCGCGGCACGCCAGCAAGACGCCGAGTCGCTCCGCCGACAATACGAATCCGTGGCGGAGATCATTCTCTGCATCGACGGCCTCCAGCCCGAGAAGGGCCACGAGACCCTCTATGTCGTGCGGGAGTTGACCCAGAAGCGGGTGTGGTTCGCTGAGCCGCTGATCTCCGCCACCGAGGATGAGGTCCGACGCCTGATCACGAAGGCCAAGCAGTGGGCCGAATCCTTGGGCACGCCCGTGGGGCTTTGGATGTCGGATAAGCAGGATGCGTTCGTCACGGGGATCGCGGCGGAATTCCCCGACGTGCCACACCGCTCCTGTGACAACCACTTCCTCCGCGATCTGGCCCAGCCCGTCTTGGAAGCCGACAGCCATGCCAAGGTTCAGATGCGGAAGAAGGTGCGCGGCCTGCGGACGATCGAACACGCCGTGCTCCAGCGGCCGAAGGCCGAGACGAAGGATGACCTCACGCCCAAGACTCCGGAAGCCACTGGCACGGCGGCCATGGCGGCGAACCCGTCTTCTGCCGTGGTCGATCCCGCCGGCTCAGTGGTGCTCGACTCTTGCGCGGCGGTGCGTGGGATTCTCAATGACGATCAAGGTGGGCCGCTGCACCCTCCCGGCGTGCGGATGGCCGAGGCCTTGGGCGAGGTCCAGGAGTCGATCCAACGGAACCTGGACGCGCAAAAAGGGGGTTCGCGGAGGAGCAACTCGGCCGGTTCTCGGGATGCATCCAGGCGGGCCTGGACGAAGTCAAAGAGCAGCAAGAGGTGATCCGAGGATACGTGGACGTGATCGCGGAGGTGGCCGCGACGCTGGAGCCCGGGACCGAGGACATCACGGAGCGGGAGGAGAAGTTCGAGGCCCTGATCGATCAATTCGAGGCGACCGAGGATCCGATCCGCCACGGCATGGCCACAGTGATGCTCAGCTTCCTGGCCGGCCTCTTCGTCGGCGAGGAGGAGTATGAAGCGATCAAGGATAATTTGGATCTGGAGCGGTGGTTTCGCTTACCCAAGAGTCACGAGCGGCGGATCCACGGTCATCGCCACGCGGGGATTCGGCTGGTCCTGGAGGGAGCGACGTTGGTGCATGCTCTGGACGCTCACGCCGCGCATCCCGGGCCGTTCACCGTGGACGACTTGCTGCCCTCTCGGACCGCCCGAGAGCCGCCGTGCCAAACCGAGGCGCGGAACCGCCGCACGATCATGAGAAAGGCACGCTCCAAGAAGAAACGGCCTTTACTTCTGGCCGAGCTGGAGCGGCGTTACCGGGAAAAGCCGGAGTTTTAGCTCTTTCTCGGACCGTTGCTTTTTTTTCAACGCCTCCTGGAGCATGCGGCGGTCGAGCGCCAGCTCGGCGACCAGGTGCTTGAGGCGGCCGACTTCGGCTTCGAGTTCAGACATGCGGAGTTGTTCGTTCGATACGGGGTCCTCCTGGAGGGCCTGCCAGCGGTAGGAGGTGGTCGGGTTGATCCCGGCCTTGCGGCACGCCTGGTTGACGTTCAGCCCGGCGTCGAGGTCGGCCCAGATGTCGCGGAGGGTCGAGGCGATCCGGTCAGGGCTGGTTCGCTTTCGCATGCAATCGCTCCCTGGTCTCTGCCAGTTGTACGATTTGCATTATGACTGGACCAGTTTTTGGGGAGCAGGCCAATCCGATCCGCGTCATCCGCGACCTTTCTCCGCTGTTTCTTGGAGCCTTGAGTTCCCTTCCGCTGGAGGCGCTTGCTCGGTGGCTTTGCTCTGGCATCGGGTCGAGCTTGCAGCAGATTGTGCGGACCGTTTCCATATGGGATCGGCCGCTGACTGTGGGTGAGGGACCTCGCCGAACGAGGCCCGTGCGGGTCAGCGGCCGACCGCCGCATTCGAGGAGATGAGGGCCGAGTCCCTGGCCCCTTGGCCTCCGCGTCGCCGGTCCGTCCCTGGACGCGACCGAGAAGAGGGGGCCGACTCCCGGCCTTCCCTGGCCGGTTCGGTTCTCCAACCGACAGGAAGGGTATCGGCATCGCCGAGGGTCCGTCTGCAACGATTTCGCGCGCCGGGACGTTGCGGGCACGGGCCTCGGGTTTCTCCCCCTCAGCGCCACCGTGCTCCTGGGGCGGGGGTTGACCTCCTGGCAAGTTCGAAAAGTAAAGTCCGGGGTGGCCGGGACAAAGCGCGTGGGCCCTGGTGGAAGGGCCTCCTGTCCCGGAGCCCGCACGCTGGGCTCGCTTGGCCCCGGCCATCCCATCGCACAGCGGATTATCTTTCCTGACTTCCAATCCGGTCAGCTCCGCGGGCTGTAACGGATCAGCAACCCGAACGAGACGCTCACGATTTTGGCCCTTGATCAGACAGCTCGATGATCGAGTCGTGCACAAGGCCAAGGGCCAGGGCACGCCCGCTACGCCCCGCATGCCCGCACCGCGGGCGGCGCCCGGCGGTCACGCCGTCCGCACTGGCGAGGTGTTGTCTTGAGTGGGGTGACTGATGACAAATGATGGATTATTGATCCGGTATCCGGGGGATTCGCCGACCATGGTCACTCGTCCTCTGTCATCCTCATGCAAGGGCTATCGCCCGCTCATCCCCTTGCGCTCGGTGTTGCTGCGGCCAGGGAGCTTTAGCGGCATGCGCGTCGGTTTCCCGGGGTTGGGCTTCTCCTCGCGCGGGGGGCGGGGCGGCCACCGGTCTTGGCATCGACGATCTCCATGCTGCCGGGGCTGATGACCTGCCACTCGCCCGTCTTGCGGTTGTACTGGACAGCCTGGCCCGGCCCGATCGAGGGGGGCTGGCCGGTGCTCGACTGCTGCGCCAGGATCACCTCGCGGCCGTCCTTGCCGTAGGCATAGAAGAGCTCCTTGAGCGAGTCGTAGGTGATCACGTCGGCCTGGATCGTCTCGTTCTTGGTCCGGGCCTGGGCGTTCTCCCACGCCTTGAGGAAGTTCTGCGAGGGGCTGGAAGAGCCGACGGGGGGCGGCTCGCTGATGACGCGAAGGGTCTGCGCCGTCAGGTACATGCCGTCGTCGGGGGGGCGGTCGAAATCGAAGGTCGCCTGCTCGTCGGGCACCTTGGCGTTGAGCGCCTGGACGTCGCCGAAGAAGTCGGCCCAGCGGGTCTCGGTCCGGTCCTTGCCGGCGATGAACCGGCCTTTCATCTGGCGACTGAAGTTAACCTGGGTCAGTTTCAGCGGCGGGAGGGGCTTGGCCTTCTCCTTGGCCTTGGTCTTGGAGGCGTCCGCGCGTCTGTCGGCCGTGGGTGTATTGCTGTCCCGGCCGATGACGACGGTAGCGCGTCGGGTGTTGGCGGCGGGCGGGTCCGGGTTGGCTGTCGGGGTCACCGTTCGCCGCACGGGGCTGGGGAGGCCGGGCGCCGGGTTGCCGGCGGTGCCAGCCTCGCCCTCACGGCTGTAGAGGAAGACCCTGCCGGCGCCCTCGACCTGGAAGTTGCCCGTGAGCCTGTCGTAGGTGACGTGCTCGCCCTCGATCCGCTGCTGCTGCGCAAGCGCTTGCGTGGCGGGATCGACCTTCCGGGTGATGGCCGTGACCCGGCGGAGGCAGTCGATCCAGGCGATCTGCGGCTTCGGCTCGGGCTCGGTGGGAGGGGCGTTGGGGTCGGGCTTGGGCCGGGTGAGCGTGACGGTCCGGTCCATGTAGGACTTCATCTCCTGGCAGACGAGCAGCGAGTCCTCCATCTCGGCCCGGACGTCGGCGTAGAACTCGGCCCTGGCGACGGCCGGGTCCTGGGCCGAGGGGGGGCGGCCGTAGAACCGCATCGCCTGCTGCCACGAGATTGTCATGGGAGCCGTCGGCGCGTCGGGAGGGGCCTTGGCGTCGACTTTGCCCGCTGGGTCGTCGAGCCCCTTGTCGGTCAGTAGCCCGCGCTTCGCCATCTGGGTGAGCGTGCCGGGGCCGTCCACCCAGGCCTGATCGATCTTCTGGTCGAGGCCGATCTTCTGGCCGGTGGTGATGAATTCCTCGGTGACGACCCGGGCCGGCGGGAGGAGCGCGAGCTGCGCGGGGGCGAGCTTGGAGGCGTAGGGGTCGCGGTGGTAGACGGTGAACTTCGACTTCCCGTCGCCCTGGCCGATGACGTCGAGCGCGTCGCCGGTGACGTCGGTGCCGCGTTGCTTGCCGGGCGCGGGGTCCTGGTGGTAGTCGACCGCACCCCGAAGGAAGACCATCTGGATCTCGGTCTTGGAGTCGCCGATCCCGGCCAAGTCGCGCGGTTCGGGGGCCACCCCCTCCTTCGGATGCAGGAGGAGCTTGGCCCAGACCCGGTTCGCCTTGACGACGACGTCGGGTTCGGAGGACGGTTTTTCCGCCAGTTCCGGCTTCGTTTCCGCGAGGGGGTTGCCCTCGACGGGCGGCTGGACTGCAGGCGGAGCGGGCTCGGCCGCAGCGACCGGAGCCAGATTCGGATTGACGCTGGGATTCGAGGAGGCGACCGGGGGCCGCGATTCGAACTTAACCTCGAGCAAATCCCGCGCATCCATGGTCCGACCCTGCGCGGCCAGGTGGACGCGGTCCAGCGCCTTCAGCATGTCGATCTGGTACGACTCGGATGCTGAGCCCGATGACGACCGTGTCGCGCCGCCCGGCGTGGCTGGCGTAGGCTTGGGCTTGAGCCAGACGATGATCGTGGAGCGGGCGTCGAGCGTACCCTGTGTCAGGTCGATGAGCCTGGGGTTGCGCGTCAGGGTGATCTTCTTCTGGATCACCTTACCCGAGGCGCCTTCCTCGGTCTGAAGGATGAGCTGATCGTCCCAGGTCGCCTTGCCTCGACAGGCCGGTCGCGGGCCGGCCGGATCTCGAGGATGCCGGGTCCGCGCGACGACCGTGGCATTGTTCTTGTCCTGACCGTCGTCGAAGATCGCCGCGTCGGTCGTCCGGATCGTGGTCACGGACTGGATCTTGCCCTTGTCGGGACCGTCCGGGACGATGTCGAGCTTCTCGACCTGGAGCCTCGAGTCCACGTCGCCCCGGAAGTAGGTCTCGTCGGCCTGTTCGGGGGTGAACTTCTTGTGGATCAGCTCGTTGCACCGTGCCGTCAAGCCCTGCGCCTTCGACTGGAGCCAGACGGCGTGTCCGGTGGCCTCGGCGCAACGGAGGGTCAGCCCGGAGCCCGAGCCGCCGGAGGGGCTCTCCTCCTCGGAGGAGTCCGGAGCGCCGGCGAGGAGGTCGGCCTTGGCGGGTTCGGCCTCCTCCGTCGCGGGGGGCTTCTCGGCATGGACCAGGATCAGCCGCAGGTCATCGCAGTTGAGCTGGTCAGGCATCTGGTGGAGCTTGCCGCGGAGGACGACCACGTCGTGCGTGAACGTCGCCAGCGTCGGCCCGGGGGGAGCGGGAGGGCCGACGAAACGGGGCGGAGAGCGCCTCGGCTTGGGGAGATCAACCTGCATTTGCCCGGCACAACGGAGATCGAGCGGCGTCTTGTCCCCCTGCACCTGCTCGGGCTTGGCCGTGCCGGGTAAGATTCCCGACCGGCCGACGTCGTTGATGATGATGTGGACGTTCCGCCTCAGGTATGCCGTCTTCGCCCCGGGGAAGCCCGTGCCCGGGTCGGACTCGTTCTTGGGGCGGAGCTTGATCAGAAAGCCGAGGCCGGTGATCCGCATGTCGCGATCCTGGATCGCGACCTCGCGGTCGGACCGGATCTCCATGTCCGCCTCGTCATATTCAATGTAGGCCATCGGTCCGATGACGAGGTCGTCGAGGGGGGTCCGGGTGGCCTTGTCGTCACGGAGCCGGACGTTCCCCTCGATCATCGCGTGGACGACGTGGATCGGCGTGTCCGACTTATTCGTCAGGCCCAATGGCTGGTCAAGGTCGATCACCGCCTGATCGCTGGTGATCGTCTTGAGCGACTTGCCGTCATGCGACCACGAGATCAGCGCGAACGGCTCGAACTTCAACTGCTTGCCGTCCTTGAGCCGCTCGTAGGTCTTGG
>CAWDND010000092.1:0-18163 GCA_963803395.1 uncultured Planctomycetaceae bacterium
TACCGATTGAACAGCGAAAGTCACTACCCTGGAGCGAAATCTCCCCGGAAAATCGTTTCTCTATCTTGTGCAGCCTTCCTCTTGTCGCGCACCAACTGGCGAGCGCCAGGGGGGATTTGGCCACGACGACGTCGCCCACATCGAGTTCAAAACAATCCCCCAGGCGATCAGGGACCTCAACCTGTGGGAGCAGCCCTGTTTCTGGATTTACCAAGCTCCCTTCCATCGCTGTGCGCGGTGTAACTACCGGCAGCACATTATCCCCCCGTTCAAACGCAAGGACGTATCCTACACTTATCGCTTCGAGCAGTTCGTGCTCCGCTCGCTGATCGGCAGCACGGCGGAGGAGGTTGCCCGTCGCTTGGGAATCTCGGCCGAGACGGTAGACCGGATCGTCGAGAATCAATTGACCGAGGATCGACAGATCGATCCCCAGCGTGTGATCACCGACATTGGGCTGGATGAATTGAGCTTGAAGAAGCGGCATCGGCTCTACGTGACGTTAATGACCGATCTGAGCGACCCGACGCGGCCGCAGATCTTGGCGGTGGAGCGTGGCAGAGACACGACGGCGGCGCTGAAATGCCTGGATCGGCTCACGCAGGAACAACGTCAACAGGTCCGCACCCATCGGGTCGACATGGGGCCGGCTTATCCGGCGGCGTGCGCCCTGAGGTTGCCCCACAGCCGTGCCGTGACGGATCGGTTCCATGTGGCTAAGAAGTTCAACGAGGTGGTTGACAGCTTGCGAAAAAATATGGCTCTTCCGTTCTAAAGTGCGAGACCGTGGGTTTTCTTGGCATTTGGCCATGCTGCATTCCGGGGTTATCATCCCGATCTGGCCCCAGGAGATCTCTGGGGCGGCATCCTGATCAACCCCTCGGCCCCAACAGGAGAGACACCGTGGCTAGTGTGACGATCGAGGTCGACTTGCCTCCCGACGTGGAGATCACCGGGTATGAGCGCCACCAGGACGGCCACGGCTTCGGGGTCCGCTGGCCCCTGCCCGAATGCTGCCGCTGTGAGCGGTGCGGACATGAGGATCGGGCTCACATCGAGTTCAAGACATCCCCTCAAGCCATTCGGGACCTCGACGTCTGGGGGCAGCCCGGCTTCTGGATCTACCAGGCCCCCTTTCACCGCTGTGCACGCTGCGATTACCGCCAGCACCTCATCCCACCCTTCAAACGCAAGGACACGGCCTACACCTACCATTTCGAGCAGTTCGTGCTCCGGTCGCTAATCGGCAGCACCGCCGAGGACGTCGCTCGCCGCCTGGGGATCTCGGCCGAGACCGTGGAACGCATCGTCGAGTCCCAGTGAGCCGAGGAGCGTCAGATCGATCCGCAACGCGTGATCACCGACATCGGCCTGGACGAACTGAGCTTGAAGAAGCGGCACCGGCTCGACGTCACGCTTATGACCGACCTGAGTGATCCGGCACGGCCCCAGATCTTGGCCGTGGCACGCGGCAAGGACACGGCCGCGGCCCTGAAGTGCTTGGACCTCCTCTCCGAGGAGCAACGCCAGCAGGTGCGGACCCACCGCGTGGACATGGGCGCGGCCTCTCCGGCAGCGTCGCCGAGCGGTTGAAGAACAGCCGCGCCGTGACCGACCGGTTCCATGTGGCCAAGAAGTTCCACGAGGCCGTCGATGCCCTTCGAAAAAAATGCCTGGCGCTCGCCAGTTGGTGCGCGACAAGAGGAAGGCTGCACAAGATAGAGAAACGATTTTCCGGGGAGATTTCGCTCCAGGGTAGTGACTTTCGCTGTTCAATCGGTAAAAACACGCACGATGGACCCCCATAGTACCAGTTATGGAGATACACCGTGCGTGACACCAACGACCTCCAGACTACCATCACCCTCGGCCCCGTCAATTGCGTCGGTCAGACGCTCTCACTCGAACTGGGGTTGCAGATGGCCTTGCCCATGCCCAATCAAGACGAGCATCTCCCCGACCAGATCGAGGCGTTCGTCCATCAAGGCGGTCTCGAAATCGAGCGCCGGCTCTTCCAAGCCTTCGTCGAGAAGGCCGACCAAGAACTGGTCCTCCAGCGGCGGCAGGGCAAAGGCGGCGCCGGCATCCGGCTTCGGGGGACACGACCCTTCACCTTCAAGGCGACCTTTGGCGAGGTCACCGTTCAGCGGTCGCGAATCGAGCACAAGATGGATGGCACGATGGAGGTGCCGTCGGCGAGCGCCTGGAACACGTCGCACCAACTCCACATCACCCAGAATCTCCGGGACGCGGTCTGTGATCAGATGAGCGATCAATCCACGGAGAAGAGCCGCGCCGACCTCTGTCAGTACGCTGGGGACGAGAGTCTGTTGGGGCGGAGCACGATCATCGACATCGTGCATCAGGAGGGCGAGCAACTGATCGTTGCGCAACGCGCGCGTGCCCGGGCGATCCTGGACGGCGCGTCGGAGGCTCAGTTGGCCTGGCTCGGTCCTGCCGCGGCCGACCCCGACGCCATGACAGGGTTGGTCGATGACGACCCGCCGTTGGACGACTCGGAGGAAGCCCAGGCCGAGTGGGAACAGACTCAGGCCGAGTGGATTGCGACGGGCTTTCCCGGGTGTGAGCCGGCGTTCCCGACGGCCAAGGACGAACCGCGCGCCGTGGACGAGGGCTTCGTGATCGTCGAGCCCGATGAGGTCAAGACCAAGGCCCAACCATCGACCGGCCGCAAGGAGGTGTGGACGTACACGGCGGTGGTGCTGGTGAGCGGGTTGCGGTATGCGCTGGCGGAAGCCACGCCGGAGGGCCTGTGGTTGCAAGTCTCGGCGCTGCTGCTGGAGTTGGGAGTCCTCAGCGGCGAGCGTCGGTTGCTGGTCCTGGGCGACGGTGCCACATGGATTCGAACGTGGTTCGAGAGCCTGGGGATTTCTCTCAAAGCGATGATCTTGTGCTGGTGGCATCTTCGGAAACGCTGTTATGAGCAGATGAGTTCGGCGGGGGGCCCCAAGGAACGACGCCGCGCGTTCGAGAAGGAACTCCTGGGGCAGTTGTGGGAAGGGAAGGTGGATACCGCGATCGCCCTTCTGAGAGGGACATTGGAGTGGGTCAGGAACCCCGCGGCGGTCGAGGAGTTGATCGCGTACCTGGAGAAGCGGCGTGCGTACATCCCCAACTACCAGCAACGGCAACAGGCGGGGTTATGGATCGCGAGCACCCGGGTGGAGAAATACAACGACTGGGCGGTGTCGGCACGTTGCAAGCACCAGGGGATGAGTTGGTCGCCCCAAGGGGTGCTGGCCTTGGCCGCGCTGGAAGCCGCGCGACGCAACGGTGAACTCGACGATTGGCGTCGGGATCGTGCGCTGCCCGAGCGAGCGTTGCCAGAACCGATTCGCAAGGCCGCTTGATCGCGGTATCGGCGCACCAACTGGCGAGCGCTAGGAAAAAATGACCCGTGAATCTCAGGCGAAGTTGAGCAGGGCCGAGCGGAAGGCGTTTCGCTCCCAGAGGTGGGCCTTCCGCCGTGATCCCGAGGGCTTGACACCGGAGGAACGGCAGGCGTTGGAGGGCCTGTTCGAGAAGATCCCGAAGCTGAAGGAGTTGTACCGGGTGCGTCTCCGCTTCCAGGAGATTTTCGACACAGCCGGCGATCGCACCACGGCGGCGCGCTGGTTGAGGCGACTGCGGCGTGAGACCGAAGACTTGGGGCTGGACCTCGGCCCGTTCTTCGCGACCTACGACCGGTGGAAGACAGCGATCCTGAACTCCTTCGATGCGCATCAGACGAGTGCGGCGGTGGAGGGGATCAACAACAAGGCGCGGGTGATCACCAAGCGGGCGTACGGGTTGAAGTCCGCCGACAGCCTCTGGACGCGCCTGATCCTGGACCTCAATCGTGCGTCCGAGGCGATCGGTTGGTCAATCAAGCAGATCCGTCAGATGGCCAGTGGCCTGAAGGCTCTTTTCGACCCGTCTTGCACTTAAAAACGGAAGAGCCGATGATCTTGGCCGCCTTACCCGGCATGATGGGAATACTCCTGGTGACTGAGGATTTGGTGAATCCGGGTAATTTTGGAGTGACGGTCAACTCCTTGGTGTCTCAATTACGGATTGTCGGTCTAGTCCGCAGGATGAGATACCGGAGGATACCCCCCGGGCGTAGGGAGGAGTGGACGGCCTCAACCACGCGGTCGTGCCTCGAGGAGGAAATTCACGATCGCCTCCCGGCGCGAGCCCCACGACGACGGAGCCTCCGTAAGAGTCGGCGATCGGGAAAGCCGGTCACATGGCGAAGGGAGGCAGGTGACTCGAGGGCAGGAGCGTCAAGGTATGCGTAATGCAGAACGCCGACACGAAACTTGCCGTCATCGGAGATGAGTCACTGGAGAGCCGGAGGCTTGGAAAGCCTGCGCCGCGGAACGCGGTGCTGAATCCCTGACTCAGTCAGGAGGAGCCCGGAGGAATGCTCCTGGGTCATCTGGTTGACCTGAGGGCGAAAGCCGGAGGGAAAAAGAGCATGCCAGAAAAGCGGGAGACGCTGGAAGGCGCTGAAGGTGCCGTCCCGCAAGACCCGCGCGAGAGGGCGAAAGCTGCGATGCCTGAACCCCAATCCCCAGCGGTGCAATGAGCACACCCGCTGCTACAGCGCCTACAACGCAGCGCTACCAGGGGCCGCCCGTTCAACTTTCGCGGGCCGCCACCTCCGACTGGCAAGGCGATGGGTAACGAACCTATTGAAGGGGATGAATGGGGCGCCTACGTCGCGCTTGATACGTTCAGCACCAACGGAACGCGGGATGGCCTAACGGGCGCGAGCCCCACGGTCACGGAGTTTCCGTAGTAGTCGGCGGTCGGGAGAGCCGGCCACATGGCGAAGGGAGACAGGCCGAGCGACATCTGAAAGGCCAAGGGTGCGAGATGCACCAGGACCTGAACCGAGTGGATGTCGCCTGGCTGGAGAGCTGATTGACACGGAAACGGTCACGATCAGTTCGGAGGGGGGCGGATGGAAAAGGACGCAGCCGGTGACCCGCAAGGGCATACGAACTCCGGCATAGGACGTACCTCGCCAGCCGCCTACCCTACTTGCACGTCCGGTTCGGGAGGGGGCAGATGGAAAAGGACGCAGCCGGTTGCCCGTCACTGCCGTCGCATTACGGGCTCACGAACCCCGGCACAAGCCGTACCTCGCCAGCCGCCTACCTCACCCGCGATGACGAAAGAATTAGGTATCTTTCAGCCGACTTCAGGCGTCAAGCCTGGCACTGCCGGTAGGAGTCCCCTGTATCTCGCGGCCCAGAAACTTGAGAACCTGCAAGTGCCGGCTTGACTTCCTCACAATCGGCTGACGCGACGAGACTCCGGATGCAGACCGATCGGGGTAAACCTCGGACTGCGCAGCGAACCTGCGCAGGAAATCCGCGACGATCCAACGAGAACCGCTCTACCGCGACGGCGACAGCCAGGGCCTTGCCCCCGCGAGATCGGTGCGTCCGGTACTCGGATCGCTATAAGCGGGTCTGCTCTCGGTTCCCTCGGGTTCTCCGCCATTGTAAAGGAACGTGAAGAACCGCCTCAAGGCCGAGGGCTTCCGGGGCGGAGGGGGAGCGGGAACAGTATACGGCGGGACGACGGGACGTCTGGAGGCGGCACCCCTGGAGCCGCCAGGACCGGTCGACAAGCTCGGAGTTGTCCCGCGAGCCCCGGCGGACCCACCGCTGCCACTGACCGGGTTGACGGATGGAATGGGAGGATAGCCGTGAGTCGCAGTGCCCTCACCGCCGCCACTGGCGAGGCGGGTGGAAGAAGCCGGGTCAGCGGGGGCCTGGCTCCCGATGGCCTGGGCCGAGGCCGAGGTGATCCCGACCCCCAGCATGCCGCCCAAAGACAAGGCGCCCGCAACGAGGACTGCTTTCAAGTTCGATGGCATCGGTCATGACTCCTCAACATCGGTCCGAAGGAATGATCCACCTCTTCCTGGGCATGTCCGGGATCGCCGAGACATGCGCTTGTTGCACGTGACCAGGCACATCAGTGCGTGGCCAGAGATGGGCAGACTATTGTCCCGCCGAGAGCGAGCCCCCCGGGCTACCCCGGATCGCCATGCCCTCGGGCAGGGGTCGCGCGGCGACGAGGAAGCCGCGTTCATGGAGGTTATCGCGGAGCTTGCGGAAGAGGGCGAAGCCATCGGGGTAGATCCACATCGTGATCGTCGCGCGCGCTGGGTTCAGCCGACTGATCGCGCGGGCGTAGTCGGAGATCGGCTTGAGCGTCGCCTCATAGGTCTCGCCTCGTCCTTCGAACTCGGGGATGAGTTCCCACCCCCTGAGGTCGTACGACAGGCCATGGCGCTCCAGCAGCTCGTCGATGCCTTGCGGCATGCCCGGCCCAAGACGTACCTGAGCGAGAAGGCGCCCACGGGCCCGACCTTCGAATCGACGACGGGCGCATTGTCGGAGAGCCGAACGCGGAGCTGCGCATCGGTCTTGACCTGTGTCAGCAATCGATCCAGGTCGATGAAGCTGACGCGGTTCCGGCGGACCTCGAAGTGATACTCGTCGCCTCCGGCGGGCCGGGCCACGGGGGTCATGTCGATGATCGACTTGGCCTTGGGCCGCGGCATGCGGGCCAGCGCGGCGATCTCGCCCTTGAGCCGGTTGCGCTCGGCGCGGAGGAACCCGCCGCGCCGAAGCGTGGGCGATCTGGGCGCTGGGATCGCGGACGCGGAGGGCGAGCGTCCGGCTGGACGCCGTGTCAGCGGCGGCGCGCCGGGTGGCTTCGGCGAGCAGGCGTGCGGTCTCGGCGGCCCGGGCCTCGGCCCGGGCTCGATCGCGGCTCGCCGCATCGAGCGCCGCCTCCGCCCGCGCGATCGCCGCGCGGTCCGGTTCCACCCGAGGTCTGGGGGCCGGCGTCGGCCGCGGCCGTGGCGCCTCGACCGGCTTTGGGGCGGGCGCGGGTGCCGGGGGGGCCTGGATCACCACGTTCGGCGGCCGGGGACGGGGTTGCCTCGACTGAATCAGGGCCAGCAGGATCACGACCCCGAGCAAGACACTCCCCAGGTTGGCCAGGAGGTTCAGGTACGATTCCGACTCGGGACGCCCCGGCTTCGAGATCGGCGACCGATTACGCATCAGAACCGCCCCCTTGGGAAGAAGTCGAGGACCTTGGTGTCGGCCACCTGAAGCGAGGTCGGCCAATCGATACCCGACATCACGGTCTGCCGTCGCGCCTCGCGGTACGTGTCGTTGCCGCCCGGCTCGACGAGGAACTCGAGCGACGGCCGGGGCCTGATCAGGGGGTCCACCTGCTGCCGGAGGCGGACGATCGACCGCAGTTCCTTGGCGAGGATCGCCTCCTTGCCCTGCAATGTGCTCGGCGAGATCCGATATCCGCCCGGGTGGATCACCACACCGTTCGGGCCGCAGGAGACGACGATCTCCATCGGGACCTCGATCTTCAACTTACGATCCAATGCCGAAGCGTTTTCCCGAGGCAGGTCCAGTGGGTTGTGGGATTTTCCTGCCTCGCCCGAGGAGCCGCCGAGCCCGATGTCTCCCGCGGAATGACCCGACACCGAGCCGCCCCCTGCCGACGAGTTCCCTAGCGGGACGCGCTGGCGACCCGGGTGTCCTGCGCCGACCGCTTGACCGGAACCGTCCGCCGGACTGGCGGACTCGCCGGTGCTGGGGGCGAACGCGCCTCGGCCCTGCGACAGCTTCTCCAGGGCGGGCATTGCGGTCCTCGGCTGTGCGACCCACCTGGGGACGCCCGGGATCTGTGGCTGCTCTCCGGAGCGGCTGCCCCCCTGACCTTGAGGGTTGTCCTGGGTCATCGGGGATCCGCTCGGAGACGACCTGCCCTGACCCGCGCTCCCGGCCGGAGGCGACGTACCCTGGCCCGCGCTCCCGGCCGGAGGCGACGTACCCTGACCCGCTCTCCCGCCAGGAAGAGATGAGTACCCGTCCGCGCTTCCGGGCGTCATTGACACCTCCTGTAGACCGGGCAGCCCATCCGGGCCAAGGGCGACCAGGCCAGCGGGACGTTCTCCGGGCGCGGGATTGGCCGGGCGTGTGGGAGAGATATGACCGGGTCCGTCAGCTACACCCTCGCCGGAGGATCCGGCCAGGGGGGGCGACACATCGAGGCCCGTGGCCCCACCGCGATTGCCGGAGCCGAATCCACCGCGCGAACCAGGCTCGCCCCCGAGGCCCGCCAGCGGCTCGCCGCCGCGATCACTACCCATCGCGGGCGATCCGCCCAGCCCCGAGCGCCCCGGACCTCGCGAGGCATCGCCTGTCCCAAATGCGTCCGCACCGGTTGGGGCGCCCGGAGGGCTCGTCGGCCAGACGAACCTTTCCGTCGAGTCTTTTTGATCACGGTCCGACCCGTCACCAAGGCTCCCTTGCGGCTCGTGGCCTCCCTGGTCGCCGGGGAGCCCGGCCAGTGGAGGCGACCCAACGAGGGGTGCGACGCGGCTGCGGTCGCCGAGGCCGAGTCCACCACGCGGACCCGGCCCACCGCCGAGGCCCGTCGGCGGCTCGCTACCGACATGATCGCCGCCCATTTCGGGATGATCGGCCAGTCCCGGGAGTCTCGGGCCGCTTGAGACACTGTTCGGAGGACGGCCTGGCCCGGATGCGTCCGGACCGGTCGGGTCGCCCTGAGGACGCGTCGGCCAGACGAACGCGTCGGGCGAGTCTCCCCGATCGCGAGCGAGCGTCCTCGTGGACCGGGGGGCATCGTTCGAGCCGGCCGTGACGAGGGGATGCGGGAGAGGGGCCGAGCCATCCCACTCGTCGAGGTTGTCCAGGTCGGGATAGTCGAGCTCCATGTCCTGATCGACGAGCTCGTATCCGAACGCGATGCCCAGCGGTTCGAGCCGGGCGCGGGCCTCATAGTAAGGGCGAATGCCGTCGGGCCGGACAACAAAGAAGATGTATGGGACGGCAGGCGCGCCATCGGGCGTGGGCATTGCCTGGATCCGGACCAGCTCGTGGACGACCGCGTTGACGAGCGGGCTGGAGCGCATGCCAAAGACAACCGAGAGGTCGAGCAGTGTGAAGGTCGGCCCGTTCGGCTGGAGCTTGGCCGCGCCGTCGCGGCATTCGATGATGATCGGGCGTCGCCAGGTCCCATTCTCTGCCTTATTTGGTAGGACGGCGTAGCTGGAGCGCGTTCGTGCCCTGGCCAGCGCCGCCTTGGTGGCGTCGCGCTCGCGGGCAAGCGCATCGCGACTCCATCGCCAGCGCGTCGGCCTCCTGATCGAGTTGACGGGCGCGCTCGGTCAGGGTGTCGCTCTGGGCGCGGACCAGCATCTCGCGGCGACGCCACCGCTGCGACTCGGCCAGAGCCGCTTGACGCGCCCGTTCGAGCGCCTCGACCTTCCGGTCGACAGCCTGCGCCTCCAGGAGTTGCTCGGCCTCCTCGGCGCCGATCCGGGCCACGGCCTTCACAGTCGGGTCATCCTCGTGAGGAAGGGGTGGCGGTTCCGGCGTTGGAGGAGCCGGAGGGGGCTCGACTCGGACCGGTTGCGGGAGAGCGACGACTGCCACCGTCGCGGCGGAAGCCGCCTTGCGGGCACTGAAGGCCCTGCGATGCATCGAGATGACTAGGACGCACGTGCCGACCAGACAACCCAGGATCAGGGAAACCGGGAGCAGTTCGGCCCCGATCCTCGGGCGAGGGCGAGTCATTGGACCAGGCCTCCCATGCCCCGTGGCCCTCAGGGACGGGCACCGCCCCGGCTTCGGACCGGGTCAGTCGCCATCCGCGAAGGGATTTCGAATCCGGTCATCCTGCCGGACTCGAGTTGCGTCTTGCGCAAGCTATCAATATTGATCGGTTCGCCGGGCCGTGCGGCTTGAAGGGCTTTGTCTGTCTCTTGACGAGATGCGTCGCGGGAATGGTGAGCGCCTGCGGTCGATCTGAAGTGAGTTTCTCGCAAAGGCGTAAAGAATAAGAGCGCAAAGACCACGATTCATCCAACAAAGACTCTTGTCTTTCTTTGCGGGCTTTGCATCTTTGTACGAATCTGCCCGTCCACCAGAATCGGCGTGTTGCACCCACTCTACAACTTGAGCCCCACCGGCCTGGTGACGGGGACCGGCGGCGCGGGCTCGGGGGGATGGACCATCACCAGCCGCTCGGCGACGCGGTGGACGAGCTGGGAGGTCGAGTTTCCCTCGACGAGCGGGATCAGGACGAGATGGCCGCCGGCCGCCTCGACCTCGTCGCGGCCGACGACTTCCTCGGGCCGGTAGTCGCCCCCCTTGACCAGCACGTCCGGCAGGATCGCGTCGATCAGCTCCAGCGGCGTCTCCTCGTCGAAGACGGTGACTGCACCGACGCACTCCAGGGCCGCCAGCAGCTCGGCTCGGGAGTCCTCCGGGTTGATTGGCCGGCTCGGGCCCTTGAGCCGTCGGACGCTCTCATCCGAGTTGAGCCCGACGACGAGGAAGTCGCCCAGATTGGCGGCCTGACGGAGCAGACGCAGGTGCCCGACGTGGAGCAGGTCGAAGCAGCCGTTGGTAAAGACGACCTTCCGCCCCACCTGCCGGAGGCGTCGGACGGTGGCGATCAGCGCGTCGCGATCGAGCCGCTTGCCCCTCTCGGCGCGGTGGTGGTCAATCAGGTCGGCCAGGATCTCCTCGCGCGACAGCAGCGCGACGCCGATCTTCTCGACCTCCAGGCCTCCCGCGACGTTGCCCAGCGCGGCCGCCTCGTCGTAGTCGGCTCCGCCGGCCAGGCAGAGCCCGACCACCGCGAGGACCATGTCGCCGGCACCCGTGATGTCGTAGACCTGGCGGGGGCGCGTCGGCACCAGCTCGGCGCGGCCGTCGGCGCGGACCAGCGCCATGCCATCGCGGTCGAGCGTCACAAGGACCGAATCCAGGTCGAGCCCCTCGACCAGTCGCTTGCCGACCGCCATCGCGTCCTCGGGCCGGGCGATCGTCATCCCCGTGGCGAGCTGCGCCTCGAGCCGGTTGGGCGTCATGCAGTGCACCCGCGGTATTTCGAATAGTCGGCCGAACGGATCGGATCGGCGAGCACACGGACGTCCAGGCTCCGGCAGCCTGCGATCAGGGCGCCAGCAGCGTCGGCGTGCAGACGCCCTTGTCGTAGTCGGAGATCAGGACCACGTCCGCCTCGGCGATGGCATCGGGCAGCCGCTCCCGAAGTGCGGCCTCGACGACCTCCGGGATCGGGTCCCGCGTCTCGTAATCGACGCGGATCATCTGCTGCGGGTGCCGGTCCTGGGCCCGGCCGATGTACCGCTCCTTCACCGTGGTCGGCCGGTCGGTGAGCCCCAGGACGAGGTGATCGTCGATCGTCTGGTCAGTCAGGAGCTTGCGGACGAGCACCGCCTCGGCATCGTGGCCGACGACGCCGACGAGCCGGACCTCGGCCCCCAGCGCTTGTAACATCGTGGCCACGCTGGCCGCGCCGCCGAGCCGGTGCTCGCGGTGGTCGGCGCGGAGCAGGGGCACCGGCGCCTCCTGGCTGATCCGCTCGGCGTCGCCCCAGACATAGCGGTCGAGGATCAAGTCGCCGATGACGAGGATGTGGGGACGGCCCAGCATCTCGACGCGCCGGATCAAGTCAAACGCCATGCCGAGATCCTCCCTGACCACTCGCGCCGGCCTGGTCCTCCGGGCCGTCCCGTCCCGAGTCTCTTTAACGGAGCGCGAGGAAGCGTGAGTGGCACAGCGTATCGAGCCCTCTCGGGGTGTCAAGACGGGTTTGGGTCGGAGGGATCGCGGGCCGATTTCGCTGAGCTTTCCTGGACACGTCTCGCACAATTGAAATAATAAGGGGGGGTACACCAGCGAGACGGGACCGATCCGCTTCCCGGCACGATCTGGACGACCGCCGGGGGCGGCGGTACTCCCTCGAGGAAGGCCCGCCGCCCCCGGCGGGCACCAACGTCCCGGGAGGAGTATGATATAGCCAGTCGTGACTCTTTCAGGGTAAGTTATTGTCCCTTCGACCGGGAGGGATTCACCCCTCCTGGCCGAGAGCCGATGCGCAGTTGAGGGGGACCGAGCGCGTGGATACGACCATCGTCCTGGCCGACGACGAACCCGACCTCCGGGCCATTTACGCCACCTGCCTCCGAAGCGTCGGGTATGACGTCCGTGAAGCGGCCGATGGCCGCGAGGCGGTCGCCCTGGTCGCCGCGCACCGGCCCACCCTGCTGATCCTGGACGTCTGGATGCCGCACCTCAACGGGTTCGAGGTCCTGGAAGAGCTCCGGCAGGACCCGCTCACGACGAACCTCAAGATCGTCATGCTCTCCAACCTGTATGATTCCGACACCCGCCTGGAAGGCTACTCGATGGGGGTCGCCGACTACTGGGTCAAGGGCCTGTCGCTCACCGAGCTGCAAGCGCACGTCCGGCAACTCCTGACCGAAACCGAGGTGGCCTCCGACCTGACCTGATGGAAATGGCCCTGAAATTGTATCTTCCGCGCGGCTTCCAAAACCTTGTCGTACCTTATCCCTGAATGCCATGCGCACGTCTTCATGGACATGTGAGGGGGCCGCGGCGAGTCCGGACATGCCCACGAAAGACGCGGGCAGGGCAGGCCAACGCCCCCGGGCACAATTGAGATTCGTTCAGGCTAAAAATAGCTCAACCGATCCGTGCTCAAACCCTCGAATTCACGGCCCGAACCGCTTCACCATGCTCGACGCCTACCTAGATAGCCTCGACTTCCTGTACGGCCGACTCAACTACGAGTGGCTCGGCATGCCGAGGACTTCGGCCGAGTTGCGGCTCGGGCGGATGCGTCGCTTGCTCCGGCTCCTGGGCGACCCCCACAAAGCGCTCCGGATCATTCACGTGGCCGGGACCAAGGGGAAGGGCTCGACGTCGGCCATGCTGGCCGCCGCGCTCTCGTCGTCGGGGGTCCGCACCGGGCTGTTCTGCTCGCCACACCTGCACCGGCTGGAGGAGCGCTTCAGCATCGACGGCCTGAGCGCCTCGCCCGAGGAGTTGATCGGGCTGACCGAGGCGGTCCGGCCGGCAGTGGCGGAGCTCGATGCGCGGTACGCGGACGCGACGGATCGCGGACCGACCTTTTTCGAGATCACCACCGCGATGGGCCTGCTCCATTTCGCCCGCCGCCAGTCCGGGGCGGTCGTGCTGGAGGTGGGGATGGGCGGCCGGCTCGACTCTACGAACGTCGTCCATCCGGTGCTGTCGGTCGTGACGACGATCTCGCACGACCACACCCGGCAGCTCGGCACGACACTGGAGGCGATCGCGACCGAGAAGGCCGGCATCCTCAAGCGCGGCCAACCCGCCGTCAGCGGCGTCCGTGAGCCCGAGGCGCGGGGCCCGATCGCACAGATCGCCCGGCGGCGCGGCTGCGTGCTGCGGGAGCTCGACGTCGATTTCTCGTATCGCTACGAGCCCCCAGCGCAACCGCTCGGGCGCCCCTCCGCCGGCCGCGTCGCGGTCCGGTCCTGGCGGACCGACTGGGGCGTCCTGGAACTCCCCCTGTTCGGGCCGCACCAGGCGCGGAATGCCGCCGTCGCGCTGGCGAGCCTCGACGTCCTGGCCGAGCACGGCCTGGGCGTCAATCGCGCCGCGGTCGTCCGGGGCTTCGCCGGGTTGCGGTGGCCGGCGCGGGTCGAGATCCTCGGCGAGTCCCCCTACCTGGTCATCGACGGCGCCCACAACGTCGCCTCGGCCGAGGCGCTGGCCGAGACCCTCCAGACCTGCTTCCCGATCACCCACCGGACCCTGGTCTTCGGCACGACCCGTGATAAGGACCTGAAAGGGCAACTGCGGGCCTTGCTGCCGTGCTTCGATTCGCTGGTGGCAACCCGCTACGTCGAGAACCCTCGTTCGGTCCCCCCCGAGAACGTCGCCGGCGCGATCCTCGAACTCGGCGGCCGCGCAGCGTGCGTCACGGCCGACCCTGCCGAGGCGCTGGCGGCCGCGCACCGGGTCTCACCCCACGACGGCCTGATCTGCGTAACAGGCTCGCTCTTCCTCGCCGCCGAGACCCGCGCCAGATCCTCAAGAATGAGACCATACCCGCGACGAGCCGCGTTCCGATCTGATGGCACCCGAGGGGAGAGGTCGCGGATGTTCCACCCTCGGTAAGTGATGGCATCGCCTCGTTCGATACCTCCAATGCCGCTGCGAAACGCCCCATTGCCTTTCTCCCTGGTCGAGGAGTGTATTCGAGGATGGCCAGGGCCGCAACGATCGGTCTTCTCGCTCAGTTTTTCTCCTTGCGAGCCGCGGCACGTGGATATTAGAATGACATCGATTTATTGGAGCGACATACGATGAATCCGCCGATCGGAGGAAGTGGCATCCAACCTGGTGGTTGAGCGCGAGTTTCCATGCGGATTTGGGCGCGCAAGAAGTGCCAAGCGAATCCATCGGCCTCGTGACGCTTGCCGTCCTGCCACCCCAATCGAGGATGCACCGATGATCCCAGATGACTCATTGATGCTCCGCCGCCGTGAGCTGGTGCAGAAGCGTATGATTGCATGGAATTATAGGGATGCATCTTGATACCAATTCGTTGCCGTATGCCTGGAGGGTAGCATGATGGGCGGTTGGGCCTGGGTGCGAATCGGGGCAGTTTCGGGCTTCCTGGCGGTCTCCGCCGGGGCGTTCGGGGCGCACGGTTTGAAGGACAGATTGAAGGTCCAGGAGAGCGACAGCTTCCAGGTGGCCGCGGACAAGCAAAAGCGGCTGGAGAACTTCGAGACGGCCTCGCACTATGAGATGTATCATGCGCTGGCCCTCGTGGCCGTCGGGTTGGTGGCCCTCGTGGGGCGGCCGGGCGCGACGCTCTCGGTGGCCGGATGGGCGTTCCTGGTGGGTACGTTGTTGTTCTCGGGCAGCCTCTATGCGTACGGGCTCACAGGCCTGAAGAGACTCGCGATGATCACCCCGTTCGGAGGGCTTGGATTCCTGGTCGGCTGGCTCGCGCTGGCGATCGGGGCAGGGGGAAGCGCCAAGCCCTGATCGGCTCTGGAGGAGGGACGTTCAAGTCGGATTGCGGGGGATGTCTTTCGCTTGCCGTCATAAGCCTCTTGTTTAAAGCCCTTTGCAGCAAGGCGGCCGTATGGCGGTCTCGCGGCTTAAGTTCAATCGCCGCTACGCACGCAAGCAGCCTTCGCTCATCCGCCTGAATTACGGCCTCCAGCGCCACTATGGCGGCGGGATGGCGGTCCGGACGATCGCCTGCCTGCCGGCAATCGTCGGGGCCTGGCGGTATCCGGGGGGTGGGGCCCTGCTCTCGACGAGCGGGGCCTACGAGTTCGCGGTGGATCGCCTAACTCGCCCCGACCTGACGCCCCCGGGGACGCGCACCATCAACATGAACCAGCTCGCCGAAGCCCTGACCGGCGCGTTGCCCGGCCCTCCGATCCGGGCCCTGTACGTCTACAACTGCAACCCAGCCGCCGTCACACCCGATCAGAAACGGGTGATCGCGGGTCTCGCACGCGACGATCTCTTCACCGTCGTTCACGAGCAGTTCGCGACCGACACGGTGGATTACGCCGACATCGTCCTGCCCTCGACGACGCAACTGGAGCACCTCGACGTCCACGGGTCGTATGGCCATCACTTCGTGATGCTCAACCCGTCCGCGATCGCGCCCCGGGGCGAGTGCCGCTCGAACAACGACGTCTTCCGCGCCTTCGCCGAGCGGCTGGGCTTCGAGCTCGAGCTGTTCCCCGACAACGAGACCCTGATCCGCGAGCTCCTCGACGGCGGCCCCTCGCTTGAGGGAATCACCCTGGAGCGGCTCCGGGCCGAAGGCTCGATCCGGCTGAACCTGCGCGAACGATACGCACCCTTCGCCGAGGGTCACTCCCCGACCCCTTCGGGGAAGTGCGAACTCTCCTCCGAGCGGATGAAGGCCGACGGCCTCGACCCGCTGCCCACCTACCTGCCGACGCGCGAGGACCCGCAGACCCGTCCCGACCTGGCCGCGCGGTATCCGCTCCAATTGCTCAGCCCACCCCGTCCTCAGTTCTTGAACTCGACGTTCGCCAACCAGGCCCACCACCACGCCTCGGCGGGCGACCCCACCATCGAGCTCTCCCGCGCGGACGCCGAGGCGCGCGGCCTGATCGACGGCCAGTGGGCCGAGGTCTCGAATTCTCGAGGCTGGTTCTCGGCGCGGGTCGCGCTGACGGGAGCGGTCCGACCGGGCGTGACCGTCGCGACCGGCATCTACTGGAGCAAGCTCAGTCCCGGCCGAAGCAATGTGAACCAGACCACCTCCTCGACCCTGTCCGACATGGGCGGCGGAGCGACGTTTTTCGATAACCTGGTCGAGGTCCGCCCGCTCGCGACCGAACCGGAGTCCCCTTGATCATGATCTCACTCCTGTCCCGCTGGACCCGTCCTCGATCGAGGTTGAACGTCGCCCACCTGCGCCTCACGGTCTACGCCCGCGCCCAGTGCTGCTGCTGCCACAAGGCGCTCGACCTCTTGAAGTCCTACCAGCACCGGTACAAGTTCATGATCGACGAGGTGGACATCGACTCCGACCCAGAACTGGTCGAGCGATACAATACGGCCATTCCGGTCGTGACCATTGACGGCAAAGTCCGGTTCAAGGGGGTAGTCAACCCCATGCTGTTGAAGCGCCTGCTCGTGGCCGAGAGTCGAGAGCGTTAGTCATGACATGGACCTTACCCGAGGGGGCGGTGCTGGGCATCTTCGGCAAGCGGCCGGAGCCGGGGCGGGTCAAGACGCGGCTGGCCGCCGCGTTCGGCGCCGAGGCTGCGGCCGAGATCCACGAGGCGATGCTCTTCGACCTGCTCGACACCTGGGCCGACGAGCGGGTGCTCGCTTCCAAGGGTCGCCGCGTGCTCGTCTTCGCCCCCGACGACGCTGGCCCTTGGTTCGACACGTGCGTGCCCGCCGCGTTTGCGCTCCAGCCGCAGACCGAGGGAGACCTCGGCCATCGGATGCGCGCGTTCTTCGAGGGAGAATTCGAGGATGGAGCCATGTGCGTCGTCCTGATCGGCTCCGACGCGCCGACACTCGATCCCTCGATCGTCATCAGCGCCTTCCTCTGTCTCGAAGGCCGCGACGTCGTCCTCGGTCCCGCCACCGACGGCGGCTACTACCTGGTCGGCTGCCGCCGCGCCGCCCCGCCGATCTTCGATGGGATCGATTGGAGCACGCCGGACGTCCTGGCCCAGACGATCGATCACCTCCGCGACACCGGGCTGTCGCTGGCGGTGCTACCCCCCTGGTACGACGTGGACACGCCCGACGACTGGCGGATGCTCGCGGGACACCTCGCCGCGCTGCGCCGCGCGGGGATGGACCCGAGTCTTCCCCGGATCGAACGTCTGATCGGATGCTCCGCGTAATGGTTCCTCAGAGGAGGAGCCCACCACGCTTACGGGGTCTTGAATTCCCAATGGACCCGTTCTCGCGAAGGGACGGGTTCTTCCTCGGCAGGGCATGAGGACTCCTCGGCTTTGGTTTATCCCGGTCGGGCAGGTCGGTCGAAGGAAAGAACCGGCTTCCCGCCGACCCGCCGCGGGTCGGGTCGCTGAGGTCGCCCATCGCGTCCCTTCGCCGCCCGGAAACCGACCGCCAATGCCCCCGAAACGCGCCACGCCAAAGTCGTCGCCTGTCGCCTCTCCGCCACTGACCAACGCACTGCTCCTGGGGGCGGCGGTCAGCTACGGCCTGGCCCTCCTGGTCTCAAGAGGTCGCGTGACGTGGCCCCCCCACCAGTTGCTGGCCAGCCTCTACACGCTCGCCGGCTGTCTGGCGCTGGTCGGGCCGCTCGTCCTGGCGCGCGGCGAGGCGGGGGAGGGGGGGCTCGGCGAATTGCTCTGGATGGCCGGCGGCCTGCTGGTCTGGGTCTTCGACGCCGCCGCGGCCGTCCGCGGTCAATGGCGGACGACGGCCTGGGCCACGCCCCTCGATGACGAGCGGATGGGCCTGACCATGCTTGCGGTGCTCCTGGCCGGATGGCGCTGCCGATCGGGCGGCCGGAACTGGTCGTGGACGAACGTGACGGGCTGGATCCTCGGGCTGTTCTGGGTCGGGATGGCCTTCGCGACGCTCCTGCCCGCACGCCCTCTCGGAGTGGGTTCACGCTGATTGCTTGACGCTCCGAACGACTCCGATTAGCCTCAGTAGGAGACGGCCCCTAACCGCGATTTATCCCGATGCCTTCGCCCCGACCATCC
>CAWDND010000093.1:0-12903 GCA_963803395.1 uncultured Planctomycetaceae bacterium
CACGCCGATACTAGGCCGTGTAGACAATATCTGGGCAAGCTGTAGGATTTGGGCTACCGCAACAGCACCATGATCGAGGCCACTTGAACAAATGCCAGGAAGTTCCGGCCCGTCTTCTCGTACCGGGTCGCCACCCGCCGGAACTGCTTGATCAGATTGATGAACCACTCCACCTTCTTGCGTTCCTTGTACAAGTGCTTGTCGTAATCACGCATGTGTTTCCGGTTCTTCTTCGACGGGATCACCGCCTCGGCCCCTTTCTCCTGGATCTTCCGCACGACTGCGTCACTGTCATACGCTTTGTCGGCGATGTACGCATCGGCGTCCCGCGCCTCGATCATCGCCTCGGCTTGTGTGACGTCGGCCTCCTGACCCGCCGTCAGGATGAGCTCGACCGGGTTGCCCAGGGCATCGACGGCGATGTGGATCTTGGTGCTGAAGCCGCCCCGGGAACGGCCCAAGGCCTGATCGGCGCCCCCTTTTTTGCTGCCCCCGCCGCGTGCTGATGCGCCCGGACCACGGTGCTGTCGAGGATCATCCATTCCAGGTCGGGGTCTTGTAAGGGCCCGTAAAATAATAAGCGTTACACTGTAGCTGTCTGATGCTTGATCGTATAGTTCCACTCCCCGTGAAAGTGATGAGGGTGCAGGTCCACGCTTGCCAGGTCCTCATCTTTGACCTTCACCTTGGTGGGATAACTCTCCGTGTCAAGGGCCGCCCGTACACGCAAACCCTTCTCCGTTGTGGTCGCTCCGATCAGGTTGACAATGATCTCGTAACTGACCAGGGGCCGACCCCGCCAATTCATGGTGATGTGTGAGAACAACCGATGCTCGATCTTGTTCCACTTGCTGGTCCCCGGTGGATAATGACAAACGGTTATATCCAGTCCCGTCTCATTGGCCCACCGTTGCAACTCCACTTTCCAGAGCCGAAGGCGATAGCCATTGCTGCCCCCGCTGTCGGCACAAATCAAGACCCCCTTCGCCTGGGGATAGAGTGGTCCCCCCATCTCTCGCCACCAACGGCGGATGCTCTCCACGGCAAAACGGGCTGTGTCATGCGAACAACCCACGGTCACCCACCCCAAGTTGTGCTGTTGATCGTAGACCCCACGAGGCACGGCCTTGGGAATCTCCGGATCGGGGAAATCATGGACATCGACCGGCACAGGTTGTCCTTCCAGTTGCCATTCTTGCCCGGAATTTGCGTGGTTTCCGACCAGTTCTTTCTTCTTGGTATCGACCGAGATGACGGGCCAACCTCGGCCCAAGAATGACTCGCTCTGGCGTTGGATGTAGCGAAACTGAGGATCCCGATCGGGGTGTTGTTTCCCTTCTTTAGTCTTGGCATTCCCCTGCAAACTGTAGTGTAAAGCATATAACAATTGGGCGACCTGCATATGGCTGACCGAGTGTCCCATTGCTGTCAGGAGGTGGGCTAACTGGCGGGTACTCTTACAGGTCCAACGTAACGGCGACATGGGATCGCCCCGGGTCTCAGGATCAATCAACGCCTCCAACGCTGGGATCAATTGAGGGTCGTGCTGGACCAACCTCTTCCGTCCGGCTCCGGAGTGCCGTACTCGCTCGACGGGGAGGGGTGGTTGATGAAGATCCTGAATGGCACGATAGACGGTCGGGCGAGAGAATCCCGTCACACGGGAGACGAGTGCAATACCTCCTCGCCCCAACTGTTCGGCATCGACGGCAGCGACAAGGTGTTGCTGTCGCTCATTCAGGTGGGGGAACAGAGAAGCGTATTTCTGCTCAAGTTCTTCCTCTTTGCTCATACTGTCAGCATAACACGGGGTGCGTCCTTTGTAACGATTATTATTTTACAGGCCCTAACGCCTCGAAGACCCGCTTCCAGACCCCCTTCTTGGCCCAGCGGTCGAACCGCTTCCAGACCGAGCCCCAGGGGCCGAAGCGCCGGGCAGGTTGCGCCGGGGGCGCCGGTCTTGGCGATCCAGAGGACGGCATTGATGAAAAGGCGGTTGTCCTTGGCCGTCACGCCGGGTTGTCCTGGTTGGCCTGGAAGGAGGTCTTTGATCCGTTCCCAGTGCTCGTCGGAGATCTCATGGCGGCGCATCGAAGGCCCTCCCAGCAGACCAAGAGGCGAGAAACGATTCGCCTGTCTTACTCAAATCCCCCAGGATTTGTCTACACGGCCTAAGGACAAGACTTACACCAACTACTTGTTGGTTGAGTCCATCCACACTCCCAAAGGCCCCCGGCAGAAGGTCATCTGCTCCCTCGGTGATCTCAGCCCCCGGCCCGCCGAGGAGTGGCTGCGCTTGGCCCGCAAAGTTGAAGACGCCTTGGTGGGTCAGGCCAACTTATTCCCAGATCCGGATCCCGAAGTCGAGCAAATCGTCCGCCAGGTCCGTCAGCGCCAAGCCGGCTCGTCCCCACAGGACCCCAACTCCGCCCCTCAATCCGACCCCAGCGGCGACCTCGTCTCCGTCCACTCCGACCGGATCGCCATTACCCAAGTGCGATCCGCCGGTCTCACCCACATCGGCTTCCAGTTCTGGAAGCGGTTGGAACTCGAGGCCATCCTCCAACGCCACGGCTTCTCCACCCGGGCCATCCAGCTCACCTGCGCCATGACCCTGAACCGGCTGATCCATCCCGACAGCGAGCACGCCATGCCCCAGTGGATTCGTTCCACCGCGCTGGCCGACATCCTGGGCGTGGATTTCACCACCTTGGCCGACGATCCCCTCTCTCGGAACCTCGACCGGCTCCATCCCAACCGTGCGGCCATCGAGTCGGACCTCGTCGAGCGGGAACGGCAGTGGTTTCAACTCGATCCGACCGTCTACCTCTACGACCTGACCAGCACCTCTTTCGAGGGGCAAGCGCCGCAGAATCCCAAAGCCCAACGTGGCTACTCTCGCGACCATCGCCCCGATTGCAAGCAGGTGGTCGTCGGGCTGGTGATCTGCCGGGAAGGCTTTCCTCTCGCCCATGAGATCTTCGCGGGTCATACCCAGGACCGAACGACGCTGGGCCGGATGCTCGATCTCTTGAAGGACCGCGTCGGGCTGCGCGAGGGGTCCACGGTGATCGTCGACCGCGGCATGGCCTACGCCGAGAATCTGAAGGAGATCCGTGCCCGCAAGCTGCATTACGTCGTCGCCGCGCGGCAGCCGGAGCGAGATCAGTGGCTCGACGACTTCGAGCGAGTGGAGGGCTTCGAGGAGGTGCCCCGCCCGCCCTCACCCCAGAACCCGTTCCAGAAGAAGTCGCTGGTCCGGGTCAAAGCGCTCACTCAGGGTCAGGAGATGATCGTGCTCTGTACCAGTGAGGGACGCATCGCCAAGAACCGGGCGATTCGCCAGAGGGTGCGATCCCAATAAGCGGCGACACGGAGAGTTCGGCTGGTAGGATAGTCCGATAGGCCTTTCAGGAGCACCACGGACAAGTCTGACTGCGGAAGGACGCAACAATGGAAGTGCATCTTGATGCGGAAGCGCGGCCGATGGGACAGAAGAAGCGAAAGGAAAAGCGCCGCCGCCCGACGGGTCGTGTGGCGTCATCGCCATCCGTGGTTGCCGAGCAGACGGGACGCGTGTTGGCCGAACGCGAGCACGAGTGGCTCAAGCGACTCAGCACCGATCCGGCCAGCTTCGCCAGCGTGGAGCGCGAGGTTCACGAGCAAGCCCGACGGCAGGCCGATCTCTACGTCGCCGGATTGCTGGCCAAGGCCAGTGAGCAGCCTGAGACGGCTCCGCACATCGACAAAGTGATCGGCGCAGCGGAGGTGCCGCTCCGCCCCGTTGAAAAAAAAGTCGCCCCCTGGTGGTCCGCCATCTGGGTGGCCTGGCGATCACGGTGATGACCCTGTACTGCTCGCCTCGTGGCCGTACCGGCAGGGGACGAGGCCCAGAGGGAAGCGGTCTCTACCCCGAATTGGCGGCCTATCGGATCAGTGAGGGTTGCAGCCCCAATGCGCAAGCCGAGGTGGGTCGTCTGGTCGGTCTGCTGCCCCTCGCACAGTCGCGCGCGGAATTGGCTCGGCAGGGCCTGGAACTCGACGAGAAAGCGATCCGGCGCATCGCTGGTGAGCTGGGAGCACAGATCCTGGCGACCCGCACGCGCGATCTCATGCGGTTCCGTCGTGGGGAACTCCCCGCCAGCAGCGAGTTCCAGGGCAAGAGCGTGGCGGTGGGGATCGACGGTGGTCGGGTCCGAGTGCGAACCGTGGTGGAGACGATTCGCGTCGGCGGCAAGCGGAAACGGAAGAAGTTCCGTGTCGAGTGGCGTGAGCCCAAGGTAGTCATCCTCTTCGAGGGGGACAAGAAGGGGCGCATGGTTCGGGGGAGCCGCCCCGTCATCGACGGTACGCTCCAAGGGCCCGATGCGTTGATCGAACTGGTGGCGTTTCATCTGCACCGCATGGGTGCTGCTGAGGCGCGTGTGGTGACGTTCGTGGCCGACGGCGCCCCGTGGATCTGGAAGCGGTTGGATGGGGTCATCGCCCAGGCCAAGTTGGATCCGAACCGGGTTGTCGAGGTGCTCGACTGGTGTCATGCCGTGCATCATCTGAGTGTGGCGTTGGCGGCTTTGCGACTGACCGAGAGCCAGCGCAAGGGGCTTTACCAGCGGCTTCGCGGGCTCCTCAAGGAGGGCCAAAGCCAGGACGTGATCGCCGAATTGAAGGTGTTGGCGAGGAACGAGCCTGACGATTCACCCCTGTGGCGTGAGATCCGCTATTTGACCAAGCATTCGGACTCAGGGCGACTGCGGTATGACTATCTCCGACGCCGCGGTGTGCCGAGGGGCAGCGGCGCGATCGAGAGCACGATCCGGCGGGTGATCAACCTTCGGCTGAAGGGCAACGGCATTTACTGGACGGAGGACAATGCGGAGGCGGTGTTCCAACTGAGAGCGGCGGTCGTATCGGGCCGGTGGGAAGAGATCCTGGAGCACACACGGGAGGCGATGGCGAAGGACCGGCGAACCGAGTGGCGCTGGATGCCGCCCGAATGCCTGGCCGAGTTGAAAGCGCTCGAAGACGAGGATGACGAATTGACGCAACCAGCAGCGAAGAACCGATCTAAGCGCACTGCCGCATGACCGCTTTTTGGGATCGCACCCTTCGCCAGAAGCAGGAGGGGCGGTTCCTGGCCGATCTGGAGCGGCTCCAGCAGCGGATCGACGGCGGCCGCCTCAAGCGGGAGATCAAAATCGGCGAGGCGATCGGGCGGCTGAAGCAGCGGCTATCCCCGGGTGTCCCGCTCTCACACGATCCACTATGACGTGGCCCGCGGGAAGCTCAGGAGTCTCGCCAGAATAACCTATCCAATTTACTGTCTCGGGAGGATCGAGTAATTCCACTCGCCGTGGAACTTGTCCCGCTTGATGGACAATCCCTCCATCTGCTCGTCACTGACCTTTCGACCCGTTGGGTAATTGCCCTCGTCCAACTCCGATCGGATCGCCAATCCGGTCTGCGTCGTCGTATGCCCGATCAGATTCACCACCACCTCCCGACTCACAAGGGGGCGACCCCGCCAGTTCTCGGTGATGTAGCAGAACATCCGATGCTCGATCTTGTTCCACTTGCTCGTGCCGGGAGGGAAGTGGCACACCGAGATCCGCAGGCCGGTCTCATCGGCGAACTCCTGCAATTGCACCTTCCACAGCCGGCAGCGCCTCCCGTTGGAGCCGCCCCCATCGGCCGTGATCAACAGCCGCTTCGCCCGTGGATAGATCCGGCGGCCCATGTTCCGCCACCAGCGCCGCAACGTCTCCACGGCGAACTGGGCAGTGTCGTGATCGACTCCCACGCTGACCCAGCCGGTGTCGGTCGTCTGGTCGTAGATGCCATAGGGGATCGCCTTCCCCAGGTCCCGCTTGGCGAAGTCGTAGACCTCCACCTCCTCGGGCTGCCCCTGGGGTTGCCATTCCCGGCCGCCGTTGCGGAACTGGCCCACCAGTTCCTTCTTCTTGGCATCGACCGACACCACGGGCTGCCCCTGCCTCTGGAACGCCTGGACTCGCCGGTTGATGTACCTGGAATTGGGCATCTCGATCCGGGTGACCTTTGCCCTCGATCGTCTTGCGATTGGATTGGAGGCTGTAGTCCAAGTCGTGGAGGAGACGGTTGACCGAGCGCTCGCTGACGGCATGCCCTCGAGCCTGGAGTTCGGTCGCCAACTTGGCCGCGCTCTTGCACGTCCAGCGCAGCGGCGACATCGGATCGCCACGGGTCACGGGATCGACCAAGGTCTCCAAGTCACGCAGGAGGTTGGGATCATGATCGACCAGGGGCTTTCGTCCACCACCCGGTCGGCGTAACCGCTGACGGGCCACCTTCCGATCAGCGGGAGTGATCGGGAGGTCGAGTTCGCTCAAACCGGTTTTGATGGTGATCCGAGAGAGTCGGGTGGCCTCGGCGACGTGAGTGATTCCACCCCAGCCGATGGCTCGGGCTTCGGCGGCAGCCCAGAGGCGGCGCGCCCGCTCATCGAGCACGGGCTCCAGGCTGGTGTACTTCGTTTTGATGGTCTGGACTGTGACGTTCCGCATGCAGACCATTCTACCGATCGAGGGCGAAAATTGGATAAGTTATTCTGGCGAGACTCCTCAGTCATGAGCCCAACGCCGAGAAGAAGGCCAAGGCCGAGCTTCTGGATGGCGGATATCTGCTGCGGACCGATCGCCCGGATTTCACGGCCCGAGACGCGTGGCTGATGTACATGACGTTGACGCGCGCCGAGAGTGCCTTCCGGGCGATCAAGACAACCGCTGGCGGAGCGGCCGATCTTCCATCACCTGGAGCACCGAGTGGAGACCCACATCTTCTTGTGTGTGCTGGCCTACCACTTAATGGTTGCGATTGAGACGACGCTTTTGAACCAAGAGGTGCATACCTCGTGGGCTACGGTGCGTGAGACGGTGGCCACCCACAACATGGCGACGATGGTCTTGCCGACCGATGGGAGCAAAGTGTTGTGCATCCGGAAAGGGACGACGCCGGAACCCGAGCAGTTGGAGCTGTACCGCTTATTGAACATCCCCGCAGAGATCATGCATCCAATCAAGACGTGGTCGTGACGATCCGGATCGGGACATAGTGACGGAAAAAAGCTCTACACCCTGGAAAACAAGGGGAATTACGAGGTGGGGTGCGGAAGTCGGGCTAATCGGGAATCCACCCGTCACCGCTCGAGCATCCCGAGTAACCGAGCCTGCTCCGCGTCACGATGTCAGGCGACGACGTGCGTCGGGCCCTCCGCGCGGATGAGTTTCTCGCCGTTGACCCCCGAGGCGATCCAGACCTGACCCGATGGCCCCACGAACGCCACGTCGCCGACCGACCAGCCAGCCGCATGGAGACATCGGACCATGGTGGCTCGACGTCGGTCGTTCTGTTCAGCATGACGGCCAACTGCAAGTACCTTGACATCGACTCGTTCGCTCACCTCCGAGAAATCCTGGGGCGACTTCCCTCCCATCCCGCAGCACGGCTCGAAGGACTATTGCCGGCCGTCTTGTTCGCGTTGCACCCCTCAGGTACAGGGAGCAAGACGGCCGCCTGACACATGCCCCTTGCGACCGCAGAATCGTGTTTGAGGATAGGGGCGTGGATTACGATACGGTCACGAAGCGCGACTTTTCCCGTTTTGGTGAGCGCAGGATGTTTGGTTTTCCACGCTTTACTAAGAAACTATCTCTGAACCCCCTGCTGAATGGCTGTAAGGCATTGCTAAATAATGGGTTAGATCGCGATTCTAGCGTATTGAGGGGGATCGTCCCAAAGTGGGGCACAGAGCATAGTGTACGAACTTGACACTTTACGGCACAAAGTGAGGCACGGACTGGAGCATTTATCCCTCGTGATTCACGGCAGTTGCGCCAATAAGAGCCAAACGACCACTACTGAACGTGTCAAGTAGCCGCCGGATCAATTTGGGACGGTCCCATTCTAGGACACGACCACCGAGTACCCCCGGCGGAAGGCGATTTTGAGAAAGTCCCCGCTGCCGCCTCCGCTGAGAATTGGTAACTCTGTATCTGGCGACAGCTTAGCAGATTCAAGTGGACGACTCCAAAGGGGACTATCTCACGGCGTATCTTCCAATGCGGACAGTTGTTTCCGCAATTCCTCCGGGGTCAGCTTGAGGAACTCCCAGAAGCTCAGGTCGGGCAGTTTCAGGCCCAGCAGACCATACGGTGTCTGATCCTTGCGGCGGCCGCTGCGGAACCGACGCAGGTTCCAGTACAGGTGCTTCAGGTCGAGCAATCCCTGCGTCATCTTGCGGTGCCGCGCCTGCTGCATCCGCGCCACGCTGTTGACGCACTCCACCAGGCTGCTCGCACGCCACACCCCGCGAAACACCGCGCGAACCTGTCTCAATTGATCACGCCAATCCGGACGCGCTTTCGCCAACTGGACCGTGCGGGCCAACGCCCAGGCTCGGGTCGCGGCCGATGCGGCGCGGTGGCCGACAACCGCCAGGGCTGGCGCCGCAGTCCTTCCAGGTCGAGCAACGCCGACAAGTGGTCGGGGGCCAACTCCAGGTCGGCCAACCGCTGTGGCACTTGATCCAGGAACGTGAAACTCTCCCGGCGCTGCAACAACCGCCGTGTCTTGGCCCAGGCCGAGCCGCTCAGGTGGGGCAGCGTCGCCGCCACGACCGCCTCGGCCTGACGCCGATCGTTGAGGCGGCCTTCGGGCGTGAAGAACTCGAACGCCGACCGGGCGCGCCGCCAGGCCGTCTCGGCGGCCGTGGCCTGATCCCAGAGCCGCTCGGCCTGACGCCACAGCCGGTTCGTCGGCGCGACGCGGCCGGTGCGCGATTGTCCCTGACGACCGCGCTGGGCCAGTTCCTTCTGCGCCGCGTCGGCGCGATCGAGGGCGCGGCCGGCCTGCGCCCAGGTCTTCCGCAACGCTCGCCCTCCTTCGCGAAGCGTGTGGAAGATGTCCAGCGTGTCGTCGAGGTCGGGCAACTCTTCGGCGCGACGGCGGGCGCGCTTCAGTTTCAGCCCTTTGCCCAGACCGGTGCCGTCATCACGGACCACCGACTTCAGCGCCGGGAACCGGGCGAATTCCTGGGCCCAGGTGACGCCGTCGCGGGCTTTGACCATCCGTCCCGTGAGCCAACACAGGCTCTCGGGTTCGACGAGCATCAGGACCGGTTTGCGGCCAAAAAAATCTCGTCGGCGGTGCCTTGTTCGACCTTGGGCCGTGCGGCCTCGTCGAGCACTCCGAGCAATCGCCGGCGCGCTGACCGGCGTCCAGGGTCGCTCGTCCCAGGGTGGGCACGCTCGGAATTGTTCTCGATCCCGCCACCACCAACAGCCGCCGGGCCACGCTCAGGCTGACCCCCTCAGCCTGGGCGACGGTGGCGAACTCGTCCTGGGTGTCGGGGGTGATCTCCACGGCGTGCTTGAGCCGCTCGTGAAGGGCTTGATTCTCCGCCTGCTGCTCGGCCAGTTGCCGCTTGAGTTCGTCGATGCGGGCCTGAGTGGCGGTGCCGTCCACGGCGTCCACGACCTCATCGGCCTCGCGGTAGAGGGATTGCCGCGATTGGTCGCGGTCCTGAGCCATCTGGGAAACATCGCCGTATTGACCGAAGAAAACGGCGAAGGCACTGGCGATGCGTTGCGGGATCGTGGGCATGGGAACTCGCTCCGTGGGGGCCAATCCAGGGAAGACGCCCACGATTGCACACGTTCCGATGGAAATTGTCCACCGAGTACCCCCGGCGAAAGGCGATTTTGAAGTCCCACTCCAAAGGGCTGCGAAGACGCACCACACCCCCGGAGCGAGGCCGCCCACGAACTCCACAATCTCCACGACACACCCACAGACAGATGGTGCGTCATCGAAGACTCAACGCGCCCTACCCGGCTTTGGACAGTCGCTTATTTAGCCCCTGGTTTGTCCTGGTCGCTTGGATGACCAGCGCACCGGGAAGACAGCGCCCGCGCAACTTCGGGGCTGGGCCATCACCGTGGCGCGGAGCGGAGCAGGCGGCGCATGACTTTATTGGACGCAGTCCGCGGCAGCACGTCGACCAGGACGACCTCGCCGAGCCTGAACAGGGGATTTAGCTGCTCCCCGAGCAGCGACTGCAACTCCCGCTGCAGGGCCCGGGCGTCCGGGACCGGCCCGGCCGGGACGAGGTAGGCCACGAGATATTCCGGCCCTCCCCCGGCGCCCTGGACCGCCACTGCGGCCAATTCCCGGACCAGCGGGTGCCGATTCAGGACGTGCTCGATCTCGACAGCCGAGACCTTGATGCCCCTCAGGTTCATCGTGTCGTCCACCCGCCCCAGCACGCGGTAGAACCCCCCCGCAAGCCGCTCGATCTGGTCGCCGTGCCGCCGCAGCGCCAGCGCCTCCTCGGGGACCCCGGCGTAATAGGCCGCGTGGTGGTCGCCGTTGAGCAGTTCCGTGGACAGACCCACCGACGGGCCAATCAGGAACCCTTCGCCACAGTCCGCCGGCCGCCCCCGCTCGTCGCGGATCGCCAGCTCGAGCCCGTAGGCGACCGTGTTGAAGCAGGAGGGGGCGTTCGGCAGCAGCAGAGAGCTGGTGAGATAGCCGCCGCCGACCTCGGTCCCGCCGCAGGTACTCGATCACCGGCCGATACCCGGCCCGCGCCATCAGGTAGAGCATGTCGCCAGGGTTGGAGCATTCGCCGCTGGAGCTGAACAGCTTGATCCGGCTCCAGTCGTGGTTCGCCGGCCAGTCGTGTGCCTTCCAGGCCGCGACCAGGCTCGGGACCAGGCCCAGGGTGGTGACGCCCGCCTCCGCCACGAACTGGCAGAAGTCCTCGGTGCCGGGGTGCCCGTCGTAGAGGGCGATCGTGCCGCGGTTGAGGAGCGTGGCGAAGACCAGCCACGGGCCCATCATCCAGCCCGGGCTGGTGGGCCAGGCGACCACGTCGCCGGGCTGGATGTCCTGGTAGAGGAAGCCGTCGGCGGCGGCCTTGATCGTGGTCGTCTGTGACCAAGGAATCGCCTTGGGGTCGCCCGTGGTCCCGGAGGAGAAGAGGATGTCCACAGGCGCCGTCGGCTCGCAGGGGACCGGCGTGAACTCGTCGCGCGGGGAGAGGAAGTCGCTCCAGAACCGGTCCCCCGGGCGGAGCGGGATGCCCAGTTCGCCTTCCGACGGGATGACGACGGCCCGGACCCCGGCGGCCTGGGGTAGCTTGGGGTAAAGTGGCAGGCGGCCCCCCGCGCCGGAGGATCGCGTCCTGGGTCATCACCAGCCGCGCGCCGCCGAGTCGGAGCCGCCGCTCGATCTCCGAGGGTGCGAAGCTCTCCGCCACAGCGACCACCACGCAGCCGGCGCGGATGATGCCGAGCAGGACAGCGATGGCCTCGACGGTCATCGGCAGCAGCAGCCCGACCGATTCGCCGGGGGCCACGCCGGCCGAGGCCAAACCTTCGGCCACCCGGTTGCACAGCCGCTCCAAGGCCCCGAAGGTCAGCTCGCGAACATCCCCGCGCTCCGTGTGCTGTCGCAGGGCGATCGCTTCGGGGTCGGCCCGGAAGCAGCTGGCGGTGATGTTGAGCATCGCCCCCGGGAACCAGCGGGGGCGTTCCGGCCCGTCGGCCAGGTCGACCACGGCCTCGAAGGGTCGGTTGAACTGGATCCCCAAGGCGCGGACCATGGCTGCCCAGAAGCCGGCTCGGTCCCGGACCGACCAGGCTCGGAGATCGGCCTCGGTCGCGAAACCCAGCCGGTCCAAGAGGCGGCCGAGGTTGCACCGTGACCGGATGTCGTCGGGCGGGACCCAGGCCGGGGGCGGTCCCTTCCTCGGGTCCCAGGTGCGGTACGTCTCCCGGAAGAGGTCCTCGTGAACCGAGGCCGGATGGTGGGGCCGGAGGACCTGGCGGCTGAGGTAGGACCACTGGCCCGGTTCGTCGGCGAACCCCGGCGTTGCGCCCAGGTTTCGCAGGAGGTCGATAGCCTCGTGGTATGGCATGCCCCTGCGAATCAGGTCTTCGAGAGAGAAGTGCTCTCTGATGTTCATAGGATCGCCTCCACATTACGGGTTGCCTTGCTCATTGGTTCCCCCTGCCATTCATGGCGTGAAGAGCTGGAAAATATTGGCTTCTTTGGATCGGTTCGGCCTGGCGGCGGCGTGAAGATTTACGCCGCCGCGGTCATCTTCAGACATTGCTAAAGAAGAGCATGGCGGTGCCGAAAATGAAGCCGGAGTAGAGACGTGCCGTGACGCAGTAGCCCATGATGTCACGCACCCCCAGCCCGGCGATCGCCAAGGCTGGCAATGCCCAGAAGGGCTGCGCCACGTTCATCCACGCCTCGCCATAAGCGATGGCCATCGCGGCCTTGCCGAGATTGACACCCAGCGCCTTCGCCGCCGGGATGACGAAGGGGCCCTGCACCACCCAGTGTCCACCACCCGAGGGCACGGCGAAGTTGATCAGACCGGAGCTGAGGAAGGCGAGGAACGGGAAAGTGTCCTTGGTAGCGACTTGGACGAAGGCGTTGGTGATGATGCCGCCAAGGCCGGACTGTTCCACCATGGACTGGATGCCGGCATAGAACGGGAATTGGATCATGATCCCGGCCGTACCTTTTGCCGCCGCTCCAATGGCACGGGCATAAACCATCGGCGTCTTATGCAGCAGCATTCCCGCGGCCAGGAAAAGGAAAAAATTGCTGACCGTCACGGATTTTGGGGAGGCCCTGTTTTCCCGGGTGAGCATGAGGTGACGAAAAATCGGCGCCTGAGTCGGAACTCATTGTGGCTAGACAACTTGAATGCCGATATTTCGTCAGCCAACAACTGTTCAGTAGGGCCTACCGCCGTTTCCTGGGCCATGGGACACCACCGAAAACACCCGCTGGAGCCTTGTTTTGTAGGGTCGGCATGATCTCCCTCCCCAAAATCCGTGACGGTCAGGAAAA
>CAWDND010000094.1:0-37341 GCA_963803395.1 uncultured Planctomycetaceae bacterium
TTGAACCGGTGGTGGCTCTGCTCGACGTCGCCGTTCTGGTTGGCCTTGCGCGGCTGGATCGCCTGGGCTTCGAGGCCGTAATGCGCCATCAGGGCCTGGGATTTCCGAGTGAACGTCTCGGATTCCGAATCGTTGTTGACCGCCGCGGTCAAGCGAGCGGTGGGATGCCGCCTGGGGACACCTCCCAGCTCCCACAAGGCGTTCTGCAGCCCTTCGCTGAGGCCCTCGCAGCTCTCGGAGAAGCAGATCGTGCCGGTCTCCCAGTTGGAGTAGGTCAGCACGAAGTGAGAGACCCAGTGATCGAACGGTTCGCCGGCGAGGGTGACGCCGAGTTCGCCCATGTGGGTGAAGTCGCTCTCGGCGAGCCGTCCCGGTTCGTGAGTCTGTCCGAAGAACACCTCCTTTGCTGGGCCTTCGAGGGCCCGCCATCGTTTGATCCGCCGCTGCAGGGTCCGGAGTGGGACGTCGGGGAAACGCTCCGGGAAGCGCCGTTGCAGGTCGAGGAAGAGGGTCTTGGCCTGGAGCCCGGGAGTGAGCCGGAGCTGCGCCTCGAGTTCGGGCCAGATGTCCTGGAACGGGTCCTCCCGGGTCCGCCAGGCATGAAGGGCGCGTCGTTGACTGGGGAGCGAGTCCGAGCCGCGGTACTGGCGTGCGGTCTTCTCGTCGATGTTGGCCCTGTCCGCGGCGTTGGCCAGAGTGGTTTCGGTCTGGATCAACTTCCGCAGCCTCCTGAATTGTCGGTCGGTGACCATCCCGGTGTTCCAGCTTGGGGGAGCCGAAATGGGACAGCCTACCAGGGGTCAGGAGCCGGGAATTCTCATTGACGTTGACCGGGAAAAATAATTGTCGTCGATCACAAATGCCGCTCCTACCGCGGGCAGTGGCAGCGGCATGGCCGGCAACGCTTGGTGTACGCGTTCTGGGGCCTGAGTCCCCCGTCGTTCGACTGGGTGCGTCAGAGCTATCGATTGCGGTACGCGATCGAGACGACGTACCGACAGAGGCACCAGGCGCGGATTCGGACCTCGACGCGCAACGCGCTGTTGCGGCTCTTGTACGTGGGAGAGGCGTTGGTATTGTGGAACGCGTGGGTCTGGTTCCACGATCGGGTGTTGGCGCGGCCGCGGCGTGGTGGCCGGGAGATCTGCCTGGAGTTGCTCCGGTTCCGGACGATGTTGTTGTGGTTGGTGCATGTGGCCGAGGCGACGTTGGGAATACGGGGATCGTCCCAAACGGGCCAAACTGTAGTTGACACATACAGTAGTGATCAGATAGTCACAATGTGTAGTGTAAATCATTAGCTCTCAACCAGTTACGCCTGGGCATACCGCTGGAATCACCGCTGAAAAGTGTCAAGTTTCGTACACTATAGGTGGCGGCGGTTTTGGGACGATCCCGGAATACGAGACACGGCCCCTGCCTATCTGCGGTTGTGATCAAGAGTTACGGCTCTCGATCATAGAGTGGTAAACTTGGAACTACTGAGACTCGGGAAGGGTCGTCGCATCCGGCTCGCAACGCCCAGTTCGAGCACATCAACCGGCAGGTGCGTGCCTTCCCGCGGGCGGGGCAGCCGGCCGTGTCCGTGGACTCGAAAAAGCGGGAGTTGGTCGGGGATTTCAAGAACGGAGGGCAGGAGTGGCGGCCCGCCGACGCCCCCGAGGAGGTCCGGGCCAAGGCCTTCCCGGACAAGCGCCTGGGGAAGGTGACGCCGTCGGGGGTTGACGACCTGACGTACAACAAGTGGTGGGTGAGCGTGGGCATCGACCACAACACGTCGCAGTTCGCCACGGAGGCCATCCGCCGCTGGTGGTGCGAGATGGGGGCGCCGCTCTCTCCGGACGCGAGCCGGCTGTTGGTCACGGCCGATGCGGGGGGGAGTAAGGGCTACCGCTGCCGGCTGTGGAAGGTGGCCTTGCAACAGTTGGCGGATCCGATCGGGTTGCGCATCACCGTCTGTCACTTCCCGCCCGGCACCAGGAAATGGAACAAGATCGAGCACCGGATGTTTTGCCATATCACGAAGAATTGGCGCGGCAAGCCGTTGCTGAATCGCGCCGTGGTCGTCAACTTGATCGGGAACACGAAGACCAAGACCGGGTTGCAGATCGAGGCGGAGTTGGAGACCAACGGTTATGAAACCGGGATCGAGGTGTCCGACGAGGAACTGGCGATCGTACGGATTGAGAGAGATACGTTCCATGGCGAATGGAATAGGAGTTACGCAGTTGTACAGTTTCTGTACAGTAGGTGGCCGAAATTTGCCTTACCGCGCAAACGCTATCTTGCCCATGTTCCGACTCGACTGGCCACTTTACTATACATTAGTCAACTAACTGTGTAACTCCTATGGAATTACACCATCAGTCCCGGACCATGATGGTTTAAGTAATTGTTGCCCAGTTCCCGGTGCACGATCCCACTGCGCGGACGGGTCGACCACTAATTTCCGGCGGGGAGCTTCGCCCGGCCTTTGGCCTTGCCCCTGCCCTTCTTCGCCGAACGGCCCGCCTGGCGGCGGCGGACCTCGGCCACGGTCCCGGCCTCATGCTGCGGCCGAATCGCCGGAAGGCCGGGCCGAGTCGAGTTGCACCAGGGCGTCGGCGAGGGCGGCGCGGACCAGGTCGTCGTCCAGCCCCTTGCGCCACTCGACTGTCAGCCGCGGGCCGGCGGCGGTCCGAAACACGCGAGTCGTCACCTTGCGGGGCTTGCTCGCCCCCTTAGCCTTGGCGCGGGCCGGCTTGCTCACGCGCCGCGCGGCGTCGTCCCTCTTCAGCAGGCCGGCGGCGGCGTCCTTCGCCGCTTCCGCTTGCTCGGCCGGGTCCTCGATCTTGGAGATCTCGTAGGCAGTCCGTGGGGCAATTTCGCCCGACTCGACCGAGGCCTGGATTGGCTCCGGTAGCTTGAGCAGGGCCACCGTCCGGACCACGTTCGAATGGTCGATGGCCAGTTCCTGGGCGACCTGGCGGACCGTCCAGCCATTCCGCTCCATTAGGGCCTTGAAGGCTTTCGCCTGCTCGATCGGCTTCAGGTCCTCGCGGAGGCAGTTCTCGATGAGCTGGATGGCCAGCAACTCGGCCGGGTCGATTGTCCCCTCCACGACGACGGCGCTGACGGTCGGCAACCCGGCCAGCTTCGCGGCCCTCCACCGACGCTCCCCGATCAGGATCATGTAGGCCCCCCTGCCCTCATCCCAACGGACGCGGATCGGCTGCAACTGGCCTCGGGTCTTGAGCGACTCGGCCAAGCGATTGAGCGCGTCCTCGTCGAACTCCTCGCGCGGCTGGTCCGGGTCGGGCGCGATCTTCTCCAGGGGGATCTCGACCGCGTTCTTGCTCTTGGCCACCCCCTGCCACTGTGCGGGGGTCGATGAGGTCGAGAGCGGTGCGGCTCCGGGCCCGCGAGTCACCCCAGCCCCCATGCTCTCGGCGATGTTCGAGGCGCCCGACCTGAGCAGTTCATCAAGCTTCCCCATCACGCGGCCTCCTGCGTGGTGCCCCGGGCACCGGACAACCGGGCGGACAGTTCCTCGGCGAGCGCCTTCATGATCTTCGCGGCCGATCCCCTCGGCTTGTACCTGGGCCACCGGCCTGCGCTGGATGATGGCCTCCTTGAAGTCGGCCGAGATGGGGATCACGGTCTCGAAGACGGCCGGGCCGTAGAGGGAGCGGAGAAGCTGTTCGAATCCCTTGTGCACCGCGAGCCGGGCGTTGCTCATCGTGATGAGGAAGCCGAGCAGCGCGAGGCCGGGGTTCGGCCCGGAACGCACGCGCTCGATCGACTCCTGGACGTCGGCGATGCCCTGCGCGCCGAAGTCCTCCGGCTGCAGGGGGACGACCACTGCGTCGCTCGCGACCAGTGCGGCCCACGAGCAGAGGTGGAGATTGGGCGGGCAGTCGATCAGCACGACGTCGTAGCGCGGGCCAACGTCGGCGATGAACTCGCGGAGGGCCGTCTGCGTCGACCAGTCCGCATCGTGGGCGTCGGGGACGTTGTAGCTGGCCGCGTGCCGGCTCCCGGCGAGCAAGTCCACGCCGGTGACCCCGGCCGGCCGGATCACCTGCTCGGGGATCGCCTCCTGCGCGTACGCCGCGGCGATTGTCTCGGCCGGCTCCAGTTGGCGCGTTGCCTGGGGCCCCAAGAAGCCTTGCGTGAGGCTGGCCTGCGGGTCGTTGTCTACGAGGAGGACCCTCCGGCCAAGCCGAGCCAGCGTCCCGGCCAAATGGTAGCAGGTCGAAGTCTTCCCGACCCCGCCTTTCTGATTCAGGAGCGTGATGGTGGGCACGGTTCCCTCCGTGGGGCTTGGGTTCTACCCTGGGTATCGGACGCCTGGTGCCCGGGGCACCAATTCGAATCGGGGTGTCTGGTGTCCCGGGCACCAGGCCCGATCGGGGGTGGCCCAGGGGCAGGGCAGGGGGTGGGGAATACTCGCCATGCACGACGAGGACGCCGAGATCGCCGGGGCGCACGCCCTGAAAGAAGAATTCTCCTGACCGTCACGGATTTTGTAGGGGGGGCGGTACCATGCTGACATGACAAGACAAAACGGCCATGATCCACGCAGTGCAGGAAAGGAGGTGGATCATGGCCGGAAGTCGCGCGACGCGGTCGTCGCGGGGGCATCGTACCATCTGTGTGCCCATCCCAGAAGAGACCTATCAGCAGATCATCGACGATCCCCGCGCGTTCCGACACACGATCGATGACTGTTTCCGCCGGATGCCGGAACTGTTCCCTCGGAACTTCAAGGGCTACCAACTGATGGGCCACCGCGTGTCGGCCAAGCAAGGCATCAAGATCCGGCGCGTCCGCCTGAAGGACCAGACCGCGTACAGCATCCGGCCGTCGTTCCTCATGCCCTCCATGACCGCGCACGCCGCAGAGGTCGAAGGCCCCCTGTTTTTGCGCAAGTTCGGCGTCCCGTTCTGGGCCTTGGCCCACGTCTTCGGCAACGACCCGATGTTCTGGTATCGCCTGGAGTGCGGGCTGGGCCGCTTCAGCGTCGTGGGGACCACTGTCCGTCAGGCGGAGTTGCCCCAGCACCTCTTGGCCGACGAGCATCATCAGCCGCGCGACGGGCAGAAGACCTATATTGCCACAACCGTCGCCGACGGATGCGGCTTGGGAGCGGAGCCCGCGGAAGCGGCAGGGACCGACGACCTGAAGGCCGCCTCCGAAGTCTTCCGAGACGAGGCCCGCGACATCGCCCCCAAGTACGCACCGGAAACCGTCAACACCGACGGCTGGAAGGGGACGCAAGCGGCCTGGAAGGCCCTGTTCCCGAAGGTCGTCATCCTGCTCTGCTTCCTGCACGCGTGGCTTAAGGTCCGGGACCGAGCCAAGCACTTGAAGGAGGTGTTCGCGGACGTGTCCCGGCGGGTCTGGGAGGCGGATCACGCCGCCGACCGCCGCAGTTTCGCGCCACGGCTCCGATCGCTTCGGCAGTGGGCGAGTCAACATCTCACAGGGATTGTCCTGGAGAACGTCCTGGACCTGTGCAGTAAGCGTGACCGCTGGTCGCTCGCGTACCGTCATCCCGAGGGCCACCGCACGAGCCACATGCTCGACCGCCAGATGCGAGGGATGAACCGCTCCTTCGACCACGGTCAACACCTGCACGGCTCGCGGGAGGCGTGCCGGTTGCACTGGCGGGCGTGGGCATTGTTGTGGAACTTCGCGCCCTGGCACCCAGCAACAACGCGGAAGAACCAGAACTGGCGGTGCCCCGCAGAACGCCTCAACCAGCATTCGGTATCACGACTGTTGGCTGCAAAACCAGCCCTTTGAAGGTGTTAAGTTGTACACTTTTGTCGATTTGCCAATATCTTTGCGGTGGCGACATGTTTGATCTTGGCTCCGCTCTGCTTCTTCGGCTTCGGCTTCTTCGGGCCGCGGGGGTGCTTCTGGTACTTCGGCAGGCGAACTGCCTCCGCCAACTGCACCAACACGCCGGCCAACTCCGGCGAGGTCAAGTCGTGAAACACCACCCATTCGTCTTCCGGGATCGCGATCATCATCCCGCGGTGCGTCATCTTGATCTCATCGGCCACGTAATAGCCCGAGACCTCCTTCGCCACCACCTCCTCCCCATGCACCGAACGCAACGCCGCCTTGAGCGTGCTCAGCACGTTGTACGCCACCAACGCCACGCAGAAGGCCAACAACGCCGCCTTGGGATAGCCCAGCGTGTTGATCTCGCCGTTGAGCGTCGCCTCCAATTCTTGGAATGCGGTCTCGATCATCCACCGCTTGCGGTACAACTCGGCGATCACCCGGGCCTGGGCGTCCTTGGCCGGCACGTTGGTCAGCAGGTGGATCTCGTTGTCTCCGTCCCGCGTCGGCTTGTCCAGGACCACCGTGATCCGACGCAGGATGAGGATCTCGCCCGCGTCGTTGGTGGCCCGGATCGTCTGCTCGAACACCTGGCCGGTGTCGATCCGGCCGCACGCCCGCCGCTTCCCCACGAACTCCCAATGCAGCGTCGAGGCGTGCTGGCGGACGACGAAGAACGCCTCGCGACCGGCGATCCCGAAGAGGAAGTTCGTCGTGCAGAAGTTGCGGTCATCGATCCAGAGATCGCCGGCGTGGACGAGCTCCAAGACTCGGTCCAGCAGCGACCGCTCTTGGGCATGGCCGTCTTCGCACAGGATCACGTCGGTGGCCAGCATCCGCCGGGGGTCGAGCACGACCAGGGCCTGCCCCGGCAAGGCCCCGGCGCCGATCGTCCGCAGTTCCTTGATGCGGTGCTCGGTCCCGGCGAGGTGGTTGCCATCGAGGATCTTGACGTGGTAGCCCGGCAGCAAGGGGGATCGGGCGCCGTTCATCGCGTCGATGACCGGCCCCAAGCGTGCGGCGGTCGGTGGACCAGCGCCGCCGAGAGCTCCGGTTCGGTGCGGTCGAGTTTGTCGTAGACGGCCTTGATCGAGGCGTCGATGGTCTCGGCATGGGCCTGATAGGCGGCGTGAATGGCGGGCCGGATGCGGCAGACGACCAGGCTCATCAAGTCCACGATCGAGGAGAAGAGGAGCTTCCGGGTGTACTGTCGTTCGGCGACGTCTTCGAACAGTTGGTCGACCACCGTCGGGCTGAGGGCGTTCTCCATGACAGCCCTGCGCCATCACCGACAGGGGGGAATCTTGGGCAAACCGCTCGAAGACGTCGCCGAGGATCATAGCTGTCGCCTCCCTGGAGAAACGGTAACTCCGTGCCTGGCGACAGCTTAACAGACCCATACGACCACCTTCAAAGGGCTGGCTGCAAAACCTATCGATCTCCGCGTTCCTGGGTGGATACCGATGTCCACTCCTGCAAAATCCGTGACGGTCGGGAATTCCTCGATCCCCGAAACCCGTATCCGATAGGCTGACCGGAGGCCGCGCCAGCGACGGAGCGACAGCGAACCCGGAGGGGAGCCGCCGGCCATCGGCCGGATCGCCCGCCGGAGTTGTCACGCCCGCTACAATCCCTGAAGATCGTCCCCGTCGGATGGCCAGTAGCCCAACTTCCGCAGTTATCAGTGAAGAAGAAGCGAAACCCGCTTATTTTCCAATGACTGCGTTCAGAAGTTGGCACTACAAATCAGCGACTCCTTTTGGGATTCGGAGGCGTTGTGGAAGTTCCAGGCCCAAGTGGTGCAGCAGAATCGTCTGCGCCTTGTCGGGACGCACCACACAGCGCAGCCGCACAGTGCGGCCGTCGCTGGTCGGCAAGACAACGTCGGTGCTCTGGATCCGCGCGAACTCCTCCAAGAGCGTGGGTATGCTCCGGCCCAAGCCGGCACGTTGCGACCAGCCTTCCAGCGTCTTGCGGAGCACGTACGCCAGAAAGCACACCAGAATGTGGGCCTGGACTCGCTCCGCCGTCTGATGCCACACCGGTCGCAGGCGCAACTCGTCTTTCTGGATCCGGAACGCAGCCTCCGCTTCCGTCAATTGCATGGAGGCCTTCCAAAGATCCTCGGCCGTCCAGTCCGAGACATTGCTTCGCAGGAGATAGCAGCCCTCACGACGCTTCGCCGACTCCAGCGCCGACGGTTTCCGCGACCAGGTCACCACAACGCGCCCCGATTCGTTACGACCGACCTGGACCGAGAAGAGCCGCGCAAGCGCGCGTGTTCTTGCCCAGCAGTCGGCCGATCCGACGCTCAATACACACCCAGATCGCAACGTTTCTGTTCGCATCTTCGCACAATTGCTTGTAGACCTTTTTCGATGCGTTGCTCGAACCGTTCGCGCATCGCCCGTTCTTTCGCCGCGCGGTCGGCGCTGCGGCAGAGGAGGAACGTCTCGAACCACGGCTTCATCCGGCACAGGGTGCGATCCCAAAAAGCGGTGACGAGGAAAAGGTTGGAGGTTAAGGTATTTCATCAGGCAGCGGCCGAGCCACGATGATAAGCATCAGCGAAGGAGCCTGTCCTGGAGGTACTTCTGGAGTCCGAAGAGCAGATGGGCCGGAACAAGCCGAAGAGGAGCGCAACGCGTCCCCGTCCCAACGGCCCGCCGGCATCCTCACCCGCCGCCGTGGCCGACCAAACCGGAGGATTGCTGGCCGAACGCGAACACGAGTGGCTCGAACGCCTGACCACCGACCCGGCCAGCTTCGCCGCAGTGGAACGCGAAGTTCACGAGCAAGCCCGACGGCAGGCCGACCTCGACGTCGCCGGGCTGCTGGCCAAGGCCAGGGAGCAGCCCGAGACGGTCCCGCACATCGACAAAGTGAGCGGCGCAGCGGAGGTGCCGCTCCGCCCCGTGGAAAAAAAAGACGCCCCCTGGTGGTCCGGCTTCTGGGTGGCCTGGCGGTCCCGGTGATGACCCTCGACTGCTCTCCTCGGGGGCGCACCGGCAGGGGACGAGGCCCGGAGGGAAGCGGTCTCTACCCCGAACTGGCGGCCTATCGAATCCGTGAGGGTTGCAGCCCCACTGCGCAATCCCAGGTGGGTCGCCTGGTCGGTCTGCTGCCCCTCGCACAGTCGCGCACGGCGTGGGCGCGGCAGGGCCTGGATCTCGACGAGAAAGCGATCCGGCGCCTCGCTGGTGAGTTGGGAGCCCAGATGCGGGCGACCCGCACGCGCGACCTCATGCGGTTCCGTCGTGGGGAACTCCCGGCCGGCCGCGAGTTCACGGGCAAGAGCATCGCGGTCGGGAGCGACGGCGGTCGCCTCCGCGTGCGAACCGTGGTGGAGACGATTCGCGTCGGCGGCAAGCGGAAACGGACGAAGTTCCGGATCGAGTGGCGCGAGCCCAAGGTGGCCATCCTGTTCGAGGGGGACAAGAAGGGGCGCATGGTTCGGGGGAGCCAGCCCGTCATGGACGGGACGCTCCAGGGGCCCGATGCGTTGATCGAACTGGTGGCGTTTCATCTGCACCGCATGGGTGCCGCTGGGGCTCGTTTGGTGACGTGCGTGGCCGACGGCGCCCCGTGGATCTGGAAGCGGTTGGATGGGGTCATCGCCCAGGCCAAGTTGGATCCGAAGCGGGTTGTTGAGGTGCTCGATTGGTGTCATGCCGTGCATCATCTGAGTGTGGGGTTGGCGGCTTTGCCACGGACCGAGGGCCAGCGAAGGGGCTTTACCCGCGGCTTCGCGGGCTCCTCAAGGAGGGCAGAAGCGCGGACGGGATCGCCGAATTGAAGGGGTTGGCGGGGAACCAGCCCGAGGATTCACCGAGGTGGCGCGAGAGCCGCTATTTGACCAAGCATTCGGATGCGGGGCGACTGCGGGATGACTGCCTCCGACGCCGCGGTGTGCCGAGGGGCAGCGGCGCGATCGAGAGCACGATCCGGCGGGTGATCAATCTTCGGCTCAAGGGCAACGGCATTTCCTGGACGGAGGACAACGCAGAGGCGGTGTTCCAACTGAGAGCGGCCGTCGTATCGGGCCGGTGGGAAGAGATCCTGGAGCCCACGCGGGGGGCCATGGCGAAGGACCGGCGAACGGAGTGGCGCTGGCTGCCGCCGGAATGCTTGGCCGAGTTGAAAGCACTCCAAGACGAGGACGACGAATGGACGCAACCATCAGCGAAGAAGCAAACTAAGCGTACTGCGGCATAACCGCTTATTGGGATCGCACCCCCCTCCGGCACAGTCCGCACCTCCAGGCCTTTGCGGATCTCGTGCCAGGATCCCTTGAGCAACTCTTGCTCGAACCGCTTCAACTCCCCCTTGGGCGTTCCCACGATGGAACGCGAGCCTCGTTGCTTGAGCCACTGGAGGTTGGTCGCGTCGATCATCCCACGGTCGACCGCCCAGATCCGACCCGCGTGGCCGTACCGCTCTTCCATGCGCTTGACGGCTTCCTGCAAGGTCGTCGAATCTCTCCGATTGCCGGCGAACACCTCGGAGCCCAGCGGAAAGCCTTCGCGGCTGACGACCAACCCAATGCAGACTTGTTTACAGTCGGACCGATGATCGCGCGAAGAGCCCCGCGCGGCCAGCGTGTTGCCGGTCGCCTGGCCCTCAAAGTATGTACTCGTTACATCGTATATTAAAAGATCATATTCCAGCCTGAACAGAGTTCCGAGGCGTTCCTTGAGGTGCGTTTCGAGCGCGTCCGTGTGCGGCAGGAGCCGGTCCAACGCGCGATCGAGTCGGTCGTCGTTGACCTTGGCCTCGGGCAGCCCAAGCAAGTCGTCCAGCGCCGTGCGCCGGAACCAATCCTCGGCGATGTGCAGTTCGCTCGACGGCTCGCAGAGTCGCGCGATCACCAGCACGGCCGCCATCAGGCTCCACGGCACATCTTCGCGGCCTCTGGGCAGACGTTTCTCCAGCCACGTATCGAGTCCGAGCGCCTGCCAGAGTTTCCAGGCGAGCCAGACGTCGCCGAACCGCCGACCGCATTCCAACCGGAGACGACTCGGGACGACAGTGACGGGCTCGGTCGGGAGGTCCTCGTCAAAGAGGCCGGGTTGACGCTCCAGACCGACGAGCGAGTCGGCCAGATGGCGCACCGCGATGCGTCCCTCGGCGTCGAGTTCGCCGAGTTGGGCGACGGTCTCCTGCCGCACCTTCGTTCCGACGCGCACCGGCGCACGAGCCGCCAGTACGTAGGGGTCTTGCCGTTCTTGGTGACGGTCGAGTGCCGCAGATCCATCGCGTCCTCCAAGGACCATCATGAACGGCCTCGGAGGAAAGGCAAGACACGAGGTTGGCACTACAACGGCGTTTGCGTCGAGGTCGGCCCGACGAATAAGGAGTTACGACGAAAAAGCACCTGAAAATTGGTGCAATTTTGGCCCAACTGCGGAAGTTGGGCTAGTGGTCTGTCAATTTTTGATTGACGGGTATACTCTCTTCAGCTTGACCCGCGCGTCGGCGATCGTGAAACGCCAGTTGATGGTGATTTTCGCCTTGTTGCGATGAGTCTCCCAGACACCGACCTCCCTTCGGACCACCTTCGTCGCATCCAGGCGGCGATCAAGACATTGGCGGTCCAGGATGGAGAGTTCCGTTTCTGCCATGTTCAGCCCGCTGCCATGGACGGGGGTGGGGTGGATCTCCAACCGACGCGCCAGGCGGCGCGCCTCCTCGGGGGCAAAGGCCTCGTACAGCACCGATTGTATGCGTGTTCAAGTTGTCCTGCACCCACCGCAGACCGATCGCCTCGGGGTAGATCTCATCCAGGATCACCCGCAGGCACTCGGCCCAGTCCACCTTGGTCCGACGGTCGCGGACGAACACCTTCCGCCATCCGCGAAGGGGTTCCACGAATCAGAATCGGTTGCAGACGCCCTTGCGTTCGTACTCGTAGTCATAGAGAACCGGGCGGCCCTCGCACGCGGGCAAGGGGATGCGGGTCTCGGCGATCAACTGCTTGGGCATCTCATCCCTGCCCACCACGGGATATCGCGGATCGTAGGGCAACTGATACAGATCCAGGAGATCCTCCATCCGGGCCACGAACTCGGCGTCAGCCTTGGGAGGAAAGCACCACGTCTCCTCGTGCCACGGGATCACGGCGTTTTTTTAAAACCTGCCGCACGGCCTCGGGGGAGACCGCGCCGCGGCCCAACGCCACCAGTCGGTCGGCGATCAGCCGCAAGGTCCAACGCTTGCCCCCGGCGGCGGATCGCTCTTGGCGATCGCAATGATCTGCGCCGGCTCGCATCGATCGACTTTGTAGGCTCCGCGTGGACGGGGTCGCGGAACCGGCGCCGATTCCAGCCCCTCCTCGACAAAGCGTTGCCGCACCCGTTCCACCGTCCGAGGCCCGATACCCAACGTGGCGGCGATCTCCTGGTCCGTGCGCCGCAATCCATCGACCGCCTCGTCGGCGAACAGGAGGAGGCGCGCGTGGTTGAGCTTGCGGGCGGCTGCTTTGCCCGATGAGAGCATCGACCGCAACAGGGCTCGCTCCTCGTCGGTGAGGGTCACCTTGTATGTCCGTTTCCCGGCCACGGCGGACCTCCTTCGGTTGCTCCAGGATCTTGGGGTACAACCGAAGGATGGACACCCTCGCCATACTCGTCAATCGAATTTTGACAGACCACTAGCCTTAACCAAGCGTGATATATAGAGCTTCGGCGCCAAAATCTCAGAAAAAGCTCGAAAACCCCCGGAGTTTTTCGAATAATTGAGGCAGGAACACTTCCTCAATGTTCCAAACTACGGAGACTTTCGAGTGACTGCTACTCTCCCCGAGAAGACCCGAAAACACAACGGCAAGAAGACCCGAAAACACATCGGCAAGAAGACCCGGGAACGCAACCGTAGGATTCTTCGCGAACGCCGGCGCAGGATCCTCATACGCATCGAGAATCGTCCTGGACCCGAACGCGACCAGCCCATGATGACCGCCACCAACATCCACTATGAACTGGCCGAGCGCATCCAGGGCCTCGCCGCCGGCGGTATCGGCGCCATGCTCCTGTTGGCGCGCAAGATCGGCTTGATCCGCGACCTCGACCACAACCTCCACCTCCTCAAACGCCATTTGCCCTACCATGAATCCGATCACGTCCTGAACATCGCCTTCAACATCCTCGCGGGCGGACAACGCCTCGAGCACATCGAGCGGCGCCGCAACGATGAGGTCTACCTCGACGCCCTGGGCGCCGAGCGGATCCCCGATCCCACGACCGAAGGCGACTTCTGCCGTCGGTTCACCGCGACCGATGTCCAGACCCTCATCGACACCCTCAACGGTGTCCGCCGCCGCGTCTGGGCGCAACAACCCCCGGAGTTCTTCGACCAGGCGATCCTCGACGCCGACGGCACCCTCGTCGCCACCGCTGCCGAGTGCAAGCAGGGGGTCGATCTGTCCTACAACGGCATCTGGGGCTATCACCCCCTGATCCTCTCGCTGGCCAACACCGGCGAACCACTCTATCTGGTCAACCGCAGCGGCAACCGCCCCTCGCACGAGCACGCCGACATCTACTTCGATAAGGCAATCCACTTGTGTCGTGAGGCCGGCTTTCGCCGGATCATCCTGCGGGGGGACACCGCCTTCACTCAGACCAAACATCTCGACCGCTGGGACCAGGCCGGCGATGTCCGGTTCTACTTCGGCATCGACGCGATGCCCAACCTCAAGGCGTTGGCCGAGCAGTTTCCGGCCGACGCCTACAGCTTCCTGGAACGACCGCCACGGTATGAGATCAAAACCGTCCCCCGCCAGACACCCGAGCCCGTCAAGAGGCAGATCGTCCGACAGCGCCAGTTCGAGACGATCCATCTGCTCGAGGAGATGATCGCCGAGTTCGACTACTGCCCGGTCGCCTGCAAGACGAGCTATCGGGTGATTGTGCTCCGCAAGCGTCTCGGGATCGACAAGGGAGACGTGCGGTTGCGCGAGGAGTATCGCTATTTTTTTTATATCACTAACGATCGCACGTCCGCGGCCGCAGCGGTCGTCTTTCAGGCCAATGACCGGTGTGACCAGGAGAACCTGATCGCGCAACTGAAGAGCGGGGTGCGGGCGCTGACGACGCCGGTGGACACCCTGATCAGCAACGGGGCGTACATGGTGATGGCGTCGGTGGCCTGGAGCCTGAAGGCGTGGAGCGCCTTGCTGGTGCCGGTGACACCGCGGCACGCGGCGCAACACCGCGCCGAGCAGCGCGCGTGGTTGCGGATGGAGTTCGCGACCTTCCGCGCGGCGGTGATCGAGATGCCGTGCCAGCTGATTCGGAGCGGTGGTCGGCTGATCTATCGGCTGATGTCGTGGACCCCGTGGCAAGGGGTATTCCTGCGTCTGGTGGAGCGGTTGCACGGTTGCTGGTTGTGTTGAGGGAGGAACACCTGAAGTCGGGGTCCGGATGCCCCGATCCGTGCTGGCCATCGAACCGAGAGAGGCGGTGAGGCGATGAAGCAAACGAGTCGGGACTGGGGACCGGGCGTGGCCGTCCCGGCACGATGAATGTACGTAATTACATCTGCGATTGTTGTTTAACATTGGCGTAATATATTACGCTTGTTTTGGGACTAGCTCTGCGTCGGTGACGACGCAGGTCCGGATCACCGGCTCAGACTGCCACTGCGGGCGGGCCGCTGTCGCGTCCACGTCGGCCTCCGGGGGCGGCGTCGCGGCGGTCACCCCCTCCAGGTCGCTCAAGGACCCCTGTGCACTGACACCACGGACCAAGGCGGCGACACGGGGTGGATCGGTGAAGCAGGCGGGCAAGTCGGGGTGGGGGTCGGTCTCCTGCACCGGACTCTGCATCGTCACCAGGCAGGCAATCTTGTCCTCCTTTCACGCTGGGTCATGCACCCCGCGGCCACGGCCCGAGGCCCGGATCTGGAGCCGTCCGCCATCGACCTCGACGACGGCCAGCGCCGGGACGTGGGCCACCTGGGGCTTCAGCGTCCGCGTGGCACCGCGAGACGTCTGGGCGTCGCGGTTCTGGCGGAGTTCGGCGCCGATCTGCTCGGTGATCCGTCGGACATGAGGACCGCTGAGGGCGATCTCGGCTAGCTCCTGGAGCCTCGTGGCGGCCAGCGCGAACGGGGGTTGTCGTCCCCCGGCGGTCACGATCTTCTGGAGGACGGCCGGGCTGGAGCCAGAGGTATCAAGGTGGAGTGCGCCGCGGCGAGGGAAAAAAATCAACGGCCCGACAAACGGCTAGAATGCCGAGGTTTTTTGAAGATGCTGCAAGTTGTTTCCAGGAAAGGACTTGCGCCAAAAGATTTTACGCAAGTGTAGGCCTGTCAACATCATACGGCATCTCGATTTTCCTCGGGTTTCTAGCCCTGTATCGGGTCGTTGAAAAAAATCCCGGCGGCAGGCTGGGCAAGGACACACGGGCTCGTCGTAATGGACGGTCGCCCCGCGGACGACCAGGTCGAGCGGTTCGGTCCGCACGGGACAGTCCCGCCCGCAGTGAGGACAGGGTTGGACCGCGCCGAGGCGTTGGGTATCGTGTCGGGGCAACTACGCGATGGTCCCCCGGGTCAGCGCTGCGCGGCGTCGACGGCGCTCTGCTCGAAGGTGTTGAAATCGACGTCGTCGGGCGGTCCGGCCTCGCCGAAGGCACGGCGCACGATGACTTTTCCCAGTCCTCGGCCAGGTTGCACAGTTCCGCAGTTCGCGTCGGTGGAGTCTTTTGGAAGGGCATCGCATGTCCTTGCTGAGACTTGGGGAAATCGAGAAAATGGGAAACTCAGTAGGTAACCGTTCAGTCCTCAATCCGGCACCGAGTATGCAAGAAAGGGCCAGATAATCGTCGAAGACCTTGCAATTCCTGGCCACCTCAGTATCGTCGTCATACATGAGGGAGCCTCCCACGATCCCTGTGACCTTTTGTCCTGAGTGCGGTCAACTTCGGGCTGCGTTGGACGAGGCCCGGAAGCAGATCGCCGACCTCCAAGCTGAACTTCACGAATTGCGCTCCCAATTAAACCGCAACTCCTCGAACTCCTCCTCGCCCCCTTCGGTAGACCCACCGGGGGCTCCCAAACCAGTCATCAAGACACCGACCGGACGCCAGCCAGGTGGGCAGCCGGGGCATCCTGGACATCATCGCCTTCGCCTTCCGCGAGAGCGGGTCAACAAGATCGTGCCGTCTGTGCCCACGATCTGCGCCCGCTGCCAAACTTCCTTGCCCACCCAACCCGGGCCCGGCGACCCCGAGCCGACCTGGCATCAGGTCGCCGAACTCCCCGAACTGACGGCCGTCATCACCGAGCACCAAGGACACGCGCGCACCGGCCCCTGCGGTGGCCACGTCAATCGGGGCGAGATTCCCCCGGAGATCCGCGCCCATGTCCTCGGGCCACGCTTGACCGCCGTGATGTCTTACTTCAGCGGCCGTCCTCACCTGGGCCGACGGGGTGTGGAAGAGGTCGTCGAAACCGTCTTCGAAGTGCCGACCTCTCTGGGCTCCGTCTCGGCGCTCGAAGTGGAGACGAGTGCCGCCTTGGCCAGTCCGTCTCAAGAGGCTCCGACGGCGGTCCGTGAGGCCCCGGTGAAGAACACCGACGAGACGGGCTGGAGCGAGAAGGGACAGAAGCGTTGGCTCTGGACGGCGGCGACCGCGACAGTGGCCTTCTTCGTGATTCACCTGCGGCGCAACTTCGAGGGCCTTCAGGCCCGGTTGGGCGAGACGAGCACCGGCATCGTCTGTAGCGACCGCTGGGCGGCCTACAGCAAGCTGCCGCTGAAACTGCGTCAAATCTGCTGGGCCCACCTGAACCGCGACTTTCAGAAGCTCATCGAGCGAGGAGGACCCGCTGAAGCCCTTGGCCGGGTGGGACTGGAGGTCGTGGAATGTCTGTTCGCCGACTGGTGGGCGTTTCGCCGCGGCGAACTGGACCGAGCGGGCCTGCAAGCCCGGTTGGACCCGAGGGCGCGCGAACTCCAAGGCGTTTTGGAGCAGGGTTGCACCTGCGCGGATTCCAAGGCGGCGACCTTTTCGCGAACCTCTTGGTGCTGTATCCGGCGTTGGGGTTGTTCGCGGCGATCGAGGGGGTCGAGCCCACGAACAACCATGCGGAACGGATCCTGCGCTTGGGCGTGCTGTGGCGGAAGAACGCTTTCGGTTGCCACAGTGCGGCGGGGTGCCAGTTCGTCGAGCGGATGCTGACCGTGGTCCAAACCCTGCGGTTGCAGAAACGTCCGGTGCTGGATTACCTGTATCGCGCAATCGTAGCTCATCGGTCCGGCCTTCCAGCCCCGCAATTACTGGGCCAAGCTGGGGACTGAACGGTTACCTCAGTAGTTCCAAAATTGGTCGACATTCCGAAGGGTTGAGGTAGATGGACGCAAGCCCCCTCCGAAGAATGACTTTGGGACACAGAGTCATCACAGGAGGGAGCCATGCGCTTACCCCATCATCTCCTCGACCGCCACCGGGTCCATCGCCTCGCCGCCGAGCACCTGCAAGCGCATCTGAAGTTCAAGGACTACAAGCGCAAGACCTCGGCCCAGGTCCGCTGGGTGCTGTTGCTGGCCGCCGCCGCGCGGATCACCTCGCTGTCCGACGCCTGCCAGCGCCTCCGCGACGCTCCCTCCGACGAGACGGCGCGCCAGGCGCTCTTGGCCACCTTGCCCGACTACGCCGCCCGGCAACGGCAGCTCCACGCCGCCTGGGCCGGGCACCTGCCCAAGGCACTGCGCCGGCGCCTCCAAGTGCTGGCCCTCGACCTGACGCTGATCCCCTACCATGGGCGGCACTTCCGCGACCTCGACGAGATCTACCGCGGCCAGGCCCAGAGCGGCACCAGCCACTTCCACGCCTCCGCCACGGCCTGCGTCGTCCGCAAGGGGCAGCGTGATACCGTCGCCCGGACCGGCGTCACCAAGGGCGAGACGCTCCAGGAGGTCCTCCGACGCCTGCTCCGGCAGGCGGCGCGCGTGGGCGTTCGGCCCCGGCTGCTCCTGCTGGATCGCGGCTTCTCCAGCGTGGCGGTGGTCCGCTCCCTCCAGCAGGCGCAGGACCCGTGCCTGATGCCAGTGGTCTGCCACGGCCGCGCGCCGACGCAGCGCGGAGGCCCCAGCGGCAGTTCTGTCTTCCGGACCTGGACGAAGAGCGGTTGGTCGACCTCCACGCTGACCGACGCGAAGAAGCGGACGGCGACGGTGTCGCTCTGCGTGAAGTGCCGCAACTCCCGGGGCCAGTGGAAGCGGCACGGGCGTCAGGCGTTGATCTCCGCCTCTTGGGGCTTCCGGCCGCCGTCGCCGGATTCGGTCTGCGCGACCTACCGCCAGCGGTTCGGGATCGCGACAAGCTCCCGCCAGATGCACGCGGGGCGGATTCGGACGACGACGCGACGGCCGGAGGTTCGGCTCCTGTCCGTGGGGCTCGCGCTGGTGCTGCGGAACCTCTGGGTGTGGCTGCACTTTACGATCCTGTCGAGGCCTCGCCGCGGTGGCCGGGTCATCCTGCTGGAGCGGCTGCGCTGGGAGACGCTGCTGCTCTGGTTGCTCCACGTGGTCGAGGAGAGGTTCGGGGTCGCTGATGTCACCTATACAGAAAGGGAGGTGCCATATGAGCTTGCGATGTCGTCGTCTGGCGGACTGTTTTTGGAATTACTGAAACTCCTCTTGACAAGCTAACAACCCGAGGAACCTCTGCAAAGGGGGCATTACACCCCCCGTCCGTGGGTGCACGTCAGCTTCTGATTTTTTCCGCTGCGAACTTGGGCGACTTGGGTCGACGTGTGAAGGGACAACCCGGGCGCATCCTGAGGTGCTTCGCCAACCGCTCATCGTCACAGAGGGCCGCGGCCCGCACCTGCAGGAGCGCCTCGGCTCCCTCCGGGTCGTTCCAGAACATCTCCGTCCCCTTGACCCGATAGTTCATCTCCTTGACCAGCGACTCCCTCCAGGCCGTCGTCACCGGCAGACCCTCTCGGCGGTCCTCCGGGTACTTCATCCGACCCCGGTTGTTCTCCAGATAGGTGATCGTCTTCTGCAGGAGGGTCCGGGGATCGTTCTCCGCGGCGCCTTCAGGCGGTTCGCCCCGCCTGGTCTGCCAGGCGTGCAATTCCTCGAGCACCTGCGCCACCTCCCCTTGCCAGGCGCCACGCATCCAGACCAGATACTGAGCCCACGCGTCGCTGGCCACGTCGTGGACGGCCTTGGCGGCCAGGAACCGATAACTCAAGACGTGAAGGAAGTCGAGGATCGGAGTGAAGTCGGGGAAGTGCTGCTTCCAGATCGACCAGTTCCACGCCAGTCCGTCCCCCAAGAACGCCTTGGCCGGGGCTTCGGCGAACCGCCTCCGTTTGGCTTCGCGTGCCATCTGCTTGCCGAAGTCCTTCGACTCCGCGATGCTGCCCAGGACGGTGCGGACCAGTCGTCGGGGATGCCACTCGGCCGGCGTGACGAGCCCGGCCGGCTCGGGGGATCCCTTCTCCGGCACTTCGACCACTGGGGCCGGCTGCGCCGAGGCCACCGACAACGCCGCGGTCTCGGCGATCTTCGCCACGTGCTTGGGGTCGCAGAAACAGGCCGGCGGCTCCGGCTGCGGATCCTGGTCGGAGAGCGTGCGGGAGCCGCGAATCAAGCAAGCGTTCTTGGTCTCGCGCCAGCCTTCCGCCGTGCGATGGACCCCGGGGCCGTGCCCCGGCTCGCGGGTGCGGATCCGGCCCCCATCGCACTCCACGACGGCCCACTCCGGTGGCGTCTGCGGACGCTGGGCCAGGGCATCGTCGGTCTTGGGATCGGCATCACGACGCTCGGCCAATTCCCGACCCACGTCATGCACGACTCGCTCGATGGTCTTGGCGGAGACGCCCCGGTCGCCCACGTCTTTCATCACGATCGCGCCGCGCATGAAGGACGCGTCTCGGCGGCGGCGACGGTGATCCGCTGCACCAAAAATCAGGGGGTCAGTTCACGGGCGTCGAAGCCCAACGATTCCCGGAGGGGGGAAAAAGCCCCGGCGGCAGCCGGGGCAGTGACCCACCGGCTCCTCCACGGTGAGGGAGCCGTCGATGGAGGTCACCCGACGTTTCTGGCGCACGAGTGGGCACCGGGTACCGCACTCGGGACACTTGGCGGTGTCGGCCGCTCGCGCGGCGATCTGGCCCATCTGGCGTGCCTGAATCTGCCGGCTGAGTGGTTGCCCCCGTTCGTGCACGCGGGCCTCGATGACTGCGTAATGGGGGACTCCCACGATCGTGCCGTCGGCCTGATCGAGGGCCACGGAAACCTCCGCCGCCTCGCGCAGGAGTGGATCGAGTTTTTCCTTCAAGGTGACCGCCGTCCCATCCATGGATTGACTCCTTCCACGCCGAGACTCGCACCTCCAAAGCTCCACGGCGCCGCACTCTACCACGGAATCCCCAGGTTCTCCTATTGACGATTCCGGGCCTGCGCTGGAATGTCCAGAAGCTGGCGTGCACCCCCCGTCCGTTGAGACTCGCATGCCGCCTTGACCTATGGCCGCCGGGCCCGTACACTCCTAGCCCGCTGACACCCGTATGAGGTTGGACCCCGGTGGATGTCCTCGACCTTGGGCCTCCCGCCCGGCCGCACAGAGTCAGGCGTCGGGGTCGGCCACGCGGAGCCGCGCGGTGGAATGTCCCGCTTGTCCCTCCTTGCCTCTCCGAGTCTGGAACGCCTGGCGAACCCGGGGCACGCGCTATGCCTGGCACAAGGCACTCCGGCGATCACTGGGCCGCTGGCCGACGTGGAAACGCCACTTCCTCTATGCCGATCCCCGCGAGTACTGGACACTCCGCGGCGGCGACGACTACTTCCGCGAGCAGGAGGGCCAGCGCCGCCCGGGCCGACCGCGCCGCATGGATCGCCGAGCGGATCGCGTCCTATCAGCCCGCCTCGATTCTGGAGGTCGGCTGCGGCTATGGCAAGCAGCTCCGGGAAATCCGTCGCCGTCTCGACATCCCGATGGTCGGCATGGACTTCAGCCTGACCCAACTGGAGCGCGCCCGGGGCTACCTCGATGGGCTCGATCGGATCGAGCTCGTCCTGGCCTCAGGCACCGACATCCCGTTTGCCGACCGGTCGTTCGACCTGGTGCTGACCTCGGCCGTGATCCTGCACAACCCGCCCGCCGCCGCCGAGCGGATTCGGCGTGAGGTCATCCGGGTCTGCCACCGGTTTGCCGCGCACAATGAGGACACCGACGTCAGCTACAACCGCTTCGGCTATGATACTGCCGCCTGGTATCGCGCGGCGGTCCTTCCGCTGGCCGAGTCGGGGCCGATCCCGACCGACCCCGAACCCGCGCATTCCCAGTTCTGCGTGGCCGAGCCGTGGCGACCTTGACCCGGGCGGCTGCCCATCCCCGGATCTCGGACGAGGGGCGCAAGCTCGTCCGCGACAGCCTGATCGTCTCGATCGGGGGACAGCTCGACCGGGCGTTGGGCACCCTGACCGCCCTGACGCTGCGCTGGCGGCTCGACCCGGCGCAACTGGGGGTTTACACCGGCCTGCGGCTCTACCTGGATCAGACCAATCGATCGAGCCTGGGGGTCGGCCTGGGGGCCGTGCAGGAGATCCCGATCCTCCGCGCCTCTGGCCGCGAGGCCGAGGCTCGCCGCATCGCCAACGTCGCCTACACGACCAACACGCTGACGTGCTTGCTCTACGCCCTCGCGCTGGCGGCCTGGGCCTGGCTCCGCGCCCCGATGCTGGTCGGCGAACCCCTGGCGCGCGAGTGGACCTGGGGCCTGGTGGTGGTCGCCGGCCTGACACTCGTCAAACGTTACGAGAGTTTCCTCATCGCCGTCTTGCGGGCGCATCGCGAATTCGCCCTGACGACGGAACTGGATGTCCTCGAGTCGCTCATCTCGACTTTCGCGGTGGCTGCCGGGCTCTGGCTGGCAGGGTTCTGGGGGCTTCTGGCGCGGTCGGGGTGCTCCTCGGCGTCAAGATCGCCTATCTTCACGCGCGGCACCCGTTCCGGTTCCGATGGGCCTGGGACCTGCCCACGGCCGCGCGCCTGATGCGGGTCGGGTTGCCGATCCTGGCCAACACGGCGGTCTTCGGCGCGGTCCTAAACCTGGACCGCGTGTTGATCCTGTGGCGCGTCCCCGACGGCGCCCGCGCCGCGGGGCTCTACTCGGTCGCGATTATGGGGACGAGCTGGAGTCTCGACCTGGCCGGTCGGATCGTGCTGGTGATGTACACCTCGTTCCAAACGACCCTGGGCCGGACCCGCGACCCGGTCGAGGTCGCGCGGCAGGCCGCCCGGGCGACCGAGTCGCAGGCGCCGATCCTGGCGGCCGGTGGCGCCGTGGCCTACCTGGTCGGTCCCGCCTTCCTCGGGGCGATGATGCCTCGGTACGTCGATGGCCTGCCCGCCCTTCGGCCGTTGTTGCCAGGGATGGTCTCGCTCGGCCTGGCCTGGCCCGCGCGGCAGATGCTGATCGCACTCGATCGGTCGTATCGCCTCGCCCTGGCGACCCTCGCCGGCCTTGCCCTGACGATTGTTCCGGGGATCGTCGGCGCTGACCGCGCGGGGATCGTGGGCGTGGCCTGGGGGATGTCGATCGGATATGGCTGCGTGTATGGACTGACCGGCGCAGTGGCGTTCGTCCCCACGCTGGGCGGGCGCGCCTGGCTCGCGCATCAGGGACGGCTCGCGTGCACGCTGGCCTGGTACGCGGCCGGCGCGGGGCTCGCGGCGCATCTCCCCTTCTTTGGGTTGCACGATGGATCCGTCTTCGCGATCCGATGCGCGATCCTGGCCGTCTGGCTGTTACCCGCGCTCTGGGCCTGGGGACATCGGCACGGCTGGGGAGGCGTCTGGGGACGTCGGGCGGGCGGCTGAACGCGCGGCATCGTCACGGAGGATGCGAGCGGATGCTGGACATCGGGTTCATCCTGCTCCTGACGATCTGGTCTGCGGGCGTCGGCCTGTGGACCTTGCGTCGGCTTGGCCAGACGCCCGAGCACCCGGCCGACGCCCTGGCGCTGGCGGTCCCGCTCGGGCTGGGAATCCTGGCACTGACAATGCTCAGCCTGGGCGAGCTCGGCGTATTGACGACGAAGGGCATCAAGGCAACCCTCGCCGTGGGAGCATTGCTGGGAGGGCGCGAGGCCTGGCGGGGGATCTCCCGCCTGATGCGCGAGGTCTCCTTCCCCCCTCCCCAACTTCCCGACCTCCCGCTTCTCGTCGTGCTGACAACGGCCCTGGTCGGGACGCTGCTCACGGCCTTGGCGCCCGTCACCGACGGGGACGCGCTCTGCTATCACCTGCAAGTTCCCAAGGTGTTCCTGGAGCGGGGCGCGGTGGCCTTCGAGCCCGACCTGCATGAGACGGTGTATCCGCTTGTGACCGAGATGCTCTATGCCGTGGCGCTGGCCTTCCGCGGTCCGGTCGCGTGCCGGCTGGTCCAGTGGGCGCTCGGCCTGGCGTTCGCCGCGAACGTGACGGCGCTGGCGCGGCCAAGCCTCGGGGCACGCGCCTGGTGGGCCGGCGCGATTGCGCTGCTCGTCCCGGCGGTCTCCAACGGGATGAGCGCCCCCTGAACGATGTGGCGCTGGCCGCCTTCGGCGCCGCTGCGCTGGTCGCCTGGTCGCGCTTCCACGAGCGGCCGGGTGCCCGCGCGGCCGGTGCGACCGGCCTGCTCGCCGGGCTGGCCATGGGGGTGAAGTATCCCGCACTGGTCCTCACCGCGCTGATTGGGAAGGCGATCACGGCCCAGCCCTTCCTCCTCGATCGGGGGTTGAGCACGCGTCTGAAACACAGATGTTATAAATATCTCTTTGCGTTCACCGCTTTCATTGTGGGCGGAGTCTGGTACCTGCGCGCGCTCGTGCACACGGGCAATCCGGTGTATCCGTTCTTCCGGCAGGTGTTCGGGGGGTCGGGGCTCGACGTTGTGCTCGACCCGATCAAGCAGCCGATGGTGGTCACCGCGTGGAACCTGCTGACGGCGCTGGGGCCAATGACGCTCCAGCCCGATCGGTTCGACAGCTTCTCGCACCAGTTCGGGCCGGTGTTCCTGCTGTTCTTGCCCGCTCTGGTGCTGGAGAAGGCCCCGCGCCGCGTGCTGGGGATTGCCGCGATCGGCTATGCGTTCCTGGTGATCTGCCTGACTCAGCGCCAGAGCATGCGGTTCGTCCTGATGGCGCTCGGCCCGATGGCGGTGGCCGTGGCCTGGCTCGCGAGCACCTGGTGGGATAGGCGGTCGGTCCCCTGCCGGGTCCTGATCGGTGTCCTGCTGGCGACACTGGGCTTCGAGGCGAGCCTGGCCGTGGCGCGGGTGCGGCACGGGCTCGGCGTGGTGCTCGGGCGCGAGACTGCCGAACAGTTCCTCGAACGCCGCGAGCCGACCTTCCGCGTGGGGCATTGGGTTGGCGCGAACTTGCCCGGCACGGTCCGGATTGTGGGCCAGGACCATCGCGGCTTCTACTTTCCGAGGCCCTACACGATGGAACTGGCCCACCGACGGCGGACGGGGCTGGGACGGAGCGGCGAGTCGGCCTCGGCGGTCGTCGAGCGGCTCCGCCGGTCGGGATTCACGCACGTGCTGCTCTGCCCGCCAGTCCCCGAGGTGGCGGTCGAGTTCGATCCCACGCCTCGAGCGGCTGCTCGCCCCCTGGCTGGAACGCCGCACGCCCTTGTATCGCGAGAAGATCACCGACGCCGACGGTGTTGCGCGGCGGTATGCGATCTACGGCCTGGAGGATTCAGAAAGGGCCTTCCGATGACTGGAAATCCCACGCTCGCCGAACTCCGCCGCGGGCTCAGAAGGGGCGACATCGCGAGATCGGCAACTGGTTGGCGCGTCGGGTCGTGCGGCCGACGGCGGTCTACGGGACGTGGGTGGCCGTCCGGCTCGGCCTCTCGGCGCACCAGGTGACGCTGGCCGCGCTGTTGACCGACGGCGCGGCCGCGCTGGCGATCGCGACCGGGTCACGGGCGGGGTTCGCGCTCGGCGTGGGGCTAGCGCACCTGGCGTTCTGGCTCGACCACGTCGATGGCCAGGTCGCACGGTGGCGGGGCACGGCATCGCTCGACGGGGTCTATTTTGATTACCTAATGCATCACGCCGCGAGCCTCGGCCTAGGCTTCGGCCTCGGATACGGACTGGCCGCGCGGACCGGCGACCCGCGCTGGGCGGCATCGGGGTTCGCGATCGCGCTGGGCTGGGCGGGGCTGAGCTTGCACAACGATTGCCGCTACAAAGCTTTCTTCCAGCGGTTGAAGCGCGAGACCGGCGCGTTCCGCGTCGAGGGCGGCCGCGGCGGCCGTCCCTCGCCTCCCGCCCAATGGCCCCGACGCGGCCGAGCCGCGCTGACCTGGCCCGCGTTCAAGGCGTGCGAACCGCACGTCGTCCTGATCGGCCTGACGGGACTGGCCCTGGTGGCAATCGTCGCTCCCGAGTGCTGGCTGGCCCTCTGGCGCGGGGGCGTCCGGCTCATGGCGGGCATGGCGCCCGCCCTCGCGTTCGGCCGCGCGGCCAGGGCGGTGATCCGCCGCGCGGTCGAGGCCGAGTTCGCCCTCTGGTTCCAGCCCTGGCCGGACGAACCCACCCCTCGACACGCGGAATCCCTCACGGGCTCTCTTCCGGTGTTTCGGTGTTCCCATCCTCAATTTCGCCAGAAGTCTCGTATTTTCAGAGGGTTGCACCGGAGGGCCAGGAGCACCGCCGCTCCCTACTTAAGTCGTCTAGTTCCAGAGGGTTATGGCGAATCCCTGGCAACTGCCCCCCGAAACACCGCAAGAGCCGGGACGTGTCACCCTGTGTCCCCGGAACATCGGACACCCCAGCCTCATTCGTCGGATCTTGCGGATGCGTGCCAAGGTGGGTTGCGGGTCTACCCCTTGCGACATGCACCATATGATGCGCAGTGAATTGATTTTTCGCAACCCTATGACAGCGAATAGGTTGAGACATTTTATCGGCTGCTCAATCGAAGCACTCGTGCCTTCTCACTTGAAATATCGGGATTAATGTGGGATCGTCCCAAAGTGGGGCACAGAGCATAGTGTACGAACTTGACACTTTACGGCACAAAGCGAGGCACGGACTGGAGCATTTATCCCTCGTGATTCGCAGCAGTTGCGCCAACAAGAGCCAAACGACCACTACTGAACAGTGTCAAGTAGCCGCCGGATCAATTTGGGACGGTCCCATTAATGTCCCGCGATTGATGGATTAAGTCATTGCAACATCGGCACTTGCGGACATATGCGGCCACCTTCAAAGGGATGGTTGCGGGTCGAAGGGGGCCAGCTCGCAACGCTCGGCCTGCTTGATGCCGATAGCAAGTTCACGGTGGAGTTCGGCAAGCACGTCATCTGCCAGAATACACTTGCTGGCCCGCATTTCCTCGATGGAGGCCCGCAGGGCTTCTATCCGCTCGGCCCCATCAGTCTGCTTGCTCATCTGTATCCTCATCGACACCTGATTCCTCCGCTAATATGCTGTCTATGTCGCGTGCTCCATGCAGGACGCGGACGATGTCGATACCGTCACCAGTGCGGCGGTAGAAAATCATGTGCTTCTCGAACCCTTCGACCCGCCAGACACGCAATCCCGCAAGGCGGGGGTTGGCGGATTCCCGCGGCTCGCCGATGCCGGACATCCGGGCGATCTTCTCGAAAGTCGTGCGGGCAGCGTCGTAGAAACGCTGGGCCGTTTCCAGGCTCGCCTCCCGTGCCAGATACTCGGCCTGGTCGTCCAGGTCACTGTCAGCGGTGGGCAGGACGCGGTAACGCGGCGTCATTGCGGGCGGATCGCCTCGCCGAGCCGTTCGGCCAGCTTACGTTTCTTCTCTTCCCAATACTCCTGGGTGACGGAGATCGGCTCGCCGGAATCCAGCCCTTCGAGCAGGAGAGTGTCAATCCGTTCCTCGATCCTCCGCTTCTGGTCGGCACGGATTAGCTCACGCACATATTCGCTGGCGCTGCTGTATCCGCCTTCCGTCACCCGCTCCTGAACGAAATGCTTCATGGATTCGGGCAGGGCGATATTCATAGTTTCCATAGCAGTTCCTCCCTGCTGCTCATTTTACCCGGCTGACAATAATTGTCAACATGTTGCCAAGTCATCGACCTCCGAGCGGGGTGGCACGTCCTGAGTCCTCGAAGAACGTGGGCCTCAGCCCCGGGAGAAGCCTACGCTGAGAGGCTGTGAATTTTTCGTCATTTGTACACTAAACGGCTTTAATAGGCCGATTCGGAATTGTTGGCTGTATCAGGTGTTACGCCGAATAGTGTTCCGGCGTATCAGTGTACGTTTGACGAAAAATTCACAGCCTCTGACTAGACCGAAGTTCCGGACCCGTTTTTCGCACAACTTCCCTTGTGATAAAGACTTCACCGCGATTCTGACTCCCAATTGTAGCCAAAATATTTCCGGGTCATTCTTGACGCGCCCCGGATGCCATCGCGATCATTGTCCCGCATGGCACGCAAACACCGAGCGGTCCATGTCGCCAGAGTCACGAACACCCTCAAGGGGGTAACCTCTACCAGTTCCTACCTCCGACGCACCTGCCGTCAGGACGGCAAGGTCCAGCATGAGACCCTCGGAAACCGCTCCGATCTCCCGGTCCACGTCATCGACCGGATCAGCCGCGCACTCAAGGGCGAGACCTGCGTCCCCGCGGCTGACGCCTTCCACAGGACGCGCTCGCTCCCCCATGGGCACGTCGAGGCCGTGCTGACGAGGATCCGCACGCTCGCCCTGGAAGACCTCGTCGCCTCCGAGCCGGCGCGGCGGCGCGACCTGGTGAGCGCCAGGATCGCCGAATGTCTCCTCTTCCCCAGCTCCAAGCTGGCCAACACCCGAAACTGGCACGACACCACCTTGGCCGAGGAACTGGACGTCGCCGAGGCCACCGAGGATCAACTCGATGTCGCGATGGACTGGCTGCTGGCGCGGCCGGAGGCAATCGAGAAGAAGCGGGCGAAGCGGCAGCGCGGCGACGGGGCCCTGGTCCTCTACGATGTCACCCGCAGCTCCTCCGAGGGGACGACCTGTCCACGGGCCCGCTGCGGCCAGGACCGCGACGGCCCGACCGGCTGCCCGATCATTGCCGCCGGCGCGTGGACCGACGCCGACGGGCGGCCGGTCGCCGTGCAGGTCTACCCCGGCAACACCGGCGATCCCCAGACCGTCCCCGACCAGGTCGAGGCGCTGACGAAGCGGTTCGGGCTGTCGCGCGGGGTCCTGGTCGGCGAGCGTGGCATGCTCACGCAAACTCAAATTGACGTGCTCAAGAAACACCCGGGCCTGGGCGGGATCGCGGCGTGGCGCAGCGGCGCGATCCGCCGCCTGTTGACCGACGGCCACCTGATCCGCAAGGATCTGGAGGCCGAACGCCTGGCGGAGATCACCACCCCGGAATTCCCCGGCGAGCGGCTGGTGGCCTGCTCCAACCCCCAATTGGCCGAGCAGCGCCGGCCCAAGCGCCCGGAGCTGCTGGCGGCCACGGAGGCCGAGCTGGGGACGCTGGCCGCCCGCGTGGCGCGGCCGGCGGGTCCGCCCGAGACGGCGGCCGCGAGCGGCGTGAGGGCGGGCAAAATCATCAATCATTACAAGATGGCCAAACATTTTATCATGACGATCCGTGACGGACATCTGGGCTGGGCCCGCAAGCAAGACACAATCAAAAATGAAGAGCATCTGGATGGCATCTCTGTGATCCGGACCCGCGAGCCGGCCGCGCGAGTGTCGGCCGCCGACGGGGTGCGGTTGTCCAAGCGACTGGCCTTGGTCGAGCAGGCGTTCCGGTGTCTCAAGGGGATCGACCTCTTGGTGCGCCCGAGCCACCACCGCCCGGCCGACCGCGTGCGGGCGCACCTCCTGCTCTGCCTGCTGGCCTATTACGTGCAGTGGCCTCTGCGCCGGCGTGGGAGCCGCTGCTGTTTGAGGACGAGGAGTTGGCCGTGGACCGGCAGCGGCGCGACCCGGTGGCCCCGGCGCGCGCCTCGGAGTCGGCGCGGCTCCAGAAGAAGACGCACCTGACGTCGGGCGGTCTGCCGGTCCAGAGCTTTCGGACGTTGCGGGCTCCTCTGGGGACGCGCTGCCGGAACACGTGTGGGGTGACCGTCGATCCCAACCAGACGACGTGCCACCAGGTGAGGGAGGCCGATGCGTTGCAGCTAGAGGCGCTGCGGTGGATCACGGTGGAGACAGAAACGGGCACCGAGAATCTCCGTAAGTCGTTCGACATTATAGATATTCTCCATCATCCCCCCTGGAACTTCGGTCTAGACTTTCGGGCTTTTACAGACGTCGAAGACTGACGTCATCGAAAATGCCTTTGCTGAAGTTTCGGCGGAATTTGCCCAAAGCGCGGCGCCGAAATTTCGGCGCACAGGAGTTTGTTCACTAACAATTATTTGATTGTGGTGGCGAACCGGATCGCTCGAAAAGAAAAGCAAAAGCCGTCTGCCGCAACACTCAGCACACCGTGCCTCGAAAAAAGTCCGAAAGTCTAGTCTGAGCGGGCCCAGGCCCTTCGGGGACTCAGGGCGTGACACCCAACGCCGTTTTTCACATTCTGCGGGTTGTGGCCCGGAGCCGCTTTCCGGCAACGAGTTGGGGCTGGCGTCCCTTGAGGCAAACGTCCCTCGAAGATGGGGCCGCCTCCTGGCATGATGGCGCGGTCTTCCCCAAGACCCCCATCACCACAGGGACGACCCCATGGCTGCACCGGGTTCCAGCCCCTCCGCGCGGGCCTCGGCCAAGAAGGCGCGACGTCAGACCCAGCGGGCCGAGTCGCTCTCCGGCTCGATCCGACAGTTTCTCACCTCCGAGGTTTGGAAACCAGCGCAACAGGCCGCACGCGCCGCCGGGTGTCGCCACGACCTCCGAGGGACGCTGCAGCCCTTGATCCTGATCTGGGCCATGATGACCTGGTGGCCGCCCCGACCGACGCTGAGCGGTTCGTCACGGCGCGGACCTTCTACGTCCGCGTCCCTGGCCCCAAACGAAAGCGACCCGGCAAACACTTCGTCGGCTTCTTCGAGGCGGTGTAACGCTTGCCCCTGACCGTCTGGTGGGCCGTCGATGCCGCCGTGCGCCAGCAGATCTTCCGCGTTCTGGCCGACCGGATGGTCGTCGACGGCTGGACAGCCTTCGGGTGCGATGGCACGCGTCTGGAGTGCCCGCGCACCGCGCCACTGGAAGACGACCTGGGGCGGGCGAGCAAACGCGGCAGTGCGCCGAGGCTCTGGATCACGGCGCTGGTCAGCCTCCGCACCGGCGTGCTCTGGTCCTGGTGGCTGGGGACGGCCAAGGCGAGCGAACGCCAGCACCTGCTCGACCTCCTGGAGGACCTGCCGCGGGCCGCGCTGGCGACGGTCCTGCTGGTCTGCGACGCCGGGTACGTCAGCTACGAGTTGCTCCGCACCTGACTCAGCCAGGAGTGCTCGTTCCTGATCCGACTGTCCTCGCAGCGCAGCTCTACAGCGAGGAGGGCGTCGAGGTGTCGCGTTTCGTCGAGGGCCAGTTCTGGTATTGGACCGACAAGGCGGAGAAGGCCAACAAGCCGGCGTTGCGCGTGCGAGTGATCCGGGTGGCGAGCAAAAAGCGGAAGAATGACGTCTGGTTGGTGACCAATGTCCTGGAGGCGTCGCAGCTAACGGCCGAATCGGCGGCGCGGCTCTCTCGGATGAGGTGGGAGAGTGAATGTTTTTTCAAATCCTCCAAGCGAGTGGTCAAGGAGATCCGCCTGGTGAGCCGGACGACGGCGATGGTGGTGCGGGAGGCGGAGGGGTCGCTGCTGGCGTGCCAGTTGTTGCTGGCACAAGGGGCGTCGGCGCTGAAGGTGGGCGGCCCGCGTTCGGGTCGGGACGCGGACAAGTGCAGTGCCGCCGGGGTGCTGCGGGAGATCCGGCTGGAGTTCGCGGCGTGCGCCGAGCCGTTGCCGAAGACGAGCTTCGCGCGTCGGTTGCACGGGTGCGGTCGCGATCGGAGGGCGCGGACCAGCGTCAAGGTAAGGAAGGAGCATCCGCGACGGAAGAAGCATCAGATGCCTGCGCCGCCACGACTGAAGGTCCTCGACGACGAGCGCCGCAGTCGGATCCAGGGGCTCTGCCTCAAGGATGAGGCGGCGTAAGTCGTGAGGACCTCGTAAGATGCTCAGCAGATCGGCTCGAACGGGAAAATCGGCGTTGCGTGCCACCCCGCCGTTCGACGTTCAGGGGATGTCGCCTCATGTCCGATCTGATGAATTTCCTGACTCTACCGTTTTCTGCGTGCGCATAAAGAACCGGGTTGCAGAGAGCAAGGCCATCCCTTCAAATTCCTGCTGGTGCATGAAGTTCGTTCCCACTTACCGTTCGCTTAACACGGGAAGGGGTTCAGCACAATGCTGAATGAGGCGGTGGAACAGGTCGGCAGGCAAGTCCCACAAGGCCAACAATCTCTCTTGCAGAGGGGTCAAGGGCGTGAGGGGGATGCTCACCTCCCCCGCCACCTCCACCACACTCAGGCTGATCCCCTGGAACACTTTCAACAGCATCTCCGCGCTGGGTCGCCGCGCCTGCCTTCCCGGCTGACCGGGGTAGACCCCCGTCAGCGTCTGCCCGCTGTCTTGCAGCTTCTTCCTGACCTGCCACTCCAGCAGGGTCAGCAGACGTATGGCCAGGCTCAGCAGCAGCACCCGTCCCTGCATCCGGCTCTCGTCCTGCAGGTACATCGGCGTCAGCGACAGCGACCGGCCCTTCAGCCGCGACCAGTCGTCCTCGATCCGGTATTGACCTCGATAGCCCCACACCACCGCCGTCAAGGTCATCTCCCGGTGGTTGGTCGCGTAGACCTGCCAGCCCATCTCGCGTTTGGCTTGCTCGATGGCTCCTTCCCGCCGCGCCACTTCCACTTGAGGGTCTTGCTCCTGCACGGTTTGCTCCGGGCGGTCGCCGTAGCAACGGAGACGCCGCTCCCGGGTGGTTGTCTCCACCCGAGCCTCCAGCAAGCCTTCCACGCGCGGCTGCTTGAGGATCGCCTGGGCGGCCGCGTGCAACTCCTCCGCACCCAGGCGTTTCTTGCCCTGCTTGCGTGCGTTGAGCTGCTCCAGTGGCTCCGCGGCCTGTTGCACGCGTTTGTCCCGCCGCTGCTGCGGGCCGGTGGCGAAGGCGACCGACCGCACCAGCCAGCGCCGCTCCGTCCACTGCAACAGACGCCCGTTGACTTCCGCCTGCACGACCACCTCGACGGAAAAGCCCTCGGCGACGAATGGCACCAGGATAACCTAACTTTCAGTCTCTTCGGAAGTTGAGCCGCGTGGCTTTGTGGGGAGCAAAGCGACCTCCTCGGTTGGTAACCTGGCGGTTGAGACCCGCACGCCAGGCACCACACCAAGGAGGTCCCTGTGGCTCAGTCTACCGCCTCATCGCCGCGCAACCAATTCCATGACTTCCGAGACCAGTTCGTCCAGCAGAAGGGGCTCCCCTTCCTCAGGGTTCTCTCGCGGGCCTTCGTCGAGACCGCTTGCCGTCACGTCAACCATCTGTGGCGTCAGCGGATCTACACCCCCTGGATCACCCTGAGCATCTTCCTCTCCCAGGTCCTCTCCGATGACCACTCCTGCGACGACGCCGTCGATCGGTTCCAGAAGTTCCGCTACGATCAGGAACTCCCCCCGGTCACCCCCAAGACCAGCAGCTCCTGCGAAGCCCGGCAACGCCTGCCCGAGAGGGTCTTCTGGGATCTCGTCCGCACGACCGGGCAATCGATCCATCAAAAGGCGAACGACTCATGGCTCTTTCAGGGGCGACCGGTCAAGATCATCGACGGCTCCACCGTGATCATGCCGGACACGCCAGAGAACCAGGCGGCATACCCCCAAGTGGACACCCAAAAGCCCGGCCTGGGGTTTCCGATCGCGCGGCTCCTCGTGGTGTTCAGCCTCGCCGTGGGCACGGTGCTCGAAGCCGCGATGGGGCCGTGCCAGGGCAAGCCGACCAGTGAACTGGCCTTGCTCCGCACGGTCATCGCCCAGTTCCAGCCCGGTGACATTGTCCTGGCCGACCGGTTCTTCTGTTCGTACTGGGTGATTGCGGCCTTGCAGGCACGCGGCGTCGACGTGGTGGTGCGACTGCACCAGCGCCGCACGGCCGACTTCCGGCGCGGGCGTCGCCTGGGCCGAGAGGACCACATCGTCACCTGGACCAAACCGCCACAGGTCCCCGACTGGATGAGCCGCGCCGAGTACGACGCGAGGCCCGCCCAGGTGACGATCCGGGAACTCCGCGTCCGGGTCCAAGACAAGACCAAGCGGGTCCGCAACCTGGTAATCGTGACGACCCTCCTGGATGCGAAGACATCCCAAGCCAAGGAGTTGGGGGGGCTGTTCCGTCAGAGGTGGTACGCGGAACTGGACCTGCGCTCGTGGAAGACGGACATGCGGATGGAGTTGCTTTCGACCAAGAGCCCGGAGATGGTCCGCAAGGAGGTGGCGACCCACCTGCTGGCGTACAACCTGATCCGGGGGATCATGGCCGAGGCGGCGTGGGCCGCGGAAGTGAAGCCGCGGCGGCTCAGCTTCAAGGGGTCATTGCACACAGTCCGCGCGTTTGAGGAAGTCCATCTGTACGACCCGGCGCGGATCGTAGCGGACCTGCCGCGCCTGTTATCGTTGATCGGCAAGAAGCGTGTGGGGGACCGCCCGGACCGCTCTGAGCCACGGGCCGTGAAGCGACGCCCGAAGCCTCACCCGCTGCTGCGGATGCCGCGTGCGAAGGCCAAACGCCTGATCAAACGAGGGATAATACCCTATAGTAAAGCATAGCCTCAACTACGAATGGCTATCGCCGCAAGTTGTCCAAATGACAGGCTTTAAGTTATCCTGGTGCCATTCCCCTCGGCGACCAGTTCGGGTGGTTGCTCGGGCATCGCCTGGGGACGATACACCGGCTGCAGCGGTTGCTGGCTGGTCCAGACCGGCTGCAACAAGGCCCGCCGCTCCTCGTGGGACAGTTGCTTCTCCGACAACGGACAGAGATAGTAGTCCTGGGTGCTGGCCACGTAGGCGCGGGTGGCCACCCCTTCCAAGGTGCTATTTCTGTTGAATCTGCTTATGCAAGAGCCTGGCAGTGGAGACGTGGTGGTTGGTCCGACCGCTCGTCCGCTTCGGCGGCGGCTTCTTCGGGCCGCGCACCGTCCGGGGGTACTTCGCCAGCCACGCCTGGCTCGCCACTTCCCGCAGGAATTCGGCCAACTCGGCCAGGCTCAGCCGGCCCAGCGGCGCCCACTCCGAGGGCGGCAACGCGATCCTCATCCCTTCGTACGTCGTGGCCACCTCGTTCGCCAGGTGGTAGTTCGACACCTGTGCCTCGACGGTCTCGCGGCCGTGCTCCGACCGCAGTGCCGCCCGGACCGTCGTCAGCACGTTGTACGCCACCAACGCCACGCAGAACCCGAACAGGGCTGCCTTTGGATAGGCCAACGTGTTGATCTCGCAGACCAGGGCTTCGGTCAATGTCTGGAACACGTTCTCCAGTCGCCAGCGTTTCCGGTAGGCATCGGCCAGCGTCCGGGCGTCGGCCCGCTCCCGCGGCACGTCCGTCAGCAGGAACAGCTCCTTCTCCTTGTCCCGGGTCGGCTGGTCCAGGTCCAGCCGGATGCGGCGGAGGGTCATCGCCCCGCTGCCGTCCGCCTCGGTGACCGTGACCGTCTGCTCGGACACCATCCCGGTGGCGACCCGGCCCACCTCGGCCCACGGCGTGGTCTCCTTCCAGTAGAGCGTCGACTTGTGTTGCCGCACCAGGAAGCTGCCGCCGCGGGCGCGGCTGCCGAAGACCAGCCGCGTCGTGCAGAAGTTGCGGTCGGCGATCCAGAGGTCGCCGGGCTCGACCCCCGGCAGCACCTGAGCGATCAGGGACCGCTCCTGGGCGTGGGCGTCCTCGCACGGCACGACATCGATGACCAGCATGGTGGCCGGGTCGAGGACCACCAGCGACTGCCCCGGCAAGGCCGCGGCGCGGGTCGTGCGGGTCGCCGGGACGCGGTGCTCGGTGCCGGCCAGATGGTTGCCGTCGAGGATCTTGGCGCGGTAGCCCGGGACCGGCTGGGGCAGGGTGGCGTCGAGCTGACGGACCAGCGGTGCGAGTCGCCCGGCATTGTCCAGGACGAAGGCACGGCAGACGCCGGGCTCCAACCCCTTCAACTTCTCGTAGAGCGCCGTGAGCGAAGCGGCGATCTCGCCCAGCGAGGCCAGATAGGCGGCACGGACGGAGGGCTGGGCCCCGCAGACGACGGCGCCCATCAGCTCAACGATCGCGGAGAAGAGCACCTCCCGGGTGTACTGACGGGTCGCGTTTTCCTCGAAAAGGCGATCGATCTCAGCGGGATCGAGGGCGTGCTCCAGCAGCGTGCGGAACATCACCGAGATGGGGGCCTGTTGGATGAACCGCTCGAAGACCTCGCCGAGTCGCATGGCTGTCGTCCCTGGATGTGTGAGCTATCCTCCGAAATGGCAATAGCTTATCAATAGGATAACCACCTTGGAAGGGGTGCGCGGGTGGCCCACGCCGCCCTCTTGCAGTCGCCCACGTAGGTCTTGCCGCCCGCGCCGAAGGAGCGTTGCACCTTCTGGATCTCGGGGATATACCACGGGTCGTCCGCGCTGTTGCCCGCGACAGCCAACGTGCTCACCGGCAGTCCGAGCGGATCGAGGGCCGCCGCCGCGATCTTCAACTGGGGCAGGTCGTCGCGGTCCTTGCTGTGGCCGAACTGCAACAGGCCGTGCTCCGAGAGGACCTCGGCATAGGAGGACGCCGTGGTGGTGTCGATGCGGAACAGGGAAGGGGCGAGGGCGTAGACGCGGACGGTGTGGCCGTTGAGGTCAGCCTCGAAGGCTTGCCAAGGAGTGGGCTGGGCGAGGGCGTCGAGGACGTCGGCGAGGCGGTCGTCATGGAAGTCCAAAGGCCGCAGGGACTTCCCCAGGCAGGCCTGAAGGGTGAGCAAGTGCTCTTCGACCCAGGGAAGGAGGTGGTAGAGGCGGTGGTCGCCCTGGCAGGTGAGGAAGACGAGCCAGACACAGACGACCTCGCCGAAGGAGAGCTCCCCCTTCCAGAGATGGTGCGTCGGGAAGTGGCGGTCGAGGAACTCGGCCACCTGCAAGCGTTGCAAGGAAGCGAACAGAACGGGAATGTCGTCCACCCGTTCGACGCTGAGCACACAAGGCGTTGCAGTGTTCATGGACTCAGTGGTAAGCCTCTCTCGCCTTTCTGAAAAGTGCCTCTTTCGTTAAGCGAACGGGAAGCAAGGGATTCACCTTGTGCGGCAAGCTGCCCCAGTCCAAGAAGCTCGCCGGGGTCTGTCTCCGCCGGGTCCGTGTCACCCAGACCGATGAGGACGGCCACTCCACGACCCAGGACTTCTTCCTCAGACCCAGCTTCGTTTTGCCCTACTGCTGCGGCACCGTCGAAGACGTCGAGAAGGGGATGCTGCTGCTGAGCTAGCCTCGATTTCCACGGTACGGGTCCCGACTAACACAAATTAAAGAGTCGCGATTCTTCGTTTAATCGAATCTGATATTCAGAAGCTTGTTGCCGAACCACGGCATCGGGGTCGGACGATCCGCCAGACCCGAGGCCACCAGGTACGGAGTATGCCCCCGCTTGTCCAGCGTCACAATCACTTGCTCGTCCCCGATCCGCACGGTCGCGGAGACGTCCAGCAAGTTGCGAAAGAGCGTCTTGGCCTGCGCCTTGGCGTACTCCCGCCCGATCCGATCCGCCCTCAGCCGGTACAGCGAACTGGCCAGGATCGTGATCTGCAGGTCGAAGTCCACCTTCAGGCCCACCATCGACGACAAGGCGTCGAGGTGGAAGAACTGGATCGCCTCGGAGATCCCGTTCTCGATCAGCATCCGCTGCGCGTAGTAGCGGGTCACCAGCTAAGGGCTCCCGCCGTGCCTCCCATTGCTCACCCCGGCCGGCTCTTGAAGCGCGAACTCGAAGCGCGTCGGCGCTGAGCGCCAACCGGCTCGCCCTCGACCTCGGCGTGCCCGTCCGGCCGGATCACCGACATCCTGAACGGGCGGCGCGTGCGATCACTGCCGACACGGCGGTCCGCCTGGGCCGCTACTTCGGCAACCGGCGCGCAGTTCTGGCTCGACCTGCAGAGCCAGTACGAGATCGCCGTGGTTGAGCGCGACCGTGGCGCTGAGATCGCCCGCCGGGTCCACCCCGCCGTGCATCTCTCTCCGAAAGGCACTTAGTGCCTATTCAGGGTCTTCTTCGAGTGTCTGACGCCCCTTATCGGTCAGACGATACCCTCCTCCTGGTTGAGCTTCGAACCAACCTCGGTCCTCGCATTCCTCTGCATCATCGGAGCTTACGAACGTTGAACGCCCCTCTTGGCCAATTCGATTTTCCGTAGCGCCTTAAGGTGCCTCGCTGTTGGTTTGTCCGCCATTCCGCTCGTCGTTTCCTTCAGCTGCTCGACTCCGACCATCGACAAAAGCCTATCGGGCCTGGATGGAACCTTTAATGCGCATCATCACTGGCATCCAGAGCATTCGCTCAT
>CAWDND010000095.1:0-72832 GCA_963803395.1 uncultured Planctomycetaceae bacterium
GAAATCGCAGGGCTCTCAGGAAGGAATTGAGTGGGGAATAGGCAAGTTACGCCCCCGCGAAAATCGGCGTTGTTGGTCGAGCAGGAAGGCGCCTTCGGTGTACGGCTCCTGGCGGTCGTCGGCCGGTGCAACCGCCGAGCCCGCCGCCCTCCCCATGATCCGGTCGCACAAGTAGACGGCGGCTTTCGCGTCCCCTGCCTTGGCACGGGCGATGAGCCCCTCGACGATTTCGGGCAGGGCCTCGACGATGCGCCGCTCGACCGCCGCCAGCGCATCGGCGTATAGTAGCGTCTTCGGCTTGGCGTCCATCACGTACCTCTTTCGGAATAGCTGGGGGATAGGCGATCGCCTTCACTGGCGAGGCGTCCGCCAGCCCCGGGGACCATCGTTCCCGCGGGGAGCGGGAAGGGGGCGAGTTCGGCCGCGACGGCGGCGAGGTCGTCTTGATGGACCACGATCAAGCCGCCGGGCTTCCCCTTGGCGAACAGGACCAAGACCGGGGTCTTCCGCTCCCCTCTGGCCCGGTCGCGGGTCCGCTCCCAGAGGTTCCGGACGGCCGACGCCGCTCGCATTTTACACTCGACGAAGAGCCGGTCATGGGTCGAGTCGGATCGCGTCCGGTCGGCGGCGCCCGCCCGAACCGGAGAGCGGTTGCCGCTCGGCCCCGAACAGCCTGGCGGCTTCCCGCTCCCGGCGCTTCCAGGTCGATCGGTGCGTGCTCATGACGCGCCCCTTTCCCGCTGCCCTGTGAGCAGGTCGGCGAGGCGTCGGCGTTGCTCGGGAGTCAGGCTCGCCACGAAGGCGGTGAGGGGATCGGCGTTCGTCTCGGCTTCGAGTTCAGTGCAACGTGGAGTGCAACGAGAAGGATCGTTTGACGTAACTCTATGCTGGTTATCAGTTGCGCCGCATGACTTCTTGTCTGGGGGTCTAGAGGTCGTGGGTTCAAATCCCGCCGCCCCGACTGGACTTAGGGCGAATCCCGGACGCTGTGGTCCGGCGCCCGGTTCGAGAACTCGCCCGGATCCGCCTTGATCGTCGCGCGCCGTGGGACCATCCGGCACATGGTCCACCATCCCAAGCCGCGCTATCGTACCGACCGGGACGCCTGGGTCGTCGACTGCCGACGGGCGGGGCGCGGCGTACGCTGGCCTGCGGCCCGAAGGCTGAGAGCCTGTGAAACTTTCGACTAACGTACACTAGGTTGTCGGGTCTTCATTTTACCGAATCTCTTGGCTTTCAGCGACTTGCGTCGATGAAGCCCAAGACCCGGTGTGTGAATCAAACCCGATTGATTCACAGGCTCTGAGCCCGAGGCGTGGCGGGCTTGCCACCGGCTCAGGGCCGAGTGGACATCGCCGACTCGAGGGAGCGAGGTGCCGGCGCGGCCCGACGTCACGATCGAGGTTGCAGGCGACCTGTTCTATGTCAAAGATTCCATTACACTTGTTTACGTGTGAGACCTCAGCGAACCACACGCCCTTCTGCCGACCCGCCGTTTTTGGACAAATTAATTGATTAAATGAATAGGTCAAGAGATCGCGTACTGGAACGTCCCCTTGTCGCCAACCGATACATGCACGCGTGCGATGCTCTGGCCCGACGCCATCCGCGTCAGGAACTCCCGCGACAGTTCGGGGAGCAGCGTCCGCGTCAGGATGTGGTCCACATTCCGCGCACCGCTCTCGACTTCCTTACACCGGCTCGCGATGCTCAAGACCACAGCCTCGTCGTAGCTGAACTGCGCCTTGTGGTTCGCGCACATCCGCCGCGCGATCCGGCCCAATTGCAGCGTGATGATCTGCTTCATCACGTCGTCACTGATCGGGTAGTACGGCACCAGGATCAACCGCCCCAAGAGCGCCGGCGGGAACACTTTCAGCAGGTTCGGGCGCAGCGCCTCGGCCAGCCCGAGTGCGTTCGGCATCGTGTCCGGGTCGGCGCAGAGCCCCATCACCGTGTCTGTACCGACGTTCGACGTCAGCAGGATCACCGTGTTCTTGAAGTCGACCTCTCGCCCCTCGGCGTCCTCCAACGAGCCCTTGTCGAAGACCTGGAAGAACAGTTCCATCACGTCCGAGTGCGCCTTTTCGACCTCGTCGAGCAGGACCACGCAGTAGGGTCTACGGCGGACCGCCTCGGTCAACACGCCTCCCTCGCCGTAGCCGACGTAGCCCGGGGGCGAGCCTTTCAGGCCCGAGACCGTGTGCGCCTCCTGGTACTCCGACATATTGATCACCACGATATTCCGCTCGCCCCCGTAGAGCGTGTCGGCCAGCGCCAGCGCCGTCTCAGTCTTGCCCACGCCGCTGGGGCCGACCAGCAGGAACACCCCAATGGGGCGGCGCGGGTCGGTCAGGTTTGCCCGTGCCGTTCGGATCCGCTGTGCGATCGCCTCCAACGCCTGTGACTGGCCGATGACCCGCTCCTCGAGCTTCGCCTTCAGGCTCAGCACCGTCTCGATCTCGTCGGTGAGCATCTTGCCGACCGGAATCCCCGTCCAGCCCGCGATCACCTCGGCGATCGTTTGGGCATCGACGCAGACCGGCACCAGCGGCGACTCGCCCTGCAGCGCCCGCAACTCGGCCGTCTTGGCGTCGAGTTCGGCTCGCAGCTCCGCCAGTTCGGGCGCGGGCTGTACCTTGACGTTGCCCGAGGCCGCCCCCTTGAGTGCGGCGTGCTGCTGCTCGATCCGGTCGGCCAGGCGCGGATCTGCTCGACGAGCGAGCGCTCCTGCTCCCAGCGCTTCTCGAGCTCGGCCAGCCGCGCCTCGGTGCGGGCCAATTCGTCCGCCTGCTCCGCGAGCCGCTCATCATGCCGCAACAAAGTCGCGTTCTCGCGCTCGAGGATGCCGATCTCGACCTTCAGGTGGTCGATCTGGCGGCGGCCGTCCTCGACGGCCGGCGGGATCGCGCTCTGGCCGATCGCCACGCGGGCGCAGGCCGTGTCGAGCAGGCTGACCGACTTGTCGGGCAACTGCCGGCCCGAGATGTAGCGGCGCGAGAGCTTGACCGAAGCCTCGACCGCCTCGTCCAGGATCCGCACATTGTGATGCTTTTCGAGCATCGCGGTGAGCCCGCGCATCATGATGATGCCAAGCTCCTCGGCCGGCTCCTCGATCTTGACGACCTGGAACCGCCGCGCCAGCGCCGCGTCCTTCTCAAAGTACCTTCTTGTACTCGGCCCAGGTCGTGGCGGCGATGGTGCGGAGCTCGCCGCGGGCCAAGGCGGGCTTGAGCAGGTTGGCGGCGTCGCTCTGCCCGACCTGTCCGCCGGCGCCGATGAGCGTGTGCGCCTCGTCGATGAACAGGATGATCGGCACGGGCGACGCCTTGACCTCGGCAATGACCTGCCTGAGCCGGCTCTCAAACTCCCCCTTGACGCCGGCGCCGGCCTGGAGGAGCCCGAGGTCGAGCGTCCGCAGCACGACGTTCTTCAACGGCGGGGGGACGTCGCCCGCGGCGATCCGCAGCGCGAAGCCCTCGGCGACGGCGGTCTTGCCCACGCCCGCCTCGCCAGTCAGGATGGGGTTGTTCTGCCGCCGCCGGATCAGGATATCGACCATCCGGCGGATCTCGGCGTCGCGGCCGATGACAGGATCGATTTGACCGGCTTTGGCTCGCTCGGTCAGGTTGATGGTGTACTGGTCGAGCGCTGGGGCCTGGCTGACGGCTCCAGTTCCAGCCCCGGCCGCGGTGCCCGCGGCATGGTCGGCGACCGTCGCGGCGGTGGGTGCCTCGTCCTCGGGCGAGCCGGTGACGATCTTCATCAGGTTGGGGAAGAGGGGCTCAACCTGGATCTTGGCCAGCTCGCGCGAGGCGTCGCGCGCCAGCCGGCCGAGCCGGTCGTTTTCCAGGAGCGCCAGCAGGAGCGTGCCCGAGCGGATCAGCCGCGCCTGATACTGGACCGAAGCGAGAACCCACGCCTCGCGAATGAGCTGGTCGATCGAGGGGGCGAGCGTGGGGGTGCGACGTTGCCGGTCTTGAACTGGTCGATGGCGCGGGTCAGGTCGCGAACCAGGTGTGAGGAATCAATCTCGAAGTGGCGAAAGATCCGGGTCAGGTCGGTATCGGGTCGCTCGGCGAGCTTGAGCAGCCAGTGTTCGACCTCGACGCTGTGATTGGTCCGGGACAGACACAGGCCAGCGGCGGCCTGCAAGGCGTCGAGGCAGGTCTTGTTGAGCTTCTTGATCAGTGCACCGTAGTCCAGACCCATCGTGCCCTCCCCATCGAGATCGGATGATGGAACCACCGTGCTCCGTCGTTCTCACTGTGGATCGTAATCGAGCGGCACCGCCCGACGCAATCGGCATATGGCGAGGTGGGCTTGTCCAGCTCTCCGTTCTTAACAATGGTGGCTCAAGATGGATTCCGGGGTGGCGGTCAGGCCGTCTTGCCATAAGTCGCCATGTGGACAGTACTTACGTCCCGGAGGCAACATCCTCGCCCCATATCGCTCAAGTGCCTTCTATGGAAGGACTTGCGGCCGATTACCCGGGTCCACCACCCCGGAATCCATCTTGAGCCGCCGGAAAACGGCTCCGGGTCACAACCCGCAGAATGCGAGGGGACTTTCTCAGCGAGCGCGGACAAGCGCGGACAGTTTCAGCAGTGGACGCCGAGGCAGTAGGTGGCGCGGAAGTCTTTCTCTTGCAGAGAGTTGCTTCGGCTTCTCGGGCTGCCTTGGCCGCCCAAAATGTCCGCGCTGTCCACTGGTCCTGGCGCTGGCAGTGAGAAAGTCCCAATGCGAGAAACGGCGTTGCATGCCACCCGCCAGGTAAGGATTTGCGCTTCACTTAATGACGTTCGAGGCTGCAAATCATTCTGACCCCTTTGCGGCCCTTGACCCCTTTGCGGCCCTTGACCCTTTGCGGCCCTCTGCAAATCATTCTGACCCCTTTGCGGCCCCCCTTTGCGGCCCCGTGACCCCTTTGCGGCCCCGACCCCTTTGCGGCCCCCTGACCCCTTTGCGGCCCCCCAAGAGCTTCGTGGCGCCGACGGGGCGGCTGCCGCTGACAGCGGGGCGCGTGACCTTCATCCGGCGGGTGAGTGTGGCCGGGACGGTCACCGTGCTCAGCCAGACATTTCGTGTGGGGAAGAAGCATCGGGGCCTCTACCTGCGCCTGGTCGTGAACACCGGGCCTGGGACACTGACGGCGTACCTGAATGGGCGCGTCCTGAAGCGCTGGCCCTACAAGCTCTTGAACAAGTAACCGACACTTAACCACGCGGCCGCTGGCGGTTCCCACAGACATTCAGCGCGGTGATGCGGTGGCGGAAGAAACACCATCCGGACTGAACGATGCGTTGTCGGTTCGCAGGTAACGACAAGCGAAGACATGGGCATGCCATCCGCCCACCCGCCAGATCACTCTTCGGATCGGATCGGGGACTGGGCGTGGCATGGAGAGGACTCCGGTTCGAGCGCAATGAGACCTTCACCAGGAGTCATCATCGCGGCAAAACTCATGTCGCGTCCAGCGGCAAAAGTTCCTGTCGCGTCTCAAAGACATAGACATGCCACCCGTCACAGGCCCAGGTCAGCGAACCAATCGTTATCGCCTCCCTCTAGGTCGTCGACATCCCAGCGGCCCAAGAAGCGCTTCATATCGGGCGTTCGGATGACTAAGTTCGTCGGCCGCCGGACGGAGACCACCTCGTCTATTTTACGCTCGGCTGCCACCCGAGATGCCTCACTGCTGAAATCCCAGATCGGAGTCCACGCGGGGGTGGTTGGGGGCCCCAGATCATCCAGCGAGGAGACGATCCGCGTGACCGAGCCAGGCGCGATCTCGCTCAATCGGAATAAGCGATCATCGAGTCCCTCCGGCGACGGCCTCTCGTCTAAGATCTCGAAGTGGAATTCACACTCGGGATGAGCCAAGCGCAAACTCCCACGCGCGGGCCATCATACCAGTCGAGGATGACGACTTGTCCGACGTCCCACTGCTCAACAGGCGAGGATCGCAGCACCTTTTCCAACGTCATGTTCACTACTTACTCCTCCCCAAGACACTGTTAAACCGATCGGCCACCTCTGGGGTGACCTCGCTGGGTAGCTCAACGGTGTGATGGAGGGGGTCGTTCGCGGTTGGGGTGTGGTGGACGGGGAAGCCCACATCCTCGAACGCCTCTCGCGTCGCCTGGGATGCATCACTGGGATTCCGGGAGAGCCTCAGATTCGATTCGGGGGTCGTGACCGACACCCCATGGGGGAAGCCGTGGGCCTCGGCCGCCGCGGCTTGCTTCTGGAGCCTTGTGGCGCTCTCGTAGGAGGAGCCGCGGCGGACGAGGGTAGCATCCTTGGTCGCGCAGTCGGCGCAACCTCCACATACCCGGCCGAGCCCGTAGGGGTCAATCCAGCGTGAGGGATCCGTCACGTAATTATAGGGCTCGGTGCCCCCAAGCAGCCCGACGGGGTCGGGACTCGTGTACATCCGGAGCTCCGGGTCGTAATACCGGAATCGGTTGTAGAACAGGCCCGTCTCCGCATCGGCGTACTGGCCGGGGAACCGGAGCGGTACGCCCCGGTCCGCGCCAATTTCCTCACCGAGGGCGCCGAAGCTCTTGAACCGAGCCAGCCAGATCACATCGCCTTCGCGATCGATCGTCGCCCAGGGCATCCCAACTTGGTCGGTCTCGAGAAGGCAAGCACCGTCGCCACCGAAGATAGCGATAGGCTTCCACCCGTCCGGCTCGAACAGGTACTCGGTTGGGCTCCCCGGGGGCTTGTCAGGGCGATGGACCCGCTCGCCGAGTAGGGTCTGGCCATCCCAAAGGAACTCGGTTGCGGCCCCTCCAACTTGCTTCCGGATGCGTCGGCCGAGCGGGTCGTAGGCATACGTCGCGACCTCCCGCCCATCCCTCGTGACCCTAATCAGGCGATCCGCCGCATCGTACTCGTAAAGGAAGGATGTGTCCCGGTTCAACTTCTCGACGATCCTTCCATTCTCGAAACGGAGCTGCCAGCCCTCGATGTCCCCCTGGAAACGCGAGGGCTTGGAAGAGACCTGCCCCTCAGGGATCCCTGGAACATTCCCCGCTGGGTCGTAGAGATAGTGCTCGACCGCACCCCCGGGATACTCGGCGGAAGCGAGCCGACCGTTGGGGTCGTAAAAGAACTTGGTCACCCCCAGCTTCGTGTCGCGGACCTCTTCAAGCTGACCATCCGGGCCGTGGTGATACTCGCGAACTAGCAGGGTTTGGTCTCGCCATTTTACGCAGCAAGAAAGGAGCTCACCGGTCGGAGAATAGCGATGCTCGGAGTCGACCTCGCCAATCAAGGTCCTCCGCACCTCCTGCTCCAGGAGGTTGTAGACGAACCGGACGCAGAGACCCTCGGCGTCGCGTATCGACTCCAGGCGCCCTTCGGGGTTGTGCTCCATTAGGAGGGACCGACCGTAGGGCGACTCTCTGGAGATCCGAGAGCCGAGGGCGTCATAACGACTTCGGACCGTCTGTCCATCGAAGGATTCGGCGATGACGTGCCCGATCGCGTCATACTCGAGGGAGACGGCGACGGTCGGGCCTTCGGCCTTGATGAGCAGCCCACGCTGGTCATAATTGAAGGTTTCCTTCGTGCCGTCGTGGAAGACACGGCTCCGGAGTCGGCCGGATGCATCCCTCCCATACTCGGTGCGATGCCCGCCAGCATCCCGACTCGCGACGAGGTGGCCGGCAGCGTCGCGCTCGTAGAGCAGGTGCCGGCCCTCGAATGTGCGCTCAGCGACCAGGCGGCCCAGGGGATCGCGCTCCAACACCCATTCGCGTTCCCGCGCATCCTGGATGGAGACGAGCCACCCGTCGGGGTCGTAGCGATAACGGGTCACCCCTCCATCCGGCTCCTGGGCTCGCGTCAGCAGTCCTCGTGGCCCGTATTGGTAGAGGCGTCTCCCGCCCGAGGGGATCCACCGTCTCGATGAGGTTCCCCTCGGGGTCGTAGGCGTACGTGGAGACTCGATCGGAGGCGTCGCGGACCCGGGTGAGCCGACTGGCCTGGTCCCAGGTGAGCACCGTCTCGTGCCCGACGGCGTCGTATCGGCGCACGGGCCGCCCCAAGGCGTCGTGGACGATGCGGATCACGGCCCCGGTCCGATCGACGAGGCGTTGAAGGTCGCCACGGCGGTCCCACTCGAGCTGGATCTGACGGCCGAGGGGGTCGACGATGACCGACGGCAGACCCCGGCCGTCGGTCTGGTAGCACCAGCGATTCCCCTCGGGATCGACCACCGCGACGACGTTACGGCGTTCGTCGAAGGCGCGGCTCCAGGCATGGCCCGCTTCGTCGGTCAGACGGACGGCGTTGCCTGCCTCATCGTATTCCACCTCGCGCCGATGGCCCAGCGGATCGACCGTAGCAGTTAACCGGCCCAGGTGATCGTACTCGTAAGACGTCACTTCGCCGCAGGGGCTGGTCTCGGCGAGCTTGTTCGCGTTCTCGTCCCACTCGAAGAATGTTTCGCCGCCCAGTGGATCGAGCTGCGCGTGACGAGACCCAGTTCGTTCCAATCGTATACGGTCTCATGCCCGCCGGCGCCTTCGACGACCGTGCGCCGGCCATCCAGGTCGTAGGTGAATCGCCGGGGGTAAATCCCTCCCTCACCCCAGGTGCGGATGCACCGGGCGTCGGAGCCGGGGCCGTCATATTCAAAGGAGAACGCGACCCCGTTCCTATCCCTCTCCTGAATGAGGAGATGGCGTCGGTAGGCGTACCGGGACGGGTTGCCCAGACTGTCGCAAACCTCGACCAAATCACCATGGGCGTCGTAGGAGTATGCGACCAGGACCGACGTCCTGCCGGGTTCGACCGGGTCGGGTCCCTCGATCTTCGTGATCCTGCGCGAGGCGTCGGTGCTGATGCTCAACTCGCGCCCGCGCTATCACGGATCATCGTCAGGCGACCCCGCTGCCGGACCATTTCGATCGAGTTTCCATTCGGATCCTCGATCCTCTTCAAAGGTAGTTCATCGCACGCGTCAGCCCCCACCCCGAAGTGGTATTTCAAACCGTTCAGATCCTCCAGCGAGTAGCCGGCTGGGCTCCGACGCAGGATGAGCTTCTCGCGCGGGTTCCAGCTCGGCACATCGGGCTCCGGGTGGGCGAAGGGGGTGTAGCGGCCGTCCGCGAGGCGTGCGATGATCCCCTCGGCATGGACGGTGAGGGCCAGATCATAACTGTGGTGCCATCCATGACCCAGAGGACCATCATAGGACGAGGTGCTGTACCAGGTCCGCTCGAAGCGGAGCGGCAACGGCCCCGGGAGCTCGAAGTCCACGGCATCAGTCAGGACCTTGCCGGTAGAAACATCGACCGGATGGCCGGTGAGCGTGCAGATGCCCTTGCTCACCGCGTTGCGGATCCGGTCACCTCCCGGAATTTTATCCAGGAGTGCATTGGCAGCCCGCCTCATCTTCTGGGAGATGGCCTGCCACCGCCGGCTCGCCTTCTGGAGTTTGCGGAGTTTCTTGAGGGCCTTTCCTAGGGCCGCCATTCCGACTTTCATTCCTATGGCCATCAAGGAGATGGTCGGCGGGCCGCCGATCAGGACGGGGGGGCCAGCGGGGATTGGCAGGACGACGCTGGTCGGCAAGACCATCGACTTGACCTTGCTCTTCTTCTTCGGGTTCACCCGCGGGGGCGTCGGCATGCCGACGCAGTGGCAACTCGCGCCGGGAGGGCGAGGAAGCTGGCGGCATCACCGTCAAACGAGACGGTCGAGCTGCCCATGAACATCTCGCACTCGTTCGCCGGAGGCTTGACGAAGGTCCCGCCGATCGGGATGTGGCGGGGACGTTCTTGCCCGCCGTCCCCGCGATCGCGCATCATACCGTTGACCTGGACCGAGCCGCCCACGATCGGCACGTAGTCGAACGGGTCGATCAGGAATCCGACGAAGGGATGGGGAATCGGCACGGGCGGGACCGGACCCGGGGGCTGGATGATGTGGATATCCACGCCGAGGACGGGGTCGAAATGCTTGGCGGCTGGCATCATGGCTAGGCACTCCTCGTCGCGACCTTCTGCTCCCAGTCGGGGCCAATCAGCTCCGCCATTCGTTCCCTCACGTCGTCGGCCATCCGGGCGTAGGCACGGTGCTTGGTGAGGCGGAGCAACCCTTGCCCGACATACTGGAGCGTCGAATTGGTACGGAGCTGGTCGTCGAGCGAACCGCCCGCCTCCAGGGCGAGTTGCCCGCAGCGCCACGCCAGTTCGAACTGGCCGTTCATCTCGTGGCAGTAGGCCGCCATGCGGCAACTCTCCATCGCCATTAGGTGATCCCCCTGCTGCGTCGCCAGGGGGGCCGCCGTCTCGTAGACAACGGCCGCCTCGGCGTGCTGGCCGCCACTGACCAGGGCCGATCCATCGGCGAGCAGGGATTGGACCCGGAGCTTGGGCCCTAAGGGATCTCCCTCCGCCGTGGCGTCGCCCGCGACCTTGCCGGCGGTCCGGTAGCTCGCCAGCGCCTCGACGAGCTTCCCGACCCCGAGATAGGCCCCGCCCAAGGCCATGTGGATGACCACCTGCATCTGCGGCCAGTGGTGCTCCGAGGCGATGCTCAGGGCCGCCGCCCCCGAACGGGCCGCCTTGGCCAGGTCGCCCGCTGCGGCGGCATTGGACAGCGCGACGAAGTGTCGACGGAATGAAACACCCGGGCCCGTCCCCCCCGACCGGGCCAACTCCTCCATCGCCCCAGGCATGTCCAGGTCGGGCGTCACGGTGACGATCCGCTCCGGCTCAGCTTTGCAGACGGTGTCAAGGATCGGAGCCTCCTCGTCGTCGAGGACCATAACACGCACGTTCGCGGGCAGCCCGGACCGGACGAGCTTCCGCAGCCACTCCTGCCAACCCGCCACGTCCGCAACGGCCTGGGGCATCAGGACGAGGACGAGGTTCTCCATGATTGCCTCGTAATACGTCCGGAGTGAGGCGCACGCCTTGGCCAGGGCCGCGATGTCTGACTCGCCGGGCCTCGGGGTCGGACAGGTCCACTCGGAGGCGATGCCCTCCGCGGCGATCCCCTCGCGGATCTCCTCGTATTTCTCGCGGAGCAAAGCGAGCAGGGCGAGCCCATGACGTCTGGGGTCCTCGAAGGGGGTATCAAAGCGGATGAAGAGGTCGGGAACGTCCCCGACCTCCTCGTTCTGGACCTCGAGGAAGACCTCCACCAGTTGGGCGCCGTCTGCGTCGGTCAGCCACCGCAGCATCCGGGGCTGCGGATTCGAGGCGAACTCGTTCCAGAGCCCGGCGAGCTCATCGATGCGACGCTCGATCGCGTTCTTTCTCGGGGAGTTCGCCACGGCAATCCTCCCGGGAGGTTTCCTCCGCAACAGGGTCAACCGTTCCTTCTGCCGCTGGCGGCGCCTCCCTGCCCCGCCTCAATTCAGCTTGACCATCGAGCCCTTGATCTCGTGAATGCCCGAGGCTTGCGCGGTGATGAGCCCCGCCTTCGTCTCGACCTTGGCCGTACCCTCAACCAGGATGTTCGGCGAACTGAGGGTGATGTTCTCGGGGCCGATCTCGATGCTCGAGCCACCCACGGTCAGCATGATGCTGGCGTCCGAGGTGATCTTCACCGCGCCGGTGACGGTGATCGTCTTGGTGCCGCCGACCGTGAGTTCGTCGTTGGCGGTCACGCTCGTGGTCCGCGGGCGCCGACGGTGACCTTCTGCGCGTCTCCGACATCGAGCGTCTGCGCGGCGCCGATGCTGGTCTTTTGGTTGGAGCCGACGGTCAGGGTCTGGTCGACGCCGATTGTCGACTTCTGGTTCTTGCCGATGTCGATTGTCTGGTCGCGCCGACACTGAGTGTCTGGTTGTTGCCAATGGTCTCCGAGTCATCGACGTCGATCTTGTCGGTGCGGTTGTTGTGCACGGTCGTGGTCTGGTCGTGCTCGATCGGTCGTGTTCATGTCGTACTGGCCGTGGATGGTGATCTTCTCCTTGCCGGCCGTGTCGTCGAAGGTCATCTCGTTGTAGCCGGCCCCCTTGTGGGTCTTCGACTTGAGCCCGCTGACCACCCTGCCGGCGGGCAGGGTAACGGGGGGCATCTGCTCGGCGTTGTAGACGCGGCCGGTGATCAGGGGCCGGTCCGGGTCGCCCTCGAGGAAGTCGACGATGACCTCCTGGCCGATCCGCGGGTGGGCACACGAAGCCCCAGTTCTTGCCGGCCCATTGCTCGGCGACGCGGATCCAGCACGAGCTGTTCTCGTCCTTCTTGCCCTTGCGGTCCCAGAAGAACTGGACCTTGACGCGGCCGTACTTGTCGACGTAGATCTCCTCGCCCGCGGGCCCGACCACCACCGCCGTCTGCGGCCCCTGGACCATCGGCTTGGGCGTGGCGCGCGCCGGCCGGAACGTGACCGAGTCGCGGATGCAGGTGAACACGTTGCTGTAGCTGGCCCCCGCCGTGCTGCCCCCGTAGCTGGTCTCGGTCGCCGAGTGCTGGATCGAGGTGATCACGTAGTTGCCGTCCTCGGCGCCGACGTCGTGCTCCTCGAGCGTGAACCGGCCGCAGGGGGTGAAGGTGCAGCACTGGCTCGAGCCGGTCACCACATCGTAGCCCATCTCTTCCTCTTCCATGCGGACCTTCGTCACCGGGTCGCCCTCGCCCTTGACGACGTACTCGCCGGGATAGTCGAAGATCTCGTACTTCTTGGCGTCCGGCAGGTCGATCAGCGTGCCGGTCGTGGTCAGCAGGTTGGTGCTGGGCGTCTCGAAGTTGTAGTCGGTCCGGGTCCACTTGCCCGAGCGAAACTCGTAATGATGCTCCCAGGTGACGATGTGGTTGGGGACCAGCGACCCCGACGAGTACTTCACCTGGCTCTCGGGGCAATCCTTGTAGGAGGCCTTGGAATTGGCCAGGACCAGGGTATGCTTGCCGTCCTCGTGGCGGAAGGAGTAAAAGATGCCCTCCTGCTCCATCAAGCGGGAGACGAAGTTGAAGGCGGTCTCACGGTACTGGACGCAGTATTCCCGCTTGGGGTAGGAGCCTTTCAGCTCCAGCTCGTAGTCGCTGAAGCCGAAGTCGCCGAAGATGGTCTCGATGATCTCGGGGGTGGACTTGTTCTGAAAGATGCGGCAGTCGGTGGTGCGGGTCAGGAACCAGGGCCAGGGGACGACCTCGGCGCGGTAGGTCCGCAGGCCCCGCCGGCCGCGCACCGGCGACGAACCGGCTGACGAACCCGTTGAAGTAGCGGGGCTCCTGGTCGATCCGACTGACGCTCCAGGTGACGCTCTTGCCGACAATGTCCTTGGCGGCGATCGCCTCCTGCTCGGACTCCAGCTCGAGCTGGTAGCTGAACAGGCGGGAGATCGCCTCGGTGCCGGTGAAGCCCTGGAGCAGCAAGACGTCAGGGCCCAGCGGCGAGGACAAGGACAGCGTGCGTTGTTCCTGGGTGTAGGTTGCCATGTCGGCCTGCCGTCACGTTCGATGACGAGAGGGGAGACTGCGACAGGCGTAGCAGGCCTCCCTCGGCGAACCACAGAGGTCTCCCTCGGCCGTTCCTCTCCTGGTTTGCCTGCTCGGCCACCGATCGGTCGCTCCGGGCGGCGAGCCCAACTCACTCGACACAGAGGTTATCCCCAATAAAACATGTATACCGCGTAATCCTGGCCAAAGCAAGACTCCAAATTGCGGCTGCGAACAAAATTCTCGACTCCAGGCAGGGCGAGTCGTAATCATAGGCGGCGTGCGCCGAGAGGAGATCCCTTTTCGACGGCGCGGGTCACTGCCGGTCATTCGCGGGTCACGGGCCGGGAAAGGGGAATCCATCCCGGGCCGCGCGATTCAGATCCTCTCCGATGCGCCGGAGGGCGTTCTTGAGCGGCTCGCTCCAGTCGGGCTCGGACACGGGGGTATCGGTCAGGAGCTTCGTGAGCTTTTCCTTGCGCCCGATGATCCGCTTGCCGTAGCTCAGGTCTTTTGCGAACGTCTCGTCGGATTGATCGGGCCCCTGGTTGTACCGCTCGCCGAGGACCGCGATCTGGTCATCGACCAGGTTGCCAGCCCCCTTGTCGGCGAAAAACACGTCGCGCAGGTCGCTCAGGTGCTTGGCGCAGACGAAGATCGCGAAGGCATGGTTGTTGATCAGGGATTCCAGGACCTCCTTCTTGAGGGAAGAGTCGACCGTGGCCGGGTCGTAGCCCAGCGCGTCCAGGGCTCTCCGGGGCTGAAGGGACGTCGGGCCCAGAGAGATCCGGTCGGCCCTGTCCGAAAATGAGACCAACTCCCAGAAGGCGTGCACGTAGGGCTTGACCAGGTCGGCTCCGCCGACCTCGTTGTAGACCGTGCCCGCCAGCAGGACCGCGGGGAGGTTGAACCTGGCCGCCGCCGCCTTGATCGTGTCTCGCATGGCGTGCACATAGTAGGCTTTATACTTGTGGATGTATTCCGTGTTCTTCGTCCTGTGCCTCTTGTCGAACTTGTCAATCCAATGCCCTTCCACGACGTAGTGGCGGAAAGTTTCCGCCACCGTGAAGGGATCGACCTTCTCGCCGGGATGCTGAGCAGCCTCCTCCTTGATTTCGAGATGGATCGTGGAGTAGGAGCGTTTCAGCGCGGCCTGGAGCAAAGAGGCGCCGGTCCCCTGGCCCGTCGACGCCGCGAGTCCCAGGCCGCTCGGAACCGGCGGCTGTGCATGCATCAGTTGATTGGTCCCATCGCTCGTCAGGCTGGAGGTGGAGACCAGGACGGGCCGAGCGTTCCAGCCCGCGGGGTACGCCGATTTCGATCCCAACGCGTGCGACCTCCCTCGATCGGAAATAAAAAATCGCCGGGCCGAGTCTCGGCGGGCCGAACGTGACTGTGGCTCGGTCCGCGTCCCGGGTGCATGAGGAAATCCCGATTCCGAACCGTTTGCGCCGAACCCATACCATCACTCTCAACGACCAACGTCCGGTTTGAGCTGCGCGCGACATGAGGTGATCAGGGGGGTACAATACTCGCGGCGTGCGAGACGCGCCGCCTTCCTGGGAAAGCCGACCCTTTCACCATGATTTATGAATTCGGACTTTGGCTGATCCTTGTATTCCATAATCTAGGAAACCTCTATATTATGTAGGTGGGAATCAGTTTGGCAAGGGATACTCTATTATGCCAGCGATCTCGGTCTGGGCTGTGGGCACTTCACAGAGCATTCGGAGGGCAGGCTTCGGCCTGCCCTCCGAAGAGCGGGTCGCGCACCCCAGGTCCTTTGGTCCTGCATGAGTAACCCTTTTACTTTGCCATCTGGACGTTGACCTTAATCAGTCAGGCATCCAGCGTGGGCTGTTGAAGGTAAGGGTCGGACTGGATTGGGAGCCCGGATCGGTGGCCCTTGCCGGATGACCCGTGGCTTTGCATGCGACAAGCACCGCCTGGAGGCCGAATGCCATCCGCCGAGGTCCTCGATTTCGCCAAGCTGCTGGCGGCAATTCCCGGGAACAACCCCGCCGGGTCCGACCTTCGCGCCGACAAGTCCCCGGTATCGGACTATCAGACGATCCGAGATGCCCGCAAGGCGGCAAGCGATTCGGAGCGGAGGATCGATCAGGGCGACGATACCGCCGGATCGCCCGACTGGCGTGCCGTCCTGGAACGTGGGACGAAGGTCCTGACCGAGAAATCTAAAGACCTGGAAATCACCGCCTACCTGATCGAGGCCCTGGTCCGCCTGCATGGATTCGCCGGGTTGCGCGACGGCTTCCGGCTGGCCCGCGAGTTGGTCGAGCGGTTCTGGAACGGACTCCATCCGCCCCCGGAAGACTCCGACACCGAGACGCGGTTTTCTCACATCCTCTGGCTCAATGGCATCGACAAGCCGGGAACCCTGATCGTCCCGGTCCGCAAGATCCCCTTGACCGGACAGACCAGCCTGGGCCGTTTCAACCTCGCGCACCAGCAACAGGCCCTCTCTCTCAACAAGATGACCGACGCCAAGCTCCGGCAAAAGAAGATCGATGAGGGTCTGGTCACGCTCGAGATGCTCCAGAAGGCCGTGTCCGAGACCCCGTCCAAGTTTTACGCGGACATGGTTGAGGACATCACCCAGGGGCGGGAAGAGTTCCGACGGTTCGGCGCGGCGCTGATCGAGAAGTCCGGGTATGACCCCTCATCCTCCGAACTCAACGGTGTTCTGGAGTCCTACCTCGATGTCGTCAAGGATCTCGCGCGGGACAAGCTGCCCAAGGCTCCGGTTCCCTCCTCGACCCCCCCGCCGTCAGAGGGCGCGCCGCAAGGGCAACCGATCCCCCCCACGGCGCAGGTCGTCGATCCCAGTGTCATCAAGGACCGCAACGACGCCCTGGATCGGCTGGTGAAGATCGCCCGCTACTTCCGCGAACACGAGCCCCAGTCGATCATCCCCTTCGCCTTGGAACAGGTCGTCAATTGGGGCAAAATGCCCTTACCCGAATTGCTCGTCGAGTTGATACCAGAAGAGGGCCCGCGCAAAGGTCTCTTCAGGCAGGTGGGCATCAAGCCGCCTGAAACCAAGAAGTAAGCCCTGCGGATCGATTTTCCCTCTTGGGCCAGGGAACAAGGAGATTCGCGGCCGGGTTGAGATCAACCTTTCCGATCCGCCCTTCCGGGAGCCATCATCTCATGTCATCAGCCAGCATTCACGACAAGCTGACCCGAGTGCGCAAGCCCCGGGTCCATATTACTTACCAGGTCGAGACCGAGGGGGCGAAAGTCGAAAAGGAACTCCCGTTCGTCCTGGGGATCCTGGGCGACTTCTCGGGCAAACCGACCCAGCCGCTGAAGCCCCTGAAAGACCGCAAGTTCATCCAGATCGATCGCGACAACTTCAACGACGTCATGGCCCGCATGACCCCGGGCCTGCAATTCCGGGTCGCGAACACACTCAAGGGCGACGGCAGCGAGTTTGCGGTCAAGCTCGAGTTCGGCGCGATTGAGGACTTCGAGCCGGGCCAGATCGTCCAGCGGGTCGAGCCCTTGCGGAAGCTGCTGGAGACGAGAGACAAGCTCCGCGACCTGCTGACCAAGGTCGACCGCTCGGACGAGCTGGAGAGCCTGCTGGAGCGGATCTTGAAGAATACCGAAGAAATCAAACACCTTTCGGCGGAACTGGATGCGGGTGGGACCTCGAATGCTCCTGGCGAGGAGGGGATTAATTCATGAGTACCGGTGAACAAGCACAGGCCGCCCCGCAGGCAGCGGCTGCGGAGGTTGAAGCCAAAGAGGTCGGCCTCCTGGATCAGGTCATTGCCGCGACCAAGCAGACCGAGCGCTCGCGCACCGAAGAGCTCATGAAGACGCTGGTCGACCAGGCCTTGGAGGGGATCGTCTCCTGGGACAGGAACGTCACCAAGACGATCAATGCCGCCATCAAAGCCCTCGACGAGAAGCTCTCGACGCAACTGGCCGCGATCATGCACCATCCCGACTTTCAGAAGATGGAGGGGACCTGGCGCGGGCTGCACTACCTGGTCATGAACAGCGAGACCAGCGCCATGTTGAAGCTCAAGCTCTTCAACGTGTCCAAGCGCGAGCTGTTCAACGACGTGGACAGGGCCGTGGAATTCGACCAGAGCCAGATCTTCAAGAAGCTCTATGAGAACGAGTTCGGCAGCCCTGGGGGCGAGCCCTACGGTGCCTTGATCGGCGACTATGAGTTCATCAATCATCCAGAGGACATCGACCTGCTGGGCAAGATCTCCAACGTGGCCGCGGCGGCATTCTGCCCGTTCATCTCGGCCACGTCGCCCCAGTTCTTCGGCTTCGATAGCTGGCAGGAGCTGACCAAGCCGCGCGACCTGGAGAAGATCTTCACAGCGATCGAGTACACCAAGTGGCGGTCGTTCCGCGAGTCAGAAGACTCGCGCTTCGTCACCCTGGTGATGCCTCGGGTGCTAGCACGGATGCCCTACGGCGCCGACACCAAGCCGATCGAGGAGTTCAATTACGAGGAGGTCGATGGGAGCAAGCCGGTCCCGCACGAGGATTTTACCTGGATGAATGCGGCCTACGTCATGGGGACCAAGCTGACCGACGCCTTCGCCAAGTACGGCTTCTGCACCGCGATCCGGGGTGCCGAGGGAGGCGGCAAGGTCGAGGGTCTGCCGGCCTTCATCTTCACCAGCGACGACGGCGACAAAGACCTCAAGTGCCCGACCGAGATCGGCATCACCGACCGCCGCGAGGCGGAACTGAGCAAACTCGGCTTCCTGCCGCTGTGCCACTACAAGAACACCGACTATGCCGTGTTCTTCGGCGGCCAGACGGTCCAGAAGCCGAAGAAGTACGACCGGCCCGAGGCCACGGCTAACGCGGCCATCTCGGCGCGGCTGCCCTACATGATGGCCACAGCGCGGTTTTCTCACTACCTCAAGGTCATGGCCCGCGACATGATCGGCTCGTTCAAGGAGGCCTCGAACGTCGAGGCCGACCTGAACCGCTGGATCAAGAATTACGTCAACGCCAACGTGGACGCGGGCCAGGAGACCAAGGCCAAGTATCCCTTACGCGAGGCCAAGGTCGTGGTCCAGGAGATCCCCGGCCAGCCGGGCTCCTACAACGCGGTCGTCTGGATGAGGCCCTGGCTGCAGTTCGAAGAACTGACCGCCTCGATGCGGATGGTGGCCAGCATCCCCAAGACAACCGGCTAATCGCCTGGTGACCGGCGCAACACCGGCCCTCGCCAACGGAAGGGCCGGTCCCGGTGTTGCGATCGTTTTGAGCCCCAGCCGGCATGCGCCGAGACACGACCTTGGCTGAACGCCGCGAGCCGCCGCGCCGGGGCGGCCCACACAAGCGTTCGATTCCGGCCGGCGGCCCGAGTCGTTTGACCGTCACAGGTTTCGAACGGATCCCCTGATGAACCCAATCATTGCCCCGGACAATCCCACGGCCTCGGCGCGGCTCCGGCAGGACGATCCTCCTGGAGTCGATCCGGTCGCGACGGCGCCGACGGCACGCCGCGGTCCCACGGAGGGCTTACTCGACGAGGTCCTGCAAAGCACGGCCAAGGTCCGCAGCGACGAGGGCCGATCCCCGCTGGATCAATTCCTCGATGAGTCATCGCCCTGGAAGGCGCTGTGCCTCTGGTTCGGCCTGCATGAGTGTTCGATGCCCCTGCCGACCAAGCCGGAGATCACCCGGCGGTTGAGCCACGCCCTTGCGCAGATTGATGTGCTGCTGTCCCGGCAAGTCAACGCCATCCTCCATCACCCCACCTTTCAGAAGCTGGAGGCGTCCTGGCGCGGGCTGCGCTACCTGGTCGAAAAGTTGCCGGACGACGATTCCGTCAAGATCCGGGTCCTGAGCGTCTCCTGGGGCGAGCTGGTCCAGGACCAGATGCGCGCCCTCGAGTTCGACCAGAGCCAATTGTTTCGCAAGGTGTACGAGGCGGAGTTCGGTCATCCGGGGGGCGAGCCCTTCGGAGCCTTGCTGGGCGACTACGAGATCCGGCATCGCCTCGTCGCCGACCATCCCTATGACGATCTCGAGACGCTCTTGAAAATCTCCTCGGTGGCGGCCGCCGCTTTCGCTCCGTTCATCACCGGAGTCCATCCATCCTTCTTCGGCCTGGACGGCTTCACGGAGTTGGAACGGCCTCTCAACCTGCCCAGGACCTTCGAGCAACTGGAATATCTAAAATGGAGAGCCCTCCGGCAGTCGGAAGACGCGCGGTTCGTGGGGCTGACCCTGCCCCGCGTTCTGATGCGGCTGCCCTACGGCGCCGAGGGGGCACAGGTGGCGGGATTGCCGTTCCGCGAGGAGGTGGAAGGCCCGGATCGCAGCAAGTATCTCTGGGGCAACGCAGTGTATGCCTTCGGCGGCGTGCTGATCCGGTGCTTTGCCCACTCGGGCTGGCACGCTGACATCCGCGGCGTCCGTCAAGCGGTAGATCAGCGCGGAGTCAAGGTCTGCCTGGATGAGGGAGGACTGGTCAGCGGCCTTCCCGTCCACTCGTTCCGCACCGACCACGCTGGCGTGGCAACGAAGTTCTCGACCGACGTGATCATCACCGACGATCAGGAGCGAGAGCTTGGCGAGCTTGGCTTCATCCCGCTTTGCCACTGCTACGATAGTGAATTCTCGGCGTTCTACGGCAACCAGTCGATCCAGAAACCTGCGAAATTCGACGATCCCAAGGCGACCGCCAACGCCCGGCTGTCGGCGATGCTCCAGTATATGCTCTGCGTGTCCCGGTTCTCCCATTACCTGAAGGTGATCAGCCGGGACAAGATCGGCTCCATGGTCGGACCCGAGGACTGCGAGGCGCACTTGGGCCGGTGGCTGCAGAACTACATCACGGCCAGCGACTCCGCCGGGCCGGAGGTGAAAGCCAAGTATCCTTTGCGCGAGGCGAAGGTCCAGGTTCGCGAGCAACCCGACAAGCCGGGCACCTATAATTGCATCATTCACCTGCGACCTCATTACCAATTGGATCAGATGTTCATGGCGGTGAAATTGACGAGCGAACTGGCACCGGGCCGGCCGGGATGATCACCGCTTTTGCAGAGACGGCGACCGCCCACGAACACACCATCTGACGGGGACCGATATTCGTGAACGCCCACGACCTATTTCATGCCGGCAAGCTGCAGGAGGCCCTCGCGGCTGCGCTGGATCAGGTCCGGCAGCATCCCACCGACACGGGTCGGCGGCTGTTTCTTGCCGAACTGCTCTGCTTTTCAGGCCAACTGGAGCGCGCCGACAACCACCTGGACACGTTGGGGCAACAGGATCCTCAGACGGTTGCGGGGGTCCAGGCCTTCCGGCAACTGATCCGGGCCGAGCGGGCCCGTCAAGAGTTCTTCACCGAGGGGCGGTTGCCGGAATTTCTCGGCCAGCCGGAGGAAGCGGTGCGGTTGCTGCTGGAAGCCTCGATCCGCGTGCGCGAGGGGCGCTGCAGGAAGCCGCTCTGCTCTCGGACCAGGCCGAGGGTCAGCGGCCCAAAGTCTCGGGGGTCTGCAACGGCCAGCCTTTTCAAGACTTCCGCGACCTGGACGACCTGACCTCCGGCATCCTCGAAGTCCTGACCGTCAAAGGGGATTATTACTGGATCCCGATCGCGCAGGTGGAGTCGATCGAGTTGCGCGGCCGGTGCGGCGCGCGCGACCTGCTGTGGCGGTGCGCCCATCTGATCGTTCGTGGCGGGCCGGATGGCGAGGTCTTCCTCTCGGTGCTCTACCCCGGCGCAGCCAGCGAGGTGAACGACCAGATCCGGCTCGGCCGCTCGACGGACTGGCGGGGAGGCGACGGCGTGCCGGTCCGTGGGGTCGGCCAGCGCACGTTCCTGGTGGGGGAGGACGCTCGTCCGATCCTGGAACTCCAGACCGTCACATTCGACCAGCAGGATCAGGCGACGGCCTGAACAAATAGGACGTGTTCGGGGCCCTCGATGTGGGAGCCGACGACTCATGCCAAAGATCAAACCCGATCAGCCGCTCCTCCCCTCGGTTCTGGACCGTCTGCTCGACTACGAGCCGGATGTTCGCCGTGAGCCGACTCGGAGCAGTCATCAGGTGCTCCGGGAGTTGAAGCAATCGGTGCGTCGTGACCTGGAGAACCTCCTGAACACCCGAATCCGCTGCATCCCCTCGCCACCCGAGTTGAAGGAACTCAAGCAGTCGCTGGTCAACTACGGCATCCCGGATCTGACCGGGGCCTCGTTAGGATCCCCCAAAGAGCGCGAGGAGTTTCGCAGGACCATCCAGAATGTGATCAGCCAGAACGAGCGCCGGCTCAAGAAGCTGAGCGTGCGCCTGGTCGATCAATCCGAGTCGATCGATCGCACGATCCGCTTCCGGATCGACGCGGTCCTGCAGGTCGAGCCCGCCCCCGAGCCGATCCAGTTCGACTCGACCCTGCGGCTCCCTACCGGATTGTTCGAGGTCAAGGGGGAGAGCAATGGGTGACGAGTTACTGGTGTATTACAACCGTGAACTGACGTACATACGCCGGTTCGCGTCCAAGTTCGCCGAGGCGCACCCGAAGATTGCCGAGCGCCTTCGGCTCAGTCCCGACGATGCCTCCAGCGATCCGCACGTCGAGCGTCTGATCGAGGCATTCGCCTACCTGACCGCTCGGGTCCGGCACAAGCTGGACGACGAGTTTCCCGAGATCACCGCCTCGCTGCTGGATGTGCTGTATCCGCACTATCAGGCCCCGATCCCCTCGATGGCGATCGTGCAGCTCCAGCTCGATCCGGAGCAGGTTCAACTGACAACAGGGTACACAATACCTCGGCAGACGGAACTGGAGACGGAGCCGATCCATGGGGAGCCGTGCCGGTACCGGACGTGCTACCCGGTCACACTCTGGCCGATCGAGCTCAAGCACGCGAGTCTCTCCCAGGTGCCGCTGCCGGCGCCGGCCACCCTCTATTCCTCGGAGGCGGTTTCGGTCCTTCGCCTGGTGCTGAGCTGTCCGAGCAAAGAGACGACGTTCGCGGCGTTGGGGCTGGATGGGCTCCGATTTTTTCTCGGGGGCCAGCCGCAGCACGTCTTTCTTCTCTATGAACTGATTTTCAACCACACGATCGGCGTGGCGCTGGCTGGCTCGTCCCGCGATTCCGAACCCTTCGAGCTGGGCCGCGACGGCCTGAGCCAGGTCGGCTTCGACCGCGATGAGGGGATGCTGCCCTATCCAGCGCGCTCCTTTCTGGGCTACCGACTGCTGACGGAATACTTCGCGTTCCCGCAGAAATTCCTCTTCGTCGATCTGGCGCTTCCAGGCCTTTCGGAGCTGGGCCGCCTGGGTAACCAGTTGGAGATCTATCTCTACCTGAATCGGGCCATCCCCGAGTTGGGTCGGACCATCTCGGTGGAGACCTTCCAGCTTGGATGTACGCCCGTGATCAACCTGTACAAGCAACGGGCCGAGCCGATCCAGTTGACGCACACGGATTTCGATTACCAGGTGGTGCCGGACCGCCGCCTCCCCCTGGTGCACGAGATCTATTCCATCGACCGCGTGATTGCGTCGCCTCCCAAGGGCGACGCGGTGGAATTCCTGCCGTTCTTCTCGATCAAGCACGCGCTGAATCGAGGATCGGACGGGACCTTCTGGCACGCGGCCCGACGACCGGCGGAGGAGATCACGACCGCAAGAGACCGCGGGACCGACGTGTTCCTGTCGTTGGTTGATCTGGGGTTCCAACCCTCGGCGCCGGCCAACTGGACCCTCGAGGTCGAGACCACCTGTCTGAATCGTGACCTACCTCAAGACCTTCCTTTTGGGGGAGGCCAGCCCCGCTTGCAGTTGAGGGAGGGCGGAGGGCTCATCTCTCGGGTCGCCTGCCTGACCGCGCCGACACACACCCTCCGCCCCACCGAGCGACACGGCCTCCTGTGGCGGCTCATCTCGCATCTGGCGCTGAATCATCTCTCTTTGGTCGGTGACGGCAAGGCCGAGGGATTACGCGAGATCCTCAAGCTGTACGACTTCGCCGACTCGGCCCAGACGCGCAATCAGATCGACGGCATCCTCAGGGTCAGCAGTCGCCGGGTCGTGGGTAGTGTCCAGACCAGCGGCCCGGTCGCCTTTTGCCGAGGCATCGAGGTCACCCTTCAGTTCGATGCGGAGCGTTTCTCCGGCAGCGGCCTGTTTTTGTTCGCGAGCGTACTGGAACGTTTCCTGGCCCTGTATTGCACCGTCAACTCCTTCTCGAAGCTCATCGCCACCGTCAAGGGGCGTGAAGGGGAGCTGCGCCGATGGCCTCCGAGGATCGGAGAGAGAGTGCTAGCTTGAACCAGGAGCTGTTCCAGGCTCCGTACCGTTTCGACTTCTTCCAGGCCGTCCGGCTGCTCGAGCACCGGCAGCGCGAGCGTGCGCGGCGGGACGCAAGCCAGCAGCGCCAGCCCGTGGGTCAGGATGATCCGCATCACGAAGTCGTGCACTTCCGCGCTCATCCCTCGCTGAGCTTCCCCGCGGGCGCCCTGAGCCAGCTCCGCGAAGTCCCCGCCGGATCGGGCAAGGATCGGGAGCCCTCTCCTCCGGAGATGGTCGTCACCTTTCTCGGCTTGACCGGACCCAGTGGTGTGCTGCCACGCCATTACACCGAGCTCTTGCTCCAGCGCATCCGGGACAAGGACTATGCCTTACGCGATCTCCTCGACCTGTTCCACCACCGGTTGATCTCCCTGTTCTACCGCGCCTGGGAAAAGTATTGCCTGCCCCTCAGTTACGAGCGAGCCCAGCTCGATGATCCCTCTGGGGAGCCGGATTCAGCGACCCGCGGGCTGTACTGCCTGGTCGGGCTGGGAACGGCCGGCCTGCGCGGCCGTCTTGAGGTCGACGACGAGGTCTTCCTTCATTACGGCGGTTATTTTGCTCATTTCCCCCGCTCGGCGCTGGCCCTGGAATGCTTGCTCGAAGATTTCCTGGACATGCCGATCCGCGTGCTTCAGCTTCAGGGCCAGTGGCTTGACCTGGACCCCGATGACCGCGCTCTCATGCCCTCCGCGCATCACCCCAAGGGACGGAACAATCGGCTCAGTGTGAACCTGGTCGTCGGCACGCGGGTCTGGGACCTCCAGAGCAAGTTCCGGCTCCGCCTCGGGCCGTTGAGCTGGCCGCAGTTCCGCTCCCTCATGCCCAACGGCACCGCGTTGCGCCCGCTGAGCCAGGTCACCCGCACCTTCGTCGGGCCGGAACTCGATTTCGACGTGCAACCGGTCCTCAAGCCGGAGGAGGTGCCTCCGTGCCGGCTGACTCCCCAGGAGGATGAAGGTCCCTATCTTAGCTGGAATACCTGGCTCCAATGCCAACCCTTCACGCGTCAGGCGGATGATGCTGTGTTCGTACTCAAGGACATCTAATCTCTTAGCCAGCGCAACCTTCATGATTCCTAAATTTCGACAAAAGCTTGCAACCTGCAGAGCCGATCATCTTTGTGGAAACTCGATCGAATCGTGTCAAGTTGGCCACCCATGGATGGGGGCGACCAACAGCCTCGGGTTGACGTTGGTCAGCGCAAGCTGATTCGGCAGGGGGATCTGGGGGCAGATGCACCGGGACAGGCTCATCCCGCCGAGCGTGCACGATCTTCGATCTGTTGAAGAGGGAGAAAGTCGGCGGCCAACAAGCTCACTGCGTGCCCACGGAAGGGGCAGGATTTATGAGAATCAAGCAGATCTTCGTCGTCATTCTTGTCCTGATCGCATCGGCCTGGCTAGAGTTGCGCAAGGCGCAAGCACAAGTTCTTTCTCAACAACCAAGCTCTAGCACCATGGTGCCCCTTGAGCTCTCTGCCCACCCGGCAGCGGCAGCGAATTCCTCCCTGGCAAGCCAACCTCCGCTCTCTGGCACCCAAGTCGCACGGCCCCCGGTCTTCCCAACCCCACAGTCACAAGCTCCTTGCCAATTCAGGGGCAAAACCGCGATTGCGCAGCTCCGCAATCCGTTTGAATGGGGAGATCCGATCGAAAAGCAAGGAATCTTTGGTTATGCCAGTCCCCAGTATCAGGCCGCACCCGGCGCGGAAGCCGCCCCTGGTGCAGTGCCTGGAGCGGGAGCTGCACCCGCGCGGGAGCCCCACCTGGCGCAGCGCCGGTGCGGGAGCCGCGCAGGACAGCGCCGGTGCGGGAGCAGCGCCCGGTGCGGGAGCCCGCACCGGTGCGGAAGCAGCGCCGGGAGCAGCGCCCGGTGCGGGAGCCGCGCCAGGAGCAGTGCCCGGTGCGGGAGCAGCTCCCAGTGGGGCGGCTGCGGAAGCCTTCGGGGCGGCCGCCGGAGGCGCCGGTCCGGGCTTCGGAGGGGGCCTGGGTGCCACCGGGGATCTCTTCACGATGATCGGCGATCAGCCACCGATCTTCGGACGACCGACGCTGCCGCCGCCACCTCCCCACCAGCCCGGAATTCCGCAGCCGGTGTCCGGATTGCTCGCGCTGAAAGGGGGGACGACAATCCCCTGGGTCCGCGGCTTCAAGATCGCGGACAATCAGAGCCCCAAGCCCCAGGATCGCGTCTTCTTCAGTTTCAACTATTACAACAACATAAATTACGCCATCGATCGGCGGTTTAACACCCCGGTCTCCGGCATCCAGATCTATCGTTATCAACTGGGTTTTGAGAAGACCTTTCTCGACGGAAAGGCTTCCATCGGTTTCCGCGATAGTTTGAATAATCTCTCGGCCAGGAGCCAGACGCCCGGCCTGGGCGGAACTCACACGGCCATGGGCGACCTGAATCTCTTCACGAAGTTCGTTCTCTTTGAAAAATGGGAGGAGAATCGAGGGGGCCCTGCATTCCAGGGCTTCGGCTCTCCGGCCCAGGTGGGCGGGAGGAATGGTGGGCTGCTCTCGGGCGGCCTGTCGATCACCATGCCCACCGGCCCTGGCTCCTTCGCCGGCGCACCCTTTAGCAAGAGCTTCCGCAACACCACGTTACAGCCCTTCCTGGGTTACTTCTACTCCCGGGGGAACTTCTACCTCCATGGGTTCGAGGCGATCGACGTTCCGCTCGACCCTCACGACGTGACGGAGTTGTTCAACGATGTCGGGATTGGCTACTACCTGTATCGCGATCCCACGCTCAACTCCATCATCACCGCGTTCGCGCCAACCTTTGAGGTCCACGTGAACGTTCCGTTGAACCACCGCGACATCTTCAATGTGAAAGACCTGGCGGGGACGGCCGATATCGTGGACCTGACCTACGGCGGCAACATCCAGATCGGCCGGCGGGCCGTGGTGTTGCTCGGCGCGGTTTCGCCCGTCACGGGACCGAGGCCCTTCACGATCGAGGCAGTGGCCTTCTTGAACGTGTTCTTCGGTGGCGGCCGAACCCGTCCGGTCTCGCCCACGTTCCCGATAGCGGGGCAGTGAGGCATATCGCCCACGTCCTGGCAGGACGTGGACCTGAAACGAAACAGGTCCACGGGAGGGGAGTCGCGCAACCCTCGTGAACCTGTTCGCTTTCGGCCAACCGCTCCGGAGGAAGATCGCATCATCGCCTGAACAGCGGACGAGGGACTGGCTTCAGTGGGGCATCGGCGGCCTTTGCGGTGGGATGGCCGCGCTTCGTGAAGACTTTCCTTGGCCCGATCGGATGGTGGTTTGGGCCCCCAGTTCTGACATGGGTGGCCACCCTGCCAGAATGGGTCGGCCGATGTCGCGAGTGGCCGAGAGCAGACGGGATGCCGGAGCCCGACTGACCCGTCTGTGCCGCCGGAGCCGACGAGCTGAAGCGGTTGCCGGCAAACACGTTCCCCCCCGAGATATTGCCCGAGGGAGGAAGGCCGTTGACGAGGACCTGGATGTCACCGAACGTATTGCCCTGAAACGTGTTGAATGCGTCGCCACTGCCCCCGATCACGTTCTGAGTCGCCCCCGTGTCAAGGAGAACGCCGTAGCCTCGCGATTGGCCGGAGATTGTGTTGCCCTGCACCTGGTTCCTGGTGGAGCCGCGACCCTCGAGATGCACGCCGGAGAAACCCACGTTCTGGATGACGTTGCCGTCGCCCCTCATCGTCCCTCCGATAAGGTTGTCGGGTGCATTGAAGAGGTACACGCCCTCTTGCTTGCTTCGCTGGATCGTGTTGGCTTGCACCACGTTCCCGCTCGCCCCGAGCCCTTCGAGATCGATGCCGCTGAGGGCGTTATCAGTAACGGTGTTGCCGGCCCCGTTGATTCCAATGCGGTTGCCGAGCGCGTTGAAGAGAAACACCCCGGTACTGGTATTGCCGGCGATGATGTTGAACGTCACGACGTTGCCCGTTGCGCCGCTGTAGAGGATGATGCCCGAGCCACGATTTCCCGAGATGTTGTTGCCCGAGCGGGGTGTCAATCCCCCGATACGGTTGCCGTTGGCGGCCCCAAGCACTACGGAACCAAGCTCGCTGTTCGGGATCGGGCTCCCCGTGTTGGACCGGATCGCGTTCCCCTGGATGTCGTTGTTGGACGCGCCGTTAAAAAGGAAGATACCGGTCTGATAGCCGGCGATGATGTTACCCGCCATCGTGCCCGGCATGTCCGTCGGTTCGCCGATCATGTTGCCGCTGGCGCCATCGACCTCTACACCGTCGAGCTTCTCGGCCTCGTTGCCCGAGACAATGTTACCGGCGCGATCGGTGCCGATGTTGTTACCGATCAAGATGTTGCCCGTTGCGCCGCTGCCGCAGAGATAGATGCCGTAGCCGCTGCCTGCGAACACGTTCCGATCCTGGGGACTTATCCCCCCGAGCGTGTTGTTGGCCGAGAGAACCAGCACGCCACCCGCTACGTTCCCTCGGGTAACGGCCGTGCCGGTCGAGTTGGTGCCGAAGTTATCGCCCGCCACCACGGTATTGCCGCTCTTGGCGCCGAGGACAATGCCGAAGCCATTGAAACCTCGGATGGTCAGCCCCCGGATCGTACTGTTCTTGGCCTCGATGTCCAGCAAACCGGGGGTATCAGCGCAATTCGTGGGGAGCGGGACGTTTGGGAAATTGCTCCCATCGAGTTCGAGGGGCGCCGTGCCAGTGCTAGGAGGCGCGTCGATGATCACTGGGTCGGTGATCGCCGGCAGCGGCGAGGTCGGGCTGATCGTGTGCACGCCCGCGCCGGGGATGGCGAAAGTAATCGTCTGCACCCCCGGCGTGGCGTTGGCGTTGAGGATCGCCTGACGGAGCGAGCCCGGCCCACTGTCGTTAGTGTTCGTGACGGTGGTACCGGATGAGATGTCCGGGGAAAATTCCGAGGTGTTCCCGGTCAGGAGGTCAATCGCCGTCGCGGTGATGAACTGGTCCGAAGAGACCGGAGGCAGGGCGGGGGAGGTGAAACTGGCGGTGCCGCTGCTGCCGATGGCCACCGTGGCGATGCCGAGAAAAGTCTGACCCTCTCCGAAGCCGGAGGGGTCGGCAACGGCGTTGGCGAAGAACTCGATCCGATTGGTGACGGGCACTGAGGGGTTGGGCGTGGTGCTGAGGGTGCCAGTGACGATCGTGCTGCTGTCGGAGGAAGCGACGCTGGTCAGGACGGGGAAATTCTGGAGGTTGTTGGGTCCGGTGTCGGCGTCATTTTGGTCATTGGGGGTGACTCCGTCATTGCCGAGGTCGATCCCCAGGCCGGCGTTGGAAAAGATGGAGTTGGACAGGATGGTGTTGCCGACGCTGGAGTCGGTGGCGCTGGTGCCGACGACCACGCCGGAGCCGCCGTTGAAGGCGATGGTATTGCCCGCACCTCCAACCGTCCCGCCGATGGTGTTGGAGGACGAGTCCAATTGGACAATCACTCCATGGTTGGCATTGCCCAGGGCTTTGGTGCCGGTTACATCGGTGCCGATGAAGTTACCCTGGACCGTGTTGTTCGTTGTGTTCGTTGGACCCGAGACTCCTGTGATCGTGATGCCGAAGCCGTCATTGCCCGAGATGACGTTTCGGGCCTCGGCCGTCGTCCCGCCAATCGTGTTGTTCGATGCGTCGGAGATCGTGACGCCGTTGGTGCCGTTGCCCAGGAAGGCAGTGCCATTGCGATCGGTGCCGATGTAGTTGCCCAGGACCAGGTTGCCCGTCGCACTCCCTTTAAGTAGGACACCGTCAAAGGTGTTGCCCGAGATGATATTGCGTGCGCCGGGGTCCGACCCGCCGATCGTGTTGCCCGAGGCTTGGTTGTCAATATCAATCCCCTTGGAATTGCCGCGTTGCATGCCGCCGAGGAGCGCCGCGGTGCCGGTGGCGTCTGGGCCGATGATGTTGCCCTGCACGACGTTATTCTTCGTGTCCATTCCGCTGAGGGTGATCCCAGCACGATTCGTGCTCCCCATGGGATCGTTCGCACTTGTAACGTTTCCCGAGATGAGGTTACTCGCCCCGGGCGTCGTCCCGCCGATCGTATTACCCGCCGAGTCGAAGAGGGAGATCCCGGAGAATCCATTGCCCAGGCCCTCGGTGCCGTTACTTTTGGTGCCGATGTCGTTGCCCTGGATCAGGTTTCCTCCCGCACCCGTAACGACGATCCCCTCGGTGGAGTTGCCCGAAATGAGGTTGCGCGCACTCGGTGCCGTCCCGCCGATCGTATTACCTGTCGAGTTGGCGAGGGTTATCCCGGAGAGTCCATTGCCCAGGGCTTCGGTACCAGCGGCGTTCGTTCCGATGGAATTGCCTTGCACTACATTATTGTTGGATCCAGAGAAATCCTCCCAGCGGCATTGCCCGAGACAAAGATCCCCTCATTGATATTGCCCGAGATAATGTTGCGGCGCCAGGCGTCGTTCCGCCGATCGTGTTCTTCGAGCCGTTAAAGACTCGCACCCGCACCGCGAGAGACCGCCCCAGCAGAGCCGTTGCCCAGGGGAGCGCATTCCAGTCGACATCGGTGCCGATCTTGTTGCCTTGGACCAAGTTGCCGCTGGTAAGAATGCGGACGCCGTCCATGTCGTTGCCCGAGATGACGTTGCCCGCGCCGTCTACCGTTCCGCCGATCGTGTTCGCGGAGCGAAGTTGATCTGCACTCCGACCTTGGTATTGCCCAGGTCGGCCGAGCCGGCGGCGTTGACGCCGATATAGTTGCCCTGGAGCAGGTTGCCCGATGCACCAGCATTCTGGAAGAAGACGCCGAAGTTGTTGCCCGAGATGACGTTGCGGTCCTTCGGCGCTCGTCCCGCCGATCGTGTTGCCCGCCGTGGTAGCTCTCACGCCACTGAAGGTATTCGGCCGCGCGACGCCGCCCGAGGCGTCGGTGCCGATGAAATTGCCCACGATCGTGTTGCCGCCGGCTGTACCCAGCGAGATCCCTTTTCCGCCCTTGGGCCCTTCCTGGCCGTTAAGGATGACGTTGGGCACACTCGCATCCGCGACGAAGTCGTTGATAATCAGGCCCCGCACCGTGCTGCCGCCAGCGCTGATGACCAGGCCATCCACGCCGATGCCCGCCTTGACGCCGCTCAGCTCGATCAGCAACAACGCGTTGTCGCCGACGGCCAGCGTGTTGGGGCTGGCCCCCGGCTGGGAGTAGCCGTTGATGTCGACCGGGTCAGTGATCGTGGGCAGGGCCGAGGTAGGGGTGATCGTATGCACCCCCGCCCGGGATGTCGAAGTCGATCGTGTCGGCGCCGGGGGCGCCGTTGGCGAGGTTGATCTCCTCGCGCAGGCTGGTGCCGGTGCCGACGGACGGATCGGCGGTGCCGTTGTCCTCATCGGCCGCCGTGGTGACAACGATACGGTGGCTGACCTCGTACGCGCCGATGTCGGGGGCGGTGTCGCGCCGAAGCCGCGCTGGTCGGTCGCCGGGGCGAAGGCGGGGTCGGCGGCGTTGATCGCCGGGCTGCCGGCGAGCAGGGCCATGGTCTGCGTTGGGCCGCCGTTCGGGGCGAGTGGGCCGAGCTTCGGGTCGACCATGATGGTGCCGGTCAGCGTGTTGAGCCACCGCCCGTAATGGCCGTCTCGATCAGGTTGTGGCTGCCGGTGATGGTACCGGGGGCGATGTTGGCGACATCACCGCCCGAGGGGCTGTTGGCCGCGATAGTGTTGTTCAGCGTCGCCGTGCCGGGGTTGTGGATGCTGCCTCCGTCGGCGGCGGCCGAGTTGCCCGACAGGGTGCAGTTGGTCAGCGTCACCGTGGCGCCGCCGATATTGTCGATGCCGCCGCCGTTGTCTTGGGCCGAGTTGTCCGACAGGGTGGAGTTGGTCAGCGTCAACGTGCCGCCTTCGTCGTTGTCAATGCCGCCGCCGTCTCTACCATTACTTCGGGAACCCTGTGTCTTGTTGCCCGACAGGGTGCAGTTGGTCAGCGTCGCCGTGCCGTAGTTGTCGATGCCGCCGCCGTCCAAATCGGCCGAGTTACCCGAGAGGGTGGAGTTGGTCAGCGTCAGCCGTCATGCGGCAGTTGTAGATGCTACCGCCGAAGTAGGCCGCGTTGCCCGACAGGGTAGAATTGGTCAGCGTCAGGGTGCCGGCGTCAGTTGCAGATGCCACCGCCGTATGTTATGCGGCTCGAATTGTTCCCGATAGGGTAGAGTTGGTCAGCGTCAGGGTGCCGGAGTTGAAGATGCCGCCGCCTCTGACATTGCCGCCGTTGACACTGGCCGAGTTGTTCGACAGGGTAGAATTGGTCAGCGACAGGGTGCCGGAGTTGAAGATGCCCGCCGCCCGTATTGCCACTGCCGAGTTGCTCGATAGGGTGGACCGAGTTGCTCGACAGGGTGGAGTTGGTCAGCGACAGGCGTGCCGGTGTTGAAGATTCCGCCGCCGTTATCACTGGCCGAGTTGCTCGATAGGGTGGAGTTGGTCAGCGTCAGCATCGCTGAGCCATTGTTGAAGATGCCGCCGCCGGAGTGGCCGAGTCGCCGCCGGTGATGGTCAGGTTCTCCAATGTCGCGGTTACGCCCGAGTTGACCTCCAAGATGCGGAAGTTGGGCGTGCCGGCGATGGTGCTGCGGGCGATGGTGACTCCGACCGACGGCCCGGCGATTGTTACGTCGCTGTCGAGCGTGAGCTGACCGTTGGCCGGGTCGAGCGTGATCGTCTTCGGGGTGCCGAAGACGCTCGAGCCGAAAGTGATCGTGTCGGCGCCGGGGAAGGCCGGCGTGGCGGCCAGCGCAATCGCCTGGCGCAAGTCGGTCTGGCCAGTGACGGGCGTGTCGGTGGGGTTGTTCACGACAATCGTTGCCAGCAGGCGGCGGTCCTCCAGCCCCTCCAGCAGTGGCCGCCTCCGGCGCCAGGGCTGGTGGAGGCGCGATCGGGATGGCAACCGATGAGCCTCCAGGGAACGCAACCGCGGAGGAAGCACCATGGCGAGGTTCTCCTTGTCCTTCAGGTCGCCGCCTCGATCCGCGATCGAGGCCGGGGCGCGGGTGTTGGGGCCAGCAAATCACGATCTCGATTCCGGCGGTCTGGCCAGCACGGCTGGAATCCACCTGACGGTTCGACAATCCCCTCAACGGTCCCCCGCACCCGGGCCCCGATACGAGGCGGCCACCTCGTCCAGAGCCGAGTCGGGCAGTACAAACGTATCGGAAATCAACGGAGCGTTGTCGTTGATCAGGTCCGGAAACCGCCGCCCCGGCAGGACCTGGACGGCGAAGATCTCCTGGACCGCCTCCTCGAACCGCAAGAACGCGATCGTCTGCCCCGTCTGGATGTTCAGCACCCAGACGCCGCAGGCCCGTTCCTGGAACTGCGCGCTCGGCGATGGCGATGCCGCTGAAGACGGCGCTCTCCCGCACCTGCGACAGGCCGATGAAGGCCAGCGGACCGCAAAAGTCGAGTCCGCGGGTGAAGCCGGGCAGCTCGGCGAGGCCCACGTAACGGCCGGAGTGCGGATCGACGAAGCCGACGCCGCCCGCGCCCGATTCCAGCACCCAGAGCCGCCCGGCATACCAGCGCGGCGAGTGCGGCATCGACAGGCCGCGCACCAGGACCTCGTTGGTCGTCACGTCCAGGAGGATGCCGCCGTCCTTCTTGTTGGCCCGCCAGCCGGCCGGCTGATCGCTCTGCGCCAGGGCGGTGATGTAGCGGGGTTGGCCGTCGCGCAGGCCCAGGCCGTTGAGATGGCAGCGGTCCTCGGGGGCCAGGGCGGAGACGAACGGCGGCCGCCAGCGCGGCACGAAGTTATCGATCGCGCTGCGGGTGCACAGGCACGAGAAGCGCGTGTTGACGAACCAGAGCTCGTCGCCGACCCAGGCCATCTCATGGATCTGGACGTCGCCCGTGACATGGCTCGAGCGCGGCAGATAGCAGGCATCGTGCCGGCCGATCGGCCCCAGCTTGGGGATGACGGCCGGGACGTTGTGGAACTCCCAGATCTCCAGGAGCGTGCCCACGGCCAGTCGATCGCCGGCGACCGCCAGCCCCATCGGGTGGCTGAGGTTGCGGAAGTGGGTGTTGACGTGGTCCTGGTCCGCCCGCAGCACGACCAGCTTGCCGGCCTGGTAGGTGGTCACCAGCAGCGAGATGCCGAGCTGATCGAGCAGGGCGGGGAAGTTGGTGGTATGGACGCTGCGGAGCGGCGGCGCCGCGCCGGTCTCAGCGGCAGCCGGTGGCCCGTTGGTTCCATCGCTGCGGTCCGCAGGGTGGGCCGATGCCTCGGCACGAAGCCCGGGACTCGCGACCTGGCGAGAGAGCGACATCACCCCTCTCCTGTTGCAGGACCTGACGACTTCGCCGTCCTTCGGTGACGGCTCCTTGGGGCCTGGTTGACGATCTTGGGTCGACGCGATCTGATGCCTTTACGCTGGGTCATCCGGGATTTGTCGGTTGCAACTCCAATTCATAAGTCACCCTCTCCGGCCTTGCGGCCGAGACTCCTAGAAGGCGGACTAAAAGCGGGTCTCCAATTGAAAACTTCACATCGCGGTATTCACGAACCAGTTGCTGGAATCACGTGGGTTCCTGCTGTTCTAATCGCTGGGAACGAGTCTTGAGACTATCAACGAAGATGTTATCCCGCGGACAGCCCGGTTTTCATGGGGTTTTCCGCCGCTTCCATGGGCGATTCGTGTCTTGGTTGATGACGGCTCTCCTGCAGGTTGTAGCCTGTTTTCCAGGCGATTTCGCGGGGGCTGTTAAGTTTCAATTGGCGACCCGCTTAGATTGCCTGGGGGTGATTTTTCGACCTGACCTGATCGAAAACCCCATCATCTTGGCCATTGAGGCAGACTTAGAGCATGTTATGAACCCCGTCCGAAGCCGCTGCAGCTATTGGACTTGTGACGCCAGCCTCCGCCACGACCATCGGAACGCAACCTCTTACTCTTAAGTCGTTTGCGTCGTTTTCCCGGGATAGTTCATAACACGCTCTAACCGAATATGCAGATTTGGCTGTCTATGTACACTATCGCAACCTTGTTAAGACGATAACCCCGGGGATCGGAAAGTCAAGTTAACGATCCGCTGTCGGCGGAATCGGGGGACACCATACTTCTACTATGGGGTCCAAGGTTCGACTGAACGTATTTCCGTTAGAGGACTTGTGTTGAGTGCCGTCCCTGATGCCAGCGGGGTTGTCGTCGTGAGACAGACAAGCCAATGCCGCCAGGTGGCCGAGGAAGCACCGGAGATCCCCCTCACGGACCTCCGACCCAGTGAGACACGAGGCTCGAAATCCCTAGCCGGACGAGCTTTTCGCAATTCAAGGAACCGAATCCAGTTGCGTCGCTTATTCGCACTCATACAGTAGAAGTATCAACCCGCAGAACCCGAAAATTTGGCATAACCAATAAAGTCATGTCACATCGGGGCCGATAATGCCATTGCAAGCCGAGGAATACAGCGGCGGACAGGTGCCGGCGGAGGGCTAGATTGAGTGTTTGGCCGGGTCCAAACCCAATCCATTGTTAACCAAGGAGATCAATTAATGATATCCCGAAAGGAATGGGTCGCCGGACTGGTGGGCCTTGCCTTGACGTCCCCGATGGTGCAGGCTCAGGTGCCCCCGGGTCTGACTGGTGGGACCGGTGTCACGCCTCCGTTTGGCGGGCCTGCCTCCTCGGCGTTGGGAGCGGGCGCGGGGATGGGAGCGGTCCCAGCCGCCGCGGCACCCAAGAGCATCTTCAGTTTCTTGGGGATCACTCAGGCCAACTGCCAGGCCTGCAAGGCCAAGTTATGTGCGTCGCAGTTCGGCCAGATGTTGAACGGTTTAGCGACGGGGCCGGTTGCGGGGTTCACGGGTGGCTTCATCCCCCCCCTCTGCCCGCCAGCGCCGAGTGCGGACGCCCTGGCCGCATTGGAGCAGCGGGGGGGACCGCTGGGGGCGGAAGCCGTGGCCGCCAAGATCAAGCAGAGCGAGGCGGACGCCAAGGCACGGGTCGCCGCCGTCGAGTACCTGGGCACGGCCGACTGCGCACGGTGGCCCGAAGCGAAAAAAGCCTTGATCAGTGCCCTGCGGGAGGATCCCAACGAGTGCGTCCGGTTCGCGGCGGCTCGCGTGCTGAACAGCGGTTGCTGCTGCTCCAAGGAAATCATCGAGCGTCTGGAGATTTGCATCGCCGGGACGGATACGGACAACGCCCCCGCCGAAACCTCTCCCCGTGTCAAGGCGGCGGCGTTCACGGCCCTGCAAAACTGCCTGGTGCGCGTGCCGATAACCCTCCCCGCTGAGGTCCCGCCGCCTGTGCCGCCGATACGGCGGGAGCCCGGTGGCCCCCCAGAAGCATTGCCCGAGCAACCCCTGCTGCGCGAGCCGTCAACCATGCATTCGCTGGAGGACGCTCACATGGTGGCCGCGCACCTGGAGCCGGCCCACCAGCCCTCGACGTTCGAGGAACGGATGTCCCAGAAAACGTTCGCCCAGACCGTCGAAGAGGCACGGAATACCCTGTCCGAGGTCTCGAGGAACGCTCAGCCGCCCAACACTTTGCCACCCGGCAAGAGGTCTGTCTACCACATCTTGCTCAAGACACGCCAGGATCTCAGTGCCAAAACCAAGCAGAGCGCGACGGTTCCTGCCAACCCCAGTGATCCCGGCGTCGAGCCCAGTTCCTACACTCCCTCTGTGCCGCCAAATCCGGGCGAGTTCCTGCCGGCACCGACTCCGGCATTGCGCCCAGCTCCTCGGCCATCAATTCGAGCCCCGCGCGGAACGCCGATCACGACTCGGGAGCGAAGAAAGGTCTCATCGGGTTGCTGAACAACTCGTGGAATCGCCAGCCCAGCCAGTAATCCGCGCAAGGACCGAGCGAGGGTTGGTCGAGCGGAACGAGGCCCATTCGCATCAGATCCATCGGACCCTCACCCGAACCCTCTCCCCGAAGCCGGGGAGAAGGAAAGGGGGGCAAGGTTCCTCAAAGTCACTCATCTCAATCGCTTTACGTCAAGAGGATTGTGGTACAGCCGGCCTCGGCTTTCCGAGCACCGCCGAGGGCCCCACCGTCCCCGTCGCAAGTTTCTCCGAGATCTCGGATAGGTGCGGTCCCGCCCCATCTCCGTGGAATTCTGAGGAATGCCACAGAACTTTAGAAGAAAGGAGCAAATCAAGTGAATCGCAGGATTTTGCGGAAACGGCGGAATCGGGATTGTGCATGGGCCCTCCTCGCGGTCCTGCTGCCGGCCACCAAATGCTTGGCGGATGACACGAGGGCCGTCTCATTTCCTGGTCCGGTGCAGGCGCCGATGGTGCAGGCTGCGACTCCGGCCGAGGTGGGGAGCATCGCCTCGTCGCCCTCTCGTCCCACGATTCCTCCGCCCCGCCATTTCACGACCGCTGAACTCAGGGCACTGATGCAAATGCGCCCCCCCGTTTCGCAGTCCAAGCCGCTGCCGGCCATTCCTTCTCGGTCGCGAGAAAGCCAGCCGCCGAATCTCGCTCCGGCACCGGTCTCAGCCCCTGCGCCGGCAACGGAACAGGCGTCCAGATCAGAGCCGGCCCCCAGTTCGACAGGGGTGCCTGAAGGCTCGGGCCAAGCCCCGCAAGCTTTGAGCGCCGTTCCAACATCTGTGATCGATCAAGCTCCGAGCACAGACCCAGCGGCCCGTACGGCCCAGACGCCAAGATCCGAGCCGGCGCCCCTCACCCAAACGCCGAACACAGTCCAGGCGACCATGAATACCTGGGCATCAAGCCCGGAACTGGACCGGGCGATCAAACGAAATCCCACGCTGAGCGAGTTTTGTGCGGTCCAGAGTCCACGGCCAGCGAAGGACGACGACCACGTCGCGCAGTCAGGCTGCGCGACCTGCGGCAATTCTCACATAAGCATGCATGGTCCAGTGTTCTCTGCTTCATTTGGCTGTGCCGACGGGAACTGCGTTCCGGGCCGGCAGCCCTGTCAGCCGCCCGTGCCCAAGTGCGACACATGGGTCAGCGCATTCCTCTTCAACTTATATGAGAGCATCTGCTGCCCGGACCCCTGCTATGAGCCCCGCTGGGAGCCTGCCGCCTACGCCTCGCTCTTCGCCGATTACGCCAGGCCGCGGACCGTGACCCGCCTGCGGTACGATAACCTCACCAACTTGGTGCGACCGGACCGAAATCAATATTTCCTCAAGCGAACCCGTTCCGGAGGGAAATTCACAATCCGCGGCGTCACCTTTCAAACCGACCCCAGCGTGAAACACCTCCAGCAGCTTTATCTCTACCAGGAGGCCGCGGGCGCAATGGGGAGTTTCTTCGTCGAAATCCCCTACCGAGAGCTGAACCCGCTCTTTAGCCCGACACAGGCGGGATTCAGCGACATCAATTTCGGCTTGAAATCGTTGTTCTTCGACACCGAGTTACTCCAGATCGCCTTCCAGTTCAGGACGTACACCCCCAGCGGCAACGCATTTAACGGGCTGGGCACGGGTCACTTCTCGCTCGACCCTTCGCTGATGGCCTCGCTGAAGCTGTGCCCGGAAACGTTCCTCCAGAGTCAACTGGGCCAGTGGATCCCGCTCGGCGGAACCGCGCCGATCGCCGGCGGCATCCTCTACTCATACACGAGCCTCAACCAGGTCCTTCTCTGGTGCACGCCCGACAGCCCGCTGATCGGCACCCTCGAGATGGACAGTTGGTCGTTCGAGAACGGCGGCTTTACCAGGCCCATCCCCGCTGCTAAATCATTCCGTGGAACGGACCCCAAGTTGAGAACTGGAGGCGGGGTCTCGTATTTCAACATCGGCCCAGGCCTTCGCTGGTCGATCTGTAACCGGCTCGACCTCGGCGGTGCGATCACCTGGGCGACCACTTACCCCCACTGGGCTGATCCCTGGTTCCGTTTCGAGGTGCGGTTCCTGTTCTGATACCCCCGAGCGAATCGGACCGGGAGGAATTCACGACCACTCAATCAGGACGATTCGCCCGTCGCGAACCCAGGTGGTCACATCCGATTCCCTGGGTTCGCTGCTTTCGAAGCTGCCGCGGTCGAGTCGACTTCATGAAATGAGGGCAATCGGCGGTGACCTCAGCGTTACGGCGATCAAGGCAACTGCCTCCCCGGGAACCGCTGCGACAACGATCACCGGTGGGAGACGGCCTCGTTGAATCCCTTCGGCCCGAACCCGGGAAGACCCGGAAGCGGCTTTGCCCTTCGCCAGGTTTCGAGTCCTCTTTATGATAATAAATTAATCGGAAACCGAATTTTTCCGCTTCGGTTCAAGGTGGGGGAGCTGTTACGATACAAATGTCTTTCGAGATTTCCGATCATTCACTCGGGCTCGGGACGTCACAGCCATGGCAGACGAACGCTCCGGCACGCCGAGACCCTCCTGGAAGCGCAAGGCTCGTCCGTCACCCCGTCCGGACGAGCCGGCTCATAAATGGACGGAGCGAGGTCCCTCGCCGCAGCTTCCAGCCAAGCCGCCACGGTCCTGGAACTACAAGGTGGCGGGCACCTTCATGGCGTTTCTCACGTTCCTTGCGTTTGTGGTCATGCTGATCGTCCTCATCCGGCCTCCTCATCCGGCCGCCGTGATCCTCGTCGGTGCCAATTACGCCACGAACTTGACGGTCCCCCATAACGTGCTGGGCTGGGAGGGCCTCCAGGGGATCGAGGCGGTCTCGAAGGCGCCCCGACCTTGGGCCTTGTTCAATCCCGCCTTTCTGCAGCTCCTCCGCAGCCGCAGGATTCTGGATCGGGCCGACCAGTGGGACGACCTGATCGATGATCTCCGCAGGAAAGGCTTCGCGGAGAAGGTGATCCTCATCGTGCTGGCGCTGCACGGCGGCTCCGACTCCAACGGGGCCTACCTGCTGCCCAACCAGATGTCCCGGCCTGAGGATCGGCTCGACCTGAAACATGTGATCGAATCGATGGGTCAACTCCCCCCGGAGAAGCTCAAGATCCTGGTCCTGGAAGGGGCCCAGATCCCGGCCGACTGGCGGCTGGGCATGCTCCACAACGATTTCGTTCGCCGGCTCAAGGACCTGGAGCCCGAGATCCGGAGGGTGAAAGGCCTGTGGATCCTCAGCGGCTGCGACGTCGATCAGCGGTGCTGGGCCTCGGAAGGACTGGGCCGGACGGTCTTCACTCACTATGTCATCGAAGCCTTGCGTGGCAAGGCAGCCGGCTCGGATGAGCCCTGACGCTCGATGAGCTGTACCAGTATGTGCGCAGGAACGTGCGGAACTGGGTCTGGAATGCTCGCGGTGCGGTTCAGGAACCGATCCTGCTGCCGCAAGTCAAAGCCGGGGAGGAACGGGGCGCAGAGGCATCGGATCGCCCCGCACCCGCAAGGTCTTTCTGGCCTCGGTCGAGGGGGCGCCAGCTCCCACCCGGGCCGCTGTCCCCGATCGCGCCGGACTTACGAGGGCCTGGCAACGATTCCACCGGCTCAATCGGCTGGTCCCTCACCCTTCGGTCTACTCGCCACGGCGATGGCGAGAATACCGGGCCACCCTGATCCGCTCCGAGGAACTGATGCGCGCCGGAGACACCGTGCATGCCGAGACCATGACCGGGCGGCTCGGAATGCTGGAACGGATCCTCCGGAACGAGCGGTTCTTGAAGAAGCTGACCGACTCGGCCGAGAACAACCTGGTGATGAGCGCAGTCCAGGGGGACGCGGCCGAGCCGACCTCGTCCACGTCGCCGGAACTGATCCGCCTCTGGAATTCACCGAGCAGGGTCGAGACCCTCAAGGAATGGGAGTCCCTCCAGTCCAGCGCGGCCGCCGCTTCAGGCGACGATGAATTGCGCCCGTCGCTCCGCAGCCGGGCAGCCGACTTCTTGCTTCAGTTGGCCACCAAGGACCCCGTCGCTCACCTGAAGCGTGCCGCCGATCAGCTTGAACTCATCAAGGGGAGCGATTACCCACAACCGGCCGAGGCCCACTTCCTGAGGATGCTCAGCATCTATCTCCCCTCTCTGAGCGTTCGGCCACCCTCGTACTGGACGGTGATCACCGACGCCCTGGCGCTCCGCCAGAAGGCGGAACGCGCGGCCCTGGGGCTCTCCGAAGAGTTGAGCACGTACCATTACTGCGAGCAGGTCCACCCCTGGGTCCGGTCCCTGGTCGAGCAAGCCGACGCGCAGCGGCGTCTGGGCGAAGACCAGCTCTTCTCGTCGGAGGTGCAGACCTGGGATCAATCCAAGGAGGCCCTGGACCAGGCGAGGGGGTATTACCAGCAGGCCTTACAGCGTGCAAGCATGATTCATGAGGCGCTGGCGACGCGGGATCGGGTCCTTTCGGACCTGCCGGACTACTCCCGCTGGCTGCCTCACCGTCCCACCAGCGAACTCCAGGACGACCTGCTCCAGACCGTGGAAAACCTCTGGAAACCAACCCACGAGCTGACCGAGGCCCTGGAGGACGCCCCAGGCGCCGCCCCCGGTTCGATCGATCGACTCGCCAAGGTCATCGCCGCGGGATTCGAGCGGGTTTCACGCCAGTTCGCCGACCAGAGGTCCAGGATCGACAGCACCCGGTTGAAGGAGGACTGGGAGGCCGCCACCGCGGCTGCGGCGGTCGCCTTCGCGGATAGCGATGACCTGGCGCTGCGAACCACGATCTGGGACCGCCTGGACAACATCCGGAAGAACGATCTCGAAGTGGCCGACAAGGGCGAAATGGCCGAGCCCTCAGCCGACGAACTGAAGCAATCACTTCAACGTATCCAGCACCGCGCCCGCATTGAGGGGCTCATGTCCCTGGCCGTGCTTGGTCCGCGTTGGTTCAACGATCCCCTCTTCCAGAATCAGGACCAAGGCGATTTCCAGAAGACGGCCGAACGCATCCAGCGCCCCGGCACCGCGGACGAGGATCAGACGTGGTGGAAGGCGTTGGCCACCGCGGGTGAGCCGATCGGCCGTCGGTGGCGCCAGTTGCCCGTCGAGATCGACCGCCTCGCCAATGAGGAAAACGGTATCTCCGACTTTCGCGCCTTCCAGTCCCGGCTCGTGAAGGCCGATCGCCTCAGCCGGCTGATTGACGGGGGAGCCGCCCCGCTGGACGAGTCGGTCGGCGAGGCGACTTCGCGGTACCGCCAGACGCGGATCCACGACCTCTTGCTCTGGATGGCCGAGCGCACCTGGCAGGACCACTGGTATGACGAGAAGCCGCAAGCCAAGCCCTATTACAAGTTCGCGGGCTCGCGATTTGTCACCGACGCGGCCAAGCTCTTCCCCAAAACCGCGGAAGTCCTCAAAATCAAGACTCTTCTGGACCAGAGCGGCCAGTTCCAGCTCGACCTGACCAAACCCAGTCAGCTCCCGCTGGATGGCCCTCCTCGGCTGGTCCTCACCAGCGAGCGGAGCCTCGCGGTCTCATACCGAATTGTCGAGACAGGGCCCATCCCGCCCGGCCTTCCCGTGGTCAAGCCTCGAGTCGACCGACTCCTCCAACTCGAAGACGATGCCCCGGGTTACCAGATCGCCCGGCGTACGAGGGGTGAAACCATCGACTTCACCCTGTTCAGCCCGCTGCTGCGCCAGGCGGAATCCAACCCGTTGCTGATCAGGCCCCGGGTGGAGCAAACCACGCTCAGCGTCGACGGCCTCTTCCGAGGTCAACTCTTCGGTTGCAGGACGGAGGTCGAGCTCCACCCGCTGCCGGAGGTGGTCGCGATCGGTCCCGCTCCGCCCGACCCACCCCTGGCCAGCATCGCCGTCCGGGCCGATCAGCAGGTCATCGATCGCTTCGGCGAGGGCAACGGCGCCATCGCGATCGTCCTGGATTGCTCGGGCAGCATGATCCCCGGTGAGACCAGCTCACTGGCGGAAGTCAATGCCCTCCCCTCCAAGTTCCGGGATGCCAAGAACGCCCTGGCACGCGTCCTCAAACAGGTGCCCCAGGGCACGACCGTGAGCATCTGGGTGTTCGGGCAGGCGCGTGCGGGTTTTATCACGCTCAATCAGCGACAGCCGATCGACGACGTGCAGGGTCAAGCGCCGGAACAGACCATTCGCCAGCTCTTACCTCCCACCGCCTGGAACCCTGCCCAGCTCGGCGACCTGATCAAGCAGCTTGACCAGCTCTGGCCCCTCTACGGAACGCCGTTGGTCCAGGCCATGTGGGGCGCGAAGCTCGACCTTGACAAGGCCAAGGGCCTGAAAACTTTGCTGGTCCTCACCGACGGCGATGACAATCGGTTCATGGCAAACAATCGCTTCAACGGACAAGGTCTCACGATTCCCCAGTTTATCCAAAATTTTTTCAACAACACCGGGATCACGATCAACATGATCTTCTTCCGGGTGAGCCCGAAGGAACTGGAGAAGGCGCTCGAGAATTTCCGAGGGGTCTCCAACCTGAACCCGCCGGGCCATTTCTTCACGGTGGAGAAGTTCGCCGATCTGGTCGTGACCCTGGAGCGATCGATCAGGCAGAAGCTGGCCTGCCAAATTATCAAGCAGCCCGACGGGACGCCGGTCAGCGACAAGTTGCTCGAGGTGTCGAACCCGGACGAAGCGGACCGCTGGTGGACCAGCGGTCTGGAGCCCGGGACGTACAAGCTGCGAGTCCGAGCCGATCGTACCTATGAGCAGGAGATCGACCTGGCGCGGGGGGACCGTCTGATTGTGCGGCTCGTCGAGGGACCGGACGGCGGGCTTGTCTTCGAGCGGGCCCTCTCCAGCGACGATATCCGGGAAAACGTGCATCAGGATCGCGGCGGGTGGCGGCTCTCCGTCTTGGCCGACCGGTGCCAGGATGAGCAAGGCAAGGCGTTCCAGATGCTGACGGCCCTAGAATCGCTCGAGACTCGTTCCCAGCGCACTGAGGCATGTCAAGCCACGCCTAACCTGGTTCGAGCTGCGGCCGAGGGACACAAGTGGTGCGCCGGAGTTCGCGGTACGGTGGCGCGAGCGGCTGATGTACCCGGCCCCGACCTGGCAGATCGACGTCCCCCAGTGGGTCGCCGACCCCGCGGGCGCGGGCGCACCAGCCGGTCCTGAAGGCCTTTTGGGACCGTGACCAGGAGATGCTTCCCACCACCGCGCTCGACATGACCAAGTTCGCCCCACCGGATGCCATTGATCATCACAACGTCCGCCTCGCCGACGGCAGAACAGTCGTCGTCGAGAGTGTTCGGCTCGAAGAGCATCTCGTGGAGGTCCGGTCGGGAGAGCCCCTGGTCTCCGAGCCCTGCTTGGTCGTGCGCCTGGCTTACCCCAAGGATCGACCTGTCATCGTCGACCCGGAAAGCCTCCGCCTGTCCGGGATCCAGGTGGGCGGCTACGAGCACCGGCTCTCTACCCCGGCCCACAAGTACGCCGGGCTGTTCTGGCCGGTGAGCCGTGACCAGATCGCGAAGCTCAGAAGCCTGGGTCTGATTTCCTTGGAGCGGTTCCGTAGCGAGGCCGAGAAAAGAGATCACATGGTCGAGATCGGGACGCTTCCCCCGCCCCAGATTGGGGGCATGATCCCGAAGCCTCCGGATGTGCTCATCCCAGGTCGCGTGCGGTGAGAGGGTCAGGGGCTACACGCCACCCAGATGAAAGATGACATAACGATCCGTCTTCGAGTCCTTGCAGACCCCGTAGAAGAAGCGCCGCTTGACGAACCACTGGCGGCTGCCGTGACCGGTCATCTGGATGGAGTATTCCTCCAGGGTCAGAACCTGGTTCTTATTCACATCGCTTCTGACGTAGTACCTCTCCACATTCCGCATCTCTACCTCCTGCATCAGGCGTAATACCTGACGTGGTGTCCCGTGATCGGGATCGATGTCATAGATGATGCTGTTCAGGCCGGTACCCTGCTCGCGCTGAAACCTGGCGTTCAACGCGACATTGCCATCCCGCGCCCGCTGCCGCGCCTCCTTGTGCCCCCCGCGAGGGAGATAGTGGAACGGCATGAGATGCTTCTCCCGAAATTCTGCGGTGAAATATCCGCTCCACATGTGATCCATGTAATCTTGATAGACGCCCATCAACCCATCTCCTGAATCGGCCCGATCTCGCATGCGGGATGTCCCGGATGTTGGCCGATCGATCTCCCCACGCCTGCCGTTCCGGAGATCGTCGGGAACGCCATCGGACATTCCTCTTTTCCGTGGTGATTTGAGTATAATAAAAATCCGCTCTCAGGAATGTGGACCAGCCGCCCTCGGTGGGGCCGGCCCCGCCGAGGGCGGCTGGTCCACACGTTTCCCGTTGCGTGGAGTGATTGAGGAGAATTGCCATGACGCGCGATGTGACCGCAGGCCCGGGCGCTGGCGTGAAGGGAGAGACAAGGCCTCGAAACCCGCGCCGTCCCAAACGCGGACATCGAAGTTGGTGGCGGCCACGCTCCTGACCACGATGCTGCTGGGCGTCGCTGTGACGATGATGTGGATCGTCTGGCAGTTCCTCTTCCCGAACCCACCCAGCCCGTACTTCGTCCCCTTCTGGATCGCGGTGTATCAGAAACCGCAGATCCCTCCCATCCCCTGGGTGGAGGCCGACCGCGAGGCGCTGCAGGCCGAGCATCTTTTCACCGACGTCGATTCCGACGACGATGCCACCAGGAACCCGACCCTGGAGGTGATGAGGACCCGTCTGGACAATTTGAAGAACCGAAAAAGTGGGGATGCGGTTGTCGTCTACCTCGCGGCTTATGCCACGGTCGATGGCGAGGGGAAAATCCAGGTCCTGGCGACTGACTCCGATCCCTTCGCCCCCAAGACGCTGCTTCCCCTGAGCACTGTGGTGGCGCGGCTCAAGCAATGCCCGGCTGAGAAAAAGCTGCTGGTCCTCGACATCATGAGGACGACGCCCGATCCCTTCGACCTCGGTGCGACGGCCGACGGTGTGGCGGACCTCATTCGTGAGGGACTCCAAAGCGAGAGCGACCCCAACCAGCCCAACGTCCCCCACCTGCTGGTGATCGGCTCCTGCGCCGGGCCAGGTCGCGCTCGGCGCGGAAGCCCTCGGTCAGTCGGTTTTCGGCTATTACTTCCGCCTCGGCCTGACCGACGCAGAGGCCGATCTCAACCATGATCGAGCCGTCTCCGTCAAGGAGCTGGCCGGCTATCTCACGCGGAACGTCGACCTCTGGGCCCAGCACTACCGGGGGATCCACCAGCGGCCCTTCCTCATCGGCTCGGGTCGGGATTTCCCGCTCGTCGCGTTGACGCAGCAGAAAACGACCTGGCCTTGGCAGAAGAACTCATCCCAGGCGAAGCCCAAGACAGCCGCTCAAGCCTCCAAGTTAATGGCTGACAAGGCCAACAACCAGGGAGCTGGGAAGGAGGCGGACAAGGACAAGATCCCCGGAAAAGCGGCCGCCAAGGAGAAGGCCGCTGAGAAGGGAGCAGCGGGGGCGTCCGAGTCAGAAGGTGTGAGCTCGCCGCAATGGCTGGCCGATGGCTGGACGGTGCGCGAGAACTGGTGGAAGGCGAACGACTTCCTCGCCGCACCCCGCATCTTCCGGAGGCTCGCGGCGATCCTGCTGCGGGCCGAACAGCGCTGGCGAGGTGGGGAAGACCCCGTTCGAATCCAGAGCGAACTGAAGGACGAGCTCCGCAAGCTCGAAGCGGCGATGGATCAGGCCAGGAACATCTCACGTCCTCCCTCCTTCCGCTCGGTCGGCCAGGCCAGGAACCTGGGCTGGCAACCGGACGGCGAACTCGTCGACGCGCTGCGGAAGGTCCTGAGGAGCCGGCGCGAACCGCAGCCCTCCCTGGTTCCTCCCCAGCAAAGCGACGCCAGCCTGAGAAAGGCGATCCTGGACAAGCTCAAGGGGAAGACCAGCTTGGACCTGGCCGGGGCCATCGTCGACGCAGCCGGCGACGAGCAATTCGATGTCAAGACACTGGAGTTCCTCGATTCGCTGCTCGACGACAGCGGGCTCCCGCTCGATGTGGTCGAACTCCGCTTCCTCAAGCAACTCGCTCAGCGGGCCAAAGCTTCGCCCGGCGAGTGGTCCGACACGACCGCAAGATCGGCCTGGGACGTCGTCATCATGGCCGAAGCAGCCAATAGCCAGCCGTCCTCCCTGGCGTGGGTCCGCGACCAGCTCGACCAAGCCGCTGCCGACCGTCATGTGGCTCAGATACTGATGTTGAACCAGGCGTCGGGCTTCGTGTCGTGGCCTCGGATCACGGCGGCATGGGATCAAGCCTACAAATCTTACGCAACCGTGCAGAACATCCAGAGCAAGATCCGGAAGGCCCAAATCGCTCTGGGACGGTCGTTGGCGCTGCTTCGCTTCTACATTCCTTACCTGGAAGCGACCGGTCGAACCGACCTGGAAAGTCAATGGCTCGAAACCGCCAAGACGACCCGCACGCTCGATCAGCTCCTGGAGAAACCCCTTCAGGCCCCCTCAGCCGACCAACTGGAACAACTGGACATCAGACTGAACGACGTCACTCAGCAGCTTGACAGGCTCTTGAGCGACCTCGATCGTCCGTTCCGGTCCAGCGAAATTCTCGGGCTGGTGAAGCGGTGCCAGTCGGAGTCGGAGCGACCCGACCCCACTCTGGCCCTCAGGATCGACGGGATCCTAGCCACTCCTTTTCCCTCGTCTCAGGAGCGACAGCAGCTCTGGTCGGCACTCCGGATACTGGATCGGCGGCTCGCGGTCCTGCCGATGAGGGAGGCCGAAACCGTCTCCGACTCCGGGACCGAGGCCAGCAGGAGCGATGCCCTGCAAGGACGGGCGGGGCGGCGTGCCCGGCGATTGGCCGCGCTGGTGAACCTCATCGGCGAGGAGAGGACCGCCAAGCGACTAGACACACACGTGGAGTTGATCCGCGAGGCTGTCGGCCTCAAGAGCGCGACCGGTGCCGATCTGACCTGGGATATGACGGACGACGTGAAGGTCTGGTCGGCGCTGGGCCGGTATACCCGTTTCGTCCGCGCCAAGTTTGACGAACTGCTCAAACAACAAGATCAGACGGACAGCAACGACCGACTCGGGTGGATCGCGCCGGTCTTCACACTCGACTGGCAGTCGAACCCGACAAGGCAGGGCCGAGAGCGGGACGCCTGGGCGGCCTGGGCATGGCTTGCCGAGCATTACCGGCACCAGGGTCACGACTTGCCCGACCTGGACGACTCCCGCATGTTCAACCAGATGGTGGCACTGGAGTTCTCCAAGACGGGTGAGCTTCCCCAGCAGACCTATCTCGAGCTCAGCATGACTGCGCCGACCAGCCTGAGCCTGTCAGCCGAGCGGCCCACGGCCGAGGTCACCCTCAAGGTTCTCCTCCGCGCTCCTGAGGCGGTGGTTCCCCAAAAGGTGGCGCTGGCGGTCTTCAAACCTGATGACCCGCGGCTCCGGGTGACGGTGACGGAGCCGAGATCCGCCGAGTTGGAGCTGACGCCCCAGAGGCAGGGCAGCTCGACGGTGCGGGTCGAGTGGAGCGAGGAGGACCAGGTCCGCCAGGTCCGTCCCCCGGCCGGTTTCATCATCCAGGCGTCGCTGGCGAACCGGCACACCTATCATCTGCTGGTCCCCATCAACATCATCGCGGAGGCTCTGCGACCCAGGCTCGTGCTCAGCAGCGATCCTGTCCTGCCGCTCGAGGTGCCGTTCGATCTCCTCCATCTGCGACCGATTCCCGAACACCAACCATTCTATGTTTTCGTCAGGAACCCGGCGCCGTCGCCGAGGGATGTGATCGCCGAGATGACTGGCAAGTCGATCGTCGCGGACGGCGGCGTCCGACCTCTGAAAGTCGGCGCGAAGTTGACCGTTAACGCACATTCGACCACGGTGGTTCCCAGCTTCGGTGCGACCCCACCCAAGCCCACCGACCCCTTGCCCGAGTTGAAAGGAACGCTGCTCATCCGGCTGCGCGAGGCCAAGGCTCCCGACGACGAGGAGCTCGATCGGCACCTGATCCAGGCCGACATCGCCTCGCCTCTGGATTATCTCGAAGTGACCCAAGCCCAGTTCGTTCCTGCGAGCGGGGCCAGCGAGAAGAACCGCCTGGTCGTGGCCCTCAGGCGCTCCGTCAGATGACAGGCCCTCCCTGCCCGGTCGAGCTGGTCCTGCCCAGGGACCCGAGCCTCTTTCCCGCTCTCTTGGAATCCCCTCAGGGCACGCTCTCGGGCACCCTCGCGCCCGGAGGGACCCTGACGCTCTATGCCGAGGGGCTCGTCCTCAATCCGGCCGCCCCGCAAGAAGGATTATTCTACCTTAATGTCGACGGCGTCGAGCGGGCCCTGTGGTTCAAGACGACCTTCGCCCGCGCGGGAGGGGTTCAAAAGGTGCTCGAGGACCGAACGCCGCGGGTCCGCTTCCAGGCCGACCTCAAAGCGGACCCACCTGCCAAGCTGCGCGTCCGATTCGCGGTGGACAACGCTCCGGCAGACGCCAAACTAGTCTTCCATTTAGGCTTGATGGAGAATGGGCTGTTCGTCGACAACATTCGCTCCTGGAACGCCCCGGCCAAGAATTGGCATCTGGGCTTCGACCCTCAGGGCCAGGAGGGCGCCCTGCTCTTTGAAGCCAGCGCGACGGATTGGAGCAAGGAATTTGAGATCCCTGGCATCCGAGGAGAACGTCTCTTGGTGGCGCGATTGCTCGACGCTTCCGGCAGGAAGGAGCTGGCGCACCACCAGATCTCCCTCACCCTGGACGACCAACCGCCGCAGGACGTCGCACTGGAGGTCCTCAAACAGATCGAGAAAGGGACCACCGCGCTGGAGGTCAAGGGGAGCGTCACGCCCCCCGCCTCGGGGATCGAGGAAGTGACGTTCTTCGTAGGCCCCAAAACCGACTTCGACAAGGCCAAGACCGCAGGACTTTCCAGCCCGGGCCAGCCGCGCGACAACACCCGGAGGACGTGGGAGGCAATGCTTCCCCTCCCCAAGGACGCTGCCGGATCAATCGTGGTCACCGCCCGGTTCAAATCCGGCGTCGGCCTGACCGAATTCGCTTCTGCGGACGTCGCTGTGCTCGCGCCTCCACCTCCTCCGATCGAGGCCGACGCCGAAAAGGCAAAGAAGGAGCCCCCCGCTCCAGGCGCCATCGAGGGGACCGTGACCGAGGGCAACCTGACCCAGCCCGGGCTGATTGTCTATCTGCTCGATCCCGAAGCCAAGGACAAGAACCCGGTGATCGCCCAGGCGCGGACGGAGAAAGGCGGAAAGTATACTTTCAAGGACCTCAAACCCGGGCGATACCGTCTCTATTGCCTGAAGGAGACGACCAGACGGCGGGACCTCAAAGACGTGACGGTCGAGGCGGGCCAAACGATACGCGGGGATCTCGACCTCTTGCTCCGGTGAGACCGAAGGGGGTGGGGGCCGATCCTCATGACGGGTTCGGGCTGGCCCCACGGAAGAACACCATCCAGAGGATCAAGCTCAGCGCGAGCAGAGACCCGAGAGCGATGAACACGAGAAGAGAAACCCTGAAAAGGTGCGCCAGGCGAAGGAGCGAGGCGTCCTCGCTCAGGTAGTCCGCAGTCCAAGTGACGTGATCCTGGTCCTGGATCATCCGCATCAAGACACCCGAAGCGAAGGCCTGTTCGGTCGCGGGATCGCCCGTGCCGGCGAAGTAGCATCCACCGAACATCACCAGTTCGCCCGGCAGCGAAGGGATGCAACCCTTGACCAGATGGGCGAGTCGCTCGTGCCGTTCGCGCATCTCGATCATGAAGCGGAAGAGACGGGAGTTGGCCTGCACCACATCCGAGATTTCCTCGCCACCCGGTGATTCCACCTCGAAGAGGGAGTAGACCATGGAGGGGAAGAGAGTGTCTCCGATCCATTCCAGTAAACTTTGAACCTTGGCGGGAACTTCGCCAGGCTCGAGGTCTGGAACCAGCGGAAATCGCTGACCTATCCGCCGGCCGGTCTGGCCGGCGGGCAACCGCTCGACCAGATCGCCAAATCCGTGCAATTTTTCTAGGTTGCAAACCATGACCAAGACAGGACACCGGATTCGAAACGCCTCGAGGGCCACAGTCAGGTCCGTCCGGCACGAGTTGGCGATCTCTTCAAGCTCAGCCTTGGGGTCCGCGGCCGTGATCGGCAGGAGGACCAGGACCCCATTAACGGGACAGAATCCTTGGCGGTCGCGGGTGATCAGGCGGCAGAGGTGTCTGAGGCGCGCCTTGTACGGCTCGGGATCGATGAGACGCTTTGGGATGATGCTCCGTTCGCGGACTTTCTGGAGCTGTCCGGCGAGATCACCGACCCCGATGGTGGCGTCCCCGCTCTCTCCGCTCATCAGGACCTGGTCGATCGAGTCTTCCACCAGGGAGCTGAGTTTTTCGTCTGGAGTCTCCCCCAGCGCCGCCGGATTGTGCTGGCCCAACAGGGACACCCCCGGGCATGTCACCCAGATCCCGTCACGGTTGGCCGTGACGTGAATCGGTTCCGTGGGATCCTGGGGAACCTGCTTGACCTGCGCCCTAACCCCGGCCGCCTGGAACAGCGCGCCTTCCGAGCCAGAGGTCCATCCCAGGACGAGGAACAAGGGAGTGTTATCCAGGTGGATGTCGGCCCTGTTCAGCGCCTCCAGGGCCAGGCTCCAGGCGCGGTCGATGTCGGGGAACTCGGAGGTCGCGGGCTCGATCTCGAGGCTCAGCACGCGATAGAGCCACCAACCCAGCCAGATGATGGCGTAGAGGCAGAGGGCCAGCAGAGGGAGCCAGATTTCGCCGATCCGCCCGTATGGGATCCAGTGCTTCAGCCCGGAAAACTGGTTGATCAGCCATAATAGGAGCAGAACCACCGCGACCAGGACGGTGCGTGCCGCCCAGCGACCGATCGCGTCGGCCGCTTCGGCCGAGGCTGACCGGCCTCCCGTGAACATCGGGAACGCCAAGGCGAACAGCGACTTGAGGAATTCCCAGGGCTTTGCGAAGATCTTGAACATTATAATATATTATTTAAAAGATTATGAAAATGATATTCTGGCAAGGATTAAGAGCACGAGGATGACGATCAAGGCCACCCCCCCGTAGACCCCGACAACGCGGCGGAGCATCCCCCGACCCAGGAGGGGCTCGGCGTGGGTTGTGGCGGCGAGGCTGCGGGGCGACTGCCAGGCGCTGGTCTTGGTGACCTGCGAGCGTATCTCCTCGACGTACTCGCGGATTTTCGTCGGATGATCGAGGTACTTGCCTCGGAAACCCAGCACCACACAGAGGAAGACCGTCTCCAGCGCGTCCGGCCCCGGCGGGATGGGGACTCGAGGGGTGTTGGGCCGCTTGAGCACGAGCTCGGCCTGGTCCCAGAACTTCCATGCGCGATCACGTGACCCGTAGAGGGCCACCTCCAGAATCCGTTCCTTCCACAGATCGGACCAGGTGGAACGGGAATGCACGATGAACAGTTCGTCGATCCAGCAGGCCAAAATGTAGCGGGTGCCCAGGAAGACGCCCCCATCGCCGATGTAATCGGTCAGGCGCCGGGTCTCCCCGTCTGTCCGGAGCAATTCCAGCAGCCGCCGTTGTTCGGCCTCGATCTCGGGTGACTCGCCCCGGTCCAACCGGTCTTTGAGATCCAGCGCACAGGAAATCACCGGGTAAACAAGATTACCGAATTGCTTGTTCATCGAAAGACCATCGTCTGGGCCGGACTTCGGGTTCGAATGAAGTGGCGGCTAGCCTTGAATGACAGAGCGCTGGTGACGTCAAACGCGACGAACCTCAAGTACGGTCGACGACCTACCCGGACTGGCTGCCGACACCCTTGGTCGCCAGCACGTACAGCGTGAACCGGAAGGGCATCTCTGTGTTCAGGCGGAGGTTCACGATCTCTTGGCGATCGATGTTCCCCACGATGCGGTTTTCGTTGAACCGAATGGCCAACGTGAGCGACCGCTCAACTTGTTGCCACTCATTCTGTTGCTGCTCGCGGTTGATTTGAAAATAGGTCAGTCCCTTGTCCCTGGGCAGGGCCGGTGGCAATTCCCGCTCCGGAACGTGCGAGAATTTCAGCCCGATGTCCCCCATGCGGTAGATCATCTCGATCCGGTCGGAACTGCCAACTTTCATGTCCAGTTGCCGCATCAGCTCGACGCACTGCTCGGGCTCGAGCGGACTCTTGACACCGATGAACATCTCGGCGTTCTGGTCCAGCCAGGCCCGCTCCAGCGCACCTGCATCCGCAGCCCGTGTCCGACGAAGGGACGCTCCTGGTAATCGGGCTCGGGGACGATCAACAGCAGGTCGTCCAAGTAATTTTTGAGCTGATAGAAGCATCCTCCCAAGTCGTCATGGTTGTAGCGCGGGATCACTGGCGGCCGTCGACTGAGGCTGAAGATCGAAAGCTGCCCGACCAGCCGGCAGAGCTCGTGATAAGCCATCAGAGGATGGATTCCCTCGATGAAGGCGAGGCTGGTGAGCGTCGCGTAGGCCGCGTTGAGCTCGCGGAGCTGGGCGAAGATCAGGACGTCCCCCGGCGCAGGGCTCTCCAAACTCAGCCCTCGCGAGACAGCTTGGCCAGCCAGTTTCTCGATCTTGCGACCGATCCGGTCGTAGATCGCCTGGAGAATCCCGACGCTCAGCTCAGGCCAGGCGTCGCAGGCCATCACCGGCGGGATGTAGGTCGTGTCGAGCTGGGGTGTGGCCTCCGCACGCTCCGACTTCTCGACCCGCGCAATCGGGATGGTCTCGTACCCGGCCAAGTTCTGGGACGACATGCAGCAGCTTGAGGTTGAGCCGCCGGATCGTGATCGGCTGGGGATTGACGCCGAGGTTTTCATCTTCCAGTCTGCTGGGTGACCAGGTAGTAGCGGGTGTGCTCCGCCGGTCCTTCGGGGGCGACGTTGGGCTGGCCAGACTTGAGGACCGGTACGCCCAGATAAACCGTCACATTTCGGTTGCCCTCGCAGCACCGGTTTGAGGTTGATCTCCGGCAGCGGACCATCCTCGGGGACCTCGATCAAGGTGCCGTCGCGCAGCCGCACCTTGAGCGAGCTGACCGCGAACCGGAAGTTCGCCAGGGCATCGGTATTGAGCTTGATCGAGCGAAGTCCCCAGTTGTGATGCAGGGTCCATTTCTCGTCGAGATGCATAAGATGCGAACAATTGCCGATGCTCGGTCAAGAAATGTTGCTGCCGGAGGAACATTCCCTCATGCCAGTGAACTTCGCCGCTGGGGCATGGTCAACTTCGCTTTCTTTGTCTTCCTGGTCGAATGCAATGGCCTGGCCGCGCCCGATAGGGTCAGGCTATCATGCCTCCACTCATTCGGAGTCGCGGTGAGTCAGCTTGGGAAATCTTAACAAAAAACATCTCGCAATTCTCGCCTCGGCCACGCCAATTTGCTCGATCACGGCGAAGCTCGCATGGAGCTATCAGTATACGAGCTACACAGTTGACAGCATTGGGAGGGTGATGAAAGGTCGATCCAGAGAGCTCCGGACCGCCTCGCGCACCAGCCGCAACTCGAGGGCTCTCGAGGGGCTCGGCCTCGTCCCAGAGCTCCTCGGGGTCGGGCTCGAGCCGGTTGAGCAGCCGGTTGTTCGAGTCGTGGGCAAGTGCGAAGGGGGGAATGTGGTTAGACGCGCGGCCTCCGTACAATTGACCGGGCCTGGGGAGGCGATGAGAAGATCGAAAGCGAAGATCCTCTTTCGTTTCGGCTCCATCGTCGATGATCACCTCCTTTTGAAATGGATGAGGGAAAGGTACTTCCTGTGAGGAGCACTCTACCGAATAATGTCGGAAAGAGTAGGTCGCGTTCGGCAGCGAACTCGGTCCTTTCGTCGCGTGCGAGCCGCGCGCTTCCGTGACTCCACCGTCTCCAGGGAGAAGCTAGCATGCAATACGAACCGGATCGCCCAGTCGACGAGCCAGTCGATGAGCGTGATGACGGGACATGGAACCGGCCTCCCCTGAGTGACGTCTCGAGCCAGAGCTACAAGCCTCCGAAAAGGACCGAGCCGTTGATTACCCCGACCATCATTCGTCCCCGGCCAGGCGACAGCAATGACTCCGGGAACTCGGAAAATTCCCAAGGGCGCGGACGCGACGGGACAGGGTCGAGTGCATGGAATGCGGCCCCTCCTCCGGTCATCCAAGAGGGGCAAGTCATCTTCGACAAGTACCAGATCATCGAGTTGCTCGGCGAGGGGGGCATGGGTCAGGTCTGGCTGGTCCACAACAGCGAGCTGGACCGCAGAAGTGCCCTGAAGCTGATCTGGCCGAAAATCGCCCAGAACGCCCACGGGTGGCAGCGGTTTCAGCGCGAGGCCCAGTTGATGGCCAAGCTCAACCATCCCAACGCCGTGGCCGTCTACAACTACAAGCGGACGCACTCGATGGCCTACATCGAGATGGAGTACGTCCGGGGCCGCAGTCTCAATAAAATCTTGGAGGAACGCAAGGGACAGCCGATGCCACTGGACTGGATCGCGCAGATCCTCGACCAGCTCTGCGCGGTGCTCCAAGAGGCGCACGGCCATGTCGACGAGAAAACCGGCAAGCCCAAGCCGATCATCCACCGCGACCTCAAGCCATCGAACCTGATGCTCGTCGATACAAAGCCGCCGGGCCAAAACCTGAAGGTCCTCGACTTCGGCATCGCCAAGATGATCGACGACGAGGAGTCTCAGGACCAGCAGTTGACCGCCGCCGGAGAATTCCTGGGGACAGTGGGCTATTCCAGCCCTGAGCAGATCCAGGGCGGAAGCTGGAAGGGAGACAGGGTCGAAATCGACGGGAGGAGCGACCTCTATTCCGTGGGCGTGCTGCTCTATCAGCTCCTGACCGGCACTCTGCCGTTCAAGGGGGATCGGATGCGCATCCTCGCGGCCCATCTCACCCAACCGCCGCCCCTCATGAAGCAGGCCAACCCCACGGCCGACGTGCCCCCCAAGATTGAGCGGGTGGTCATGCGGTGCCTGGAGAAAGACCCCAACAAACGCCCCCAATCCGCCCGGGAACTGGCTGAGAAGTTCCGTGCGGCGCTGCCCACGCCGAAGCTATTCCGCTGGAAGCTCGCGATCCCGGGCCTCTGCCTGCTGGCGACGATGATTTTCGTCGTCCTTCGACCGCGACCACCCTCTCCAGGCACTCGCAAAACGCCCCTCATCTCCCGGGACTCCCAATACACGGCACCACTCTCCAAACCCGGGTGGCAACTTCGGGACGACCGATACCAGGTGGCTGAGCACACGGCCGCTTCTCCCGAAGGGCCGATGTATCTCGTCCGGAAATCCGACGGCTTCAAATTCAAACGTCTCGACGTCGTGCAGGGGGTGCCTATCTACCTCCCAGACGGGTACGAGCCCGAAGATCCCGATGATCGCGCGGGCGGCAACCTGTGGCCCCGCGTTATCATCCGCACCAAGGACAAGGAGAAGGCCCCGAAGGACAAAGTCCGGTTCATCCGGGTTCTCGGGAAGACGTTCCTCCGTGGCGATCCTCGACAGCGCAACCGCGCCAAGGACAGCGACCGCACCCCTTGCGCGCACTGGATCAAGGTGTCGGATTTCTACCTCCAAGAGACCGAAGTGACCAACGGCGAGATCGAGGATTATCTCTGGGATCACCCCGAAGACGCGCCCCATTTGGCGAACTGGAAGCTGCTGTACGACCTGATGAAAAGCCAGGACGCGGACTCCGCCAGGCTCCGCCCGGCGGTGGGCATCAGCTACCCCATGGCTAGCACGTACGCCGAGAGGGTTGGAGGGCGGTTGCCAACCGAGGCCGAGTGGGAACTGGCCGCCAAGTCCGACATCGATGATCGATTATGGGTCTGGGGGAACAATCGCCCGCCGGGCGGGGAGCGGTGGGCCTTCCTTTTCGACCCGAATATCCAGCCAATCAGACCCGGACCAATCCAGGTCAGGACGTTCCCGAAAGATAGGACTGAGCAAGACATCTTCGACATGGCAGGGAACGTGCGCGAGCGGTGCCTCGACGCCTACAAGCCGTATGCGCAGCTCATTCCTGAGGGAAACGGGCCGAATCAACCCCAGGTGGACAAACCCCAGGTGGACCGGCACGATGCGAATCAGAAATATGTGGTCCGGGGCGGCTCGTTCCAGATCGACGATTGGAACGAAGCGACCACCTTCTCTCGGAAAGCCATGAACCCCGACCCTGCCCCGGCTCCTCCCGATGATCTTGGCTTCCGCGTCGCGATCGAGTGTCCCGGCGAGTAGAGCGTCTCGGAGCTGGAAAAGTGACGTCGAGCCGAGGCCGCGAACTCCCGCTTCTGGACTGGCCCACGGGGCCGGGCGGACCAGAGCGATCCGCGACTCGGGCGAAAGGTGATACCAAGATCGTCTGGAACAGCGACTTCAGGATTACAGAGGGTGACAGCGCCCAGGGAGACGTATCACCATGAACCGCCAAGTGCTGGTCATCGGCTGGCTCTGGGTTCTGGGACTGCCGGGGCTCGGCCTGGCAGCCGCGGCCGAAGACATTCTCAAGCCGTCTCCTCCCCATAGGCCGGAACTCTGGGCGATCGTTGTGGGGATCGATAATTACTCGGACCCCTTGCTCCGAGCGGGCAGTCTGCCTGAACGGGTCCGGGAAGCGACCAGGGTCCGGGGATGGTTCCGCAGTCACGGGGAGTGGGAATCGAGCCACGTACTCTATCTCGCGGACTTCGGCAACCCCGACCCGGGCTCGCCCGGGAATCCCGAGGCAAATATCCTGCCGACCGGGAAAAACCTGAACTGGGCGTTCCGTACCTGGCTGAAGTCCAGGGCCCGGCCTGACGACCTCGTCGTCTTCTACTTCGCCGGCCGAGCCGGCGCCGTGGTGACGCCCCAAGGTCCGACGCTCGAGCCCAAGGTGGAGTACTTCCTCCTGCCGATTGACGCGAAGCAGGGCAATGTGGTGGCGACGAGCTGGTCCTTGGACCGGGCCCTGGACCAGTTCGTGTTCGAGACCGAAGGGAGATGCCAGGTGGTCTGCTGGCTGGCGACGACGGTGCGCCGCGGGCCGACGGCGCCCGAGGTCCAGGCCGGCGCCAATCGTCCCGCCGGGCCGATCCCTACAGGTCGCGACTGGCTCCGCCGGCTGGTGCGCTGGCCGGGCGTGACCGCCTGGCTGGCGTCCGACCGCCCGCGGGACAACGCGACCAAGGATCCCGCGGTCCTGTTCACCTCGACGTTGCTGGACGGGATGGGAGACTCGCAGCGCAAGCACAACCTGGCGGCCTGTCTACGCTCGCTCCAGCAAAACCCCGAACTCCAACTGGGGGGCTTCCAGACGATGGGGGGCGTCCCACCCCGATTGACCCTGTGGTCCAGCCTGTTCGGCCGGCCTGACTGCGCCAGCCCGCCCTGAAATGGTGCTCCAGGTTGGGCACGCCGACAAGATCACCAGCATCGCCTCCTCGGCCGATGGCCGCCTGGTCTTCACTGCAAGCCAGGACTCGCTCGTCCGGGTCTGGTCGATGGAGCAACGGACCCTGCTCCGCAATCTGACCGGCCATGAGGTCGGGGTGTCCGCCCTGGGGCTGAGTGGCAACGGTCAGTGGCTGGTCAGCGGCGGTGGCCGCGGCGCCAGCGCGATTCTCGCCTATGATCTGAAGCAGGACTTCGCCCGCAAGCCAGTCCCGATTCAACCGCACATCAAGGGTGTGGTCCAGGTCGTGATGCTGCCCGATGGGGTCCACTTCGTCTCGGTGAGCCGTGACGTGCGCAGCTATCTCTGGGACCTGAGCGCTTCGTCCCTGACTCCTCAGCCCTGGCTGGCCAATGTCGAATGCCTGGAGGTGGCCGGCGGCGGCGACGCCGAGCACGGCGTGGTCGTGGCGCGGTGCGGCGATGGAACAGTCCGGCTCTTTCGCGCCTCGGGAACCGGGGGGATCATTATTAAGACTCCCCGCAGCCACCCCACGACGGTGGCGGTCGCGCCCACTGGCCGTTGGCTGGCCCTGGGCTTCAACGATGGCCGGGTGGTCGTCCGCGATGTCTCCAACAACCGCGAGAGCGAGTGGCAGGTCGCGGCCGGACCTGTACGCCGGCTTGTCTTCTCCCGTCTGGGGCTCCTCGCGGTTGGTCACGAGCAGGGCGTTCGGCTGATCCCGGTCGGAGCCGACCTACCCCAAGCCGCCCCAGGCGGAAAGGACCTGACCGATGAGTCCGCAAGCCACCTGATTTCCTCGCCGGACGGCTGGCACCTCGCAGCCTACACCGAGAAAAGCGGTGAACTGCTGGTCTGGCGGATCAGCAGGGACGAGCCGCCGCAACTGGTCCACAGAGAGGCCATGGCCGGCGCGTTTGCCCTGGCGTTCAGTGGCAACGGGCGCACGCTCATCGTCGGCTACGTGGATGGCTCGGTGCAGACCCGGACCCTCGAGGCTCGCAACGGTGATCGTCCCTGGCGGATTCCCGCGCACCGTGGCCGGGTTCAGCACCTCGGTGCCGCGCCTGGTCGCCAGTTCCTGCTCTCACTCGACGAGCTGAACCAGGCCCGGCTCTGGGACCTCAAGGAACGAACTTGTCGGCGACTGCCGGGGACCTGGACTTCCGGCCTCTTTCTCAACGATCACCAGCTCGTCTTGAGCACTGCCGCCGACGCCTCGAACCACCCTGGATACCTCGTGCTCATTGATTTCGGTAAATCCACCACCGATCCCGCATTTTTCAAACGGTCCGTAGACGCGTACCAAGTGCCCGCGGAGCTCGCCTTCCAGTCCGTGATCCTTTCGCCCGATGGATCGCGGATCGCCGCCGCGGCCAACCCGTCCCAGGTTCCGCTGGTCTGCATCTGGGAGACGAGGACCGGCCGGCTAACCCACTGGATCGACCAACTCGAGGACCCAGTCCGCAGCCTGAACTTCTCGTCCGACGCGCGTTACCTGCTCACGGCGGGCGACTCCCCGGAAGCGAGGCTCTGGGGCCTGAGAGCCGCTCAGGGCGGACTCAAAACGCCGTTGGTGACGTTTCGAGATCAGACGGCCCGGAACATCACCGTGGCCCTGCTCCGCCCGGGGTCGTCGCACCAGATCGTTACGGGCCACAGCGACGGCCAGGTCAACCTCTGGAGCTGGCGCAAGGAGCGAGATCGCCGGGACAAGCCGGACATGGAGCTGATCCAGGGAGTGTTCGCCGGCGCCGCCAAAGCCCTCGCCTTTACCCCGGACGGCCGCTACCTGGCAGCCGTCGGCGACGGCACCACGATCTGGCTGGGTCAGATGGAGCCGACTCCGCAGCGGCTCAAGGACTTCGACGTGTTTCGACCGCATCATTTCGAGCAGATCAACGCGCTGATCACCTGGCCGGGCGACCAGCCTCGAGGCGCAGCGCCCATGCTGATCAGCGGCAGCGACGACACGACCGTGAAGTTCTGGGACCTCAAGACGCGGAGGCACTGGGGCACATTCTCTGCGGCCCCTGCCCCTGACGCGAACGAGGTGCTGGACTGGGTGCTCTACACCCCCGATGGGCATTACGACGGCTCCTTCAACGGCCAGAAGTTGGTGCGGTTCCGCCTCCGCGATGAGGCGCGGTCGATGGAGCAGTTCGACAGCACCGCGCTCTACACCTTCGCGCTGGGTGAGCAACTGCGCCATGGAAAGACCCCGGGGGTGACCAAGCTGGACGAGCCGCCGCCTGTATCGATCGAACCACCGTTCCGGATCGACCCCTCCTTACCCGAGACGCAGCTGACCGTCGTGCTCGGCGCTCGCGACCTGAAGGACGTCCGGCTCTACTTCAATGATCAGCCGATCCCGAGCGGCCTTGAGGAGTCGCGGCCCATCCTGCCCGAGAGATTCCAGACCCGGGTTCGGCTGATCAAGGGAGACAACCGGTTTTACGCCATGGCGAGCCGCGAAGGGGCCTACGACAGCCGCTCGCCCGAGGTGGTGGTCCCCTATGACGGCCCGACGGAGCCGGGGCAGATCCACATCGTCGCGCTCGGTGTGGGGGACTACTCGTCGGAGCCGCATCGGCTCAAGTACGCCGAGCTCGACGCGGAGCGGATCAGTAAGGTGCTGCACAATCGGGGCATCGACGCCACGGGCCGCGCCGGGATGCGGCTCGTGCTCACCAACGACGGGGCGAACACCGAAAATGTCACCAAGGTCTTCAGCCAGTTGAGAAAGAGGGTCGAAGATCGACCCCAGGACACGGTCGTGGTCTTCCTGGCGGGTCACACCGGCGTTTTCGACCCCATGAAGTTCTGCCTCCTCCTTCCGCCCTTTCCCTTTCCTCCCGCAAACCCCCAGAACCCAGCGGCTGCCAAGACTGCGGCTCAGCCGGCCCCTGAGCCGCGGATTGTTCCCACGCTGGTCATGCCCTATTCCGTGGTGGCGGCCAACCTGATGCGGCTCAGCGCGCTCAACAGGCTGGTGATCGTCGATGCCTGTCAGGCCGAGGCCATCTTCGAAGACCCGCAGGTCAACGCGGTGCAGCGCTGGATGGAGGTTGGATCACGGCGGGCCCGGACCTCCTACTTGATGGCCGCGCGGCGAGGCGAGCCGGCCCTGGAGGTCGATCCTCTCGGTCACGGCCTGCTCACTTATACTCTCCTGCGCGGGATGAGGGCGATTGATCTCCAAGTGGAGCCGGAGGAGATCGCTCACCTCAGCATGCCCGCCGACGCCGACTTCAACAAGGACGGGATTCTCACCACTGGAGAGCTGTACGACTACGTTAACCAGGTCCTTCCCAAGATCGCCGCGCAATTTCCCAGGATCGTCACACGGGGCCGCGCGTCCGTGTTGGAGCAGAAGGCTGTTCCGGAGGAGAGACTGGAGCAGGGGCTTCGCCTCCGGGGTGCATTCATCTCGTTTCCCTTGTTTCCGATCACTGGCCCCCAGGTCCGGTAACCGGGACCGCGCCATCCACCCGCGACATCGGGTTGGGGCCTGCGGGGGGCCAATGCGGGGTGGCCCGGACGACCGGTCGTCGTCCGGCTCGCGCCGCGGGTCACGGCGTGGCGAAGCGAATCCGGGGCGAGACCGCCCGGGGAATGTAACAGCCCACCTCCTGCTGGCGGCTGCTGAGGTTGAGCACCTCCTGGACGACCGCTGTCTTGAACTGCTCGAGGCTGTACGCCGCGGCATGCGGGTTCTGGTTTGCCTGAAAGGCGCGGAGTAGACCCAGGGCGAAGAGGCCGTGCTCCGCGGTCACATCGACCCCGCTCGCCCCCTCCTTGGAAGCCACGAACGTGGTCACCCGGCGGTTGAGCCAGAGGTCCCGCACCCAGGGCTTGATGCTGCTCTTGTATTGCCCCTCGGGCAACTCGTGGACACCGTCGAGGAACAGGACGACCCGGCACCCATAATCGGTCAGCTCGCCCAACTGCTCGGAAACCTTACGCGCCGAGATCGCCGTCCGCGGCGGGCGATTCCCGTCGGTGTCGGCCGTGGCGATCAGCGTGGTCAGGTCGTACTTTAGGACGTGCGACGTCAACACGATGGTCACGAGGTCTCCCTGGTGCAGGAGCTTGGTCTCGAGCAATTCCCTCAGCCGGTCGAAGGCACGGATGATCGAGCTCGCCGAGGCCAGACTCCCGGTCAGAACGACAAGGTTGTCCGGCCGCTCTTGGATGGGTTTGTCGCCGGTGGCGGCGAGCAGATGCTTGGGGAGGAACAGGGCGAGGCTTTGGGCGTCCTTGTCGGCGAACCGCACCGGTGGCAACAGCTTGGGATTCGGGGACTGCTCGTTGCCGATGCTGAGCAGGACCAGGCGCGGCCTGGCCTCGGGAGCGACCGGGGGGGTAACCTCCGGAGGGGGCGGCGGGGTGTAGACCATGTCGATGTACTCCGACCGGGTTGTGCCGGTCACGTTCGACGCCTTGACCAGGAGGCGGACGCGGCGATTGGGGGGCAACTCGACCTGCACGTCTTCCTGGAATTCGGCCACGGGCTCAGCGATCCGGGGCCGCGGCAGCAGCCGTTCGTCGAAGACCACTTGCCGGTCGCGGACTTTCGACTTGCCCCCCATCGCGACGCTCAGCAAGATCCGGGGCTTGGGGACACCGACCGCCCAGACCATCCCGGGTTCGGGGAGCCTGACGCCCTCCTGGATCGATGTGAACGCGATCTGTGGGGGCTGCTCGTCGCGGGCGTACCTCTCCGGCGAAGCGATCCCTGCCGGCAATGCCGCCAGCGCCTGGTCCAGGTCGCCGGTGCGCCAGAGCCCATCGAGGACCGCGGGCAGGTGCATCGTCCCGGCGTAGGTGCCGATCGGAACGAAGTCCGTCGGCATCGACTGGTCATAGGGAGGGTTGATATGCCAGCCCAGCAGCCGCGTGTCTCCCTCGATCGACGTGTCGTAGTAGCCCTGGGGTGTCCAGAGAACCCACTCCCTGTCAATATCCGGTAACAGGATCAGAGAGGGGTTGTTGCGCTTGGTCGAGGGCATGGGAGGCAGGTCCAGCTCGGAGACGCCGAGAAAGGGGAAAGGCAGGGCCCTCCGGACGAAGATCCCGATCTCGTAGTGGTTTGGGGGCAGCTCATCGACCCGCGCCACGAACTGACCGAGCTCCTCCGGGCGTTGATAGATGTCCCGGGTTGCAGACCTGAGACTGCCGATCCCGGCCTTGGTGAGCACGTCGCCGACCCGCAAGCCCATGGCGGCGGCGAAGCCCTTGGGCTCGATCTTGGCGACCACCCAGGAGCGGTCGGCCCGCTGCTGGAACGTAACGCCCAGGCCCGGCCTTGTGTCGCAACCGGCCAGGGGATAGAGCATGATGGTCTGGTCGATGGAGCTGCTGGCCAGCCAGCGGCCGTCCGGCGAGGGTACAACCGACACCACAGGGCTGCTGTGCCCCGCGAACAGGCGGGTGCGCCGGCCCGTCTCGAGGTCGGAGATCACGACCCCTGCCTCGCAGCCGACCGCCACGGTCGGGCGCGGGTGCCCGGGGCCCGGCGGCACGAACGTGTACGACCACCAGTTCCGCTCTGTATTCTGATCGAGGTCGAACGGCCAGCGCCGGCCGTCCGCGTTGACCACCTCCAGCCGATACTGGTTGATGTTCCCGCTCAGCCTCCACCCGTTGAACTCCTTGATCGCATGGCGAAGCTGGCCGCCGGCCACGATCCGGTACTGGCGTCGGGCCATGTCGAACCCCTCATAGCTCTGGGGGGGAATGGCCGGGTCGAACCGCTCGCGGGTAAAGCCGATCACCTGGCTGTCGGCCGTGAAGCCGAGATCGAAGATCGTGGTGCCCTGGCCCTTCAACTCGTCCGGCGATTTCCGCAAGTCTCGCATGTCCTGGATGAAGATCACCTGGGCCGTCCCCCCCGAGTAGGCCAGCAGGCCCCCATCGGGGCTGAAGCCGCAGGCATAGACCAGGCCGGGGACCCGACGCCGGTGCATGACCTCGCCGCCGGGCATGGCGCGGATCTCCAGGTCGCAGGCGATTCTCATGGGATCAAGCGTGTCGGCCCTGTCGCTCTTGATGCTCACGACCAGACGCCGGCCGTCGGGGTGATAAGCCAGGGACTCGACCGATCCCTGGCCTGCAAGGGTGGGAAGTTTCACAGGGGCGATTTGCGAGATGCTCCGGGTGTCAAAGCGGAACAGCTCGCCGTTCTCGCGGCCGATGACAAGGGACAGCCCATCGGGGCTGAGAGCCAGGGTGTTGATGGGGAGGGGAGCCTGCGGGTGGCCCATGCGCTCGTCCACCCGAGCACCCGTGTTGACATCCCAGAGGCGCACGGAGCCATCCGTGCCCGTCGTCGCCAGGCGCCGTCCCTCCGGGCTGAACGCCAGGGCGCGGACCTCCCCGGTGTGGCCCCTCAGCACCGCCCGCGGCCGGAAGGTCGGCACGTCCCAGAGGACCACCGTCCGATCCATGCCGCCCGAGGCGAGGGTGCGGCCGCTCGGGTCGAAGGCCAGGCAGAGCACGGTGTTGCGATGCCCGATCGCCTGAGGATCGTTGGATCGTGGAGGGAGGAGCCGACTTACAATTTCCCCCGTGGGCGTCCGCTTCAGGCCCGGGATGCGGAAGATCGTGATGTCGCCCCGCCGACTCTCGACGCCGAAGCCGCCGACGGCCAGGAGAGATTGACCCTGCTCGTCCGGCCTGGGCGACAGAGCCATCGCGTAGATGATCCCCGCCGGGCCCCGCCAGATTGGCGGTCGGATCGTGCGGACCAGGCGGGGACCATCGCGGAAGTCCCACACCCTCACCACCTTGTCCTGGCCGCCTGACAGCAAGGAGTACGAGTTCCGCCAGATCAGGCTCCGCACCGCTGCATGATGCCCCTCGGTCTCGACCACCAGGATTGGCTTTTCGAAGTTTCGCACCTCGTCCTGCGCCGCGACCGGCACCGCCGCCCAGGTCGCGAACAGGGAGTGCCGCACATCACGACGGCCCAACGCAGGACCAGGCCTCCTCGAGGCCGGCCCCCGGCCTTCCTCAAGCTCACGCGTCGCGGCCGATCGAGGTGCCCCCGCCCTCCAGGCACGCGGATTCTTGTCGGCACCGGCAGTCGTCGTGAGTCCATATTCAGGCCTCGCGCTGGGAACGCTCCAGGGCGGGGGCAAGCGACTTGATCAGCAATTCGCTTCCTCACCTCACCGCCATCTATTACTTATACCGATCCCCAAGCAGCCCGTGAGCCCCAGGGGGCGAAAATTCATGAAGATCATCCGGCGCAAACGAGAGATCACGCCACACCACCGGTTGCCCTGGGTCCCCTTCGATCGACACCCCATCACGCTCGACCGGCAGTACCTCCTCGAAGCGAGGGCCCGGACACCAAGCCAGTTGTGAATGCCAGCAGCCATCCAGGTAGAATCGTGCTGTGAGAGGGCATGACATAGCTGGCCTCTCACAAGGATGCAATTTTTGTCATTTTTCTTCTAGAAAGTCGCGACCTGCCGTGATACAATTACTCCATGCTAACCTGGATGGAAAGCCTGAATCGAGGCGGTCGCTCTCCATCGCCGTCGCTGTGGGACCATCCAGACCATGGTTGGGAAGTCGGTGAACCGCCACAAGAACATTTTCCGGATTAACACGATGCCATGGTTACGGACCTGGCTCTGGAACGGGCTGTCTGGAGGCGATTTGGATTTGACTCGAAGTTCCGGTGGGAGAGGAGGCCGCTCGAGACTGGTTTTGATTTTCGAGACGGTGGCAATGCTGCCGGGTTCCCTGGGCTTGCACTCCCGCAGCCAAGGTCCGAGAGGAGCCGAATGTCGCTCCTGGTGCGAATCAGGAGTCACCACGAGCGATCAAGAACGTATAGCTTTAGAAGAGCCGGGAGGCGATCGCGGATCATCCCGGCAACCAAGCTACAGTCTCTGATTTTCGGTATTTTTCGATTCCCAATGTCCCAAGAATGCGTATAGAGACGTAGTGAAGGAAACAGATAAGACACGAGGAACACCGGGGTTGGAGGATCACCCAAACCTCCGATCCTGCTCCTCGGCGCGGACGGTCGGGGCCTAGGAGGTTGACCTGAGCATGTCATGAACGTTTGTTGAGGAGGCCGAACCCAAGGAATCTTACACGATACTCTCTCACGCCAATGTAATGCGGGAAGACGTTCCCTCGGTTTCGAGGACGTCGGACCTCTTGACTGTCAACCGCATGTCGTGCACCGGTGATCTCCTGCCCTTGTGGGCGGGGCGATCATCACCTCGAAATGAGGGATGCGTTGCGGAGTTCTCCAGGGATGCGTTGTGGTCGCTCGTTTCGGCCGGGGTCGGTTCGCGCGGACCGCGTCGAGCCGAGGGGTATGTCAGCGATCGATGCGGATGCCCAGGTGCAGACTCTCAGGGCGACCCCAAGAGTCTGCTTCGACGAAATGAGAAATGATCTACCGACGACGATCAGCCATCGAGATGCCTTGCCGGCACTTCCTGGACGTGTCGGTCTTCTCGATTTCCCGGATTCCGGTGGGGAACCAGTAATCACCTCCAGGCCGCGAGGCCGTGAGATTTCAGGTTCCTCGATATGTTCCGGTCTCCTTGTAATCTCTTTGAAAGGGAGCGAGCTATGCCGATTTATATGCAATACGATACCATCAAGGGCGATGTCACCGCAGAGGGGCATGAGGACTGGATCGAGTTGAACAGCTTCCAGTGGGGCCTCGGCCGCGGCATCTCCAGCCCCACCGGCGCCGCGGCCGACCGCGAGTCCGCCGCCCCTTCGGTCAGCGAGATCACCGTCACCAAGGCCGCCGATATTTCCTCCCCCGATCTGCTGAACGAGGCCCTGCAAGGCGAGGGCAAGACGGTCCAGATCGATTTCTGCAAGACCGACAAGGGGAAGCTGGAAGTCTTCACGACGTACACCCTGACCAACTGCATGATCAGCGGCTACTCGAGCAGCAGTGGGGGCGACCGTCCCACTGAGTCGTTGTCGCTGAACTTCACCAAGTTCGAGTACAAGAACACCGACATGACCGCTGTGGGCGAGGCGGGCCAACCGAAAACGACCACGTACGACATCGGCCTGGCCAAAGTCGTTTGATAGGGCATTTCCTCCTGGCCCGATCCGGAGCGGCTTCGGGTCGGGCCTGGTAACCTCTCGCGACCTTGGCCGGGTTGGCATGCCCACGTCTTCGTGGACATGTTCGACGCCTGTCGTGAAGGTTCCAGGCATACCGGCTGTGGGCTTCGCCGCGAACTTTGCCTGCCCTAACATGCCCACGAAGACGTGGGCATGCCAGCCCGGCCGCGGACTTCGACTGCCCTAACCACCCGGCCCAGCATCGCCCAGAGCCCGATCCACCTGTTCGGCCGCATCGGGCTCTGGTCGATCCTGCTCAGCCTCCTCTCCTTCGGGGCAATACTCTATTATAATCGCCTATTTGCCGGATGATGTCGTCGTGGTGACCCGGAAAGGCCCACAGGCACGATCAGGGGTGGATAATTCTGATTATATAGTGTTAATAATCAGAAGTATAAGGTGTAACGGGTGCAGCCAGTGGGAATTGTTATTGATCTGAGAAATGTCGGATGAAGCACTTCTGATGGGGGATCAGAGCAATGCCGAAGCTACGGATTCTCACGTGGAACATCTGCGGCGACAAGCAGGCCCGAGTCGAAAATGCAATGGAAGTGATCGATAAGCAGAAACCCGACATCATGCTGTTCCAGGAGGCACATAAGACGAAGCCGGATTCCTCCAACCTCTACACCAGCATCGCAACCCTACAGGACTTCGCGTTCCTTCCCTGCAACGAGTACGAGAAAAAGGGGCTCCAGTACGGCAATCAGAACTTCTACCCGGACACAACAGGTAAATGTTATTACGGCTTCATAAGAAAGACGATACTGGCCTCGCCCCTCGGCGAGCCTGTCTCTGACCACCTACCAACCCCATCTTTCCTCGACCGGCAACGACCCTAACGCCTACCTCCTGACGACTCGCCGGCCCGCTTACATCGAGTTCAAGGTGAAGGCGTCCAATAAGGACGTGATCCTGTTCACCTGGCACGCGCGCCGCTCAGCGGCGCCGGCGGCGGGACGTTCAACCAGACCGCGCCACGACTTCTTCAATGCTGTCGCCACGAACTTGATGATAGGCAAGGTCGGCATCATCGCCGGCGACATGAACGCCACGAAAAAGCAGATCGCCAGTACGTACGACGACAGTTTCGAGGCGGCCGGCAAGAACCTCGCTCACATCCTGACCAACGAGACGCTCAGCAACGCGGTCTGGTACGAGGACGTCAAGAGCGACGTCCACTATATCTTCCTCGCCGACATCACCTGGACCTGACCCGACGGAGGGACGGACCACCGGGTCGCGTGGGCGGGTGGGCGGGTGGACGGGTGGCATGCCCACGTCTTCGTGGGCATGTTCGACGCCTGTCGGCTGGGTGGCATGCCCACGTCCTCGTGGGCATGTTCGACGCCTGTCGTGAAGGTTCCAGACATACCGACTGTGGGCTTCGCCGCGAACTTTGCCTACCTGCGAACCGACAACGCATCGCTCAGTTCTGAAGGATAGTTGTCCGCTACCTCATCGCCACGACGAATGGCCGTGGGTACCGCCAGCAATCGCGTCTTTAGGTGACGGTCAGTCGTTCAGTAGCTTGTAGGGCCAGCGCTTCAGGACGCGCCCGTTCAGGTACGCGGTCAGCTGACCGCGTCCCGTGTCCACGACCATCTGCAGGTACAGACCCCGATGCTTCTTGCCCACGCGAAACGATTGGCTCAGCACCGTGACCGTTCCGGCCACACTCACGCGCCGGAGGAAGGTCACGCGCCCCGCGGCCAGTGGCAGCCGCCCCGTCGGCACCACGAAGCCCTTGGGCAGCTTCTGCAGCCGCAGGCCGCGGCGGTGCTGCGCCGGCGTCTTGCCCCCCAGCCGCGGGTGGACATGCTGGGTGTTGACCGCCTCCTGCAGCCGCGCCAGCTCCCGACGCAGGTCCCCCGGTCGGTGGAACTTCCGCTGAAACAGCGGCTCCTGGAACCAGCCGTTGAAGTTCTCCACGCTGCCGTTGAACTGCGGTTCCCCGACCGGGATGAACACGGGGCTGACGCCGAACCGCAAGCAGAGCCGGATCACCCGCGACAGGGTCCGTGCCGCCGGCCCCCAGCCGGACAGCTCGCGGGCGTTGTCGAACTGGACCTGCGCCGGTCGGCCCAGGTCCTTCCAGCACTCGCCGAGGAACCCGAGGACCTCGTTCATGCGGCGGGAACAGGCCAGGCGCAGGCAGACGGCGCCATCGAAGGCGTCCTTGCCCACCCAGATGTAGTAGCGGTGGCCGCTGCCCTTGAGGTAGATCGGCCCCACGAGATCCACTTCGTGGAGCTGGTTGGAGGCCCGGGCCTGCGGGCCGGGGTATTGCTGGCGCGGCAGCAGCGGGGCGAGGCGGACCCGGGGCGCAGTCAAGCCGTTGCGCTGCAGGACCCGCTCGATGGTGCGTCGGCTGGGCAGCGGGCGGACGGAAAGGGCCTTGAGTTCGGCGAGGATGGCGTCGGCCCCGATCAGGCTGTAGCGGGTGCCCGGCGTGGCATGGCGCTTGAAGTCGCCGACGGATCGAGAGGATGGTGCGCTCCAGTTCGGGCGAGATCCGCTGGGCGACCTGGTGGTTGGCCCGGGTGAGGTCGTAGAGACCCTCGGCACCGGACTCGGTGTAGCGGCGCCACCACTTGTGGAACCAGAACTCGGAGCGGCCCAGAGCCGAGCAGATAGACTTGACGGAGCGACCGCTGAGTCGGAGAGTGATGGCACGTTGGCGTGCGGTGAATTCGTCCTTCATGGGTACCTCCGTGGTGCGGCCGCTGGCGGTTGCCCACGGAGGTAACTCTAGCCGGAGAGGGTATGTGAGCAGGAGCGAAGGCGCGGACAGAGCGCGTGCAACCGCCAGATGCCTGAGCGATGCACTGGTGGTTCATGCTGCCCCAAGCTGAGCGATGCGCTGGCGGAAACATATTAGCGATGCGTTGTCGGTTCACAGTTTGCACAGTGCAATCGGCTACGTCACACCCGCGGACAAGAGGGCCGGCCGCGAGCGGGTGATCTTCGCCGAGCGGGATCGGAAGCTGGATGCGGCGCGGCAGCGGAAGGAGTGCCGCCCGCGCAGCGAGTCGGACCACCGTCTGACCTTGGCCGAAGAGGTCATTGCCTGTTTTGTCTGAAGGCGCTACGATGTCTGAGGGCCTGGGCGGAGGATAGGGCTCCGTGGCGACACGACCCGAGCGCCGACCCCGGGACCAAGACCGAAGGGGGGCGGCACGATGCCGCCTCTTTCTTTCCCTTCGGGATTGGTACGAAAGCGGCAAATCGAAGCCTTATGATCGTGCGTCCACTATCTTATCTCACGACCCCGGTTTCTCCATTTCACGCTGAACCATTACACTGTCTCGGCCTGGTGGTCCTGGCAGCGGCGCTGGTGGCCGGGAACCTGGCGGCGGGCCGTTTCAACAAGGTCGAGACCCCGCCGCACTCGAGGTCCTGGCCCGGCCCGCCGTGAACCTGGCAGCGCTCGGACTGGCCGTCTACGGCTACACGCTCGTCTGCTCGGCAATCGACCGCATCCGATGGCGGCCGAACCTGATCGGGTCGGTGCTGACGTTGGTCGCCTTCATCCTGCTGATCATCGCCAATGTGCCGGTCCTCGAGGACTGGAAGTGGCTCGGCAACCTCTCGATCTTCAAGGCCTACGACCCCGTTGCGGCTGCGGTCCACGGCGGGAGCATTCCATTGCTGTAGGCTCACGCGGCGATTCCCGTAGCGGTTGTAAGTGCTTGTCTCTCAAGGTGGTTCCACCGTCCCGCCTTGTAATACGAACGCAGCAACAGAACGGCCTCCGCACTCTTCTTGTGCCAGTAGATGCTCGCCCCCTTCAACCGCAGGTTCACCACCCGGCGAATCGCGTTCTCGATCGCTCCACTGCCGATCGGCAACTTCGATTCCCCAATCCGCGCGTAATCCATCCGCCCTTTCCCGATGTTCCGTTCGAAGTAATTTCGCTCTCGTTTCAACGCCTTACTGGGACGGGAGCCACACACGGCTTCAATCGCCGCTTGCACCTCGTTGACCTTCCCTTTCAGCAGGCGTCGCCGCTGGCGACCGATCCACGTCTGACGCTCCTGCACCGTCCAGCGCCGCCGCAAGGCCGCGATCTTGCCCAGATGCTCCACCGCATGATAGAAGTCCACCAACTCCTTCACCTGTTCCGGCTTGATCCCCAACCGCCGCCGCAGGGCCTCGACGCGATTCCAGATCCAACGCGCCCCATCGGCCACGAACAGGATCTTGTCCGCCGTCACGATCTTTAATTCCCGTAAATAGAACTCCATCAACTTGAAGATTGCGTCCGGGCCGCTCAGGGTGCCATCGATGACCGCCAGGAAGTTCCGATCCATCTGCCCCTTCTCATCCACCGCGTAGATGATCAGCAACTTCGGCTCGCGCCAGTCCGTGCGGTAGCGGTTGCGTCCCTTGGCCGTCTTCGGGCCGCGCTTCGTCGTGCGGATCCGAATCCGGCCGCCATCCACGGAGAGGATCACGCGCCGGCCCGCGACGGTCTCTCCCCAGTTCAGGCTCCCGGTACGCTGGGCGGCACGGGCCCGCGCCGCGAAGCGATACGCCATCGACCGGATGGTCTTGAGGTCCAGCGGTTGCCCGCGATCGGCCAACACCCGCTCGACCTCCTCCAGCGAGCTCAGCATGGCCACCAACTTACTGACCTCGGAGGCCACCCCGGACGTACAGCGGTCGTGCATTCCCCAGAGCAGCAGGATCGGATACATCCCTTTGCCCGACCGCTCGCGGTCGCAGTTGCGACTGAAGTAGGTCACCCGGACCACGATCACGCCGCATGTGGTTCGCAGGGTGACGTCGCGTTTGCCTTGGTCCTTGACCTTGTGGCCCGCCCCTTGAGTCAAGGAGCGGGCCTTCTGGATGTTCTCCGGCTGGTCGCTGGCACGTTGCATGGCTTCGGTCAGCAGGAGGCCGGACAGGCGTTGGGTCAATTCCGTGATCTGCCGCTCCCAGGAGCGAACGTCCTCAGCATTGCTGATTACGCGTGGGTCTCGGCGGAGATGCTCGATCTGCTGTTGGACCTCCCGGATCTCGGCCTGGATCTCCGCGAGTCGATTGCGCGGAGGCTTGGGATCCGTCTCGGGCTTTGGCCTTCGGCCAGGTGGGTGCTTCGCCATGCTCGTTCCCCTTGTCCAGGTAATATCGGGAAACGATGATTATCGGCGAGCGTAGGGGAGAGACAAATCCCCCAAGGTCACCTACTCGTCTGGAATGCTCCCTCCACGGCCGGAACCTGGCATTCAACGCGGGCCTGCTCGGCGGAATGGTTGTTCCGTTTTTAAGTGCAAGACGGGTCGAAAAGGGCCGTCAGGCCTTGGGCGATCTGGCGAATCTGCTCGATCGACCAACCGATCGCCTCCGACACTCGATTCAGCGCCGATTTTCGCGGGGGGATTAACTTGCCTAATTGCGAACCGCCAACGCATCGCTCAGTCCTGAAGGGTAGTTCTCTGCCACCGCATCACCCCCGTGAATGTCCGCTGGAACCGCCACTTTCGGCGCCGGCTGGTGGCGGCTCCAGGCTCCATCGCCCGTCGGGAGCATCGCTGGCGAGTGACGACCGAGGCGGGCAGTCGGTGAGTCGCGGCGCACCTTTCCTCTGGGATTTGTGAGGTTGCCCGCAAGCCACCGGCACTGACTCGCGGACGTAGCCAGCGGAGCAATGGGAGCCGACGACCGCCTTAGCGTCGCAAACGGTACTCACCTCCGCCACCAATCGAAGCTATGCCCTGGCGTTTCATGCTGCCGAAAGCTGAGCGATGCGCTGGCGGAAACATATTAGCGATGCGTTGTCGGTTCGCA
>CAWDND010000096.1:0-53103 GCA_963803395.1 uncultured Planctomycetaceae bacterium
GTCATAAGAGACATCTAAAAATAGCCCCCCGCCCGACAGAGCACAACGGGCCGGTCGAGCGCCGAAAGGAAGGGCCCAAACGGCGGCGGAACGCTCCATTCGACACGGGGAGGGACGATCTAGGCCGCGTCCTTCACCCGCGAAGACCACCAGCCGGCGGACGGAGGTTTGTTCGTGTCTGTGGGCATGTTGTCACGAGCACAACTGGGGTTTCCGGCTGCGCATGTCGGGCGACCACCGATCATGACATCTTCGTCCCCTGTGCGACGAGGGGTCGAACACCGGCGAGGAGCCGAATGAGCGTCTCGGGATCGACCGGCTTGATCATGTGGAGGTCAATCCCGACTTCCTGGGAGCGCAGGCGGTCCGCATCCTGGCCATAGCCGGTCAAGGCCACGAGCAGGTCGCACCTCATGCCCTCCATCTCCCTCATCCGCTCTGCCACCTGGTAGCCGTCCATCCCCGGCAGTCCGATGTCCAGGAGGACCACCTCAGGCAACAGCTCCGCGCCGCTTCCAGGGCGGAGGGGCCGTCGTATGCCACATGGGTCTGATGACCGCTCAACTGGAGCAGCCGGGCTAACATCCGAGCCCCATCGACGCTATCATCGACCACGAGCACCCGTTTCGGGGGCGGCTGGACCGTTTTGGTGGGGCGGGACGGGTTTTCCAGAGCCCTCCACATCTCCCTGCATTTCGCGTGATCCGACGGGCAGGCGGACGACGAACTCGCTCCCCTGGCCCGAGCCCGGCGCTGGAGGCGCTGACGCTCCCGCCGTGCAGCTCGACCAGCTGCCGGACCAGGGTCAGCCCGATCCCCAGCCCCCCCTGGGTGCGGTCGAGCGAGCGGTCCGCCTGGGTGAACAGGTCGAAGATCGCGCGGCAGCAGCTCCGGCGCGATGCCGATCCCGTTGTCGCGGACGCGGATCAGGCGGCCTCGTCCTCGCGGCCGGCCGGCCAGCGTCGATCCGGCCCCCCCGGCTCGGTGTACTTGGCGGCGTTGTTCAGGAGGTTCGCAAGGACCTGCTCCAGCCGGGCCGCGTCCGCCTCCAGCGGCACGGGCTCATCGCGGGAGACTCACCGACAGCACGTGGCGGCGGGCGGCTCGATCAGCGGCCGTGCGGCCTCGACGGCGCGGTTGACGACCGTCGCGCAGCTCGACACGGCTCCTTGCGGAGCTGGATCTTGCCGCGGCTGATCCGGGAGACGTCGAGCAGGTCGTCGACGAGCCGGGTCAGGTGCCGGACCTGTCGCTCGGCGACCTCCCGCGCCTGCTCGGACGTCGGGCTCTCGCCCTCCCCGCGGAGCATGATGCAGCGCGTTGAGGATCGGCGCCAGCGGGTTGCGCAGCTCGTGGGCCAGCATCGCCAGGAACTCGTCCTTGCGGCGGTCGGCCTCGCGGATCTCGCGGTAAAGCCTGCGCATTTTCGATGAACTGGGCGGCCTGGCGGGCGTACAGCTCCACCAGGCGGGTCTCGCGGTCAGACGGGTGGTGGGGTCCGGGAAGTAGGTGGCGATCGATCCGACCATCTCCCCGCTGGCCGTCCGGAGCGGCGTGGTGCATACCGCCTGATAGCCCGCGCTGCGCGGCGGCCGAGCGGTGGGGTGTGAGGACCGGAGTCCTCGCCACGTCCTCGACGACGATGCCCCCGCTGATGACCGCCGTCACGGCACATCGGAGTCGTCGTCGGGTATCGTCTCCTCGACGGTGGCCAGTTGCTCGGCCGTGAAGCCGACGCTGGCCGCCGTGAACATCGCCTCCCGCTGCGGTCGCGGTCGCGGAGCACGAGCACGCCCGCGTCGGTGCCCTGGAGACTCGTCACCGCCGCGAGGACTTCCTGCAAGACCTCCGCGAGTTCGAGGCTGTTGGAGAGCCGTGTGCCCAGGGCGTGGAGCCGGGTCATGTCCGCCAGCTGGACCGCCAGCACGTCGCGGATCGCCGCGAGTTCCGCCTCGTCCCGCTTGCGCAGGATCGCGGCGGCCAACACGTGGGCGACCGCCTGGAGGAAGTGGGAGTCGTCCCGCGTGAAGATCCGGGGGCTGGTGCTGAAAACCCCGAGGGAGCCGTAAGGGCAATCGCGGCCGTAGGATCTCGACACTCATGCCACTGAGATCCCGTGCTCGCGCAGACCAGGCCTCGCGCTCGAACCGCGACTCGGTGCGCAGGTCCTCGACGACCAGCGGCTCGGCAGCCAGCAGGGTAAATCCGGCCAGAGAGGCGTTCCCCCGTCCGGCCCTGGCGTGGCTGATGAGACTCTCTTTCCAGCCCACACCGGCATGCAAGACCAAAGACTGTCCATCCGGGTCGAGTTCCATGACCAATCCGAACTCCACCTCCAGGATCCGCGTGGCCTGGGTGATGGCCTCGTCCAGGAGGGCGGAGAGGGGGTCGCCTGCCAGGGCGCGTTGCCCGAGCTCGGCGACGGTCGCCTGCTGGGCCGCACGCTTGCGGAGTTGCTCCTCCGCCCGGACACGCTCGGCGACGTCTGCGGGCCAGTTCCTCCGCCCGTTGTGTCTGCTCTTCGGCGGCCCGCTTCTCGCGGGCGGCTTCCTCGCGGAGCCGCTCCATCTCCCAGAGTCGCTTCTCTCCTCGGCAGCTCGCGCTCGTGCTCCCGGCGCTGGGTCTCGTCAGCTCGATCGCCTGGCGCTTGACCTGCTCGGTCTTCCGGAAGAGGTCGACGAAGACGGCGACCTTCGACCGCAGCACCGCGGGCACGATCGGCTTGGAGAGGTAGTCGACCGCGCCGAGGGAGTAGCCCTGGAAGACCTGACGTCGGTGCTCTGGAACGCTGTGAGGAAGATGATCGGCGTGTGCTTCGACCGATCGCGATCGCGGATCAGCGCCGCCGTCTCGAAGCCGTCCATGCCCGGCATCTGGACGTCCATGAGGATGACGGCGAAGTCATCGTCCAAAATCCGCATCAGGGCCTCCTCGCCCGAGCGGGCGCGGACGAGGTTCCGGTCCTCTCCACCGAGGAGGGCCTCCAGGGCGAGCAGGTTGTTGGGCTGGTCGTCCACCAAGAGGACGTTGACTTTCGGCTCGCTCACGATGTCGGTCTCCTTCCGGATCGAGGACTGCGCCGGTCCCGGCTTCCCTCCCGGGACCTCGCACCGGCCCCCCTCAGGAGCTTCTCGGCCTCGCGTCCTCACGGGTTCTCACGGCTTCCCCCGGCTTCCAGGGCTTGGTCCGCCTGGCGGTGCAGCCAGACGCGAAGGATCGACGAAACTGATCACTGCTGACGGGCTTGGCCAGGTAGTCGGACGCTCCGGCCTCGAGGCACTTCTGTCGATCTCCTTTCATCGCCTTGGCCGTCAGCGCGACGATCGGCAGCGACCGGAATGGCTCCAGCTCCCGGATCGCGCGGATCGTTTCGTACCCGTCCATCTCCGGCATCATGATATCCATGAACACCAGGTCGATCCCGGGCGTCGCTCGTAAGACATCCAGGGCCTGATTGCCGTTCTCGGCCCGCAGGACCACGATCTCCCACCGTTCCAGCTTGCTCGTCAGAGCGAAGATATTGCGGATGTCGTCATCCACGATCAGGATCTTTTTCCCGGAGAGCTCCGCGTCCGCCTGTGGTCCCTGGTGGAGCATCTGCCGGGTCGGCGAGCGGAGGTTGGCCTCGACGCGGTGCAAGAACAGCGCCGTCTTGTCAACCAAATGCTCTATCGACCGGACATCCTTGATGATGATCGACTCGGCCATCTCGTCCAGGCGATCCTTCTCCGCGGGCGTCAGGTCGCGCCCGGTGTAGACGATGACGCGGAGGCCCTGGGGGTTGATCTCGCGCTTGATCGTCTCCAGCAGCTCCAGGCCGTTGATGTCCGGCAGGCCCAGGTCGAGTACCAGGCAGTCGAACGGGTGGGTCCGGAGCGCCACCAACGCCTCGGCACCCGTGCCGACGGCCGTGGTCCGGACGTCCCCATCTCCGATCGCCGCCAGGATGCTCCCGCGCTCGATTTCGTTGTCTTCCACGATCAGGAGGTCCCTGACCGCCCGCTCGACGAACCCTTTCATGCTGGTGAAGGCGTCGTCAAGTGCCTTCCTGGTGACGGGCTTCTTGAGGAAGGCGAAGGCACCCAGCTTCATCCCGCGATGCCAACTGTCGTCGACGGAGATGACGTGGACGGGGATGTGACGGGTCACCGGGTCGTGCTTGAGGCGGTCGAGGACCACCCAGCCATCCATGTCGGGCAACTTCAGGTCGAGCGTGATGGCGTCCGGCCGCATCTCGTGGGCGAGTTCCAGGGCGGTCTCGCCGTACGAGGTGACCACGGCCTTGAAGCCCATCTCGTGCGCCTTGTCCACGAGGATGCCGGCGAAACTGGGTTCGTGCTCGACAATCAGGATCACCCGGTCGCCCGGCTGGATCGCCTCGCGGCGGTCGGGAGCGGCTTCAGGTTTCGTCCTCGTGCCTGGCGCCGCCCGCCAGGCGGCGTGGCCCGAATCGGACCGGTGCGTGCCGATCGCCAGGACTCCACCACCGAAGTCCGCGGCAGGCAACGGGGCGACGGGCACGTAGTCCAGGGGCAGGTAGAGGGTGAAGACACTCCCTTGGTCCACCTGGCTCTGGACCCGGATCTCGCCGCCGAGCAAGCGGACGATCTCCCGGCTGATCGAGAGCCCCAGGCCGGTGCCCCCGTACTTCCGGCTGGTGCCCGTGTCGGCCTGCTGGAACGGTTCGAAGATGATCTTCAGCTTGTCGGCGGGGACGCCGATGCCCGTATCGCGGACCGCGAAGGCAACGACGTGGGCGACGCGATTGAGCACCGGATGGTCGGCGGACCAGCCGGCCGTCGCCGGCCCGATCCCCAGCTCGATCCGGCCGCTCTCGGTGAACTTGAAGGCGTTCGACAGGAGGTTCCGCAGCACTTGCTGCAAACGCTTCCCGTCGGTCGAGATGGCCCGGGGCAGATCCTCTTCCAGCGCGACGGCCAAGCCGAGGCCCTTGGTCTCGGCCACCGGGCGGAAGGTCCGCTCGACATAACCCTGGAGCTCCACGAAGGGGACGTCGACAACCTCGATCGCCATCGTCCCCGACTCGATCTTGGCCATGTCGAGGATGTCGTTGATCAGCGACAGCAGGTCGGAACCCGCCGCGTAGATCGTCTGGGCGAACTCGCGCTGCTTGTCCGTCAGGTTGCCCTCGGCGTTGTCGGAGAGCATCTCGGCCAGGATCAGCAAGCTGTTGAGCGGCGTCCGCAGCTCGTGCGACATGTTGGCCAGGAACTCGCTCTTGTACTTCGAGGTTAACGCGAGCTGCTCGGCCTTCTCCTCCAGCTCTTGCTTGGCCAGCTCGATCTCCCGGTTCTTGCTCTCGACCTGAGACTTCTGGGTGCTGAGCTGGCTCGCCTTCGTCTCCAGCTCCTCGTTGGCCCGTTTCAGCTCGTCCTGCTGCTGCCGGAGCAACTCCTCGGACTCCTGGAGCGTCGCGGCCTGCTTCTCCAGGCGGGCGTTGGTCTCGCGCAGCTCCTCCTGTTGGCTCTGCAGCTCCTCGGCCAGCGACTGCGACTGCTGCAACAACGACTCGGTGCGCATGTTGGCCTCGATCGTGTTGAGCACGATCGCGATCGTCTCGGTGAGCTGGTCGAGCAGACTGAAGTGGATCTCCTTGAAGTGGTGGAAGGAGGCCAGCTCGATCACCGCTTTGACCTTGCTCTCGAAGATGACCGGCAGCACGACGATGTTCAGGGGAGGCGCCTCGCCGAGGCCCGAGCCGATCCGGATGTAATCGCCCGGGACGTCGGTGATCAGGATACGCTCCTTCTCGAAGGCACACTGGCCGACGAGGCTCTCGCCGACGCGGAACTCGTTGCGGAGCCCCTTGCGCTCGCGGATAGGCGTAGGTGCTGGTCAGTTTCAGGACCGGTGTTCCGTTGGACTCCTCCATCATGTAAAAGACGCCATGCTGGGCCGAGACGACGGGCGCCAGCTCCGAGAGGATGAGCTTGGTGACGGTCAGCAGGTCGCGCTGACCCTGGAGCATCCGGGTGAACTTGGCGAGGTTGGTCTTCAGCCAGTCCTGCTCGGTGTTCTTCTGGGTCGTGTCCTTGAGGTTACGGATCATCTCATTGATATTGTCCTTCAGCGCCGCCATCTCGCCCTGGGCCTCCAGGGCGATCGAGCGGGTGAGGTCGCCCTTGGTGACCGCGGTGGCCACTTCGGCGATGGCGCGGACCTGCGTGGTCAGGTTGGCGGCGAGCTGGTTGACGTTCTCCGTCAAGTCCTTCCAGGTCCCGGCGGCGCCCGGCACCTTGGCCTGTCCGCCGAGCTGGCCCTCGACGCCCACCTCGCGGGCCACGGTGGTGACCTGCTCAGCGAAGGTGGCCAGGGTATCGGTCATCTCATTGATCGTGTCGGCGAGGGCCGCGATCTCCCCCTTGGCCTCGACGACCAGCTTCCGCTTCAGGTCGCCGTTGGCGACGGCGGTGACGACCTTGGCGATCCCCCGCACCTGGCTTGTCAGGTTGCCGGCCATGCTGTTGACGTTGTCGGTCAGGTCCTTCCAGACCCCCGCCACGCCGCGGACCTGGGCTTGGCCGCCGAGTTGACCCTCGGTGCCGACCTCGCGCGCCACGCGGGTGACTTCGGAGGCGAACGAGTTGAGCTGGTCGACCATCGCGTTGATGGTGTTCTTGAGCTGGAGGATCTCGCCCTTGACATCGACGGTGATCTTCTTGGACAGGTCGCCATTGGCAACCGCGGTCGTCACCTCGGCGATGTTGCGGACCTGGTCCGTCAGGTTGCCGGCCATGCTATTGACGTTGTCGGTCAGGTCCTTCCAGACCCCCGCCACGCCGCGGACCTGGGCCTGGCCGCCGAGTCGTCCCTCGGTGCCGACCTCGCGTGCCACGCGGGTCACCTCGCTGGCGAACGAGTTGAGCTGGTCGACCATCGCGTTGATCGTGTTCTTCAGCTCCAGGATCTCTCCCCGGACGTCGACGGTGACTTTCTTGGTCAGGTCGCCGTTGGCGACGGCGGTCGTCACCTCGGCGATGTTGCGGACCTGGCCGGTGAGGTTGCCGGCCATCGAGTTGACGCTGTCGGTCAGGTCCTTCCAGACGCCCGCCACGCCCTGGAGCTGCGCCTGCCCGCCGAGACGTCCCTCGGTGCCGACCTCGCGCGCGACGCGGGTGACTTCGCTGGCGAACGAGTTGAGCTGATCGACCATCGCGTTGATCGTGTTCTTCAACTGCGAGATCTCGCCCTTGACGTCCGACGGTTACCTTCTTGCGGAGGTCGCCGTTGGCGACCGCGGTGGTGACCTCGGCGATGTTGCGGACCTGGGCGGTCAGGTTGCCGGCCATGCAGTTGACGCTGTCGGTCAGGTCCTTCCAGACGCCCGCCACCCCCTGCACCTGGGCCTGGCCCGCCCAGGCGTCCCTTCGGTGCCCACCTCGCGCGCCACGCGGGTCACTTCGGAGGCGAACGAGTTGAGCTGGTCAACCATCGTGTTGATGGTGTTCTTGAGCTGGAGGATCTCGCCCTTGACGTCGACGGTGATCTTCTTGGAGAGGTCGCCGTTGGCCACCGACGGTCGTCACCTCGGCGATGTTGCGGACCTGGTCCGTCAGGTTGCCGGCCATGCTGTTGACGCTCTCGGTCAGGTCTTTCCAGACGCCACCGACCCCCTGGACCTGGGCCTGCCCGCCGAGCTTCCCCTCGGTGCCGACCTCGCGGGCGACGCGAGTCACTTCGGAGGCGAACGAGTTGAGCTGGTCAACCATCGTGTTGATGGTGTCCTTGAGCTGGAGGATCTCGCCCTTGACGTCGACGGTGATCTTCTTGGAGAGGTCGCCGTTGGCCACCGAGGTCGTCACCTCGGCGATGTTGCGGACCTGACCGGTAAGGTTGCCCGCCATCGAATTGACGCTGTCGGTCAGGTCCTTCCAGACCCCCGCCACGCCGCGGACCTCCGCCTGCCCGCCCAGCCGACCCTCGGAGCCCACCTCGCGCGCGACGCGAGTGACTTCGGAGGCGAAGGAGCCGAGCTGGTCGACCATCGTGTTGATGGTGTCCTTCAGCTCGAGGATCTCGCCCTTGACGTCGACGGTAATCTTCTTGGACAGGTCGCCGTTGGCGACGGCCGTGGTGACCTGGGCGATGTTACGGACCTGGGCGGTCAGGTTGCCGGCCATGCTGTTAACGCTGTCGGTCAGGTCCTTCCACGTCCCGGCCACGCCCTGGACTTGCGCCTGCCCGCCGAGCTTCCCCTCGGTGCCGACCTCGCGCGCGACGCGGGTCACCTCGGAGGTGAAGGAACCGAGCTGATCGACCATCGTGTTCACCGTCTGGCCGATGCGCAGGAACTCCCCCTTGAGCGGGGTCCCATCGTGCTCCAGCGGGATCCGCTGCGAGAGATCGCCCTTGGCGACGGCACCAATGACGCGCGCGACCTCCTCGGTGGGCTGGACCAAGTCGCCGATGAGGGTGTTGATCGAGTCGATCCGGGCCGCCCACGCGCCGGTAGCGGCCCCGAAGTTGGCTCGCTGCGTGATCCGGCCCTCCTTGCCGACGACCGTGGCGACCCGCGCCGTTTCCCGGGTATCGTTCTCCAGCAGATCGGCGAGATCATTGAACGCCTCGGTAATCGCCGCCCCGATGACCGTGTCGTTGGTGGGCAGACGGACGCTGAAGTCCCCCCTCTTCAGGGTCTTCAGCGTGGCGAGGAGCCCCTTCGCATCAAAGTGGTCGTTAACGGTCCCCAACTCGGACGCCGTCTCACCCGCGGCGCTTGCCGACGCCTTCTTGACCATGATATCCTCCTCAGGAATCCATCAACGGGGGAAGGTGCCGCGCCCGCTGGACTGGACTCTTCGGATCGTTGCCCTGGCAGGGCGCCTTTGATAATAGCAAGCATATCAGATGGTCGGAGCAGAGCCGAGGAGTATCGAAGCATGATGCGGGAAATGCGCTGTGCGGAGGACGGATCTTGGGCCTTCACCCCAATTCCCATCGAAGGAAAAGAGGGCACCCCCTTGCGCGTGACCGATTTGAGGCAGGAATTGACCACGGATCGTGGAGGTCAAGCGGCGGGCAGAGCCCGCTTCGTCAATCGACTGGCTGACCCCTCCCTGCATGAAGCGGAGGATGACGCGCTTGGCTCTCGGGGGGATGTGAGAATGAGCCGGACGGGGGCCACCGGCTTGGCCGCTCCCGCCGCGGCCTGCTTCGCGGCGAGGCCCGCCAGGGCCAGGTAATCGAACCCGCACGCGACGTTCTTCAAGTTGGACAGTAGGGACCCCGGAAGCTCCTACCAGTGGGTCCATCGAGCGACGAGAGGCGGAGAGGCGAGGAGTGAGCCGGATCGAGGCGAGGAGAGCCGGATGGAGACGCCCCGGCCCGAAGAGGGTCGCATCCCCCCCGGTGGGCATAAATGTATAGAAATATGCCTACTCATCGCAATCGCATGATGCTTGTTATTGGTCTAGGGATCGGTTGCGCGGGTCACACGGCCACCCGGGGGCGACCGCGGGCCGCTCCCGACACCCCTCGGCCGGCTCGGGGCGCATCCCTGCACGACACGAAGCTCGTCCACCAGAGGGGACACCGCACGCCACGCCCTGAGACTGTGCCTGGGCTTTTCTCTCATCAGAGCTCCCAGGGTCGAGCGCCATCACAGCGGCGACGCGGCATGCCGGGTGCGCCGATGCGAGCCGTGACGCGGCACGCCAGGGAGCACGCTACGACGCTCGCGGCGCCGAGCTGGGCACTGGGATCATCGACGTCTGGCACTTGTTGCAAAAGCGCCGCCCTGCCTCGTAATTCTTACCAGACGACATTCCCGATCGTGCCGACGATGCGGGCACGAGGACCCTGTGGGGGGCACAGGGGCTCGAATCCCACGTCTGGCACGGCCTTTGCTTGCACAGAAATGCGTCGCATCTCGCTGCAAGCCTCACCGCATCCTTCGACCGCCGCGGCGGGGTTCTTCGTCCTCTCGGCCTGCCCTCACACGACGCGTTTCCCGATCGCCTCCCGGCTCGCGCCGCGGCGAATCAGACGGAGGTTCGCACCCAGCCCCTCGTGGGCAGGATTGGGGTGGCCGCGGCCGGTGAGGGCAGCATGGTGCGATTCAGGTATGTTCGGTCCCGTCGGGACCAGGAATCGTCGCTCAAGAACCAGGATCCCGTGGTTCAAGGAGGTTCTCCGACTGACACCACTGATCCCCGCCCGAAAGGGGGTGGCCCGATGGCCGAGCCGTACACGATCCTCCCCGCCTTCTTCGCCTTGATCCGAAACCGTCCCGACCCGGGCCTGTCGGTCCTGACGGCGCGGTGCCCGGCCTGCGACTCCGCCGATCTCCTGCGCATCGTTGCCCATACGCGGACCACGCTGCCCTGTGACGAGCTGGATGAGTTGACCCCCAACGACCCGAATCACCACTGGTTCCGGCTCCGCTGCACTGGCTGCGCAGGCGGGTTGCTCCTGGAGCAGTGCCGGGGCAACGCCTGGGCCGTCCGCCAGGAGGACGGCCGACGCGTCCTCGTGGCGGGCGTGCCGAGCTGCCATGAGGACTATGTCTATACGTGCTCGCATTGCAGCGGGCCGGTTCACCGCCGCCGGAGGATCTCCGGGCCGGCGTCCTTCGTCTGCTGGGGGTGCTCGGGCACCGTCGACAGCGTCGAGGCGTATTACCGACGATTCGACGAGCCCGGCGGCCCGGCGGTGCGGCGCCGAGGTCCGGTGCGGGCCGTGCCGGGAGGTGGTCGAGGTTGCCATCGGCAGTGCCTCGTGGCACGTCCCGCCCGCGCCGCGTCCCCTCCGCCGAGTCCACGGGCGATCGTTTCCCACGCCCTTCGGACCACATCGGGACGGACGAAGCGCGATGCCGGAGGGAAAGGTGCGCCTCCCGGGCGCGCCTTGGGACCGATCCTCGTTCGGGACGCTCGGAAGGGCCGACCAGGAGGGCACGGCGGACACGTCTTGCTGTGCCGGGGGGAGACGGACCATCCCTGAGAGTGAGCGGCCGGCGGGCGGGGCGTGGCCGCCCCGCCCGCTCCTTTGCGCGAGGGGCGCGCCTTCAGGGCGCGTCACGAGACCACGCGAGTCCTGAAACAAGCGTTATGAGGCCTCCTGGAATCTCACCCCTGGGTTCAAACTAGACCGACTTTTCGTATTCGAGAGCCCAAGAAGTTGACGGTCGCGCTAAAATTACCCGGCTTGACTAACTTCCCATTCGCCAGGAGGTCTCTTACCATGCCGGGCAAGGCGGCCAAGATCACCATCACCGAGCGTCAGCCGGAAATCCTTCAGACCTTGTCCCGTTCCGTCGTCGCACCCTCGCGGCTCCGGCAACGCGCCGCGATCATCGTCCTGGCCTTCGACGGCCTTCTTCAATGAAGAAATCGCCGAGCGGGTCGGCCTGACCCACCGCCAAGTCGGACGCTGGCGACGGCGCTGGGCCCACGCGTGGAACCGACTCATTGACCTCGAGTGCTGCGAGTCCCGCGCCGTCTTGCGCCGCGCCATCGAAGCGGTCCTCACCGACGAACCACGCCCCGGCGCCCCCGGCAAGTTCACCCCCGCGCCGGTCACCCAAATCTTGGCCGTCGCCTGCGAGCCTCCCGAAATCTCCGGCCGGCCGATCACCCCTTGGACGGCGCAGGAACTGACTGATGAGGTGATCAAGCGCCGCATTGTTGCGAAGCTCTCGCCGTCGCAAGTGAGCCGCTACCTGCGCGAGGCCGCCTTGCAGCCCCACAAGAGCCGCTCTGGGCTCAATACCACCGAGAAGGACCCCCAACGATTCGAGGCCCAGGTCAAGACGGTCTGTGACACGTACCGTGCGGCACCCGACTTGGAGCGGACCCAGCACACGCACACCGTCTGTGTGGACGAGAGGACCGGCTTGCAGGCGCGGGAGCGGAACGCCCCCACCCGGCCGAGGATCGCGGGGAAACGCGAGCTGATCGAGTTCGAGTAGACGCGGAACGGGACCTTGTGCCTGATCGGCAACTTCGTGGTGACGACGGGGGAGTTGCTCCGGCCGACGATCGGTCCGACACGGAGGGAGGCCGACTTCGCCAGCCACATCGAACAGACAGTGGCCATCGACCCGGAGGGGTCGTGGGTGTTCGTGCTGGATAATCTGAACATTCATTGCTCGGAGAGCTTGGTGAAGCTTGTGGCCAAGGCATGTGAAGTCACCGAGGAGTTAGGAAAGAAGGGGACGCGTGGGGTCCTGAAGTCGGTGGCGAGCCGGCAAGCGTTCTTGTCGGAGTCGAGCCACCAGATTCGGTTCGTGTATTTGCCGAAGCACAGCTCGTGGCTGAACCAGATCGAGGTGATCTTCGGGGTGATCATGCGGAAGGTGATCCGGCGTGGTTCGTTCACATCTGTGAAGGATTTGCGTAGCAAGTTGTTGAAATTCATCGAGTATTTCAATCATGTGTTCGCCAAGCCGTTCCAGTGGACGTACACGGGTCGCCCGCTGAGGGCGAAGGCAGCGGCATGAAGTTGGGCAAGAGAGGGAATGAGAGGATGTCGTTTGCTTCATTGACTTTCAACTATGAAAAGTCGGTCTAGTCTTTCGGACTTATTTTCGAGGCATGGTGTGCTGAGTGTTGCGGCAGACGGCTTTTGCTTATCTTTTCGAACGATCCGGTGCGCCACCACAATCAAATCATTGTGAGTGAACAAACTACTGCACGCCAACATTTCGGCGCCTGCGCCCTTGGGTAAATTCCGTCGAAGCTTCAGCAAAGGCATTTTCGATGGCGTCAATCTTCAAGTCTGAAAAGTCCGAAAGTCTCTAGGAGTTACGCAGTTGTGCAGTTTCTGTACAGTAGGTGGCCGAAATTTGCCTTACCGCGCAAACGCTATCTTGCCCATGTTCCGGCTTGACTGGCCACTTTACTATACATTAGTCAACTAACTGCGTAACTCCTAAGTCTCGTCAAATCCTCGAAAAAAGTGGTGCGTAGGCCCTGCCGGCTGACCGCGTGCGAGGAACTGGTACACACGGCTGTTGATGTACTCGAACTGCTGATTGCGATCGGGGTGAGACGATCCCTCCCGCGTCTTGCGATTGGCCTGGAGACTATAGTCCAAATGCTTCAGCAGGGTCGCCACCGTCCCGGGACTGACGCGATGCCCCTGGAGATTCAACTCTTGGGCCAGGTTCCGCGTACTCTTACAGGTCCAGCGCAACAGGGATTCCGGGTCGCTTCGGGTCGTGGGATCGACCAGTTTCTCCAGATCGCTGACCAAATCGGCATCGAGCGTGGCGAGTGGCTTTCGCCCTCCACGCGGTTGTCGAACCGGCGGCGGCGAGGCGAAGGGTACTGGGGGGCTTCCGGAGCAGCATGGAGTTCACGATCACCGCGCCGGATTGTAGTCAAGGAGAGGCCGGTCGCTTCGGCGACGGCCGAGAGTCCACCCCATTCCAATTCCAGAGCTTCCGCGGCCGCCCAATTCCGGCGGAGACGCTCGTCCAGACTCGGGCGAAGGGCCTGGTATTTCCGTCGAAGGCTTGCTATGATCACAGGATCTCTCATATCGAGAGCAGAACGAACCAAGGGAAATTTGTCAAGTTATTTGGGTGTAACTACTCGCTTCCAGCGGATGTTCAGGTCAAAGGTAATTGCTGCTCAACGATTTAGGATTATCGATCTCGTGTCTCGCGGCCAAGAATCTCCGCAAAAACGCGGACCATCGCTCGGATCAGAGGAATGGTCTCGAGGACCAGAGGCATGTTCTCGAAGCGATCCTCGGAATAGTCGGTGAAATCCCGGTCCTCACTCACCTTGATCGACGCCCCCAAGACCGTCGAAGCAGAGCACGGAGGTCCTTGGTATACCGTGAGATACGACAATCCGCCGATGGTTCTGAATCCCCTCGGAAACCAGTAGTTACACCCAAATTATTTTTGCGTAGGTCTTTAGCTCGACTGATGCAGATTTTCAGGACCAGGGAACACCTTGTTTTCCAGGGGTTCGCGAGACTCGGCGGAGTTTTTCGACCTCCGCGAACACGCTACGAGATCGCGAAAGCCTCACGAAACGCTGATTTTCTCGGGAAATTGTGGAATAGCGGCCCCGAAAAACTGCGTCAGTCGAGCTTCAGTCGTTCCAAAATAAGTCCGACGGTCCGCTACAACGCAAGCTCATGTCCTACATCTCCTTCGGTGTCGGTGACATCGTCGGTCCCGAAGGCCTCCTCGACCACATGCAGCAACCAGAGCCACAGCGTCGCCCACCGGAGCCGTTCCAGTAAGATCACCCGACCGCCGCGGCGGGGCATCGCCAGGAGCGTGGCGTGCAGCCACACCCAGAGGTTCCGCAGTACCCGCGCGATTCCCACGTACCACAGGCGCACCTCCGGTCGGCGGGTCGTCGTTCGGATCCGCGCCGCGTGCATCTGGCGGTCGCTCGTCTCGATCCCGAACCGCAGCCGGTAAGTCGTGAACACAGCGTCCGGCGACGGCGGCTGAGAGCCCCAGGAGGCGTAGATCAACACCTGACGCCCGTGCCGCGTCCACTGCCCGCGATAGTTCCGGCACTTCACGCCGAGCGACACCGTCGCCGGCCGCCCCTTCGTGTCGGCCAGGGTGTAGGTCGACCAACCGCGTTTCGTCCACGTCCGGAAGACAGAGCTGCCGCTGGGGCCTTTCGGGTGCTTGGGTGCGCGGCCGTGACAGACCACCGGCATCAGGAACGGCACCCGCGCCGCCTGGAGGTAGCGAACGACCGCCACGCGGGAGAACCCGCGATCCAACAGGAGCAGTCGGGGCCGGATGCCCACACAGGCGGCCTGACGGAGCAGACGTTGGACCCCCTGCTTGAGCGACTCGCCCTTCTTGACGCCGGTCAGGGCCACGGTGGAGTGCTGCCCCTTGCGGATGACGGAAGCGGTGGCGTAGGCGTGGAAGTGGCTGGTGCCGCTCTGGGCCTGGCCGCGGTAGCTCTCGTCGGGGTTGCGGAAGGGACGGCCGTGGTAGGGGATCAAGGTCCAGTCGATGGCCAGCCTCTGAAGGCGTTTGCGGAGCGCCTTGGGCCAGTGTCCGGCCAAGGCGGCGTTGAGCTGTCGTTGCAGTGTGGCGTCGTCGGGCAGGGTGGCCACGAGCGCCTGGCGTGCCGTCTCGTCGGAGGGGGCGTCGCGGAGGCGTTGGCCGGCGTCGGAGAACGAGGTGATCCGGGCCGCGGCGGCCAGCCGGAGTGCCCAGAGGACCTGGGCCGAGGTCTGGCGTTTGTAGTCCTTGAACTTCAGAGGGGCTTGCAGGTGCTCGGCGGCGAGGCGGTGGACCCGGTGGCGGTCGAGGATACGATGGGGTGGGCGCATGGCTCTCTCCGGTGATGACTCTGTCCTCGAGAGTCATTATTCGGGGGGAGCTTGCGTCGATCGGCATTTGTCCTTCGCCATGCAGCCCAATTTTGGAACGACTGAGCTTAGGAGTTACACAGTTGGTATTCTGGGCAAGTTTCGGAGCCGGACAATCCCTGATTTTGGGCTCAAAAGATTACCCGGTGTCCCAACTGCGTTACTCCTGATGCCGATTCTAAAGAGGAAATCCCGGTTCAGGGGTGACGTGACAGCTTGCCAAAACCAAGACAGAACGATCGAAGGATGGCGAGAATGATCACGAGGCGTAATTTCCTAGGCACGACAGCGATCATCGGGGCCGCCGGGACGGCGATCCTGGGCGGGCAGGAATCCAAGCCCGTCGCGAACGAGGCGGCGGGCGAGGCTCCCGAGAGCACCGTCGGCACCTACCTGGCGACCCGGCTGGAGCAGGCGGGGATCCGCGATTATTTCGTCGTGCCCGGCGACTTCAACCTCATCCTCCTCGACCAGATCCTCGAGAATCCGCGCCTGAGGATGATCGGTTGCTGCAACGAGTTGAACGCCGGGTACGCCGCCGACGGATACGCGCGTTCGAATGGTGTCGCGGCGATGGTCGTCACCTACAGCGTCGGCGGGCTGAGTGCCCTGAACGCCGTGACGTGCGCGTACTCCGAGGATTTACCGGTCATCGTCGTTGTGGGCGGGATCAACAGCGACTCGGAGTGGCAGGCCAAGATCATCCACCACGCCCTGGGCGAGGTGCGATACGACTATCAGCGGGAGATCTACGCACATGTCACAGCCGGAGCCTTCTCGGTGCGGCACGCGGCCGACGCCCCGGCGGTGATCGACGGAGCGATCGACCTGGCGTTGCGGCGTCGGAAGCCAGTGATGCTGGAGATCGCCTGCAACCTCGCTTCGATGCCGGTCCCGCCGCCGCGTCCCCGGCGCTTCGACCCGGCGCCAGCGAGCGACTCCGCCGCCCTGGCCGACGCTGGGGACCACGCCGCCGAGTTGCTGAACAAAGCATCGCGGCCGGTGCTCGTGGCCGGGTCGAAGCTCCGCCCGCCAGCGTCGCGCGAGGCGTTCCTCAAGCTGGCCGACGCCGCGGGCTACGCCGTCGCCTCCGTCCCGGCCGCCAAGGGGATGTTCCCCGAGACCCACCCCGCCTACGCCGGGATTTACTGGGGCCCCGTCAGTTGGCCGGGCGTCGCCTCGGTCGTCGAGTCGGCCGACGCCTACCTCTTCGCCGGAGCCTTGCTGTCGGATTACGCCACGACCGGCTATACCGCGATGATCGACCCGAAAAAGCTTCTGCTGGCCCTGCCCGGCGAGGTCCGCCTGCCGGGAGCGACCTATGCGGGCGTCCAGCTCGCCGATTTCCTCGGAGCGTTGGCGGGCATGGTCCGGCGCAACGACGCCTCGCTCGTGGAGTTCGCCCGTGGCCGGATGAAGGATGAGCCGCCCGCCGCCGCCCCGGGGGACACACTCACCATCGCCGAGGTCTCGCGCCAGATTCACGACGCCCTCGGCAAGGACACGGCGCTCTTGGTCGAGACCGGCGACTCGTGGTTCCACGGCCTGCGGATGCGCCTGCCCGAAGGCTGCCGCTTCGAGATCCAGTTCCAGGCCGGCTCGATCGGTTGGTCGGTCCCCGCCACGCTCGGCTACGAGCTGGGCTTCACGACCCCGACGCGCGTGATCGCAATGATCGGCGACGGGTCATTCCAAGTGACCGCGCAGGAAGTTTCGACGATGATCCGCCACGGCACGCGGCCGATCATCATCCTGGTCAACAACCGCGGCTACATCATCGAGGACGCAATCCATCAGGGCCCGTACAACAAGATCAAGAACTGGGACTACGCGGGCCTCATGAAGGTCTGGACCAACGGCGAGGGCAAGGGCCTGGGCCTCCATGCCAAGACCGCCGGCGAGCTGACGGCGGCCTTAGCCAGAGCGGCGACCCACGATGGACCGTGCATGATCGAGGTGGCCATCGACCCGCAGGATTGCAGCCCCGACATGCGCGAGTGGGGCACCCGGGTCGCGGCGGCCAACGGCAAGCCCCCCCAGTCGTGAGCCGCGGGTCGACCGGGCCAGGGATGGAACCGGCCAGGGAAGTCCTCCCAGCGCGGACTCCTCCTGCCATGTGATGGCCCCTATGACCGGCCCTGCCGACCGCTTGGAAGGTGACAAATGGACATCAAATCGGTCCTGTCGGCCACCATCGACGCCGATGCCCTCGAGGTGCCGTTCGGCGGGCACCTCCTGCTCGAACGTCCCTTGTTGAACAAGGGCACCGCGTTCACGCGCGGAGGAACGGCGCACGTTCGGCCTGCTCGGCCTGCTGCCGCCGGCCGAGGAGACGCTGGACGAGCAGGTGGCTCGGGCGTTCGTAGGCTTACCGGCGAAGCCGACCGACCTCGAGCGGCACATCTACCTGCGCCAGCTCCAGGACAGCAACGAGACGCTTGTTCTACCGGCTCCTGCTCGACCACCTGGCCGAGATGATGCCGATCGTCTACACGCCGACGGTCGGCCTGGCCTGCGAGCAGTTCAGCCACATCTTCCGCCGCCCGCGCGGCCTGTTCATCGCCTACCCGGAGCGCGACGACATCGACGAGATCCTGGAGAATGCCGCCTCGCCGCAGGTCGAGGTGATCGTCGTCACCGACGGCGAGCGCATCCTCGGGCTGGGAGACCAGGGCGCCGGCGGCATGGGCATCCCGATCGGCAAGCTCTCGCTCTACACGGCCTGCGGCGGCATCCATCCGGCCACGACGCTGCCGATCCTGCTCGACGTCGGCACCAACAACCGAGAGCGGCTCGACGACCCGCTCTACATCGGCTGGCGGCACGAGCGGATCACCGGCGCCGGAGTATGATGCCTTCATCGAGACGTTCGTCGACGCGGTGACGAGCGAAGTTCCCCGGCGTCCTGCTCCAGTGGGAAGACTTCGCGCAGGCAGCATGCCGGCCCCATCCTCGACCGCTACCGCGACCGGCTCTGCACCTTCAACGACGACATCCAGGGCACCGCGGCGGTCACGACCGGCACCTTGCTGGCGGCGGTGGCCGTCGCCGGCGGGCGGCTCCGCGACCAGCGGGTCGCCATCCTCGGCGCCGGCTCGGCCGGCTGCGGGATCGCCGAGCAACTGGTCGCGGCCATGGTCGAGGAAGGCCTGCACCGAGCGCGAGGCCCGCGACCGCTTCTTCCTCATCGACCGGCCAGGGCCTGCTTGCACGACGGGCTCGCCGGCCTGAGGCCGTTCCAGCAGAGGTTCGCCCAGCCCGAAGGATCGCGTCGCCGGCTGGCGCACTGGTCCGGGGGAAGCCATCGGCCTGCTCGACGTCGTGCGGAACGCCCGCCCGACGATCCTGATCGGCGCCTCGGGCCAGCCGGGGGCATTCACCGAGGAGGTCGTCCGCGCGATGGCCGAGCACGTCGACCGGCCGATCATCTTCCCGCTGTCGAACCCGACCTCGCGAGCCGAGGCGACGCCGGCCGACCTGATCGCCTGGACCGACGGGCGCGCCCTGATCGCGACCGGCAGCCCGTTCGAGGACGTCTCGTACGGCGGCCGCCGGTTCCCGATCGCCCAGTGCAACAACAGCTATGTCTTCCCCGGGCTGGGGCTGGGCGTGCTCGCCGTCGGGGCACAGCGCGTCAGCGACGCCATGTTCATGGCGGCGGCGCGCGCCCTGGCCGATTGCTCGCCGGCGCGATCGTGACCCGCGCCGGACCTGCTCCTGCCCCCGCTGTCGGAATCGCGCCGGGTCTCGCGCGCGATCGCCCTGGCCGTCGCCGCCGCCGCCCGGCGTGAGGGGCTCGCCAGCCCCCTGCCGGCCCGAGGAGCTCGAACGGCTGATCGACGCCAAGATCTGGCAGCCGCGCTACCTGCCGATGAGGCGGAAGCGGGGCGAATCAGAGGGGTTTGTGAGAGGCGTCAGCCGATGACCCAGCCAGAGTGTGCTCAGACTGGGGCCCGGCTTCTCGTCCGATGTCTGGAGGCCCAGGGGGTGCCGTTCGTTTTCGGTGTCCCGAGCGGCGCGGTCTCGGCGATCCTGGAAGCGCTGGCCGATGAGGGGCCGCGGTTCGTCATCGTGCGGCACGAGAACGCCGGGGCGTTCATGGCACAGACGTACGACCGCTGCACCGGGCAGCCAGGGGTCGTGCTCACGACCTCCGGGCCGGGCCTCATCAACGCCGTCTGCGGCGTCACCACCGCCCAGGCCGACTGCCTCTCATCATGCGAGGTCGATTTTACCGGCAACCACGATGTTTAAATGATTTGAACTCGCATTTGGACTGTTGATCTGATTTACTGTAAACTCTATCTCAATCCCCCCTATCACGCTTGTTTGAGGGCTAGTAAACGTCGCGACAATACCGGCCGGAGGTGGCCAACTCCGCGAGGTAGGTTTTCGCGGCATCAGCGCACCTCCCACCGTGCATCTGGACGACCTCTTGCAGGGCACGATCCACGTCGGCAGCCATCCGTTTCGCATCCCCGCAGATACAGATGGAGGCGCCGTCCTCCAGCCAGTGGAACAGTTCCTGGCCGTGCTCGGTGATCCGATGCTGGACGTACACTTTCTGATCCTGATCACGGCTGAACGCCGTGTGGAGGCAGGTCAGTACGCCGCGTCCGAGGAAGTTTCGCAATTCGTCCTCGTAGAGGAAGTCGTGGGTGCTCCGCTGGTCGCCGAAGAAGAGCCAGCTCTTCCCCGTGGCGCCGATCACCTCGCGCTCGTGGAGGAAGGCGCGGAAAGGGGCGATGCCGGTCCCCGGGCCGATCATGATCAGCGGAGTCTCCGGGTCAGGCGGGAGCGTGAAGCCGTGCGACTTCTGCACGAAGACCCGGATCGGGGTGCCCGGGGCGACGCGATCGGCGAGCATGGTCGAGGCGACCCCCTTGCGGATGCGGTTGTTGAACGCGTAGGACACCCGCCGGACCGTCAGGTGGACCTGCCCAGGGTGCCGCTTCGGCGAGCTGGCGATCGAATAGAGTCGCGGCTTGAGCTCGGCGAGGCTCCTGACGAAATCCGTCGGCGACGGCCGCGCTGCAGGGAACCGCCGCAGCACATCGAGGACGTCGAAGCCGGTGATCGGCCCGTCATCGTCGATCAGCCGCCGGATTGCTTCCGGTTCCCCGGCGTCGGCTGACTCTCTCGAGAGGAGTTCGAGCAAGTCCTCGGTGGGCGTGGCGAGGCAGCAGTGGCGGGCGAGGGCGTCGCGGAGCGAGGTCTCCGCGCCGGACGAGGTCGCAACTGGCTCATCGCCCGTCGTGCCGAGGGCCACGATTAGCTCATCGACCAGCGCGCCGCAATTCTCCGGAGAGATGCCCAGCGAATCGCCGACCTGGTAGGAGGGGCCATGATCGCCCAGCTCGATCTCGATGTGATGCGTCTGCTTATCCGAGCCGGGCTTGTTCAGGTTGACGCCTCGGAGTACCCTTGCCGTGAACGGATTCTTGCGGGACCAGCCGTTCGATGAAGGATCGGCGGTGCCGTTCCGGGCCACACCGTTGGACGAGGGTGTGGCCGCGCCCTTCTGGGCCACGCCGTTGGCCACCACGGAGCGTGTGGTGCCGGGGCCCTGCTCCTTGAGGATGCGCTTGAGCATCTTCGCGGTTTCCGAGCCACCCGGGGAGCAGAGGGTCAGGGAGGTTTCCTCGCCACGAGCGATCGCCTCGGAGTAGGTCCGGCAGAGATAGCCGCAGGCCCCGCAGTCGAGCTGCGCCATCGCGGCCATCATCCGCCGCTCCTTGGGCTTGCCCTCGGCCAGCCGCATCCGCTCATCGATCGGCAGCGACGGGTCGTGCCAGGGGAAGTCCTCCGCGTCCGTGTGCGCGACGGGGGCCGAGGTCGAGCCGGCGAGTGACGTGGAGGACGTCCCGGTCAGAGTTGCGACGGTTTGAGAGGCGGCCCCGTTTTGCAAGCCGAGCCATCCGGACAGGAAACCGTTGAGCCAGGCGCGTTGTTCAGCGTTGAAGGGGGCCGATTCAGGGATAAGCGTGAGTTCCATGGGTCGTCCCTTGGGTCGAAGACAGAGAGTATGTAATGGTTTTCTGTTTACGTCCCCCTTGCGAGGAGGGGTCAGGGTGGGGGGAGGTCGATCGATCCGGGCGGGACCGATCCCCCCAACCCGGCCCTGCCTCACAAGGGGAAGAAAGAGAACGAACGAACCCCGCTGGCGCGTGTCTCAGGCGGCGGCCGGCGCGTGGTCGATGACCGCCCGTAGTTCCTCGACGGTGTGTCGGCGCGCGAACGCGGCGAACGATTCCTTGGGGCCTTCGCGATGGGCGAGGTAATGCACGAGCAGGCGCTCGACGAGGGGCGGGATCTCGTCGAAGGGCAGACGATCGATCAGCCGACGCCCGATGCCCTGCTCGGCGCCCCAGCCGCCGCCGACGCAGAGGTGGTAGCCCTCGACCAGCTCCTCACCCACCTCAACCTTGGTCGCTTCCAACCCGATGTCGCCGATATAGTGCTGGGCGCATGAGTTGTAACAGCCCGTGAGATGGATATTGATCGGTCGGTCAAGCGTCACGCGCGCCTCGAGATAGCGGGCCAGGATCATCGCCTGCTCCTTGGTGTTCGAGGCCGCGAACTTGCAGCCGCCGTTACCGGTGCAGGCGACCAGGCCGCTCCGGATGCTCGTGGCGTCCCAGCCGAGCCCGAGTCGCTCGATCTCCCGCTTGACCTCGGGGATGTCCCTCTCGGCAATGTCGGAGATCAGCAGGTTCTGCCAGACGGTCAGGCGGATCGTGCCGCTTCCGAAGCGCTCGGCGATCGCGGCGAGCCCGTGCATCTGCGCGACAGTCAGCCGCCCGACTGGGAGCACGACGCCGATGTAAGAGAATCCCGCCTGCTTCTGCGGGTGGAACCCGACGTGCGCCCAGCGGTCGTCGCGGTTCGGGGGATCGCAGCCGTCGAGCGACACTTTCCGGAGTGGCACCCCGTATTCCTTCTCGGTCTCGGCGAGGAACCGCTCGAAGCCCCAGGCGTCGAGGAGATACTTCAGGCGGGCCTTCTTGCGGTCGGTTCGGTCGCCGTGGCGGATGAACACGCGGACCACGGCCGCGGCCACCGGGACACATTCCCAGGAGCGGAGCAGAACGCCGGTGGGTCGAGCGAAGTCCTTGTGGCCCGTGATGCCGCCGAGGGTCAACTGGAAGTAGACGCCCGGGGACAGCCCTTCATGGGCGTTGTCCTCGCGGACGAGGACGGCCTTGAACCCAATGTCGTTCGTGTCGTCGAGGCTGGCGATCCGGCCGCCGCCATCGAAGGCGATGTTGAACTTCCTCGGCAGACCGTACATCTCGCGATGGTTCAAGATGTAATGGTGCATCTCCTTGGCCAGTGGCAGGGTCTCGATCAACTCCTGCGGGTCGATGCCGCTGGTCGGGCTGGCGGTGACGTTGCGGATGTTGTCGGCGCCGGCCCCGCGGTTGAGGATGCCCAGCTCGGTCAGGCCGCTGAGGAGGTCGGGGGCGTCGTGCGGTCCAATTTCGCGGATCTGGAGGTTTGCCCGGGTGGTCACGTCGGCGTAACCCCCACCATACCGCCGAGCAAGGTCGGCCACGCCTCGGAACTGCCACGCCGGCATGATCCCGCCGGGGATCCTCAGGCGGCACATGAAGGCGTTCTGAGCCGGGGCGACGTAGAACAGCCCGGAATACTTGTAGAGGAAAACATTAATGTCCTTCGGAAAGACGCCCTCGCGGGCGTTGGCCCGGATCTCGTCCCACATGGCCAGAGGGTCTTTGTCGCGCTTGGCCGTCTCTTCCTTGCAGAGCGTCTTGCCCTCGGTGAGGAAATGGTTCTGAGCCTCGATCTGGAGCGCGCTCCGGCCCTCGTGGCGGCGGATCGACCATCGCCCCGGCGAGGCCGAGGCGGATGGCCGCCCCCTCGGCCGATCCGCTCCCGGCGAGGATCGGCAGGCGCCTGACCGCGCGGGCGACGTCCGCACCCATCGCAAAGCCCTGGAGAAAGTTCTTCTGCTCCTCGGTCATTCCGTGATGCTCCGACATGGGCGTCACCTCGCGCTCACTTGATGGAAACGGCAGACCCCTCGTTACATTTCACCGGCGGATGGATGCCACGGGTTCGCTTCGACCCGTGTCCGCTCGGCCTCTCTGAACTGCCATGGGTTGGGTTGAAGACCACGCGTGGCACCCCGGCGCGAGCACGTGGCTCAGGGCATGGCCCCGGCCAACGCGCCGTTGCCGGCGCCGTTCCGAAGTGGCCCGCTCGAGCTCGATGGCGGCCTCGGTCTCGTGCTCCATCGAGAAGCGAACGGCGAAGGTCAAGAACGAGGCCGAGGTCACGACGGCCCCGAGGATCAGCAGGGCGGTCGGCCACGGGATGGAGCCCTTGAACAGGAAGCCCGCCGCGACGGCCCCGGCGTTGCCCCCCGCGCCGACGATCCCGGCGACCGAGCCCAAGGCCTTCTTATTGATGAACGGCACGACGGCATACGTCGCCCCTTCCGACATCTTCATGAAGAGGCCAAAGAGGAGCATCATCGGCACGGCGAGCGCCAGGGTCGTCATCCTCGAGAAGAGCATGAGGGCGAGCCCCTCGACGAACAGGGCGACGAACAGCCACCTGACTCGCCCCTGGAGTCCCCACCGGCCGCCGTACTTGTCACTGAAGACGCCGCCAAGCGTCCGGGCGAACAGGTGCATCAGGCCGAGCGACCCGGCGGCGAGCCCGGCCGACTCAAGGCCCAGGCCGAAGTAGTCGGTGTAATAGAGGGCCGCGATGTTGTCCATCGTCAGCTCGATGCCGAAACAGGCGCCGTAGAGGAGGAAGAGGACCCAGACGCGCGGGTCGCGGGCGGCGAGCCGGAAGCCCCCCTTGACCGATCGCGCCGAGGGCAACTCTCCAGAGGCGCGCAAGTCCCGGAGATTCCCGCGTGGCGTATCCTGGGTCAGGGCGTAGTAGGCGACCCCGGTCAGGAAGCAGACGGCACCGGCCACGATCATCGAGGCGCGCCAGCCCCAGAACTCACTGAGGCCGAGCACCCCGACGAAGCAGGCGAACACCGCCGGCATGACCATCTGGGTGACGCCTCCGCCCATGTTGCCCCAGCCGGCGGTCGTCGCGTTCGCGGTACCGATGCAGTTCGGGGCGAACATGACCGACGTGTGATACTGCGTGACCACGAACGAGGCGCCAATGACGCCGATCGCCACGCGGAACAGCAGGAACGTCTCGAAGTTCCACGCCAGGCCAATCCCCATCACCGGCAGCGCGCCGAGGAGGAGCAGCCAGGTATAGGCGAGCCGGGGGCCGATCCGGTCGCAGAGCCGACCGATCAGCATCCGCGCCACCACGGTGATCGCCACCGACCCGATAATGCACCAGCCGACCTGGTCCTTCGTCAGCCCCATCTCCTCACGGACGACCTTCATCAGCGGGGCGATCCCGAACCACGCGAAGAAGCAGAGAAAGAACGCGATCCACGACATATGGAACGCCCGCATCGGCGGCGTCCTGAAGTCGAGGAGGTTGATGCGGGTGGCCCTGTCCATTCGTTGCATGAAGCGATCTGCCTTTCTCGCACAGCGGAGCAGAAAACGAGGGATGATCGAGGGATCTGCCGATCCGGTCACGCACCCCCTCCATCCGGCCGGTCAGGGAGGACGCGGACCGCGCACGCCTTGTACGAGGGTTGCCGGGAGTAGGGGTCGAAAACGGCGTCGGTCAGGCGATTGGTCGCCTCATCGTGCATGGGCAGGAAGATCTGCCCGCGCTGCACGGTCGGCGTCACGAAGGCCCTGGCCCGGAGCCGACCACGCCGCGACTCGACAACCGCCCAGTGACCGGGCTCGATCTTCAGGCGTTTGGCGTCGGCGGGGTTGATCTCGACGTGCGGGTCCTTCGGGTAGAGCTTGCGGAGGACGTCCGACTTGGCCGTCCGTGTCTGCGTGTGCCACTGCGAGGCGCTGCCCCGTCCGGTCAGCAGGAGCAGGGGATACGCGTCGTCCGGCGGCTCGGGCATCGGCCGGGGTTCTCGTAGACGAACTTCGCCCGCCCGTCCGGATGGTAGAAGCGGCCGTCGCGCGAACAGCCGACGCTGGGGGGCGAGGTCCGGGGTGTCCTCCGGGTAGGGCCACTGGATGCCGCGGGCCTCGTCGAGCATGTGGTAGTCCTCGATCCCGGTGATGTCGCAGGGCCGGCCGGCCGAGAGCCGCTTGAGGATCTGGAAGACCGCCTCGGGCGAGTCCCACCCGGCGAACATCGCGCCGCAGCCGCAGGAGTCGGCGACCAGCTTGAAGATGTGGAAGTCGGCCAGCGCCTGGCCCGGAGCGCGTCGGACCTTCTTGAGCAGGCCGATCCGCCGCTCGGAGTTGATGAACGTGCCTTCCTTCTCGCCCCAGCCGGCGGCGGGCAGCAGCAGGTCGGCGGCCTGAGCCGTCTCGGTCGAGTGGTACATGTCCTGCACGACGAGGAAGTCGAGGCGGTCGAGGATCTCGCGGAAGTCGTTCTGGTTGATCCACGAGTGCGCCGGGTTGGTGGCGATGACCCACAGGCCGCGGATCTCGCCGGACCGGATGCCCTCGATGATCTCGTCGTAGGCCCAGCTCGCCGCGCGTCGGGATGCTGATCGACCGGGATGCTCCAGCGCGCCGGGCGACCTCGTCGCGGTGCTCGGGGTTCGCGAAATCGCGCCCGCCGAGCAGGTTCGTCGTGTTCGAGAACAGCCGCGAGCCCATCGCGTTGCACTGGCCGGTGATCGAATTCGGCCCGGTGCCGGGCCGGCCGATGTTGCCGGTCATCAGAGCCAGGTTGATGATCGCCTGCGCCGTCCGGACGCCCTGGTGGCTCTGGTTGACTCCCATCGTCCACCAGAACGAGACGCGCTGACCGCTCGATGGATCCGGGCGGCGAGGTCGTCGAAGCACCTCGACGCCCAGCCCCGTCTCGTCGGCGACCCAGCCCGGGCGAGAACCGGCGGACGTGGGCCGCGAAGTCGTCGAAGCCGCTCGTGTGCGCGTCGATGAAGGGCCGGTCGATCCAGCCGCGCCGGATCAGCAGGTGCGCCAGGCCGTAGAGGAGCGTCAGGTCGGTCTTCGGCCGGATCGGCAAGTGGAGCGTGGCCTCCATCGCCGTCTCGGTCCGCCGGGGATCGACGACGATGATGTCCGGCTTGTGCCGGTTGCGCATCACGCGCTCCCACATGATCGGGTGGGCGATGCAGAGGTTGGACCCGATCAGGACGATGCAGTCCGACTCCTCGAAATCCTGATAGGTGTACGGCGGGGCGTCGAAGCCGAACGCCTGCTTGTAGGCGACGACGGCGGTCGCCATGCACTGGCGGGTGTTGCCGTCGCCGTGGATCATCCCCATGCCGAACTTCGCCAGCGCCCCGAGCAGCGCCATCTCCTCGGTCGGGATCTGGCCCGTGCTCAGGAAAGCGATGGCCTCGTTGCCGTGCGCCGCCTGGATTTGCTGGAACCGGCCGGCCATCGTCGTCCAGCGCGGTCGTGCCAATCCGACCGGCCGCCTCCGGCCTTCGGCATCCCGCAGCAGCGGGACGGTCGCGCGGTCCGCGGCGTCAAGGACCGTCAGCGCCTCCCAGCCCTTGGGACAGGCCATGCCGAGGTTGACGGGGTAATCGGTCGCGGGCGTCAGGTTGATCGCCTCTCCGTCGCGCAAGTGGATGGTCAGGCCGCAACCCGTCGAGCAGTAGCCGCAGACCATGCTCGTGGTTGCATTCGGAGTCTTGCGGGCGGGGACCTGTCCCAGGCCGAAGCGGCCCGGCTCCCGGAGCAGCTCGCGGGTCAGGTGGCCATCACGAGCCCGAAGGAGCGATTTGATCCGGCGCATCAGGTGGGTCATCTCGGTGTCCACGCTCATGGCAGCATCCCTCCCGGCATCTTCGGCCTGGTCACCGCGGCGAAGAACAGGTAACGCTCGGCGAGCTCGCCGCCGAGCAGGGAGAGAAAAGTGGTCGTCACGCCCGCCGCCCGGACCATCGGGGGCACCAGCGGCCAGGTGGAGGCCAGCAGCATTGGCAGCACGAAGCCGCCCAGGACGCCGAGCGCGAGGCGGAGGACCGCAGGCCGGGCGAGCCTCCCGCAGATCAGCAATGCCGACCGCCGCAGCGGCGTGAGCTGAAGGTCCTTCAGGTGGGTCAGGATGCTCGCGTCGAACAGGAGCCTGATGATGGCAACGGCCATCAGGAGGAGGCTGAGTGTCCGATCATCCCATTCTCCGTGCTGGTCTGACTGGTCAAAGACCGCGGACCAGGACGAGGCGAGCAGCGACGTCGCCAGCCCCAGCAGGAGCACCGTGCCGGCGAACTTCATCCCGCTGAACTCCGCCCGCCAGAACGGCCGGCGGACGACGTGGTAGACCATCACCGAACTGGCCACGCCCGCGACACCCGCGGCCACCACGGCTGCCGCCAGGGCCGTCTGGAGCGTCGGTCGCGGCTCCCACCAGCCCGGATCCAGGATGCCGAGCGCGACAGAGGCCAGCGCCAGCATGGCGAAGAGTCCGAACGTGACGACCTCCCGGCTCAGCCACGAGTGTCGCAGGCCGATGAGCGCCCGATACGCATAGAGCGGCCGCCCGAGATGGCAGGTGCTCGCCGCGAGCCCCAGGAACCCAAACCCAAGACTCAACGCCAGGTGAAGAGGTCCGAGGCCATGCGCCGACCCGGTCGAGCGATGGGCGAGGTCCATCAGGAAGCCACCGACCGACAACTGGGTCAGCACGAGCATGACGACCAGGGGCACGTGAGCATGCTCGGGCTCGATCCGGTGGTGGTCCGCCGGCAGGACGTTCCCCGATGGCGGGCGGCTCGTCAGGTAGCGGGTCGTCGGCAAGGTATAGCCCGGATCGGGCGCGGCGGTCAGGAAACCTTTCGCCTCGGCGCTCGCGACGACGTCCTCGTGAGCGACGACGCGAATGCGGATCGCCTCGTGTGGACAGGCCTGGACACACGCGGGCGCCTCGCCGACCTTGAGCCGATCGCCGCACATGTCGCACTTGCGGACGATGCCCTTGCCCGGATGGAACTTGGGAGCATCGTAGGGGCAGGCGAGCGTGCAATACTGACAGCCGAAGCACTGGTCATCGAGGTGCTTGACGATCCCCGTGATCGGGTCCTTCTCGTAGGCATCGACCGGGCAGGCGTTCAGGCACGCCGGATCCAGGCAGTGGTGGCAAGACGACGTGACGTGCTGGAGGATGGGGAGCCACGGCGCGCCGCCGACAATCAGGCCGACGTCACGCCAGGCTTCGCCCTCGTCCAGCCCGTTCAACGTATGGCAGGCGGCCACGCACGCCTTACAGCCCGAGCAGCGGTCGAGGTCCACCTCGAAGGCGTACTGCTGACCGGGCCTCGGGGGATTGGTCGGCATCAGCGACGAGTAATATCGGCCCTGGAGCGGCTCGGCTTCGTGTTCATGGAACTGCGCGAACCGTTCGACAGCGCTCAGGTCGCCTTGCTCGTCCAGCAAGGAGTCGATCAGCGACCCGTCCGACACCCGATCAGGGGCTCGGAACGTATCCGCCACATCCAGGACGGTCGCCGAGGAAAGCGATCGTGCAACATCCATAAACGTAGATCTCTCCCATGGCCGCGCCCGAGGTGCGGACGCGGTCTCATCGCTGCGAGGGTTACTAGGGGGTGACGGCCGTGACGTGATCGCCGGTAGGGAGAGAAACCGGCGTGTTTCTGCCGTCTCGCGTCACTCACTCATTGCAGCGGACGTGCCACGCCTGGGGCCACGGGTGTTCAGCCCGTGGAATCCTGCGGGAAGGCGAACACCCGTTTCGGTTCTTTTCTCTAGTCCTTCGGTTTACCGAAGGGCAAATCGCGCGGGGACGCGGACGCGGTTGCTTGATTTTTGGGCACAGTTGCTCGCGATCAATGCACTCTCAATGGTCCGAATTGCATGGAAATGTCTGATTCTTGGATTTGATTGCTCCCGATCCAGGCAGTCCTTGTCCGTCTATTCTTGTCCGTCTATTTCTATTTCGAAAGCGCCCCCAAATGCCGGATCAAAGGACCTGGTGTGCGAGGACTCTTCGTAGGGCAGGCTTCAGCCATCCCTTCGAATATGGCATTTTGTATACTTATGACGAGACTTCAAGATCTTCGCGGTGGCCACATGCTTGATATGACTGTCCCCTCGCGTCGTACCCTCGATACCGAGCCGCCAGTCGCATGCCCTCCTTCTCTTTGGGGGCATCGGCCGAACAACACTCCCTGGAGTCGTTTGCAGACGACCGGAACGGCGGTTACACTCACAGGATCGTGCAAAGGTGGACCGGGAAAGGAAGTTGTCGAGGTGACCACGAAAACTCACGCGACCGCCGCCGACTCCGCTCTCGTCGAGGTGTTGCTGAAGGCGCTGGAGCAGGCTGAGGAGCCGGTGACCGCAAGCAAACTCCAGAAGGACCTCGCCGGCCCGTTCAAGCGGTCGGCGGAGCAGATCGGCCAGGTCCTAGAAGAGTTGGTCGCGCAGGGCCGGGTCCATCGGTTCGCGCCTTACCGCGTCAAGGCCCCGCGCTACTGGATCCACGACGGTGAGCACTACGCGCGGACGGCGATCCTGAGGTCGCTCGCCCGCCAACCGCTCACCGCGCCCGCGCTGATCCGGGGCTTGCAGGCGGCGCTGAAAGGCGGTTGTTCGCCGGAACGCCTCCGCAAGATCCTCGACGAGATGCAGCAGGACGGGCAAGCGCACAAGCTGCCGAAGTACGTCCGCAGCCGGACTCAGTATTTCAGCGCCCGACCACCCGACCCGCGAGACTACCTCAACGATGCGCTCGCGGAGATTTATAATAGGCTGGAGAAGGTGGGCATTTCACGCGAGCAGGTAAACGCGGCGGCGCTCGAACTCTTGCAGCCCGAGCCCGCCCCGTCTCCTCCGCGGGCCGAGTCGGGATTGCCTGACGAGGAGATCGATCAAATCGTCCTCGATGGCGTCCGGCAGCTCACGCCGAATGAGGCCGGGAGGGCGCTGGTCTCGCTCCGCGAGCTTCGGCGGTCGCTGGAGTCGCGGTTGCCCGACAAGTCGAGGTTCGATGACGCGGTGCTCCGCCTGGCCGAGCAAGAACGGGTGGACCTGCACCGCCACGATTTCCCGAGCAGCCTGAGTGAGGACGAGCGGCTCGGGATGGTGCCCGATGGCCGGGGAAGCTATTTCATCGGCCTCGCGCTGAGGAGGTGAGCATGGCGATGCGAGCCTCATCACCCCCCGAGTCTCTTGGTGCGGCCGAGCGACTGCAATGGATCAGGCTCGACGTTGCCGCGCGGATGGACCAGCGCAGCCTGATCGCGCAGGCCGATCGGGTCGTCCTGAGCGACGGAGTGCAGAACGTCGTCGCCGTTCGTGCGAGACGCCACTGGACGCCGCCGACCCGCCTGACGGCGTCTGCTGGGTCAGGGGCAACGGCGACGAGGTCGAGGTCACGGCCGACAGCCGCGTCCTCGGCCGGGCCCGCCTGACGGACGTGCTCTCATGACGACCATCCTGGACGCGGACGCGCTCGCGGCGGTCACCAATCCCTTTCGTCATACGGTGGTGACCGACCCCTGGCACCCGGCCGAGATCGACGTGGCGGCGATTCACGCCTCGGCGTTCGCGACCTGCCAGCAGGCGCTGGAGTCGGTCCGGTCGCAGGGCCGGAGCACGTCGGTCCTGCTGCACGGCGAGGCAGGCAGTGGCAAGACTCACCTGCTGGGCCGCCTGCGCTCGCACTGGACCCGACCCGACCCGTTGCAGGATCCTCCCCAGGTCGTCTTCATCTCCGTCCGGTTGCAGACCGGGCCGCGGCGGCTCTGGCGCTACCTCCGGCGCAGCTTCGCGGAAGACCTACTCCGCCCCCTTGCTGATGGCGGGACGCAACTGGCCCAGATCCTGCTTCGACGCTTCGCCGAGGTCCGCCCGGCCGGCGGCGACCTCTCGCTCTGGTGGGAGTGGCTCCGGGCGCAATACTCGGACCACGCCGACCTGGAACGGGTCATCGCAGACCTCTTCGAGCGGCTCGACCCGTCCGGGCAGCTCGGCCGCGACCTCTGCACGGTGCTCGGTCACCTGATCCTGGAGCGGCACCGCCGCGACGCCCGCGCCTGGCTCCTCGGCGATTCCTTGCCGGAGTCAGCGCTGAAGGTGCTCGACGTCGGCGCGGCGGCCAATGACGATGACGAGCAGGAAGACCAGGCGCGGCGGACCATCCTCGCCCTCTGCCTCCTCGCCGGCCAAGCAATCCCCGTCGTTCTCTGCTTCGATCAGGTTGAGGCACTCCAGCTTCATCCACAAGATGACGTGGGGCTGTTCGCTTTCGGTCAGATGGTCATGGCGCTTTACCAGCAGACGTCCAACGCGCTGCTGATCTCTTGCATCCAGTCGTCGTTCCTCGAACGGTTGCGGGCCACGGTTCGCGGGGCGGCCTGGGACCGGCTGGCGAGCCACCAATCCTCGCTGGAGCCGCTGCGCTGGGAGGACGCCGTCCGGCTGGTCACGTCGCGGATAGACGCGCAGCCCAACCTGGCTCGGCTCCGCGCGACTCATCGCGAGCCCCTCTGGCCGCTGGACGATTCTCGGCTGAAGGTCGAGGTCGGCACCACCGGCACGACCGCGCGGCGGGTGCTCTCGAGCTGCGCCGAGCTGTTCGAAGCCGCCGCGCAGCGCCTCACCCCTCCAGTGGTCTCCGTCGAGCAGTTCCTCGAATCGACCTGGCAGGAGCACCTCGAGCGGGCGACCCGCGAGACCACCCCCGAGCAGGCCGATCAAGTCCTCTCGCATGCCCTGCCCCTGCTGACCTCCTGCCTGGGCCGGGAGTTGACCGAGGGCCGTGACGACCCTCCGATGCGGGACATCGACCTGCTCTTGCACGGGGCCCAAGGGGACGTCGGCGTGAGTCTCTGCAACCCGTCGGACATGAGGGTACTGGCGGCCCGTCTCCGGCGGCTCTCCGAGACCCTCGGTCAGGCAAAGCTGGCGAAGCTTGTCCTCATCCGCGATGCCCGCCTCCCGCTCGGTGCCCAAGCGAAAAAGACCCGCCAGTACCTCGACGACCTCCAGGCGCGGGCGCCCGGCTGCTCCGCCCCTCGGCCGAGGCGATGGCGGCCCTGGAGGCGCTCCGCGGCCTTCTCTCGGACGCCAAGGGGGGCGACCTGGCCCACAACGGCCTGTCGGTGGAGCCGAGGACGGTCCAGGAATGGCTGGCCGCGCACCTGCCGAGGGACCTGCGCGAGCTGCTCGACGAGGTCATCTCCCCGCAGGCCCCCATCGAGCCCCTCTCCCCCGAAGATCGCGTCTTCGACGAGCTGATGGAACTGCTGAACCAGAAGCATCTGCTGACCCTCGAGGAGGCCGCCACCTACCTCGGCCGACCGGCCGACGTGCTCGAAGAATGCGTGCAGCACCATGCCAAGCACCTCGGCGTCCTGAGCCGCCCCCGGATGGTGCTCTTCCAGCTCACCTCCGAAGACGATGAGCCGCGGATTTCAAATTCGGGGATTTGAAAATTTGGGGACCGTCCCAGACTCGTAACTCGCCTGGTTCTTCTGACCGATCAGAGTCGAGGGGGTTCGGGGGAGAGGACTCGCCTCCCTCGAAACTCATCGCGCGCGGGCGAAGCCCGCCACCGCGTTCTTATTGAGGGTCAGAAAAGTAATGCACGCCCCCGGAGACGGCTTTTGTAGGGCCCGCTGTGCGGACCGCGTTGGAGCTCGCCTTGGTCCGCACAGCGGCCCCTACGGGGAACGGAAACCGCGTGCATTACTTTCCTGACTCTCAATAGTAGGTCGTCGTCGAGCCCACGGGATGATCGTTCCGATTGGCTCGTTTGCGGGACTCTGCGGGGGCGCACGACATGGTTTGCAGGGTCAACTGAGTTGGTATCATGAGGCGGCTCGAAGTCTGTGACTGTTCCCCCAGCCGACCTACATTCTGGAGAGGACCGCGAACATGGGTAAGGACGCCGCCGCCATCCGGGATCAGCTCCAGCCCCGCTTGGCCCAGATGGCTCGGGACTTGGGGCGGGAGGTTTATCCTGACGGTTTGTCCCGAGACACGAAGTTCTCGGAGTTGGAAGCCGTCGCCGGTGCCTTGGGGGACGAGATCGCACGGCAGATCATTGAGGCGAACGTTTCGGAGCAGGCCGACGACTGGCCCGAGGCGGAGCTCGGCGAATGTCCGGTCTGCGGGGGGCCGGCCCGCAAGGCCCCGGACGCGCCCCGCGTGCTTTTGACCACGCGAGGCGAGATCGCCTGGAAGGAACGCGTCGGCAACTGCCCCCGCTGTCGGCGGGCTTTTTTTCCCTCAGGGCCAGGCGTTGGGCCTGGATCGCACCGGCTTGAGTCCCCGCGTGCAACAGAAGGTGGTTCATGCCGGGGTCCACAGCAGCTCGTACCAGCAAGCGGCCCGGGACCTGAACGAACTGAGCGATCTGGCGATCGGGCCCAAGCCGGTCGAGCGGCTGACCAAGCGGATCGGTCAGGAGCGTCTCGACCAGCGCGACGCCGCCGTCGCGGCGTTCCAGGAGCGGCCGCTGATGGAGAAGGACACAGTGGCCGAGCCAGGGCGTCCCTGCCCGCCGGTGGCGATGGCGTCGGTCGACGGCGGCCGGTTGCAGGTGCGATCGACGGCGATGGAGACGTCGGCGTCGGCGTCGGAACGGTCCAGCCACTGGCGGGAGTCGAAGGTGGCCGTGCTGGAGACCTACCAAAGTGAGGTGTCCCCCACCGATCCCGATCCCGACGTGCCCCGCTGCTTCTTGGACCTGACGCGCACGGCGCGGCTGGTGCGCGGCCTGGGCCATGCTCTGCCGGGCGGCCTGGAGGTGGAGACGCGGGGCCGGACCCCACGCCGGACGAGCCGGCCGCTCCGGGCCGCGATCGTGCCGCCCGTCCGGGACGACCCCAACGCTTGGTCCGCAGCGTGCTGGCCAGCCGCGCCTGCGCCGACGACTTCGGACCGATGATGCACCAGGCGGCCTGGGAGCGGAACTTCTTCGGGGCCTCGCGGCGGGCCTTCCTGGGCGACGGCCAGGCGGCCAACTGGACGATCCAGCAACGCCACTTCCCCTCCTTCCAGGCGATCCTGGACTTCGTCCACGCTCTGAGCTACATCTTCGCCGCCGCGTTGGCAGGCCGGCCGCGGGCCGAGGGGGCCGCAGTGTACGCGCGGTGGATCCAAGCGGCCTGGTCGGGTCAGGTCGAGGCGATCCTGCCCGAGTTGGAGACGCACTCGGCGGCGCTGGGAGTGCCGCCACTGGAGTGCACCGATAGTGACCCCCGAAAGCTGGTCTTCGAGGCCCAGCGTTACTTGAGGAACAACGCGGACCGGATGCGGTACGATGACTACCGCCGGATGGGTCTGCCGATCATGACGAGCGGTGGAGTCGATGATCAAGCAGATCAACCGCCGCGTCAAAGGCAGCGAGAAGTTCTGGTCGGAGCCGGGGCGGAGGCGATCCTGCACCTGCGGGCCGACGACCTCAGCGAGACCGAACCGATGGCCCGATTCTGGAACCAGCGAGAAGACGACGCCAGTGGACAGCGACCCTACCGCCAAGCGGCATGACCAACCAGCCGCTTGGATTATTGTTCACTCAAACCATGTCGTGCGCCTCTGCGGAGCGGTTCATGCCCGTTTGCGGAGGGGCCGGAAGTGCAGGGAGTAAGCGAGGCAGGTTGTCCCGAATCGGTAGGCGAATCGGGACGGACAGTCTTAACGACGTTAGTTTGGTCCGTCTGCTACGGCAACCCCGCCTTGTCTGACGCCCCGCTGCGCTCGCCGGGTCGCGGTCTCCGGGGTGCTCCGCACCCGCTCCGCCGCGCTCCCCCACTCGCTCCGCTCACGACCCTGGCCTGAACTCGGCACAGCGAAAGCCCAGGGCGTCGAACCGGTACGAGGGCTCATCGCGGGTCCGGCACGCGGCGCGCACGGGCCGCGCGCCTCGAGCCAGGAGCCACCCCGGATCACGCGGGGGGCAGACGCAGATTCGGCCGCCGCCGCGAGATTCCTCAGTATAGTCACTCACCCAAACATCCGAGCACCACTCCCACACATTCCCCAGCATGTCGTACAGGCCCCAGGCATTCGGTTCCTTGCCGGCGACCGAGTGGGTCCCGTCTTCGATGTTCGCGCTGTACCAAGCGATTTCAGCCGGGTCTTCCCGGTAGCGCGGCGTTTCCGTCCCCGCGCGGCAGGCGTACTCCCATTGCGCCTCCGACGGAAGCGACAGCCGGAGACCATCAATCCGTGAATTCAGTGCCTTCAAGAATTCCTGGGACTGATCCCAGCTCACCGATTCCACGGGACGATCCGGCCCCTTGAAGCGGCTGGGATTCTCCCCCATCACGGCTTCCCAGAGGGCCTGCGTGCAAGGCGTGTCAAACATCCAGAAGCCCGGCTCGATCGTGACCAGGTGCCGCGGTCCTTCGTCCTCAAATCGCCCCTCTTCATCCTTCGACGATCCCATCCAGAAAATCCCCGGAGGTATCCAGCGGAGCCGCTGCACGACGTCCAACACCCTCAGCGAACACCAGGGACCATACAACCGATCCTGGCCCCATTCCGATGCCCAGATCGGGGGGATGCCGTGATGGAGAGGGTGCGTCCAGAGTTGTGGCCGACGACGAAGCGACGACACTCAGATCTCATGGATAGAAACGACCGGCGAGCGTTCGCCATCGCGTTCGCATCAGGCTACTAGCACGCCGGTCGTCGAGAAACATTCGCCGTCGCCCGAAACGACGGACAGGAGGCCGGTCTGTTCAGGAGGGAGCCATCCGGCTCCGTCGTGAGCTCGGCACAGCGAAAGCCCAGGTTGTCGTTCCGGTTCGAGGGCTCATTGTGGTTCCGGCACGCGGCGCGCACGTTCTGCGCGTCCTTGTTCCAGGAGCCACCCCGGATCACGCGGGGGGCAGACGCTCCGACCGACTTCCCAGGTGTATTAGACCCGATCAAGCCAGTCGACTCCAGACCTGTCCGAGGCTCGCGCAAGAAACCATGCCCTGGTATCGGCATGGGCCGTGATGGCCAGGGCCGCGTCGTGAGCTCGTTGCAGTTGCGCCGCATTGATCGTCCCGGCCTGGTAGGCGGCCTTCGCAACGACGCCTCGCTTCCAGATACCGGCGCTTTCTTCGTCGACCCAGGCGGATCGAGCCCGGCAGGATCCGGAATCCGCAGACCGTGATTCCCCTGGTGCTTCGGTTGATTTGAACGGGTGTTTTCGCGGTCAACTCCAGGTTCCGCTTCAGGAATTCGCACGCTTCTCGGACGAGCCGGATCGCTTCCTGGCGACTCTCGGTCCAGAAGACGAAGTCGTCCATGGACCGCACATACCCCAGCGTCTCGCTGTCTTCGAGTAGGAAACGATCCAACGGGTCGAGGTAGGAGTTGGCCCAGCACTGGGACGTCAGTGCTCCGATCGGCAGACCCTTCCCCGACTCTCCCCCGTGAGAAGCGAGGATCCGACCGACGAGCGAAAGCACGTCGTTCCCTTTGATGCGATGGCGGAGTCGCTCCAACAGGATGGAATGCCGGATGCTCGCGAAGTACGCGCGGACGTCCATCTTGGCATACCACGGGAACCGACGGACGTGGCCATCAACGCGCGTGATCGCCGCGAGCGTGCCTTTCCCTGCGCGGCAAGCGTAGGAGTCGTTGATGAGGGCCCGGTCGAGGACAGGGCCAACCTGGCCGATCAGCGCGTGATGGAGCACGCGTTCGCGAAAACAAGGAGCGAAGATCGCGCGTGGTTTCGGGTCGCGGATCTCGAAGCGATGACCCTCGCCGACCCGCACGGTCCCATTCAGGATCTCGCCGCGGAGTTCGGAGATCCGGCTTTCGAGATCACTCAGGGTGCGATCCCAATAAGCGGTTATGCCGCAGTACGCTTAGTTTGCTTCTTCGCTGATGGTTGCGTCCATTCGTCGTCCTCGTCTTGGAGCGCTTTCAACTCGGCCAAGCATTCGGGCGGCAGCCAGCGCCACTCCGTTCGCCGGTCCTTCGCCATGGCCCCCCGCGTGGGCTCCAGGATCTCTTCCCACCGGCCCGATACGACGGCCGCTCTCAGTTGGAACACCGCCTCTGCGTTGTCCTCCGTCCAGGAAATGCCGTTGCCCTTGAGCCGAAGATTGATCACCCGCCGGATCGTGCTCTCGATCGCGCCGCTGCCCCTCGGCACACCGCGGCGTCGGAGGCAGTCATCCCGCAGTCGCCCCGCATCCGAATGCTTGGTCAAATAGCGGCTCTCGCGCCACCTCGGTGAATCCTCGGGCTGGTTCCCCGCCAACCCCTTCAATTCGGCGATCCCGTCCGCGCTTCTGCCCTCCTTCAGGAGCCCGCGAAGCCGCGGGTAAAGCCCCTTGCGCTGGCCCTCGGTCCGTGGCAAAGCCGCCAACCCCACACTCAGATGATGCACGGCATGACACCAATCGAGCACCTCAACAACCCGCTTCGGATCCAACTTGGCCTGGGCGATGACCCCATCCAACCGCTTCCAGATCCACGGGGCGCCGTCGGCGACGAACGTCACCAAACGAGCCCCAGCGGCACCCATGCGGTGCAGATGAAACGCCACCAGTTCGATCAACGCATCGGGCCCCTGGAGCGTCCCGTCCATGACGGGCTGGCTCCCCCGAACCATGCGCCCCTTCTTGTCCCCCTCGAACAGGATGGCCACCTTGGGCTCGCGCCACTCGATCCGGAACTTCGTCCGTTTCCGCTTGCCGCCGACGCGAATCGTCTCCACCACGGTTCGCACGCGGAGGCGACCGCCGTCGCTCCCGACCGCGATGCTCTTGCCCGTGAACTCGCGGCCGGCCGGGAGTTCCCCACGACGGAACCGCATGAGGTCGCGCGTGCGGGTCGCCCGCATCTGGGCTCCCAACTCACCAGCGAGGCGCCGGATCGCTTTCTCGTCGAGATCCAGGCCCTGCCGCGCCCACGCCGCGCGCGACTGTGCGAGGGGCAGCAGACCGACCAGGCGACCCACCTGGGATTGCGCAGTGGGGCTGCAACCCTCACGGATTCGATAGGCCGCCAGTTCGGGGTAGAGACCGCTTCCCTCCGGGCCTCGTCCCCTGCCGGTGCGCCCCCGAGGAGAGCAGTCGAGGGTCATCACCGGGACCGCCAGGCCACCCAGAAGCCGGACCACCAGGGGGCGTCTTTTTTTCAACGGCCCTTCACAGGGCTAGGATCTCGGCTCCTGCACGTGTAACCTCTTGGCTGATCTGCCCGATCGACGGATCTCAGTCCCCAAGGGAGATCGGCGCGATGCCCTACGACTGGCCTGAGGATACCGACTTCGCCTTGTGGGAACTCGACGTCCTGGATCGGAACTGCCCGAGTTGCGGACGGATGATGCACGTCTGTGACCACCGCTCTCGGCGCTTCCATACCCTCCAGGGGCCGGTCGAGTTGCTCTGCAGGCTCGACCACTGCCCCGATCCCCACTGCCCCGGCCACACCCAGACCAAGAGCCCCGAGACCGAAGTCACCCTCGCTTTACCCAAGTGGGCCATCGCCTGGGATGTCTTCTGTTGGATCGGCCATCGCCGCTGTTCCCGCCACATGGCCATTCCCTTGATCCGATCCGAACTCCTGGACGACTACGGGATCAAGCTCTCCGAGAACGCCATCGACACGTACATCCGACGGTACCAGGTCATGCTCGCGGCGCGGCAGCACGACCCCGAATCGCTCCGCCGACACTACGCCGCGACGGCGGAGATCATCCTCTCGATCGACGGCCTCCAACCCGAGAAGGGGCATGAGACCCTCTATGTCGTCCGCGAGTTGACCCAGAAGCGGGTCTGGTTCGCCGCGCCCTTGATCTCCGCCACGGCGGACGAGGTCCGGCGCCTGATCGCCCGGGCCAAGCAGTGGGCCGAGTCGTTGGGCAAGCCGGTGGCCCTCTGGCTGTCCGACAAGCAGGACGCGTTCGTCACGGGGATTGCCGCGGAGTTCCCCGACGTGCCCCATCGCTACTGCGACAACCACTTCCTCCGCGATCTGGCCCAGCCGGTCACGGACGCGGACAGTCACGCCAAGGTCCAGATGCGGAAGAAAGTCCGCGGCCTGCGGACGATCGAACAGGCCGTGCTGGCACGACCGAAGGTCGAGACCAGCGACGACGCGCCGGCCGATCCCGCCGCCACCCTCCCGGCGCGAGAGACCGCATCGGACCTGCCTCCTGCCGTGGTTGATCCTGCCGGCTCTGTGGTCCTGGATTATTCGCGGCGGTGCGTGGGATCCTCAATGACGATCAAGGGGGGCCGCTGCATCCTCCCGGCATCCGGATGGCCGAGGCGCTGACCGAGGTCCAGGAGTCGATCCAACGGAACTTGGACGCGAAAAAGGGGGGTTCGCGGAGGAGCAACTCGGCCACCTCGCCGGCCGCATCCAGGAGGGTCTGGAGGAAGTCAAGGAGCAGCAAGCGGTGATTCGAGACTACGTCGATGTGATCGCGGAGGTGGCCGCGACGCTGGAGCCCGGGACCGAGGACATCCTCGAGCGTCAGGAGCAGTTCGAGGCATTGATCGATCACTTCGAGGCGACCGAGGATCCGATCCGCCACCACATGGCCACGGTCATGATCAGCTTCCTTGCCGGCCTGTTCGTGGGGGAGGAGGACTACGAAGGGATCCGGGATAATCTCGATCTGGAACGTTGGTTTCGCCTGCCGAAGAGCCACGAGCGGCGGATCCACGGTCGGCGGCACGCGGGGGTGCGTCTGGTCCAGACGGGCGCGACGCTGGTGCCGGCTTTGGACGCCCACGCGGCGCAGCCCGAGCCCTTTACGGTGGAGGACCTGTTGCCGTATCGAGGGGCCCGCGAGCCGCCGAGCCAGACGGAGGCATTGAAGCGGCGCAGGATCATGAGGAAGGCCCGCTCGAAGAAGCAACGGCCGGCCCTCCTGGCCGACCTGGAGCGGCGCTACCGGGAATTGCCGTCATCTTAGCTCTGTTGAGGATCGTTGCTTTTTTTTCCACGGGGCGGAGCGGCACCTCCGCTGCGCCGCTCACTTTGTCGATGTGCGGGACCGTCTCGGGCTGCTCCCTGGCCTTGGCCAGCAGCCCGGCGACGTCGAGGTCGGCCTGCCGTCGGGCTTGCTCGTGAACTTCGCGTTCCACTGCGGCGAAGCTGGCCGGGTCGGTGGTCAGGCGTTCGAGCCACTCGTGTTCGCGTTCGGCCAGCAATCCTCCGGTTTGGTCGGCCACGGCGGCGGGTGAGGATGCCGGCGGGCCGTTGGGACGGGGACGCGTTGCGCTCCTCTTCGGCTTGTTCCGGCCCATCTGCTCTTCGGACTCCAGAAGTACCTCCAGGACAGGCTCCTTCGCTGATGCTTATCATCGTGGCTCGGCCGCTGCCTGATGAAATACCTTAACCTCCAACCTTTTCCTCGTCACCGCTTTTTGGGATCGCACCCCCGGTCGCGCAGGCACGCATAGACGATGTGGGCGCTTCCGTGTTGGCGAACCGCAGGGCCTTGGCCGAATCGTGGCCGTCGGGGCCGACGAAGGCGGCCTGATGCCAACGCTTGCCGACATCGATCCCGACGTAGAGCACGAGTCTTTCGTCCATGTGCCATCCTTCCCCTTGACGGGGGTTCGTGGAGCGGACAGGGATCGGGCTGGTCCGAACCGTCGGTCACCCGCAGATCCTCGCGGCGTGATTCGTGCCGCTCCCGCCCCGAGGGGCGGGCCGCACCACAAGCTATGCGTGCCGGCGGTGGTCGAGGTCTGGCCGACAGTCTCTGTTCAGTGGCCGGATGTCACTAAAGAGGGGAGCGCCGCGTCCAGCCTCGATCCACCGTTTATGGGTGGATCGGACGCCGCGGTGCCGGGGCCACCGGGATCCCTTATACGAGAAGAGGGGACCGCTCCCATGTCCTTGACCTCTCCTCTCTTTTCACCGATCTTTGAAAGACAGCCGCCAACGAAGAATCGCGGCCTGGCGTCGAGTTCCAGTCAGGAGAGGAAGGGATGGCGGTCGAGCTGCAGGTCCGCGACGTCCGGGCCGAGATCTACCGTGTGTCAGGCGGCCCGGGAGCCGCCGGTGCGGGCCAACCCTCGACGGCCCTGCTCGGCCGCCTCTTCCACGACGTCTACGCCGACCTGGTCGGGCCGGACCGGCGCCGGAACCTCGACGCGGCGCTGGCGGATGCCGAGCCTGAACCCGAGGCCTGGCGCCCGGCCCTGATCCATCATGCGTATCGACTCCTGGTCGGGCCGAGGCTCCGCCAGAACCAGGCGCTGCTCCACGAGTGCTCGGAGCACGTGCTGACCTTCTGGGAGGCTGTCCAGGAACTCTGCGGCTGGCTCGCCAAACTCCTCGCGACGACCTGCGAACGCGGCAGTCGGCCGTCGCGGGACGCGGCGCTCGTGCGTGCCGAGTTGCCCCTCACCCTGGAGCTGCGTGGGCCTCGGTGGACCGATTCCGTCCGGTTGACGGGCGTGGCCGACGCGGTGCTCCGGGTTCCGGGCACCGATCGCTGGTGCGTCGTCGAGCTGAAGCTGGGCCGCACCGCGCCCGAGGCTGACCTGGCGCAAGCGTGCCTCTATCATCGGATGCTCGCAGCCTCCTCCGGGCCGAACCCGAGCAATGGGACCCCCGGGCCGGGGGCACTCGCAGCTGGTGAGCTTCGAACCGAAGTGTCGGGAACGGCTGTTCGAGGCGGGCGCGATGCAAGGAGCGCAGGAGGGGCTGGAGATCTTGATCGGGCGGCTGGCAGGCGTACTCCCAGCGATTCGGCCGGTCTCGCCGGGGCCGCGGCCCGCGACGTCGTCCTCCGAGCATGTCGCCCTCGGCCGGCGACTCGTCCAGGTGCTCAAGGAGTATGGCGCGAGCGTCGCGCTGGAGGGCCCGCCGCTGGCGGGGCCGACCTTCCTCCGGTTTCCGGTGACGCTTGGCCCGGGGGTGAAGCTGGCGGCGGTCAAGGGACGGGCCGATGAGGTCCGCGTCCGCCTTGGCCTGGAGGCCCCGCCCCGGATCGGGATCGAGCGCGGCGCGTCGTGATCGACCTTCAGCGGCCGGACCGGCGGTTTATCCGGTTCTCGGAGATCCGAGACCGGCTCCCCGCGGGCGACCCGCTCCTCGGCAGTTCGCTGGTCCCGGTCGGCGTGGACCTCGAAGGCCGGCTGCGGCTGGCCGACCTCGCGCAGCCCGAGCATGCGCACCTGCTTGTGGCCGGGACGACCGGGAGCGGCAAGAGCGAGTGGCTCCGCGTCACGGCGGCCGGGCTGCTCGTTTCGAACACCCCGCAGACCTTGCGACTCCTGCTGATCGACCCGAAGCGGAACGCCTTCGCCGCGCTCCGCGACTCGCCCTTCCTCTACGCGCCGATCGTCTATCCAGCGGAGATCCCTGTGACCGCCGTCCTGGAGGAACTGGCGGATGAGATGGACGCCCGTTATGAGCAGATGGCCCGGACCGGGACCGACTCGCTGTCCGAGTACGTCCGGCGCCTCGGCGTGCCCGTGCCCCGGATCGTCTGCCTCTGCGACGAATACGCCGATCTGGTCGTGCAAGGTCGAAAGGAGGCGCCGGGTGGTGGAGCAGCAGATCTTCCGGCTGGGGGCCAAGGCGCACGCCGCGGGCATCCACCTGATCCTGGCGACCCAGCAGCCCAGCCGCGAGATCATCAAGGGGACGCTCGACGCGAACATCGCCACCCGGATCGCGCTCAAGATGGACAAGGAGATCGAGTCGCGGATGCTCCTCGGCTCCTCGGGCGCGAGACGCTGCTCGGCTCCGGCGATCTCCTGTTCAAGGACATCGGCGAGCCGGTCCGGCTCCAGTCGGCCTACCTCCCGCCCGAGGAGCGCGACCATGCCTTCGCTCAAGCCGGGTTCCGGGGGGACGACTCGTCGTGTTCAGCGTAAGGGACCAGGTGCCACCTGATCCCGATCAGTTGTGTGCCCCCTGATCCCGAGCGCTCGGCGGTATTCTGGACGGAAATACCGCAGCTCGCTCCGGAGGTCGCCATGAGCCGCAAAATGACCGGAAGGCTCTTCATCGGCATGCGATCGTCGCCGCTGTCCGAAGCGGTCGCTCTCAACACGAGGTCGCTCGGGAGTTCCACGTGAGCCAATCGACCGTCCATCACGGGGTCCACCTCGCTCAAGGGCAACGGCTCGATCGAGTGGACTGGGGCGATCGCCCGCACACCTCACGGACACCCTCTCGGACCGATCACGTGGCACTTGCCACCGTGTCGTCGTTCAACTGATCGGGATCGGGTGGCGCTTCTACTGAGTCTCTAAGGGATGGTATCAAAATTTGAAGGATCGGCTTCGTCGGGAACTTTCGCTCGGATCACGGCACTCTCTCTGGGAGCGGGCGAGGCCGCTGACGAGTGGAAAGGGAATGAAGGGCCGATGCCAGCCTAAGTTAACGTTCTTAGAGAGAGTCAGAAAAGTAATGCACGCTGTGCCTCGGATTTCGTACAATGCCCTTCATGAGATCCAAGGGCTCACCGAACGAGCTGGAGCATCGGCGCTGGCACGCCGTCCCTCGGGTTCTCGAGGGGTACTCGACCCAGGAGATCGCCGACTTCCTGGAGGTCGATCTCTCCACCGTGCGGCGCTGGGTGGCTGCCCGCCGGGACCAAGGGGAGCCGGGCCTCGTCGCTCGTCCAGTCCCGGGGCGCCCACCGAAGCTGACCTCGACCCTGAGACGCTCGCCCTGCGTTGGCGGACCGACAGCCCCCTCCACCACGGGTTCGAGACCGAGTTGTGGACCTCCCCGAACCTGGGCCAACTCCTCCAGGAGGAGTTGGGGGTCCGGCTCAATCCGAGATACCTCAGCGCCTAGCTGCGGGACCGGGGATTCACCCTGCAGAAGCCCCAGCGCGTCCCCCGCAGCGCCGACCCGAAGGCGATCGCAGCGTGGCTGGGGTCCGATGGGCCACGCCTCAAAAAAAAGCTCGGCGGCAGGATGCCCACCTCGCCTTGATCGACGAGAGTGGCCTGCTGATGGCACTGCTGGCCCGCCGGACCTGGGCGCCTCGCGGTCAGACTCCTGAACTGGTGCAGAAGAGCGGCACGCGCCAGAAGGTCTCCGTCGCGGCAGCCTTGTGGCTGTCGCCGCGAGGAAACCGGTTGGGGCTTTATCCCCAGACCTTGGTCAACGATGACTTCGATAACTGCTCTGTGGCCGCCTTCCTGGAGGCGATGCTGCAGAAATTGAGCGGGCACTTCCTGGTCATCTGGGACGGCGGCAGCATGCACAAGGGCGACCCGCTTCGAGAACTGGTCGATCACTTCGCTGATCGGCTGAGCTTGGAGAGGCTGCCGCCGTACGCGCCGAGGCTCAATTCCGTCGAGGCGCTCGGGAGTTGGTTGAAATAGGGGTGGCTGAGCAATTATGGACCGCATGACGCCCGCGAACTCAACGCGAGAGTGATCGCCAAGCTGACAGCGATCCGCGAGGATCAAGAATTCCTGCGAAATCTGTGCCATGCCTCGAACCTCCCACTTCCGTGTGCATTACTTTCCTGACTCTCTCTAGCGGATCTGGAACGTCGTTATCTCGCGGCATTCTCGCTCATTGTTCGGTCATTGATTTTTTTGACCAACCAAAACCACCCGCCCGACGCGCGCCACGCGCGGCACCCGGGGAACCGAGGCAGATCGGCCCGGCGATCTCGGCTCCGCCGGCCGACGCCCGCCCGACTCGATCCGCGCCCCGATGGCTTATGTTCTCTACGGGCCCCAGCCGATGGACGCAGGGCCCACTTTCTCCCGAAGAGCCTGCCATCAAAGCCCCTGGGTCCCGATTGGTATCGGCGGACCCTCGTTCCCAAAGAGGAGTGATGCTTGTGCCGTTGACGAAGGATCGCCCCGAGAGGCATTACCTCATCAAGCAGAGTCACCAGATGGCGCGCGTCCATAAACCGTTCGACACGCTCGCCGAGGCGTATAAGTACGCCCTGACTTTTACTTTCCCCGATTCCAATGATGCCACGAGGATCTCCTGGTTTGTCCTGACGACTTCCCGGGCGCTCTCGGTTGACGACGCGGTCGAGCCGATCGTCGACCGACCACTCTAAGCCGTCGCCCGGCCCTCCTAGCCCGTGAGTTCCGGAGCGTGCGCCAGGCGGCCCTGGCGGCGGGGACCGTCCGGCCCACGGTCACGCTCTGCTCGACCCCGAGGCCGGCGACGAACCGACGCCCAAGACGGAAGGACCCGTACCGTGAACGGGTCCTTGCGGGACCAGCCGTTCGATGAGTGATCGGCGAGAGCCCCCCGGCGGCCGACGTGGGCCGCATGCTCGCGCACGTCGGCCGCTTTCGGCTCGCGATCCTGGGCGGGCCTGGGCCGACGAGCCCGGGCGAATCCGAGGATCAATAATTGCATATATTAAATATTATAATATTAAAATGCAAGAATTCTAACATTAGTTCAAATCTACCCGCGTGGGGGGCCTCGCCCCGGGGCCTGGGGCTCGCCCGCGGGGTCGATGGCCCGGGCCGGCCACGAGCGGACGCGGCCGCTCCCGCCCCAGAATTCCGGATCCCGAACGTGCCGCGTCTTCACCACGCCCGCCGCTCTCGGACCGGGCCGCGCCGCCCCCGGCGGGCGGGCCGAGGGGCGGGTGCGCAGCAGCGCGCTGCGTGCATGGTCATGTGCCGGCCTAGCGGCCGAGGAAACGGGTAAAATCAAAGACCTTTGGTGTCCGTTCCTTCAGTCGTGCGTCCTCTGCGGATTGCTGGGAATGACGCATCCAGCCCTGCCATATTACCTACCCCGTGGTGTCTCTCTCCACGGCTCCTCCGCTGGCCTTTGCGGAGGGCACACCGACCCCTGCTGGAATGCGAACGGTCAGCGAGTCCTGATGCCCGTGGCCGCCCGCTTCACGAGGGCACGACCACCAATTGCACCGCGCTCTCCTTGATCATGGTATCACCCATGCCTGTTGCCTCTGGTTCTGCCCGTACAGGAGCAGGCAGAGCTCGTGCAGCGCGTCGTCCCGTAACTCGCGGGCGGCGTCCTTCACGAGCTTGGTGGAGACGTGGGCATCGGACGCCAGGACTTGGAGCGCATGCAGGTCGCGGAGCAGTCCGAAGCTCCCGGACTGGCCCTTCGGGAAGAGGGTCTGTCGCAACTTCCGCGGCTCCTGCTCGTCCCGCACCGCGTACTTCGCGAGGAACGGCTTGAGTCCGTCCACCGCCTGGCGCGAGAAGTTGCCGATGACCTTGGCCCTCTCCCGGATCTCGGCGTTCTGCTCGTGCTGTCTCAAGAGGTAGTCGCAGGCCGCGGCGAGCTCCTCGTTCGCGTCACTCAGGGACCCGAGGTCATCGCCCACGTGGCTCCGCTCCGTCGGGTGCGTCCCGCCCATCACCAGGTCGGTCAGCTCCGAGGCGCGGTCCATGGCGTGCGACGCCGCGCCGACGGCTTTCGACATGAGCGACTCGTGGTCGGCCTTGGCGACATTGACGGCGGCATACTTGAAGTTCGGCTGCTTGCTGACGACGTCCCAGGCGGTCAGGGTCAACCCGTTGGCCGCGTGGGCACGACCGTCGGGCCCGTAGTGCTCGGAGTCGGTGTCGTCCCAGTAGCCGTAGTGGAACGGGATGAAGACGTGACCTGGGAGGATGTCGCCGATCTTCGCCCTCGCCCGCACCTTGGCCCGGCGCGAGGTGACCTCGACCATGTCCCCCTCGGCGATCCCCAGCCGCTGGGCGTCGTCCGGGTGCCTCTGGAGGAATGCCTCGGGGGCGGCCTGCTGCAACTCGGGGGCTCGACCGGTCTTGGTCCGGGTGTGGAAGTGATAGACGATCCGGCCGGTGGTCAGGGCGAACGGGTAATCCTCGTCCGGCGCCTCGTAAGGGGGCCGGAATTCGGCCCCTTTCAGCCAGGCTTTCCCCGGGGGTCGTTCGCCTTGTAGTCGACCGGCTGGATGTGGCCCCCGGTCTCAACGTCGTGGCCGAAGGCCCCGCACTCCTCGTAGGCGGTCGGGAAGTGGAAATCGTCGTAGAGCCGCTCCTTGCCCTCGGGGTACCTTTCGTTGCACGGCCACTGGATGCCCGACCGACTGCCCAGCTTGGGCCAACTGGCCAACTGGCCAACGCCAACTGGTGCGCCAGGGATTTTTGTTGACGCCCTTGATCCGACTTCCTAATAATGTGGGTTTGCGATCTCAACGTACGCTGAGATATCGATATAAAATCCCAGGATGCATGGATGAGACGCCGGGCTTTTCGAACTCGGCTCAAATATTCGGGATGATTACGGGGCTTGTTTTCTAGGCTTTTTGCTGGAATCAGACAACTGTAATCTCTATCAATTAAGGGTCTTTCTCGTGGCGGGCGGACAGGCGCGGACAGTTTCAGCAGTGGACACTATGGCAGCATGTGGCGCGGAAGTGCTTGTCTTATTGAGGTTTACTGCGGCATCAGTGGCTATCTTTGCCGGGTAAAGTGTCCGCGCTGTCCACTCGTCTGCCGCCTGCTGTGAGAAAGTCCCTCAATTAATTCCGGGATGTCGCCATAAGTTTCATCAGGAGAAGGACTTGTAGAACTCAACGGAGTAATACAAAACACCTTCAGAAATGCCGACCTACATGCGACTCGAGTTGCAAAGCCCTCAGCCCATACGATCGAACCGCTGGTTATTGCCAGTGGCCATGATGGTGTTGGGTCTCACGTGGGGTGAGTATGTGTCGGCCGCTGCGCTGTCGGCGGCTCAGGGACGGGAAGCCAAACTCTCTCGACACCATTGCCAGTGTGGCGTGGCGTGCCAGGGGATTTCCTGCTGCTGTGTTTCCGATGAGGAGACTCCGAGCTCATCGGCTCCTCAGTCTTCGTCGCATCCCTTCCCCCGCCCCATCGCGCCAGACATCGGCCTTTGCATGAGCGCGGCTCCCTGCGACGGCTCGGGCTCACCAACCGCCTTGACGGTTGAGTCAGTCGGGCAATTCGCCTTGTTTGCAGGTTGCGAATGTTATAACCTTACGAGTGCTGCAAGTTTCCTCCCATCACTGACTTCCCACCCGCATCCGGTTCGTTTGGCATTCTGTCTCGATGATCCTCCGGAACGTTCTGCCTCCGCCTGATTTCGAGCCGTTTTTCTCGACACGTCAACTCCTGTAGGCGATGGCTCGACGTGAGCTTGTGCGCCGCTCCGATTCACTCGAATCGGTGTGAATCGTCGCCAGATCTCGTCCGTTCTCTTTCAACTCTTGAGACGAGGGGTATTCCCATGTGCGCTCACCTTTTCCGTCGGTTGGTTCGGGACAAGAAGGGTCAAGGGCTGGTTGAATACGGTCTGCTGATCGCCGGGGTCGCGCTGATCTCCGCCGCCGCAGTCTCGATCTTCGGGCACAAGACCAATCACCTGATTTCCGCCGTTGCCGCCGTCTTGCCCGGGGCCCACACTGACGACAACAACCCGATTTTCGGCGGTCAATTGATCGAGACCGCGCCCAACGGTGTCAACAATTCCATCACGCTGGACGTGACCACCATCGCTGGCTCCGCCAAGGGCAAGGATCGCCTCGGCATCAATGTGCTCGGCGCTCCTCAAGGGAGTGCGCCCGGATTCGGTGGGCTGATCGTCGAGTCCGAGTCCAACTGATCTGGGTTGGGGGCCGGCCGAACCTGGACTTGTTGGCTTGGCGGCTTCGCCTGACGCCTCGCTCCTGGGATTGAGTTAAGGCTGGTATCAAAATTTGAAGGATCGGCTTCGTCGGGAACTTTCGCTTGGATCACGGCACTCTCTCTGAGGGCGGGTGAGGCCGCTGACGAGTGGGAAGGGAATGAAGGGCCGATGCCAGCCTAAGTTAACGTTCTCAGAGGCCATCCGGAAATGAATTCATTTGATACCAAGGAGTTACGCATGACGCTTAATATGGCCAGATGCGGCGGTCCGCTGGAATTACAGGGGCAACCTGACGCATCTGTTGTCGCTTATGCGTTGTAACCCTTTGTAATTTCTTGGGAAGCATCCCGGATAGCCTCTTAGTTCTTTCCAGAGGAAGGACACCGCACATGATCCTCAATCTCCTGCGCCGGTTGCGCCGCGACAAGAAGGGCCAAGGGCTGGTTGAGTACGGACTGCTGATCGCTGGGGTCGCCTTGATTTGCGCCGCCGCAGTCTCGGTCTTCGGCCACAAGACCAGCGACATGATTGGCGCCGTCGCCAGCCATCCTTCCGGGTGCCCACACCGATGACAACAACGCGATCGTCAGCGGCCACCTCATTGAGACGGCCGCCAGCACCAGTGGAGCCATCGGTCTCAACGTCAACGGGATTCTCGCCAACAAGAATACGGACCGGCTTGAGGCGAATATCATCGGCGCCTCTCAAGCCCAGACCAACGGATTCGGTGGGCTCATCGTCGAGGCGGACGCCAACTGATGCGATTAGTGCCGATCGGCTGCGGTGGGATTATGTCTTGGCCTGATCGGTGAGAGAACGATTGGACCTCCCACCCCAAATCGCATCGTGGGGTGGGAGGCCCCCTTGCGTTTCACCCAAGGATCATAATGACTTGGATCCCCCTGGTTTTCGTCCTCTGGGCAACCGTCCACGATGTGCGGACTGCGCGAGGTCCCGGATATGATCTCCCTGAGTCTCTTGGGGTGGGCGATCGTTGCGACGTGCTCTCGATGGCATGACGTGGGCTGGGCCTCGCTCCTGGGCGGGCTCGCGATTGGCCTGTCGTTGAGCCTGATCTTCTTCGCGCCGGAGGGCTGGGCGGGGGCGATGTCAAGCTTGTCGCGGTGCTGGGAGCGGCAGTGGGGCACGCGGCCATCCTCTCGGTCCTGTTCTGGGTCGCCGTCTCGCGGTGGACTGCTCTCCGTGGCGGCACTGCTCCGAGGTCAGCGTGATCTGGCCTACATGCCCGCCATCGCCCTGGGCTTGTTCTTGTTCCTCCTCTGGAGCGAGCGACCGGACCATGCGACCGCCTGGTAACCCATCACACCCGACGACACCGCCCTCGGCCAGCGATCGGAGCGGGAGACGCCGGAGGTTGCGCCGTCAGGGCTCGGTCCTCGTCGAGTTGCGCTGATCGCGCTGGTCCTCTACCTGATCCTGGCGGCGACGCTGGAGTTCGGCCGGGCCTTGTTCGGCGCCCAGGTCGTCCAGCAAGCGACGGACGTGATGGCGCGAGAGATCAGCCGCACTCCCTTGCCGCCCGTGGCGTCGTTACTCCAGGTCCTCAACGACACGACGGGCCAGTACGACACGAACGGAAGGTCAAGAAATCGATCTATGATGCCTCGTTGCTAGTGGTCCCCTTCAGCGTCGTCTACCAGAACGATCAGAGCGCCACCGACTTCTTCGCAGTCGAAGCCGATCGTCAACCGGCTCCTGTTGCCGTTGATGATCGCCGACATAGCCGATGAGAACCAGGTTTTACGCTATCCCGGCCTCATCCCCGATGCGAGCCAGCCGGACGGGTTCAGCCGGAACATCGCGGTGGTCGGAAGCTATGCGCCGGGAGCCGGACCATTCTCCGGATCGGAGCAACACATCTCGGCGGTGCCGGTGGTGCAGGAGATCCTCCCCAGGGGGGCTGATCCCTCGGACCCCAACTCGTCGCCCTTCAGCCTCGTGTCCTCGGTCCAGCCCCCGTCGAGTCGTGGGGTCGTGGCGTTGCGGATCAACTATCCGTTCCAGGCCGCGATGATGAGCGCCATGGTGCCGAACCCGACCGGCCGCCGAATCTCACGACTCCCGGTTTGACCCGAACTTCCATTTCGTCGAGGCACCCGACACCGACGCCAGGGAGGCCCCGGGGCGCCACTCGGGCAGCTCGGGCCGGACGTCCAGTACGCGGCCGGCCGGGTCGTGAGGCCCTTCCGACGCTTAATCTCGGCCCAAGCGATCTATCGCCGCGAAGTGTTCGGGCCCTAAATATGGGTTCTTGCTTCCGAGAGGTATCACCATGAGGCCCAATGCATCGCGTCGTACCACCTCACCCCTGAAGACGGTCGCCCTCGTCATCACGACGTTGCTCATCGGCGGTGCCGCCACGGTGGGGGGTCTCTGGGCCGCGGGCGTCGATCTCCCGTTCTTGAATCGGGAGCCGGATACGCGAGGGATGGTGGCGGTCCCGATCACGACGCGGATGATCCCGGCATTCACGAACGTCACGCGGGATTACCTGCTGATCCCCGAGAAGGGGACACCGAAATATCTATATTTGCCCCCGGAAATGGCGAAGCAACTCGAAGTGCTCATCGACTTCCGCCAGATCACGGGCCGCGTGACCGATCACGAGAAGCCGCCGGGCTACCCGTTCACGGAGAAGGACTTCCTGCCCAAGGGGACGCGCTCCGGGATGGTCGCGGGCATCCCTCCCGGCAAGCGCGCGATGACGGTGGATGCGACCAAGATCCAGGGGATTCACACGCTTCGGGTGGGAGACCGGCTGGACCTGCTTTCCAGCCAGTCGATCGATATGCAGAAGGTGCTCACGCAGGGGAAGGGGGCGAGCGGCGCGTCGGTCCTTCAGGTTGGGATCTTGGCCCAGCAGAAGCAGGCGACCGTGCGCGTCCTGGTCCAGAACGGGATGCTGGTCGCGCCAGTGACGACGCGGGTCGTCCCCATCGCATCGAACACCTTGACGCAAGGGACGGTGACCCGCACAAAGCCGATCCAGGAGGTGGTCATCGCCGTCGATCCCGAGGAGATCGCGGCTCTGGCCGAGGCGCTGGCGATCGAGGCCCACGTCACCTGCGTGGCACGGTCGGGCCGGCCCGATGATCCGGGTCCGGCCAGCGTGACGCCGTCCGGCCCGAGCCCGGCGGACCAGGTCGCGGTCCTCGAGCGGATCGTCGGCGGCGTGCGCGAGGTCATGTTCGCCCCCAAGGGGGCGAGTGGCCCGATGCTGGACACGCGGGGGATGGTCGCGGTGCCATTATGCGGCAAGCCGATCGCGGCGGGGACCAAGATCACGCCCGAGCACCTGCTCGACCCGGCGACGCACCGGCCGCACACCGTGCACATCCGGCCTGGCGACGTGCGGCGGCTGGGCCTGATCACTGACGCGACGCGCATCGTCGGCCGCGTCGCGAGCCGCCGCAAGGACCCCGACACCGCGTTCAAGGAGGAGGATTTCCTGCCCGAGGACGCCGCCTCGTCGCCGATGGCTGCCGCGACGCCCCCCGCGCCGGCGTTCGGAGCCGGCGCCATTCCCCTTCACACCCCCCGAAGGGCTCAGTAGGTCCGATCGGGCCTCGACGTCCCCTGTTGAGAGGAGGTCGCCCGTTGCAGCATCGATCGCTCTCCCGTCGTCGTGGACACGTCCTGGTTTATTTCGCGATGATGTCGTTCGTCCTCATGGCGGTGGCCGCGCTCGTCATCGATGTGGGCTTCGCCGTCGTCGTCGCCGGCAGATGCAGACAGCGACGGACACCGCGGCGATCGAGGGGTTGAAGTGGAGAGATGCCGGGAGCGACCCAGCGGTGGCGGACGACCAGCGACGGACCAACGCCCGCTCGCTGCTCCAGATGGTCTTCCTTGACACCGACTCCCCCTACGCCGGCCCGCGCAACTTCGGCGCCGGCCCCGTGCTGACGTTCAGCGACGAGAACGCGGTCGATCTGGGTGACGGGTTCATGGCGTCCGAGACGTTGCATGTCCCGACGGCCCCTCCCACGCCGCAAATCCATCCCGCGGGATACAATCCCTCCGACCCGCAATGGCCTTTCCAGATCAATGGGTTTGACCAGGGGGATTCGCGCAACAACATCGCGGGCGACATGGTCAGCGGGACGTATACCGCCGCTCCCGCGAACTCCGCGAATCTCCCCTTCTGGCACCAGGAGGATCAGAACTACAACCGCCCACCCCCAAGCTTTTTACTGGA
>CAWDND010000097.1:0-17626 GCA_963803395.1 uncultured Planctomycetaceae bacterium
CCTCGGGCACACCTACCGAGAATATCGGACGATGCGATCGTCCTACTTGGGTCGAGTCTCGATCAGGCGATGGATCAGGCGATCAATGGGCCATCCCTCCGGCGTCGGGCGCGGGCTCGCGGTGGCCGTAGAAGCTGTAGAGCACGGGCATCAGGTAGCGCGTTAGAAACAGCGTCGTGAGGGAGAGTGTCGGCTCTGGACGCGGATTTTGGGCTTGGGCAAGTCCTCGATACGGCAGCAATTCCCGGACAGCCCTTTCGTAAGGAAAAGTGAATGCTCCACCGCCTAAAGGCGGTGGCTTCGGTGTAACGGACTCAAGTCCTGTTCCGAGCGAAGCTCGGCTGAAGTTCTCCCGGCCGAAGGCCGGCTCAAAGCCCTTCCGAGCCAAGCTCGGCTGAAGTCTTCCGGCCCGAGGCCGGCTCAAAGCCTTCCAAGCCAAGCTCGGCTGAAGTCTTCCGGCCCGAGGCCGGCTCGAAGCCTTCCGAGCCAAGCTCGGCTGAAGGCTTCCGGCCCGAGGCCGGCTGAAGTTAGTCCGGGCCCCCCTCCACGCGAAAGTCGCCCCCAGGACCCACGCCCTGGTTCTCGATGGACGCCGCCACCACCTCGTCCGTCACGTTCCCGCTGCTGCAGCAGAAGTCACCCCGCGCCCACACGTGACGGCCCCAGAACTCCTGCGCAGGTGCGCGTACTCCTGCAGAAGCTTGGACGCCGTCTTCCCCTTCAACCGCTGCACCAGACGGCTGATCGTCACCTGCGGCGGGATCGACACCAGCAAGTGCACGTGGTCCTTGCTCACGTGCCCCTTAATGATCAGCACGTCGGAGCCACCGCAGATCTCCCGGATCAGATCCCGCACCCGAACCCCGACCGCTCCGCCCAGCACCGGCTTGCGGTACTTCGTCACCCACACCAGGTGCAAGTGGATCTCGAAAACGCTGTGCGCCCCAGGGCGATACTCCACCATGCGGCCCAGGATACCGCCGCGCCATGCTAAAGCCGTCGCCTCAAGGCGAGGGTTTTGACCCTCCCAGCAGATGACAATAACACGGTACTCGCTCTTTCGACTGGAAGCTCAGGGGCGGGGTGCTCGAGTACTCCGCGAGCGAGACGCAGCTCGCGCGGCAGAAGACGAGCGAAGGAAAATAGGTGATCGCGACCAGCGAGAAGGGACTGGGGGTCCTCGACGCGGTGGCGATGTCCAAGGGACTGACCGACGTCGAGGGCGGGTTCCGGCAACTCAAGGATGTGATGGCGCTGCGGCCGATCTCTCACCAGGTCGAGCCGCGGGTCAAGGCGCACATCTTCGTCGCGGCGCTGGCCCTGCTGGTGCAACGACTCCTCGGCCGACGGCTGGAAGAGGCGGGGGTGGATCTGTCGCCGGCGCGGGCGGGGCAAGCGTTGTCCACCGTACGACTGGTGACCTTCCGACTGGAGGGTCAAGCGGAACGCCGAGGGATGGCCAGCGGCGGTCCGGACGCAGGGCTGGTCCTGAAGGCGCTGAAGATCGTCGACCCGCGACCGCCGGCGCCACCTGAGGGGGAGGAAACCGTGATGTAGTGACAAATTGAAAATCCGACCCTTGCGCCGCAAGGGGTTACGTCAGGCCACCCCAAACATGGGCTAGCCTTGGCCCCCTTGCGGCCGCGCCTCTGCTTTCGCCCGGCCTTGCCGCGCCGCTTCATCGCGTTCCGCAGCCGGCGCACGGCAGCGAGGATCAGCGTGTTGATATCTTTGATCACATGGAAGACGCACCGCTGGTGGTCCGCATCGGGCCACAGCTCCTCCAGCACGCCGGGGTACAGGTTCGAGCCGTCGGTGACCACGACGGTGGGGATCAGGCCCCAGGTCCGGAGGTTCTTGAGGAACCGCCGCATGTGATCCTGGTCATTCTTGTCGACCAAGGCGAAGGCGACCGGCAGGTCGCTGAGGGGATCGGTGGCCAGGAGCAACGTGAAGCGGCCCAGGTGCAGCTCGTCGACGCAGAGCGTGCCGCCGAAGCGCCCCAGGACCGTGCGCCGATGCGCGGCCATGTCGAGCTCCGCGGCGCGGTCGCGGAGCACGTCGGAGACGAACCCCGAGGAGAGGTCGAGGAGGAAATCGCGGCGGATCGACTCCAGGGCGCGTTCGACGTTCAGGGCGTCGTCGAGGATGCGGTCGCGGACCAAGTCGCGGACCTTGTTGTCGTAGGGGGCTTTGGGGAGGACGCCCTCGGGGCTGTTGCGGAAGGTGGTGCAGCAGTCGCAGCCGGCGGCGTACTCGCCGTAGGTGATCTCCAGGAAAGCGACGGCCTTGTAGGCCACGGTCCGCACGATCCGGTTCAAGGTCCGTTTCCGCCGGCCCCGTTTGCCGCACGTCGGGCAGGGGGCCTTCTTGGGGGCGCAGTGGATCGGTATAACGATCGTCGTGGGTGCTTCGGTGCCCATGGTCTGCATCTCCGGTGATGGGGACTCACAACACCCTCATTCACCGGGATGCAGGCCCTATCTTTCAAGAGCGAAACGACTTGGAACCCCTCCTCTGTTGGTGGAGATCAGCGCGGAGTCTCGTCCGCTCTCTTTGTACCGTCTACGACTCCTGTAAAACGTCCGAAAGTCTAGTCAGAGTCTCAAGTCGCTTCAATTCGTCTGGAGAACGCCGCGGTTGGGGTCTGGGATTCTTGTGAGGCTCTTGTGATAACCTCAATATTGTCACAGGAACCGCCCCAAGGCGTCCGAGCAAAGAACAGGCACGTCATGATCGTTGTAAGGCTCTATTTGGCAACGGGTTGAGCTTTATACCAAGTTTCCGTTCCAATGATTGTCGGACCCCAAAGGCGCCACGTGGGCGACCGTCGGAGCATCAGGAACAGGGCGGCGGTCAGGAGCCAGTTGCGCCGGTCGATCGCGCGGGGTGGTGAACCTCACGTCACGGCCACGATGTCGCCGCCGATGTTGCCGCTGACGTCGCTGGCGACGAGGACCGGGGCCTGCCACGGTATGCGATGCCGCCGCCATCGCGAGTGGCGGAATTGTGGCGGATCGTGCTGGCGATGATCACTAGGCCGCCGCGGTCGTCGAAGATCCCGCCGCCGTCCAGGCCGGCGGAGTTGTCCCTGAGTGCGCTGGCGACGATCTTCACCGTGCCGGAGTTGTCGTTGTAGGAGCCGCCGCCGAAATCGGCGTGGTTGCCGCTGATCGTGCTGCCGGCGATCGTCACCGTGCCACCCGAGTTGGAGAGGCCGCCGCCGCCGTGATGAGCAGTGTTGCCGCTGATCGTGCTGCCGGCGATCGTCACCGTGCCGTCCAGGTTTCTGAGACCGCCGCCATTGTCGTCGGCGGAGTTGTTGCTGATCGTGCTGACGATGATCGTCATCTTGCCGAATGTGTTGCCCAGGCCACCGCCGTCTGAGTCGGAGTTGCCGCTGATCGTGCTGGCGATGATCGTCACTGTGCCAAGGTTGACGAGGCCGCCGCCAGCACCGCTGAAGCCGGAGTTGCCGCTGATCGTGCAGGCGGTGATCGTCATCGTGCCGCCGGTGCTGCCAGTCCCGTTGGAGATGCCGCCGCCGCTGGAATCGGTCTGGTTGCCGCTGATCGTGCTGGCGGTGATCGTCATCGTGCCGCCGGAGCGGTTGGTGAGACCGCCGCCGCCGGAAAGGGCGGTGTTGCCTTTGATCGTGCAGGCGGCGATCGTCATCGTGCCGCCTTCGTTGTCGATACCGCCGATACCGAGCTCGCCGCGGTTGCCGCTGATCGTGCAGGCGGTGATCGTCATCGTGCCGCGGTTAGTGAGGCCGCCGCCGAAATCGGCGGAGTTGCCGCTGATCGTGCAGGCGACGAACGTCACCGTTCCGCTTTCGTTGTCGATGCCACCGCCGTGAGAGAAGGTGTTGCCGCCGGTAATGGTCAGACCGCTGATCGCTGTATGAACCAAATCGATCTCGAACACTCGGCTGGCGTTGTTGCCGCTGACGATGAGCCGGTCCGCACCCGGCCCCACGATCTTCACGTCGTTATTCATGATCCTCAGCTGGCCGTTGGTCAGCGCGATCGTCCCTCTCAGTCCGGGGGTGAAGTCGATCTCGTTGGGACCGGGCGTCCTGTCGGACTGCACAATCGCCCACCGCAGCGAACCGTTCACTGGCGAGCCGTCCGGGTTCAACTGGTCGCCCGTGGTTGTCACCAGAAAGGTCGAGAGCGCCACCCGGTCCTCCAGCTGCTCCAGCCCGAGAGCGCACCGCCGCCGCCTTGGATGGCGGCTGTCCGATGAATTCGCGGCCGTCAGGCGGTGGCCAATCCCGGTAAAGTCCTTGAATAATCTCATCGCTCGTTCCTTCCGTTGCGGATCCCGGTTGCCAAAGTGATCGCGGTTGGCGTCGAAAGCGCCACCGCTGGGTGGCGGCCGCTGGTCCCCCACACCGGCCTCGCGGCAAGCAGGAAGCCCGTTCCACGGGGGGAGATACTTCTGATTGCATAGATAAAACCAACCTGTCTGAATTATCAAGGAAAATAGCGCGGCTTTTCAGACTCTACCGGTGCGCCATCAGCCTGCCCGCGCTGCCGATGACGCGATTAGTGTCTACCCCAACCGGCAGGGGTAACGACTCGCGGGAACACCGTGATTTCCAGGGTTCAAACGAGTCGATGTGCGAACCAGCCTATTTGGCATGATTGGGACGGCTGGCGGGGCGTCTCCTGGAGGAGCCGAGGAGCGGGGCCGGCGGGCGACGGTTTCTCGGACCGGTCTCTTGCGGCCGATGCCGGGGTTGCCGTGATCGGTTCGAAAAATGGCACCGGATTGTTGATCAAGCGCGGTCACGTTGGCGGTCATGCGCCGGTAGCTGTCTATTTTCCCACGGCTTGCCGGGCGCGCGTTGTTATGTTTCGGCGGGGAGGGTGGGCGGTGCGTTGGGTTGGTGGAGCTCGGCGAGTTCCTGCTGGAAGATGGACAAGCCTGTCTTCCACCAGCGGGTTACTTCGGACAGGAGATTGTCCCGTGTGAATCGCTGGAAGCGGGTGGCCAGCGAGGCCAGCACCGTGAGGATCACACCGCGTCGCTGGGCTCCGTCGGCCGTCTTGCTGGTGCGGGCTCCTTTGCGGACTTCGGCTTCGCGGCGCACATTTCGTTCGCGGCGATTGTTCGTGGCCTCGACCGTCGGATGCTCGACGAACACGAACAGGCAGTCTGGGTTGTCCATCAACTCGTTCTGCAAGCGGAGGAAGTCGGCCTCGTGCGGTGGGGTCTCGTCCGGAACGATCTGCTCGCCATGACGCGCGCAGAGTGGGCGGATGCGGTCGAGCAACTGCTCGGCCTTCTCCGCGCGACCGACGCTCAGTCGACCGTCGCGTTGATGACGCAGCGTCTGGTGAGACGTCTCGCACAACGCGTCGAGGAACGTCGCATATTCCGGGTGATCGGGGTGCTGCAGCGCGAGCTTGATCGCCTTGCGGATCAGATGTGCCCAGCACAACTGATGCTGGGTGAACAGGCTCTTGTAAGCCGCGTAATCGTCCGTCACGCCGATCCCCGCGAACGAAGCGCCGAGGACCGCCGCCGCTTCAGTCTTCGCCCGCGACACGCCGCAACGAAACAGCACGTGCATCGTCGTCGAACAGACCCACGTGTTAGCACGACTTCGTGCCCACTTTCCAACCGGTCTCATCAATGTAGACACTCATCTGTAAGGCGATCAGTTCGGCGATCGTGTCGTAGTGCTCGTCCCAGTCGGTGGCCAGTTGCTTCAACAGCGAATCGGCCTGGGACTTCGACAGTTCCAACTGCGTGAAGCACCGCATCACCTCGCACGCCTGGTCCAGCGAGACGCCAATCCAGGAGTGCAGAAACGCGAGGCTCAGGATGATCTCAAGGCCGGATTCGCTGCGGCTGGTGCGCAGCCCCGGCGGCAGCGGCCATTGTTTCGAGTCGGGCAAGTCATGGATGCGAGAGCCGACGTCAACCGCCTGGCCGTCGATGAGCCGCCACGCGAACTGCTCACGACGTCAGACGCACTGTTGGGGGTCGGCGTCGGCGTGAGAGACGTCGTCCTCGGACCGGACCATCTCCCGCTTGAGTTCCTTGGGCCGCCGCCCGCTGGACTGTCGGCCTCGCCGCTGCCGTTTGCGGCGAGCATTTCGTCCCAGGCTGTAGTTTTCCTTGAAGACCGGCTTTTTGGCCGCCTTGGAATCCGCCTTCCCCGCCAGCAACTGCTTGAGCCGTTCCAGTTCCTCTTCCAGTTGCTGAATCCGCGCCGCCTGCTGCCGGTTCTGTTCGGTCAGTTGCCGCATCCGTTCATTCTCGTCGTCACGGGAGTCCATCCCCGAAACCTACTCGACCGCCCAAAAATCACAAAGACCAGTCTCAACGAAAATAGACAGCTACATGCGCCGGCCTCCGCCGCGGGAACGGCCCCGAGGTCCCGGATGATCTCGCCGGTCCCGGAAGCATCACCAGGGCAGCCGCGTAATTCGGTGATCAGGGCCGGATCATCAAAAAACGTGACCCGCTCCGGAGCGGCGTCCAGGATGACGCCGACCCGCTCGTTGAACACTTGCCAGAGCTGGCCGGGTCCCAAAGGCGTCATGACAGGCCGGTCGGCGGGCTTACTGTGCTGGATCAGCCGGTAGAGGGCACTGGCCGGCCCCGCCGGACATCCCGGCTCCGGGGTAGGGATCGGCTCCGCCGTCCGCTCGGGCGCCGGGTCGCACGCGGCGCCGGCCAGTAACGCCAAGATTTCGGCTTGATGGCCCAAAAGCTCGCGGGCGATCGACTCCGCCTGGCGCGGTCCCTTGATGACCGCATGAACCCGCCGCAAGCCACGCCACTTCAGTGGCGGTGGTGAGGCGGGTTTCTCGTCTTCGGGTTTCAACCCGTTCCGCATTGCCTTTTGCGATGCAAAGGCGTAGAATGGGGGCATGAAGGATCAGAAAGTTTCCACGGCGTACCGACTCTCCGAGACGGCATTGAGACTCTTGCTCAAGCTGGCCGAACGGGGCGGGACCACGCGAACGGCTGTCCTGGAAGCCCTGATCCGCAAGGCCGCGAAAGAACAGAAGATCCGAGACTAACATGTTCAAGGCGTTCGTCTTCCGTCTCTATCCCAGCGCGAGCCAACGGCGTCGATTGGAGGCCGTGCGGGAGACGTGCCGCCACTTCTACAACGACCTCCTGCGCCAGCGGAAGGACGCCTACACACTCCAGGGCGTTTCGATCACCAAGACCGAGCAACTCCGCCTGGTCAAGGTCGAGAAGGACACCAGCCCCTCCGCGGACGACGTCCACAGCCACATCCTTCAGGACGTGGTGGCCACGCTGGACAAGGCGTTCCAGGCGTTCTTCCGCCGCGTCAAGGCTGGCGAAAAGCCGGGCTCTCCGCGATCCAAGCCCCGCAAGCGATTCTCTGGCTTCGGCTTCAAGGAATATGGCAACGGCTTCAAGAGCGACGGCCGACGGCTCACACTCTCGGGCATTGGGCGGATCGCCGTCCGCTGGCACCGGGCGATCGAGGGCGCGATCAAGACGGCGCGGATCTCCTGCCGGGCCGGAAAGTGGTTCGGCGCGTTCGCCTGCGTGGTCGAGCAGCCGGAGCCGCTCCCCAGGACCGGCAAAGCGATCGGTGTCGATGTCGGCCTGCTCAGGCTGGCGACCCTGAGCAACGGCGGGAAGGTCGAGAACCCCCGTTGGTATCGCAAGATCCTCCGAGAGCTGCGGGTCCTGCAACGCAAGATCGCCCGGGCCCTGCTCGGCGGGAAGAACCGCCGCAAGCTGGTCCGCCGCCTGCAACGCCTGCTGGCCAAGGTCGCGAACACCCGCCGAGACTTCCTCAATAAGTTTGCCGATGAGTTGATCAAGCGGTTCGATCGGATCGTGCTCGAAGACCTCCGCGTCGCCGCGATGGCACGCGGTCGCTTCGCCCTGAGCATCCTGGATGCGGGCTGGTCCTCCCTCGTCTCCCGTCTCACGCACAAGGCTGAAAGCGCCGGTCGTGAAGTGGTCCTGGGAGACCCCGCCTCCACGTCCAAGACCTGCTCGGGGTGTGGTGTGCTCTTCGAGCATCTCAGCCTCTCGGATCGCTGGGTCTCGTGCGTTTGCGGTACGTCCCTCGATCGGGACCACAACGCCGCGATCAACATCCTTCAAAGGGGTCGGGGCAGGCCCCTGGGCGCCAAACTCTCCGCTGGGAGGGTTTGCCCAGAAGCCACGCCACTTTAGGGGCGGTGGAGTGCTCACACTGCGGTTCGCGGTATTCGACGTCCGCGCCCCAGAACGAGATGGTCCGGGGCTCGCGTTTGACCGGACAGAGTCGTTGACACTGGGGGCAGGGTTGTTCGGGGCCCAGGGCGGCGGCCTTCTTTTCCAAGAGTTCCTCGATCGTCCCCTTGGCCACAGCACAGGCCGCGCCCCTGGCGAATTGCTCGATGGCGTCGGCATCGAGGTCGAGTTCGGGACCGACCTGCTCCTCGACGCGTCGCGCCACGACTTTTCCCCATCCTTGGGCCACGCGCGCGATCCCCGTCGAATCTATCGAAGTTGACTTGCGGAACGGCATGGGACGTCCCTCCTTGGACTTGGGGCACGAAGCGGATGGGGAAACATGGGTTGACATCCTACCACGCGGTCCCGAGCGCGCGAACCGCGTCTTGCACCCTTACGACGTTGCGGCCGGTTATGGGCATTGACAAATAGTCTTCTCCCACTAAAATTTCCTCGTCCTTCAGGGGCCTGGGATTCGAGGAGCGATGTCCAGTCGAGATGTTCCCAAGCAGGGGATTTGCATCGCATCCGCACTAGCTCTGCTGGTGGCGGTGATGTCCTCGCCGATCTGGCCGTCAAGCTCGACTGGCGGCTCCTCCTGCCCCAATTGCCTCCTCCGCAACTTCGCAATCCCTCCGACCCATTCGACCCGTCTGTCCGTGACGTCGGTCACTTCGCCTCCGAACCGAGTCAAGGCCATTCGTTCCGAGACCGAGGAGGAACTAAACAGGACGGCCAGTCCGGCCTGTTCTCCCTTCAACCCGCCTTCCCCCGCCTTTCTTTCTGCCGTTCGGGATTTAACCACTTTCGTCTCCATTCGAGCGACCCGACCGCTCCGTTGTTGAGCCCGCGCTCGGAACGGGTGCGCGATGGCTGGCGGCCCGGGCTCGTTATTTGGCCTAGACCCAACAGTAATACTGTTGGTGTTGCCCGCGCTGATGGTGCTGGCGGCGTTCTCGCCGAGGCCGTTGCCAGAGAAGGCCGTTCTCGGCGAGCGAGATGGGCCGATCGACCCGTCCCGCCGACTCCACAGGCTCGGAGCCACATAACGGCATTGAGATAGTTTCCTGGATTTTATTAACCCGAATCTGGTGGTCGAAGCCTCGATGTTGAGCTTACCACGAATCGTCCGGGAGCATGCGCTATGAATCCGACCGTCTTCGCCATGCGACGCCCGGTCACGACCCTGATGCTGGTCGTCGCCCTGATCAGCGGCGGCGCGCTGGCCTACAACCGGATGCGGGTGGACATCTTCCCCTCGCTGAACACCCCAAAGATTTACGTCTTCCTCGATTACATTGGCATGAGCCCCGACCAGATGGAGGGGTTCATCGTCAACCAGCTCGAGTTGTATTTCCAGTACGTTGACGGCATCAAAGACATCAATACGCGGAACATCCAGCAGGTCGCCCTGTGCGAGCTCTCGTTCTTCCCCGGCACCGACATGGGCCAGGCGATGGCCCAGGTCGTGGCGATGTCCGACCGGGCGATGTCGTGGATGCCGAAGGGGACCTTGCCGCCGATGATCATGCGGATGGACGCCGGCAGTGTCCCGGTCGGCTACCTCGTGCTGGAGAGCAAGGAAACCTCGCTGGGGGCGATGGGAGACCTGGCGCAGAACGTCATCCGGCCGCTGGTGCAGAAGAACGTCCCCGGTACGGTCGCGATCTCGCCCTTCGGCCCGAACATGCGGTCGATCGTCATCAACGTCGACCCCCAGAAGCTCCTCGACTACAACCTGACCCCGCAGCACGTCAGCGACGCCCTGGCGAAGGGGAACACCATCATCCCGGCCGGGAACATCTACGTCAAAGACTCGATGCCGGTGGTCGCCAACAACGCGACGCTCGTCGACATCCAGCGCATGGGTGATATCCCGGTCAAGGTCGGTTTGAACGTCTACCTCCGCGACATCGCGACTATCCAGGACGATACGGACATCACTTACGGCTACGCGCTGGTCAACGGCAAGAAGTCGGTTTACCTGCCGATCATCAAGAAGGACACGGGGTCGACGCTGACCGTCGTGGCCGACGTCCACAAGTCGATGCAATTGTTTCGCGACGCCGTCCCCAAGGACGTCTCGGTCAACTTCGAGTTCGACGAGTCGCCCACCGTGGTGGCGGCGGTTGAGAGCGTGGCCACCGAGGGCCTGATCGGCGCGGGCTTGACCGGCCTGATGATCCTCGTGTTCCTCCGTGACTGGAGGAGCGTGCTGGTCGTCGTGTCCAACATCCCGCTCGCCCTGCTCGGGTCGCTGTTCGGGCTCTGGGTGACGGGCAACACGATCAACATCATGTCGCTGGGCGGTATGGCGCTGGCGATCGGCATCCTCGTCGATGAGTCGACGGTGACTGTCGAGAACATCCACGTGCAGATGCAGCACACCGAGAACATCGCCTCGGCGGTGCTCCACGGCAGCCTCATCACGGCGGTGCCGCGGCTGCTGGCCTTGCTCTGCATCCTGTCGGTATTCATCCCGGCGTTCATCATGGGCGACCCGCTCCGGTCGCTGTTCATGCCGCTGACCCTGGGGGTCGGGTTCGCCATGATCTCGTCGTACCTGCTCTCCAGCACGTTCGTGCCGATCATGTGCGTGGCCTTGCTCAAGCACATGGGGCATCAGGACGAGGAGCGCGGGCTGTTCGGCCGGGTCCTCAAGGGCTATCGCAAGGTGGTGGGCTGGTTCGTCGGCCTGCGCTGGTTGGTGGTCTCGATCTATCTGGGGGCGTGTGGCCTCATCATCTGGCTCTTGGGGGTCCAGATCGGCAACGAGCTGTTCCCCCAGATCGACTCGGGGCAATTCGTGCTCCGATTCCGGCCGCCGCCCGGCTCGAACTTCGAGCTGACCCGGCAGATGGCGGTGAAGTGCCTCGAGGAGATCGAGCGCGAGGCGAAGCCCGAGAACATCAAGATCTCGATGGGCTACGTCGGCCAGGTCGCGCCGAACTTCGGGATCGACAACATGGTGCTCTTCATGCGCGGGCCCGATGACGGCCAGCTGCGCGTCGCCCTCCGCGAGGAGAGCGGGATCAAGCTCGACGCGTTCCGCGAGCGGCTCCGCAAGGTCCTCCCCGAGCGGGTGATCCCTTGGCTGGCAAAGCGGCTCGAGCAGAGGGGTTTGTCCAGGGAAGAGGCGCTGCGGCAGGCCAAGCTGTCGACCTTCGGTTTCCAGCCGGGCGATATCGTGACCAACGTCATGAGTTTCGGCTCGGCGACGCCGATCGCCGTCCGCATCGTCGGCACCGACCTGAAGCTGGTCCGGCAGCACGCGGAGAAGATCGCCGCCGAGATGAAACGCATCCCCTCCCTCCGCGACGTACAGTTTGAGCAGGAGCTCGACTACCCCTCCGTCGAGGTCATCATCGACCGCGAGAAGGCGGGGTTGAGCGGCGCCACGGTCGAGGACATCCGCAACGCGCTCGTCATGGCGACGGCGTCGACCCGGTTCGCCAACCTCAACTACTGGGTCGACGTGAAGACCGGCTTCGACTACCTGGTCCAGCTCCAGATCCCACCCCTGCGGTTGGATAAGCCGGAAGATGTCGAGACGTTACCGCTCGAGTCCGTCAACCCCCTGGTGAACCTGATGATCCGCGACGTGGCGACGGTCCGGAAGGGGGTGCGGCCCGGCGAACTGGACCGCGACATGTCGCAGCGCTACCTGACCCTGGTCGCGAACGTCGAAGGCGAGGACATGGGCCGGGCCTCGCGCCAGGTCACCCGGGCGATCGACGCCGCCGGGACCCCGCCCCGCGGCGTGCGGGTCGAGCCCATGGGCCAGCTCCCGCCGATGATCGAGATGTTCAAGTCGCTCGGGATCGGGCTGGCGGTCGCCGTGTTCGTGATCTTCGTGCTCCTGACGGCCTATTTCCAGTCGCCGCGCCTGGCGCTGATCTCGATCGGGGCCGTGCCGGGAGTCATTGCGGGGATCGCGACCATCCTCTACGTCACCCACACCTCGCTCAACATCGAGTCGTTCATGGGCTCGATCATGTGCCTGGGCGTCTCCGTGTCGAACTCGGTGATGCTCGTGACCTTCATGGACGAACACTGGAAAGGAAAATCGACCGCGATCGAGGCGGCCATCCTCGGCGCGGGCGAGCGCCTGCGGCCGATCCTGATGACCGCCTGCGCGATGACCGTGGGGATGGTGCCGATGGCGCTGGCGCTGGAGCGGGGGAGCCAGATGCAGGCGCCCCTGGGCCGGGCGGTGATCGGCGGGCTGGTGATGTCGACGTTCGCCACCCTGCTGGTGCTCCCCTCGATCTTCGCGCTCGTGATCGGCCGGAAAGTCTTCCGCTCGCCGTCGATCTACCCGGATGACCCCGAAAGCACGCACTACGACCCGCGCGTCTTCGTCAACGAGCCTCCCCTCGGCCATGACGACGAGGCCGGCCGTCAGGCCGAGTTCAGCGATCACGGCGAGGCGGGCCACGAAGGGGAGCCCGGCGGGCCTGATACGGTCACGCGCCGCAACGCGGACGTCCTCGTCTTCCTCAGAAGAATCCTCGACGAGGCCCGGGAGAAGAGGCATGACATGATCACCCATTACACCGTCGACGACCTCCGGGTCGCCCTCGGCTTCGAAAAGCCGAGGTCTAGCGAAGAGGGCACTCACGGGGCGGGTGAGCACGTCTCACCTCACCTGCAGTCCCACAGAACGGGGCCGGCCGCAGACAGAGGCCACGCGCCGGAGTCCGAATCCGACCCCTCACACGGAGATTCCTGATGCACCACCTCCTTCCTACCCGGAGGCCGCTGCCGCGAAAGGCTTCAGGAGCAGCCGCACGGTCGCACCGCCCCCTTGCCCGGAGGTTCCTGATGCGCCGCGCCCGCCGGCCGTTACTCCCGGATCGTTGCCCCGGCGGCCGGCTGCTGGCGTTCTGCCTCCTGGCCGCCCTCGTGGCGCCGGGGTGCAGCCATGAGGAAAAGGCGCACTCCACGAGCGTCTCGAAGCCCCCGACCGTGCGGCTGATCCAGCCGGAAGTCCGGAAGGTCGTCCGGATCGTCGGACAGCCGAGCTTCATCGAGAGTTACGAGCGCACGTCGATCTACCCGAAGCTGACCGGCTATATCGAGAAGTGGAACGTGGACATCGGCGACAAGGTGAAGAAGGGCGACGTGCTCGCCAAGCTCTTCGTGCCCGAGCTGGTCGAGGACTTCGGGACGAAGAAGGCGACCGTCACGCTCGATGAACAACGGGTCAAGCTGGCCCGCAAGATGGTGGACGTGGCCGACGCCGACGTCAAAGCGGCCAAGGCGCGCCTCGACGAGGCCAAGTCGATCCTGGCCAAATACCAGGCCGAGGTCGATCGCTGGAATTCGGAGGTCAAGCGGCTCGAGAACGAGGTCCAGAGGGGGGTGGTCGACCCCCAGATCCTTCTCGAGTCGACCAACCAGTGGAAGGCGAGCCTCGCCGCGCGGGACGCGGCGAAGGCGACCATCGCGAAGGCCGAGGCGGAATTGCTCTCCCGGGAGGCTACGCTCGCGAAAGCCAAGGTTGACGTCGCCGTTGCCCAGGCCGACCTGGCTGTGGCCACAAGCGAGGCGAAGCGGCTCGAGGCGTGGGTGGGCTACATCACGCTCTCCGCGCCCTACGACGGCGTGATCGTGGCCCGCAACGCCAACACCGGCGACTTCGTCGTGCCCTCCGCCGGCGATCCCACGGCGATGGCGCGCGCTCCCTATCTCGCGCCCGGGGGAACCGCCGCGCCGATCTACGTGGTCGACCGCACCGACGTGGTCCGCATCTTCGTTGACATCCCCGAGCAGGACGCCAACTACGTCCACATCGGGACCAAGGCGACGGTGCTCGCCCGGGCGTACCGCGACGAGCCGATCCCGGGCTCCGTCACGCGCACCTCCTGGGCCCTCAACGTCAAGAGCCGGACGCTCCGGGCCGAGATCGACCTGCCCAACCCCGGCAGCCAGCTCCTGCCCGGGATGTACTCCTACGCCAAGGTGATCATCGAGCGCCCCGGCGTCCGGACGCTACCGGTGTCAGCCCTCACCCATAGTGGCGACCAGACCTTCTGCTGGACGTACAAGAACGGCCATGCGGCGCGGGCCGAAATCCAGACCGGCGTCAGCGACGGCGAGTGGGTCGAGGTCACCAACCTCCAGCACCCGGCGGCGTCCAAAGGCGATCATCCCTGGGCGCCGGTCAACGGCTCGGAACGGGTGATCCTCGGCGACCTGTCGATCCTCGCCGACGGCGAACGCGTGGAGGTCGTTTCGGGACCGGGCCAGGTGAAAGTCGCGAGTGAGCCCCCTCCCTCTGGTCGTCCGACGAAGAGCGAGATAGGCGACCTGGTTCGCTCACCCTGACCGCGCTCCGGGCGGCGACCGGGCCTCCCCCCACGCGATCGCCGCCCGTCCCCGAGGGCGAATCGCAGGGCACGACACGCAAATCTCCGCCGGAAACCCAAGATCTCACAATGATTACCACCATCACACGCCGATGAATCCTTCGGATCGGCCAGGTCGGTGCGGCCGATACCGTCATCGCGCCGCGGACCCCTTGATGGAGCGAGGTTGGAACCGATGGAACGATCCGCCTGGGCATGGATGCCCATAGCGGCCTTGCTGCTCTCCTGGGCCGAGCCCGCACCGTGCTCGGCCCAGCCGCCGGCAGTGTCGCCCTCGACGTCGCCGCCGTCGGCCACCCCGTTCACGATCCCGGTCGCCCGCCAGGTGCCGTCGCCCGTGCCGCCGCCGACGCCACCCCCGCGCCCCATGGCCGAGCCCCTGGGGGGCGGCGGCGCCCGCGACCTGCCGCCCGCCTTGCCGATGCCCGCCGCGCCCTGCGCGCCGGGGGCGGCTCGGCGACGACGGGTCCCTCCCCGTTCCAGGTCAAGGTGGGGCTGAAGCCCGCGCCGCTGGAGCCGACCGACCTCCGGTTCCCGATCAACCTGGCCACCGCCCTGCAGCTCTCCGACGCCCGGCCCCTGGTCGTGGCCGCCGCGCAGGCCAGCGTGTGGGTGGCCGAGGCCGAACTGACACGCGCACCAAGGTTCTCTGGGTCCCGACGCTCAACATCGGCTTCGATTACATTCGGCACGACGGCGGCGGCCCGGACTTCAACAAGGGCATCATGACCGCGCCGAGCGTCAACTTCTTCTATGGCGGTGCCGGCCTGTGGGGGGTCCTCCCCACGACCGATGCGATCTACCTGCCCCTGGCCACGCGGCAGGTCCTGAACTCCGCACACTGGGGCATCCAGACTGCCAAGAACGACGCCCTGCTCCAGACCGCCGACGCCTACTTCCGGGTGCACCAGTACCGGGGGATGTACGCCGGCGCCCTCTACTGCGTCGCGCGGGGCCACGACCTGGTCGAGCGGATCGCGCAGCTGAGCAAGGAGCTGGTCCCCCGGGTCGAGGTCGAGCGGGCCCGGAACATGCTCGCCGACCTCGAGCAGCAGGCCGTCTCGGCGCGCCAGGAGTGGCGGGTGCAGAGCGCCAACCTGACGCAGGTGCTGCGGCTCGACCCCCGGGCGGTGGTGGTGCCGCTGGAGCACGACCACGCCCAGGTCACCCTGATCGACCCCGCCCGGCCGCTCGACGACCTGATGCCGATCGCCCTGACCAACCGCCCCGAGATCGCCGCAAACCAGGCGCTCGTCCAGGCCGCGGAAGTGGGGATCCGCATGGAGAAGGCGCGCCCGCTCCTCCCCAACATCCTGCTCAACGGCTTCCAGACCCCCTACGAGATGATCCAGGCCGGGATCTTCGGCCTCGGCCCCAACAGCAGCCTCAACCAGTGGAGGGGCCGTTTCGACTTTAGCATTCAACCCCTCTGGCAGCTCGAGAATATGGGGATCGGGAACCTCGCGCGGATCAAGGCGGCGCGCGGCATCGAGTCGATGGCCGTCGTCGAGTTCTTCAAGAGACAGGACATGGTGGCGGCGGACGTGACCCGGGCGCTGGCGCGGGTCCAGTCGGCGGCGGCCCGGGTCCTCCAGGCCGACCGCGCCCTGCGCACCGGCATCATCACCTTCAACGGCCACCTCGAGGGCCTGGGCCAAACCCACCGTTTGGGCAACGTCCTGGTCCTGGTCTACCGGCCGCAGGAAGCCGTCTACTCACTCCAGCTCATGAAGGTGGCCTTTGACGAGTACTTCACCACGGTCGCCGAGTACAACCGGGCGCAGTTCGAGCTGTTCCACGCGCTGGGCTACCCCGCCCGCGAGGTCACGTCTCTCCGGACCCCCGGCCAGGTCCTGCCGGTCGACACGGTACGGCCGCCCTACCTGCCGCCGGTCGGCAACGGGCCGCCCCCGGCCACCCGCTGAGCGATCACTTTCTACAGACGAGGATGTTGGTTCCTGGATCCGCCGGAGCGGGAGGGGATTGGCCCATGCGTGAACGCCCGATCATAAAGTTTTGTCCCGGCCTCGAGCTGTTGGAAGTGAAGCGACCGCTCAGCGTCAGCGCGTCGGCGGCTCCCTTCGTGAACCTGAAGGCCGGCTCAGGGTCCTTGGCCCCGCGCCCAGCCGAGACACCGGGTGCTCCCGGGGCCCTCGGCGCCCTCCCGGGCAATCGAGCCGCCCAGAGCGGGGACGGCAGCCCACCGGTCAATGCAGACCAGTCGATTTCCGCTATGGCCGTGAAACCAAACTTCGGGTACCTCGTCTACCGCATCACGAACCCGAACCGGTTTAACAACAAGCTGATCCCCCCCTTCGGCCACGTCCTGGTCCAATCGCGCCAGCCGGTGCCGGGCCAGGTCTACAACATCCTCTATGTCGCCGTGAGGAACGGGACGGCGCGCACGTTCGACGCCAGCAGCGGGTTCAGCGTGCGGTTCCCCGGGCAACTGACATCCATTCCCATTCTTACGGGGACTGAGCAATGGAAGCCGGGGCAAGATTTTGTCTTCTATGTGCTGACCAAGAAGTACTATCCGCTGCCGTCCCAGGTGACTTCCGGTTTCGAGTTCGACCTCGGCGGCGCGCGCTCGGTCGCGATCCCGGGGCCGTCGGGAATCTTCCTCCGGTTGAAATATAACCCCGCCACGTTCGACCGGACTCTCGACGCGATCGTCGCCTTCGGCCAGGGCGCGCAGGGCGGCGCGGGCGTGAAGTTCGGCATGCCCGACACGGCGATCAACGAGTTCGTCTCCGCGAAGACCCGGCGGAACGATTTCGGTGGCTACTTCTAGTGCCCTGTCTGGGCTTATTTGATGAGTTGGTGCATCATCTGATGGCTGAAAATCCAGGGTTTTCCGCAATCGCAACTCATCAATTTAACCTGGACGAGGCACTAGTGGTCCGTCAATCTTCATTTGACGGGTAGAGTTCCCGGAGTGATTGGCATTCCGCAGCCATTTTTGCCTGATCTTTGAACGAGAAGACGCAAGCGTTACTCGTCAAATGAAGATTGACGGACCACTA
>CAWDND010000098.1:0-42799 GCA_963803395.1 uncultured Planctomycetaceae bacterium
GCCATCGGCGTCGAGCGAGCCGCGGCGTACGACATCGGCATTGATGCGGCCTGCGACGAGATCGACGTGATCGAGACCTTCGGGGGACATCCCCGCGCGCATGTCAGCCGGTTCGCCGCGCTCTACTCGACCGGCCGGCTCCGGTTCACGATCTCGTATCCCAACGACCCGACCGCGCTGGCCTTGCCGATGGACCACCGTCGTTCGCTCGCCGGCGAGGACATCACCACGTCGGTCTGGCAATCGTACCCCACCCCGGCGCTCGAGGGCTTCCAGGTCCAGCCGCGAAGCCTCGCGATGTTCCGCGCCGAGCAGATGATAACGATGGGCGGGACGATCGCTCTGGCCACCGACGAGGGGCCTCGCCGGATCGACAACACGACCGACCTGGAGCTGCGCGATGCCGTCCTGATCGACGTCAACGGCCCGGAAGACCTCAAGGAGACGTCTCTGGGGACGATCGGCCCCGGTGCCACCGTCGAGGTCAAGGCGATCGCGGCGCCCCCCTCCGAGGCCTTCCCCAAGGGCATCCTCAACCCGACACCGTTCCTTCGGGAGCTCCGGACAGACGCCGAGGATCGCCCCGAGGAGAAGGGGGAGATCCGGCTCGTGGCCTGGACGCCCAAGCCCCTCGGAGGCCAGGTGCTGGAGCCGACCGTGGACCGGCATCGCGGCCTCACCATCATCGTTGTTCACCTGCGCTCGGCCCGCCCCCGGCGCCCGATGGGCCCCGTTATCACGCCCTCGCGCGGGAAGCGGAGCGGGCCCCGGACGAGAGGACGGCCCTTGCGGAGGGCATTGGAGGACCAGAGATCCAAGTTTCCAGCGATGACACGCGGACGAGCCCCCGCGGGCACATGCGTGGCCGACCGTTGCGGGGCTGTCCCTCGACCAGCGACTGTAAGAGGCCCTCACATAATGCCCCTCGCCACCCCGATGCGCCCTCATCCCAGCTCTCTCCCGGGGGAGAGCGGCCTGTATCTCCCCTCTCCCCCGGAGAGGAATGAGGTGAGAGGCCTGTGAGTGAAGCCCGCTCACGTTCGACGTCCGGCGCGACTTCCCGCGAGGAGGACGAGGGCTCATGATCGAGGTGATGAACTTCACCAAGCGCTATGGTAATTTCGTGGCGGTTGATGACCTGAGTTTCACGATCGGCCAGGGCGAGGTCTTCGGCTTCATCGGTCCCAACGGCGCGGGCAAGAGCACGACAATCCGGTTCCTGGCCACCTTGCTCCGGCCGACATCGGGCGAGGGGCGGGTCGCCGGCCACTCGGTCGTCGCCGACCCCATGGCCGTGCGCCGGGTCATCGGCTTCATGCCCGACGACTTCGGCGTCTACGACGGGATGAAGGTCTGGGAGTTCCTTGACTTCTTCGCCGTCGCGTACGAGATCCCGCTCGCCTCGCGCAAGAAGATCATCGGCGAGGTCCTGGAGCTGCTCGACCTGACACACAAGCGCGACGACTACGTCAACGGCCTGTCAAAGGGGATGAAGCAGCGGCTTTGCCTGGCCAAGACGCTGGTCCACGACCCCCCGGTCCTGATCCTCGACGAGCCGGCCTCGGGGCTCGACCCCCGCGCCCGGCTGGAAATGAAGGCGCTGTTGAACGAGCTCCGCGGAATGGGCAAGACGATCCTCATCTCCAGCCACATCCTCTCGGAACTGGCCGACTTCTGCACCTCGATCGGGATCATCGAGCGGGGCAAGCTGCTGGCGGCCGGGAGCATCCAGGAGATCCAGCGGCAGCTCCGGTCGCACCGCGTGCTCAAGGTCCGGGTGCTCGACGATTCGACCGATCGCGCCGCGACGATCCTCCGCGACGACCCCGGCATCCGCACCATCGAGTCGTTCGACCACACCGTGACCGCCGAGTTCGAGGGCCAGGACGAGGACATGGCACGGCTCCTGAGCCGGCTGGTCAACGCGGGGATCGCGGTCCAATCCTTCGCAGAAGAACCTCTAAGTCTGGAAGAGGTTTTCATGATGATCACACAAGGTATTGTGAATTAGGATTATTTCTTTCTCTATCTTCTTCTCGATGACCTCTGGGGTGAATCGCCTCGTTCTCTGAGGTGGGTCTCTGGATCTCTGGAACGTGCCATGCTCTTCCGCGACAACCCGGTCTTGACGCGCGAGCTGTTGGTCAATCTCCGATCGCCGCGTGCGTTCGTGTTGCAGTTGGCCTACGTGGTGTTCCTCGGCGCGGTCGTGTACTTCTACTGGCCGCCCGAGGCCGGGGGCACGAGCCAGGTCGGGCCGGGCAAGGCGCGGCGGTTGTTCGACCTGTTCTTCTTAGGGCAGTTCTTCCTGGTCGCGCTGGTGGCGCCGACCTTCGCGGCCGGAAGCATCACAGGGGAGAAGGAGCGCAAGACCTACGAGATGCTCCTGGCCAGCCCGCTCCGGCCGACGACGATCCTGATCGGCAAGCTGCTCAGCTCGCTGAGCTTTCTGGTGATCCTGATCCTGTCGAGCCTGCCGCTGATGATCCTCTGCTTCCTCCTGGGCGGGATCTTGCTCTCGGAGATCGCTCGCGCCTATCTCGTTCTGGTCCTGGCGGCCGGGACGTTCGGCCTCTTGAGCGTGGGCTGTTCCAGCTTTTTCCGGCGTACCAGCTCGGCGCTGATGGTCAGCTACCTGGTGGTCCTGCCCTTGGCCGTGCTCGGTCTCTGGCTGACCCGCTCCGACCCGAACAATCTCGGGCAGCGGGAGTTCGTCTCGTTCCTCACGGTCGCCGTGCTCCCCCCATGGTGCCTGGCGATCTGGACCGTGGTGGCGCTCGTGATCAGCCGCCGGCTGCTCCGGCCCCCCGACGTCGGCAGCGAGGGCAAGGACGTGGTCGATGAGGTAGAGGAGATGAGGTACGCCATCGGCGTCGTCATCGACCGCGACCTGTTCCCCGACAAGCTGTTCGCGCCGGCCAAGCGCACCGAACTGATGCCCGACGGGACCAACCCCGTCCTCGACAAGGAACTGCGGAGCGAGATCTTCAGCCAGGGAACCCTGATGCTCAGAGTGGTCATCCAGGTCAGCATGGTCTTGTCGATCCCGCTGATGGCGTTCCTGCTCTTTGTCCGGTGGGATCGGGCGGCGTACTACGTCGCCTATGTCTTGACGTTCAACCTGCTGGTCGGCCCGGTCTTCTCGGCCGGGAGCATCACGCAAGAGCGCGAACGGCAGACGCTCAGCCTGCTCTTGACGACCCTGCTCCGCCCCGGCCAGATCATCCTGGCCAAGCTGCTGGCGGCGCTGCGGGTCTCGACCGTCTTGACCTTCCTCCTGACCGAGCAATTGCTCCTAGCCTACATTCTTCCTGCACGAGCTTCGCGAACGAATCTGGACGCTGCTCGTGTTCCTCCTGATCATCGCGACGACCTGCCTGGCGACCACGACGATCGGCCTGCTGTGCTCGGCGTTGTCGCGGCGGTCGTCGGTCGCGATCGTGCTCACGTATATGATCCTGCTGGTCCTGTTCGTCGGGCCGGTCGGGATGGGCTGGTATCTCCAGGGCTTCTCCTCGTTCTCGCAGGAACGCGTGGCGGCGCTGACGGTCACTAGCCCCTACTCGGCGGCATTCAGCATCCCGATGCCACTGAACCGCGGCACCGACCTCATCAACGATCAGACGAACGTGCCCGCCGCCGTCATGGTCCGGCTGATTCCAGACCTGGAACTGCCGGTCTGGGCGTGGTTCCTGATCCTCTACCCGCTTCTGTGCCTGATCCTGTTCGGCGTCACTTACCTCGCCTTCCGCTGGAGGTGGTGGTGCGCCGGGGATTCGGGATGAAAGAATATTCATCAGAGAGAATATGAAGAGGACGATAGAGAAGGATAGGGTAACAATGGAGAGAAAAATAGAAGGAGTAAGACAGAAAGTAGAGGGGAGATGAGAGAGGCAGAGATTCCTCGGAGAAGATGGCCGCGCTCGGCGCTGGCGGCCGCTGTGGTCGTCGCACTGGGCCTGGGCTCGCGGAAGTTCGCCCGGGCCTTACCGGAGGTCATCGCCGCCTATGCCGGCGACACCCTCTGGGCGCTGGCGACCTTCCTTGGCATTGGCATGCTCCGGCCGTCGCTCTCGACGCGCGGGGCGGCGATCCTCGCGCTCCTGTTCTCCCTAGCGATCGAACTCAGCCAGCTTTATCACGTCCCCTGGATCGACTCCATCCGCGCGACCACACTGGGAGGCTTGGTCCTGGGATTTGGCTTTCTCTGGAGCGACCTCGCCTGCTACGCCGTGGGCGTGGCGCTGGGGGGCGCTCTCGATGGGTGGCTCTTCGAGGATCGCTCGACTCTCCGCCGCGACGATCACAAATGACCCGCTCGGGGATGGTCAGGGCCGGGCATCGCGCTCGATCCCAAACTCGATCAGATTGCCGTCGGGATCGAGCACCAGGAAGTCGCGTTCACCCCAGGGGCGTTCCGCGGGGGGGCTCTCCGGATGCAGGCCGACCTGGAGGAGCCGGTCGTAGATGGCGTCGAGGTCGGTCGTGTCCAACTCGATGTGGAACCGCCCCTCGTCGTGTCGGAGGAGGCCGAGGCGACCCCTTCCTACCCGCAAGATTGCAAACTCGCCGACCTGGTGGACCACCACTGTCGAGCCCGGGATCTTCCGGTAGAACTCGAGGAGCGCTCCACATCCGCGACATGAAGCGTCAAGCCATTGAGGGAAACCTGCGACATCCGACACCCCACGATCGCGTGAAACTAGCGAGATCGTCCCATCTACTTGCCCGAGGGCGTCCGCGTCCTCAATCATACTCGCTTTGAGGATGAACGGCCAATGACCCGGAGTCTCCGTGAACACTCCTCGTGCAGATCCTCGCCTGCGATCCATAGACGTTGCGACTCATCCGATTCGATGCCGATTCGGGCCAGGGGATGCTGCTGATCGAGGAGATGTGCCCAACCTGGGTCAACAGTGTTTTTCCAGGACCTCTCGTCTTCGCGAGCTTTGCGCCGTTGCAAGAATCTCCCCATCGAATCGGAGGCGCGGGTTTCTTGGTTCAAGGGCAGGAAGGGGTTGCGTTCGCGTCGTGGACGTGAGAAAAGAGCGGCGGCCTGGCGTTGCGCTCTCCACATTTCGGGCAGGCCGTCCCAGAGCGTCGGCGTCCCCCGCCGGCCCTTCCGTTTCCGGAGGTCCGCCGCTGTGTCGCACGATACCGACCCCATGCTCAAGCACTCCCGCCGCGAGGCCGTTATCATCGGTGTGGTCTGGCTGCTCGCCATCACCTACTGCTGCGCCTCCTCGTACTGGCTCGGCTACAACCACAAGGGCCGGCCGCTCCTGCCGGACGACGTGCATCCGATCTACTGGGATGCCATTGTGGGTAATCTGGGGCTTCATCGTACCGTGGGGCATCTGCGCGGTGTTCACATTCTGGTTCACGGGGTTCTTCATGGCCGACGACGACCTGGGCGCGGTCCACGCGACCGAACTGGAGAGCGACATCCGCGAGGGGGGGCCGGCATGAATAAGGTCCAGGCGATCCATGCCCAGCCGCCGACGCTGGTGGCGCTGGTCCACTTTACGCTGGTCTCGCTCGGCCTGGGAGTCGTGGCCAACTTCGCCGGGCACAAGGGGACCTTCCTCAAGAAATATCAACGACCCGACACAGGGCTAGAAACCCGTGGAAAATCGAGATGCCGTATGTTGTTGACAGGCCTACACTTGCGTAAAATCTTTTGGCGCAAGTCCTTTTCTGGAAACAACTTGCAGCATCTTCAAAAAACCTCGGCATTCTAGCCGTTTGTCGGGCCGTTGAGAAATATTGGGGCTCATGGGCCCAAATCGATGACCGACCGGACCTGGGTGCTGTAACTTCTCAATAAGTCCGGGTGGAGGGCTCACTGAGTTGGCCGTTCCGGGCCAACTTTCTCGGGAATTCCAGGGATGAGAGCTCGCCCCATCGCGGAGAATGCCCGGACTTATTGAGAAGTTACCTGGTGCTGGCCCAACCACTTACAGCCAAACCACTTAAGCGACTCTCTGTATCTTCTCTGTGTACTCTGTGGTGATTCCTCTCCTTTTCCTCCTTGGTGGGTCATTCCGAGGTCTTCCAGATGGTACGAATTGCCGTCGGTGGACTGATGCACGAGTCGAACACCTTCGCCGCGTCGCGGACCGACCTCACGGCTTTCGAGGCGGGAGGCCTGGAGACCGGTGCGGGGATCGTCGAAGCGCTGGGGCGAGGCGCATCATGAGGTCGGCGGGTTCTTCGAGGCCGCCCGGCGACTCGGGTTCGAGGCGATCCCCACGCTGATGGCGTGGGCGACCCCCTCCGGCCCGTTGACTGCGGAGACCTACGGCGAGCTGACCGACCGGCTGATCCAGTCGCTCCGCGACGCCGGTCCCGTGGACGCCCTCCTGCTGGCGCTGCACGGCGCGATGGTCGCTGAGGGCCAGGCCGACGCCGAGGGCTCAATTTTGGCGCGGGTCCGCGAGCTGATCGGGCCGGATCGCCCGCTGATCGCCACGCTTGACTATCACGGGAACGTCTCACCCCTGATGGTCGGCGCCTCCGACGCGTTGATCGCCTACCGGACCTACCCGCACGTCGATCAGCGGGCCAGGGGCCAGAAGGCCGCCGAGATCGCGCTCCAGGCGGCGAGTGGCCGGATCCGGCCGATCCAGGCGCTGAGCAAACCGCCGCTGCTGATCCACCTACTAGCGCAGGAGACCGAGCGCGGGCCGCTCAGCGGGGTCATCACCGAGCTCGACGACCTCGACCGGATGCCGGGCGTCCTCGACGCGAGCCTGCTGGCCGGCTTCCCCTATGCCGACGTCGCGGCGACCGGCCCGTCGTGCGTCGTCGTCACCGACGACGCACCGGCGCTCGCCTCGCAGTTGGCGCAGCGGCTCTCGGCGCATCTCTGGAGCCTGCGGCACCAGCTCACCGCCACGCCGCCCGAGCCCGCGGAGGCCGTCGCTCGCGCCCTGGCCTCGACCGAGACTCCCGTCGTCCTCGCAGATCTCGGCGACAATATTGGCGGCGGCTCGGCGGCCGACAGCACCGTCCTGATCCACGAACTCCTCCGCCAGGGCGCGACCGGCGCGATCGTCGTCCTCTACGACCCCGAGGCCGTGCGGGTGTGTGCCCGCGCGGGGGTCGGCCACGAGGTCACGCTCACCGTTGGCGGAAAGGTCGATCGTCATGCGCCCCCCCTGTCGATCGCCGGGCGGGTCCGCGTCCTCCACGACGGCCGATACATCGAAGCCATGCCTCGGCACGGCGGACAGCGGATCAATGACCAGGGCCTGACGGCGGTCGTCGAGCTGGCGGACGAGACTGCGATCGTCCTCACCTCGCTTCGCCACCCGCCTTATAGCCTCGGCCAACTGACGAGCCTCGGCCTCTGCCCCGAGATGGCGCGTTTGCTGGTGGTCAAGGCCGCCGTCGCCTACAAGGCGGCCTATGAATCGATCGCCGGCATGATCATCGAGGTCGATACGCCCGGCCTGACCGCCTTGAACCCCGCGCGCTTCACCTACCGCAACATCCGTCGGCCCATCTTCCCGCTCGACCCCGAGGCCCTGGTCGAGGCCACCCTCTCGTGAGCCGGGGAGGGCCAAGGCCCGACATCGATGGAGTGGGCGGGAGGCAATCGTCCGTCCGAAGTTCGTCACGCGCCGCTGCGCGGCGAACGAGCCCCACTCACGCCGCGTCCTGGGTGAACAGCGGCTCCTCGCCCCGGACCACGCGCTCGATTGATGATGTACGTGTGTCCCTCGGGGCGGTCGGGCAGCTCATACATGATGTCGAGCATCAGGTTTTCCAGGATCGACCGCAGCGCCCGGGCGCCGGTGCCGCGCGCCTTCGCCTTGCGGGCGATCTCCTGGATGGCCTCGTCGGTGAATGCCAGCTTGGCGCGGTCGTAGTGGAAGAGCAACTGATACTGCTTGATCAACGCGTCCTTGGGCTCGGTGAGGATCCGGGCGAGGTCGGCCACCGAGAGCTGGTTGAGGGTGCTGATGACGGGGAGCCGGCCGACGAGCTCGGGGATCATCCCGTACCGTTCGAGGTCCTCGGGCGTCACCTGGGCGACCAGCTCGTCGCGCTCCAATCCTTCTTGTCGGCGGTCTCGGGGTGGCCGAAGCCGATCATCTTCCGCCCGAGCCGCTTGCCGATGATCTCCTCCAGCCCGACGAACGTCCCGCCGCAGATGAAGAGGATGTTCGAGGTATCGACCTGGAGGTACTGCTGCTCGGGGTGCTTCCGCCCGCCCTGGGGCGGCACGTTGGCGATCGTCCCTTCCAGGAGCTTCAGGAGCGCCTGCTGCACCCCTTCGCCCGAGACGTCGCGGGTGATCGAGACGTTCTGCGAGGTCTTGCCGATCTTGTCGATCTCGTCAATGTAGATGATGCCGCGCTCGGCCAGCGGGATCTCGAAGTCGGCCTCGCGGACCAGTTTGAGGATCAGGTTCTCGACGTCCTCGCCGACATAGCCGGCCTCGGTCAGCGTCGTGGCGTCGCCGATGGCGAAGGGGACGTGGAGCCGTCGGGCGAGCGTCTGCGCCAGCGCCGTCTTGCCGCAGCCGGTCGGGCCGATCAGCAACACGTTGCTCTTGGCGATCTCGACGTCCTTCAGCGCCGGTTCGTCGATCTCTTTCGCCCCGGACAGGATTCGCTTATAGTGGTTCACGACCGCGACCGCCAGGGTCTTCTTGACCCGCTCCTGGCCGATGATGTAATCATCGAGGTGGGCGACCAACTGGCGGGGCGTGGGCAGCGTGCCCTCCAGCGCGTGCTGCTGTTGGTGCTTGCTGAAGATGTTGTCGCACACCGTGACGCACTGGACGCAGATGTGCGCGGCGTGGCTCCGGAGCCCCGACTGCGTCAGGGCGTTCCCCTCGACCATAGGCCCAGCCTTGGCAGTCGGCTGGCCGCAAAAGTCGCAGAAGGTCGGGGAGGGCCCTTCGGGTCCGTGGCCGTCGGTCTGTTGCGTCATCGCTCTGTCTCTCCCTTGGCGGGCCGTTGCGGAGCCGGCATCCCTGTTTCTGGACCGCTCCCGAAGCGTTCCAAGATAGAGGAAAACCGGCGCGATCACAATGTGAGCGGCCCGATCGCGCCCCTTGAGGGAGGAAGTGAGCGATTCCCGGCCGGAGTCACTCGTACGCAATTCCGAGAGGTTGGGCACCCGCTTGCGGTGCCGTCTTCCGATGCCGAATCGAGAAGACCGCAGCAAGCACGCCGCCTGTAAAGCTAAGTTTAACATATGTATCTCATTGTTCACAATTTATCCTGCTTGCGCGCCATACGGTTTGTTTCGCTCGGCAGCGTCCCCTTGTTGAGATACCACATCCGGTCGGGCCCTTTGACCAGTCCCATCTTAATCCAGTAGGACTGGAGCGGCGGTTTGTCTTGCTTGTCTCCGAGGAAGACGTTGAGGGTAAACTTGGCATCCAGCGCGGTCTGCCCCGCGCTCTTGTCCGACTGGAAATCCGCGACCTCGAAGCGCAGGGGGGGCCAACGCCCGCCCTGAGTGCCCCGGAGCGCGGCGTGACGTTCCGCCCAGCATGCTTTGAACCCCCCAAAGGACGAGAACTGTCCCGACGATCGGCCCGCCGAACTAAGCAGCAGCCACATCCGGCGGTAATGCGGCAGGGCGTGGGAGAGGGCGGCGTAGAAATCCTTCACGGCCTGTTCGGGGGTGATTCGGACGGGCCGTTCCAGCGTGATGAAGATCGGATAGCACAGGGCGATCAGAACGGTGCCACTCAGCAAGACGAGGAGGAACATGAGGGGATAGAGTCCGGCGGAGAAAGCGAGAAAGAGGAGAAACGCCTCGGCCAGCGCCACGATGGCCAGCAAGAGCAAGGTCCCGCCCCACTCGGCCCAGCGCGACCAGACCTGATCGACTGTCGCGGACGGTTCGGGCGGCGCTCGCAGGGGCGAATCGTCGTCGCGCCGGGGCTTGGGTTTGCGTGGGGGTGGGGCGATGTCATCGGCGAGGTCATCGCCGCCGACGACGGCGTACTCATCGACGGGGGCTGGGTCGAGAGGAGCCGGCCTGGCCGGCGTCGGCACGTAAGGAGTTGGTTTCGCCGGGGAAGGTGTGGCGAAGAGTGCTTCCTCAACGAGCCAGGTCACATCGGCAACTTCGCTTTCTTCGTCGTCAGGGGCAGGGGGCAGCTTGGCCATCGGGGTTGACTCTGGGGTGACTCAGGGCACCTTGAGGGATGGGGGTTGGATTTTGTTCACCAGCGGAGGTCCTCGCGGCGGATCAGGGTGATCCGGCCGTCGTCCCCGCCGACCAGCAGGTCGAGCGCCTCCCTGACCCGTGCTGTCCACGCCGCAGGGGCTGCATCCCTCGCTTCCGATGATCACCGGGCGGCCGTCGCGGTGCCGGAGCGGTCGGGGGACGATGACGCTACGGCCCAGGTGTTCCAGGAGCAAGACGGTGGGGAGGTCTTCGGCCCGATCCAGGGGCATACCGGTCAGTGCGGGGAGGACGTGACGGTTGCTCTGCGGCAGGCCGACCAGGAGATCAATCTGGCCCGCTCGCGTCCAGGGGCCGGCCCAGAGCGGCACAGCGGCCGGCCTGTCCGAAACCGCCATCGAGCCGGAGGTAGCGGCCCAGGCGATCGACGAGCGGGATCGGCGGGCCAAGGTCGAGGGTGCCCGCGCGGGGATAGACGCAGAGGAACCCTTGCAGGTTGAGCGCGACCAGGTCTAGCTTGCCTGTCCCATTCCAATCAACGGCGGCCGGTCGGACCCGGGGTGGAGTGATCAGAGGGCCGCCGTCGCAGCGCAGTGCGACCGGCACGCCGAACCTGGGCGAGTTGGCCGCGCCGTCGTTGCGGAGGAAGAGGACCTCGCCGCCCGCGCCCCCGACAATCAGATCGAGCCGGTCGTGTCCCACCCAGTCGGCCAGCGTCGGGCAGGCGTAGCCGAGCCGGGCCGAGATCGGTCCGTCGCGCATCCCGTCGGGACCGGGATCGACCCGGAAGGGCCCGCCCCCGGCCTCCAGGGTCAGCGGCAACATGTAGCGGTGGTCGGCCCCACCTCCCTGGTCGTAGAGGAGGTGGAGTCGCCCCGGCGCATCGCCGAAGACCAGGTCGAGATCGCCGTCGCCATCGAGGTCGCCGACCGACACGACGGCATGGCCTCCCAGCCACACCTCCGCCCCTTCGTGCAGGACCGCCGCGGGGGTCTTCGCCTCGCTGCGCGTCGGGCCGGCGTGGACGGCGAAGATCCGGCCGTCGGAGGTCCCGTAGAGGAGTTCCGCGCGACGGTCGCCGTCAATATCGCCCGCGACCACGACGGTCCGGTCGTCGGGCAACCCCAGGGGCGCATGGCCGCACTGGAGCGTCCTGGGCTCCATCAAGACGGGGGGTCGTTGGCCGCCGAAGTTGCGATAGACGCGGACCAGGCCTCGGCGGTCGGTGATCAGCAGTTCCAGACTCCCGCAGGCGCCCCAGGCGATCGCCAGCGGCGCGGGGTGCAGCGCCACGTCGAACGCGCCGACCTCGCCGGTGATCTCTGGCTGGAGCGCGAACTCGGGCGCGCCTGGCCGCCCGACGTTCCGGAACCAGAACAACCGCCCATGCGGCGTCCGGCCGCGCCAGAGCCCCTGGCGATCGTAGCCGGGGTGTCCCCCCTTCTGGTTAAACCCGACTTGCTGTGAGGGGGGAACCTGGTCGTCCTCGGGCCAGTAACCGTTCAAGTCGTCCACGCCCGCGAGCAGGTCGGTCAGCCCGTCGCCATCCCAGTCCACCGCCACGATCTGGACGACCCGGCACGGCCCGATCCCGAGGTCGGCCGGCGTCCCCAACGACCGCCGGTCGCCGAATGCCGGCCGGTTCGCCTCCCCCTGGTTGCGGAGGAAGACCAGCCCCTCGCGGCCCAGCGCCACCAGGTCGAACCGGCTGGTCGCACCGTTCGGGATCGGGCAGAGGCAGCGGAGTCCGTCCAGAGCCTCGACCGGCGTCCCCGCGTCGTAGCAGCACCGGGGGGCGCTCTCGGAAAGCGTCAGCGGTCGATAGAGCCGCGCGATCCGGCCATGCTCGCCCCCGCCGGACGTCACCAGCAGGTCCGCCGTCCCCTCGCCGGACCAATCCACCACCACCGCCTCGGCATCCCAGCCTTGGCCGAGCGGAATCGCCCCCACCGAGGCATCCCAGGAGAGCCGGGGCACCGGACTCGACTCGACCACGGATTCCTTCTCGGTGTTCGACTCCTGGTCAACCAATGCCATCTCTGCCCTCCGCCTCTTCGAAAACGACCGTCGCGACAGACCGCGAATCCGCTATTGTAACGGGCTGCTCGGGCCGACGCGCGTCCCGACCGGCGAAAGTTGGCCACGAACCGGGATTTCCTGACGCCATCGTGACGCGCGACCCGACACGCGAGCGAGCAACTTCGCATTTTCCCTTTCTTGATCCTATCCTCGCCATCCTCCATCGACTTCCAACTTATGCCCATTGATGTAGCTTGACAGTGGAGAGCAGAGGAACAGGACGGCGTTGGCGACCTCCTGGGGTTGTCCGAACCGCTGCAAGGGGATGACCCGGACGAATTCGGCGCGGACGGGCTCGGCAACCGCCGCCATCATGGAGGTGTCGATGACGCCGGGGGCGACGGCGTTGACCCGGATGGCGCGGCGGGCACACTCGCGGCTCAGGACGCGCGTCAGCGCGTGGACGCCTGCCTTGGACGCCGCGTAGTTGGCCTGTCCGTAGAAGCCCGCCTCGGCCGCGAGGCTTCCCATATTGACGATCGCGCCGCCGTCCCTGAGGATCTCCAGGGCGTACTTGCAGCAATGGAAGACGCCCGAGAGATTGACGTCCAGGACGGCTTGCCACTCGTCGAGCGTCATCCGGGCCACGCTCCGGTCGCGGAGGATGCCCGCGTTGTTGACCAAGGTGTCGATCCCGCCCCACTGGTCGCGGATGGCATGCATCATCGACTGCACAGCGGTGGAGTCTGTGACGTCGGCCGCGAGCACCAGCGCGCTCTCAGCGCGGGCCGCTTTCAGTTCCTCGGCCAGCCTGTCGGCGTCGGCCCTGGTCTGGCCCTCCCCTTGGTCGGGGTGATTGATGACCAACCGTGCCCCTGCTCGGTGCAAGGCCCGCGCGATCTCCGCGCCGATCCCCTGCGAAGCTCCCGTAACCAGCGCGGTCTGCCCCGATAAGTCGATGATGACACCCATGCACGCTCTCTCGGAAGGAGGGAGATTTGAGAGGAAAGAACTCAACTTGACATCGATCCTGATCTCCGCGGCCGGACGATCAGTCGAATTCGAGCCCATGGTCCGTGAGCCGGTAAGGACGGATCTCGTCGCCGCACGCGCTACCGCGGTGCTTTGGGATGTAGAGGGCGCGGCCCAGTCGGCCAGCTTCGCGGGTCCGGCCCATCAGGATGATCGTATTGGCGTTCGAGAAGATGTCGCCCTCGCCGATCGGCTCGGCCATCAGGTCGTCGAGCAGGATGTGCGGGGTCGTGTAGAGATAGAGGCAGCCGATCGCCTGGTGGTCATAGCGATGCTCGAGGACCTTCGGGCAATTGGCGCGGAACTGTTCGCGGAACAGCTCGCGCGCGGCCCATTCGTCCTCCTTGCGGAGCACCTGGTGATAGAGGTATTCGAAGAACTCGAACTGGATCGAGTCGCCGAACCGCTCGGTCGGCTCGATCCCGTCGATGACGACCCGCCGAGAGCCCCGCACGAAGTGCTCGTAGAAGAAGCTGACCGATCGGCGCAAGATTCGGGCCAGGTCGGACTTCCAGGCGTGCCAGTCGTCAGGCTCGAGGTCGCGGCGCGGTGACGCGCCGGCCGACCCGCGCGAACGGGTGGAAATAGTCGCCCCGCGGCTGCGCGAAGTCCCAGACGCTGTCGAGGTCGAGCGGGGACTCGACCGGATACTCCGCGATCTTCCAGGCGAACTGGTCCCGCGCGTAGCCAGCATGGTTCTGCGCATCGCCCCGGCTGGTCAGGTCGCAGATCACCCCGCGACGCCCCTCGGCGCGGAGCCCGACGTCGGCCCAGCGCAGCCCCAACTGGGTCTTGCCCGCCCCCGTCGCCCCGGCCAACACGGTCAGCGTGCCGGGGAGCAGCCCGCCCCCCAAGAGCTGATCGAGCACGGGGATCCCGAACCCTTCGCGCAGACCCAGCCATGCGTTTCCCCTCTCCCGACGATTCCAGAACCACTCGTGCCCCGAGGCACACCGCCATTGTGGGGACCGAGACCCCGTCGGGGCAAGTCTTTTGAGAGATTCCCTTCAAGTCATCACATCGATTCGCCGAACTAGGCTTGCGGAACCTCTGCAATCCGGTCATTCGTCACAATCGGTGGGCCCGATTCGGATCAGGAGAGGGTCGTGTAGCGTCCGGTCAATCGATTTCTCGGAACAGGCAAGGAAGCTCTCAAGTGATCCATCAACCTTCGCTTTTCCGATCTGGGACTCCTCCTCTCCGTGGGATGGCGCGGTGGGGAAGAAGGTTGACTCTGGCGATCGGGCTCGGACCGGCGACTTGCGCTCGCGCAAGGGGTGGGGCCGATGACGGCCCCTCCCCCGGTGATCGAGCAGCCATCCTCGGACCCCAAGTTCATCGAACTTACCAAACCGTCTGCGAATCTGGCTTCCAAGCCCGATTCGCCCTCACCCGTTCCGACGGTGATGCCGATCGAGCCCCTGGCATCCCCGTCTCCCAGAGAACCGAGTGCGCCAAACATCGAGCAAAGTCGAAGGCTCGAGTATGAGCGTGATACGACTGGCCTTGTGCCCTATCGTCCTCCGGGGCCTCAGTTCCGACAAGGTCGGGAGTCGGCGAGTAAGGTGAAGGCACGGATCGATCAGTTGATCACCGTGGTTCAGGATCCCGAGGCCGAGATCAACGTGGTGATCGGTCACTACAAGTTGATCCAGATCGGAGCACCGCAGAAGAGAGACGCCAGCGAATCGCGGTCTCGAAGCCGACCGTCGCCGACGTCGAGCTTCTTGCCGAATCACCTAATAACACTCGTCTACTCAATATCTATGGTCTACGTTTCGGTACAACGACCATCACATTCTGGGACGAGAACGATAAACCGTTGACGTTTCTGGTGAGGGTGACGATCGACACGCTCGATCTGGAAGCACGTTTGCGACAGGTCTTCCCAGGTGCCGTCCTGCATATTAGACAGGTCGGTCAGCAGCTTATTCTCGAAGGACAGGTGCCCGACGCAAAAACAATGAGCGATATCATCCAAGCAATCACGTCGGAGCTTCGATTGACCGGCCAAGCGTCGGCCGGAAGTCTCTCCGGAGCGCTGGGCTTCGGTGCAGGAGGTGGTGGCGGAGGAGGTGGTGGCGGAGCGGGGACCAATGTCAGTGTCGGCACCACCCAGATTCCACCTGGCGTGGGCACCCAGGGGAATGCCCAGCCAGGACTGATAATCATCAATCGCGTCCACGTCCCGGGTCCGCGCCAGGTTTTGCTCCGCGTCAAGATCGCCGAGCTGAACCGCGATGCTATTCGGGAGCTGGGCGTGAGCTGGTTCCGGCCCAAGGACAACTCGCTGCTCGCCTCGCCGATCGGTGGTGCTGCCAGCATCAGCGGCACGGCCGGGCCGATCACGCAGACCAGCACGGGAGTCCACGGCGTCCGCACGCCGATCACGACCAACTTCACGGCCACCGGCACCGCGACCAATACCGGCACCGCGACACTCTTCGGCATCTTCGACGCCTCGCAATTCGCGCTCTTCCTCGATGCCCTGAAGTCGAACTCGGTGGCCAAGATCCTGGCCGAACCGAATCTCATGGCGCTCGACGGTCAGCCGGCGCAGTTCATCGCAGGTGGGCAATTCCCCTATCCTGTCCCGCAGAGTTCGTCGATCCCGGGGGGCACGGCGGTCGTCACCGTCCAGTTCGCCCCGTTCGGCGCCATCCTGACCTTCCTGCCCATGATCCAGGCCAACGACGTGATCCGGCTCGACGTCGAGCCGATCTTCAGCCAGCTCAACTTCGCGGGGGGGACCACGATCAACGGTGGCCAAGTCCCCGCGATCAACCAGCGAAGCGCCCGGACGATCGTCGAGCTCCGCGAGGGGCAAACGCTGGCGATCGCCGGCCTGCTGCAAACCACGACCAACGCCACCACCATCCGGGTCCCCGGCCTCGGCGACCTGCCGATCGTCGGGCCGCTGTTCAGCCGGAACCGAATCGAGACTGTCGAGACCGAGCTGGTCGTGCTGGTGACGCCCGAGCTGGTGGCCCCGATGGAGGCGAACGAGGTGCCCGAGGCCCCCGGCGACCGCGTGATCCAGCCCAACGATTTCGAGTTCTACTTCCTCGGCCGGATCGAGGGCAAATCGGGCACCGACTTCCGCGACGGTCAAGGAACTCGACCCGCTGAACGTGATGAAGCACTTCCGTTGCGAGAACCAATGGGTAGTCGGGCCCCACGGACATGCCGATTAGAGCGGTTTCCACTTGTTTGTATCAACGGAGGGTCCACTGTGCGGACCATCGGGCGGAATGATTCGGTCCGCACAGCAAATTCTCCGAATCGACGGATGATGCGAACGCCCCCGAGGAAACTGAGGTCAGGAGAGGAGAAATCCAAATCATGTGGACGGGACGCGGGAGAGCGATCGGGAAGGCCGGTGCCCTGGCGACGGGGTGGCTCACAGCGTCGGCCTGGGCCTGGGTGCAGCGCCGGTCCCGCACAACCCGACCGGCGTAGTGTCGACGGTGGTCCCTTATCCTGCGACCGGCCCGATGCCGGGGCCGGTCGTGCCATGGCCGCGGACCTTCCGAGAGAGGTTGTGCGACACGTTCATCGGCCGGCCGCAGGACTTCGTCGAGCCGCCGGCGGGGTTCTACTTGCGCGAAAACTTCGGCCTGATGAGGGCCAAGGCCGATCATCACCGGTTTATGCTCTACCGGAGCGACTTCCTTCCCGGTACGAACCTGTTCTCCCCGAGCGGGGCGACGCGGTTCAACCTGATGGCGTCGCGGCTTCCCGGGTGGCTGGGGCCGGTGGTGATCGAGTGGAGCCCCGACGAACCGGGCTTGGCCGAGTCGCGGCGTGCGGCCGTGGTCGCGACGCTACTGAATGCGAGCCTGCCGATCATCCCCGAGCGCGTGGTCATCGGCCCGTCGCCCTTTCCGGGGACGCTCGGCGTCGACGCCGCAGGCTACTACAACGTCATGATCATCCGCGATCAGAAAGCGCCGAATAACTATCCGACCAGCCCGGGAAGGTCATCCCCGACTGGTTTCGGAGGGACCCCCTGACATGAGCACATCTCAGCGCCGAAAGTCCACATGGGCGTGTTCGAGGGCCGCGGTCCCCTGGCCCGGCCCCTGGCTCACGCTGGCGTGCCTGCTCCCGATCGCGGCGGCGGGCTGCAACGCCGTCCCCTGGAAACAAGGCAAGACGATCACGACGTCCTCCGCGGCGGACTCGATCGACTCGGCGGTCTCGAAGACCGACTTCCACCGCGAGGTCAGCCAGGATCAGCAGTACAACGTCCATCTCGAGATGGGCCGCATCTACGAGACGCAGGGGAGCTTCGAAGCAGCGGTCGCCGAATACCAGAAGGCACTCGACGCCTGCGCCGACAACGGCCTGGGTGGGGCGAAGGGCATCGGCGCCAGGAAGGCGCTGGCGCACCGTCGCATGGGTGGCGCGTTCGACCGCCTCGGGCGGTTCGCGCAAGCCGAGGCGCATTATCGCGACGCCTTGAAGTTCAATCCCGACGACCCCAAGGTCTGGAACGATTCGGGATACAGCGACTACTTGCAGGGCCGCTGGGGCGACGCCGAGCGCAACCTGAAAATGGCCGCCAAGCTCGATCCCGACAACCCGCGCTACCAGACCAACCTCGGCCTGACGCTCGCCGCCGCGGGCAAGACCGACGAGGCCCTGGCCGCGCTGAGCAAGGCGGGCGGTTCCGCCGTGGGGCACGCCAACCTCGGCTACATCCTGGCCTCACTCGGCAAGACCGATGAGGCGCGGAAACACTACCAGAGCGCGCTGAAACTCCAGCCCGACCTGGCCCCCGTCCGAATCGCCCTGGCGACGCTCGAGACCAAGCGGGTGCAGACGCCGCCGGGACAGAAACTCGCCGCGATCCCGGGACCCTCTGCGCCGAAGACCGACCCCGTCGTCCGCCGCACGTCCATCCCCCCACCCGTCACCAGCCGCCCAGCCCCGGAGTGACCGCGCTCAGATGTCGGCTCGGTGTTCTTGCATGTTTCGGAAAGCAATCTCCGCCGAGGGCGGCGGTGCTCTCTCGAGGGCGTCCCGCCGCCCCCGGCGAGCATAAACGTCCCGGGATGCGTATTCTTAATGTCAAGGCCTCCCGGGCACCATGGCACCCGGGAGGCTCGGGTATGGCCTCATGCCGGCGAGACCGCGACCACGGGCGGGGCCGCGGGTCCGGAGGCGTCGGGGGCGCGGGTGCCGTTGGCCGGAACGGGTTTCGACTCGACGGCTTGCTGCATCGATTCCATCGCCTGCCTGGCCATCCGGTCGGCGAACTCTTGCAGGGTCGAGGTCTGCGCCGGTGTCCGTGAGCTGGAAGCCGGACTTCTCGGCGACGAGGAGATTGATCAGCAGGCCGAGCATGCCCGAACTGGCCGCTTCGGAATGGCCGTTCGCGCCGGCGCCGTTGGTGCCGGCCACGAAGACGCGCTCGGGGACCAAGGGCTGCACGCTGTGGGCCAACTGCTCGGCGACGAGCGACAGCGCATACAAACGTGGGTCGGAGAACGACTGGATCTTGCGGAGCAAGACCGCGGCCTCGGACAGGCCAATCTGGAGCAGGCGGGAGCCCTCGCCGCGGCCGGCCAGGATGCGCTGCTGGCTCTCGGCCTGTGCCGTCACGACCATTTGCTCGGCCTGCTTGCGGGCACGGACCAGCGCGGCCTCGCCTTCGTTCTCGGCGATGCGCACCTGGACCAGTGACTGCGTCAGCGAGGTCTGCAACGACGCCTGCGCCTGCGCCTCGTTCAGGCCTCGGAGCTTGTCGGCCGCGGCCACCTGGCGCTCGAAGGTCTCGATCTGCTCGATCGACAGTTGCCGGAGGCGCAACTGTTCAAGCAGTGTCTCAATCTTGCCGCCGGCCTCGGCTGTGTCGGGCTTGCCGATCAGCACGTCCACGCACTCGATGTCGAAGTCGTGGAACCTCCGGCGCAGCTCCTCGTGAGACTCCAACTGGATCTCGTCGCGCTCTTGGAGCAGTTGAAGCATCGTCTTCTTGTGCGCCACGTCGCGGAAGTAGGCGCTGAGCATGGGATCGAGGGTCTGCGTGATCAGCTTCTTCACGTCGCCGAACCGCTGGATGACGCTCGGGGCCTTCTGGTAGTCGATGTGCACCACCACCGAGAGCGGCAGCAGCGGTTCGTAGGCATCCTTGGTCACGAGATCGATCGACCGTAGGCTCTCGTCATACCGGTGCGACTCGGTCCGGCCGGTCACCCAGTGCAGGACGAAGTTCGTCGTCGGCACGAGGATAATGTTGCCGGCGTAGGTGTTGAACGGATACTTGCCCGGCCCCAAGGGCCGCCCCCGGACGCCCCGCTCGTCCTCGCCGACGCGCTCGCCGTGGCGGAATTTCTCGCCCGAGATGTCATGACCGGCCTGGCCATAGTAGCTGACGACCACCCCGACGTAACCTATCAGCACGACCGTCTTGGGGATCGACTCGACCGTCGCGAACCAGCGGTTGAGGAAGTACGTCCCGTCGGTCAGCGGCACGTACTGCAAGCCCCTGCGCCCGCCGGCGCGGAGGAAGGCCTCGGTGTCCTGGTAGTTGTTGTGATAGTTTTTGTCGTTCCGGTCGGTGCCCACGGCCGGAGCGATGATCTCGCCGGGTCCCAAGGACGGGCCGTCCTGTACGGTGACGATCCCGATGCTATCGACCAGGAACGTTGTGCCTGGGTTGAGCGGGTCGGGGGCCTCGATCGGGCCGCCGATCACGACCGGCAGGAAGCCGGCGACCTCGTTCAACTCGTTCTGCCAACTGACCAGCGTCTTCAGCTCACGCTGGCCGCCGACGTCGAGGCGATAGACGGCGTCGTCGGTGATTACCACGAACAGCGCGAGGTTGAGGGCGTACACGCCCTCGCGCAAGATCGCCCGCTGCCGGCCGCGCTGGCCGAGTGTCGGCTCGCTCTCCGCGCCGTCCGGTTCACCCATGAGGAACGATCGCGCGTCCTGGAAGTTGTTGCAGACCACGACCCGGCCCAGCGTCTGGCTCGGGGGGAGCGGCACACCGTCGCGGGCGTACACGTAGCCGATCTTCCCCTGAGGCACGGTCACCAGGGGCACCTTGTGGATGCGGAACTGCCAGCGCCAATACCCGAAATGCAGACCCCCGCGAAGCACGTCTGCCTGGAAACCCGCCTCACCGTTGAGGGCGATAATCCCCCCCTCGGACACGGAGCCCTGGGGAGACCAGAGCTTCTCGACAATCCCCACGCGGTTATTGGAGATGTAGCGGATCCCCAACCCCTCGCTCAACACGATCACACCCACCACGAACGCAATGACCCATAAGACACCACCTGGAAAGGTGGGCAGCTCCAACTGGGCCCACGGAAGTGCCAGATGGATCAGTAGTGGTGATGCCACGGCGCAACTCCTTGGTGAACGAGCAGAAGGGCCAGGCCAAGCCAAGTCTTGGGTTGGAACCAGGCCCTCCGAAAAGTTGACTCCACGCCTCGGGTCGAAGCGGATCGTCCGATGGCTCGATCGCTCGGACGGAGGGTATTCGCTAAGCGGCATGATTATTTCACGAATTGACAAAGGGCTGAATCAACCCCCGCTCGGACACGGTCATACCGACACAGGGCTTCTTGGTGGATGCCAGGCCGCTGGGAAGGCCTCAAGCCAAGACCGATGTCCGCATGTCCACCGGAATGGGGGAATCTCGGTGGTCAACGATGCTCCCGCATGATATGGTATTTATCTCCGTCCTGCGTCCCCGAACCCCGCAGTCTGATCCCTGTTTCAGGGGAGCCGCGCCCCGTTTCGCCTGAAGACGTTCGGCGCCTGGATGTCGTCTCCATGCGTACAAGGGATGTTGCATGTACGAGCGCTATTGGCTAGTTCATCCCAACGGCGGCCGACAGTTGATCGACCCCCAGCAATTCGACATCGCGCGGCTTGCCGAGCAGGCCCGGATGGTTGGCGGCCAACTCGTCGTCGAGCACGAACCGCGGGCGTCCGCCCCGCCCGAGACCCCCGACAGCTCCCCGCGTCGGTTCGAGCCGCCGATCTCAGCGCTCGGCCCGTTCTTCCGCTCGCGGCTGGAACGGATCTATCTTTGTCAGGTCGCCTATCACATCGACATCAATACGCGACCTACTCTCCGGGTGCTCGGCGGATATTACAAGACGCGGCGGCTCGTGCGGGTCTACACACACGACCGCCAGCTCGGCCGCCGGTCGCTGGAGGAGTTGTTCGACACGTTCCTGCACGAGATCGCGCACCACATCGAGTACACCGAGCCCGACTCGTTCCACGCGCGAGCGTGCGGGCGCGTTCCCGGCCGGATGCACAGCCGGCTCTTCTGGCGGATTCTGGGTGAGCTCAAGGGCCGCTGGGCCGATCACCAACGGCGATGAAGGAAGGGGAGGGGATTCACCACAAAGGGGGAGTTTTTCGCAAGGGCGCAAAGCTCGCAAAGAAGGTACGAAGCGTCCTGTCCTCTCAAAGGCTCCTCGTGTCTTTCTGTGCGAGCTTCGCGCTGTGCGAGAGGCTCCCCCACAAAGACCCATCGAGCACAAAGCAATAGTAAAAAGATCTTCATGCTTTGTGAACTTCGGGCCTTCGTGGTGACATCGCGCTGCGATCACTCGGAGGCGAGGCCGAGTTCCTTGACCTTCTCGGCCACGTCGGCGCCGGCGCGTGCGGTGTTGATCTTCTTGTCGATGGCCTTGATGACGCTGTTCTTGTCGATGTAAAAGGTCCAGCGATGGGCGACGCCCCAGATCGGGTCGAGGACGCCGTAGGTCTCGGCGACGGCCTTGCTGGGGTCGCTGAGGATCGGATAATCGAGCTCGAGTTCGTCGGCGAACTCCCGATTCAGCTCGGGGTCATCGACGCTGGCGGTGAAGTAGGCGACGTTCAGTGGTTTCAGGGCAGAGCCGTTCTCGCGGAGCGACTTGCACTCGGCCGTGCAGCCCTTGGTCTTCGCCTTGGGGAACCAGGCGAGGACGACGGCTTTCTTCCCCTGGAAATCGGCGAGCGAATACGTCTTGCCGTCGGTCCCCTGGAGCGAGAAAGGGGGGGCCTTGTCCCCCACCTTCAACTCGTCCGCGGCCGCGCCGGCCGGGTTGCTGATCAGGGCCCCGCCCAAGCCCAGCAGGGCCGCCAGGCCCTTGATCGAATGGCTCATCTCGACCTCCTTGAAATAATGGTGTCGGCTCATCGCACGTCTCATCCCCGCGACTGCGTGGTGTCGGGTTATTGAAGGTAGCACTCGCGATCACCGCTTTCAATCAATTCGTCAACATCCCCGGCGAGGCCTCGGCGACCGGATGGGATTCCCTCGACCCTGGGGCAGGGGGCTGGTTACACTGCACGGGACCGGCCGCCTGTGAACTTCACCGACTTGGGGTCTGATGATGTTTTCGGAGAGGCCGTCCACGAGAAAGCCCCGCTCTCGGGCCAAGGCAACCTCGACCAGCGATCCGGCGCGTTCCTCGATGGGGCTCCGGCTGTTCGACGGGTGCCTGATCGCCGCGTTCCTGGCGCTGACCTTCCTGCTCGGCGTCTTCCCGCTGAAGGACACCGACTTCTGGTGGCACCTCCGCACGGGCGACCTGATCCGCCAGACCGGCCAGGTCCCGAAGGCCGACCCCTACACGTTCACCGTGCTCGACAGCCCCTGGATCGACCTGCACTGGGGTTTCCAGGTCGCGCTGAGCTGGGGGTACGCCCATGGTGGGGTCGTCGCGCTGAACCTGGCCAAGTGCGCGATCACCTGCGCGGCCTTCTTCTTGCTGATCACCGCCCGGAAACGCGAATGGCCCGTCTGGGCGGTCGTGCTCGCCTGGCTCCTCGCCTTGCTCGTCCTGGGCGGCCGGATCTACGTCCGGCCCGAGACGTTCTCGCTGCTCTCCATGTCGGGCTTCCTGGCCATCCTGTTTCGATGGGACCAATATCCCGCGCTGGCCTGGCTGCTCCCGGTGATCGAGGTCTTCTGGGTCAACTCGCACGGCCTGTTCGTGCTCGGGCCGATCATTCTGACGTTCGCCCTGAGCGACGCCGCGCTCCGCCCGGGCTCGCTCGCCCCGGGGCGGAAGACCTGGTGGCGGATCGTCGCGCCGCCGATGGTGCTCACGGGCGTGGCGTGCCTGGTCAATCCCTACGGGATCAAGGGGGCTCTATCCGCTCCAGCTCGCGCGGACGATGCGCAACCCGATCTTCACGACCAGCGACAGCCGGATCGCGGAGCTGACACCGATTCCGGTCTTCATCCGTGAGGCCGGCTGGAGCAATCTGCCACTCCAACTGCACATGGCGACGATGGTCCTCGGCGCCCTGAGCTTCCTGGTCCCGATGCTCTGGCTCGCCGCCGTCCGGCTCCGGCCCGTCCCAGCAACGCCCAACCCCGATTTCGACCGCCCTCCGAGGAAGGCCAAGGCACCCAGGCGCTCGCAGAAATCACGCACAACATCTCCGGCCGGGCACGAACCGACCTGGCAGCTTAGCCTGTTCCGGCTACTGCTCTTCGTGGCGTTCAGTGTCCTGAGCTTGCAGGCCACGCGGAACAGCCATCAGTTCGCGGCCGTCGTGGGGACGGTCACGGCGTGGAACCTCGGCGAGTGGGCCGCCGCGGTCCTTCGCCGCCATGACACTCGCGGATTCCAGATGGCGCCCCGGCTCGCGACCCTCGGCGGCATCGCGCTCGTGTTCGTCCTCGTGGCCAGCGGCACCTTCTACAAGATAACCGGCGAGGGCCGGACGATCGGGCTCGGCGAGGAGCCGCTCTGGTATCCCCACGAGGCGGTCCGGTTCGCCGGCCGGCTCGGGATGCCCGAGCGCTTCCTCGCCTACCATATCGGGCACAACTCACTTTACGAGTATGAGCATGGCCCCGGGCGCAAGGTCTTCGCCGACGCCCGGCTCGAAGTCATCGGCGCCGACCTGTACGAGCGGTACATGGAGCTGGAGCGTCGGATCACCTGGAACATCCCGGGTTGGGAGCGAGCGCTCGACGACCTGGGCCGGCCCGCCGTGCTGCTTGACAATGCCGCCCACGCGGCCGCAGGCGCGACCCTGATGGGCAGCCGGCACTGGCGGTGCGTCTGGTTCGATCCGGTGGCCGCGGTCTTCGTGCACGACACTTATACCGGAGTGGTCGAGACGCACGCCGTCGATTTCGCCTCGCGGCACTTCCGGCCCGAGCTGGCGACCGATCCTCAGGGAATCGCCGCGCTGGCGGCCTTGGCGAAAGCGGCGCGGAACTACGTCACCGCGATGGCGCCGATCCGGACCGATCTGAGACGGCCCCTGGTTCTGCTCGGCCTCGATTATGCCCGGCGGCTCCGGCATGCCGACCCCGACGGCGCCGACGGTTGGAAGCTGCTCGGCCAGATCGAATTCGCGCGCGAGCCTTCGGCCGGAGGGCCGGTCCCCCGATATCGCTTTGCCTTTGACGCGATCTTCGACCTATCGATGGTCCGCGCGACCTACGCGCTGCGCCGCGCCGTGGAGGTGACCCCCGACGACTTTACGAGCCAATTGATGCTGGCGCAAGCCTTCCAGGAGCGGGGAATGGACGAGGCCGAACTGTCGGTGCTCGACGACCTGGTCCGGCTCCGCCCGATCAACCTCCTCCAGCGGCAGAGCCAGGTCGAGAAGGGCACACGCCGCGATCAGCTTCGAGCGCGGCTCGGGCCGCCGCCGCCCGGGTCCTGGGAGAACCTGAGCGCGCTCGATCGGATCAAGGACCGGCTGCTCGACGCCGGCCGCGTCGGCGCGGCCGCCGACCTCCTGGAGCGCCGCCTATCCCACCGAGCCCCGAGCGTGGGAAGTGACCGACCGTCTGGCGACCCTCCGCCTCCACCTGGGCGAGCCAGACCGCGCCCGGGCCCACTGGGAGAAGGCCGCCAACCCGCCCCGCCCGGCCGTCCGCGCGGCCCGGGTCGCGCTGACTCACTTCGTCGAAGGATCGTTCGATGCCGCGCGCCGGAGCTATCGCGCCGCCCTCACCATCGCGCCCGACCTCTTCGAGGCCCATTACGGCCTTGCCGTTCTGGCGCAAGACGAAGGCCGCGCCTCCGAGTCTCTGGCCGAGGCCCGCGAGGCCGCGGCCCACGCCCCCAACGACGTTGCCCGTTCCGCCGCGCAGGCCATCGCCTCGTTTGCCGCGCCTTACACCGGATCGTCAGAGGTGACGAAGTAAGGAATTCTCTACCATGAAGTGCCCTTGAGAGATTATTGGGCGGGGGTGGCCGCGCGCAAAGCGCCCCAAGATCGCGATCGCACAACGGGTCTCTCGATCCAGCACGAGACCTCTGGTCAGCGTGGCCTGGAGGAGCGATGGCCTTCGGAGAGGTCGGGTTCTCGAACGTCTCGCGGAGATGCGCTACCCGAGACATTGCGAGGCGCGGCATAATACAGGCTCTGAGGGCCGACCGCACTCGGCCTTGATTCCTCCTTCCTCTATTCATCTTTGAGGTGGGAATGCGCGGAGATGAGCGTGGAGGCGTGCCGATGCCGATGTCGAGGTCGCGATGGGCGTTCGTCGGGATGTCGTGCGTGACCCTATGGGGGTGCCAGGAGCCGATCTTGATCATCCCGGCCGCACCGCCGGGAAGCGAGGGCATCCGCGCGCTCCCTTCCAACGAGAAGCAGCCCGAGGCGATCGGCGAGATGGCCAGACAATTGGCGGCCGTCGACAAACGGAAGGCCGGGTTCGGGCGTGCCGCTCCCGACCGCCAAGGGGGAGACCAAGACGACCACATCGGGCGTGAAATACGAAACCCTGAAAGGAGGGGACGGGCCGGAGGCCAAGGTCGGCCAGAAGCTCCGGGTCCATTACACCGGGACGCTCGACAACGGCGAAACCTTCGATAGATCGCACAAAAGTGGTCAACCGTACTCGTTCACTCTTGGCGTCGGAGACGTGATCCGGGGTTGGGACGAGGCCCTCCCTGGCATGAGGGTCGGTGAACTTCGGAGATTGACCGTCCCTCCGGAGGCCAACTCCGGTGCGCCGGCACAAGTGCCGAAGATCCCGCCCAATGCGACGCTGCACTTCGACATCGAGCTGCTGGGCATCGAGTGAGGCGGCCTTGGGGCGGTGATGGACGCGAGATGGCTGATGACAGGCGGCAGATGAAGACAGAGGAGAGCGACTGGATCAACCCTCTGTCATCCGAGACCAGCATGGTCGACCTGTTTCTGCCGGAGTTCGCCTCAATAGTGGAACCCGTTTGACCGGATGTGTACGAACGGTTCGGCGTGGGGATGGAGGACGTTGCCGGCGACGATCCGGGCAAGGAAGATCTGGTGGTCGCCACTTGCGAGCTCGGCGACGACCTCAGTGTCGAGGAATGCCAGCGCGGCGGCCAGGACAGGGCCGCCCTGCGCGTCGTGAAGCAGGGGGATGCCGACGAAAGCGGGACCGTCGGGCTCGAAGCCGCGGCTGAAGTGGCGGATCAGCGCCTTGCTGCCGGTCGCGAGCTGATTCAGCGTGAACTTGCGCGACGCCCGGATCCAGTCGGCGATGAATCGTTCGCGCTGGATCGCCATGGTCAGCATCGGCGGGTCGAACCCCGCCTGCTGCACCCAACTCGCGAGCAGGCCGGTCGAGCGGTCGCCGGCGTAGGCCGTCAAGATGTAGAGCCCGCTGGGGATTCGGCCCAGTGCCTGGCTCAATCCGGTCATCTGAGGTCGAGACGGTTCCGCCATCGAGGTCAGCCTCCTGCGGGAAAACTGGTCCACGCGAAGGCGGCATCGGAGGGATTGCCCCGACCGCCCACTTTGGATAAGTTTATTGAGATTCCGAATTCGCGCGACAATTTCGAAGGCGAATCGACTGAGGGGTCGCTCGCGGCCTCCGGACCGTGTCCCGACAGGCGGCCGTCGCTCCGAGACCAATCGAGGACGCGTATGGCGAGCGAGTCAACTTCCCCCAAACTTTCCGGGATGCAATTTCAGATTGTCAGGCCGCTGGGCAATGGGGCGGGCAGCACAATTCTCTTGATCAGGGATAAAGCGGCCGGGGGCAAGCGGTACGCCCTCAAGGTGGTGAAACGGCAAAGTCCCGACGACGATGTCTACATCGCCCAGGCGCAGCTCGAGTTCGCAGTCTCGCAACGTCTGAATCATCCCACGATCATCAAGATCTATGATATCCGACTCAAGCGCTCGTTGTTCCGGGTCGCCGGGGTCGAGCTCCTGGAGGAATTTGTCGATGGCAAGACGCTCGACGAGATCGAGGCGCCGGAAATGGGCCAACTCGTGCTGATCTTCCGGAAAGTCTGTTCGGGGCTGAACCATATGCACCGTCGAGGCGTATATCACGGCGACCTGAAACCATCCAACATCATGCTGTCCCGGGCGGGCGAAGTCAAACTGATCGACTTCGGCACCGCCTGGATTCGCGGCCAGGAGAAGAACCGCGTTCAGGGGACTCCGCAATACATGGCGCCCGAGCAGCCGATCGAGCGGGTTGTGGACCAGCGCACCGATCATCTACAACTTCGGCGCCACGATGTACCGCATGTTCACCGGCCGCTACGCCCAGCAGGGGATTTTGAGGCCGGACGAGGCGCCCGTGGCGCGCTGGTCCCCCCGATCGAGATCAACCCGAAGATCCCCGGCACCCTGAACGAGACGATCATGGCCTGCCTGGAGCTCGCCCCCGAGCGCCGGCCCGCGGGTGCCTTCGCGATCAAGCACCAGCTCAACGCGGTCGCCAAGTCCCTCGGACTCTCCAAGGGAGACCTCAAGGGTGCCGAGGACGAAGAGTGAGGCGGGGGATTGCGCCCGGCTCTCCCTTCCAATACCATCCCCCAGCCGATCTTGCGAGTTCCCCACGGGGCGTCTACCATGACAAGCCAACCTTCGTGGGGAGCGACGCCGCTTCGCACTGCTCGTCTTTGCCCGGCAAGGAGCCCATGCAGTACAACCCCGCCAATCCGCTGATCGTGCAGGGCGACCGCACGATCCTGCTGGAAGTGGACAACCCGCTGCACGCCGAGGCCCGCGACGCCATCGCGCCCTTCGCCGAGCTGGAGAAGAGCCCCGAGCACATCCACACCTACCGCCTGACGCCGCTCTCGCTCTGGAACGCCGCCGCGGCCGGGATGTCGGCCGACGCGATGGTCGAGGCCCTGGCGACCTACAGCAAGTTCCCGCTGCCCGCCGAACCTGCCGGCCGACCTCCGCGAGCTGGTCAGCCGCTACGGCCGCGTCCGCCTCCGCCGGATCGACGGCGAGCTCCGGCTGATCACGCAGGACAAGGCCGCTGCTCGAGGAGCTGGCGCGGCAGAAGGGGGTCCGCGACTACCTGGGCGAGCGGATCGACGCGACCAGCTTCGCCATCGACGACGCGCTACCGCGGCGTCCTCAAGCAGGCCCTGATCGCCGTCGGCTACCCGGCCGAGGACCTGGCCGGCTACACCGAGGGGGCCGCGCTGGCGGTCGGCGCTCCGCGAGGTCGCCCGCTCGGGCCATGCCGTTCCAGGTCCGCGACTACCAGCGGATGGCCGTCGACGCGTTCCACGCCGGCGGCGACGTCCGGGGCGGCTCGGGCGTCATCGTCCTGCCCTGCGGCGCGGGCAAGACGATCGTCGGCCTCGCCGCGATGGCGGCCCTGAAGAAGAGCACGCTGGTCCTGACCACCAGCACCACCGCCGTCGAGCAGTGGCGGCGCGAGATCCTCGACAAGACCGACCTCGACGAGTCGCATGGTCGCGACCTACACCGGCGACTCGAAGGAGATCGCGCCGGTGACGCTGGCCACCTACCAGATCGTCACCTACCGGCCCAAGAAGGACGGCGACTTCCCCCACTTCAAGCTGTTCAACGAGCGCGACTGGGGCCTGATCATCTACGACGAGGTCCACCTGCTGCCCGCGCCGGTCTTCCGGGTCACGGCCGAGATCCAGGCCCGCCGCCGGCTCGGCCTGACGGCCACCCTGGTCCGCGAGGACGGCCGCGAGGAGGACGTCTTCAGCCTGATCGGCCCCAAGAAGTACGACGTCCCCTGGCGCGTGCTGGAGTCGAAGGGCTGGATCGCCGAGGCGCAGTGCCACGAGGTCCGGCTTGGCCTGCCCGGCGAGGGCCGGATGGAATACGCCGTGGCCGAGTGGCGCGACAAGTTCCGCCTGGCCAGCGAGAACCCGGCCAAGGACGACCTGGTCGCGCTGCTTGCTCGACCAGCACGACGGCCCCGACGACCGCGTGCTGATCATCGGCCAGTACCTCAAGCAGCTCCGCCGGATCGCCGACGCGGTTCGACCTGCCGCTGATCACCGGCCAGACCTCGAACGCCGAGCGCGAGGACCTCTACGGCCGGTTCCGCCGCGGCGAGATCCGCCGGCTGGTCCTCTCGAAGGTCGGCAACTTCGCCATCGACCTGCCCGACGCCAACGTGATGATCCAGGTCTCGGGCACCTTCGGCAGCCGGCAGGAGGAGGCCCAGCGGCTCGGCCGCATCCTCCGGCCCAAGGAAGGCGAGGCGCCGGCCACGCTTCTACACCCTGGTGACCCGCGACACCCGCGAGATGGATTTCGCCCACCATCGCCAGCTCTTCCTGACCGAGCAGGGCTACAGCTACGAGATCCTCGACGAGTCCGACCTGATCGCCCGTGCCAAGGCCATCCGCTCCGGCTGATCTCAGGAGGTGGGATCCAGAGCCTCTGCCACTCGGCTGCGTGAAACAGACCGATTTCTTTGCCTGGCAGCGCAGAGATGCGTTTCGCGCGGCCGACGAGTTCGCCGGCCTGGCGGATCGTCGGACCGGCGATGTGCGGCGCACGCCTTCGCCACGATGGCTCGCCAGGGAGTTCGACCGATGCCTGCCCCTGCCGCGCGGATTCCCGTCAAGCTGCACAAGCAGGTGGCGCTGATCCGGACCGCCGAGCCGGTCTTGACCGAGGAGCTGCTGGCGCGGAAGACGCTGGCGCGGCTGATCGTGGGGCGGCTCTCCGAGACGGTCCTGCTGGTGCGCGCCGAGGAGGAGGAGGCGCTCCTCGACGAGCTGCGGCGGATGGGCCACACCCCCCGCGTCGTCCGCTGAGGGTGAGGCGACGATGTCCGACGCCGAGGACCTGAGCCACGAGCGACCCGACGCCGATCGGCCGAGCGCGCGGCGGCCGTCCGCGATCCGCCACTCGATCGCGTATCAGGCGGCGCTCGGGCGCTACGAGGCGGGCCGGCTCGTCGAGATCTCCCGGGCGCTCGGGCTGGCCGAGCCGCCGGTCGAGGCCAGCCAGGCGCTGGCCGGCGCGATCGCCGAGCGGCTCGGCGAGCCCGGACCGTCGAGCGGCTGATCGGCCGCCTGGGGACGGGTCGCCCGGCTGGCGCTGGGCCTGTTCGCGCTGACGGAGACCGCCGCCTGGCCGATGGCCGGCCTGTCCCATGCGCTGCGCGTGCCTGGGGGTCGACCTGCGCCGGCGGTCCGGCCGCTGCTCGAACTCGGCCTGCTGGCGCTCTGGTCGGGGTCCGACGGACGCGCCGGTCTCCGACCCGAGCGGCCGCTCGCCGAGGCGGCGAGCCGGGCCGCGGCGACCGTCTGCTCGCCCATCCCGGCGGCGATGGCCGCCGCGCGGACCGTGCTCCCCGAGGGGGACTGCCCCGCCATCGCGGGGCCGGTGCGGCAGGTCCGCGAGACCGACGGCCTGGAGCCGATCCTCCGGCTGGCCGCGCGTCTGGCAGCGGGTCGATGAGGCGCCGCTGCGCCAGACCCAGCAGGGGACGCTCTACAAGCGCGACCGCGACCGGCTCGAGGACGACCCGGTGCTCGCCGGGCCGATCGCCGACGCGCTCGAGCCGCTGCCCGACATGGCCGCGCTCTGGCTGGCGCCTGGCGCGCGGGGTCGGCCTGATCGAGCGCCGAGCCCGGGAGCGACCGGATCGTCGGCCGCCCGGCCCGAGTTCTGGGCCGAGAACGCGATCCACCTGCCCCAGATGATCGCCACCCGCTGGCTGGCGCCTGCGGACCTGGCACGAGCAGGGGGGGATGCAGCAGGAGGGCAGCACGGTCGAGCTGGCCCTGCCGTTCGTCCGGCCCGCGGTCCTGCTCTGGCTGGCGACGCTCGGCCGAGGACGAATGGGTCGCACTCGACGACCTGGCCGCGCACCTGCGCGGCCTCGCCCCCGACTGGGACCGCGCCGACGCTTCCTGCGAGCCCGTCGACCCTCGGCAACCGCCGCCCCGGTCGAGACGCCGTCGCGAAGCAAGGCGGAGGGCCGGACGGCCCGAGAGGCGCTCCGAGCACCGCGGTGCTCGAGGCCCTCTTGCTCGGCGCCGCCTACCAGCTCGGCCTGGTCCGCGACGGCGGAGGAGGCTCCGAGCGGCCGCCGGGTCGTTCAGCTCTCGCCCCTGGGCCGCTACGTCCTGGCGCTCGGGCCGCCCCCGCCCCCTCGGCCCAGCCTTCGAACACTTCCTCTTCGTCCAGCCGAACTTCGAGATCATCGCCTATCGCCAGGGGCTGACCCCGGCGCTGATCGGCCAGTTCAGCCGGTTCGCGCGGTGGTCGCAGGTCGGCGCGGCGCTGGAGCTGAAGCTGACGCCCGAGTCGGTCTACCGCGGCCTGGAAGGGGGCCTGACGCCCGCAGGCGATGCTCGACCGCCTGGCGCGGCACAGCTCGCGGCCCCTTGCCGGCCGGCGTGGCCGAGGCGCTGCGGACCTGGGCCGGCCGCCGCGACCGCGTGACCTATCACGCCTCGGCCACGCTGATCGAGTTCGCCACGCCGCGCCGACCTGGAGCAGGCCCTGGCGCTCTGGCCGGCGACCAGCCGCGTGCTCCCGTGCCGGTCTCGGACCGGCTTCCTGCTCGTCGAGGACGAGTCGGCGATCCCTTTCCAGCGGTTCCGGCTGGCGGGCTCGCGCGACTACCGCCGCGCCCCCGAGGCGTGCCTCGAGGTCGAGCCCGACGGCGTGACGCTGGCGCTCGACCTGGGCCGCTCCGACCTGCTGGTCGATGCCGAGCTGGCCCGGTTCGCCGACGAGCTGCCGCGGGAGCCGCGCCCGGGGCGACACCCGGCAACCCGACGCGGCGGTTCCGGATCACTCCGGCGTCGCTCGCCCGCGGGGTCGAGAACGGCCTGTCGCTGGCGGTCCTGCTCGCACTGGTATCGTGAAGCGGACCGGCGCCGAGATCCCGCCCGCCGTTCGGCTGCTGCTCCTGGCGGCGCCGTCGCGCGTGCCGCCCGCTGGCGACCCGCCGCCCGATCATCCTGCACGCCCCCTCGGCCGAGTTGCTCGACGGCCTGCTCCAGCACCCCGCCACCCGGGGCCACCTGGGCGAGCGGCTCGGCCCGACCGCCGTCATCATCCCCGATGACGCGCTGCCCCCTTGCGCCGGCGCTCGAGAGTTCGGCCTGAGACTGGTCGATCCCGATGCCTCTGAGCCTCCCGGCGGATCGGATCGTCCGCTCAATCTCGGCCCGCCGCCGCGGTCCCGCCGCGGTTCGGGGTCCTCTCCATGAGGCCGGGCCCGGCGCGACGAGGCCGACCTTCGGTGGCCCCTCGGATGGTCCGCGCCGCGTCCGGCTCGCCCGTCCATCTTTCTTCTCTCGGAGCCCTCGTGAATTACCGATGAACGACTCCCCGACGGGCTCGAATCCGCTGGTGCGACTGATCGATGCGATGGACAGGCCGTTGATTGTCCTGGCCATCGTCACGATGGTGCTTTATCTGATCGACCTGCACGGGATGATGGGTTGGGCCAAGGTGGTGTCCTACCTGACCCTGTTGATCGACCTGGTCTTCGTCTTCGATCTCGTCCTGAAGCTCTGGGTGTTCGGTCGCGATTACATCCAGTCGCCCTGGTTCCTGATCGACGTGCTCAGTTGCCTGCCTGTGCTCGACGTGCTGGTCAGCGGGGTGTTCTCGTTCCATGCCATCCGGATCGTCCGGACGGCCCGGATCCTCCGGATCCTCCGCGGGCTCCGGATCCTGCGGGCCTTACGATCGATCCCAGCGTTCGAGCGGTTCGTCAAGGAGCACCCGTCCAGCGAGCATTCCCGGCGGTTCCGCCGGTTCATGAACATCGGGATGATCGCACTGACGGTGCTGATCCTCGTGACGACCGTGATCGTCCGCCGGAAGATGGAACGCGACCACGTGCGGCGGATCGACGCCGTGCTGCGCGATCTCTCGAGCGGTACGTTTCTCAGAGCGCTGGGGGGGAGCTTGCAGCCGCCGCCCGACGCGGATTACGTGACCCGGACCCTCGGATCAGTGGCCGCCCGGAGGTCGTCTATTTCAGCCTCCAGCAGGTCGAGAACCGCGCCAACGAGATCGAGTTCTTCCTGATCCTGGGCATGATGTTCACGATGCTGCTGTTCATGTACATCATGGCCTACCATCAGCTCGACGTTACCCAGTCGCAGTTGCGCGGCTTGCTCAACCTGTCGCTGCCGAAGCAGGTCGCCGAGCAGTTCGTGCTCGACCCGAAGGCCTACGCCAGGAAGAGCCGGACGCCGGCAACGATCATGTTCATGGACTTCGTCGGGTTTCACCACGACATGTGAGGAGCTGGCGCACGACCCCGACCGGCTCTCGGCGCACCTGGAGTCCGCGATGGACCGGCTGGTCGGCGAGCTGATCAAGCACGACATGATCATCGACAAGTTCATCGGCGACGCCATCATGAGCTTCCGGGGCGGCCCGCTGGTCAGCGGCGATCCTGCGGAGCACGCCTACCGCGCCGTGCGGGCGGCGCTGGACAGCATCAAGGCGCTGGCGGAGCTCGACGACCCCTACTTCCACTCCGTCAAGATCGGCGGCGCATCGTCGGACGACTGTCTGATCGGGGCGTTCGGCACCAGCGCACGGCTCTCGTACACGATCCTGGGCGACGCGCGTGAACCTCGCCGCGCGGCTCGAACCGGCCAGCACCAGTGCGGGACGCAGAACCTGTTCTGCGAGCGTACCTATCGTCTCTGCGCCGAGCACCCCGACCTGGTGTGGCGCCGCTGGGGGCGGATCCGGGTCGTCGGCAAGTCAGCCCGGTCTGAACGTTTACGAGGCATTCGAAGCGGCTGAACTGGGCAGACAATCGCGCGTTCCTCGCCACCTTCATCGCGCCCTCGAAGCCTTCGAGCGGAACGACTTCGACCGCGCCCGCGACCTCTTCCTGATGGCCAACACGCAACGCCCGGGGGGCGACGAGCCGAGCCGGGGCTACGCGCACTGGTGCGAGCAATCTGCTCCTCGGCAGCCCGCCCGTCGGCTGGGAGCCCGTCTTCGAGACGCACAAATGATCAGACATTGCACAGGAAGCTCAGGAAAGGAGGAGAGACTCGAAACTCAGAAACCTTTCATCGGAACCCTGCGGGTGAACGAACCCCGCCCGGCAGAGCTTGGCCAGCAGCCGGAAGCGAGTCTGGCGTGGGGAGGGGTGACCCTCACTGCGAAGCGTAGACAGCGAGTGCCCAGGCCGTGCGATTGAGCCTCGAAAGCTTTCCGCGGGAGTCCTCGCTCTTGTCAGCCGCGGGGACCACGCCGACACGCCTCTATGGCCTGGCGTGCCCGGTCCCGCCGGGGTCGGAGAACAGGGCCAAGGCACACGAGGGGTCCCTGGGAACGGGCGCCGACCCAAAAAGTGCTCCGAGCCCCTCTCTTGCGTAGAATGAGAAGGAGAGAGAACAAGGTCAAGGAGGCTGGTCGATGTTCTTCCGTTTTGGTTCAAAGTCGGGCAAGGCCGTTCCGCCTGCTGGGCAGGCTCTTAAGGACATTCACTTTCAGCTTCAACAGCAGCAGCAACTCTGGACTGAAAAGCTCGCCCAGGACCCCTCCTGCTTTGCCGCTTTGGAGCAAGAGGTCCATCTCCGCTTCGGCCAGCTCGCCGACCAGTTCGTCGCCAGCCTCCTCGCTGGGGTTGCCAGCCAGCCCGCTCTGCAAGACGCCGCGAAAAAAAAGTAACTGAGACCGAACGTCCCTTTCGTTCGCCCCAGCAACGCTCCCGCCGCATCCGCCTGCTCGGTGGCCTGATCCTCTGGGTCAGCACCGCCTACTACGCCGTTGTCAACCACACCGGCAAAGGCCGTGGTCGGGCTGGCTCTGGCCTGTACCCGGAGTTGGCTGTCCTGGGGATTCACCACGGCAAGACCGCTGCTTTGGTCGATCTCGTGGCCCGACAATCCGCCCTGCTGCCCTCCTTTGAGCATGCCCAGCGCGAGTTGAAGTCACACGGTCTGAACCTGCCACTCAAGGAGGTTCGCCGCATCGCCACCCATTTGGGGGCGCAGGTCTTGACGCGTCGCAAACGCGACCTGCTCGACTACCGCGACGGCCGGATGCCGGCTGGTCAGGAGCTGGCGGGCAAGCGTGTGGCCTGTTGCATCGACGCCGGCAAGAGCCGACTGCGCCGCGTCACGCGCAAGCAGAAAGGCAAGGGCAAATCCAAGAAGCAGCGCCGCCGTTACCAGACCGACTGGCGCAACGTCAAGTTGCTGATCATCTACGAGATCGACGAGAAAGGCGAGAAGGTCCGAACAAGCTGTCCCTGGATCGACGGCACCTTCGGTGGGCCGGACGAAGCCATGGAACTGCTGGCGATGCACCTGCACCGGCTGGGTGCCGTCGGTGCGGAGGTGGTGGTGTTCCTGGCCGACGGTGCGCCGTGGATTTGGGAGCGGCTGGAGTGGGTGGCCAAACGTGTGGGGCTGCGCGATCACAGTGGCATTTCGTCCTGGACTTCTGGCATGCGGCGCAACACGTCGGTCTGGCGCTGGGGCATGTGCCGAGAGCAGACAAGGAACGACGGCGGCTCTACCGGAAGTTGCGGAAGTGGCTCAAGGGAGGCAAAGCCTGGGAGATGACCCAGGAACTGCGACGCCTGGGTGAGACGCATGGAGTGCTGGAGGCGATGCAGGAAGACCTTGGGGATCTGGAGAAGCATGAGGACCACTGCCACCTGGATTACGCGCGGTTTCGGCGTCGAGGCTTACCCATCGGCTCAGGTGCCGTGGAGAGTGCCATCCGCCGAGTGATCAACCTGAGAATCAAAGGACCCGGGGTGTTGTGGGAAGAAGAGAACGCCGAGGGGAGGGTCGTGCTGCGTGCTGCAGCACTGTCAGGACGCTGGGAGGAACTGCTGGAGAAGACGCGGCAGAGCGTCTCGCGCGACCGGCGTATCGACTTCAAGTGGACCAGTCCGGACATGCGCGCCGAGTTAAAGGCGGGCGTCAAGGTACAGCCGCCGACGCCGCAAGTCCAGCAAAATGAGAAGCTTGAGTCACAGGCCGCCTGACACATTTTGGGCTTGCGCCCATGCGCAGGAGAAGCTCTGGGAGGTGGGTCGGCTCTTCCACCGGGAGGGGAGCGCGGAGTGGACGCGGTGGGTCGAGGAACTGGAGGAGTTGTTGTACAAGGGTCATGTGCGGGCGCTCCTACGACAGTTGGAGCAGGAGTTGCGGGGTGTGAGCCTACGGGGCCCCGGGACGAAGGAGAAACGGGAGGTCCTGAAGAAGGTCATCGCCTCCCTGGAGGCGCGGGTGAAGTTGATGGACTACGGTCGTTTGAGGAAAGAGGACCTGGTGCTCGCCACAGGTGTGGTGGAAGGTGCGGCGCGGTACGTGGTTGGCGAGCGGCTGGACAACAGCGGGATGAGCTGGATCGAGGAGCGTGCGAAGGCGGTGTTGCTGCTGCGGTGCATCGAGGTCAACGGCGACTGGGAGGACTTCATGAGGTGGAGCCAAGAGCAGCGTAACCAAGAACTTGAACGTGGCCACGTCGTCCAGATCCGGAGCAAGACTCCCATCCAACTCCCCGAAGCAGCATGAGAAGGACAGACTTGCAGCCAAACGGTCTGCACCCTAGGCAAATCGGCACGGCAGGCGATCGACACTGCCGACGACCTGAGTGACCTGGATACGGCAGATGTGTTCACGGAGGTTTCGCGCGGGATCGACAAGTGGCTGTGGTTCGTCGAGCGCACCTCCAGGCCGAGCGCTGACCGGGACGGCCACGTCGGGATCGACGCGCGCCGGGCCGCCGGTCCCCGTCGACTGCCTGGCGACATGAAATGGTCGATGTCGGGAGGTTGAAGGGGCCGGCGCATGGGTCTACTATTGCTGCGCCGGCGCGGGGGATCGTTCAGCATCTTGTGGTCCCCCGCAATCTGCCATTGTTATGAGCACCGGCCGATCGGACCCTGAGTTCCTTCTTTTCGGATGGAGGTGGTCTGATGCTGAATCAGCATGGACTCGTCACGGGAGTCATCCTCGCCCTGTCGGCGGGTGGACTCGTGCTCCTGGCGCACTCGGCGGCGGGCGAGGACCCGAACGCTCCGCCGCCCCAGCGCTCTCGCGACGCCCTCGCCGACGCCCAGACGCCGAAAGAAGTCCCGGCGGAGCGACCGGAACAGCAGAAGACGGCACACGACCGGTCCGACATCTTCACCCCGAGCAAGGCGTCGCCTTCCTCGGAGGCTCTGATCGACCAGCCGGAGCATGGCGGCATGACCGGCTTTGACTTCTATCGGGACCCTCTCGGCGCGATGAAACCGGGGACGACCTTCGAGGAGATCTACAAGGCCGCCGTCGCCAACAAGCCGGAGGTTCTGGCGCGGCAGCGAAAGCTGCTGGAAAGCCGCTACAATCTCGAGCCCAGGCTCGACCCGAACGCCACGATGTCGCGGGGCAAGCCCCTCGTGGTGGGGCCGACGGCCCGCCTGCCGCAGGGGATGGACTGGGCAATGCTGGCCGCCATGAGCCCGGCGGAGATCCGCCGCAAGGACGCCTTCCCGTACAAGGCGCTGCCCCACCCGGCGCAGGGGGGAGGGCTGGGCGGTCAGGTCTTTCCCCAGATGCAGATCAAGATGTTCCCCCGCCTGGAGCGTTACGACGTCGAGTTCGACCTCCCCGAAGCCTTCCTGCCCGAGTTCCCGCCCGCGATGTACCTCCAGAGCCGACCCGAGCTGGGCGACGTCTCCCGCGGCGAGGTCGTCTCGATCAACAATTACTACCGCCTGTTCAAGGACATCCTGACGCCGGTGCAGCTCGACGGCCTGCGCCTGCTGGTGACGCCGTTCCCCCAGGAGGAGTTCAATCCGACCGACGACCGCAAGAGCGCCGAGCCCAGCCTGGGAGTGACCTGCTTGGACTGCCACGTCAACGGCCACACCAGCGGGCAGTTCCACATCAATCCCGACACCCGGCCCGAGCAGCGGCGCATGCGCCTGGACACGGTGAGCCTGCGCGGCCTGTTCAACCAGCAGATTCACGGGTCGAAGCGGAGCCTGCGCTCGGTCGAGGACTTCACCGAGTTCGAGCAGCGGACGGCTTACTTCAACGGCGACGAGATTCACGCCATCAAGAAGGGGATGAACATCCTGGATCGCATCCAGGTGTCGCACATGGCCCAGATGCAGAACATGCTCGATTTCCCGCCCGCGCCCAAGCTGACCTCGCTGGGCCGCCTCGACCCGGAGAAGGCGACCGAGAGCGAGCGGCGCGGCGAGACGCTGTTCTTCGGCAAGGCGCAGTGCGCGGTCTGCCACCCGGCGCCGTCCTACCTCGACAATCAGATGCACGACCTGCACCTGGAGCGCTTTCTGGAACGTGAGGCGAGCGACGGCCCGATCAAGAGCTTCACGCTTCGCGGCATCAAGGATAGCCCGCCGTACTTGCACGACGGCCGCTGCCTGACCCTGGAGGACACTGTCGAGTTCTTCAACCTCGTCCTGGAGTTGAAGCTGACGAAGGATGAGAAGACAGGACCTGGTGGCGTTCTTGCGGCAACTGTGAGGGTGGCTGGGGACGACCTGGTCAGGCGCCGGGCCGTCCCCCGGGGGGCTCGCGGCGAACTTCCCAACGAATGGAGGGCTCTTCGATGGACAGGGTCAATTCATTGTTCGAGTCGGCCGCACGGCTGGACCGGGTGGGCATCTCCGTGACTCGCATCGGGCTGGTGGTGGTGCTGGTCTGGATCGGCGGCCTCAAGGCCTTCCACTACTGAGGACGAGGGCATCGTGCCGTTCGTGGCCAACAGCCCGTTCATGGGTTTCTTCTACCGGCAACCCGCCGGAGAGTATCGGCAGCACATGAACCAGGAAGGTGAGCTGGTGCCCGCCAACCGGCAGTGGCATGAGCAGAACGGGACGTACCGTTTCGCCTATGGCCTCGGCGCCGGGATCGTGGCCTACGGCGTGATGATCGCGCTGCACCCCTGGCGGCCCGGGGTGGCGGCCGTCGGCAGTTTCCCGGTCTTCGTGATGCCGTTCGTGACCCTGTCCTTCCTGATCACGACGCCCGAGTGCTGGGTGCCGTCGCTGGGCAGTGCGGAGCACGGCTTCCCGCTGCTCTCCGGCGCCGGCCGGCTGGTCGTCAAGGACGCCATCATGATGGGCGCGGCGCTGGTCACCATGGCCGACTCGGCGAAGGCATCCCTGCGAAAGAAGCTCGCCGTCCCAGGGTCGATGACCCTTCGGGAAGAGGTGCATATTGGCGTCTGAACAACACGTGGGAGACTCCGGGACCCCGGTACGACGTCTCAAGAACGAGGAGCAAGACCATGAAAATCGACAGGGATGATACCGCGCTGGTCGTCATCGACCCGCAGAACGATGTCTTGAGCGAGAACGGCGTCTCGTGGCCCCTGGTCGGCGACAGCGTCAAGGAAAACGACACCGTCGCGAACATCGAGCGTCTCTTCAGAGCCGCGAAGGAACGAGGGTTCGGGGTCTTCGTCTCTCCTCACTATATGTACCCCGCAGACCAGGCGTGGCAGTTCGGCGGAGCCGTCGAGCAGATGATGCTCGAGGGCAAGGAGTTCTTTCGCCCCGGTCCGCTCAACCTCGACGGATTCTCCGGCTCCGGGGCCGACTGGCTCGCGCGCTACAAGCCGTTCATCGAGGACGGCAAGACCGTGGTGGTCAGCCCCCACAAGGTGTACGGCCCTCAGAACAACGACCTCGTCCTGCAGCTCCGCAAGCGCCGCATCGAGAAGGTCGTCCTCGCGGGGATGATGGCAAACCTTTGCGTCGAGAGCCACCTGCGCGACTTGCTGGAGCAGGGCTTCGAGGTCGCCGTGGTGAAGGACGCGACGGCTGCTCCCCGGCACCCCGAGCTGGGCGATGGTTACAAGGCAGCGGTCATCAATTACGGCTTCCTGGCGAACGCGGTCCTGTCGACGGACGACGTGGTGAAGGCCATGAGATAGACGCGGGGTCTCGCTCGAGTCGGCGGTCAGGCCGCCACAGCGGAACACCGCAGACGGACCCCAAGCCCTTCACGCTCCGCAGGGAGTCCCTGGCAGACATGGGGGCGTCCCTGCGTCTTGCCGGCGAAGCCAACCGGGGGCGATGCCAAGAACGAGGCCCTCTACAACCGGAGGACGTCCGATGCTTCCCAAGCAGATCGCCGGGATTCCGATCCCCGACAGCACCCTGGCCGCCGAGGCGACCGAGCTGGTGCGCGACACCGAGTCCGAACTCCTCTTCGACCATTCCCTGCGGGTCTACCTGTTCGGGGCCCTGCAAGGCCGACATCTAGGGCTGAGCTACGACTCCGAGCTGCTCTACGTCGGGGCGATCTTCCACGACATGGGGCTGACGGAGGAGTATCGCAGCCCGGACGAGCGGTTCGAGGTGGACGGGGCCAACGCGGCCAGGCGATTCCTGGAGCAGCACGGCGTCCCCGAGGCGGAGATCGACGTCGTCTGGGACGCCATCGCGCTACACACCACGCCGGGCATCCCCAAGTGGAAGAAACCCGAGGTCGCCCTGGTCACGGCGGGCGTCGAGCTGGATGTCCTGGGCCTGGGCTACGACGACGTGCCGGCCGACGCCCGAGAGCAGGTCCTGGCGGCGTTCCCGCGGGTGGACTTCAAGCGGCGGATCGTCCGGGCGTTCGCCGACGGGATCGCACACAAGCCGCAGACCGCCTTCGGCAACGTCAAGGCCGACGTGCTCGACAAACTGCTCCCGGGATACGTGCGGCCGAACTTCTGCGAGATGATCGCCCGCTCTCCATTCCGGGATTGAAGGAGCTGAGAACCACTCCCATCCTCCCACGAACCACGAGGTGTCCGATGACGACTTCCCCAACGCCGAGGCCCGCGGCCGTCAACTCCCAGCCGTTCACGCGACAGTCCGCGCTCCTCAAGGTCCGGGCGGCCGAAGACGCGTGGAACTCCCGCGACCCCGATCGAGTGGCACTCGGTTACACCGAGGATTCGGTGTGGCGGAACCGGAGCGAGTTCATCGTCGGCCGCGACCAGATCCGCCGGTTCCTGGCCGGCAAGTGGGCTCGCGAATTCGACTACCGGCTCGTGAAGGACCTGTGGGCCTTCACCGACGACCGGATCAGCGTGCGTTTCCAGTACGAATGGCACGACGCCGACGGCCACTGGCATCGCAGCTACGGCAACGAACAGTGGGAGTTCGACGAACGGGGCCTGATGCGGCGCCGCGAGGCCAGCATCAACGACGTCCCCATCCTCGAGGCCGAACGCAGGTTCTTCTGGCCCTGCGCCCGGCCCCCGGCCCGCGGACCACCCGGGCATCCCGGACGTCCAATAGCCCGCGGCAGGATGCGAAATCCAGGGTGCTCAACGGAACTCGTGATCCTGGGAGATCCCTTTCACGGGCAGGGGAAAAGGTGTCATAGCGTCAGGATAAGCCTGGGAAAGGGGGAAGAGACTCGAACTCGGAAACCTTTCGTCGCAACCCTGCGGGTAGCATAATCCCGCCCGGCCAAGCTGGGCCAAGCAGCCGGACGCGAGTCTTGCGTCGTGTCGGGTGACCGCCAGGACGAAGCGTAGACCGCCAGTCCCAAGGCCGTGTGATCGAGCCCCGAAATCTTCTCTTCGCGGGAGCCTTCGTTGTTGACACCAGCGGGGGCCATGTCGAGACGCCGCAAGGGCCTGGCGTCCTCGGTCCTAGCGGGGTCCAAGAGCAGGGCATAGGGACACAAGGGTGACCCAGGAACCTGAGAGACCCTGTCGTTTCCACCGACAATTCCGGCTCGGGAACCGGAACAGCAACTCCCCGGAGCCCAGGGCCGTGCGGCTCGGCCGCTGGGAGCAAACCAGGCGCAAGGGTGGTATCGCCAAGCGAAGGCAACGAAGCGCGGCGAGACGGACGGCCGGGGGTCTGAGCGCCTCAGAGGACCGAGGAAGCGGGGGAACCGGACCGAGGCACCCCGCGGAGGGAAGGGGACGCCGTTTCAAGGAACCGTTGGAGGGAAACCTGTCGGGTGCCCAGAAACCCGTGTACGTGTCAACGCTACAACAACGGAGAGCGGAACTCGCTCGAGAGAAGCCGGAGATGGGCTTCACGTCCCTGGCCCACCTCATCGACATCCTCTGGCTCCACGAGGCCGACAACCGCACCCGCAAAGCTGGGGCCGTCGGCGTGGACGGACAGACCGGCAAGGACTATGAGGCGAACTGGGAGGGCAACCTCCCAGCGCTCCTGGACCGAGCCAAGTCCGGCACGTACGTCGCCCCTCCGGTGCGTCGGGTCCACATCCCCAAGGCCGGCGCGGTCACCGAGACCCGTGCCCTCGGGATTCCGACCTGCGAAGACAAAGTGCTTCAGAGGGCGGTCGCCATGGTCCTGGAGACGATCTACGAGCAGGACTTCCTGGACTGCTCGTACGGCTTCCGGCCCGGGCGATCGGCGCACCAAGCCCTGGAGGCCCTGTGGCAACGGACGAGGAAGACGGGG
>CAWDND010000099.1:0-32126 GCA_963803395.1 uncultured Planctomycetaceae bacterium
TCTTAGGGGAGGGGGTGACGGTGACGTCACCTCCTTACCCGACGCCTGGGTGGGAAACCACCCAGGTCTACCCAGAGGAACCAATCCTTGACGTTTTGCCCCTCTCTCGTTAGGGTCGGCTCATGGGCCGACCTCCCCGAGGGAGGGAAAAGGTGTCAAGAGGGAAAAGGTGTCGGGAACCAATCCTTGACGTTTTGCCCCTCTCTCGTTAGGGTCGGCTCATGGGCCGACCTCCCCGCGCAGCCGAAGGTGGACTTGTATATCACGCCCTGAACCAGGCGAATGCCCGCATGGCCATCTACACCGACGAAGGCGACTATGCCGCCTTCGAACGGGTCCTGGCCGAGGCGGTATCGCGTCACGACGTCCGGTTGCTGGCCTATTGCGTGATGCCCAACCACTTCCACCTGCTACTCTGGCCGAAGGCCGATGGCGACCTGTCGCGCTTCATGCGTTGGCTCACTTTGACCCACACCCAGCGCTGGCACGCCCATCGCCATTCGGCCGGCTCGGGCCATCTCTATCAAGGACGGTTCAAGTCGTTCCCCGTGCAGTCCGACGACCATTTCCTCACCGTCTGCCGCTACGTCGAACGCAACGCCTTGCGTGCCGGCCTCGCCGCGCAAGCGGAGCAGTGGCGCTGGTGCAGCCTCCGGAGGCATGCAGCCGCTCCGCCACCCCCGCCCGGTCCGACGCTGAGCCCTTGGCCGGTCCGGCGCCCTGACGACTGGGTCGATCGGGTCAACGCCCCTCTGAGCCGACCCGAGGAATCGGCCGTGCGCCGCAGTATCCGTCGCGGCCAACCGTTCGGTGCTCCCGACTGGCAGGCCCTGACCGCGACCCATCTGGGGCTGGGATCCACCTTTCGCCCGCTCGGGCGTCCTACTGACCGCTGCGCAGAGAAGTTAACTTTTCTCGATCTTCAATCCGGCCTGAGCAAAGAACGATCGAATCAGATGCGGCTTCTGTCGGAGGCGGCCGACAGCGAGGTGGAACTCCTGGTGCAACTCGTCCAGGTCCCGGCACACCAGGGTGCGCATCTCGACATTCTTCAGGTGGTGCCAGCCCCCTTCGTCCCACGGGTTCAGGTCGGGGGCGTACCCTGGCAGGAATTCCACCCATACCTTGCCGCACGTCGCGGAGACGAACTCCTGGACCTCCACCCGGCGGTGGATCGGTGAGCCGTCCCAGATCATCAACAACCGCGTCGCCGCCACTCGCCCCAAGTGAAGGAGGAACTCGATACTGTGCAGTCCATTGAGCGACTCTTGCCGCACCAGGGTGTAAAGCGTGCCCTGCGGTGTCATGCCCCCCATGACCGACAGGGGGTCGCGCCTCAGCGTCTCCCGGAGCCTCGGAGTCTGCCCCTTGGGGGCAGAGGTCCTGACGACCCCCGGCAGGAGGTAGAATCCCGATTCGTCCACGACAACAAGCCCCCGGCGCTCGCGTCGCGCCCGCCTCTGCAAGTCGGGCCAGAGGTCAGCCCGCCAACCTGCGAGGGCCGCCTCGTCCCGCTGGATGGCCCGCCGGAGCGGGACTTGGGGCGTCCAACGCAATTCCTGGAGCCGACGTCCGACATGGTCCTTATGGTAACGGACGCCGAACTCCTCCTCGATGACCCGGGCGATGCGGGCACAGGTCCAGACCTCGCCGCGGAAGCCCTAGGATTCGGCCCCGTGCCACAAGAACTCGGGAATCCCTCCCTTCTGCGCGGCGGTCAGCTTGGGCTCGGGTCCGGGACCGGGAGGGGACCGAAGAGCTTCCACCCCGGCATCTCGGCCACGGCGGAGCCAGCGGCTGACGGCCACCTTGGAGACATCCAGGGCGTCGGCGATGTCTTGCTGAATCCAGCCCTGTGGTTTCAACTCCCAGGCGCGCAAACGTCGCCATTCCATCCAATCATGGGCTGTGGGAGCCGTGGTACCACCCCTTTGAAGGTGGCTGCCCGTCTACGAGGTGCAAATAAATCGCTGTCATTGCGGTAATCTGGGGCATTTACTAGCGCCGAGATAAAGTCGCTGGAGCGAGAATTCGTTCCGAATCGGCCTTGACGGCCCGAACTCGGGACAGCGAATAAATTAGATTCTGATTTGTACCAGATTCGTATCTCTATCAGAAATCTCGCAACATTTTAAGCTACAAGGCGTTGCGAGATTGTTGAACCACCTTCAAAGGGGTGGAGCCGTGGTACCCATACCCCCAATTCTACCGATCGCAAAGTTAACTTCTCTGCGCAGCGGTCAGTAAGCAGTTGTTTCCCGGTTTTTCTCCAATGCTTCAAGTCATTTGTCTACTATAACTTCGGTCAAATTGTGCTCGCTATTCATGGGTGGAGTGAAGATATCAACGACCAAGTAACAGGCAACCATAAATCTACATTAATTTGTATGTTTATATTTGTAAAACATCGTAAGCCAGTGTAATTTTTGGACTTGCGACACAGACCAAGCAAACCACTTCTGAAAGTTAGAAATGTGCTCTCGTCAATTTTAGTGGTCTTTTGTACAGAGCCAGTGAAGAAAAACCGGGGAACCACTGCCTAAGAAGAACCCGAGTAACGGTCCCTGAAACCATCTATACAGTTAAGTATGTCAAATTTAATTACGTTTTTTGTCTGACCCGTCCGGTGAGGCCCTAATCCGAGGAAGGAGGGCGGTCGTGACTTACGCTCAAGGGGATCATCCAGAACGGGCAGGTCGTCCTGCCCCAGCCGACCGACCTGCCCGACGGGACGGAAGGAGAAATCGTCCCTTTGGGCCACCCTGGGTCGGCGGACGATGGTCCAGTGACTCCCGACGAGGTCGCCCGGACCCTGGCCGCCATGGAGCGGGTCCAGCCCTTCGAGATGACCGACCAGGAGCGGGCGATGATCGCGGCGAATCGCCGAGCCCACAAGGAATGGGAGAAGGTCCGCGTCAACGAGGACGCCAATCGGCTCGGGGGGATGTGGGAATGAGACGCTTCCTCCTAGACACCGGGATCGCCGGCGCCTTCATCGACCGCCGCCGGAGCGTTTTCGAGCATGCCCGACACGAGGTGGCTCGGGGGAACCGGGTCGGGATCGGCATGCCGGTGCTGGTCGAGTTGGCTTATGGTATCGAACTGAGCACCTCCCGCGACCGGAACATGCAGAGCCTGCGGATGGCACTGCCCGCTTGGAAGATCTGGCCATCCGACGACAGGGCGGCATTCGAGCATGGCCGCCTCGCGGCCGAACTGCGGTGGATCGGCCGGCCCATGCAGCAGATCGACATCATGGTCGCCGCCATCGCGTTGTCGCTCGGCAACCGCACGGTCGTCACGGGCGACTCCGATCTGACCGCCATACCGGGGCTGACGGTCGAGAATTGGGTTGCTTGACCCGAATAAGGAGAGCGTCCTGGGGCTCGGCCGGGAGGCTTGATCATCAGGATCGCCCCGGGTCGAGGAGTGAGGTCAGGAGGTCGCCGGTGAAGGTCCCGGAGCGGGCGACCTCCTCGGGCGTCCCCTGGGCGACGATCTGGCCGCCGTCGTCGCCGGCGCCAGGGCCGAGGTCGATGATCCAGTCGGCGCAGACCATCACCTCGGGGCTGTGCTCGATGACGAGCAGCGAATGGCCCAGGTCCAGGAGCGAGTTCAAGGCGTCGAGCAGTTTGAGCGTGTCGGCCGGGTGGAGTCCGGTCGTCGGCTCGTCGAGCACGAACAGCGTCCGGGAGCGGCCGGCCGAGCGGGTCACCGCGGTCGGCGAGGTGGCCAGAAAGCTGGCGAGCTTGAGCCGCTGCGCCTCGCCCCCCGAGAGCGTCGCGGCGGGCTGGCCCAGGCGGAGGTAGTCGAGGCCGACATCAAGGAGCGGGCGGAGCCTCGCCTGGATCTTCGGCCGGTGTCGGAAAAACGCGAACGCCTCGCGCACGGTCAGCTCGAGTACCTCGGCAATGTTGCGGCCCCGGTAGGTGATCTCCAGCGTCTCGGGGCGATAGCGCGTCCCCTTGCACTCGGGGCAGCGGATCAGCACATCGGGCAGGAACTGCATGTCGATCGTCAGGAAGCCGTTGCCCTCGCAGGCATGGCACCGGCCCCCTTCGACGTTGAAGCTGAACCGGCTGGCGCCGACGTTGCGCAGCTTGGCCTCATGCGTGGCGGCGAACGTCTTGCGAATCTCGTCGAACGCCTTCAGATACGTCACCGGGTTCGAGCGGCGCGAGCGGCCGATCGGCGACGGGTCCAGCAGGACGACGTCGTCGAGGGCGCTGGTGCCGATCAGCTCGGAGTGGGGGGCCGCGGGGAGCGCCTCGTGGCCGAGTCGTCGGCGCAGGGCCGGGTAGAGCGTCTCCTCAACGAGCGTGCTCTTGCCCGAGCCGCTGACGCCGGTGACGACGCAGAGCAGACCGAGCGGGAAGGCCACGTCGAGGTCCTTGAGGTTGTGCCCCGGGCGCCGGTCAACCGGAGATGCCCCTTGTCGGCGCCCCGACGCCGCGAGGGGACGGCGACCCGGTGCCGGCCGCTCAGGAAGTTGCCGGTGGCCGAGTGGGGGACCTCGGCGAGCCCTTGCGGCGGGCCGACGTAGAGCACCTGCCCCCCCGCCTCGCCCGCCCCCGGCCCGATCTCCACGACCAGGTCGGCCGCGCGGACAATCGCCTGGTCGTGCTCGACGACGACGACCGAGTTGCCCGCGTCGCGCAGACGCCGGAGGATTTCGAGCAGGCGGCCGACGTCGTGCGGGTGCAGGCCGATCGAGGGCTCGTCGAGCACGTAGAGTGTGTTGACCAGGCCCGACCCCAGCGCGGTCGTCAGCGTGACCCGCCGCGCCTCGCCCCCGGAGAGCGTCCGCGCCTGCCGGTCGAGCGCCAGGTAGTCGAGCCCGATCCGGTCGAGGTAGTCGAGGCGATGCTGCGCCTGCTCCAGGATGCGTCGCGCGACCGGGTTCCGCCCGACATCCGCGGCGAGCCCCGCCAGGAAGGCGCGCGCCTCGCGGACCGGCAGCGCCGAGACGGCCGCGATGTTGAGCCCGCCGACCCGGACAGCGAGCGCCTCGGGGCGGAGCCGCGCACCTCGGCAGTCGGGGCAGGGGGCGTAGCCCCGCCATCGGCTCAGGAAGACCCGCACGTGCATCTTGTACGACTTCCTCTCCAGCCAGCGGAAGAACCCCCGGAGCCCGGGGAACGCATGCTCCAGGGCTCCCTCAATGACGAGCTTCCGCTGCTCGGGCGTCAGCCGCTTGAACGGGACGTCGGTCGGAAGCCCGAGCGCCGGGGCAAGATCGAGCAAGTCCTGGAGCCTCCCTCGATACGCCGGGGTCGTCCACGGCGCGATCGCCCCGTCCCGGATCGCCTTCGAGGGGTCGGGCACGATCCGGTCGAGGTCGAGGTCGATGATCCGGCCGAACCCCTCGCAGGTCGGGCATGCTCCCAGCGGGCTGTTGTAGCGGAAGAGCCGGGGGTCGGGCTCGGGGTAGTCGATCCCGCATCGGCCGCACCGCCAGCCCCGATAAAAGGTGCAGCGCCTCGGCGTCGGTCCGGACCCGGCATCGCCCCAGGCCCTTGGCGAACGCCGTCTCGATTGAGTCGAGTCGCCGCTCGGGCGCTCTCGCCCCGGACCAGCCGATCGACAATCACGTCGAGGACGCCGTCGGACGGCGTCGGCGGCGCCAAGCCCGGCTCCAGCGCGATCGTCTGGCTATTCACGTGGACCCGCGTGAAGCCGTCCTCGAGCAGCGCGGCGGCCAGCGCCGAGCGATCCGACTCGGGCCGGACCTCCATCGGGAAAGCGATCTGGTAGCGGGCCCGCTCGGGAAGACCCTCGATGGCTTGCGCGACGGTCGCCGGGCTGGCTGGCTCGACCACCTGCCCGCAGACCCGGCAGACCACCTGCCCGACCCTGGCGAAGAGCAGGCCCAGGTAGTCATGAGCCTCGGTGACGGTGCCGACGGTGCTCCGGCTGGAACGCCTCGACGCGCGCTGGGCCACGGCGATCGCCGGCGGGATGCCGTCGATCCGGTCGGCGTCGGGCTTGTCGAGCGTCTCGAGGAACTGCCGGGTGTAGGCCGAGAAGGTCTCGATGTACCGCCTCTGCCCTTCGGCGTAGAGCGTGTCGAAGGCCAGCGAACTCTTGCCCGAGCCGCTGACGCCCGTGAGCACGACCAGCCGGTTAAGCGGTAGGTCGAGGTCGATCCCCTTCAGGTTGTGCACCCGAACCCCTCGGAGCCGGATGCCACGCGCGTCCTCATCGGCCATCGGCCATCATCCTGTCGGCGAGTCAGACAAGGTCCACTTCCGCCGCCGGACTCGGGCCGGCGACCGAACTCAATTGTCACATGGGCGCGGGACGTGCCAACTCCCCGCCTCCCTTTGCCCTGCCGGGCGGAACCCATCAATTCCTAATTTTGCCGTGATCCGATGCGGATCTCGGGGAAATTAAGTTGCGAGGGAGTCTCAATCTCGTTATTGTTGCATCACCTGATTGTTCATGCCAGTAAACTCGAGAGGTGAGCCTGGATCCTCCCAGGCGCATGCCTTCCCATCAACGCGGAGCCCCTCGATGCGTCACCCACATCTCAGCCACCCGCGACTCGATGACCTCCATCAGAGCCAGCAGCGCCACCCCAAGCCGAGGCGCGAATTCGGCGACCCCGTCGCCCCGTTCAAGGATTCACCTCGATTCATCCCACCCCCTTTCACGAATCTGCAAGAGTTGAAGTTGCCATTGCACGCGGTCATGCCCGAGGACACGATCCGCGCTACGGGGCGGATCGTCTTCCACACGGTCGGCGATACGGGCGGGGTCTTCGGTACGGAAGTCAAGGAGGCCATCTCCGCACAGATGGAAGCCCAGGTCACCGCGGTGGATGAGGCGAGCAATCCCGCCTTTTTTTACCACCTGGGTGATGTCATCTACTTCAATGGGCAGAGTTCGCATTACAACGCGAAGTTCTACGAGCCCTATCAGTACTATCAGCCGCACATCTTCGCTATCCCCGGTAACCACGACGGGGACACAAGCGTGAGGCCCGGGGATGAGCCCGACCCGGAGTCCACACTGACCGGTTTCATGACCAACTTCTGCGACATCCAACCACACCAGGTCACCAACTGGCGCACGTCGATGACCCAGCCTTACGTCTACTGGACCCTGGATGCGCCCTTCGTGACGATCATCGGGCTGTATTCCAACGTGGATGGGACGCTCGACGGCCGCGGGATGAACGAGCAGAAACAGTGGTTGCAGGATCAACTACAGGCCGCGGCGCCGGATAAGTGCTTGGTCGTCGCGGTGCACCACCCCCCGTACTCCCTGGATCGGCCCCACGGCGGCGCCCCGACATCGGAATCGCCCTGGATCGCGCCATCACGAGCACCGGACGATTCCCTCACGCCGTCTTCTCGGGACACGTCCATAGCTACCAGCGGTTTACGCGAACGAGCGGCGCCCGCCAGCTCCCGTACCTCGTCGCCGGCGCCGGCGGCTACGCCAATATTGAGAAGCGGATGCACAAGCTCCAGACCGATCAGGATAAGAACCCGATTCAGACGCCGTTCCAAACGCGTGCCGAGGACGTCATCCTCGACTCGTACAACGACACCGAACCCGGGTTCTTGCGGGTGACAATTGACAAAGAGAAGCTCGTGGGCGAATACTTCCTCGTCCCCTTCGACGGCGACCCTCCCGCCGATCCGTTCGACACGTTCACGCTCGAGTTGAAGAGCCACACGCTGGCCTGATTTCGCCCGGCTCGAAATCCCGCAAGCCGTTGAGCGACAAGTCTTTCCAAGGGGCGGGCGGGCGTGCGGAACCGCCCTCCCCAACTTGAGGAAAACCCAGTTCCGCGACCCCGCGCCGTCGCAACGATGCATGCTGGCGCATGCGTGGCATCGACGAATTTTCTTGCAATTTGTCACCGATCCGTCAAGAATTGAAGTTCCACGTTCGCCCATGTTCGGCCGAATGTGTACGCTTCCGTGGAGGATGCATGGCTCGTCCCGGAGAGATCTGCGGCGAATCAAGGAGCCGCGCGACGGCGGGCCGGATCTTCCGCCCGGGCGAGAGACGTCGGTCCGTGCCGGCCTGGCGCGGAGGAAGTGAGGTGGACGGCGTCGAAGTTTCGATGAACAGACAGATAGGAAAGGGTAGATGGTGAAAGGTGGCGAGAAGGACCATGGCACAGGTCCAGAAGGACTCCGAAAACGCACCTGAGACGCGGGTCTTGCCTTTGAATCCTCCGAGCCCCTCGGACCGAGAGGGGCTCGGACCGGGGGCTTTCGTCTCCCACCTCAGGCCTCCCATCCCGCCGCCCACGATCGATCCTTCAGGCCGGGGGAAATCGGCGTCAGCGTCGGCGTCGGAGGGCGCCCAAGGACAGATCATGGGCGAGATCGAGCCGGGCCGGATCCTCTTTAACCGCTACCGCGTCGAGAAGAAGCTCGGCGAGGGAGGGATGGGGACCGTCTGGCTGGTCCGGCACCTCGAGCTCGACGCCCCTCGGGCCTTGAAGCTGATCGTCTCGGGGATCGCCTTCGACCCCCAGACGCGGGCGCGGTTCAGCGCAAGGCGCGGGTCATGGCCCGGCTCTCGCACCCCCACGCCGTCGCCGTCCATGATGCGCGGATCGGCATCGACGCCGCCTTCATCGAGATGGAGTACGTCAAGGGCCAGAGCCTCAACCGGATCCTCACACCGGGCGTCCCGATGCCGCTCGCCTGGACGGCCCGGATCCTGGAACAGCTCTGCGACGTCCTCCAGGAGGCGCACTCCCTGAAGATCGTGCATCGCGACCTCAAGCCCGCTAACCTGATGCTCGTCGACGGCCGGCCTCCCGGCAAGGAGCAACTGAAGGTCCTCGACTTCGGGATCGCCAAGATCCTGGAGGGGGATCTCACCTCGGGCGACTGTCGGACCAACACCGGTTGCTTCATCGGCTCGGCGCCATGGTCGAGTCCCGAGCAGGCGAGCGACGCGCCGATCGACGGCCGGAGCGACCTTTATTCGGTCGGCGTCATCCTCTACGAGTTCCTGACCGGCCATCGGCCGTTCAGCGGCCCGATCACCCGGGTGCTCCTCGACCACTTGTCCACACCGCCCCCGCCGTTCGCCGAGCGGAACCCGAACGTCGTCGTGCCGCCCGAGATCGAGCGGGTCGTGATGCGCTGCCTGGCCAAGAACCCCGACGATCGACCGCAATCGGCACACAAACTGGCCGAAGAACTGGCCGCCGCGTTCGACCGCTCCCTGGGAATGCCGTCTCCCGATCGAGCCGCGTCCGATCTCAGGCCGATGGTCACGGAGACGTTGCTCCCGGTCCCCAAGCCGGATCGGGGAGACGTTGCCATCGGCGGGTCTTCGACGCCGAGGATGACCTTGCCACCCGAGTGGCGAGACCTGGAGATCGCGCCTGCGGATCAAGAACCGCCAGCGCAACCTTCCACCGACGCCGAGGAATCGGGCCCGGACACACCCCCGGGTCACACTCCTCTGATCCTTTTCTTATTGCGTCGCGTCATCGTGTTCGTCGTCCTGATCGCGACCGGCGGGCTGGCCGCGCGATTCATCCCTCAAATCTTCAACCCGCCACAATGGAGACCCGACGGCCCTCCGCCTCTGGAAACCGAGATCCCCGTTCCCGTGCCACCCAAGATCGAACTGGTCAAGGTAGCTCCTTTCGAGGTCATGCGCACCTTGCCGGACGGCTACAAGCGGGATCCAGGGAGCAAGCTGGTGCTCGGCTTGCCCGAGGCCATCGTCCGAGAGGAGGACAAGACGCGGTTCGTCAGGTATTCCGATAGGATCTATCTGCCCGAAGGCTACGAGAGTGATTCGTCCGAACGGGTCGCGGGCTGGCCTCGGATCATCAGCCGCAATGACACGCGATACATCCGGATCGCGGAGGGCAAATTCCGGATGGGCGTCCTCGCTACGGTCCTCCCACAAGACCAGGACAAGGCGCCGAAGGATCAGCCGGTGCCCATGGTCAAGTTGCCGGGATATTACCTGCAAGAAGCCGAAGTCACGAATGGCGAGCTGGACGCGTATTTCCGGGATCTCAAGATCGATGCGGCGGATCGCCCCAGTCTGTGGCGAGAGGCCATTGAAGCACTGAAAAAAGCACCGGTCGATCCAAGTCACTATCCGGCCGTCGGCGTGACCCATGACCTGGCGGAAAGGTATGCCCGTTGGGTCGGCGGACGATTGCCGACCGAGGCTCAGTGGGAATACGCCGCGCGCTCGGGGGGAAAGTCGAACCGCTACGTCTGGGGGAATGAGGAGCCGCAAAAGGAGTGGGCGAACATCGATCAATACCATCTCATCAAGACGGATGTGCCCACCGCCGCCGTGCTGAGTTTCCCGCGCGACCGCACCGAGCAAGGGATCTACGACATGACCGGCAACGTTCGCGAATGGTGCCGGGCCGTGCGGATGCCCAACGGCGAGCCTCAAAGCCCGGCCGGCGGGACGCAATACGTGATCCGGGGGCGCGTCGTTCAATGGGTTCATCGACGAATTCTCGACGACCCGACGTGAGGACCCCTCGGCTGCCAATCAAGAGGCGAAGGACCTTGGCTTTCGCGTGGCGATCGAATGCCCACCCGACAGCGGGTTCGGCCCACCCCCTTGATCCGTCGGAGTGCGTCGTCATGATTCGGTTTGTCTTGGGCGCCGTCCTGATCCTCGCGGTCTTGGCGCTGCGGCTCGCCGCCGAGGAGATGCCGGGGCGTGTGCCCGAGGTTTGGGCGATCGTCATCGGCATTAATGATTACAAGGACCCGGCGATCCCCGATTGCACCGGGGCCGTGCGCGACGCGCGCGCCATCGGCCTCTTCTTCCGGGGATCGGCGGGCTGGGGCGGCGATCATGTCCTCTTCATGAGCGACTTTGGCAACCTCCTCCACGGTCGGCCAGAGGACCCGGTGAGGGACCTGCGGCCCACCCGGGCGAATCTCGAATGGGCGATCAAGGAGTGGCTCGCCTACCGGCTCAAGCCCAACGACCTGGTTCTGATCTACTTCGCCGGGCACGCCATCGGCCTGCCGCCGCTGCCCGAGTCGCCGCCGGGGACGCGCCCGCGCGTACCTCTTGCCGATCGACGCGAAGGCGGACGACCTTGACCAGCATGGCTGGCGGCTCGACGAGTCCCTCGATCCCGTGGCCTCGAAGGACCAGAATTACGCGATCGTCTGCTGGCTCGATACCTCGGTGCAGGGTCGGGGTCGTCGGGTGCTCGAGGGGGTCGAGCTGGAGACCTCGGGCAAATCTTTGCTGACTTCGCTGGCGCGGTGGCAGGGCATGACCGTCTGGCTGGCGGCCGACGGGCAGGTCTCCGCCGAGAGGGCGCGGCGGGGCGAGCTGAGCCCGTTCACGGCCGGCCTGCTCCGCGGGCTGGGCACGCCCGAGCGGCCCAACAACGTGCTCGGCTGCCTCAACGCCATGCAGATGAGCCGCGAGGTGACCCAGCAACAATTCCGGGTCCTTGGCGGCGTCGCGCCGGAGTTGAGCCTCTGGCCCCGGAAGATGCAGCGCGTGCTCCGGCCCGTGCGCGAGCTGGTCGTCCAGCGGGGCCACGCCGACCGGATCCGGGGCATCTCCCTGACGGCCGACGGGATCTGGATGACGACAGCCAGCATGGATTCCACGCTCCGGATCTGGAGGCTCGCCGACCAGGTCCTGTTCCGCGTCGACGCCGACCATATCAAGGGGGTCGAGAGCCTGGCGATGAGCCCCGACGGACGCTGGATCGCCACGGGCGACGGCGCGGGCCGGGTCCGGGTCTGGGACCGGGTCGAGCAACGGGTCAAGGGGGCTGGCGACGGGCCGCCGCCGCACGGCGGGGTGATCGGTTTCCTCGGGTTCCTGCCCGATTCACGGAGGTTTGTGTCGCTCGATGAAAAGGACGGGAAGCTCCTGCTCTGGGACGTCACCGGCGCGGAGCCGCGGTCGAGGCCCCTGATCGAGGCGGGGGTCACGCTGGCGGCGTGCGCCGCCCTGACCGACCCGGACGTTGCCGATCCGCCCGCTCTCGCGACGGCGAGCAATGACGGCCAGATCCGGCTGTTCAAGGCCGATGGCTCAGTGCTCAAGACTCAGGATGACCTCGGCGAGTTCGTCACTGCGCTGGAACTCTCGGCCGATGGGCAGACGCTCGCCGTCGGCGGCGAAAAGGGGGCGGTGTCTGTCCGCGAGACCGCGACCGGCCGACAACTCAACCGCCTCGCGTACGACGCGAAGATCGCCGCACTGCGGTTCTCCGGGCCGAACCTCCTCGCGGTCGGCGCAGGCGAGGAAGTGCGGGTGGTCGCTCTCCGGGAGAAACGCCGCGAGGAGCGGTACTCGGTCACGGGGGGCGTGGGGACCCTGATGTTCTCGGCCGACGGCCAGTATCTGGCGGCCGGCGGCGCCAAGGTCGGCGGCGTCCTCTCCCTCTGGAAGCAGGAGGACGGGCCGAAGTTCCTGCCCGTGAAGCTGGGCACGATAGGCGACCCCGCCGCGACCGCCGTCGCCCTCGCGTTCTCGCCGGACGGGAAAACGCTCCTCGCGGGCGATGACCGGGGCGGCCTCCGGGCCTGGTCGCTGCCCGACGGCAGGCCCCGGTTCGACCTGCCGCCCAATCGCTGGAAGATCGGCCAACTCGACGTGGCGCCCGACCGCGAGCATCTGCTCATGATCACCGCCGACGGGACGGCGCAAGTCTGGGACCTGAAGAAACGAAGCGTCGTCGCGCTGGATGGGAACTGGAGCGCGGGAAAGTTCCTCCAGGATAGTGCCACGCTCATCATGACCACGGACGCGGATCTGGGTGGCGACGTCAAACTCGTGGACTCCACGACCGGCGCGATCCGGCCGGTGACATTCGAACGACCCAAGGCCGCCAGGGTGGACGCGCCGGTCGCCACGACCTTCGACAAGGTCGCGGTCTCCCCCGATGGGAGATCGGTGGCGGCTGGGAGCAGCCGGGATTATGAGCCCCTCGCCTGCGTCTGGGATGTCCAGACCGGCGCCCTGATCCACACGATCCGCGAGGGCGATTCCGAGGCCCTCGCGAGCATCGACTTCTCCCCTGACGGCCGACGATTGCTGACCGGTCTCGACCGCTCGGCGAAGCTCTGGGACCTGGCCGTCGGTTTTATGCCGCCGCGGCTGGTCTGCTCGATCGTCGCGGGCGCGCGGGTCACGAGCGCGCGGTTTGGCCCGGACCGGTCACGGTCGATCGCGTTGGGGACGGGCTCGGGTAAGGTTCTGCTCTGGAAGGACGGCCAGGACCGGCCAGTGCCTTTGCCGGGGACGCCGCCCGGCGGACCCGTCCACGCGCTCGCCTTCACGCAGGACGGCCAATGGCTGATGGCGGCCGGCAAGGACAGGCGGCTCCGCGCCTGGTCGCTGGGAGAGCAGCCCAAGCCGATCACCCTCGATCCCTCTCCCCACCATGACGAGCAGATCAATGCCCTCGTGGCCTGGCCCGACCGGCCGATGATCGTCAGCGGCAGCGACGACACCACCGCACGGTTCTGGAGCCTGTCCGAAGGAAAGCTGCTCGGGACGTTCTCCGCCATCCCGCCCGAATCCCCGGTCAAGGGCAAGCCCAAGGCTCGCCCCGCCCCGCCCGGGGTGAGCGACTGGATCGTCTTCACCCCCGACGGGGTGTTCGATAGCTCGTCCGAAGGCGAGCACCGGGTCCGATGGTCGTACGAGGGCGACGTCCGGACGCTGGAGCAATATGAACGGAAGCAATACTATCATTTCCAGCTGGGCGATGAGCTTCGCCAGGGCATTCGACCCGATCCCATCCCCCCGCCCCCCAACCCGCCGCCGAAGCTGGCGGTCGAGCTGTCCACCCCCGCGCCGTCCCGAGCCGCTTCGCCCCGAACCGCGACGTCACGCTGACGATCTCACTCGGCGAGCCCGGCCTGAAAGACCTCCGGCTCTACCAGAACGGGATCCCGGTACAGACGGAGGCCGAGTTCCAGGCCACTCCCGACCCGACACGATTCGTCGCTCATGCCCGCTTGCTAGCGGGTCCGAAGGATCCGAAGGGTCCGAAGGGTCTGAACCTGTTCTACGCGATGGCGAGCCGGCCGGGCTCCATCGACGGGAGATCCCCCGACGTCGAGGTCCGTTACGACGGGCCGGAGAACCCACCGCGACTGCACGTCCTGGCCCTGGGCGTCAGCACGTATCAGCGCAGGGCCTTGCGTTACGCCCACAGCGACGCCGCAGAGATCGCTAATTTCCTCCACCAGCGGGGACTCGAGGCCAATGGCGAGCCGGGGTTGCGGCTCGTGCTGACCAATCACGAGGTGACGGAAAAGAACGTCCATAAGGCCCTCTCGACCCTCCGCGACCACGTGAAGGGCCATCCGGAAGACACGGTCGTGATCTTCCTCGCCGGGCACACCGGCATCCAAGACGACCGCTTCAGCCTGCTCCTGCCGACCTTCCCCTTCCCCAAGAGCGATCCCGCGATCGTCGCCGCGCGAGCGGCCGAGGTCGGGCCGAAAGTGGAAGACTCGACGACCCTGCCCTACATCATCCTCTACAGCAACCTGGCCCGGTTGGACGCCTTGAAGCGGCTCGTGATCATCGACGCGTGCCAGGCCGAGGCGATCTTCCGCGACCCCGAGGTCGGCCGGATCCGGAAGTACGTCGCCCAGGACTCGCGCCGAGCGAAGACCGCCTACGTCCTGGCCGCACGTCGGGGCGAGCCGGCCAACGAGGTCACGGAACTGAAGCGAGGGCTGCTGACCTACGTCCTGCTCCGGGGCATGGGCGCACGCCCTGGCCGGTCCTCGGCTCGACATGATTCCGATCTTCCAGCGCCTCCCCGACGCCGACCTCGACCTTGACGGCATGATCACCACACGGGAACTTCGCCGCTACGCCGAGTTGATCCTCCCCCCCTTGTCGGAACACTATCCCGACCTGGTTCATCGCGGCGAAGGCGATCGGGACGCGCCCGACGACGCCAAGGACGACACGTTGCGCCAGGCGCTCGACTTCGAGTCGGACGACGTCTCCTTCCCGCTCGTCCCGGTCGTCTCCCCGTCGGGCAACACTGGCTATCGGCTCTCAGGAAAGTAATGTCCGCAGGGTGGGCACAATCCTCCAGGAAAAACAGGGACGGGGACAGGCATTACATTCCTGAGAAGCTATAAAAGTCCTCTGGGATGGGTCTTCCGGCGCCCTTCCCCTCGAGGGGGCTCACTGAGGTGGGCTTTCAGAGTCGACGACAGAAGACTCGATCGACCACCCATTGATTTCTCCCTTGCCCAGGACGATCTCGACGCGGAGAGCCCCGACAGGCTTGTGAAAGGTGATGCGGAGGGAGAGGGACGACCAGGACGATCGGTTTCGCCTCCAGCGTCGAGGCTTCCATCGCCCAGATCCATCGCGCGGTCCGGTCGATCGGCGACAGCGCCGCGGCCGGCGAGGACGGCGGCTCGAGAGCGGAGCGGGAGCGGCCACGGGTTTACAGGCGGATGAACTGCTGGGCAAGCACGTCAAACAGGCCCCGAGCGGTGATCCGGATCTCGGGGATGACCGGCAAGGCCAGGAAAGAGAGGGTCCCGAACGGCGAGGCCAGGCCACAACCCAGCGCGCGGGCGGCCTGATTGACCTCCTGGAGCTGGTCGCAGACGGCATCGGCTCCGTCGAGCGAGAGCAGACCGGCGAACGGCAGGGGCAGCCGGGCGCGGACCTCTCCCTCCGAGGCGACGACGAACCCGCCCCCGTTCTCGGCCAGCGACCGGACGCAGGCCAGCATGTCTCGCGGCTCGGCGCCGGCGACGATCAGGTTGTGCGAGTCATGGGCCACCGACGAGCCCAGGGCACCAGCCCGCACGCCCAGACCCCCGACCAGCCCCAGCCCGATCCGGCCGGTCGCCCGGTGCCGCTCGATGCTGGCGATCAGGACGAGATCCCGGGCGGGGTCGAACGACCAGCAATCCTCCACGCGGCGGACCGGCTGCATCTCTCGGCGGGTGACGATCTGATCGGGGACGACCCGGATGACGGGGCAGGTCTCCCCGAGCAGGGGGAGCCGGAACGCCGACTCGTCGAGGGATGCCAGGTGGACCGTGTTCCCGGTGTCGAGACGCGACGTGGAGACCTCGGCCAGATACTGCCCATCGCGGGCGACGATCTGTCCGTCCTTGAGGACCAAGTGGGGGCGGAAGTCGCGCAGGTCCTCGACGACTACCAGATCAGCCCGGTAACCAGGCGCGACCGCGCCCCGATCGGTCAGCCCATAGTGCCGGGCCGGGACGAGCGTGGCGTGGCGGACCGCGCAGGACGGCGGAACGCCGCCAGCGACCACGCGACACAACAGTCCATCGAGGTGCCCCTGATGCCGAAGGTCATCGGGGAAGATGTCGTCGGTCACCAGGCACCACTCGTCCCCCAGCTCGCCGGCGGCCAGCAACGGCAGCAGCGCGTCGAGGTTGCGGGCGCTGGAGCCCTCGCGGACCTGGACCAACAGGCCGAGGGCGGCCCTGGCGCGGCCCTCCTCCGCGGTCGTGGCCTCGTGGTCGGAGCGGATGCCGACGGCCACGTAGGCCATCAGGTCCCGCCCGGCCAGGGCCGGGGCATGCCCATCCACGACGCGATGTCGGTCCAGAGCCGCCCGGAGCTTCTCCAGGACCCTGGGGTCGCCGTCCAGGACGGCCGGGACATCCATCACCTCGGCCAGTCCCAGGACCCGTGACCGGGTCAGCAGTGCGCGCACCTCGGGCGGGCCGAGCACGGCCCCGGCATCCTCCCAAGCCGTGGCGGGGACGCATGAGGGGGCCATGAAGAGGAAGTCCAGGGGGAGGTCCTGGCTAGCCGACAGCAGCATCTCGATGCCGAGGACACCCAAGACGTTCCCCACCTCGTGGGAGTCGGAGATCAGCGCGGTCGTCCCGTGGGGCACGATCAACCGAGCCAGCTCCGCCGGGGTCAGCAGCGTGCTCTCCAGGTGCATGTGCGCGTCGATCAGGCCCGGCAGGACGGCCCGGCCCGCCAGCGGGATCGTCTGATGCGCCGGCCAGTCATGGAGCCCGACGCTGGCAATCCATCCGTCCGCGACAACGATCTCCGCCGGTTCGACCCGCTGGGTGAAGACGTTGACGACCTGTCCACCGGTCAGAAGGAGGTCGGCGGGCTCCAGGCCTCGGGCCACGCGGATGCGCCGCTGGAGGAGGTGCTGGTCGCTCGCAGCGGCGGGATCGCCGGTGGGTGAATGCGGCTGTGGGTCGCGGCTCATGAGGTGCCTCCGATCCGGTTTATCGGTTCTCAATCACTCGCCGATGTGCCACCGTTGCGGTGGGCGCGGCGCCTTGCGTCCCGGGGCCGCCCACCCTCTACTCCAAGGCACTGTCATGAAATAACTTGAACATTCAGGCTGCCTTGGGTGGCTGGGGTCTCGAAGATGTCACGCGACAATAGGTTTGGCCGCTAATCCGGACAACCAGTTTTGCCGCGCCGACGGTCCCGCTGCCGGTGCCGGGTCACGTCCATGCTCCGGACCCGCTCCGCAGTCAGCTCCTCCGCTTTCTGGCGGCGGTAACACACCCCGTTCGGGCCTGCGTAGACCCACTCCACCGCAAGGGGGTCGAGGCTTATGTGCACATCCTGACCACACAAATTCCTTCCCACGTAACGGCTCTTGTTAGACACCGAGACCGTTCCACTGTTGTCTACCCGTCGGACCAATACATATTCGGCGAGATGGCTCAGCACGGGCGTCAGATCCCACAGCGCCTCCTCCTCTTCAGGGCGGTAGACCCGCCCCGAGTGCTTCAGGCCGGGGAATGCCTCCATCCGGCTCAGCCCCTTGATTCGCGGATCCAACTCGCGTTGGATGTGATCCTGTTCCTCCAACCGCTGACGCAGCTCGGCCTCATCACGGCAGGCCCCCGGCTCCGCCCACCGCTTGCCCGTACCCTGCGACCGCTCGACTACGCCGTTGGCTTGAGGGCGTCGCGGCGGGTTCCAGCTCACGCCCACCCCCAACCCGATCAGCCACCACGCCAGTTCGGTGGGCAGTTCTCCGGTCGAGCCCCACGGCGCGCCGTTGTCCACCCGCACGCGCCGCGGCGGCCCCCAGCGGGCGAACGCCGCACGCAGTTGTTCCTGGGTGCCGGTCGCCGGGACGGAATTCCAGCGTCCGAGGGGGGAAAACCGCGGTGTGCCACACCGCGCCAGGGAACTCGTCGGCGACCCGCAGCCAGGAGACGGTCGCGCCACTGCCGAGTCGGATCTCCTCAGCCGCGTCGACCTCCCAGATCTCGTGAGGGGCGGTCGCCCGCCCCTCCGAGGCTCGCGGCCGCCGACCCGGCGGTGCCGGGCCGAGCCCGGCTCGGGAGAACCACCGCTGGAGGGTGCGGGCCGCGGGCAGAGGGCGGACGCCTTGCCGATCCAGAGAGATGCGGATGAGGACGGCCCCCCAGCCGGGGTGTTCGCGGCGCAAGAGCAGGGCCGGTTCGGAGGCGGGGTGGTCCGGCGGTGGGGGCGGGACGGGGCGGTGGGCGTACGCGGGAGCCACACTGCTCCCGGGCCGCTCCCGCCACGCTCGGACCAAGTTCCGCACGGTGCGCGGCGCGATGCCGAAGGCTTGGCTCAACTGAGTGACGGTCGCCCCGTGTTCGAGGCGGCGCCTCATCGCTTGGCGGATGGGCAGCGGTACCGGGGCTGGCATGGGCGGAGTCTCTGTGGTGTTGTGGCGAGATCAGGTCGGAATCACGTGACTATACCCGGACCGTCGGCGCGGCAAAACCGGTTGTCCGGATTAGCGGCCAAACCTATTGTCGCGTGACAAAGACGAGACCCCAGCCACCCATATTTTCACGGAACTAATAATAGATGGTTCAAGTTATTTGTTGACCGTTCGCAAGTGGGCTCCGGCCGATCTCAGTCCACACCGGCGCGTCGCCGTGCCTCTCAGGGCGGAACCATCCGCGGTTTCGGATCGCGTCGGATCCTGTTGGCGAATTCGTCTCGCCTTTTTAGCGCGGGTCGAGGAGGGGGAAGCGCTCGGGGATGAGCTCCGGGATATAGCACGCCGTGTCCTGGCTTCCCTGGGTGTGCTCGCGGACGATGTCGCGGACCGCGGCCTGGAAGCCATGGAGGCTGTAGTGCCCCTTCGGATCGACCCGCCCGCGCGTCTGCCACCGGGCGTCGAGCGCGTCGAGCACGCCTTGCGCGACCATCCGGTGCCGGAATCGAGGGAAGTTCGCCCGGCCGTGGACGATCCTCGGCTCGCTCGGCCCGGAGCGCGACGCCAAGATCGTGATCACGTTCTGGTGATCGCGCAGGCCACGGACCCAGCCCGTCAGGGCGGCGCCCTCGGTCTCGTCGAGCTCCTTGTGCACCACGTCGAGCAGGAGGATCACCTTGCACCCCGCGTTGGCCATCTCGCCCAGGCTCGCGCCGAGATCGTTGGCCGCGATCGCCGGCGCAGGGGCGCCTGGGCGGCGGAATCGGCTGTCAGGAGGAGCCCCCGCCGCTCGTGGCTCACGAAGTGCGACTCGACGGCCACGACCACCAGGTCGTCTTTGCCGAGCGGCTCCTCCTGGAACCGAGCCCGGAGCAGCTCGAACATGGCCAGGACCTGGTCGGCCCGCGCCTCCGCCCCGGTGAACGGGTACACCTCGACCTGATCGCTGTCGAACCGCGACCCATCGCTCGGCGCGAGGAGATGCGCCTTGAAGAAGTCGGCCAGGTCCCGCGCATCCCGGTCCGCGTGCAGGACCGGCGGGAAACGCCCGGTCGGGAACGTGTCGACGCCGAGGGTCAGGATCACCAGGCGAGGTTTCCGCTCGAGCGTCTGTATCCCCGGGCAAACGATATTGACCGACCGGGTCTGCCAGCCGCCGTCGCGCTGGAACGGCGTGACGTTGATCTTGAGCACAATGCGATCGAGGGGGACCGTGACCTTCTGATCGACCACGGTCGTCCCCGGCGGGTAGGGGATCATCCGGACGAGCTCCGTATCGGTTCGGATCTCGATTCGTTCGATCTCTTGGTTGGAAGCGCTCTTGGCGTAGACGTGGGCCTGGGCGCGCTTGCCATCCTGTTCCGTGACCTCGACCGCCACGGAAGGCGGCTGCTCCTTGATCACCAACTTTGGCGGCTCGGGTTGGTCGGGCGAGACCAGCGCGGCCAACGTGGCGTCGAGGTCGGCGGTCGCGAGCAGCCGATCGATGATGTCCTTGCGGTTGAGTTTGTTCTGGAATTGCTTGATCGGATAGTGGAGGGTCGGCTTCGGTTGATCGAGCCAGGACTGGTTGAGGTGCCAGCCCAGGTATTTCCCGTCTCCTTCGATCGAGGTGTCGTAGTAGCCCTGCGGCATCCAGAGGACCCACTCGCCTGCGGGGTCGGACGAGGGGAACAGGGTCAGGGCGGGGGATTGGCGCTTGGTGGTCACCGTCTGGAAGGGTCCCTTCCCCTGGTCGTCGCGGCGGTTCCGGACCTGGATCGAGATCGGGACGTCGGGCGTGATCGCGTCCACCCGGGCGACGAAGGTGCCCGGCTCGACCTGGCTCGACCCAAAACCGCAGAGGTCGAGGACATCTCTCTCGCGGAGGTCCATGTCATCGGCGAAGCTCCGCTTCCGGACGGTGGCGACCACCTGGTCGCCGTTGGCCTCGCGGCGGAAGGTCGCGCCCAGATCGGGGACGGTCTCGGCCCCCGCCAGCGTCCAGAGGCGGAGGGTCTGGTCCGTCGAGCCGGTGACCAGCCATTTGCCGTCGCGCGACGCGGCCAGCGCCGTGACCGGGCCCGCATGACCGGCGAGGAGCCGGGTGCGTCGCCCCGTTTCGTCGAGGCTGTGGATCGAGACCCCTTGAGGTACATCCGATCGCCGCCAGGGGGCGCCGGCCCGCCCTCCTGGGACGGAGCAGGCCATAGCACCACCAGCGCCCGTCGCGTTCCGGGTTCAGGGTGAGCGTCAGCCGGAAACCCTGTGCATCTGTCGCTTCGAGGTGAAAGGGGCTCGTCGGCCGGATCGTCCAGCCGTCGAGCATCTCGACGGCGCGATCGAGGTCGGCGGCGGCGAACGTGGTCATCTGCTTCCTCTTCAGGTCGAAACCCTCGTATCTCAAATTGTTCGGGCCGGGGCGAAAGCGGGAGAAGCCGATGGCCTGGCCGTCGGGATGGAAGCCGACATCCCGGATGCTGGCGCCGTGGCCCCGGAACCGGATCGGCGGCTGTTTCAGGTCGCGGAGGTCCTGGACTCGGATGGTCTGGAACGTGTCGCCGGCGAACGCCAGCGAGCGATCGTCGGGACTGAACGCACAGGCCGCGACCCGGTCGTCGGCGCGATGGAGGAGGTTCAGAACCCGGCCCTCGGGGAACGAGCGGAGTTCCACGTCGCAATCGGGCCGGTAGCGTTCGGCGGGCGCCGCGAGGCGGTGGCTTTCGATGCTGGTGGCGATCCGGCTGCCGTCGTGGCTGATCGCCAGGGCCCAGATCGCGGCTTGACCGCGATCGGTGGGGAGAGGGACGAACGGTCCAGGGGCCGCGATCTCCAGGCGGGCCAGCAATCCATCCTCACGGCCGACCACGACCCATCGTCCATTGGGGCTGACCGCAAGGGCGGTGATCGCCGGGCTCGAACCGGGCGGGGCCTTCGGCGTCGGATAACGGAGCGGGGGACGGTTCGCCTGGTGGACGTCCCAGATCCGGACGACGCCGAGCGCATCGCCGGTGACCAGGAATCGCCCTCCCGGGAGGTAAGCGAGCCCCCCGACCGGCCGGGCGTGGTCGGCGAACGCGGCGACGGTCTGACGCGTTGCGACGTCCCAGATCAGGACGTTCGTGTCGAAGCCCGCCGAAGCGAGGAATTTACCGGTGGGGTCGAACTGCAAGTGTTGGACGGCTCCCGAGTGGCCGCGCCCGGCCTTCGTGTCGCGCGAACTCCTCAGGTAGGCCACGATCTCACCCGTCTCCCGCGCCGCGAGCTCGAGGCCCGGAAAGCGGAAGAGCGCGATCTCGCCGAGCGCCGCCTCGACCCCGTAGCCCGCGACCGCCAAGATCCTCTGACCGTGCTCGTCCTTGGCGGAAGACAGGGCCATCGTGTCGATCTGGCCGGCCATCCCGCGCCAGATTGGCCGACGGATGGTCCGGAGCGGGGTCGTCCGACCGTCGCCGAGGCTCCAGAGATGGATCACCTTATCCGCGCCGCCGGAAAGCAGTTGCGAGCCATCTTCCGTGGGGAAAATCAGCGCGCGGACCATCGCGTGGTGGCCGTCACTGTCTTGTACGAGGATCGGCTGCGTGAAATTGCGGACCTGATCTTGTGCATTCACCGGACGCACCCCGGTCGCGAACAGGCTCAAGCTGAGGGCGAGCCCGACCGGCCAGGACCGCCAGACCCGCCGCGCGGAGAGAGGGCGCCGGGCCCGGGCCGAGGATTCCGGCGAAGGGCCCGTGCTCCCATAACGGACGCACTCATAAAGGAAAACGGGACGTTCACAAACGGTCACGAATCGGCTCTCCCTCTGGCTCGGATTTGTTCAGGCGGGTCCGTGCGAGGCGTCCTCGGCGAATCTTCGAGAGTACCCCCGGACCCCGCCGAACCGGCACGGGTTGAAGACGACCCGAGGCAACCCGGTGAATTTCTCAAGATTTCCTTAAACCCGCGGCCCGGCGCCGCGCCCGGCCGTTAATTATAACGGCGGCAACGAATAATGCGATGTATTGCCGCAGGGATGACGATATGGTCGGTGTGCAAGACCAAAACCTTACCGGTGATGGCGTTGCGAGGATGCGTGAGCTACGCCGACAAGGAGGGGGTCGGCTTCGGGTGTCAGGGAATGATTTCGAGAAGGAGATCGAAGCGATGGGCCGAAAGCAGCCGTCGAGGCATTGTGTGGTCATGGCCACGATAGGGCTGGGATTGTGCCGGATCGCGAGTGCCGATCCGCCGAACTCTCACAATCCCCCCACGGGCCAGGAGTTTTCTCCGGCACCGTATGGCCCCGGGTGCGTCCCGACGTATCCCTCGGACCAGTTCGGGCCGGGTGGGATGTATGCCCCTGGCAGAGCCATTCCGGGCGCGCCGCAGCCGATGGCGCCATCGGGCTTACCCGGGGCGCCTCCGGCGGCTCCACCCCCGACCCCGCCTGCGCCTGGCATGCCAGGTGGTGGTGCGCCCCCCGCAGCGGCGCCGGAAGCCGCGCCCCCAGCGGCGCCGGCAGCCGCCGAGGCGTTCCAATCCGCCCTCGCCGCCGGGGCGGGCGCGGTGACGGGCGGCGGCGGCCTGTTCCCCAACGTCATCGGCGACCAGAGCCCGTTCACCGTCCATGCAATGCAGGCGAGGATTCCTCTGCCTCCGCCGACTCCACCCACGCCCGGCCAGCCTCCCAGGGCACCCAGTCCCCTGCAGACCTCGAACCTGCGCCGTCGGCGCAGCAGCTCAAGATCGCCGATAACCAGTCGCCCCGTCCGCTCGATCGTGTCTTTTTCTCCTTCAACTTCTTCGAGAATATCAACCAGACGACCAACCGGCATTTCGAGTCGCCGGTGACCAACCTGTGCGTATCGGTACGTGTGGGGCTTTGAAAAGACGTTCAATGAGGGGATGGGATCGATCGGCCTCCGGCTCCCCCTGAACACGCTGACGGCCGATAGTCGGATCCGCAATGCGTTCTCGACCCCGACCACCACGGCACTGAATGACCTGAGCATCTTCGCAAAGTACATCCTGGCGCAGGACCGCCAGACCGGGAGCCTGGTCTCGACCGGGATCCAAATCACGCCTCCCACGGGGCCGAAGACGTTCGCGAACTCGAAGTACATTAACGCGTTCCACTCGGTCGAGTTCCAACCCTTCCTCGGCTACATCCTGGCCCACGACCGGTGCTATCTCCAGGGGTTCTCCGCGCTTGCTGTGCCCTCGAATCCACGCGACGTGACGCAGATCTACAACGACATCGTGGTCGGGTACTACATTTACCGCCAATACGACCCCGCGCAATTCCTGACCGGGATCATCCCGACGTTCGAGACCCACATCAACACCCCGATCAACCACCGCGACCCTTACAACCGCTTCGATCCCGCGGGGACGGCGGATGTGGTGAACCTGACGTACGGCCTCAACTTCGAATTCCACCGCAACACGTTCCTGACGTTCGGGTACGTCACCCCGGTGACCGGCCCCAAGCCATTCGACTTCGAGGTGGTGGCCCTGCTCAACATCATGTTCGGACGCACGCGGAACCTCGGGGTCCAGCCGCCCGCCATCCGCTAAGCCAGATGTCCGCACCGCGAGTGGAGCCGATCAATAACGCCGCCGACCGGAGGGGCCCGGCCCCTCCGTTCGGCGGCTTGTTTCGGCACGCTCGGCGCCGGTGCCGCTCAACGGAACCGTCGCGCCAGAGTAGTCATGGAATGCGCGGTCTGGGTCGCCTTCGTGTGGTTCATCACACTTTGTGCGAGGCCCTTCGGGTGGGGCTTCCCAAGCTGTTTTTTGTACTCGTCTTTTGCCCTTGGAGGTCGAGGGTTTCGTCACGACTTGGACGGGGCCATTGAACACGCGGAAATCCGCACTCCCGCTCCTCGTGACGATGTTCCGATTAGGACCGGTTTGAAACACGACGTCCGCATTGGGCGGCGTGTTGAACAGGAGGATGCCATAGCCGCCCATCCCCGTGATGGTGTTTCTCGCGATCGTGTTCGTGCCACCGCCGAAGATATACACGCCAACCTGGTTGGGGTTCCGGGGGACGACGGACGGGGAATTGTTCGTGATGACGTTCCCGGTCCCAGCGCCCATCCCTCCGATGAGGTTCAGGGAGGCGTTGCTCACGAACACCCCGTTCGCGTCATCGGTGAGGGTGTTCGCTTGGACCGTATTATCGATGTTGGCGTTCACTCCAGGGTTGAGCGTTCCTGCCCCGTGATCTGGATGCCGGCTTGCCCGCTATGCATGATCGTGTTGCCCTGCCCGGGCAAACCGATCAGGTTCAGGTGTGTACCGATGAGGGAAATGCCGACATCGGCGACCAAAAAACTCTTGCGCGTACCGTCCGGGTTGAGAAAGGACGCAGGCAGGAGGTTCTGATTGGGGTCGAAATTGGCGCCGAGCTGTTGGAGGTCACCACCGAGAAGGCGCCGACGAACTGGGTAATGTCGATCTGGCCCACTTCACCGAAGACGACCTTGAAGTCGTTGGCGAGGGATGCAGCGTCTTGCGGGACGATCAGCGAGCCATTGCCGATGATCTCGATGCCGACGCGGTTGCCCGAGACGTCGTTGTGGTCGATCGTGGGATGGAACGCCTGGGAGACCTCCACGCCGATGGACGAGCGCGGATCAAACTGGTCCAGAGGGTTGGACTGGTCGGGCCGCGGGTTCATGAGCCCCGTCAGCGGCGCGTTATCCGCCGCGTTAAGTCCGATGATGTTGTAGGAAATCAAGTTGTCCTTGGCGCCGACCCCGAAGACCAGAACGTTGGCATCATCGTTGCCCGAGATGACGTTGGGACCATTAAGATCCCCGACCGTGTTGTTCGGCGAATTGTTGATGAAAACACCGATGGTGTTGCCGAAATCTCTGGTCCCCGTCACGTCAGTGCCAATGAAGTTGCCCAGCACGAAGTTGTTGTCGGACTGTCCTCCGAAGATCTGGATGCCAACCGTGCTGACGTCGCTGATCAAGGACGACTGGTCGATGCCCGAGATGATGTTCCGAGACAGGTCGTTCGTCCCCGAGGAGGAGTTCACCTCTCCCCCGATGAGGTTTCGTGGGGAATTGTTCAGAAAGATTCCAACCACGCCGTTCGCGAGCTGGGCGTCTCCGTTTTTCGTCGTGCCGATGAAATTGCCGACGATGATCTGGTTGCGAGGTCCCGTCCTCCCTCCTCCCGTCGTCCCTCCATCGACTTCAATGCCGGCCTGGCCGTTACCCGAGATCACGTTGCGGGCCGTGTTCAACCCGTTGGAGAGGAACTGGGGGCTGGCCGAGCCGATGAAGTTGGTGTCGGTATTGTCGATGAAGATGCCGTTGCGTGTATTGGGCAACGCAAACATACCGTTGCCGTCGGTGCCGATGAAATTGCCGAGGATCTGATTGCTGAACGACGACGTGCCGCCGTTGATAGCGATGCCATCGTTGTTGTTGTTCGAGATGGTGTTCCCCTCGATCTTCCCCAGGACAAACGTTTTGTCCGGCTGCAGGACCCATTCGACTCCGATCGCATTGTTCGAGGCGAAACTGATGAAAACGCCGTCGATCGCGTTCGCATAATTCTTGTCGTTGGACCCGTTCGCGGTCGTGCCGATGAAATTGCCGAGAAGCATGTTGTACATCTCCCTTTCCGCACATCTCGGTCTGAATAACTCCGATTTTCCTTCTCAACTCGGTTGACGCTAGCCAACGGCCGGTAGCCCTCCTTCACGCGGGCGTCCCGCAGGCAGATCATCGCTGCCGGGTGCCCCACGAGTTGGCATGATGGCGATGCCGCATTCTTCTCCTTGTCCCACCACCAGTCAATGTCCCGGCCGCGGGCCGGATCTTTTCCCCTCCGGGTTACAGGACGGCCACGAGACGTAAGTCACGCCGGACTCGATTTACGTCAAGGCATATTCAGCTAACTATTTCGTCTAGATCCTTCACCTCTTGACGATTCCTCACTTCGGACAATGATGTCGGCGGGAATCGAGGCACGCTGACCGCTGATCACGCGGCGGTCCAGGGCGGCCGATTGACTCGTCGGTAACCCCGCAAACTCGTCCGGAGCGACATCGGTGAAGACCCCGGAAGATTCCATGCCCGTCACCCAGGTGGGCCAGCGCGCCGAAGCGGTCGGCCACGACCTCCACTCCTACCGCGTCGGCCTGCTGCCGATCGTCAATCGCATTCTCGAACGGTTGCGACTCGAGGAGTTCTTCCGCGCGTATCTACCACCGCAAGACCGCCGCTGCCGCATCGATCCGGCCACCGGGCTCCTGGTCCTGCTCAAGAACCTGCTCCTGTCCCGCGAGCCCCTCTACGGCGTCGGCGAGTGGGCGGCGCGGTACGCCCCCGACTTGCTCGGGCTCTCCGATCGGCAAATCGCCTCGCTCAATGACGATCGCGTGGGACGGTGTCTCGACCGCCTGTTCCAGAACGACTGCGGTTCCCTCGCCCTGACGGTCGCGACTCACGCCATCTCGGGATTCGGCGTGGGACTCGACCAGTTGCACAACGACTCCACCACCATCACGTTCCACGGCGACTACCCCGACGCGACCCACGAGGAGAAGCGCAAGGAGCAGATGCGGCTGGCGATCACCTGGGGGCACAACAAGGACCACCGGCCCGACCTGAAGCAACTGCTGTTCATCCTCACCGTCTCCCGGGACGGCGGTGTCCCGGTCTATTTCCAGGCCAAAAGCGGCAACACCGTCGATGACCAGACCCACCGCGCCACCTGGGACCTGCTCTGCACGCTGGCGGTGCGCCGCGACTTCCTCTACGTGGCCGACTGCAAGTTGGCGACCGCCGAGAACATGGCGCACGTGCACCAGCACGGCGGCCGGTTCCTCACCCTGATCCCTCGCACCCGGAACGAGGACCGGGTGTTCCGCGAATCGTTGTCGCGGGGCCAAGTCCGGTGGCGGCCGATCTATGACAAGCGCGACGAGGACGGGGAGATCATCGATCAGTTCAGCGTCAGTGAAGAGCCGGCGCGAGCGCGGAGGGGTATCGCCTGGTGTGGTATCACAGCACGCGAAAGGCGGAGAACGACGCGTCTCAGCGGGCACGGCAAGTGGATCGTGCCTTGCGGGAACTCGCCGAGTTGCAACAGAAGCTCGGCGCGCCGCGGAGCCGCTTTCAGGATCGGGCCAAAGTCGCCACGGCGGTCGAGGCGATCCTGGAGTCGCGGGGTGCCAGCGGCTGGATCACGACCACGATCGAAGAGCGGGTCGTAGAGAAGTATCACCAGGAGGGTCGCGGGCGTCCGAGCGAGAGGACGCGATATATCAAAGAGGAGATCACGCGGTTCGAGTTGAAGTGCGAGGTCAACCACGCGGCCTTGGCGGCGGAACATCTCAGCGACGGGGTGTTCCCCTTGATCACGAACGACCGGACCCTCTCGGAGCAGGAGTTGTTGCTGGCGTACAAGGGGCAGCCGGTGATCGAGAAGCGGTTCGCGCAGCTCAAGACGGATTTCGCCGTGGCCCCCGTATATCTGAAGGAGGTGAGCCGGATTCAGGCGTTGCTGTGCATGTATTTCTTCGTGCTGCTGGTGGAGTCGCTCTTGGAGCGGGAGCTCCGTCAAGCGATGATCCGTACCAAGATGGAGAGCCTGCGGCTGTATCCCGAGGGTCGCGCCTGCCGCTATCCGACGGTTCGGCGGTTAATCGAAGTCTTTGAGGACGTCCAGCGTCACCGGTTGGAGGTGGGGTCCGAGCCGGCGGTCATGTTCACGACCAAGCTGAGCCAGTTGCAGAAAAAAGTCCTCCGCTTGCTGGACCTCCCCCAGTCGGTCTATGACGCCTGAGCGGACCAGGGGCCGGAAATTCGGAGATATTCAGACCGAGATGTGCGGAAAGGGAGCTGCAATCGCGCCTGTGCCATCGATTACGCGGCCTTTTGGGGCTTTTTCTTCCCGGAACCCCCCTGAGTCCCCACATCGGGAAGCATCTTCGCCTGCAAATATGCTTGATACACCTCCGACCAGACCCCGCTCAGTTGGATCACTCGCAGGTCCACGATCCTCTGACCTCCGTCCACTTTCCAGGTCATCCCCGACTGTTTCAGCCGTTGCGTGAACACCGTCTTGCACGGGTGCAATCGCGCCTGTGCCAAGGTTTTCGGCGGGAATCGTCTGTTTTTCTGCCCCGGAAGGCTCTCAGTGGCAATGACTGATGGGAGGGGATCTTGAAAAGGAGGCGACTCCCCGGTGAATTGGAGGTGACCGAACCAATCCTCCTCACCCCAGGAGTCGCCTCGATGGACCATGCTACGGCTCTCCGCCCTCTGCGGGTAACGCCCTTCGTCACCTCCTTGTTCCCACTGACCGTACGCTTGATCCCCGTGATCACCCAGATCGGTCGCCTCATCGCCCAATTCCGCCGAGCGGATGTGACCCCCCAAGTCACTCACCGGTTCGAGACCCAGTTGCACGATCAACTGCGCAAACTGGGGCGGATCATCGTCGAATGGACCTTCAATCACCTCGAGCCGCACGACCGTCGGGACATGCCCCACCAGATGTGCTTCCAGGGGGTGTGGTATCGCCGCCGCTTCAAGTCCCCCAACCGCACCGTGGCTACCCTCTTCGGAACGATCACCCTGTGGCGAATGTTGTACCAGCCCCTGCACGGCGTCGAGCGGTCGATCGTCCCGTTGGAGATCCGCTTGGGACTCGAGGCGGGCTTGGCCACGCCCGCCCTGGCCGAGCGGGCGGCTCAGGGGGCGTTGGCGTCCACCCAGGGCGCGGTGTTGGCCAGCCTCAAGCGCGATCATGGCGTGTGTTGGTCGGTGGCGACCTTGCGCACCGTGATCGCGGGAGTGGCGGAGGGGATGGAGCCCCACCGCCAGGACGCCCAGGTGGCTCACGTCCTGAAGTGGCTGGAACAGGCGTTCCAATCGCGGGGTGGCCGCAAGCCGGTGCTGGCGGTGGGTCGGGACGGGCTGATGTTACCGATCCGGGATCAGGAGTGTTACCGCGAAGGGGCGACGGCGACGCTGTCGGTCTACGACCGGAGGGGTGGGCGGCTGGGGACGGTGTACCTGGGCCGGATGCCCGAGCCCGGTCAGGGGGCGCTGTCGCGGCAGTTGACGGCGTTGCTCGAGGCGGTGTTGACGCAGTGGACGGGACCGCTGCCGCGGCTGGCCTATATCACCGATGGGGGGTACCAACAGACGCGGTATTTCCGCCGGGTCCTGAAGCGGATGCGCCATCCCCTCCGCTCCGGTCAGCGGCTGGAGTGGGAATGGGTGATCGATTATTATCATGCGTGTGAATATATTTACAAACTGGCGGAGGTGCTGTTCTCGGACGCGAACGCGCAACGCTCGGCGCGGAAGATGAGCCGCTGGCTGAAGGAGAAACCGCGGGGGATTTACCGGGTGTTGCACTCGGCGGCCGCGATCCGACGGCGGCGGATGGTGGTGGGGAAGAAGCGGGAGCAATATCGCAACGCTTACAACTACTTGCGGAAGCGGATTCGGTTCCGAATGGCACCAGGATAACTTAAAGCCTGTCATTTGGACAACTTGCGGCGATAGCCATTCGTAGTTGAGGCTATGCTTTATTATAAGGTATTTTTCCACGTTTGATCAATGCTTGGGCCTTCTTCCGCGTCATCCGCAGCAGCGGGTGCGGTTCGGGACGCCGCTTCACCGCCCGCGGCTCGTAACGGTCGGGACGGTCCCCCACCCGCTTCCTGCCGATGAGCTGCAACAGCCGGGGCAAGTCCGCCGCGATCCGCACCGGGTCGTACAGATGCACCTCCTCGAACGACCGCACCTCGTGCAATGCACCCCTTGAAGCTCAACTGCCGGGGATGGACCATCGCCGCCCGCGCCGCCTCAGCCATCACACCGCGGATCAGGTTGTACCCCAGGAGATGGACCGCGATCTCCTTCCGCACCATTTCCGGGCTCTTGGTTCGCAGCATCTCCATTCGCATGTCCGTCTTTAAGGTGCGCAAATCTAATTCTGCGTACCACCTCTGACGGAACAGACTCCCCAACTCCTTGGCTGGATAGTCCGCCGCGTCGGTCAAGGTCGTGACCACCACCAGCTTGCGGACACGTTTGGTCTTGTCTTGGACCCGCACCCGAAACTCCCGGATGGTCAACTCCGCCGGCATCGCTCGTAGACCTCGCGGCTCATCCAATCAGGCCTCGGGGGCTTCGGCCAGGTGACCAGATGATCGGCACGGCCCAACCGGCGGCCGCGCCGGAAGTCAGCCGTGCGGCACTGGTGGAGCCGGAACACGACATCGACGCCCCGGCGGCGGAGGCCGGCGATCACCCAGTACGAGCAGAAGAACCGATCGCCCAGCACGATGTCGCCGGGCTGGAACTGGTTGATGACCAGACGCAGCAGAGCCAGCTCACTGGTCTGCTTGCCCTGGTAGGGGCCCATCGCCGCTTCGAGCACGGTGCCCACGGCCAAGCTGAACACGACGAGGATGCGCACCACGGGGAATCCCAACCCGGGCTTCTGGGTGCGCGGCTGGGGGTAGGCTGTCCAGTCTGTGCTGTTTTTCCATGTTAGAATTCATGCCAGAATCGGTCCCGTCAAGGAGGGTGTTTCAAGTGGGGATTTAGTGATGAGCGACGACGGGGATGCTGCCCGAAAGGCAAGGAAACTCCGAGCCAGTCGTGATCGGTGGAAACAACGATCGGCCGAGAAACAACAGCAGATTCGACAGTTGCGGGTCACGAACCGTGACCTGTCTCTGAGCCGAGATCAGTGGAAAGCCCGCGTCAAAGACTTGGAGGAACAACTGCGAGCCTTGTCAGCGGCTCCTGAGAGCCCCTCCGCTGACGGTCCGCATGTCTGCGTCTTTTTTGGGGGCCAGATGCTCAATCGGTCAAGGACACTCCTGATCCCCCTCTCCTTGCTGGGCGACTGATTACACCCGAAGAGTTGTCTTGCACCAAAGGACATGTCTACCCCCTGCTGTTGGTTCGCTTGGCTCTGACCTGGGTCTGCGAGGCTCACAGCAGTTATCGCGGAGTCGCCTTGATCTTTTCCTCCCTCCAAGGTGTTGTGGTCGCCGTTGGCCCATGTGCCGAGACCATTCGCCTGTGGCTGTTGCGTGTCGGCTTGTTTCTGCTGCGGCGGCCCTTGCCGCGTTGTTCCGATTGGGTGTTTCTTGTCGATCTGACCATCCAGTTGGGAGAGCACAAGTGTCTGGTGATCCTGGGCGTGCGCTTGTCGGTGTTACGCAGCAAAGGCTATAGCCCCGACCATCACGATGTCCAGGTGCTCTCGGTCGCTGTGTTGACGCGCTGCAACGGCGAAACCGTCGCGGCCCACCTGGGCACGCTCAGCCAACGTCTGGGCGTGCCGGTGCAGGTCGTCTCCGATCACGGCAGCGATGTGCTGGCGGGAATTCGCTTGTTCCGGCGGAAACAGCAGGATCGTCACCAGTGCGTCGTCGAGACCTCCGACATCACCCACGGCCTGGCCATTTTGCTGAAAAACCAACTCGAGCCCGACGCGCGTTGGGCCAGTTTTGTCA